>CAVVRK010000003.1:0-823916 GCA_963750615.1 uncultured Alphaproteobacteria bacterium | reverse complement strand
TTGGTTGCTTTCAACTTTCAATGCAACGGTGCGGCAAACAAACCTGATGCCAGCATTGCGCATCAATGCGCCAGGCAAGAGACCTGCTTCTGTCAAAATCTGGAAGCCGTTGCACACGCCCAGAACAGGCACACCGCGTGCCGCTGCCCTGACAACGTCTTGCATCACCGGAGAGCGTGCCGCCATGGCGCCTGAACGCAAATAATCGCCGTAGGAAAAGCCGCCAGGAATAGCGATAAAGTCCACGCGATCAGGCAATTCTCCAGCGCGGTGCCACACGATTTCGGTTTCAGCGCCAGTGACGTCGCGAATGGCAACGGCCATATCCCTGTCGCAGTTTGATCCGGGAAACTGGATTACCGCTGCGCGCATCAGACCTGCTCGATCTCGAAATTTTCAATAACCATATTGGCCAACAGCTTCTGACACATTGATTCCAGATCGGCCGCTGAAACATCAGGCTCATGTTCAATTTCGATCAGGCGTCCCGCCCGCACATCATGTACCCCGGTAAAACCAAGGCCTTCAATGGCGTGATGGATCGCTTTACCCTGCGGATCGAGAACCCCGTTTTTCAGCGTAACAAAAATGCGCGTTTTCATCTCGAACCTATCCATCTGGCTATCTGATTTTGCTATAGATGGCGTGACGCGCGATTCAAGCGGAAGCTACCGGTAAATAGTTTTTAACCATATTTCGTAAGCCGGTTTTCAGCATGCCGCATATATATTGAGGAATTAACGCTCGTGCATTGCGGTGATATCGCTGATCGGAGGGGCTTATGGTTGGTTTGGCAATTGCTATGTTTATCGGCCTGTTTGCGTTCGGGCATGAACTTTTTGGCTGGAGCAACGTCGGAAGCGACGAGGTGCAATTGGGCCTGTTTTTGGCATTCATCCTCGGGATTGTGTGCGGCTACAAAACCAGAGGCTAAGGACGCGGCTGGAAATGCTCATTTGCTTGGTTTTGCACGGCCAGTTTCCAGTTTTGCAGGCAATGCGCGGAGCGTGAACTGGGCGGGCTTGCTGAGATAACGCTTTGCCAGCGCCCATATATCCTGCGGTGTGATGGACGTGAATCGTGCTTCATTTTTCCTGAAGCGCTCGAGCTTCACCACATTTGTCTGTGCCTCGGCCGCCACGCCCAACCAAGTATCGTTCCGTTTTTTCCAGTCGGCGTAGCTTTCGATAACCGGCTTTCGGGCGCGGTCGAAGAGATCGGAATCAACGGGCGCCGTGACCAACTCCGAAATCACCTGGTCGACGGTCTGCTCTATTATTGCCAGATCTTTGGGATCGCCATTTGTGGACACCGCGAGCATCCCACGCGCTGGGTAAATGTCCGACATCTCTGAATATGCCGAGACGCCATATGTTGCGCCGAGCTTCTCACGCAGTTCATCGTTTAGACGAAGCGTGATGACACGTGCGAGTAGATCCATCGACTGGGTGGTCTTTTGATCTGTGTCGCCAGTGGTCACCCAAATGCGGCGCCACGCGAGCTGGTTGGTTTCTCCCTTATGCGGAATGTCAAAATTGCCAAAAGCTGAACTCCACCCCTGCTTGAGGTCAGAGCTAAAATCATGGCTATCTGTTTCCCGGGATGGAAGCGCACCAAAGCTGCGCGCCACGGCCGCAATTGCCGCATTTTCGTCTACATCGCCGACCAACGCTATTTCCAGCCGGTTGCGTGTAAGAGCGTCGCCCAAGGCTTGCTTGAGCTGATTGAAGTCCGCGGCCTCGATAGCGCTGAGCGGGGCAAGCGCAAAACGTGGATCATTATCGTTCATGATCCTTGCCATGGCGACATTCAGCGCAGATCCGGGAGCAGCGTCCAATCGCGCATATAGTTCGGGCAATGGCCGGCGAAACAGGCGAACAGCATTTTCCGAATAGCCAGGATGCGTCGTATAGGCGGCCATGACCTGCAATTGGCGTTCCAGATCTGCAGGCGCAATAGCCCCGGCCGCACCGAAATAATCATCTGCAACACCAAAGGCAGGCGATACCGTGGTTCCGGCCAGTATCGAACGTAAATCCTCAATGTCATGGGCTTCAAGACCGCCCGAAACAAAGGTCGCTGACATAAGCCATGCCAAGACCGCATTGTCTTTGCCAAAATGTAGCTTTCCGCCATCGATCCGCAGTGAGTATCGAATCCGGTTATCTTCAAAGTCTGTTTTTTTGAGATTTAAATATACGCCATTGGCAAAGCGGACTGTGCGAATACCAAGGTCTGGAATCAATTTATCCGCCACGACCTTCCCGGCAGGGCCGAAATCATTATAGGCAAAACTGGATTCGGTGCGCGCAACCGGCGCTATAACCGCGGTTCCCTGACTGGCAACATATACCCTGACAATCTCTTCGGGCGGCTCGATTTCGCTTTGCTTTGTTGTCAGGAAAATCTGCGGTGTGGTCATCTGCTCGAACCATGACTTGAATTCGGCTTCAACGGCCGCCGTCGTCATAAATGGTCGCAGCTGCCGCCAGAGCAACTGGCGATATCCATCTGAATTGAAAACATCGTCATCAAGTGCAACCAGTGCTTCGGCGATTGCGTTGCTGGACTGTGTGCTTTCGTTCTTCGCGTTATTTTCGAATTGCGCATCCAGCCGCTTGAGTTGTTCCGCTACTTCGGATTCATCGAAGCCGTGTTCAACTGCCTGTCGCACAGTCTGTTCGGTAAATGCCAATATAGTGCGCCAACTGCCGTCCTTTCCGCTCACGCCGTACCCAATGACCGCATATTGATCACACACGCCGAAGCTGAAGTTCACGCCCCCACTTAAGAAAGGCACGTCTTCGTCGCGCGAACGGCGCGCCATACGCTTGGACAGTATGGCCGACGCAATGCTCATTTTGAGTTCGCTTAACGCGCGCTCAACAGTGTCGGGACGTCTCTTGTCCTGCAAGGCCTGTCGGACGCCGATGGTCTCATTAATTTCGGGATGGACAAAACTCTTGGCTGACATGCCGCGCGAGGTATCTAGCGTGCAACGATCAATGTCACCCAGTGCCGGCGCTGACACAAGCCAGTCCGCAAATTTCGCCACCAGTTCGCGTTCAATGGCGACCGGGTCGACCGGTCCGACGACAATGATCCTAATGCGATCCGGGCGATAATATCTGCGATAAAGTGATTTGATCCGGTCAGCCGTGGCATTTTGAATGATTTCGGGCAGGCCTATGGGATATCGGTTTGCGTAAAAGGTGTCAGGATAAAACAGGTTATTCGCCGCTCTCATGCTTTGGAAACCGAAATTTTCGCCCTCACGGCGTTCGGCCAGTATGATCCCGCGCTCCCGGTCGACAGCGGCGGGATTGAAAGATACTTCGCTCGCGGTCTCGCGCATCAAGAACAACGCGCGTTCGATGAGATGTGGCTGCGATTTGGGAAGGTCAAGCTTGTACTGCGTCTGGGTATATCCCGTAGATGCATTGGTATCGGCGCCAAAAGACAGACCAAGGCGTTCAAGGATCTTGACCATCTCGCCCTCGGGCACGTTCGTGCTGCCATTAAAGGCCATATGTTCTATGAAATGTGCCAGACCTTGCTCGTCTTCGGCCTCTGCCGCTGAACCAAAATCGATGGCCATGCGTACAACAACCCGATTTTGCGGACGCTGGTTTGGACGGATTGCATACCGCAGTCCGTTGGAAAGCCGTCCATAAATGACAGTTGCATCGGGCTCGAGGTCCGACGTTTCCGCATTCCATGGTTGCGTTCGCTCAGCGCCAGCGGGCGGCGCAGGAGGGATAGCCTGAGACGAAGCAGCGCTGCCTAAGAGGATGCTGATCCCGAGAAGAATTTTAAGCGCTTTTTTCATGCGCTTAGCCTCGTTCCCAAAGTGCAGTGGTCCGGCAATGCCTTATCGTGTAAAATACCGACCTACTTACCTTTGCGCAGACGGTGGCTGACCATGTCGAGCACCGCGCCTTCGCTTTCATCTGGCATCAAGCCAAGGCGCCGGGCGACTTCCTGATAGGCTTCCGCTTCGCCGCCAAGGTCACGCCTGAAACGGTCCTTGTCCAGTTTCTCGCCTGTTTCGATATCCCAGAGGCGGCAGCCATCAGGGCTAATTTCGTCTGCCAATATGATCCGCGAAAAGTCACCGTCGAACAACCGGCCAAATTCGAGTTTGAAATCGACAAGCCGGATACCGATTGCCGCAAACATGCCGCACATGAAGTCATTGATGCGGATCGCCATCGACGAAATATCCTGCATTTCTTCCTGTGTGGCCCAGCCAAAGCAAGCGATATGCTCCTCGGCTACCAATGGGTCGCCAAGGCTGTCATCCTTGTAACAATATTCGAGCAACGTATGCGGAAGCGGCGTGCCTTCCTCGATTCCGAGACGCTTGGATAATGAGCCGGCGGCAACGTTGCGAACGATGACCTCAATGGGAACGATCTCGACCTGACGGATCAATTGCTCACGCATATTGAGGCGTCGGATAAAGTGCGTTGGAATACCGATATAGCTCAGGCGCGTGAACACATGCTCGGACACGCGATTGTTGATCACGCCCTTGCCTGCGATGGTACCCTTTTTTTGCGCATTAAATGCCGTTGCATCATCCTTGAAGTACTGGATGAGTGTGCCGGGTTCAGGACCTTCATAAAGAATCTTGGCCTTGCCTTCATATATTTTGCGACGGCGAGTCATATGGAGCCCCTGACTTTGCTTAAAATGATGCGCCCCGGCAGGCCGGTCCTGTTTGGACCACACTCTGCCAGGGCGATTGTTCAGGCTATAATCCATTGCAAGCGTGGGCGCAATTCGAGATAGGCAATACATCGGTAACGAAAGGACAGATATTTGCCCATCGATCTGGATCTGTTGCTTCAGGCCTATGCCAACGGCATTTTCCCGATGTCTGACGCGCGTGATGATCCGGACACATTCTGGATTGAGCCTGAATTTCGCGCAATCATGCCGCTGTACCGATTCCATTTGTCAAAATCGCTTGCCAAGACAATCAGGCAGGATCGGTTCGAGGTCACCGGTGATGCAGCTTTCAGCCGGGTCATTGCAACATGCGCGGAGTCGCAGGCCAACCGCCGTGACACCTGGATCAACCCGGACATTGAAGAGGCGTTTTGCCGTCTGCATCAGCATGGCCTGGCGCATAGCATCGAATGTTGGTCTGAAGGACGGCTCGTCGGCGGACTTTACGGACTGGCGCTGGGACGAGCATTTTTTGGCGAGAGCATGTTCTCGCGGGAAACCGATGCGTCCAAAGTCGCGATGGCCTGGCTGGTCGCAAGGTTGAGACTGGGCGGTTTTGTCCTGCTCGATTGCCAGTTCATGACCGAACATCTTGCCAGTCTTGGCGCTATTGAAATGACTCAAGCCGCTTATCTCGAACTACTTGAAGCCGCTCTGACTAAAGAGGTTCAAGCGTCGTCGGGGCTTGCGTCTTCGCCTTTATCTCCGCCGGTGGGGCCGGCGACTGGGGCGCGTTGGATGGCGCACTTGCTTCTGGCGCAGCCGCAGCAGCCGGCGCTGGTTCGGCTGATTTCCGCTCTACCGGAGCTTCTTCACCCGGGAAGCTCATTTTGCAACTTTTGACCCAGACATCGTAAATCGGGTGCTCAACCACATTCGCAGCGGGATTTTCTTTGAAGAGCCAGCCCGAAAATACACGTCGCCATCTTGCCGCCTCGGTCGTACCGGGCGGACGTTCGTTGACCAGGAGCTGCACAAATGCGCCTTCGTCAGGATAGTTTTCCCAAGGCGCGGTTTTTTCGCACGCCCGAAGTCTCACGACGACCTTGCCTAACCGGATGGCTTCGCCCGGCTTCAGTTCAATGTCGCGCGTTTGCCCATTACGCTTGTTAAGCAAGCCAAGCACGGCGATCCGCTCTGCCATGGGTGTGCCAATGGTTTGCCCGGACACCGCGACGATTTTGTCGGCGGTTGGCTGTGCCTTACCTGATTTTGCGGGCGCTAGCTTGTCGTCGCCCTCGTCGTTCGACGCACTGCACGCGGCAACAATTGCCAGCAAGGGCAGAACCAACAGACCGCGGATGCGGATCATGATCCGTCGGGACTCCACGCCTCATAATCGCCTGTTGCGCGTACCCGGTGACCGCCCCTCTCAATTGACCCGGCGGGACGATACGCCGCATCCGTACCGGTGAGATTTGGGACAGGGGCCGTTTCAAAACCGCGATGTGGCGGCAGATAGCTTTCGGGATCACCATCATGCGTCCCGTGGAGCCAGCCATGCCAATCGGGGGAGACGCGGCTTGCATCATTTGGACCATTGTAAATGACCCAGCGGCGCTTGCCGTCCGATGACTGGTAATATTTATTGCCTTCGGTGTCCGTGCCTACAGCTTTGCCCTTGCGCCAGCTGTAGATCGACGTGCCAATGGTTGCGCCGTCCCACCAAGTGAAGATTTTACCGAGTATTCCCATGGCTTCGCGATTAGGACCAAGCACGGTGCCGCGCAATCCTTATTTGGCCTTATTTCACGGTCCATTTGACCTGATCTCCGGCGGCAATGCCAAGTTCCGCAGTCAGGCCGCCACGCAGTTCAAGTACCGCTGCCACTGGTTCACCAGATTGCACCGGGTCCGTGGAATAAGGAATTGTGTTGTCCGCAATACTCTCGATAGTCCCGTTTGCGCGGACAAATATGATGTCGAGCGGGATGACGGTGTTCTTCATCCAGAAACTGGCAACGCGCGGTTGAGGGAACGGGAAAATCATACCGGCATTGTCGGCAAGCTCAGTGCGGAACATCAATCCCTTCGCCTGTTGTGCGCCCGTTTGAGCGACCTCAACAGTGAAAGCACGGGTTTTCTTCGCGCTGGTGATGCACAAAGTGACCTGTGCGATTCCAGCCGGTGACTGCCCCGCTGCGGCGCCTGCGTTACAACCCGCGGGTTGGCTGCCGCCATTGGCTGGCATGGTGCAGGCCGTCAGGGATAAGGCTATGGCGCATATATAGCGACGGCTGAATTGAGCTACTTTCATTTACCTGATCCCTTGCCGATCCGGGCGCAGTTGATCGCTGCGCTGCCAGCTTGTTTGATGAAACAGCTTCCGGTTCCTCCAACTGTTATATTGCCGGTGCCGCGATTGAAGATATCGGCCTCTTCCAAAGCCTGGACCCTCGATACAGCATTTCCGATATGTTCGAGGCGCACTGTTCGCATTTTGAGGTCTGGAGCGTCAAATTGGCCTGCACCATTGAGCGTCACTTTCGCGTCGCGAATATTGCCTTTTTTGATCTCAATCCGGCCATTACCATCGATATCGGCGGCAAATTTATCGGCATTAAGCTGTTCAACCGCAATCGCACCATTGCCCGCAATGAGCATGCGAACCGCATCGGGTTCCGCGACATTGGATATTTTCAACGTACCATTACCCGCCACAGTCATATTCTTAATTCCCTGCGTGGATAGCAGCACTTGAACCGGCTGAGTTATCGGGGTGCCCTTGGCGTCGTTCAAAGCCCCTTGAAGCCGCACACGTAATGTCATGCCAATGCGTTCGAGTTTCAGCGAGTCCAACACACGCTTGTCCCCCTTGACGCGAGCGGACGGTGCCTTGCCTGTCTGCACCTCAACATTGATATCGCCGAGAACCTGAATATTTTCAAAGCTTGCCACGAGCATCTTGCGCTCTTCAGCAGCAGCCGGCCCGGCCGTCATCAGTCCAGCAGCCAGTAACATGGCAACGCCTGTTACGCCAGTCGTGCCTCGCCCCATTCGACCCAGCCAAGCCATTTCGGTGTCCTTTTCATATAGTGCCCCTGTGGCACGTCACACACAAAGCCAGCGTCGGATATGGCCTGAGTTACGGGCCGGGTCAAATGGCAACCGCCAGCAATGCGTTTCCACAAGGGCTCAATCCGGCCCTGCCAAAGTGCCGCAGAATGATCTGGTGCGCGGCCATGTTCAACAAACAAGAGCCGCCCACCGGGTCTCAAGACCCGTCTGGCTTCGGCTAAAGCCGCAACTGGGTCCTGAACCGAACACAAAGTGAAGGTGGTGACCACACAATCGAAGCTGCCTTGGGCGAAGGGCAGGGCTTCTGCCACGCCCGGAATAAAGTCGGCTTTTAAGCCCTTTTTTGCGAGCGCCAATTTGGCCCCGTTCAAAAGTTCGGGCGACGGGTCGACGCCAGACAGCGAATGGATGTTCTCCCAATTGTAAAAATCAAGATTAGGTGCGCCGCAGCCCAATTCAAGCACGTCTCCTGAAGCCAATGGCACGATTTTGGCTCGATCGCGCATCACCGCCGGTTGCGTGCAGGCGCAGCCGATCAGCCGCGGAACGATATTGCGGTCCCACCAATTGCTCACGCGGGTTGGCCGATCATGTTCAGGAACAATTGATGCTGCCCGAACCCATGGATTTTGAATCGCACGATGCGCCGCCAGTAACATTAACGTCGCCGCTGCCCGCGACTTTGGCCTCCACCTTACCGGAGGCATTCAGGCGGACATCGCCCGATCCGGCAATCGACACTTCAGCGTCTGTTGCAGTTAGTTTTTCGGCATTGATGCTACCTGATCCCGCCACTGAGAAGTCGGCACGTTCAACCTTGCCAGAAATAACCGCATCGCCTGAGCCAGCAATTTTTGTCTCAAGCGTCTTGGCTTCGACATTGGCGACGTTCAAGCTGCCCGAGCCGGCGATTTTGACTTCGACTTCATCGCCTTTCATCCGGTCAGCGGTGAAATCCCCGGATCCAGCCAGCGAAGCGGCAGTCAAGACGGGCGCAGTAATCGTCACCGTAACGCCTTTGCCTTCTTCGCCAAACCAATTGCCCTTATCCCGGCCAATGACGATTGTATTGTCTTCGACTTTGTAGCGCAGAGTCGCGATCGCCTTGGCGTTGCCTTCGGCCTTTATGCTGAACTTATCGCCAGTCACAAAGACGATATTGTCGGGACCGAGCGCTTTGACCCTATCAAACGAGGCGGTTGTTGCAGCTGACGTAGAAATCGTTTTGCCGTCAGCAAAACCACCGCTTTCGATGGATTTGACGTCCTTGACCATCTCGGACACGGATTCGCCACATGCGGACAGTGCCAATATGAGAAGGGGCAAAAGCAAAATCGTTTTACGCATCAGATGGCTCCTTGTGTATTATGTCTATAATACGCCTCAACTGCGCGCGTGCAACAGAAATTTACGAACTATCTGGAAAGCCCCATTTCCTGAAGTATTTTGGGGATACGCTCCTTGAACGGAAAGAAACCCTTCGTGGCATGCGGCCAGAATTTTTCGTCCCAGGCGCGGCGGGCTTGCACGAGCGGGATGCCTTCTGAAGCCAATACAGGAGCCGCCTTTGCCAAAATATCGGCGACAGGTCCGACCGGCGCATAAGGCGTGACGATCTGCCGGGCGCCTGCTTCACGCGCGCGTTCCATGAGGGTCGTGGCGTCGAGGTTGCTCAAGGTTTGCGTCGGACATTTCAACGACGTTGTTGATGCGTGCGGCGGTGTCGGTGACTGCTGCACCGACAAAAGAGCGGGCATTCTCTCCCCACAAGCTTTCAGGGTCGAACAACACGGATGCTCCAGTGATTTTTGTGTTTGAATTGAACACAGATTCAGCGTGCAGATCCTCAGGTGTGATGAGCAGAAACGATGGCTTGTGCGGGTCGTAATTGCCCGATGGAGACAATATTTGCGGCGACGGTACCGGAATGTCGATTGGCGGCGTTGCCACCGTGGCCAGACCCTTTGGCGCAAAGCGGCCATTGGTGAAGCGCGCAATATTCTCTGTTGTCGCAAGATAGGTTTTGCCAGCGGTTTGCAGGCCAGCGACCCAGCGCCAGGACAAGGTGTTGCTTGCGGCATCGGCATCAATCAGGTGGCGCAGGAAGAAGTCCGCACCTAGCGCCCAGGGAAGACGAAGGGTGAAGATCCATATCGATGCAAACCACATGCGCGCGTGGTTGTGCAGATAACCTGTATCGACCAATTCGCGTGCCCAGTCGTCAAAACCCTCAATGCCTGTTTCGCCGGCCTCGGCACTTCGGATCGCGCGTGCATCGGGAAAGCTGTCGCGTTGCCTGTCGCGCTCCTCGTGAAATTGCGCCCAGACCGACGGACGCATTTCCAGCCAGCCCTTCCAGTAGGTGCGCCACAACACTTCCTGCACATATTTCTCGGCCGCCGGCAGGCTATGATGTCCAAGTGCCGCGCCAACGACTTCCTGCTCGGTGATCAACCGATAGCGGATATAGGGCGACAGCTTCGATACCGCACCTTTTTCTGATGGTCCGGCATCGGTGTTGCGTCCCGCTGCATAAGCATGACCCGCGTCCGGCGCAAAACGGGCAAGCCGCGACAGTGCATCGCCACGTGTGGCGGGAAAATTTGACGGGTTCATGTGTTCTGTAACAATCTTTGCAGGCGCGGCCTGAATTTGAGGAACTGGACATAAAGCCGCTCGAGAAGGCGTAATATGATCGGGTTGCGTGCAGCGTGCCCAAGCGGCTTGAGCAAAGGGATGGCGCGCCACATGGCCGCAAAGGCTGCGGCACCCGACAGGATGATACCGTCCTCGCTGGCGTGAAAGCGGGCGAGCATCAATTGACGATCAAGCGGGCAGACTGAATCGGCCGGCGCGACATCGATAAAGTCGATTGCGCGGCGCTGATCAAGCCGACGCATCAATGCAATCTCGCGAATGCATAAGGGACATGCCCCGTCATACCAGACAATTACTTTGGCCATGCCTGCGCTTGTAGCACCCCCGAAAGCCGCATGTCAGGCTGGGCGTTTGGCGGTATCATTGCAGCGCAAAAAAAAGGGCGCCGTTTCCAGCGCCCTTCAGCTTTTCCGGTAAGGAAAGTCTATTCTGCTTTTTCGTAATATTGCGGCGCTGCTTCATTCAGGATCGCAAGGATCTTCTGAAGCGCGGCTTTTTCGTCGGTCTTTTCCATGGCCGCGAGTTCACGTGCCAACCGGCTCGACGCAGCTTCGAAGATCTGGCGTTCGGAATAGCTCTGCTCGGGTTGATCGTCGGGGCGGAACAGATCGCGCGTCACTTCGGCGATCGAAACGAGGTCACCTGAATTGATCTTTGCTTCATATTCCTGTGCCCGGCGCGACCACATGGTGCGCTTTACCTTTGGCTTGCCCGTCAATGTGTGCATGGCTTCCTTGAGCGTCTTGTCGCTCGATAGCTTGCGCATACCAACGCCTTCGGCCTTGTTGAAAGGCACGCGAAGCGTCATTTTTTCTTTTTCAAAGCGCAGGACATAGAGCTGTAGCTGCATGCCTGCGATTTCGGAATCTTGGAGTTCGATTACGCGTCCTACCCCATGCTTGGGATATACTACATAATCGCCTACATCAAACATCGCCGCGTTGGACGTCATATTACGACCTTTCTGATTATTCGGGAGAATAGCTTTTCAGACGGCGCGAAACCGCCCCTAAACTGTTTTGTTCGTCCCTTACGTCATGAGCCTGCTTCAACCCGGTTTAGGTGCGCAGTCATCGACCATTTTTGGCCTGGCACGCGGAGTGTAACAGATTCGCAACAAAAATTCAATGGTTGCTTTAAATGGTGTCAATAGCGCACGTTAAATTGCACTCAGTTTCCTGACCCGGTCACCCATATCGTCTGTTGCGTCGGTCCTGACGGGCGTAATATCGGCTGAGTTCATCCAGCACAAATCCATATGGCCAAGCACGCGTTCGTCATGGCTTCGGATCGTTACAGGCATGATCGGTTGCCGGTCGCGTTCATCGACCAGGACAGGATTGGAGAGAACGCCAGTGCCCCATTTTTCGCCCCATTGGCGCAACGCGATCATCGTTGGCAGGAGATCAAGGCCCTTGTTGGTCAAGCGATATTCCACCTTGCGACGGTCATCGGGACAGGGCGTGCGGTGCAGGATACCGCTTTCGGTAAGCCGCGTCAGGCGATTGGCCAATATATTGCGGGCGATGCCGATTTCGGACAGATATTCTTCGAAATGGCGCACGCCATTGAACGCTGCGCGCAATATCATGAATGACCAGCGTTCGCCCATCGCCTCCAACGCCGTCGGTAGACCGCATTCCGCAAGCTGTTGTAGCGGTTCCCGCAATTCGCCCATGCCTTGTCCTCTCCGCCGCAGAGTGCGACGCTCTTTAAAATTAATCAACTGCTATTGCAATTTTAAGTTGCAAATAGAAACCTAAAATAATAAGTAGTGATTCGCAACTGATTTACCAGATGCGCAAAGTGCTGGCGAGGGATCAAAGTTCCAGTCTGCAGTTTGAAAAAATTTTGCAAAGCTAAGGAAAACAAGATGACTCTCTCCCACTTCTCCGCCCGTCTGGGCGCACTTGCTGCCGCCTCTGCTTTGAGTGCGACACTTCTTTTTGTAGCTCCCCAGGCACATGCTGCGACCAACGGCAGCTATTACAAAGCCGAATTGGCACAGGCGACCGAAGCGAAGCCTGAATTGCTGCGCAGCGTATTCGTAAAGTGCGAAGGCACAAGCTGCCGCGCACCGATGGCATCGACAGCACCAAAGAACATGTGCATCAGTATCGCGCGTAAATTTGGTGAAGTTTCGGCTTTCACCGCTGGTGAGCGCGTGTTCACTGCTGACGAAATCGCTGCCTGCAATGGCGCCGATGCCAAGGCAATCGCGAAGAACTAAAGCACTGACCGAAATTTTCGGCTCCGCTCTCCTCCACATCCCGATGCTGCATGATCCATGCAGTTCAAGGAGCCGAAACCATACTGCGCCGGAAGGATTATCCTTCTGGCGCAATTTTGTTGGGCCATAGCTTCGCTGGAAAGCCACATTAAGGTCTCGCCTAAATTGCCGTGACGGCGGCGCACCTCTTTTAACGGTAAAACGGATGCGGACCTGTGAAGAATGATTTTCCTGTTGCATCGCAGCGTAAAAGACCCAACTTGGACTGATGATGCGGCAATATGAACTGGTGGAGCGGGTGCGGGCTTATACACCCGACGTCGACGAGGATCGGCTGAACCGGGCGTATGTCTTTACAGTAAAGATGCATGGCGCGCAAAAACGGGCCTCGGGCGATCCTTATTTCAGCCATCCGGTTGAAGTCGCTGGCCTGATGACTGACCTCAAAATGGACGAGGACACAATCATTACCGCGCTTCTTCACGACACGGTGGAAGATACGCTGACGTCAATCGAGGATGTCGAAGCGCGCTTTGGTCCGGAAGTGGCGCGCCTTGTGGATGGCGTGACGAAGCTCTCCAAAATTGAAGCGCAGACCGAGGATGAGCGCGCGGCGGAAAATCTGCGCAAGTTTTTGCTCGCAATTTCCGACGACATTCGCGTCCTTTTGGTCAAGCTCGCCGACCGCCTGCACAATATGCGGACCCTGCATTTCATCAAGAGCCCGGACAAGCGGCGTCGCATCGCCAAGGAAACGATGGATATTTATGCGCCGCTGGCCGAGCGGATTGGCATGTATGAATATATGCGCGAGATGCAATTGCTCGCCTTTGAACAGCTCGAGCCCGAGGCGTATCAGACGATTACGGGCCGCCTGAAACAAATCCGCGAAAAAGCCGATGTCGAAATCGACCAGATAACCCAGACCATGGCTTGGGAAATGGAGCAGGCGGGGCTGAAAATCAAAATCTCGGGCCGCGAGAAACATCCTTATTCGATTTGGAAGAAGATGCAGGAACGCCATGTCGCGTTTGAACAACTGACGGACATCAATGCCTTTCGCGTCATCACCGAGACAACCGAGGATTGCTACAGGGCACTTGGTGTGCTGCACCGCCGTTGGCAGATGGTGCCGGGGCGGTTCAAGGACTTTATCTCGACGCCAAAGCGCAACGGATACAAGTCGATCCACACAACCATCATGTTTGCCAAGAATATGCGGGTGGAGGTGCAGATCAGAAGCGCTGAAATGCATCGCAGTTCCGAACATGGTTTTGCTGCGCACTGGGCCTATAAGCAGGCCGACAAGCCGGACGGGCAGGCGGGTTGGTTGCGCGACCTGATCGAGATTTTGGAAACCAGCCAGGATGCCGAGGATATTCTCGAAAACACCCGGATGGCGATGTATCAGGACCGGATATTCGCATTCACACCGAAAGGCGCGCTGCACCAGTTGCCCAAGGGTTCAACGGTGGTCGATTTTGCTTATGCGGTGCACACCGACCTTGGCGACAAGACTGTCGGTGCCAAGGTCAATGGCCGTCATGTTCCGTTGCGCACGCAATTGCACAATGGCGACATGGTGGAGATTTTGAAGTCGAAGGCGCAAGAGCCCCAGCAAACCTGGATGAACTTTGTGACCACGGGCAAGGCGCGCGCGGCCATTCGCCGCCATGTGCGGCACCGCGAACGCGATGAACTCGTCGCGATTGGCCGCAAGCTTTACGAAGAAATCGCTGCGCGCATGCCGGGCAAAATCGGCAAGAAGGCGCTGACCGCTGCAGTTGCGCGGTTGAAGCTGGAGGATGAGGAAGAGCTGATGCACCGCATCGGCCTTGGCAAGATCAACGACCGTGCGTTGATGGAGGCTTTGGTCCCGGGCTTTGACGCCGATGGCATCGACTTTGATTTCCCGGGGCAGGAACGCGCGATTTCCATCCGCGGGCTGACGCCAGGGGTGGGCTATCATCTTGGCGAATGTTGCCACCCGATACCGGGCGACCGCATTGTCGGACTGCGGCTTCCCGGCCAGCCGGTCGAAGTGCACACCATTGAATGCGACCGCCTGGCGACAGGCGTCGATGCAGACTGGGTCGATCTCAGCTGGGGGCAGGGCAGCGACGGTGCGTCGGCGCGGTTGCGTGTCATCATTCATAACCGGCCGGGAACCTTGGGCGAAATTGCCGGGATATTCGGCTATCATAAAGCCAATATCATCAACCTTCGGATGACCGCCCGCGATGTCGAATTCCATACGTTTGAGGTCGATCTTGAAGTCCACGATCTCCAGCATCTGATGCGGATCATCTCGGCGTTGCGGGCCTCGGAGGCCGTTGCTACCGCCGATCGCGTTTATGATTGAGGTCAGTCCGCGCTGATATCCTCGCCGGGCTCGGCATAAACGAACCTTTTGGCCAGATCAAAGCCATGCCCCGCGCGCAGAAACGCATGCAGCTGCTTTTGGCGCTTTTCCGGCGGTGCCGCGTCGTGCGCAAATGGCCCGATCCGCTTTTTGCGCGCGAAGTTTTCCGCGGCGCTGAATATGCTTTCCTCCATATGTGCCTTGGCGGATACAGCGTCGGTGTCGCCAATCCCGCTTGCGCGCAGATCTTCGTTCAGCCGCCGTTCGCCAAAGCCCCTGCGGACAAATGACCGGCTGCGTGCCTCTGCAAATTGGGCGTCGTTGATATAACCCAATTGCGTGAATTGTTCGGTCAGTGCGCCGATATCTGCCGGATATTCCTCATCCCAGCCGCGTTCGCGTATCTTGCGTGCAAGATAATTGGCCAATTTCGACTGCGTAGTGGCGTATTTGCCGACATAAAAGAGCGCCAATTGCCGCAGTCCTTCTGCGTTTAGCGGTGGAGCGGGCTTTTTGGCAGGGCGTGGTCGGTTCACGCCCTATTCTTGCCACAGTCGGGTCGAATTTTGAACTGGTATCCGCGGTTATGGATACATGGTATAAAAATAACATGGGCGGTCGCCCAATCAAGCTATGGGAAAATATATGAGCGCTCTCGCATCCACGCCAACGCAGGACAGCTTGCCACGCCGTTTTTCCGACTTTGCAACGTTGAGCGAGGCATTGGATTATGCGGCGCAAGGCAAGCGCGGGCTGAATTTCCACGATATGCGCGGCCAGTTGGCCAGGCCCTATGCCTATAGCGAAATGCGCGAAGACGCGCTTGAAATGGCGTACCGCCTGATCAGCCATGGCATCCGCAAGGACGACCGTATTGCCCTGGTTGCCGAAACAGGCCCCGATTTCGCTGCGTTGTTTTTTGGCTGCGTTTATGCAGGTGCGTGGCCTGTGCCGCTGCCGCTGCCAACCTCTTTCGGTGGCAGGGAAAGCTATGTCGACCAGTTGTCGGTTCAGCTGAAAAGCTGCGATCCCAAGATTTTGTTTTTCCCCGCAGAGTTGGCTGACATGGCCAATGATGCGGCGCGCGCCTGTGATGTCGAGGGTATTGACTGGGAAAGCTTCGGTGACCTGATCGCGCTGAAGACCGATCTGCCCGCCGCGAACACTGACGAGATCTGCTATCTCCAATATTCCAGCGGGTCGACCCGGTTCCCGCATGGCGTCGCGGTCACGCACAAGGCGTTGCTGAACAACCTTTCGGCCCATTCGCACGGGATGGAAGTGACCGAAAACGATCGCTGCGTATCATGGTTGCCCTGGTATCATGACATGGGGCTCGTCGGATGTTTCCTGTCGCCTGTCGCCAACCAGGTGTCGACCGATTATATGAAGACCGAAGATTTCGCCCGCCGTCCTTTAGCGTGGCTTGATGTCATCAGTGCCGCAGATGGCACCGTCATCAGCTACTCGCCCACCTTTGGCTACGACATTTGCGCACGCCGCATTTCGAGCCAGAGCCATGTGAACGACCGGTTTGACCTGTCGAAATGGCGTCTTGCGGGCAATGGCGCGGATATGATCCGCCCCGATGTCATGCAGGCATTTGTCGACGCGTTCAGCGATGCAGGCTTCAAGGCATCATCGTTCCTGCCAAGCTACGGGCTTGCAGAAACGACGCTTGCGGTCTCGATCATGCCGCCAGGCGAAGGTATTCAGGTGGAACTGGTGGAGGAAACCGAGTTGACGGGCCATCCCGGCGCGCCTGACCGGCCAATCCGGTATCGCGCGATCGTCAATTGCGGCCGCGCAGTCAAAGACATGACCATCGAAATCCGGGATGAAAACCGCAAGCCGCTGGCCGACAAGACGATTGGCAAAGTGTGGTGCACGGGTCCATCGCTTATGAAGGAATATTTCCGCGACAAGGAATCGACTGACGCCTGTCTGGTGGATGGCTGGCTGGACACAGGCGACATGGGCTATCTGTCGAACGGTTATATCTACATCGTTGGCCGGGCCAAGGACATGATCATCATCAACGGCAAAAACCATTGGCCGCAAGATATCGAATGGGCTGTCGAGCAATTGCCCGGCTTCAAGGCCGGTGACATCGCCGCCTTTTCGGTAACGACGCCCGGCGGCGAGGAAACGCCAGCGGTGCTGGTTCAATGTCGGACCACAGATGAGGTCGAACGTGCCAAGCTGCGCGAGCAGATCCGCGACAAGGTACGTTCTGTAACTGGCATGAACTGCGTCGTCGAACTGGTTCCGCCGCGCACATTGCCGCGCACGAGCTCAGGCAAGATGAGTCGCGCGAAGGCGCGCAATCTCTACCTGTCGGGTGAGATTCAGCCCTACGCGATTGCCGCCTAACGAAATTCATCGCATGCGGCAGGCGCCTCCGGTAAGGATATGCATTTACCATAACGGATAAATCTCTGTAAATAAACGAAGATTGTTCCTGTTCTCGCCATCTGATTTTTTTGCCAATCCTTACTTTTGGGTAACGTTATTCTTCTAAGAAGAGGGCGTGCAGAAAAATCCCCCATCAATTGAATTGCCTACAGACCTTTCGTACCGGGCTTTGCTAGGCCTTGTCGAACCGACAGGCGTCGACGGCGATGTCATGCGCAACATTCAGGCGCGGGGCATGCGACAGCGCAACACTTTACGGATTGCGCTAAATCTGACCTTCGCGATCATGGTCCTTGTGCTCTACCGGGGCATTGCTCCTGCGTGGACGCAAATTACCTGGGCCGGCCTGTTCTGCGGCTTTCACTTGTACACTTTTTCGCAAGTGGGCACCAAATGGGTATGGGACCGTCCGCAATATAATCGGGACGATGTTCGCCGCCTGCACATCCATTCCGCCATCACCGCAATCATGTGGGGGTCGGCTTTTGCCTTTCTGGGCACCACCGGCACCATAATGGAAATGCTTGGCCTGTGGTCCATCGTTCTTGGCATGATGGTATATGCGTCGTTGCTGCTGCCAACGGCGCCGATGGCAGCGACGATCTTTATTGGTTTCACAAGCCTGTGTGCCAGTCTGGGCTTTGCATTTCATGGCGGCTATTATCTCGCAGTCGCGGCCAATGGCATTGGCGCGCTACTCATTATGGCGTGCCTGCAGTCGGCGCGCGCGCAGATATTATATGAAGTTGCCAACAGCATCGTTCAGGAGAAATCGGAAACGGTAAGCCTTCTGCTCCGCGAATTCGAAGACAGCGGCGCCGATTGGCTTTGGCAAACCGATGTTTCGCGCTGCGCCACGCATGTTTCGCCACGCTTTGCTTATGCGCTCGGGGTGGAGGCGAAGTCGGTTGAAGGGCAGCCCTTGCTGAAACTGATTGCAGGCGACGCGTGGGAGCAAGGCAAATATCCAGCCGAGCTTCATGAGTTGGCCGATCGGCTAAAGCGCCGCGAATCCTTCAGCAACCTCATTGTGCCCGTGACTTTCAAGGGCGTTCAACGCTGGTGGGAATTGTCAGCGTCACCCCGCCATTCGGAAGATGGAGACTTTCTCGGCTTCCGCGGGGTCGGATCGGACGTGACCGAGCAGCGCGAGTCAGCGAACAAGATTTCGCATCTTGCCCGCTTTGATACGCTGACTGGATTACCCAATCGCCTTTTGCTGACCGAAACGCTCGCCGACGCATTGACCGATGCGGACAAATGGCGCCGGCGCTGCGGCTTCCTGATGATTGACCTTGATAGGTTCAAGGCCGTGAACGATACGCTGGGGCATCCAGTCGGTGACCGGCTTCTGGCGCAGGTTGCGCGCCGCCTGCAGCTTATCATGACCGACAATGAATTGTGCGGCCGGTTGGGTGGCGACGAATTCGCTGTCGTGATCAAGGACGCATCTGATTCCAGTTATGTAGGGGCTCTTTCCGGACGGATTATTGAAAGCCTTTCGCGGCCTTACGAAGTCGACCAGAATACGCTGTTCATCGGTGCCAGCGTAGGCAGCGCGCTTGGACCCGTTGACGGACGGACGGTTGAACTTTTGATGCGCAGCGCTGACCTCGCGCTGTATCGTTCGAAAGACCAAGGCGGCAACACGCACCACAGCTATCAACATAAATTGCATGCCAATGCCGAAGAGCGCAGGTTGATGGAATTTGAATTGCGCGCCGCATTGGAAAGCAACCAGTTTCACGTAGAATATCAGCCAGTGGTCGAAGCAAGCGGCAACAACACTCTGGTTGGCTTCGAGGCCTTGCTGCGCTGGGTAAATCCCAAATTCGGCAATGTCTCACCGGCCAAGTTCATTCCAGTTGCAGAGGACGCTAGGCTCATTGTCAGCATTGGCAATTTTATCCTGCGCCGTGCATGTATGGACGCAATGCAATGGCCGGAAACAACGCGTATTGCCGTCAACATTTCAGTCGACCAGCTTACCAGCGCCAATTTCATCGAAACAGTTATCTCGGCATTGCACGATAGCGGCCTGCCGCCTTGGCGGCTCGAGCTCGAAGTTACAGAAAGCATATTCCTGCGCGACGGGACTTTGGCGGTGCAAGTTCTTGATCGCATTCGCGGTCTTGGCATCAAATTGTCGCTTGATGATTTCGGCACCGGATATTCGTCGCTCGGCTATTTGCGCAACGTCCGGTTTGATACGATCAAGGTGGACCGCAGCTTTGTTCAAGGTGCTGCCAAGAACAAGGCCGAAAGCCTTGCCATCATCCGCGCGGTGGTGGCACTTGCCGACAGCTTGAATATTGCGACCACGGCTGAAGGCGTGGAAACCGAAGGCGAACTGGCGATGGTCCAGCATCTTGGATGCAAAAAGATTCAGGGCTATTATTTTGGCCGGCCAATGATTTTTGCAGACAGCCTGGAGCTTTTCAAAAGGACCCGGCGCGAGGTCGCCTGACCACGTTCACAAAATCTCGAAAACCTTTTCCTGCGGCCGGCATAAGCGGACGCCTTTGTCGGTTTGCACAAAGGGGCGTTCCACCAATATCGGGTGTTCGACCATCATATCCAAGATGCGTTCGTCCGATGCACCGTCGATCAGGCCAAGTTCTTCGGCAGGTGAACCGCGAGTCCTGAGCGCTTCGCGAGGGGACAGACCCGCATCGCGGAACAAGCGGACAAGCGTATCGCGTTCATACGGTAATTTTCGATATTCGATCACTTCCAGCGTGACGCCCTGTGTTTCTTGGAGGATGGCAAGCGTCTTCCTGGAGGTCCCGCAGTCGGGGTTATGCCAGATTTTTGCATGCATATTCTTTGTCTCCGCGAGCGGGCTGATCCGATGACGATTCAGATAATTCGACCGCCTCGAAAAGCAACTGGATGTTTTACATTTTACAATTGCATTTGATAACGATTCGCAATAGTTGATGCATATGCATTTGAGAATGGTTCTCAATAAATATTATAAGGTCAAACATGATCCGTCTATCCTCCTCGATTTTTGCGCTTATTTCGACAGTGGCGTTCGCCCCGTCCGCTTTTGCCCTGGCAGCAGCCGACGATGCTGATCAATCGAGCGAAGATCGCCGCATCATCATTGTCGAGGGCAGCAAGGAAGCAGAAGGTAGCTATAAGGTCAGCAACAGCCGTTCAGCGATGCGCACGGATACACCGCTGATCGATACGCCACAGGCTGTAAACGTGATATCCGTCAAGCAAATCGAGGATCAGGCATCCAACAATATCGGCGAGGCTATCCGCTATGTGCCGGGCGTATTTTCGGCGCAAGGCGAGGGAAATCGCGAGACGCTCGTCTTTCGCGGCAATTCCACCACGGGCGACTTTTTCGTCGATGGTACGCGCGACGATGTGCAGACCTATCGTGACCTGTACAATATCGAGCGGCTGGAAATTTTCAAAGGGCCGAACGCGATGATCTTCGGCCGTGGCGGTATTGGCGGCCTGGTCAACCGCGTTACCAAAGTCGCTGACTGGCAATTGACGCGCGACTTCCGGCTTGAAGGCGGCAGCGATAATTTCGTGCGGGCGCAGTTCGATTTGGGCACACCAATCAACGATGCCTTGGCCGTACGCATCGTGGGCGTGTATCAAGACGGTGACAGTTACCGCGACGGAGTCCATTTCAACCGCTGGGGTTTCAATCCAACTGTTTCACTCAAGCTGAGCAGCGATACAATCATCCATGCGGGCTACGAACATTTCCAGGATGATCGGGTAGCTGATCGCGGCGTTCCTTCCAAATTCGGTGCTGGCGTCAACGGCGCGGTGGTTGGACCCCTGGTGACGCCGCGGCGGCAGTTTTTTGGCGACTCCGGCAACAGTCCGACTGGGACCAACACCGATGCAGCATCTTTTCTGATCGAACATTATCTCAGCGATACGGTCAGCATCCGGAACCGGACTCGTTATGCCGATTATGACAAATTCTATCAGAACGTTTTTCCCGGTGCAGTCAACGTGGCCGAAACAACCGTCGCGCTGTCCGCGTACCGGCAATTCACCCGTCGGGAAAACCTGATCAACCAGACCGATTTCAATGCCGAATTCAACACGGGCGGGATCAAACACACTTTGTTGATTGGTGCCGAATTTGCTCGGCAGAAAACCGATAATGTGCGTCAGGAAGGCCGCTTTGCGGGCAATCTTGCGACACTGGTCGTGCCAACTAGCCAGTCAAATATAGATACGGACTTAAGCTGGGTCCAGATCGCAAGCAGCGGAGACAATGACGGTGTAACCAATATTGCTGCTGGATATATTCAGGACCAGATCGAATTTTCGAATGCTGTGCAGCTAGTGATCGGGGGACGTTATGAACATGTCAAAACCGAAGTCACCGACCGCCGGACTGTTGGTTTCCCGCTCAACCAGCAACGCGAATTCGAGGTTACCGACAATCTGTTCTCGCCGCGTGTCGGCGTGATTTTGAAGCCTTCCGAGAACGCCTCCCTTTATGTCGGCTATTCCCGCACCTATTTGCCACGCAGCGGTGACCAGCTGACTGGCCTGTCGGTAACCAACCAGAATTTGGCACCTGAAAAATACCAGAATTACGAAATTGGTGCGAAGTGGGACATATTGCCTGCGCTCAACGTTCAGGCGGCCATATTTCAGCTTGATCGCGACAATGTGCTTGCGCTCAGCGACCCCAATAATGCCTCGTCGCCGACGGTACCGATCGGTCGCCAGCGCACCAGAGGTGTCGAGCTCAGTGCTGCTGGCAACATCACCAAAGCCGTCAGCGTGGTTGCAGCCTATACCTATTCCGACGGCAAGTTCCTCGATAATGTTTCAGGAACAGTGCAGGCAGGTAACCTGCTACCTAATATGCCAAAGCACAGCGCCTCGCTATGGACACGCATCGATCCAGTGACCGATTTTGGAGCAGCTGTCGGCGTGATTTATGCCGGTAAGCGGTTTGCAGCCACCGACAATTTTGTCGCGCTGCCCGCATATACGCGCGTTGATGCCGCTTTATATTACAGCGTAAGTCCGACGTTGCGTGCGCAGTTGAATGTGGAGAATGTCTTCAACACCCGTTACTATCTGTATGCGCACAGCAACAACAACATTACGCCGGGTGCGCCAACGGCGTTCAAGGTCAGCCTGAATGCCAAATTCTAAATGATCTTGCCTAAACTGAACCAATCCGGCCTGTTGTTTGTACCGCACCGCTGGCAGCGCGGGGATGTTGTCCGTTGGCTCAAGCGGGTCCACGCCTGGACGGGATTTTGGGGCGCACTCCTGTTTTTGATGCTCGGGACGAGCGGGGTGTTGCTTAACCATCGCGACATGCTGAAAATCGATACGGGAGAACCCGTTGAAGTCAGCGCAATGAACATTGCGGTTCCAGCAGGGTCGATTGGCAGCGAAAAGGCACTTGGCGCATGGGCAAAAGCGGAATTCAATCTGCAGGCAGAGCCACGCCCACCAAAAGGCGGCGGGGGCAAAGCAACGGATGCCCGAAAGAGCTTTCTTGGCACAGAGCGGCCCGAGGCGGAAAAATGGGAGTTAAGCTTCAATCATATCAACGGACGCATAACGGTCGAGCATGTCACAGGATCGGCGAGTGTTGCGGTCAAACAGACCAGTCAGAGCCTGCTGGGCGCGCTCAAGAACCTGCATAAGGGAACCGGGGCAGGGGTGGCGTGGATATTGTTTATCGACACAATTGCGGGCGCGTTGATTGCGATGGCGATCACCGGATTTCTATTATGGTCACGCCTTCATGGTGGCCGGCTGCTCGCCGGGTCATTGCTGTTGGGAAGCGCAGCTATTGGCACATGGGCAATTTGGCCGAGCTTGTTATAAGCCCTTATCCTGCGCATGCCTTTGCATGTTCCTTGGCGTTGTGGACATAATGAGCAACGCCTAGCCGCATGCCCATGACCGCCGCCTCATCAAGATCGCGGACAAAACGGGCAGGCGAGCCTGCCCATAATTGCCGCTCGGTAATTCGTTTACCCTGAGTGAGCATCGCACCGGCGGCAAGCATTGCGTCGCCTTCGATGACAGCGCCGTTCATGACGGTGGACGATAGGCCAACAAAGGCGCGATCGTGCAAGATGCAACCGTGCAGCATGACGTTATGCCCAACCAGCACATCGTCGCCAATGATGGTGGGGAAACCGTCCTCGACCCCAGGCATCGGTCCATCGCAATGCACAATGCTTCCATCCTGAATGTTCGTGCGTGCCCCGATGACAACCCTGTTGACCTCAGCCCGGACAACACAATTGTACCATATGCTGGCCTCGGGCCCGATGGAAACGTCACCGATGATCCGGCAACCGGGCGCGATGAACGCGCTGTCGTGGATCTGCGGCGTCTTGCCGTTCAGGGTGATGATGCTGACGTCGCGACGTTCGGTGTTCATTTGTTTTTCCAAAAAGACAAATGCGGAAGCACGGAGGCATAATCGTCGGTCCAGACGCGCGTGCCGTCCTCCGGTTTCAATTCAAGCCATTGGTCCGCGTTGTAAGTGGGGCTCGCTTCTTTATCCAGCTTGCCCGTCAGCTGCGCGAGCTTCTGGGGGTTGCGGCTGAGGGCAACCCATATCGACGCCCGCGCGCCATTGTTAATCATCGTATCATTCGGAAGGTCGTGGCGCAGCGCTGCGACCCATCCATTGGCCTTCGCTTCGGCAGCGACCACTGGCTTCAGGTCGATATAGCGGTTAGAGATATGGACGAGCAACATCCCGTCCGGCTTGAGCGCGCGGCCGTAGGTTTGAAATGCCTCTTGAGTCAAAAGATGCAGCGGGATCGCGTCCGATGAAAATGCATCCAGTGCAAGGACATCGAATTGCCCCTTTGGCACTTCAGCAAGCGTTAGCCTTGCATCACCAAGCGTCATGGCAGCGTCAGGCGCACATTTATCCAGGAAAGAAAAGATTTTCCGTTCACGCGCGATTTGAATCATCAGCGGGTCAATTTCGAAAAACTGCCATTTTTGCCCGGGCTTGCGATAGCAAGCCAAGGTCCCGGTGCCGAGACCGACCACGCCGACGCTGGCCGCCGGCCCGTAAAGTTCCGGCGTCTTGGCGAGCGCTTTGCCGATGCCGGAATTGGCTGTGTAATAGCTTGTGGGACGAGTGGGATCATTCAACAGTTGAAGGCCATGCATTGTGGTGCCGTGCACCAGCGTGCGGACCTTGCCCTCATCGGACGTATTAACGGTGTAGGTCCCGAAATAGCTGCGCATCCGCGCGCCTTCGAGACTTAAATTCGCGTTGTACCACCCGCCGTTCAGCGTCAGCAGGCCAGCTACTGCCAGCAAGAACGGCACGCGGAAGCCAGCGACTGCCATGGCCAGACCTATGACGACCGCCGAAATGATCACCTTCGTAACTGTAATTGTGTCTGGTTCGGACAATGCGCCGATAACGCCGAGCATCAAAGCAACCAGCCCCAATGCATTCATGAGATATGGTATTTTTGCATCTGTCTTATCGAACGAAATCAGGGTTATTTTGGGCAAAAGTGCCGCCGCAGCCAAAATCAGCAGGGGATGTTCCCATGTCCAATTGAACAGCAATGGCGCAATGATTGCGCAGAACAGGCCGCCGACGACGCCGCCAACCGACATCATCAGATAAAAGCCCGTTAACTGGCTCGAATCAGGGCGAGTGCGGTACATCTCGTTATGCAGCGCAACCGCAACGGTGAACAGCAGGCCCAAGCTTGCGGCAAGGCCCTTAAACGCCGACGTGCCGCCTTGCAGAAAAATGAATGCGCCGGCAATCACCATGACTATCGGAGCAAGCCGGCTGATCCAATAAGCAGGCCGCTGGTTGTCGGCAAAAGCAACGCTGAAACTCAAAAGATAAATGCTTAAGGGAATAACCCATAAAAGTGGCATGGCCATCAGGTCAGTCGTCAGGTGCGACGTCGTCGACAACATTAGACCCGACGGCACGGCAGCCAGCGCTATCCAGTATAAACGGCGGCGCCAGCCGATATGCTCCGCTTTCTCTTCGGTTTCGGTAAATCCGCCCGTCTCTCCAGTTGCACGCCAGATTTTTAGTGCACACAGACCGACCATCAGCATCAAGAACAGGTAAATGCCGCTCCACAGATATTTCTGGCTGAAAAGGGTCGTAAATGGCTCGACGAGCAGGGGATAGGTTAACAAGCCAGCAAAGCTGCCGATGTTGGAGGCGGCATAGAGCGCATATGGCTCGCCTTTGTTGCCGGAAATCGTATACCATCGCTGCATGAGTGGGGCTTGTGCCGCCACCACGAAAAAAAGCGGGCCGATAGAGGCAACCAACAGCCACGGCACCCAGAAAACGGGCGATCCGTCTGATGGCAGCTGCATGTTTACTAGGCCCAAGGGAAGCCACAGCAATGCGACTGCGAACAAAATGAGATGGATGACGGCCTGACGGCGCGCGGGTTCACGTGCCAGACGATGCGCGTAGGCATAGCCGCCAAGAAGCAGCGCCTGATACACGAGCATCGCGCTGTTCCAAACCGCAGGTGCGCCGCCAAGGCGCGGAAGCGCCATGCGAGCGATCATGGGCTGAACGAGGAAAAGTAGGAAGCTGCCCGTTAATATGGTCAGCAGGAATAACCCACGGCTGCTGCGTACGTCAGTCCCTTTCATCAATTATCCTTTAAGCAAGCGTGCAGCCAATGCGGCGTGATAGGTCAAAATACCCGAGCAGCCGGCCCGTTTGAAAGACATGAGCGTTTCCAGAACAAGTGCGTCGCGGTCACCTGCACCCGCCGCTGCGGCCGCTTCGATCATCGCATATTCCCCCGACACCTGATAGGCAAAGACGGGCACGTCAAAACGGTCACGGACGCGCCGGACAATGTCGAGATAGGGCAGGCCTGGCTTTACCATGACGCTGTCGGCACCCTCGGCTATATCCATGGCCACCTCGCGCATCGCTTCATCGGTGTTGGCAGGATCCATTTGGTAACATTTCTTGTTACCCTTCAGCAGGCCGCGCGAGCCCACGGCGTCACGGAACGGACCATAAAAGGCGCTCGCATATTTGGCGGCATAAGACATGATCTGAACATTGTGGTGCCCATTCATTTCAAGGGCCTTGCGAATGGCGCCGACGCGGCCGTCCATCATGTCACTTGGCGCAATAATATCCGCGCCTGCATTCGCCTGGTTAATCGCCTGGTCGACGAGCACCGCGACAGTGTCATCGTTCACGACATAGCCGTCCTCGTCGATCAAACCATCCTGGCCGTGGCTCGTGTAGGGATCAAGCGCGACATCAGTGAGCACACCGATCGCATCACCATGCGCTTGTTTGATGGCGCGAATGGCGCGGCACATCAGATTATCCGGGTTAAACGCTTCTGCGCCATCGTCGCTTCTGCGGTCGGCCTGTGTATTGGGAAATAGCGCAATGCACGGGATGCCAAGTTCAATCGCTTCGGCAGCGCGCATGACAATCTGGTCAACAGACCAACGCGAAACACCAGGCAAAGTGGAAATCGGCTCTTCGACGGAAACTCCTTCCGTGACAAATAAAGGCCAGATGAGATCAGCCGATGAAAGGATGTTCTCGCGCACCATCGCGCGGCTCCATCCGGTGACGCGGGTGCGGCGCAGGCGGCTGTTCGGAAAGTTTGAAATATCGCTCATCCTGCTTGCTTAGCTTCGATGGATAATATCCTCAATGACTTATCCGTTTGGATTTGCTTGTCCGTCACGAAGCGTAAGCCGGTCGATTTCCCGCTTGGGACCATCAGCACTTTTGGGTGCCGTCCGCAAAGGCGTCAGCGCAGCGCCGGCCTTGACGGATTTCAGTCGCTGGAGATTGCCCTTGAACCGTGCAAGGTCGTTGCCTGACAGCTGTGCCCGTGACGTGAATTTCACCGACGCCGGGTTTACCGGGCGCCCGTTTCGATAGAGCTCATAGTGCAAATGTGGCCCGGTAGAGAGACCGGTGGAGCCGACATAGCCGATGATCTGGCCGCGCCGGACCTTGCTGCCTGGGCGCGCCGCTATCCTGCTCATATGGCCATAGCCACTGGCAAGGCCGCCGCCATGGTTCAGCTGAACAAAGTTGCCATAGCCACCCTTGCGTCCGGCAAAGGCAACAACGCCATCCGTTACAGCAAAGATAGGCTGGCCATAGCTGGCCTTGAAATCCAGACCGCTGTGCATGCGCACATACCCTAAAATCGGGTGCATTCTTCCACCGAATCCAGATGTTACGGGGCCGTTGACCGGGCGGCTCATCGCACCTTTGGATTCGCCGACACCGGATGCCTCGAACCATTGGCTGCTTTCTCCAACGGTCCATTTCAGCATCTGGATGGCGGATTTGCCGTCGCGGTCGACGCCGGCGTACAACAGATTGCCCACTTTGACCTCGCCCGTCTCGGCGCGCTTGTAATCGAGAATGATGTCAAATTCGTCGGTCGGCTGGACTGTCGATAGCGACGTTCGCCCTGCGATCACGCGCAGATAATCCTGAATTGCCCGGGCAGGCGCTCCTGCCGCACGTGCCGATCGGTAAATGCCCTGACTGCCGACGGTTCCGCGAATACGCAGCGGGGTGCTGTCAACATTGATTGGCTTCTGATTGAGCCTCAATGCGCCGCCTTCGCGATTTACCGCGAGGTTGAGGTCGAAACGTGCACGGAAAGCCAGCGATTCCAGCGGCCGCGCTTGATTTTTTGACGACCTTGTACCCAAGACGATGTCAATCGGCGTACCTGGCTCAATGTCGGACAAGGACGTAACGCCGGAAACCAGATTGGCCACATCAGCAGCCTCGCTTCCGCCAACGCCCGAGCGTTGAAGCACGCGTGCGAAGCTGTCTCCGCGACCAAGCGTGGCGGTAAGTTCAATGCGGGGGCGTTCAGGGCTGCCTGCAAGCGCAACAACGGCGTCGGTGGCCGCCATACGTTTGCCGCTGTCACTGCCATAGGCGATAGGCATGATCATCTGGGCGCGAGCTTCTTCAAACTCGGATTCAGTCAGCATTGGCGGCTGCACACCGTAAATCGGCCCATAATCGGGAAGCAACGCAAGCGCGGAAACGCTCAACAATGTCAAGGTTCCAAGGCCTCGGAACCAACGGATCGAGCCAATATCCTCGCCCAGGTCGGGGACGAAATCCATTGCCGCCAAGCGGGCGCGCCATGAGCCTGCCTGCGCATCCCGCTCTGGCCTGTGGCGCAGTGGCGTAATCATCGCATCGGCCAGCGTCATGTTGCCGTCCCAGCCAGGAGCGGCAAGCCGTGTCTCTGTGCTTTCAAACATTTGGAGCTACGCCCAAGACCCTGTCCCCATCCACCAAGGCTGTTGTAGCCCACTTCTGTGTGACGCCTTATGGTTAAAGTCAAATTAAGACAGACCATACCGTAGCTTAAGTGCGGCCAGTAGTGTAAAATCACCGACAAGCGATTAAACGGTTAATCCAAATGGACATCGGGGTTGACGTGCTTCATTAATCGTTTCGTGATGCTATGACGTTGAATAGTAAACGGAGAGTGATTTTGGACGCTGAACGCATCGAATTTTTCTACGACCTTTCAAGTCCCTGGACATACATTGCTTTTCGCAACCTCGACGGTGTCTTGGCGCGGACAGGTGCTACGGCACGCCTACGTCCAATTTTGGTAGGCGGCGTCTTTAACGCGGTAAATCCGTCCGTATATGCTGCGCGTGAGGCTGCCGATAATCCAAAGCTGAAGCATAGCTGGCGCGTGATGAAAGACTGGGCTGCGTTGGCAGGCGTCGAAATGAACTTTCCAAGTGCACATCACCCCGCGAAAAGCATAAGCGCCATGCGCATGGCGTGTACGCTGGCGGACGATCAACCCGCGCTCAAGAAATTTACCAAAGCCGCGTTTGAAAGCTATTTCGGCGCGCAGGAAAATCTGGACGACCCAGATGTGCTTGTTGCCGTTGCGCATCGCGTTGGGCTTGACGGCGAGGAGATGCGCGCTGCTGCACAGACCGATGCTGTAAAAGCCCTGTTGCGCGCAAACACCGACGAAGTCATCGCGCGTGGCGGCTATGGTTCGCCGACCATTTTCGTCGATGCGAAGAGAATGTATTTCGGCAATGATCAGTTGCCATTGGTTGAATTCGCATTGAAGGGCCCTGCACATGAATGACCGCGTGAGTATAACCGTCGAACACCATATCGCTGATGTCCGGCTAACCCGCGCGGACAAGATGAATGCGCTTGATCCGGCGATGTTTGAGGGAATTATCGCTGCAGGTGAAGAGCTGTCCGCCATGAAGGGCGTCCGTGCGGTTGTGCTATCGGGCGAGGGACGAAGCTTTTGCGCCGGGCTGGACATGGCAAGCATGGCAAGTGGCGGGGCGAGCGCGAACAGCGGCATGGGCAGTTTGACCGACCGGACCCACGGCAACGCCAACACTTTCCAGCAGGTCGCAATGCTCTGGCGCAAGCTTCCCATGCCAGTGATTGCCGCCGTGCATGGTGTGTGCTTTGGCGGGGGACTTCAGATCGCGAGCGGTGCCGATATCCGCGTGATTGCGCCCGACGCACGATTGGCGGTGATGGAGATGAAATGGGGTCTTATCCCCGATATGGGCGGATATGCCTTGTGGCGCGGGATGGTGCGCGAGGACATGTTGCGCGAACTGACCTATACCAACCGCGAGTTTTCAGGGACTGAGGCGTTAAACTTGGGCTTAGCGACCTTCGTGGACGAAAATCCGCACAGCCGTGCAATGGCGATTGCCCGCGAGATTGCCGCCCGCAATCCTGAGGCGATGCGCGAAGCCAAGGCCTTGTTCAACGAATATGCGGACATGGACGAAGACGCGATATTGATGGCCGAGAGTGTTCGCCAGGCGCGCGTCATCCGCACGCCAAACCAGATTGAAGCGGTCATGGCCGGCATGCAGAAACGCGCGGGCGTTTTTCTCGATTAAACGGATTTGATATGAAGCCGTTCAAATTCCGCGCGCAAGTCCTGCGGCAGCGGTGTTGGCCCATTGGCGTCGGTGAGGACAATAGTGGTGATACAGGTTGCCTTGCATTCCCCGCCCTGAAAGGCCGCTGATGCAATGTCCCAGCTGCTGCTGCCGATCCGCAATATGCCGCTGGCAATCTCCACATGTTCGGGGAAATGCGCTTCGGCAATATATTCAAGCGCCACGCTTACAATTAGCCAGCGTTGCCCCGGCGCACGGCGCTCGACCTCGATTGCGTGATTGAACATGCCACGGCCATGCTCAAACAGTCCGGCCATCGAGACATTGTTGATATGGCCTAGCAAATCCAGATCCGCAAAACGCGTTTCGGCCCTGTGGTTGAAAGGATAGTTGGCGGGGTCAAGTTGCCAGCTTTGCGGTTTGGGCATTCCGTTGAAACCTTATCAAAAGTCGTCACCCTGAACTTGTTTCAGGGTCAATTTATGAGCTTGGACAGCCGGTCGCGTGGCACGATGGACCCTGAAACAAGTTCAGAGTGACGGTACTTGCAGGCGGTCGGGTCCTTTTACAAACCCCGGCCAATCAGTTCCTTCATGATCTCGTTCGTGCCGCCGAAAATGCGCGTCACGCGCGCTGCACGCCACATACGGGCGATGGGATATTCGTTCATATAGCCAGCGCCGCCATGCAATTGCAGGCAGGCGTCGACAACTTCCCACTGCAGGTCGGTGTGCCACAACTTTGCCGCTGCGCCTTCCTCGGCAGTCAGCTCTTTCTTGTAATGGCGGTTCAACGCCCAATCGAGGTGCGCCCAGCCGACCTGAAGCTTTGACTTGATGTCGGCCAAGACGAAGCGCGTGTTCTGGAAATCAAGCAGCGGCTTGCCGAACACAATGCGCTCGCGGCAAAATGCGACGGTTTCATCGAATGCCTTTTGTGTGCTGGCCATGGAAGACACCGCAATCGATAGGCGCTCCTGAGGCAATTCGCTCATCAGATAGATGAAGCCCTTGCCCTCTTCACCAAGGCAGTTGGTCATCGGCACGCGGACATCTTCGAAGAACAGTTCCGAGGTATCAGCCTCATCCATGCCGATCTTGTCGAGGTTGCGGCCGCGCTTGAAACCTTCACGGTCAGCCTCAACAAGGACAATCGACATACCCTTGTAGGCGGGCTGGATTTCGGTGTCGGTCTTGACGCAAACAAGAATCAGGTCCGCATTCTGGCCATTGGTGATATAGGTCTTGCTGCCGTTGATGACATAATGATTGCCATCTTTCTTGGCCGTTGTCTTCATGCCCTGAAGGTCGCTGCCAGTACCGGGCTCTGTCATCGCGATTGCGGTGATGACTTCGCCGGAGATCATCTTGGGCAGCCAATGCTTCTTCTGCTCTTCGCTGCCATAGCTGGTGATGTAGTTGACTACGATGTCGGACTGCAATGAAAAGCCAGTGGCTACGCCGCCATAATAAGCCGATTCCTCGTCTACGATCGCATTGTAGCCAAAGTCGAGGCCAAGGCCGCCATATTCAACAGGCGCGGTGGGGCAAAGCATGCCGACTTCGCCAGCCTTGGGCCAGATGGATTTGGGAACGATGCCGTCTTCTTGCCATTGCTTGGCGTGCGGGGCGACTTCCTTTTGCAGGAACTGACGCACCGATTGGCGGAACGCCTCATGGTCTTCATTATAGGCGGTGCGTGGAATGGTATCGAGTGACATGTGAAATCCCCTGCAAAAATATCCTGCGGTTATGGGCTATCAATGGCAGCAAGGTGACGCGGACGTCAAGCCGAATTTAATCGTTTGATTAAACGGGCTCGCCGGCATCGCGTGCACGTTCGACGATGGTGCGCTCGGCCTTGGGCACCGTGCGGTACGCTGCAATCAACAGACCAAGGGCAATTGGTGCAACGGCGATGAGGGACAAGATGCCAACACGCAGATTGCCGACCGATTTGCCATCGACCATATTTCCGGCGAGGTCGGAAATCTGCCCCACCATATAAGGTCCGAAGGACAATCCAACGAGCGTGGTGCCGAGGAAGAACGCGGCGGTGGCAGTACCCCGCATACGGGGCAGCACGAGATCCTGTGTTGTCGCTGCGGCTGCACCAAGCGCAGTTGCGCCAAGCATTCCCGCGACGAAATTCATGACGTAAAACAGTGTCGCATTCTCAGTGGTGTAACCAATGCCGATAGGGACGATCGGCCCTAAAACGCCAAGAATGATCACCAGGATACGCCCCGCCGGATTTTTGGTGCGCAGGAAATCTGCGACCCGCCCACCGATGATGACACCCAAAAATCCGGCAATTGCACCATTTGCGCCAAGGATGAAGGCCAGTTGCTGCTTGGGCAGGCCAAGCACGGTTTCGGCATAAGGTGCCGACCAGAATGCAAGTGCGTAGGCCGCCAGCGCAACAAGACCATAGCCAATGGTCGTGCAAATGAACGCAGGCGTTCCCCAAATCAAACGAAAGGTCGCAGGGTCCTTCGCACGTAATGTTGAGGCCCATGAGAAGACGGCATAATAGCCAAAGCCAACCGCTGACCATTGCGGAAAATTGCCTGTCAACTGGATCATGGTGTACGCAAAGGCCGCAATGGCCCCGCCAGTGGCAAGGTTAATGAGAAGGGCAGAGGGTCCGCGTTGCCATGCGCCCCACAAAGTAAAAGGTGGGACAATCATCGAAAGGTCATGTGCAAATGCGCGGAACGGCGCCGGATGAGCGGGTGTCACCAGTCCGTCCATTGCGCCGCGCACAGGCTCACGCAAGGTCGCGACCCACAATCCGACGATCACGCCCGGAATTCCAACCGCCACGAATGCGGCATGCCAGCCGACCAGCCCAAGAGGGCCGCCTTGCGGGTAAGCCGCGTCCCAGCTTTGCACGATCAGCGCGCCGAGAAACAGCGAAACACCGCCGCCGATGTATAGACCCGAAGAGTAAATCGCGAGCGCGGTCGCGCGCTGCCTCTTGGGGAAATAGTCGGAAATCAGCGAATATGCGGTGGGACTTGCGGTTGCCTCGCCAACGCCGACACCCATGCGTGCCATGGTCAGTTCTGCCTGATTGCGGGCGAAGCCGGACAGGGCCGTCATCAGCGACCATAAAGCCAGGCCAACCGACAGCAGCTTCACGCGGCTCCAGTTATCGGCGAGCCGTCCAAGCGGTATGCCGAACAACGCGTAAAACACGGCAAAAGCAGCGCCGCCAAGAAAGCCCATGTCGGCATCTGTCAGGCCAAGATCTGCTTTTATATCGACGGCCAAAATACTGAGAATCTGCCGGTCAATGAAATTAAGGATATAGACGACAACGAGCACGAGCAAGACGTACCAGCTATAGCTGCTGGCCTCGGGGAGGGGCGTTTCCGATTTTGGTGGCATGCCGCCGGGAATTTCGCCTTCAACCGTCACGCTCACTATGCTCTCCCTATATGGCCGTTATCGACTTTCCGGTGCAGGGCTAGCAGAACAGACAACGGGCGCAACCTGAATTACTATTCAACTTTACGCAGCCGGGTGCCTTAAAAAAATCGCGCCAAGGCGTGTCGTGTTTTACTTGAAATTAGACCAAATCCCTCCAATATATACTTCATGCGGCTATATTGCCGTGTTTTGAGGAGAAATAAGTCATGGCACAGTGGTCCGATCCACGGGTAACCGGGACCCAGTCAAGTCTTGCAGGTGTTGGCACACGCTCCGGTGACGTCGCTTATGACGCCGGGCTGCGTTCGCACATGCTCAAGGTTTATAATTACATGGCGTCGGGCGTTTTGCTGACCGGCGTCGTTGCGATGCTCTTTGCGCAGACTGAATTGGCGCAAAACCTGATGGTCAATCCTAGCTTGTTGAGCTGGGTGGTAATCCTTTCACCTTTGGTAGTCGTAATGGTGATGAGCTTCGGCCAGAATAAATTTTCGGCTACCGCGCTTCAGGCAATGTTCTGGGGTTTTGCGGTGCTGATGGGACTATCGCTGGCACGCATTTTCATGATGTTTACGGGTGAATCAATTGCCCAGACATTCTTTGCAACATCAGCCGCATTTGCGGGTCTTAGCTTGTGGGCCTATACCACGAAGAAGGATATCAGCGGTTGGGGCAGCTTCCTGATAATGGGGCTGGTTGGCTTGATCGTGGCATCTGTCATCAATATTTTCTTGGGCTCTGATACCATGCATTGGGTTATCAGCGGCGCTGGTGTGTTAATCTTTGCTGGTCTGACCGCTTATGATACACAGCAGATCAAGAGCCAGTATTTCTATCTTCAAGGTCCCGAAATGCTAGGCAAAGCAGCGGTAATGGCTGCGTTAAATCTCTATCTCGACTTTATCAACATGTTTCAGTTCCTGCTGAGCTTTCTTGGAAACCGCGAACTAGTCATTCGCGGTTCAGGTAAAACACATAGATATGGCCCGGTGGGAAACCACTGGGCCATTTTCTTTGGAATTTCGTCGAACAGGGCTTTTCTTTCCGTGTAAAATCCTGTTGGAATCAGTCTGGGCTATCGGAGACAAAGCACATGCGTCGGGGCGTTAAAAATCTAGCTGCCATTATTTTTATCACGGCAGTTGCAGCCTGTGCACCCGCGCCGGTCAAAGTCGCGCCACCACCTATTCCGCTTCCAGCGCCACCACCACCGCCTCCAGCCATGCCCCTACCACCAGGGGGTGCTGCGCTGTCGATGGCTATTCCGCCCGTGGGCGTGGACGGTATTCGCGTCACCCCTAATCGTGGGCTTAGCCGAGACGAACAAATCTGGCATTTCCGCTCGGCGCTGAACGTTGCGGCGTTGAATTGCCAAGGGCCCGTCTGGGGCCAAATCGCGACCGAATACAACAAGTTCATCGTCGTTCATAAGGTGCTGTTGTCGAAAACCAGCAAGTCTGTGGATCGTGAATATGTGGCGCGCTACCCGAAGCAAAATGGCTTACGCATTCGTGATACGCGCATGACGGACCTGTACAATTACTTCGCGTTGCCGCCGGTTCGTTCGCAATATTGCGATATGTCGTTGCGCAAGTTGACCGAGGCCAATCAGGTGCCAAAGGAAGCTTTGCCCGAATATGCCATCGGTGGTCTGACCGATATCGACAATATTTTTGTCAATTTCTACGATGCTTATGTGAAATATGAGCGCGATCTGGCCGACTGGAACATGAAATATGGGCCACGGCCAGCCTACAATCCGGCAACAAACATCATGGCGCCGCCTGTCGCTTCGTCAACACCAGCGCCTACACAAAACAGATAAAGTGGCGCAGGCCTAGGCGGCGGGGGTAGCCTGGGCCTCCGCAATCAAAGCTGCGTCAATGGCCTTGGCTGCCTGATGGGCCGGACGTGAGGTTAGTAAGTCGCTGTAACGTACAAGTGAATCGCGCTTTGGCATGGAGCCGAATAACACCCCCCATATGACTTGGGAGCCGACATATAGATCGGCGCCAGTAAATCTGTCTCCGCACACATAAACATTATCGCTGAAATGCCGGTCAAGCGCGTCGATGACGCGGTCATAGCTGCCATAACCAAACATCATCTCTTTTTCAGGGGCGGGATCAAAGCCGGCCGAATGGTTCGTGATTGCCGCCTCGACAGGGCCTGCAGCAAAAAACATCCACCGGTAATAATCGGCGCGTTCGGCGTCGGTTGGTCGAAGGCCGCAATCGGGAAATGCATCGGCAAGATAGGCGCAAATGGCCGCACATTCTGTCACAACTTTGCCGTCGTGGACAATGGCAGGCACTTTACCCATCGGGTTGATGGCCAGAAACTCCGGTGACTTCATCGTCGTGCCATATTCCAGCAAGTGCTGCTCATATTCCGCGCCGACTTCATGCAGCGCCCAGCGCGCAATTTGGCCACGCGACATCGGATTGGTGTAAAAATCGATTTTCGACATGGGACACTCCAACAACGATGGGACAAATCTAAAAAGTCACATGATTAAGCAATTCACGCCATGCTGATATACTCGCGCATCGCTGCAGCCTCGGATTCGATCTTTTCAATGCGATGCTTGACCAAGTCGCCGATGGAAACAAATCCGATCAGGCCACCATCTATAATCACGGGCAGATGGCGGATCCGGCGTTTTGTCATGAGCGACAAAGCCGCCATAATCGCGGTGTCGGGTGCAACGGTTATGGCAGGTGTTGTCATGGTTTCGGCCACCGTCTTCGTTAGAAAAGACGCGCCGTGGCGCGCGATGCCATAGACAATATCCCGCTCCGAAAAAATGCCCAGCACGGACGTGCCCTCGATTACGGGAAGTGCACCGATGCGATGTTCAGCCAAGCGCGCTACTACCTCGCCAACGCTTTCATGTGGCGATGCGGAAAACACATTCCCATCACGGTCGGCCAAAATTGCAGAAATCGTCATCGACTCTCTCCCTATATCCTTGCCCCCGGGAGAACTTATAGCATAAGGCCGCCTTATCAACCCATGAGTCGACCTTCCCGCCTTGATGATCCCGAATATGCCAGCTTTGCCTGGCAGCGTTACTGGCGCCTTATGCGCTGGATGTTCGGCGTGACCTTGATAGTGACCATTGCTGCCTTGGGCAGCTTTTGGTGGCACAATGGAATGGTGTCGATCCACTTCTTCATCGCAACGGCGGGCGCGATCATTGGGGCGGTGATGCTTACCGCGGCTTTAATGGGCCTGGTATTCCTGTCCAGCGGGTCAGGGCATGACGAAGCGATTGAAGACCCGTTCGAGGATGAAGCTGACCGGTGACTGAAAATATCCGAAACCTGCCGCAACGGAACGACCCCGTGCTCCGTGTCGTTCCGGGGCCGGCCGATATCAACGCCAATGGACATATCTTTGGCGGATGGGTGCTCGGCATGATGGACCAGGCTGGCGGCATTTTGGCTGGCCGGATTGCGCAAGGTGCATGTGCCACCGTTGCTATCGAAAAAATGGAGTTTATTGCGCCAATCCTGTTGCGCGACATCATCTCTGTCTACGCGACGCTTGAACGGCGCGGGCGCACATCAATGGGAATAAGGGTAGAGGTTATCGCAACGCGCGAGCGTGGCCAGCAAGAGGTCAAAGTGACCGAAGGCTTGTTCACATTTGTTGCGCTTGATGAAGACCATAAGCCCCGTCCGCTGCCAGAGGCATAAGCGCCGCGTAGCCATACAACGGCAAAAACCACAACTGCACTGAATAGCTGCGTTACCGCAAATCATTCAGCGGCTGTGGCAACTCCATCGTCATCGGTTGCTTTAACCCGGCGCGCACGTGGCTTACGTGCTGGCTTTTCAGCCGCACTGTCACTTTCGTCCGACAATATTGCTATCGACGGCGGCAAGACTGCAAGATCAAGACCGGCGGGCGCATCGTCATTGTCTTCGCTGTGGTGACGGCGTGGGCCACGGTTTGCGTTGCGCGTGCCATTTGCCGGGCGATCGTTCCGCTCGGGGCGTTCGGCTCGTTCAGGACGTTCGCTTCGCTCGGGGCGCTCAGTCCGCTCCGGGCGTTCAGTTCGCTCGTTCCGTTCAGGGCGACGCGGGCGTGCCTCGCGTTGCTGGCTGCGCGGTTCGCGCTGGTCATTATCATTGGCATCGTCGGCGGAACCCTGATCGGAATCAGCGCCTTCGGATGATGGTTGATCATCATAATTCGGCGAGCGATCATAATTTTGTGGGCGGTCGTCATTCTGCCAATCGTCGCGATCATCACGATTATCATCGCGTGCATCGTCACGAGGACGGCGTTCGCCCTGCTGTTCCTGGCGGGCCTCTTGGCGGCTGCGGAAATCAGCAAGCACTCGGAAATAATGGTCGGCAAACTGCAGATGATATTCCGCGTTGACGCGGTCACCGTTGAACTGGGCATCCTGCGCCAGTTTCTTGTATTTCTCGAGCATCTGCGCCGCGTTCCCGCGCGCACGGTTGTCGATCTGGTTTTGATAATCGAACCCGCTGCGATTGTTGTTGTTTTGTTGGCGGTTGTTGTTGTTATTATTACGACCGCGGCGCCGGTTGTTGTTCTGCTGCTGCCTGTTGTTGGTATTCATCAGGGCTGACCCGTCCTCTGTTTAGCACTTAAAATTGCATGAAGCCCCTGAACCCTGTGTGGGTTGCGCTAGGGTCGACATGACCCTGTCACTTTGTCCATTTGCGCTGGGGGGCGGCTTCGCGCTAAAAGACCGTAAACCGGAGTTTTTGCTGCGATGCCTTTGTGTCCTAGTCGTTGTATTCTTCGATTCCAAGCGAAAAGCGTATGGCTCTTGGATTTCCCGCAAGATCATGTCGCAGTTCTGTGGAAAAACCGGCTTTGGCGCCCAATTCGCTCACGGCCTCTGCCTGATTATATCCTATTTCGAAGATAGCGACACCGCCGGAGTTGAGCAAAGACGGCAGTTGCGGAATCAGCACACGGTAATCGTCCAGCCCGTCTGCGCCAGCGAACAGGGCGATATGTGGCTCGTGCGCAGATACCATCACCTCGAGCGCGTGGCCGTCCTCGATATAGGGCGGGTTGCACAAGATCAGGCCAAATTGGCCCAAATCTGCGTTCCAGCCCGCGCCGGCCCAATCACGCTGCATGAATACGGCTCTATCGGCAAAGCCCAAGCGGTCGGCATTATCGCGCGCCACGCCAAGTGCGGCCATGCTGGAGTCAATGCCGCACCCTTCTGATGCCGGGAAGATCGATAATGCCGCCAGTAAAAGCGCGCCCGAGCCTGTGCCAAGGTCAGCGATTCGCGCTGGCATCCGATCACCTTCGAACCAGTCTTGCGCCACGTCCAGCAAGGTTTCGCTGTCTGTCCGGGGGATGAGGACATCGGGGGTCACGCGCAACTCCAGATCCCAGAAAGCCTGAACTCCGGTGATATAGGCGACAGGTTCATGCGCGAAGCGGCGCGCAAGCAGTCCGGCGAAGACGTCTGGGACGACAAGGTCCCGCGCGCGCAGAAGCATCATCGACCGGTCCATCCCAAGAGCATGCGCCATGAGCAGTTCGGCATCAAGCCGCGGTGTCGCGCTGACGGCAGAAAGCGTCGCAGTCGCACCGCGCAGGACAGGGGCAAGGCCAGTCATGAAACGCTCGTATATCGGGATTGTCACAAAGCCCAATTATAAAATGTGCTTGGCATGCATCCATTCGGGAGGTTGCGCGTTATTTACCGTTGAGGGGATCACATGGAAGGACTTGAAAGATGTTGAAATTGAAACGCACTTGGGCAGTTGGCTTGTCGGCGCTCGCGTTGAGCGCCTGTAGCGGCAGCGAAAAAGCGCCAGCTCCAACAACCGATACCGAAGTCGTGCAAGACGATGCGACGGCAACCGATACGATGGTTGCTACCGAAGCAACTGGCGACAAGACAATCGTTGCGCTTGCACAGGGCAACCCAGAGGTATCCACGCTTGTCACCGCAGTGACCGCAGCTGGCCTCGGCGAAACGCTCTCGGGCGCTGGACCGTTCACCGTTTTTGCACCATCGAACGCAGCCTTTGCCAAGGTGGACAAGGCAACGCTTGACGGTTTGATGAAGCCTGAAAACAAGGAAAAGCTTGCTTCGCTCCTGAAATATCATGTCGTCGCCGGCAATGTGAAGTCGGGTGATCTCGCCAAGCTGATCGCAGACGGCAAGGGCACAGCAACCGTGAAGACACTTAACGGCGGCAGCTTGAAGGCCATGATGGACGGCGACAAGATCGTCCTGACCGACGCCAAGGGCGGCAAGTCGACCGTAACCGCGCCAGACATGGTCGCGTCGAACGGCACGGTCCACGTCGTTGACACGGTGGTCATGCCCTAACCCATATGGCCGTGGCGGGTGTCCCACCTTCCACGGCCAGGCGTGCTGTCCGACCCCTAGCAAACTGGACATCGCGTAAAGTGCCCCGCCCGGAACCTCCCCCGGGCGGGGTTTTCTATGTCCAGCTTCCTTATGCCGCCGGATTGACCGTCACGGGGCCAAGCTCCTTCAGACAGACCTGAATCTTCGATATCCCTTCGGACGGGGTAGGCGGGTCAGCAACGAGGTCGGATACGCTTCTGCCCTCTGTCACCTTGTCAGCCGCACAACCGCAGACCTTGTCGATATCGACCTGAATGCCTTCGGGTATCTGGTCCTGCGCTGCCGTGGTGCAGGTCGCAACCAGTGATTCCCGCACGCTCACTCTCACCGTATCGTTCAAGGCGCTGCCTTCGCCGCATGCGGCAAGCGTGACCGGCAACAGCGCGATGGCGAATATTCGTTTCATGGCTTTTCCTCTGTTCCAAAGCCCCCGAACCCGAAATGTGGGCACTTTGCCGGGCTTTACAAACCCGCTTTATTTAAGCCCTAAAGCCGCGCGCATGATCTGGTAGATCGTGTTCTGCTCGATTGTGCCCTTCACCAGATAGGCCTTTGGCCCGGCTGCACGGGCAACGACATCCTCGCCGCTATGCGTTTCCGAAGGCAGCGGGATCAACGCCTGCTGCTTGTAGTTGAGTGCCTGCGTGTCCTCCTTCAACGGGTCAGGCCGCGCCGCGGTGGTGACTGCGCCAGGGCCATTGGCATAGCTTAGGGTCGTGTATCCCTTGCCATCGAGCGCTAGCGAAGCCCTGCCTTTCTGGTCGACCACATTGCCCAGGATCGGGTTGCCGCGCTCGGGATATCCGGCCATCGTGAAGTTGTGGCTATGGTCGGATGTCACGATGATCAGCGTATCGCGCATGTCGACTTTGTCCATCGCCGCCTTCAGCGCGTCGTTCAACGCTACGGTGTCCTGCAGCGCGCGATAGGCGTTGCCGGCATGATGGCCATGGTCAATCTTCCCCGCCTCGACCATCAGGATATAGCCCTTGCGGTTCTTCGCCAGCACATCGATCGCCTTGGTCGTCATTTCGGCCAGCGACGGCTCCTTCGATCCGGTCGCGGTGCGGTCGGCGTCAAATTGCATATGCGACTGTTCAAACAGGCCAAGCAGTTTGCTTGCTTTCTTTGCATCGACCGCAGCAAAGCCCTCATTGTTCCACACATAAGCGCCCTTGGGATTAGCCGCCTGCCAAGTGGCGATCAGGTCCTTGCCATCGGCGCGCTTGCCCTTCTTGGTCGGATATTCGGGGTCAGCCGCAGTGTTCGGCATGAAGTGCTGGCGCCCACCGCCAAGCATCACGTCAAGGCCGTTGCCATGCGGCCATTCAACCATCTGCCGCGCAATGTCGATGCAGCCTTCGGCCTTGGCCGCTGCAGGCATATTGGCATCGACTTCCCAGTCGCGCTGCGCCGTGTGCGCGTAGGTGGAGGCAGGCGTCGCATGCGTGATCGTCGCGGTCGAGACTATCCCTGTGGCAAGGCCGCGGTCCTCGGCCAGCTCGAACAGCGACTGCACCTTGTATGGCTCGGTCGCCTTGCAATTGTCCTCGATCGCTTGCGGCCCGACGCCAATGACACCGTTCAGCGTCTTGACGCCCGAGACCAAAGCGGTCGCGGTCGGCGCGCTGTCTGGCACTTGGCCGTCATGCGAATAGGTCCTGACCAAGGCGGTGTAGGGCAGGCGGTCCATCTGAGCGGTGTAGGATTCGCCGTCGAGGCCCTTTTGCTGGCCCTCATAAATCCGCGCTGCGGTAAGCGTCGTGACGCTCATGCCGTCGCCGATGAAGATGATGACATTGCGCGCCTTGCGGTCATTGGGCTTGTCAGCGATCAGCCGCTTCAGCTCGTCCTCGCCAGCCTTGCGATAGCCTTCGCTGGTTGTGATCGGCGGCGTGCCGATGCGTACAGCGGTTGGGGCAGCGGCGGGTGCGGCTGGCGCAGGGGGCGATGCAGGCACGGCCTGCGCCAGAAGCGGCGCGGCGACGAGGCAGGACGCCAGCGCAAAGGTGACTGGCCGGGCGGATGACAATTTACGCATGATACTCTCCCAAAAAAACCGTTCGCGCCATCGCAGACCAACATGACCGGCGCGTGACAGTAACTTTCCAACTGATGATCTCTACACTCGTCATTTTCCCTTGACGAGATGCGGCGTGGCGGAGCAGCGAATTTTATAGGGATGGTGGAAGTGGCTGGCTGGAGGACTTTAGGATTCTTCTGGGCTACCTGCGGAAAGTTAGACCAATCTCTCACCAAAGCGCATGCGCGCGTTGGGTTTAGTGTGGCGCATGGCTTTTGGCCGCGCCACTTGGGCCAACGGGAAATACTTCAGGATGCCATTTGCACCGCGCTCACATGAGCAACGCGGTGCGGTTTATTTCCACTCGATCTTGGTGAAGTTGAAGCTCACCGAGTCTGCTGCGCAGGTGGTCAGAACGGGGTCGAGGATTTTTCCTTCTTTGCCGGTCGACACCTGTTTAATTGTGATGGCGTCCATCGTTTGACCCGCTGTGCAGCCCGTCCATGGCGTCATGCGGGCGGTCGCTTCGCGGATTTTCTGGACAGCGGGCAGCAGCAGGGCGGCGGTTTCGGTGTCAACGTTCGGTGATATCACGGGCATGGGCTTGTGCATGCGTTTGCCCGTCGCGGCTCCTGACGAAGCTTCGCGCGCGGTCTTGATCGTCTTGACGTCGTAACCTGGGGCGCGGGTCGACCCATCGGCCGCGATTTCAGTGCCGGACTGGACTGAAATCAGCTCAATCCATTTCTCTTTCTTGACATGCGGCATTGCCCCGCCGCCAGCGTCAGCGACCCGGCTTTCGCCTGGCACGCCTTCAATCTTTAACAGATAATCGCTCGCCGCCTGCGCTGATCCGGCCCAAAACAAGGTGATGATAGCCGTGGCCGTCAACGCCACAGTCTTTTTCAGATGCTGTATCATGGGGGGTCCCTCCTATCCCGTGAGATTCAAGCGTACACCCTTTTGGGCAGGAACGGAAGCCGTAAGGGAAATTGGCTATTTTGCCTTCGTCAACATCGGCTTCAGATAATGGCCGGTATAGCTGGCGGCGACCTTGACCACATCCTCTGGCGTGCCTTCGGCGACGATCTCGCCGCCTTTGACGCCTCCTTCTGGGCCGAGGTCGATGATCCAGTCCGCGGTCTTGATGACGTCGAGATTATGTTCGATCACCACCACGCTGTTGCCCTGTTCGACCAGGCGGTGGAGGACTTCAAGGAGTTTGCGAACGTCTTCGAAATGGAGGCCAGTGGTTGGCTCGTCGAGGATGTAGAGCGTCTGGCCAGTTGAACGGCGGCTAAGTTCCTTGGCGAGTTTGACGCGTTGCGCTTCGCCGCCGGACAGGGTCGTGGCCTGCTGCCCGACCTTGACATAACCAAGGCCAACCTCGGCGAGCATCGCCATCTTGTCGCGGATCGGGGGGACGGCCTTGAAGACCTCGACCGCGTCTTCGACGGTCATGTCGAGGACGTCAGCGATCGACAGGCCCTTCCATTTGACCTCCAATGTTTCGCGATTGTAGCGTTTGCCGTTGCATTCCTCGCACGTCACATAGACGTCGGGCAGGAAGTGCATTTCGATCTTGATCAGGCCATCGCCGCTACAGGTTTCGCAGCGGCCGCCCTTGACGTTGAAAGAAAAGCGCCCCGGCTTGTACCCGCGCGCGGCGCTTTCCGGCAATTGCGCAAACCAGTCGCGGATGTTGGTGAACGCGCCGGTGTAGGTCGCCGGGTTTGACCTTGGCGTGCGGCCAATGGGGGACTGGTCGATGTCGATGACCTTGTCGCAATGTTCAAGGCCAGTGACCTTGTCATGCGCGCCCGCGATGACGCGCGCGCCATTCAAGGACCGTGCCGCCGAGGCGTAGAGCGTGTCGATGGTGAAGCTGGACTTGCCCGAGCCAGACACGCCAGTGATGCAAGTGAATGTGCCCAAGGGAATGCTCGCGGTCACATTCTTCAGATTGTTGGCGCGGGCGTTGTGGACGGTGAGCTTCTTCTTGTTGCCCTTGCGCCGCGTCTTTGGGACCGCGATTTCGCGGGTGCCGTTCAGGTACGCGGCGGTGAGGCTGTCCTTTGATTTCAGGATCTGCTTCAGCGTGCCTTCGGCCATGACCGTGCCGCCATGGACGCCAGCGCCCGGCCCCAGGTCGACCACCCAGTCAGCGGTGCGGATCGCGTCTTCGTCATGTTCAACGACGATGACGGTGTTACCGAGGTCACGCAGACGGCGCAGCGTGGCAAGCAGGCGGTCATTATCCTTCTGGTGCAGGCCAATGCTGGGTTCGTCGAGCACGTAGAGCACGCCCGACAGGCCGCTGCCGATCTGGCTGGCCAAACGGATGCGCTGGCTTTCACCGCCCGAGAGGGTTCCGCTGGTGCGGTCGAGGTTGAGATAATCGAGCCCGACATTGTTGAGGAAGCCAAGCCGTTCGTTGATTTCCTTTAGGATCGCCTTGGCAATCTGCTGCTGCTGGTTGGTGAGCGTCTGGTCGACGCTGCCGAACCACAATAGCGCGTCGCCGACGCTCATCTTCGTGGGTGTGGCGATGTCGACGCCAGCGATCTTGACTGACAGCGCCTCGGGCTTGAGGCGCGCGCCGTGGCAGGTCTCGCACGGCTGCGACGTCTGGTATTTTGACAGCTCTTCGCGCATCCACGCGCTGTCGGTCTGCAGCAAGCGGCGGTTGAGATTGCCGATGACGCCCTCGAACGCCTTGCGCACCGTATATTCCTTGCGCCCGTCCTTGAAGGTCAGCTCGACGGGCATGCCGCCGGTGCCGTGGAGGATGATGAGCTTCTGTTCGGGAGCCAGGTCTTCCCACGTGGAATCGAGGCTGAAACCGTACGCTTTCGCCAGGCTGGACAGCACTTGCATATAATATGGGCTTGGCGGGTTGGACTTCGCCCAAGGGACAATCGCGCCCTTTTTCAAGGACAGATGTTCGTTGGGGACCACAAGCTGCGGGTCAAACTCCTGCCGCTCGCCAAGGCCGTCGCAATCGGGGCAAGCGCCTTGCGGCGCGTTGAACGAGAATAGGCGCGGCGCGATTTCAGCGATGGTGAAGCCCGAGACGGGGCAGGCGAATTTCTCCGAGAAGACGATGCGGTTGGCGGGCAGGCCAGTGCCTTTCATCGCGCCGCCGGTGACGTTGGTCGGCGCCGGCGAGAAGGTCGCGCGCGCTTCACCAAAGGCGCTGGACACATTGTCCGCGCTGCTGGTCAACTCCGCCACGGTGGTATCGGCAAGATCGACAAAGGCCAATCCGTCGGCGAGCTTCAGTGCGGCTTCAAAGCTCTCGGCCAAACGTTGCTGAATGCCATCCTTTACGACGATCCGGTCGACCACGACTTCGATGTCGTGCTTGTATTTCTTGTCGAGCGCCGGGGCTTCTTCAATCGCGTACATCTCGCCGTCGATGCGGACGCGGGTGTAGCCCGAGCGCTGCCACTCGGCGAGTTCCTTGCGATATTCGCCCTTGCGGCCCTGCACAACCGGCGCGAGCAGAAAGGCGCGCGTGCCCTCGGGCAAGGCCATGACGCGGTCGACCATCTGGCTGACGGTCTGTGCGGTGATGGGCAGGCCAGTCGCTGGCGAATAGGGCACGCCCACACGCGCCCACAGCAAGCGCATATAGTCGTAGATTTCGGTGACGGTGGCGACCGTCGAGCGCGGATTGCGCGACGTGGTCTTTTGCTCGATCGAAATGGCCGGCGACAGCCCCTCGATATGCTCGACATCGGGCTTCTGCATCATTTCCAGAAACTGGCGTGCATAAGCGCTTAGCGATTCGACATAGCGGCGCTGCCCCTCGGCGTAGATGGTGTCAAAGGCGAGGCTGGATTTGCCCGAACCGGACAAGCCCGTGATAACAATGAGCTTATCGCGCGGAAGGTCGATATCGACGCCCTTGAGATTGTGCTCGCGCGCACCGCGCACCTTGATGTGGGTGAGTGACATAGTTCGGTTGTTCCAGATTTGTTCTAAAAGCGCAAGTGGGCGCGTCCTTCTGAAAATGGGCCGAAGCATGCCCGATTTCAAGGCAGGTTTTCGCCTGAACTTGCATCTGTTCGCATTTGCAGCATAATGGAGCAAAAGAGGTCGTATATTGTTGAACGTTGGCGCGTGTCAGACGGAAGAATAATATGGCTGTTCGAAATATCATCTCAATTGGCCTGTTTATGACAGCGCTGCCTGCTGCCGCGCAGGAGGTTTCGACCCCTGTATCGCCAGTTGTCGTCTTTCAGCCGGGGACGGGTGGCACCGTCGGTCAGACGCATTATGCCTTGCCCGCTGCCCGCCCGATGGTGGATTGTGCGACATTGGAAACGGCACAGCGGGCCATATCTTATGGCTATTATACGCCCGAGACGGTTTCCCCACCGCCGCAGCGCCTGGAAGCTGCGCTTTTCAACACGGCATTGGAGAAATATCGCGGGTATTTCTGTGCCTTTGGCCGGAATGAAGGGCCAGCACATATTGTGGTTGTCGACTTTGCCAAGCACAGCAACGAGCCGCGGTTATACCGTGTCGATCTGCGCAATGGTGACGGGCTGGACTCGCCCATTCGCGTGGCCCATGGCATTGGATCCGACCCGGACGATGACGGCTATGCCAGTTTCTTCAGCAACGTTCAGCAAAGCCTGACCTCTTCGCTGGGCGCGGCGCTTGGTGCCGAGCGATATTCCGGGATCAATGGATTGTCGCTGCGTCTGGACGGGCTAGAGCCGTCGAACAGCCAAATGCGCGCACGCGACATTGTCGTGCACAGCTATGTGCCCGAACGCCGACGTTATTTCAATGCGCAGCATGTCGCTGCGCGAGGCCGTCCCGGATCAAGCGAGGGATGTTTTGTCGTTGAGCCCGACAAGCGGGAATGGATACTCCAGACGCTCGAAAATGGCGGCTTCCTGTATGCCGGGCTTGGTGGCACGCAGCCGCCTGTGCGGGCGCAGATTTCCAATGTCATATTTGCCGCAGGCACGGGAGCGCCTACTCAGTCGGCGGTTGCTCCTGCGCCGGTCGCGATGGAACAGGCGGTGGCTTCGGAAACACCCGCCGGAATGACCGGTAGCCAGCCCATAACGCCCAAATCGCAAGGCCTAGCAGAATAAGCGCCAGTATGAGCGCAGCCACCGGGTTGGCGAAGGCCAACAGCAAGAGCCCGCTTGTGGTCACATCCTCCAGTGTGGATACAACGACATTGCTGAACGGTTCTGGGCTGGTGTTTACCGCGGCTCTGGCGCTTGCCTTCGTTGCGTGACTGGCAAAGGCCGCGCTACCGCCGAGCAGAAAGGCGATGACCTGCCAGGTTGGATCAGCGCTGTCGACGATGGCCAACGCCAGCAACGCGCCGCCCACTGGCCTAACCAGCGTATGCAGGCCGTCCCAGATCGAATCGAGCCACGCAATCTTGTCGGCAAAAAACTCCGCCACGGCGCCAATGGCGCTGATGCCAAGCACCCAGGGGTTGGCAAGGACATCAAGCATTTTCAAATGTTCCGGCAGTGGCACGATGTTGAAATGCATCGCCAATCCGGTCGCGAAAATGGTCAGGTAGAAGCGCCAGCCAGATAGCAAGCTTAAACTTCCGGCCAGACTCAACAGTTCAATGACGCCCATGCCAACTCCATTTCAAATGTCACGCTGACACGGATGCAGTCGCGATGCAATATGGCCGCGAAATCGGGTGAAAGGAACTTTCCGCTTCAACCCTTATCTAAAGCATGCTTGTGTGCGCACATGGATAAAGAACTGACCAACCACCCGATCAGCGGCGAACCTTTGCCCGTTGCAACGCCTGCGGCCACGATGGTGATCTTCCGGGAAAATCCGGATGGGGGTGCGCCATTGTTGTTGATGGTCGAGCGAGTCAAGGCGATGGCCTTTGCCGGAGGTGCCGCCGTCTTTCCGGGTGGCAAGGTAGACCCCGCCGATTTCGACTTTGCGCAGATGCTTGGATCCGCCTTGCCGCTCGATGAGGCGGCTGCTCGGCTTGCGGCGATCCGCGAGACGATCGAGGAAGCTGGCCTTGCGCTTGGGCTGTCTGGCGTTTCGGATGCGGCCAATTGCATTGATGCGCGCGCTGCACTGCATGCTGGCGAAAGCCTGCAGGCCATCTGCCACCGCTTTGGCTGGGTACCTGATTTCGAACAGCTTGTGCCATGGTCGCGCTGGCGCCCGCCCGCGTTCGAGCGCGCTTCGCGGGTATTTGATACGCGTTTCTATCTGGTGGATGCGGGTGACACGACGCCGCTTGCCACCGTTGACCATACCGAAAACCGGATGCTTTTTTGGGCAACGGCAGCCCAAGTACTGGAAAAGGCCGAACGCGGCGAAGTGAAGATCATTTTCCCGACACGGCGCAACCTCGAACGGCTGGCAATGTTCGGAGATTTCGATGCCGCCGCCGCCCACGCTGCCGCCCATCCGGTGTCAACGGTGCTTACCTATGTCGACAAACGCGAGGACGGAAACTGGCTCTGCATTCCCGACGGGCACGGTTATCCGGTGATCGAGGAGTCATTCGACAGCGCGATGCGGGGGTGATGCGAGGCATCGATACTCCCCTCCCGCTTGCGGGAGGGGCTGGTGGAGGGTTCAACCTTCAAATTTGGCGCTTACTCTAATCCCACTGGGACGAAGCCGCATTGTCTAAATAATCAATCCTCAGGCGCAATGGTCACGATCAGGCCGTCGAGCGAGTCACTGACGGGAATCTGGCACGACAGGCGCGAGGTTTCGTTGCGGTGGTCGGTGCTGTCGAGCAGATCATTTTCGTCCTCACCCATTTTAGGCAGGCGGTCGACAAAGGCGGGATCGACATGAACATGGCATGTTGCGCAGGAGCAGCAGCCACCGCACAAGGCGAGCAATTCGTCAAAGCCGTTGTCGCGGATGACTTCCATCAACGACAGGCCGTTTTCGGCTTCAACCTCGCGGCCCTCGCCAGTGCGTGATATTACGGTGACCTTGGCCATGAGCTGCTCCCTTATTCCTGAATAAAGTCGGACTGATAGGTTGCGGCCTTGCACATGTGAAGCCCTAATTTGATGGGGATAAGTCCGGCGCTGCCCTTGGCCAGCGTGCCACGAATGCTTATGTCCGCAGCCAACAGAATCAGGAAGACCGTTCATGACCGAAAATCGCCACGCCCCCGTTGTCATCATTGGATCCGGTCCCGCGGGCTACACCGCCGCCGTCTATGCGGCGCGAGCGAATTTGACGCCGATGATGATTACGGGTGTCGAGATCGGCGGGCAGTTGATGACGACGACTGAAGTCGACAACTGGCCCGGAGACGATGCGGGCGTGATGGGCCCTGAATTGATGGACCGCATGCGCAAGCACGCCGAACGTTTTGGCACGCGCATCGAAAACGACTATATCGAAAAGGTCGATTTTTCGAAGCGGCCCTTTGTGCTGACCGGCGGTGCAGGCGAGTATACCGCGGATTCAGTCATCATCGCGACTGGCGCAAGCGCGCAATATCTTGGCCTGCCAAGCGAAACTGCATTCATGGGCAAGGGTGTTTCTGCGTGCGCAACCTGCGACGGCTTCTTTTACCGGAACAAGCCAGTCGCGGTTATCGGCGGCGGCAACACGGCGGTGGAAGAGGCCTTGTACCTCGCGAACATCGCAAGCCATGTCACCCTGGTCCACCGCCGTGACAAGCTGAAGGCAGAGAAAATTCTTCAGGACCGTTTGTTTGCGCGCGAGGCCGAAGGCAAGGTCACCATCAAGTGGAACCACAAGCTCGACGAAGTTTTGGGCGACAATATGGGCGTCACCGGCATGCGGATCGCCGCAACCGATGGCAGCGGCACCGAAGATATCGATCTGCATGGCGTTTTCATCGCGATCGGGCACAAGCCCAATACCGGCATTTTTGAAGGCCATCTCGATATGGCTGGCGGCTATATCAAGGTGCGCGGCGGGTTCGAGGGGCAAGCAACCGAAACCAGCGTGCCGGGCGTCTTTGCCTGCGGCGATGTCATGGACCACATCTACCGTCAGGCGTGCACCAGCGCCGGTACCGGATGTATGGCCGCGCTGGACGCAGAGCGGTTTATCGACGCGGTGGCATAGCTAGTTTCTGGCCGGCAAAAAGCCGCTGTTGCGAAGCAGCGTTGCCGAAATGACCGGCATTAACAATGCGACAGGCGATATTTCCATAAACGTCAGCGCCATGCGGCTGATCGGGTTTGCGTAGAGCGCCTTGAAACCTGCCATTTCTTGGGCCAGCTTCGCAATTTCTGACGCGGACTTGCCTGCTTTTTGCGCTTGTTCAATCGCGACACGCGAATAATCGTTCATGAAGCTATAGTCGGTAAAATACAGATATATCTCCCAAGCCGCGACGTAGAAAAGGGAGGCAATTGCCGCGATACCAAAGCCGACACATAGTGCCTGCCAAAAGCGGATGACACCACCAAGCGCAACATCACGATATCGCTTCACGCCTACAAATACAAAACTCAGCCCAATGATCATCGACTAAAATCCGGCAATCATTCCCGCTGTGCCACCTTCTGGAAACAGCGTCATTGCGATGCGCATGAGCAGCGCGACGGTGACCCCGGCGATGACGCCATATACAGATATTATCCGGCCCATATTTGAACTCCCGTTGCTGAAGCGAATGCAGTCGAGATTATGACCTTTGGCCGCGTTAATCCATCGCCCAAACGGGTGATTTATACCCAAATTGTGATGTCATGGCAGGATATCGAGCGCGCGCGCCTTGTGTATTGCCTGTGTCCGACTGGCGACTTCAAGCTTTTCGAAAACGCGCGCAACATGCGTTTTCACGGTGTTCGGCGAGATTGCCAACCGCCGTGCAATGACCTTGTTTGCGTGCCCGGCCGCCAACAATTCCAAAACTTCGAATTCGCGCGCGCTTATACCCAATGATGCCATGGCGGCGTCATTTCGGACATTTTGATGCGGTAGCCGCGCCGTCAACCGGCGGCCGACCCAAATACCAATGATTACGAAAAGGACTGCGATGCAGGCCGTATAAATTTCGGCAGACCAGCCATCGACCGCATGCTTGTAATCCAGCCATTCGACCAGGAAAACCAGCACCGCCATTATCACGCCATAACCGAAAACTATCCTCCACATCATCTGAATAAACCATGTGAACAGCAATCAGGCAAGATGCGCTGTTGCATGGGGCTGCTGTATGATATAGCTAATACAGTTCAACAGAGGGGGTATGCATGGCATTTGATCCAGCGGTCGAAACCGCGCGTTATATTGATAGTCTTGGGCCGGAGGCTCTGCAAAAGGCAGCATCCTACACGATGGCAACCCACTGGCTGATGCTGGGTGGCCTCGTTGTCAGCGTCGTTGTTACCTGGATCATCATTCGCGCAGGCTTGCTTGATCGGCTGTCATCGAAGTTGCAAAATCGCGGCTGGGCGCTTCGGACCCTGCTGGTTTGCGTCACCTTTTTCCTGGTATCGGCTGTCATCAGCCTACCGTGGAGCATATTCCAGGACTGGAGCTTTGAAAAATCCTATGGCCGGACGAGCCAGCCTTTGGCTGACTTTCTGGGTCAGAATGCCATCGGTATCGGTTTATCGAGCGTCCTTGGCGGGCTTTTCTTTCTGGGTGTTTACGCGCTGATCCGCCGCGCTGGCAAACGCTGGTGGCTGTGGTCGGGCGGTCTGGCGGCATTTGCGGCAGCGGCAACAATATTGCTTTCGCCTGTTTTGATCGAGCCGATTTTCAACAACTACAAGCCAGTGCCTGAAGGCCCAGTACGCGCGGCGCTTCTGGTCATGGCCGATGAAGCTGGCATTCCGCATGACCGGGTGTTGATGTTTGACGGCTCGCGGCAATCGAATAATTTTACCGCTAATGTATCAGGCGTCTTTGGCTCAGCGCGGATTGCGATTTCGGACGTTGCGTTGAAACAGGCCTCGCTTGACGAGGTCAAGGCGGTGACGGGGCACGAGATCGGGCATTATGTGCTTGGTCATGTATGGCGCATGGTTTTCGTGATCATCTTTATCGCGATGCTTGGCTTCTTTTTGGCCGACCGCTTGTTTGACCGCGTCGCCGCTGCGTTTGGCAGTAAGGCCAAGATTGGCGACCCGGAAGGACTTCCCATTTTGTTGCTCATCGTCTCGGTGCTGGGCCTGGTTGCGCAACCTGTACTCAATGGCGTGACCCGCATGGGTGAAAGCGAGGCAGATGCCTATTCGTTGCGCACGGTCAATTTGCCCGACGCGTTATCGGCGGCGTTGGTCAAGACAGCGGAATATCGCTACCCCCGCCCATCCGCATTGCAGGAAGCCATATTCTACTCGCATCCGTCCGTAGAAAAACGTGTCCGCCGGGCGATGGACTGGAAGGCTGAACAGCTTAAGAAAGCCGGGACGCCTTAAGCGCCGGCTTTCTTTTCCTGCCGGAATTTGTGGAGCAACGGCTCGGTATAGCCATTGGGCTGCGCCACGCCTTCGAAGATCAGCGCGCGGGCGGCCTTGAGCGCAAGGCTGTCCCCGGTGAGTGTTTCATAAAGCGGGTCGCCTGCATTTTGCGCATCCACCTTGGCCGCCATTTTCGTGAGTGCCGCGTCAACCTGTGCTTCGGTTGCGATCCCATGGAGCAGCCAGTTGGCAATATGCTGTGACGAGATACGCAAAGTGGCGCGGTCTTCCATCAGTCCGACGTCATGGATGTCCGGCACCTTGGAACAGCCGACGCCTTGGTCAATCCAGCGCACGACATAGCCCAACATGCCTTGCGCGTTGTTTTCCAGTTCCTGAGTCACATCTTCGTCGGACCAATTGTGGCCGACGGGCGCGACGGGAATGGTCAGCAGCGGGTCAAGTCCGGGCGTTGGTTCCTTGGCCAGTTCCGCCTGACGCGCAAAGACGTCGAACTTGTGGTAATGCATCGCATGCAAGGTCGCTGCTGTTGGTGATGGCACCCAGGCGGTGTTCGCGCCTGCCTTGGGATGGCCAATTTTCTGCACCATCATGTCGGCCATCATGTCGGGCGCGGCCCACATGCCTTTGCCGATCTGCGCCTTGCCGCTTAGTCCGCAGGCGAGACCGATCTGGACATTGCGCGCTTCATAGGCCTGGATCCACGACGATGTCTTCATCTCGGCTTTGCGGATCATGGGGCCAGCCTGCATCGCGGTATGCATTTCATCGCCGGTGCGGTCAAGGAAGCCCGTGTTGATGAACACAATCCTGTCGCGAACGGCGTGGATGCATGCTGCAAGGTTCGCGCTGGTGCGGCGCTCTTCGTCCATGACACCTACCTTGATGGTGTGGCGGGCAAGGCCAAGCACATCCTCGACCGCGTCGAACAGGTCGTTGGTGAAGGCGGCTTCTTCGGGGCCGTGCATCTTTGGCTTTACGATATAGATGCTGCCGGCGCGGCTGTTGCGGTGGGTGCCTAGACCTTTCAGGTCGTGCAACGCGCACAGCGAGGTAAAAAGCGCGTCCAATATTCCTTCGGGTGCTTCGCTGCCGTCTGCCAGCAAAACCGCCGGATTGGTCATCAGATGCCCGACATTGCGCACGAACATCAGGCTGCGTCCGGGCAACTTCAGGCCGTCATACACCCGGTCAGGCTCAAGCGCACGAGTGAGCGTTTTGCCGCCCTTGTCGAAGCTTGCGACCAGGTCGCCGCGCATGAGACCAAGCCAGTTGGTATAGGCTGCAACCTTGTCATCGGCATCGACCGCCGCGACCGAATCCTCGAGATCGATTATGGTAGTCAAGGCGGATTCAACGATAACATCGGCGATGTGCAGTTCGTCGGTCGCACCTACGGGGTGGGTAGGGTCCACCAGCACCTCGATATGCAGGCCATGATGCTTGAACAGATAGCGGATGGCGTCGCCTGACTGCGCCTTGGTTATGAAATAGGCGCATGTGTCGCCGGCCAGGGCAGCTTGCCAACCGGGAATAGCGTCATCCAGAAAGCCGCGGGCATAAGCCACGACGGCTGCGCCGCGTGCGGTGTCATAGCCACCGGGCAAGGCCGCTGGCGCCGAAAGCACATCGGTGCCGTAAAGCGCGTCATATAGGCTTCCCCAGCGTGCATTCGCGGCGTTGAGGACGAAGCGGTCGTTGAGGCTTGGCACCACAAGCTGCGGCCCAGCCATTGTCGCAATCTCCGCATCGACATTTTGCGTGCCAATGCTGAATGCGGCTGGCTCAGCAACAAGATACCCGATGTCGCGCAGGAACGCCTTATAGCCTTCCATGTCGGTAATGGGCCCCGGATGGGCGCGGTGCCATGTATCGATCTGCGCCTGAATATCGTCACGCTTTGACAGCAACTGGCGATTGCGCGGCACGAAACGATCAAGCGTATCGGCGAGGCCCTGCCAGAAATCATCTGCCTTTATGCCCGTACCGACAAGGGCACGGGATTCGGTGAAGTCGACAAGCTGGGCGGCGATACGAAGCCCGGCGCAGGTTACATAATTGGTCATGAACTGGCTCCAGTGAAAATTGGCGCCCTGGGGAGAATTTATTGTTGCGCTTCCCCTAACGGCTGTTGCCGACGGACAAAAGAAAAAACTACGCTGGCATTTTATTTACAGGCGCGTCATGGATTGCTCATGAAATTGAACAAGCATCTAGTCGATAAACCATGGGGACGGGACGATGTGTCCATTGTCTTTGGAACAACAGACGGGCGTCATATTGGTGAGGTGTGGTATGAGGCGCCGGACAATGTCGCGCTGCCGCTGCTGGTCAAATGGATTTTCACGTCCGAAAAACTGTCCATTCAGGTGCATCCCAATGACCAGCAGGCAAATGAACGCGGGCTTGGATCCGGCAAGGAAGAATGCTGGTTCGTGGTGAATGCTGAGCCCAGGGCAGTGCTTGGCATTGGAACCACACGCCCGCTGACCGCAGATGCATTACATGAAGCCGCCTTGTCAGGTGCGATCGAATCGCTGATGGACTGGAAGCCAGTGGCGGCTGGCGACTATTTCTACATTCCTGCAGGCACCGTCCACGCCATTGGCGCTGGCATAACGCTGGTCGAGGTGCAGCAATATGCAGATGTGACATATCGGCTGTTTGACTATGGCCGGCCGCGCGAACTGCATCTTGATGATGGCGTGGCGGTTTCGAATGCCGCGCCCTATGCTGACGTGCGATCAGGAAAGGCGATTGGTGGACACATGCTCGCATCCAGTCCTTATTTTAAGCTTTGGTATATCAATGGTGCTCAACAATTGGCGCAGCACGATGCGCCCGGTCCATATTTTGTGGTTCCCCTGGTTGGGCAGATCTCGTCGGGCGCGCAAATTGGCCAAATGGGAGACTGTCTTTTCGTCGACGATGTACGCCAGCTGGCTTTTTCCGAAGGCAGCCAATGTCTGATTGCAAGCCCGGTTGTAGGTTAACCAATTGTTTTTACTATGAAACCAGTAATAATGACATTTTTACAACTTGTTGCTGCTTGAATTTTCGACTAGCGGCGAACGCAGTTTTTGCGGACTAATTCTGGGCGCGAATTCGCATTTGCAGGATATAATATTTTAATGGAAACAAGAGAGGTTGTTGCCTACGCATTGTGCGCAATCATGGCGCTATTCCTGCTGTTGGCGTTTGCACGCTATCGCCGGAACCGTAGACAATTTAAGATCCGCCAAATGGGACGGGGTAAAAACACGATTGAAATCGATCCGTCTGGGTCTGAATAGACCGGCGCGTGTCGTGCGCAGGGTGGTCTGGTTGGACGGCATCTGCATCTTTTCTTGCATTTTCATGCGGTGGTCTCTAACCGCAGTCCAGTCATCTGGGGAGTAGCCAGCCGTTCCAACCGAACGGGACATGCATCAACATATTTGGCCGAGAGGTCATGGTGTATGTGGGGCCATATGATCTTTATGGGTCATCTTGGTTCAAGGCGAGACCAATGGCATCGGCAATCCGCACCGGTCGGGCGGGGTGGCCGGTGGCATTGCGTCGAAAAAACTGCCTGACCCCGGATGTTTTCATGGAAATTTTCTTTACATCAACATTGCTCGTGGCGATTGCAGAAATCGGCGACAAAACCATGTTGCTTGCCATATTGCTCGCGACCCGATTCAAAAAGCCGCTGCCAGTCATTGCCGGCATTTTTGCCGCCACGATCGCCAATCACGCGCTTGCTGCCTGGGCCGGAAGCGCCTTGGCAAGCATCTTCATTAGCGACACATTGCGTTATGCCGTGGCGATTGGGTTTGTCTTGATGGCGGCGTGGACGCTCATTCCTGACAAGGTCGATGAGAATGTCAAAGTCGCGTCGCAGCGCGGCGCATTTGTCGCAACCACGCTTGCTTTCTTCGTGGTCGAAATGGGCGACAAGACCCAGGTTGCGACCATCGCGCTTGGGGCGCAATATCATGCCATATGGACCGTTGCGGCAGGTACAACCTTGGGCATGATGATCGCCAATGTCCCTGCCGTGTATTTGGGCGAGCAACTGGTTGCCAAGATTTCGCTGCGCACGGTGCATATCATTGCAGCCGCGATGTTTCTAGGTCTTGGCCTTTGGCAGTTCTGGGAGTTGTCGAACCCTGCCTAAGCTGTTAGGCGCGCGGGCAGATATCTTCGCTTCGGAAAAAAATGTGACATGACTAAACACGGCATCAAAAAGGTTGTTCTTGCTTATTCGGGCGGTCTCGACACGAGCGTCATCCTGAAATGGTTGCAGGTCGAATATGGCTGTGAAGTCGTCACCTTCACCGCCGATCTGGGGCAGGGCGAGGAACTTGGACCTGCGCGAGAAAAAGCCGTCCTGATGGGCGTGCCCGATCATCATATCTACATTGACGATTTGCGTGAACAATTTGTCCGCGATTTTGTGTTTCCGATGATGCGCGCCAACGCCCGTTACGAAGGCGACTATCTTTTGGGCACATCGATCGCACGCCCGCTTATTTCCAAGCGGTTGATCGAAATTGCTGCGGAAACTGGCGCTGATGCTATCGCGCATGGGGCAACGGGCAAGGGCAATGACCAGGTGCGGTTTGAGCTTTCGGCCTATGCGTTGAACCCGGATATCAAGGTAATTGCACCCTGGCGCGAATGGGACCTCACAAGCCGCACGCGCCTTATTGAATGGGCCGAGCAGCATCAGATTCCGGTGCCCAAGGACAAACGCGGCGAAAGCCCGTTCTCCACCGACGCCAACCTGCTGCACACCTCGTCCGAAGGCAAAGTCCTTGAAAATCCGTGGGATGAAACCCCTGATTATGTCTATTCGCGGACAGTCAATCCAGAGGATGCCCCCGACACACCCGAGTATATCACCGTCGATTTTGAAAAGGGCGACGGCGTTGCCCTCAATGGCGAAGCGATGTCGCCCGCGACCTTGTTGGCCGCCCTCAACGATCTTGGCCGGAAGCATGGGATTGGACGGCTTGATCTCGTCGAAAACCGCTTCGTCGGCATGAAATCGCGCGGCATGTACGAAACGCCGGGTGGCGAGATTTATGCGCGCGCCCATCGTGGCATTGAAAGCATCACGCTTGACCGCGGCGCGGCGCATCTTAAAGACGAACTCATGCCCAAATATGCCGAGCTGATTTACAACGGCTTCTGGTTCTCGCCCGAGCGCGAGATGCTGCAGGCCGCCATCGACCACAGCCAGGAGCATGTCTCCGGAACCGTGCGTTTGAAGCTGTACAAGGGCATGGCGAGCGTTGTTGGACGCAAATCGCCGAATAGCCTGTACAGTGAGAAGGTTGTGACGTTCGAAGAGGATGCTGGCGCCTATGACCAAAAGGATGCTGCAGGCTTCATCAAGCTGAACGCCTTGCGGCTTCGGTTGCTTGGCCAACGCGGAAAATAGGATGGCAGGCAAAGCGCCCCGTTCGGCATTCCTACCGTGGCGTTATGGTCTTTTTCTGTTTCTCTGCCTGACGGCCTTGCCATTTGGGCTGTGGCTGCCCTGGTATCAGGCGGTCATGGCTGGCTTTGACGTCGCCGCCCTTGGCTATGCAGCGACCCTTCGGCCTCTGTTCCAGCTGGACGCAGCTGGCATTCGCAAAAAGGCCAAGCCCGAAGACGCTGATCGCATATTGTTGCTCGCACTGACTACGGTCACCATGATTACGATATTGACGGCGGTGGCGGCTGAGCTGTCGAAGAGCGAAGCGCCCAGCCACTTGTCGGTTGCCCTCGTTATCGTCACGCTGGTGATTGCCTGGTGCTTTTCCAACATGATCTACGCGATCCATTATGCACATCTCTTTTATGATGATAGCCGTGGCGGTGGCGACCGTGGCGGCGTCGAATTTCCGAATACCAAATCGCCCGATTATTGGGATTTTGTCTATTTTTCCTACACGCTTGGCATGACGTTCCAGACATCCGACGTAGCGATCACCGATGGCCAGTGGCGCAAGGTCGTTATCTTCCACAGCATTGCTGCCTTTGTGTTTAACATCGGCGTGATCGCATTTTCGATCAACATACTTGCCAGCTAACCGCGTTCTTCTGGCACAACGTTCCAGCTGGATCACGCCTGCAAGCAAAGGTTTAATTGCCCGATTAAAGATGATAGGCTGACGCCCGAGAATTGAGGAGAGTCGGCATGCATGATCTTGTTATTCGAGGTGGAACCGTCGTTGATGGCACAGGCGCGGCGCGCTTTGTTGCCGATGTTGCTGTGGACGGCGGCCTGATTACGGCGGTTGGACAGATCAGCACCAAAGGCCGCGAAGAAATCGATGCAACCGGCAAGATTGTCGCCCCAGGTTTTGTGGACATCCATACTCATTATGACGGGCAGGCCACCTGGGATAGCGAGATGGCGCCATCAAGCTGGCATGGTGTGACCACGGTGGTCATGGGCAATTGCGGTGTTGGCTTTGCACCTGCTAAAAAAGACAAGCATGAATGGCTCATTGGCCTGATGGAAGGGGTGGAGGATATCCCGGGCACCGCGCTGGCCGAGGGTATGACTTGGGATTGGGAAACCTTCCCTGAATATCTGGATGCGCTTGAGCGCCGCCCGCGCACCATCGACGTTGCAACGCATGTTCCGCATGGTGCGGTGCGCGCTTATGTACTTGGTGATCGCGAAATGCCGGGCGCGGTTCCAACTGAGGCCGATATCGCCGAAATGTCGCGGATCGTGGAAGAGGGTATAAGAGCAGGCGCGCTTGGCTTTTCAACGTCGCGCACGGTGTTGCACAAGTCGGTGGACGGTGAGCTCGTCCCCGGAACCACCGCCACGAAGGAAGAATTGATAGGTATTGGCCGCGCAATGGGCCGCGTCGGATATGGCGTGTTTGAAATGGCAAGCGACATGAAACGCGACTGGGATGAGTTTGGCTGGATGGGCGCGCTGAGCCGCGAAACCGGATTGCCGGTGACCTTCGCCGCGTTGCAATCCATCGCCAAGGAGATGCCATTGGAGGAACAAATTTCTTCCATGATTGCTGAAAACGATAATGGTGCCAATATCGTCGCGCAGATTGCACTGCGGGGCAATGGCATTATCATGGCATGGCAGGGAACCGTTCACCCGTTCCGGTTCAAGCCAGCATGGGCAGAGATTGAAATGCTTCCTTGGGCGCAGCAGGTTACGCGCCTGAAAGACCCCGCGTTCAAAGCGCGGATGATATCGGAAGATTCGGTATTTCCTGAAAGCGATATCATCGATTTCCTTCGTATTGTGGCAGGCGGCTGGCCAGTGCATTTTGAAATGGGACCCGAATTCAATTACGAGCCACGGCAGGATGAAAGCGTGATGGCACGCGCCATGGCCGCCGGAGTCAGTCCGGCAGAATATGCTTATGACCTGTTGATGCAGGACGATGGCACAGGGTTCATTTACTTTCCGATCCTCAATTATCGCGACGGCAATTTGAACTTCCTTGAAGAGCTTCAAACCCGCGATGACTGTGTGAACAGCCTGTCAGATGGCGGTGCGCATTGCGGCACGATTTGCGATGCCGCCAGCCCGACATTCATGCTGCAACACTGGGTGCGTGACCGCGCCGGGCAGCGTATCACGCTGGAGAACGCCATTAAGCGGCAATGCCACGACACCGCGCGGCTATATGGCCTCAACGACCGCGGTGTACTGAAGCCAGGCTATCTCGCGGATATCAACATTATTGATCTGGATCGGCTGAAACTGAGCAAACCATGGCTGGCGTTCGACCTGCCCGCCGGTGGCAAGCGTTTGCTCCAAAAGGCTGACGGTTATGTCGCGACGGTAAAGGCTGGAGTAGTGACCTTCCGTGAAGGCGTGATGACTGGTGCGCTGCCGGGAATCGTGGTGCGTGGCCCGCAAAATGTCATGATGGCCGAAGCGGCGGAATGAGCGTTTAGACCACAGAATATCCGAACCTGAGATGCTGCAAAAGCAACGCCCTGAGCCTGGGCTCAGGGTGCAACAGTTTATGGACCGGTTAAACCCGCATCGGCATCAGGACGTACAGCGCCGCTGACTTGTCATTCTCGCGGATCAGCGTTGGTGCGCTGGCGTCGGCCAAATGCAGTTCGACAACATCGCCTTCGATCTCGCTCAGGATGTCCATCAAATAACGCGCGTTAAAGCCGATTTCGAAGCCTTCGCTGCTATACTGGCCGGACACTTCTTCCGCCGCAGTGCCGTTTTCGGGGCTCGTCACGGACAAAGTGATCTTGTCCTTGTCGAGCGCCATTTTGACGGCACGGGTTTTTTCGGTGGCGATGGTCGCAACGCGGTCTACACCTTGCGAAAAGGCCTTTGGATCAATGCGCAGAAGCTTGTCATTCGCGGTGGGGATCACCCGGCTGTAATCGGGGAACGTCCCGTCAATCAGCTTTGACGTCAGGATCACGCTGTCAAAGGTGAAGCGAATCTTGCTCGCCGACAAGTCGACCTGAATAACATTGCCGCCGCTTTCGTCGAGTAGCTTGCGGATCTCGGCAACACATTTACGCGGCACGATGATGTCGGGCATATTTTCCGCGCCAGCGGGGCGCGGCAGGGTGACACGCGCAAGGCGGTGGCCATCGGTGGCCGCTGCCTTCAAAACAGGCTCGGCATCGTCGGTGACATGCAGAAAGATACCGTTGAGATAATACCGTGTCTCTTCGGTCGAAATCGCAAAGCGTGTCTTGTCGATAATCTGGATCAAGGAGCTTGCGGGAATTTCGAAAGATGTGGGCAATTCGCCCTCGGCAATCGTCGGGAAATCATCACGCGGCAAGGTTGCAAGCGAGAAGCGCGCACGGCCAGCGTTCACTGCCATACGGCCGTCAGCTGCATGCAGTTGCACTTGCGATCCATCAGGCAATTTGCGTGCGATTTCGAACAGTGTATGCGCCGAAACAGTGGTCGCACCGGGCATTTCGACATCTGCTGCGAAGGTTTCAACCACTTGTAAATCGAGGTCAGTTGCGGTCAGCTTGATCTTGCCACCTTCGCTGGCTTCAATGAGGACATTGGACAAAATCGGAATGGTGTTGCGGCGCTCCACCACGGACTGGACGTGGCTCAGGCTTTTCAGCAGGGTCGCGCGTTCGATGGTGGCTCTCATTCAAAATCCCCTTGTCGGGCCAGGCGGTCAGCAAACCAGCCGAAAAACCCTATTTCTATGCCGAATCTTCTTAGCCGCTTTGACCATTAGGGCAAGCCGATAGCTTTTGCCTCAAACAATATCCTGTGGAATAAGACCGCTATGGGGATTTCAACAAACGGCAAACGGCTTTTCATCGCGCGGCATGGGGAGACTGTATTCAACAGGGTCGCGCGCATGCAGGGGCAGGCGGAGTTGCATACACCGCTGACTTGGGATGGCTGTGTACAGGCGCGCCATATGGGTCGCGCCCTTGGGCACTATCTTAATGATGACGCACGGCCGCAGCTTTGGTCTTCCACTGCTGGCCGTGCGCTGCAAACACTTGCGCTGGTCGCGGAGGAAATCGACGCGGACTGGCATGATACCAATCGCGACGACCGCTTGCTCGAAATCGATGTCGGCCGTTGGTCCAGCCGAACCTATGCTGACATATCTGCAGAAATCGGTCCGATCGTAGACAAGGAGCATCACCTGTTTTCGGTCCGCCCCGACGGCGGTGAATATTATGATGATGTTGCAGCCCGGCTGTCGGAATGGTTGGACGAACTGACCATTGAACAGGATATGCTCGTTATTTGCCATGGAATGACCGCGCGGGTGTTGCGCGGGCTTCTGCTAGGGACACCGCCCATGGAACGCTTTGGCGCGCCGATTGCGCCAAGCCTCGCGCAAGGCAGCATGGTGATGATCCGTGACGGCGTCGAGGCGCTGGTCATTGACGGAAGCGGGCAGGGGGAGCGGGCTTGAAAACCGCTGGCTGGTTGCTGTGTTTCCTTACTTCGACCCTTGCGCTCGCCATCCCCCTGTTGGCCAAAGACCGGCTGGGCGTCTATCAGGGGTGGGCGGCATTTCGCGATCCTGCGACGCCACGCTGCTATGCCATATCGGCCCCTGATGAAACGTTGAGAACGCCCAAGCGGCCTGCCTTCATGGCCATTGGATTTTGGCCGAAACGCGGCATCACGCACCAGATCTATGTGCGTTTGTCGCGCGACCGTTCAGTAAATAGCGGCGTGACGCTGAGCGCAGGCGGCCGGCGCTTCCGGTTAAAGGCGGCGGGAGGAACGGTCTGGGCAACCGACCGGCGCATGGACATGGCGATTGTAGCAGCCATGCGTTCGTCGACCTCGCTGAGTATTGAGGCGATTGGCGACGACGGACGGTCGATTGTCGACGCTTACAGTCTGCGCGGCGCTCCAAGCGCGATCGACGCTGCTGCGCTGGGATGCGCAGGCCTGAACAAAAACGTGCGGCCGAATTGATTCACCTTAACCATGCAACTCTGGTAACAGAGCCTACAGTCTGAAATTTCTGCTTCAGAATATGCGCCTGGGAAAGGCTTTCGCTCCGCGAGTCTCCAGTTCATTTCGGCTTTATGCCATGGAAAAACCGGTGAATCGCCTACCTGAACACGCCGACAGTATGTCGATCGCGTTGATATCTTCTTCTTTTTCGCCGCTTGTGTTGTTGAACGAGGATTTAACAATCATTGCTGCCAGCAATTCATTTTGTGCTGCATTCGACGTCGATTGCTCCGGCATCATCGGCAAAAAACTTGTCGATCTTGGCGAAGGCGAATGGAATGTGCGCCAACTGGTTTCTCTGTTGCGCGCCACCATTGCAGGTAATGCGGCGATCGATGTGTATGAAATGGACCTGGTACGTGCCGGCAAAGAAACCCTCTGCCTGCTTATCAACGCGCATACGCTTGATTATTTTGAAGCTGAAAGCATCCGCGTGGTTTTGGCGGTCACTGACGTCACATCTCAGCGACTTGCAGATAAGGTGAGGGATGACCTAGTTCGCGACAAGCAGCTTTTGCTGTATGAAATCCAACATCGTGTCGCCAACAGCCTGCAGATTATCGCCAGTGTGCTTTTGCAGAGCGCGCGAAAAGTCCAGTCGAACGAGAGCCGCGAACATTTGCGCGATGCGCACAACCGTGTCATGTCGATTGCGATGCTGCAGAAGCATTTGTCATCCAACACGGTCGACAAGGTTGCGCTGAAAGCCTATTTTACGGATCTGTGCGCAAGCATTGGCGCGTCAATGATCAGTGACCCGCAACGGTTGGTGCTTACAAGCGATGTTGATGACAGCGTGGTGGATTCGGACACGTCGGTCAGCCTTGGCCTTGTGGTAACTGAACTGATCATCAACGCGCTCAAGCATGCCTTTCCTGGCCGGACCCAGAATGGCATCATTACGGTGAGTTATAAATCCGAAGGCAAGGCATGGACGTTGGTCGTCGCAGACGACGGGGTGGGAATGCCAAAGGCCGCAGAAGACCGGAAGCCCGGACTTGGCACTGGCATTGTCGAGGCGTTGTCGACGCAACTCGGCGCTGATGTCATCGTGACCGATCAAGCACCCGGGACCAAGGTATCCATCGTCCGTAAATAGTCAGCGGCTTTGCTGGCTTTTCGACTATAACCACCCTATATCCGCGGCCATCATGCAGATTCCCGGCCATATCGATCCCGTTGTCACCCCGCGCGCCATCACCCCGCGCGCCGATGGACGCATGGACTTGATGGGACTAAGCCACTTGCAAATCCGTCAGCTGTTCGAAGAATCACAGCTTGATGAAAAGGCCGCAAAGCTGCGGTCGAAGCAGGTTTTTCACTGGATTTACCACCGCGGCGTGACCGATTTTGAGGCCATGACCGATATATCCAAGACAATGCGGCCATGGCTTGCGGATCGTTTTGTCATTGGCCGTCCCGAGATTGTCGAGGCGCAGGTATCTTCCGACGGTACGCGCAAATGGCTTTTGCGCACGGACGATGCGCAGGATTATGAAATGGTGTTTATTCCCGACGCCGATCGGGGGACCCTGTGTATCTCTAGCCAGGTCGGCTGCACGTTGAATTGCCGATTCTGCCATACAGGCACAATGCGGCTGGTGCGCAACCTGACACCCGGCGAAATTGTCGGCCAGGTCATGCTCGCCCGCGACGCGCTTGGCGAATGGCCAAAAGGCAACATGGCCTTTGCGGCAGCGGATGAGGATGAGGACGACGATGTCGGCCATTATACCGCCGATGGCCGCATGCTCACCAACATTGTCCTTATGGGCATGGGTGAGCCGCTGTATAATTTCGACAACGTTCGCGATGCGCTCAAAATCGTCATGCATGGCGACGGCCTTGGGCTGTCGCGCCGCCGTATCACCCTGTCGACGTCGGGTGTCGTTCCGATGATGGAGCGGGCCGGTGAAGAGATTAACGTCAACCTAGCAGTCTCCTTGCATGCGGTCACCAAGGAGGTCCGCGACGAACTCGTGCCGCTTAACCGCAAATATGGCATCGACGAATTGCTGCGCGCCTGTGCGGAATATCCAGGGATAAGCAATGCGCGGCGGATCACATTCGAATACGTGATGTTGAAGGACAAGAACGACAGCGATGAAGACGCGCGCCAACTTGTCAGTCTGATCCGCCAGTACAAGCTGCCCGCAAAGGTCAATCTCATTCCCTTCAACCCATGGCCCGGCGCGGTTTACGAGTGTTCCGACCCCGAACGGATCAAGCGTTTTTCCAGCATAATTTTCGAAGCCGGTATCAGCGCGCCCGTGCGCACGCCACGTGGCCGCGACATCATGGCAGCCTGTGGCCAGCTTAAATCCTCAAGTGAAAAGAAGAGCCGCGCTGAGCTCGACCGGCTCGCCGAGGAAAAGCAGGCCGCTCTAGGGTAAGCATATGGCTTTTACGTGGTGGCGATATCCTACACGGCGTTTCTCGGTAGACGGTTTGTCATTCAGCGTCTCAAGCCGTGCGCGCAGTGACGGTTTATACTCCAGCCTGTTTATGCTTGGCGTTGAACACAGCGCTGACCATACCCCCATTTTTGGGCCGGAATCTGTCCGAAACCATCTGCTGCGTGCCAATCTTTCCGACGGCAGGGTGGTTGAGGTTGATCTTGGCTATATGGGGCTGTGGACCACTGGTGTCGTTGCCCGCGTTGACGGCATGATCGTGTATGAAAGCCATAAGGGGCGCGCTCCCGCCTATCCCGAAAAATATCGAGAACTCAGCAACCAGCACTGGCAGCATAAGCGAGAGCATGAAGGCGGCACAAGACGCCAAGGGCATGAACAGCGGCGTGTTTGCGCGGCACAACCGGCTGCCGTTCGCGATTGATATTGCTACCGGCTTGCTATTCTATTTCGTCGCAAAATTCACTGATCTGCAGACCGCTGCATTGCTGGGCATCGCTGTCGGCTTTGCTTTGGTCATTTTTCAGCGTATAACAAAAATCGACGTGACCGGCGGTCTTGCGCTGTTTGGCATCGTCATGCTGTGTATTTCGGCGGGGCTTGCGCTGTGGCTCAACGATGACGAATGGATCAAACTGCGCGGGACAATAACAGGGCTGATTGCAGCCAGTTTCTTTATCATCGATGGTCTACGCGGAGGGCCGTATATCGGCAAAGGACTGGCTCGCTATATGCCTTATTCGGATATCGACCCGGGCCGTTTTGCCATCGTGATGGGCGTGATTGGCCTCATCATGGCAGGTTTGAATTACGGCGCCGCCAAGCTTTTGACCACGGACCATTGGCTATTTTACAAAACCTTCGTCGACAACTTCATTGTCATTGGCCTGGTCTTCATCGCCTTGCGTTTTGCCCGCAATAGACCTGTAGCTTAAAAGCTATTCAGGCGAAAATTGCGACCGATTGCATGCCGGTCAGGACGGCTTGGCCCTGGCTGTTCCACACCGTCATATATTGGCTGCTGGCGCCATTGGCGGCATGATGCGTTTCGCTCGACAAATACCACCAGCCATTTTCGGTCGAAGGTACATCGGTCAGCATATTGAGCTGCCAGTTCATTGAGCTCACCATGCCCTTTTGAGTCATCAACCCCATGGCAGACGGCGGCAAGGCATCGCCGATGCAGATGAGTTCGGCAATGTGATCAAGTCCTTCGTGATCCGTCAGACGGTGCCAACTTGCAAGCCGGTTGGTTGCTAGCCCAAGCTCAAGCCTTTTGTCCGGATATTGCATATGGCCGGTAAAAAATTCTGGCGGCCCACTGCGCGCCGTGCCGGCTGTAGGTACAGGCGGAAGGTCGGGCGCAGGAATGTTGGCATAATCGAGATGGCTGTGGCGACGGTTCATGAAAATGAAGTTGCAGGTCAGACCAATCCCGTCTGCGCCGGTAATGTCGGATTGAATGAAGGCCGTGTTTTTGCCGCGCCGCAGTAAACGCGCGCTGATGTCGACATCGCCCGCCAATGGCCCCACAAAGGCGATCTGGGCCGATTGCAGCGGCGGCAGGTCATCTGCCGATAGCTTTGCCGCCTGATAGGCCAGAACAGAGCTGAGGCCGCCATAAGCGGTTCGCCCTTGATGCCAGCTTGGCGGAATGGCGATTTTCTGGGACTGGGCACCCGGTTCAAATTGGGCGAGAAGCGATGCAAGGTTCATGCCCCTGACTTAGCGAGCGAAATCCAACGCCGCAAGCCGCTGCCCAAATCCTGCTTGCCTTATGGCGCGCCGCGTGTTGAACACCCAGTCGTCGCAAAGGAGGGCGTTGTCGATTTACAACTGGATTGACGATTTGTTGCAGAACGGGGAGGCCATCCCACCCGACACCATGTCGGCAAGCCTTGCCGTCCGGATCTTGCGCACTGCGGTTGCGGAAGGCGGCGATCGTCGGGAGATTCTGGCCGCTGTCGGGCTTGATGACAGTCGGTTGCGAAACCCGCTTAGCCGTATTTCATGGCACGTGACCATTCGCTTTTTTCGGGTGTTGCAAAGCCATTTCCATGATCCGGCTGTGCATCTTCGCTTAGGGGAGAAAGCCGCGATGCAGAATTTTTCTGACTTCGGCTATGCGACACGGCTGGAAACGGACTTGGCGTCGGTTATCAAGGCGCATGTCCTGCTTCAGCCGCTCCGACAGAACATCGTGCACACAACCTTTCACACAAATGGGCAGCAGCCTTATTTCACGTGGGATTATTCGCCCGACCTGCTTCAGGATTACGCGACTATGGTGGAATTTTCGGCTGTAACCTTTGCGCGCCTGTCGCGTCAGGTGCTGAACGAGCCGCCTTTGCTTCGCTCAATGCATTTCCGGCATCAACCCCAGTTTGACCCGTCCATTTACGAGGCCACCTTTGGTTGTCCGGTGCAATTTGGAATGCCGCAAACGCGCATGGAGATCGCCGGACGTCAGGTGTTCCGGCCCTCGCCCTTTGCCAATCCGGTGCTGTTTAATGCAGCATCGGAACGTTATGCGCAGCCTGCAAATTGGATGATGGAGGGCAAGCGACATTTGGCCTTAAGCTATTTTTACCTCACCAGCGAATTGGACAAATCCCCGCCTACGCTGGAACGGATGGCGGCATCCTTCGGGATGAGCGAGCGCACCCTGCGCCGCAAGCTGGTGGAGGAAGGGATGTCGTTTCGTGACCTGCTCGACAAGGTCCGCAAGGATATGTGCAAGCTATATTTCATGGAAGACACCCGCCCGCTTGGCGAAATCGCATGGCTGCTGGGGTATAGCGACCTGAGTGCATTCACCCGAGCGCATAAGAAATGGACTGGCAACCCGCCAAGCCGCAGGTGAGTCAGTCGAACTAAAGACAGTCACTTTGTCTCAGGTTCCTGCTACATCTTCGAAGATTGAAAAGGTGCACGCTCAAGCAGGTCAGATTTCATCTGATCCCAATTGTCAAAGCCCCATACAAGGGGGTCCTCAACGCCTGAAATTTGCGGGTTATAGGTCGATCTTGAAATTTCAATATCGTAGAAATCTATTATTGCCGCCTTTTCGATCGAATAGAAAATACGCACTTTCGGCAACGAATAATCGCTTTCCGTTTCGCCGATTACGACAGCCAAATGTGCATTGGTCAGCTGTAAGAGGGTGCCAATGGGCAAAATCTGAAGACTTTCGACAAACGAGCGCAAGATCATTTGATCAAAATGTCCACTCCAGCTTTGCATCTGTGCCAATGCGTCAGAAGGTGTCCAAGGGTTGTTGTAGGCGCGCTGTGAGGTAATCGCATCGTAAACGTCGCAAATCGAAGCCATGCGCGTCAGCAGATTCAGCTCGTCGCCATTTCGCTTGTTCGGATAGCCGGTTCCGTCCATCTTCTCATGATGGTGGAGACAGACATCCAACGCAGCGGCACTGACGCCGCCAGATGCCGCCAATATTTTGTAGCCAGCCAATGGATGATCTCTCACAATCTGGAATTCTACTTCGTCCAGCTTAGATGGCTTGAGCAATATTTCATCAGGAATAGCGAGTTTGCCTACATCATGCAGCAACCCGGCCATACCTGCCTCGCGAACGAGTGCTTCGTCCAACCGCATAACGCGCGCAAGATTTATCATCAATGCGCACACGGACACCGAATGGAGATATGTGTAATCATCTTTTGTTTTTAGACGCGCCATATTGAGGATGATGGTCGGATCCTTATCAAGAGATGCCGTCAACTGGCGAACCATGGACGCCATTTTGCGGGTTTGGATTGCCTGTCCCATCCGCGCGCTATCAAACATTTCTTTCACCGCTTGTTTAGAGCGGTTCAAGATAGTGCGTGCCTTTCTTACTTCGGCGCGCCTTTCCTTTCCGGAAATCCCACTTTTTTGTTGCGTTGGCTGAAGCCATGATCGGCGTTTTTCGTGGGATGATGGCTTCGATGACACCAACGGCAATCCTGCGGGTTGCGGAGAATGGAGTTCACTGCATGCAATGCCCTTTTCATCATCAATGATGATAAACTCGGCGCCTGATTGTTGGAGCATCGCCAGCTGCTTGTCTGAGGCAATGGCTTGAGATGATCGCCAAAAGGGGTGCTCCCACCATGAGCATTCGATCTTATGCACGAACATACCAATGGTCGCACTGGCTGCAGGGATCCGTACTAGCATCCTTTATGGCCTAAATTTCTATAAGCCGTGGAAAACGTTTGCAATAATTGACCTGTAATAATGACATTTTGCATAAAATCGCGCGATAGCTCTGGTTCATTATCGAAATGCCGTTTTAGACAAGCCAAGACAAAATGTGTCCTCTGTGATAAAATACGGCTGGGAAAAACAAATATTTAGCCGCGTCAGGCAGGGCAAGGAGCACGCCCATAAGCAAGTGGCATATAAAAACCCCGCCAACCTATTAGGCTGGCGGGGCTTTTAATGGTGGGCGTAGCAAGGATTGAACTTGCGACCCCTGCGATGTCAACACGAGGTGCCCCAGCTAACTTAATAATTTTTCTTTGTTTTTGGATATGCTTTGGCTGGATTTGACCAATAAAACTGCTTTTCCACACCCGTAATAGTTCACATTGAACTGATCGAACACTGTAGGTGGAGCCAGCTCATCATCTGAGGACCTCTTATTCGAATCCTGTCTCCCCGACCATTTTCTGAAAAGTGCAGAAATCCTTGTTTTCTTGGCCGCCGCGATCACGAAAATTATCACATCGCTATCACATGGGCTATCGCATTTGTGGTTCCGATTTGGACTCTGCGCAATTTGGCACTTGCACATGTTCTATTTATGTTCTCATATGTCATCCCTGACTCCAAGGGTAGAAAATGAGACGCAAAGGCCAACAGCCAATTCCTAGAATTTCAAATCGCTGGGATGACAACGGTTACATTGCAGAAAGCATCGCGACGGGGACTCACTGGCTTGATGCATGGCTAATGCAGAACAACACCCCATATGTGAGACTGGCTGCGGCCACTGGGATGCCTGTTGAGCGCTTTATAGCGATCACGTGCGGTGATGCCGTTTCCCGTGCTGAGATCGATGCCTTGGCGCGTGCATGGTTGATGAGCGCCGATGATTTGATTGCGTCCATGGGTGGTCGAACTGAAATCATCGAATAATGAGTTACTGCATTATTTGGGACTTTCCGTTTCGATGGGACTGACGATGCTTGCGGCCTGGGCTTTATTACCCCCTGTTGTTGCTGACTTATCTGCAACCGTAGGGTTAACGGGCGTGATTCTAGAAGCCGCCAACGCTGGAGTCGGCAGAGCATTTTTCCAAACGGTTGATGCATCCGGTATTACAAATTTTTACGATACATTCGCTGTCAACAATGAGGTCAGCAACGCCCAAAAGGACTACAGCAACTGTATGAATTTGGCGATGGCGAAGCGCCGTTTTTTGTAATCGTCCATCAATAGTTTTCGTCGCAATAATGCTTGCGCTCTGACATTCGCCACTAATCTCTTTCTCGCCACACCCTGAGCGGCAGGATTGCCGCCACCCAATAATCGCGCAATCTCGGCGCCTGACGCGGAAAAGTTTGGAGGAAAAGGCAATTTGACACCACCTGGACCAATCGATTTCAACAGTCCGTCAATGTTGTTGCAATGACCGCAGATTTTTACCGGCGGATTTAGCCAAGTATGCCCCAAAAGTGTGTCAATCAGGTCAGGCCAAATGTTTGGAAATTCCAAACTGCGCTTTTTCTTGGTTAGTTCGCGCTGTAAATACAGTTTTGCAAATTCGATTATGTGATCGTGGTGCACCACGCTCGGGTATAAATGCCGGCAAGCGCGTTTAGCCTTCGCTCGCTGCCGTTCTGACGGTTGTGCCAATTTAATTCCCTTCAAATTTTAGCCGTTGCCTAATCCATCTTCGACGGCGAAGACACAGGAAGATTTAGTTTTGCTGAATGCGCGGTTTGCTCAAACGCCGCTTTTCTGATCAAAAGAGCGCAACACAAATCCGAAGGCGTTGTGTCCCCGTCGGCCTTGACAGCGAAAAGCAAGTGACATCCTCTCCCTTGCGCCGAATCGCGCGCACCCAATCCGGCAAGCCGTTGAACATTGGACTGCCTGGACTGCTCGCAAACTCATCCGTTTGAGCTACCCGTTACCTGTAAGCCTGCGCGATGGTCTTACATGTCAATGCCATTCCGATCTGTACGGCGATTTGCGCGCTCCAGATTGCGTTTTCAGTGGCGGCGTCAAGCCGATTAAGCAATCGCCGCACTTGTTTTGCTTGCCACGTTTGGCCAGGCGGCGTTTTGATTTGCCGGTCGGTAAGCACCAATGTGATCTCCCTAAGCGACGTTACGCCGCGCGCGCAAATCGGCAATCGTTGGACCCAGATTTTTTGCCGATTCATTTGCAATTGCTTTTCGACTTGCAACGCTTTCCGCTGCGCCAAGGGAGGAGGTGAATCTCAGCTGCCGACACCCACTTATAAAGTCGGCGGATTGTTAAGTTCGCCCGAATTTTGCTCCCCGCTTCGATTGTGACGGCTGAATAACGCGCTATCTGATGAGCCAAAAAGAAAAAGCTTGAACCAAGAGGTCGCGCTCTACAATACCTCAAGTTTAAGAAAGGGATAAATCATGCAGTTGAAAGATAGCGAACGACTAATCGTATTCATGCTTGCTGAAATTATGGATGCCATGAAGCTGAATAATCAGGTCGATCCAGTGCTAATCCGAGACCTCGTCTCCGGGGCTGATGATTGGGCGATAAAGCGTCAGTATTCGGGATTGTTTCCCACTCAATCCCGGTCCGCCGACGTGGTGAGTGACACGATAAACATCCTCTGGATGTGGGGAATTATCGAAGATGGGATTGCGCAGCTTCAAGGTGCGCAAGCCGTAGCAGCTGCCAATTGGCAATATAAATCGTTTACTGGATTCGATGGCAATAATGATGAGCACTATGGCGTAGCCGTAACACTCATCCAAAAGCTTGGCGATTTTGGCAGTTTCAAGAGCCGCGGTTTGAACAGTCATACTCAAAGCACATTGCCACGGTATTTGTCGATGTATCAAAAGTTTGAAGGATATGTTTCCGCTGGCCAAGCTTCGCCGCTGAATTTCACCGCGCTGCAAGACCTATGTAACTAGATATCGAAGTCCCGTGTTTGGCTTTAATGGAGCGGCGCTTTTAGCAACGCTGCGACACACAAGTCATGCACGGCACTATCGAGTTCGGTAACGTCCCAACTCTTATTTGCCAGTCCTAGCTTAATCAAGATATGACCAAGCTGCTCGCTATCCACCGGTTTATCCTCGAGCGTGTCGGCAACAGGAAAATAACTTCGGACGTATCAGTGATGCCATATCGTCCAAGTCAGCATGGCATAGCGTAAGCTGAAAATTGACTCAAATATTCGCTGCCGCTGAAAGATATGCTGTCCCAAATACTTGGAGACAACCACATTCAAAAATTCAGGGTGTTCGGTACGAAAGTGCTTGATAAGTAAACCCTATCAAAAAAGCCAAACTGCTCCACCAGGTCGTGAAGAGTTTGTCGGAGGTGTACGGCTATCGCTTGCGACCGTCCGGCGTATTGGAGGCACCCGGATCAAGCTCTGCGTAAATCTCTAGGACTTCTGCTTTTTTGACATCAGCGGGGGCGGAAGCGACACTCTGCATATATGGCATCGCTTCCGTATCGCGGGTAGAACGCTTTTGCGGAAACGCTATTTAGGATAATCAAACACGCTGAATATCTCCCACCCGTCTTCACTATCGTAAACTCCCAGACCGGAGGCGTTTTGGGCACAAGCTATTTGCAAATGCTCCCGTTCCAGCCGCGATAGATTTTGGGGAACAGCACCATGAATTCCATACGATCGGTCCTCGATACCTTTGGTGAGGAGATAGGCTTGGATCAGCACCTCAGCGATATCACGTTGCGGAGCAAAGACATGCAAATGTGGATGGTTGGAAATATCGACGTGGTAGAGATTGAATTGAGTAAACATTGTATGCACCTTTCTTACTGTTGAGGTGCTATTCAGTTAGACGCTGATTTCGACGAGGTCGGGTGGGCAATGAGTGGAGCTATGCTACCCACCAGGCCAAGAGGTGCTGCAAGCCCGTCAGGGTGCCGCACAGCAGCGTTTTAGCATGTTCTGTTCCTGCGTCTGCAACCCCGCGCGTATGACTGTTTTCTTAGATTGACGCGAGCAGGGCGGATGTCTGGAATGTTGTGATGGGGTGGACGCCCCCCGGCGGCATTTATGTGCCATGATGGAGGTGTTGAACAACATCTAAAGGAGGCGTCCGTGTCACAACTTACTACCATTGGTCTTGATATCGCAAAGAATGTTTTTCACGCGCATGGTGCTGATGAGCGCGGCAATGTGCTTTTCAGCAAGAAGATCCGCAGGACCAAGCTACTCGACTTTTTCGCAGAGCAGCCACGCTGCGTCGTAGCGCTCGAGGCGTGCGGAGGCGCGCATCACTGGGGCCGGGAGCTTGCGCAGATCGGTCACGAGGTGCGGCTTGTCCCTCCGGCCTATGTCAAGCCGTTCGTGAAGCGGCACAAGAACGATGCGCTGGATGCCGAAGCCATTTGCGAAGCCGCCCAGCGACCGAACATGCGCTTTGTGGCGGTCAAGAGCGAGCAGCAGCAGGCGGCCGCCATGGTGTTTCGCACGCGCGATCTCGTTGTCAGGCAGCGTACCCAGCTGATCAACGCCATTCGCGGGCATCTGGCAGAATATGGCTGGGTTGCGCCCAAGGGACCCTCGCACGTCGCAATGCTGGCAGATATTCTGGAGGATCAGGAGATGAGCGCAACCGTACCGGCAACGGCGCGCGACATGCTGCGCCTGATGCTGTCGTTGCGCGACGAGCTGGATAGCAAGCTTGCCGAACTGGACAAGGAGATCGCCAAGCGTGCGCGTGAGGACGAGATGTGCCGCCGTCTCATGACCATCCCCGGCGTGGGACCGATCGGCGCAACCGCGCTCGTTGCTTTGGCACCGCCACCTGAGACGTTCCGGAAGGGACGTGACTTTGCAGCCTGGGTCGGGCTTACGCCGCTGCAAAAGTCTACCGGCGGCAAACAGCGGCTCGGGGCGATCTCGAAGATGGGCGAGCGAACGTTGCGGCGTCTGCTTATCCTGGGCAGCAGCGCGGTCGTGCTCCATGCCAGCAAACGCGGCGCGCCTGCGGGCTCATGGCTTGAGCAGATGCTCGCACGAAAGCCGCGCATGCTGGTTACTGTCGCACTTGCGAACAAGACCGCGCGCATCGTCTGGGCGGTGATGAGCAGGGGAGAAGAATACCGGGCTCCGGTCGTGGCGGCGGGCTAAGCTCGCAACCGCGTCCGAGGTCGTCGGGATGTAGGCGGACCGAAGGAGGGTATGGCAAAACAGTCGGCGAGACGGGGCCGGAAGAACCAGTGCTCTCCACCGTGCCAAGAGCACGCTGTTGTGATGTGGTTCCGGTCCGCGAACTCCCATACGGGCCCGCAGCTATGCTGCATCAAGAGGCCGGACAGATGGCAGCATCCGACTACATGCACCCCTCTCAAAAACCGCTTGCATCTTTAGGGGCGTCCACAGATGGAGAGCAAACCAGCAGCTTTGCTCCCTTTAACCGTCAGTCGCTGTGGGTTGATTTATTCTGAGGGCAGGTCACGACCGCTACATTTGCCGCATGTTCTGCGCATTTCAGGTATGTAGCGATTCCGCATCTCCACAAGGAGCGTTTTCTGTCTGTATTGTCGCGTGGTGAATGTTAAATTCATTTTCGAGCAAGCTGACAACGGCACGGCGGGTAATTTCTGGATCGCTGCCGTCCGCAATTGCAACATGCGCCGTAAGACTGGCATCGTCGCCTGCGACCGACCAAAGATGCAGATCGTGAACACCTATCACGCCCTGCACCTCCGCCATCTTTGCTCGAATGGCCTTCAGGTCGAACCCGCGAGGGACGCCTTGCAAGAGGATGTGGGTTGTATCGCGAAGCAAGACCCAAGTACGCGGCAACACCCACAGGCCGATACCGATGGCAACAATCGGATCAATCCAGTTGTAGCCGGTCAGATAGATGGCAACTGCCGCTGCGATCACGCCGAGCGAGCCGAGCATATCAGCCCACACTTCAAGATAGGCTCCTTTGACGTTGAGGCTGTCATCTTTTCCGCCCGCCAATACCCGCATAGAAATAATGTTCACGACAAGTCCGATGGTAGCGACAATCAGCATACCAACTGATTCAACAGGTTTCGGTTCAAAGAAACGACCGACGCCTTCGATCAGAACATAACCCGCTACCGCAAAGAGCAAAATTGCATTGAATGCGGCAGCCAGAATTTCAAAACGGCGATAACCAAAGGTGCGTTTGTCGTCGGGCGGGCGTTGACCGATTTTGACCGCAGCAAGCGCAATGGCGAGAGCAGCAGAGTCGGTGAACATATGCGCGGCGTCCGAGAGAAGCGCGAGGCTATCGAAGAGGAATGCGCCAACCAATTCTGCAACGAGAAAAACGGAGGTGAGCGACAAAGCGACGGCAAGCCGTTTGGTGCTGGCTCCCGCGCCGTGGTTGTGGCCCGCGTGGCCGCCGTTGTCTGTTCCATGCTTTTCGCTCATGCGACTGCTTCCTTATTCGTATTAGCAATTTGCTCTTCCCGCTTATGGATCAAGCGGTAAAGTGCAGGCAATACGATCAGGGTCAGGATCGTCGAGGAGATAATCCCGCCAATCACGACGCTGGCGAGCGGTCGTTGCACTTCTGACCCAGCGCCCACATTGAGCGCCATTGGCACAAATCCCAATGATGCAACCAATGCTGTCATCAACACAGGTCGCAAACGTGTCAGTGCGCCTTCACGGATGGCTTCGTCGATGTTCATCCCGCGCTCGCGCAAGTCCTTGATGAAGGACAGCATGACAACGCCGTTCAACACGGCAACGCCAGACAGTGCGATGAACCCGACGCCTGCGGAGATCGACATCGGAATACCGCGTAGCGCGAGAGCCGCGATGCCGCCAGTGAGTGCGAGAGGTACGCCCGAGAATACAATGGCAGCGTCTTTGGCAGACCCAAACAGCGTGAAAAGCAGCCCGAAAATCAAGAGCAGTGCGAGAGGCACAACAATCTGGAGTCGTGTCGCAGCTGACTGCAATTGTTCAAATGTTCCGCCATACTCGACATAATAGCCCTCGGGGAGCGTTACCTCGGCTTCAATCTTGGTCCGCAGTTCGGCAATGAACGACCCCAGATCGCGGCCTCGCACGTTGGCAGTGACAACCGCGCGGCGTTTGCCATTTTCGCGGCTGATCTGGTTGGGACCAACCGAGAGCTCAATGTCGGCAAGTTGCGCGAGCGGAACGAAGCCCGCCTCGCCGTCGCCGCCAATGGGGATCGGCAGACTACCAAGCGCATCGACGTTGGTGCGTAGCTCCTCGGGAAGTTGGACGACGACATCGAAGCGCCGGTCGCCGTCGAATACTTGTCCCGCCGCACGACCACCGGTGGCGGTCGCGACTGCATCCTGCACGTCGCTCAAGTTGATGCCATAGCGGGCCAGCATGTCCCGTTTGGGTGTCACAGCAAGAACGGGAAGTCCCGTTACTTGCTCGATCTTGACATCCTCGGCACCCGGGATCGAACCAACCACTTCCTCAACGGCACCGCCGCTTTCGAGCAACTGATCAAGATCGTCACCGAACAGCTTGACCGCAACATCCGAACGAACGCCCGCAATCAGCTCGTTCATCCGCATTTGCACTGGCTGGGTGAACTCATAATTGTTGCCGGGGATTTCCGAGACAGCCTTGTTCAGTTCGGCAACAAGCTGCTCACGCGGTTTGCGCGGATCGGGCCAGTCTTTGCGGTCTTTCAGCATGATAAAGTTATCCGCAACCGATGGCGGCATCGGATCAGTTGCGACATCGGCCGTGCCGATCTTGGCGAACACCCGTTCGACCTCGGGAAATTTTCGAATGCGGTTTTCAAGTGCTTCCTGCATCTTGATTGCCTGACTCAGACTTGTGCCGGGGATGCGCAGCGCGTGCATTGCGATATCGCCTTCGTCGAGGTTCGGGATGAACTCCGAACCCAGTCGAGTTGCGCCTACGCCTGCAACTAAGACAAGCGCAACAGCGCCGCCGATGATCAGCTTGCCGCGCTTCATGGTCGCATCAAGCAACGGCGCGTATTGGCGGTTGAGCCAGCTCATCACTCGGTTTTCTTTTTCCTCAACGCGGCCAGTCACAAACTGCGCGATAGCGGCGGGAACGAGGGTCAGGGCGAGAAGCAACGCTGCGGTCAGTGCCATGACGACGGTGATCGCCATCGGATGGAAGGTTTTGCCTTCGATCCCCGTTAGTGCAAAGATCGGCAGATAAACTACAGTGATGATGATAACGCCGAAAATGCTCGGCTTCATAACCTCAGCACTGGCGCTTGCGACCAGCCCAAAGCGTTCATCGCGATCCAGCAAGCGGCCAAGCTTATGCTGCGCCTCGCCCAAGCGGCGTAAGCAATTCTCGACGATGATGACTGCGCCGTCGACAATCAGGCCAAAGTCCAGTGCGCCCAGGCTCATCAGATTGGCCGAGGTCCGCGTCTGCACCATACCCGTCAGTGTCATCAGCATAGCGACTGGAATGACCGCCGCCGTAATAAGCGCTGCACGGATATTCCCCAATAGAAGGAACAGCACGACAACGACGAGCAGCGCGCCTTCGGCCAGATTTTTTTCGACTGTCGCAATAGTTCGATCGACCAGTTCGGTGCGGTCGTAGAGCGGGTGCGCGACTACGCCCGGCGGTAGCGATTTTGTTGCCTGTTTTAGCCGCTCGGCTGCGGCCTGCGCAACCACGCGAGGGTTTTCACCAGTCAGCATGAAGATGGTGCCAAGCACAATCTCTTTGCCGTTTTCAGTAGCTGCCCCGGTGCGCAGTTCGGATCCAATCACGACCTCTGCAACATCGCCGATGCGGATCGGAACACCGCCACGCGTTGCGACGATGATTTGCGACAGGTCGGCTTCATCCTTTGCCTGACCCGGTACGCGGATCAATATCTGTTCGCCTGCACGCTCGACATAGCCTGCGCCCTTGTTGGCATTGTTAGATTCGAGCGCCTCGACAATATCGGTTAGTGACAATTTCAGTGAAGCGAGCTGCTGCGGATTGGGCGTGACATGATATTGGCGCGCATAGCCGCCGATTGTGTTGACCTCGGCAACGCCGGGAATTGTCCGCATCTGCGGACGCACGACCCAATCGGACAGTGTGCGTAAATCGCTTGGCGTATATTCCGAGCCATCGTGTTTGCGCGCGCCGGGTTTCGGCTCAACCGCATACATGAATATCTCGCCAAGTCCCGTAGCCAGAGGGCCAAGCTGCGGCTCAATCCCTGGCGGCAGTTGCGACTTCGCTGATTGGATGCGCTCGTTAACGAGCTGGCGCGCGAAGTAGGTGTCGGTGCCGTCTTCGAATACAACTGTGACCTGACTCAACCCGTAACGTGAGATTGATCGCGTATAGGCAAGTTTCGGAATACCAGAGATTGCGGTTTCGATGGGAAAGGTAATGCGCTGTTCGGCTTCGAGCGGTGAAAAGCCCTCCGCCTCGGTGTTGATCTGCACCTGAACATTGGTGATGTCCGGCACAGCGTCGATAGGGAGCTTAGTCGCGCTATAGATGCCGAGCGCGCAGAGCAGCGCGACGACAGCAAGCACGAACCAGCGCTGGCGGATGGAAAAGCCGATGATACGGGCAAGCATGTCAGTTATCCCCGATCAATGGTCATGGCTCGCGCCCGACTTTTCGATGTCGGCGCGAATGAGAAAGGCTCCCTTGGCGGCATAACGCGTGCCGGGCTTGATGCCCGAAAGTACCTCGGTCCATTCAGGCGACTGGCGCCCGAGTTCCAGCATGCGGACCTCGTAATCCTGTCCGTAATTGGCAAAAACTACCGTGAAGTCGCGGAAGCGTTGCAAGGCGTCGGTGCGCACCGCCAGCGGCACCTGAGCCGCGTTGATCGTCACACGGCCACGCAGTGCCATACCGGGACGCAACCGCCCACCTCGATTGGGGACCGACGTCCGCACAAGCGCCGTGCCTGCTTCGGCATTGCCGTCGGGCAGATATTGGCCGAGACGTGCCCCCGCGATTGCCGTGCCTTCCATCGTTTCGATCTCCACCGCCATGCCGGGCTGGATCGCGCCCAAATCCTTGGGGAAGATGTTGAACACGACGGTCGTCTGCGCAGGGTCGGTAATGACATAGAGTGCGCGGTCAAAGGTCACATCGCCGGGGTTGCCATTGCGTTCGGCAACGACGCCGCTCACCGTCGAATAGACCGGATAGACCTGCAAGGACTCGCTCGAACTCGATCCGCGCGAGCAACTGGCCCCGCTTTACAGTGTCGCCGACCTGTTTTGTGACTGAGACAATCCGACCCGGAAACTGTCCGCGTATCTCCGACCGTGCGGTCGTCGCCAACTGGACTGTCCCATAAAGCTCGCGCGTCTCACCGATGGTCGCTGGCCCGACAGTCTCAATCTCGATGCCACCAGCCTTAGCGGCTTCAGCGGTAATCCGTGTGCGGCCTTCGGGGCTGGCATAGCGCCAGACATGGCGTTTGCCGCCTTCCACCGCGACAACCTCGACATCAAAGCTATGCGGTTCCTCGACCACGCCTTGTCCCGTCAGATAATCCTTCTCGGTCTTGAATGGGAACGTGTTGACGTCACCGCCCAGCCGCTTGAGCTTCACGGTCAATTGCACGGTCTTTGCATCGACCGGCTTGCCGTTTTTGGTCGGATAGACCCGGAACTGCGGCGGCACACCGTCCTCGAAGATGGTCATTTCAAGAGCGAAATCGCCATCCTTCAAAAGTCGGCCATTGTGCGGTCCTTTTGCTGGTTCGCCTTCCTCGCCGTGTTCCTCGGTGGGTTCGCTGCTGCTGCAGGCTGCCATAGGCGCGATGATGAAAAGCGCTACGGCAAGCCGGGTGATGATTGTCTTTTTCATGGATTAGTCCCCCTGTTGGCAGCGGCGTCGAAGCGCCCGGTCAGCCGGTCAATTTCTGTTTGAAGATCACGGGTGCGGATAACGGCATCGAGCCATTCGGCCTGCGCCTCCACAATGGCATCAGCGGCACCCTGCATGTCGCGGAACGTGAAGCCGCCGCGCGCATAGCCTTCGCGCACCTGCCGGAGCGCCTTGGTCGTCTGCGGATAAACCTCAAGGACGATGGCATCCGCACGCGCGCGGGCAGCGTCAGCTTCCGCGCCAAGGCTGGCAAGACGGCGGAGCCGGTCGAGCCGCTCAGCCTCGGCGGTCAGTTCGATACGCAGCTTTTCGGCCTGCGCCCGTGCGATATTGCCTTGATTACGGTCGAAGCGCCCCAAAGGAATGGTAACACCCGCAACTAACGCCACATCATTGGTGCCGCGCAGAAAACGCGCCCCTCCATTTACGGAGTAGTCCGATCGCGCCCGCGTCTGTTCCACAGCTACTGCTGCCGACGCCCGCGCGACCTCGGACCGCGCAAGTTCCGCATCGGCGGTCGCAAGTTCACGCGCCGCTGGTATGCCCGACAGAACCTCTCCGACCGTCTCGATATCCTCGGCGCGACCGTTCCAATATGCGGCAAGCGCCGCGCGCGCTCCCTGCTGACGCGCCTGAGACTCGGTCAGATTGAGCCGCGCCTGCGTTACCCGAGCCGCCGCGCTCGTTTCGACGAACAGCGGGTCTTTATAACCGCGCACACGGCGTAATGCTTCCCGCTGCATCTCGACTTCTACACCAAGCCGCGTTTCTGCTATCTCGACGACATAGCCTGCGACCACGACGTCGAGAAACGCACGCTGGACGGCGCTGACAAGTTCGAGCCGCGCGACCCGCGACGACGCTTCGGCAACGCCGATGTCACGTTCTGCATAGGCGACACGCGCGTCACGTTTGCCGCCGCGCTCAATCGTCCGGCTATAGGTGCCAGTGATCTCGGCTTGGCCGAAGACGTTATAGGGTCCGCTGCCGACAAGGTTCTCGCCCTCGACGGTGACGGTTGGGTTGGGCCGGACGCCCGCTTGGACACGGCCAGCTTGTGCTGCAGCGATAGCCGCCTCATTGGCGCGGATCGACGGCGCGGCCTCAATGGCCTTTGCAATGGCTTCATCCAGCGTGATCGGCTCCGCAAACGCAGCCGTAACCGGAAAGGCCAACGCCGCCGCCAGCAAGGCGGTGCGTAATTTGGGAAACATAAAAAACTCCTGAACCGGATGAAACGTTAACGGGTCGGGCGCGCTGCCCGGCCTAACGGCGCGGTTCAGGCAGAGGGTGGTTCGGTGGGAGGTGCCTGACTGAAAGAGGTCAGCGGGTTGGCACGATGGAACGACAAAAGCGCCTTTGCGGAAGTTGCAGCGGGCGCTAGGTCAGCCGTGCGCGCGTCGAGCGCGGTCGGGCAATGATGATGGTGCAGGCTATCGCCCGCGCCGTCGTGCGAAGGCGCTTCGTCGCCGTGATCGTCGGCCATCGCGTCAGGACTAATGCTCACGCCACGTTCTGTATGATGGCTTTCCGGTTCCTCATGCGCAATTACTGGCGCATGAAACGTGCTCGCGACAAAGGCGACAACAAGAATCAAGCGGGCGAGTAGATGCTTCACAGCTCTCCGCTTAGTCGTACCTCGCAATTTGGGCAAATAGTTCGTCATTCGGAATGGGCTTCAATTGCACGGCGCAAGTCCTCGGGAACAGGCATCGGTTGAAAAGCGCTGACATTCGAGCGCCCGGTATTGCCGACCGGGATGCGTCCGGTCAGCGAACCAAGCGGCGCTAGCGCAAGCCGGACGATCTGCCCGACAGTCTCACGCCAGTCGCGTTGTTCGACCGCAAAGCCGAGCATCGACACATGACTGGCAAGATGCAGCCCCAAATGCAGCTGCGATACGATGTGCGCTCGTTCGAGGTGCCGCCATGCAGCGGCCCACTCCCCAGACGCTCGTGCGGCGCGAAATAAGATCATTTCATCCGCGATGACGCGGCGCATCGGCAGCGTCTGCGCAAGCCCGCTCCATCGCCGCTGCCTGTGCCAATAGAAAATCTGGGCAAACCCCCAAATGAACGGGGTCAATATTCCGGCGGAGACTTCGACGTCATCGCTGTAATGCGTTCCGCCGCTGCCATCTGGTGCAACTGTAATCCAATGGTCCCACTTGGAAATAAGCGCACTGTAGCCATTGTCCCGCAGTCGCTTGGGCCACTTGGCGGGGTCAGGCTCGTGGAGCGAGGTCACAATCCATTGCGTTCCGAAGGGTATGAAACCCCACAGCCGCAGCTTGACTTGATAGCGCCCGCCGGGCCGGAATGCGTAGAGCGAGGTTTCGCCAATAGGAATGAAGCGCAGCATCGGCCAAGCAATATGCTGCAACAGCGGTCCAGTCTGAACCTCGGCCCAAACCGTCGCGGGTGGCAGGTCGATCTTTGTCGAGCGGGACACTCTCATGCCGCAACCGTCCGCAATTCGGCGGACGCCTGCCGGAACACCTGAACTCCGCCAGTGAAAGCAAGCCCCGCTATGATCGAGGCAACAACCAGGTCCGGCCACGCGCTGCCGGTGTCGAATACTCCAAGCGCCGCCAGTATCACTGCAATATTGCCAATGGCGTCGTTGCGCGAGCATATCCAGACTGAACGCATGTTCGCATCGCCTGTGCGGAAGCGGAAGAGCATAAAGGCCACACCGACATTCGCAGCGAGCGCCACCGCGCCAATTGCGCCCATCAAAGCCGGGTCAGGGGCAGTGCCGTTCACGAATGCGAGAACGGCGCTGCCGAACACCCAGGCGGCAAAGCCGAGCATGAACAATGATTTGAATAATGCCGCTCGCGCACGCCATGCCAATGCCGCCCCGACGACCGCAAGACTGACTGCATAATTGGCGGCATCACCGAGAAAGTCGAGGGCGTCGGCCTGAAGCGCCCGGCTGTCCGCCGCCGCGCCGGCGACCATTTCAACAATAAACATGGCAGCGTTAACGACAAGCGCAATCCAAAGAATGCGTCGCCACCGCGGATCAGCCTTGGCTGTCTCGCTCCCACAGGCACTCTCACAGCAATTGTCCACCACAGTCACATCCTTCTCGACAATCCCGAGTCGGACATCTATTTACACCCTGTAGCAACTACAGGGTCAAGCGATGAAAATTGGTGAACTGGCAAACGCGACCGCGACCAAAGTAGAGACGGTGCGGTATTACGAGAAAATCGGGCTTCTTGCGCCGCCTGCGCGCAGCGCGTCAAATTACCGCAGCTATAATAACGAACATCTGGCCCGCCTGTCGTTCATTCGCCGCGCGCGTGATCTGGGTTTCACATTGGAGGCAGTGCGGGAATTGCTCACGCTGTCGGATAACGCTGGCCAAAGTTGCGGAGCAGTGGACCAGATTGCCAGCGCCCACTTGGCCGAAGTCGAACGCAAGATCGATGACCTTTCGGCATTGCGCAGCGAACTGACCCGCGTGTTAGGCAGTTGCCGCCACGGCACCATTGCCGATTGCAAGATCATCGAAAGTCTCGCGCCAACGCGCCAGATTAAAGGAGCCGACTAATAACCTATCTGCTCATCAAGGCGGTGCTGTCTGCCGTCATAATCGTCGCGGTATCCGAAATCGCCCGCCGCAATGCTGGGATGGGTGCGTTAATGGCTTCCTTGCCGCTGATTTCCGTGCTGGGCATGATTTGGCTATGGCGCGACACCCAAGACGTTGACCGGATGGCCGCGCACGCGCAAGCAACCTTCTGGTATGTGCTGCCATCGCTGCCCATGTTTCTGATAATCCCGTTACTTCTCAAACGCGACGTCGATTTTTGGCCCGCATTGGCCGCAGGATGCGTGCTGACTATTTTGCTATATGTTGGCATGACCGCAGTGTTGGCGCGCTTCGGTGTAAACCTATGAAACAGCTTTTCATCTACGGCGCGGCGGCGTTTGCCGAAATTGGCGGCTGCTTTGCCTTTTGGGCTTGGCTTCGGATGGATAAGTCGCCGCTTTGGCTGATTCCCGGCATGTTGTCGCTTGCGCTGTTTGCTTGGATGCTCACTTTGAGCGATGCCGTTGCTGCCGGACGCACTTATGCTGCTTATGGTGGAATCTACATTCTGGCGTCACTCTTTTGGCTATGGGCAGTCGAAGATATGCGGCCAGACCGTTGGGATGCTATTGGCGCGACGATTTGCTTATTGGGTGCTGCAATTATCTTCTACGGTCCGGGACGAACATAAAGGTTGAATAAATGACAGACGTGCGCACCGACCATTGGGAAAATGTTTATACAACCAAAGCCGATGATAGCGTCAGCTGGTTTGAGCAATCGCCTGCATTCTCGCTTGAATTGATCGCGGCCACCGGCATCAAGAGCGCGTCCGTCATCGACATCGGTGGCGGCGCGTCGAGGCTGGTTGATGCACTCGTAACTAACGGCCATAATCAGGTAGCTGTGCTGGACCTATCCGCTCATGCGTTAGACATAGCCAAATCGAGGATGGGTAATGATGCTGGGAAGGTCGAATGGATCGTTGGCGATGTGACATCATGGACGCCCGCCAACCAATATGACATCTGGCACGACCGTGCTGCGTTCCATTTCCTGAACGCGCCAGAAGATCAGGCCGCTTATGCAAACACGTTAGACGCTGCGCTCAAGACGGGCGGCTTTGCCATCATCGGCACGTTCGCACTCGATGGCCCGGAAAAGTGCAGTGGCCTGCCGGTTACCCGACACGATTCCGCCAGCATCGCACGCGTGCTGGGACCAAACTTTGGGTTAATTGACGAGCGGCGTTACGACCACGTCACACCAGGGAAGAATGTTCAGAAATTCCAGTTCAGCACATTCCGAAAAATTGGCTGACATTCAGGTAGAAAGTTTGATGCACGATCCGCCGATCGGTTGTGCGCTCACGATTGTAATGCGGTAAACCGATCTTGCCATGCGGACATGGCGGCGGCTCGCCGCCACCCCTCGGCCATTTCTGTGTAGCGGTCCCGCATGTAAACCGAAGGACTCAGGGAGGCGAGCTGATAAAAGTCGACAGCTTTTGAAAGGCATTCGGTTTGGTCTAACATCAAAGCAAGCTACGCCACGTTCGTTCGTTAGCCTAACAACTTCTGTCGGTTCATCGATATCAATCGATTGTTTGACGATGTAATCAGTGCCGTCAGCAGCTGATCGCTCCCAGTCGGCGATCGCCAATCCGGTCAACAGATACAGCAATGTAGTTCCCGCGCGGATGCCTGTGTGCGTTCCGGCCCATCTCATCCCAGTCAAATTGCTCTGAATGCCCCCTGGAGCGCCCCTGAGCGCGATTGCGCTTGAACCAGCTACACACCCAGCCAAAACCCAAGCCTACATACTTATATCGCGTTAAATCGCTATCGTGTGCGACCCCGTGTGAGCCAGTAAACTAACGCGGCCTCACCCTTGGTGACGAGCTTCCAGAAATTGGCGACCTCAGTTTTGAACTTCTGGACAAACACCAGCCGACCCGTCTCCAACACAATGCGATCCTTCACCAGACATCTGTTGCAATCGTAAGAAGCTATGCGCTAACCCCTCCCCATGTTTGAACAAACCTTCAAGAATATCGATGACGTCCTCCGCAAAGAAGCTGGCTGCACCACCGAACTGGATTATACCGAACAGACCAGCTGGATACTCTTCCTCAAATATCTCGACGAGCTTGAAGGGGACCGTGAGATCGACGCTGAGCTTCGCGGTAAAGCTTATGTCCCTATTATAGACGCGGAGCATCGCTGGTCAGTCTGGGCGGCACCAAAGGACGCACAGGGCAAGTTTGACCATAACAGCGCGCTTACCGGCCCCGACCTGATCGATTACGTGAACAACAAGTTGTTTCCTTATCTGCAAGGCTTCAAACAGCGCGCTCCGGCGCCTGATACCATCGAATACAAAATCGGCGAGATATTCGGCGAAATTAAGAACCGGTTCAATTCAGGCTACTCGTTGCGCGATGCGCTCGAACTGATCGACCAGCTATCATTCCGCAGCCAAGACCAGAAGCATGAGCTGAGCCACCTCTATGAGGTGAAGATTAAAAATATGGGCAACGCCGGTCGCAACGGGGGTGAATATTATACCCCGCGCCCGCTCATCCGTGCGATGATCAAAGTGCTAAAGCCAAAGATTGGGGACCGGATCTACGACGGCGCAGTTGGCTCGGCGGGGTTTCTTTGCGAAGCCTATGACTATCTGAAGCCGCTCGCTAAATCGACCAGCGACAGTGACACTCTCCAACGCCGAACGTTTTACGGCAAGGAGAAAAAGAGCCTCGCATATGTCATCGCGATCATGAACATGATCCTGCACGGTATCGAGGCGCCCAATATCCTGCACACCAATACGTTGGGTGAGAACATCAACGATATTCAGGAAAAGGACCGGTTTGACATCATTCTTGCCAACCCGCCTTTTGGTGGCAAGGAACGGCCGGAAATTCAGCAGAACTTCCCGATTAAGACCGGAGAGACGGCGTTCTTGTTTTTGCAGCATTTCATCAAGTCACTGCGCGCAGGTGGCAGCGCCGCCATCGTTATCAAGAACACATTCCTGTCGAACAGCGACAATGCCAGCGTGGCGCTGCGCAAGGAATTGCTCGAAAGCTGCAACCTGCACACCATTCTCGACATGCCCGGCGGCACGTTTCAGGGGGCTGGTGTTAAGACGGTAACGTTGTTTTTTGACAAGGGTGCACCAACGCGAAGCACCTGGTATTATCAACTCGATCCCGGTCGCAACATGGGCAAGACCAATCCGCTGAATGATAACGATCTGGCGGAGTTTGTAGAATTGCAGGCGAGCTTTGCCAGCGGTCCCAAAAGCTGGAGCGTGGACGCGGCGACAGTCGACCAGACCAGCTTTGACCTGTCGGTTAAGAACCCCGATGCGGGCGAGGAACTGACGTTACGCAGTCCTCAAGCGATTTTGGAAGAGATTGCCGCATTGGACGAGGCGAGCGCGAAGATAATGACAGAGATCAGGGCGATGCTGTGAAGCCTGGGTGGGAACAAAAACCGCTGGGTTCAGTCCTTTCAATCCTCAACGGTTATGCATTCGACGCCAAAGCTTTCGTTGTCGAAAGTGGTAAACCTTTAATCCGCATTCGTGATCTCAAAAATGGCGTCTCCACACAGACAAACTTCGACGGACCTTTTGATTGCCGCTACATTGTAGAGGCCGGTAGTTTTTTGATTGGGATGGACGGCGAGTTTGGTTGCTATGAATGGCGAGGACCAGATGCTCTGCTCAATCAACGGGTATGCAAACTTCATTCGTTCGCTTCAGAAATTGACCCTCGATTTCTGTTCTACGGGATTAACAAACATCTGAAGGATATTGAAGATAATACAACTTACACGACGGTTAAGCATCTGTCGTCAAAGCAAATTGCAAACATTGACTTTGCCTTTCCGCCTATCGAAGAGCAGAGGCGGATTGTTGCGGTCTTGGACAAGGCTTTTGCAGGTATCGCCACCGCCACCATGAACGCGCAGCAAAACCTGAATAACGCCCGCGCGCTTTTTGACGGGTATTTGCGTTCAACCCTGTTCGAGAGGGACGAAGGGTGGTCTGAATATAGCTTCGACGAAGTTTGTTCGATTTCATCCAAGCTGGTCGATCCCCGACTACCTGCTTATCTGGACCTGCCGCACATTGGAGCGGGCAACATGGTATCGCGAACTGGCGACATCATTGACGTGATGACTGCGCGCGAAGAGGGTCTAAAGTCTGGCAAATTCCTGTTTGACCGTTCAATGGTGCTGTATAGCAAAATTCGCCCCTACTTAATGAAGGCGTGCCGTCCCAATTTTTCGGGATTATGCAGCGCGGATGTATATCCGCTGGTTCCGAATGCTGGGCTGCTGGAGCGCGATATGCTCTTCCATCTTTTAATGAGTGATGAGTTCACGGCCTATGCGGAATCCGGTTCAGCACGCGCTGGCATGCCGAAGGTGAACAGAGATCACCTGTTTAAATACGCGGTGTGGCTACCTGAGGTCAAAACGCAAAGGGTGATCTGTGACAAGCTGGACGAATTGGCATTGGAGTGTCAGAATTTAGCCGATGTATCTCAATCCAAACTGGGTGCCTTATTCGAACTCAAACAATCCCTCCTTCAGAAAGCCTTCGCCGGGGAACTGACTTAAGCAATGAATGAAGCCGAAACCCGCGCTGAACTGATCGACCCCGCGCTCGCTGCGGCTGGTTGGGGCGTGGTAGACGGGAGCAGGACGCGGCGTGAGGTTATCGCACCAGGGAGGCTCACCGGCTCTGGTAAGCGTGCGGAGGCCAAGTCGGCGGACTATGTGTTGGTGTATCGCAATACGAAGCTTGCAAGTGTTGAAGCGAAGGCAGCGACCAAAAGCTATGCCGAGGGTGTTGCCCAAGCCAAGGATTATGCCGAACGGCTTCAAACCCGCCTCGGCTATGCCACTAACGGCACACAGATTTATCGTATTGATATGCACACGGGCGAAGAGGGCTTGATTGACCGCTGGCCCACGCCGCAGGAATTGTGGGACGCGACCTTTGCCGAAGCCAATATCTGGCGAGACCGCTTTGCCGCAGTGCCCTACGAGACCGGCGGCAAGTTTGAGCCCCGATATTACCAGTATAACGCCATCGAGAGGTCGCTGGCCGCAATAGCGTCGGGCAAGGACCGCATCTTACTGACTCTTGCAACCGGCACCGGCAAGACGTGCGTGGCGTTCCAGATTTCGTGGAAGCTGTTCAATGCACGCTGGAACTTGCAGGATTGGAAAACGAGCGCTGAACCGGCGCGACGCCCGCGCATATTGTTTCTCGCCGACCGCAACATCCTGGCAGACCAAGCCTATAACAGCTTCTCCGCATTTGAACCGGATGCGCTGGTCCGCATCACACCAGCCGATATCCGCAAAAAAGGCCGCGTGCCCAAAAATGGAAGCGTGTTCTTCACGATCTTCCAGTCGGTCATGACCGATGGGGGTAGCGAAGAGGAACCGGCGTTCAACTATAAGGATTATCCGCCAGACTTTTTCGACTGCATTATCATCGACGAGTGCCACCGTGCCGGCGCCAAAGACGGTAGCGAATGGCGCGGCATCCTCGATTATTTTGCACCAGCCGTGCAGATCGGTTTGACCGCCACGCCCAAGCGGAAAGACAATGTTGATACCTATGCATACTTTGGAGAGCCAGTTTATACCTACTCATTGAAAGAGGGCATCAACGACGGTTACCTTACGCCTTTCAAGGTGGTCGAGCTTGGCACCACCATTGATGATTATGTCTACACCGCCGACGACGAGGTCGTGTCGGGTGATGTTGCAGAAGGTAAGCGATACACGGAGAGCGATTTTAACCGCACCATCGAAATGGAAGCGCGTGAGCGCTACCGCGTCAAAATTTTTATGGAGCGCATCAACCAGCGCGAGAAGACTTTGGTCTTCTGCGCAACGCAGGAACACGCCGCCAAAGTGCGTGACCTGATCAACCAAGCCAAAACAAGCGCCGACCCCAATTACTGCGTCCGCGTGACCGCCAATGACGGTGCCATGGGTGAGCAATGGCTGCGCGTCTTTCAAGATAATGACAAGACCGTCCCGACGATCCTCACGACGTCCCAGAAGCTGTCTACTGGTGTAGACGCGCGTAACGTCCGTAACATCGTTTTGATGCGGCCCGTAACGTCGATGATCGAGTTCAAGCAGATCATCGGCCGCGGCACTCGGCTTTATGATGGTAAGGATTACTTCACGATCTATGATTTCGTGAAGGCGTATGAGCTGTTCAACGACCCAGACTGGGATGGTGAGCCACAAGCTCCCGATCCCCCGGGCAATCCGCGTGGGAAGAAAAAGGGGGACGGAACCGAGGGTGGCGAAACCGGCACGGGAGGCGACGAACCTGATCCACCTAAAGCGCGGCTGGTCATTAAGCTGGCTGACGGCAAAGAACGCACATTCCAGCATATGAGCGCAACGACGTTCTGGGACGCGAGCGGCCGGCCAATCTCTGCTACACAGTTCGTCCAAAACCTCTTTGGGAAGCTGCCTGAGCTCTTCCGCGACGAAGATGACCTGCGCCGCATCTGGGGGCAACCAGACACACGTGCGGGGCTTGTAGCGGGTCTTGCCGAGCGCGGGTTTGGCGGGGAGGCGCTAAAGTCTGTTCGCCAGTTAGTCGACGCCGATGACTGCGACCTGTTCGACGTGCTGAATTACATCGCGCATACCAAAGCGCCCTTGAAGCGCGCAGAGCGCGCCGGCACACACCGGGCGAACATATTGTCGCGCTATGACACGAAGCAGCAAGCATTCCTTGAATTCGTGCTGTCTCAATATATCGCGGAAGGTGAAGATGAGTTGGGGACCGACAAACTTCCCGATCTTCTCGATCTCAAATATGGATCGCCCTCTGATGCTGTGCGGGAACTTGGTAGCGTTTCAGAAATCCGCAGCACATTCACGGGGTTCCAGAAGGGATTGTATGAGAATTAGCATTGGGACGGTGAGGTTACACCCTGTCACCTGTCCAAATATTGCGAAACGCCCCCAAGCTTGTGACGCTGCGACTTTATTCAAGCCGCGATTGTAGGAGCAGAAATGCCAAAAGGGGTGTAACTTTGTGATAACTTCGCGACACTGGCGTCCCCAATACAGTGAAATACGAGGGCAGAGCGATTACAACCGGGTTCCGCTTTGTTCGTAAAGTTCAGGTCAAGACAGATGCGGCTTTCCCACTTCATGTAACCAAATGCCCATTGCCACCCCGGAATGCCCAAGCTGAAAACGCCCTCAGAGCACCGCAGAGCGACAAAAACGTGTGCGCCTATGCACACATACCCGAAGACGGCATTTCGTGCTTCAGTGAGCTTCTAAGGAGCAAACAGACCCTAAAGAGCGTTTCAGGCACTATCGCATCGAACCGCCATGCCGAGTTTCAGCTATATTAGCAGTGGTTAATACGGCTTCGCCGACAGACCGTGGGGATTTCTGTTTGGTTCAGGGTCGTTAACCCTGCAAACTCTTAGAACCATCTGAAAGCAAAACGCCAGCGGCGTTTCTCTTTATCCTTCTGCGTAAGCAGAAGGATATAACATGAGATAGAATATATCTTCATTATAAGTAATATTATGTTTGTATAATTGGGAAAGTGCTTGGACGAAAAAAGGAGGGGGTTGGCGGTAGGGGGTCACGGAAGAGAAAGATTCGCCAAATTCAGGTCAGATAGAACGTGGTCGATTTCACTCACTGGATCGTTAAGTTCATCTGCGGCATCATCATCCTCATTTTCATAGCTGTCCAAATCTGCATCGGGATCAAACGGTTTCCACAGTCCATCCCGTTCGCACTCATCGGCGCGCTTCAAGTCATTTTTCATCCTCGCTTTTAAGGTCGATGCAGCCACTCCCGCATTCAAATTACGCTGTGCCATCTGTCTGGCTATACTGCCTGGCCCCGCATTACGGCCGGACGCTTGGAGCAATTCGCGCACTGCCCAAGCGTTTGCAGTGATCGTTGCGGTCGCTTCCCATTTATCGGCCGGAACCCTTATACGAGACGGCGGCTGACCGGATTGCCCAAGCACTGCCAGCAACGCATCGAAACGGCGATCCCGCTCGTCCTCGAGATTGCGCACGAACTGTTGGCTCGGAGGTTGCCTTGCCAACCTTGCATTTTGACGCTCAAGCTGCCGTTGCTCACGCTTCTTAATCTTCCATTTCTCTCGTAGAGCGTCGCGCCTTTGCAATTCCAAATCTGTGACGGCTTTGTCATTTGAGCTTACAAACGGCCCTCGACGTGCGATCTCAAGTTTGAACGCTCCCCACAACCGACTTGCCGATCCTGTGCACGTAAATCTGCCATTAAAGAATGTATCGCAGTGCTGCTTCCACGCACGGAATGCTAGCGAAATATGTGGATCTGATGTGACCCTTTCGTACGCAGTTCGGACGCATGCCTCGTGCACGCCGGCTGGGCATAACGCGCACTGATGTCTAGTTGAATCCACAATTCGACCGTCGGAAAGCTTGATCTTCTTCGAACGCTGACCGTGGCGAAAAACCGCCTCAGGTCTACCAAAGCAAGGTTTGTCCTCCAATACAGGCATTGACAGGATATTGCCGCGGCCATCCCGGACAACGTCACTCGGGTCGAAGCGTATCTGATGCTTTAGACGAACGCCCAGTTTCGTCCACGGGGACAGATTGCCCCATATCATCACAGAGTCGTAATAGGTTGCTGGAGCACAAGAAGCATTATTTCTCATTTATAAACTTACTCAATTCGACACTTGCACGGAGGATTTGACAGTCTTCGACGGATAAGCCGGCGGTAGAGAGATGGGGAAAAAGCTCCCGAAGAAATTTGACGGCAGCAATTTCCGGTATCGACAGCCAACGCTCTTCCGGTTGGCTGTCGCGGACAACTTCCTGAAGTATTCGACGGTGGTCCGCGCTCAAAGATTGAAGCGGCTTATCAAAGACGAACTGACCGGCTTCCGCCGTAATCAGTGCCCATTCGACATTGGGATGGTGCTGACGTAAAACAGCTTCAAGGAATTCATCAGGAGTGATGCCAACCTGCTCAGCAATATCGGTAGCGCGATCGATTGGAATAGGCACACGCCCGGAAGCCATATGGCTAAGAACAACCGGCTGCCGGTAACCGAGGCGACGCCCGATCTCCCGCAAACTGAGGCGATGCTCTTGCGCCGCAATTCGTAATCCTTCGGCCAACATTTGGGCTGCTGCAGTTCCAGTGTAGCGGTGTTTGGTCATCAATTTCCCTATAGACTTTCAATGTGTGTGCTTGTATACACACACTCATGCCAGACGGAAACCACCAAGTCCATACCATTTCTTCAACCGATGATGTCATCGGAGATCGAGCGAAGCCGTTCACGCCCGAGAGCCTCGGAGCTCGCTGGGAATGTAGTGCCGAGAAGATTCGCCAGTTGTTTCATAGCGGTGAGTTGGCTGGTTTCAGATTGGGCAAATTGATCCGCATCCCAGCAATTGAAGTAGAAAGATTTGAATGCGCGCTATTGCATCCGGTTCAGGATATGAACTCGTCAAACATAGAGGAAAATTCGCTGTTGCGGTCGGGCGCGGCAAGCAACGGCGCCGAATTTCGACCGGCACGGATGACCACGGTCTTGCCCGCGTAATTGCGAGCGAAATTTGGCAAAAGCTGCATGCCCCTGCATCAGATCGGCTACAGGATCTTTGGGATCATTACCTGGCTGATCGCCGCCAAGATGGAAAAGACGTCACTCGTCAAGAGGATGCTTGGAAGCGACTGTCGGTAGTTTTTGAACAGCGGATGGGCAGTGACGTAAACAAGGACGATTGCCGTTCTTACGCCCAGCTTAGAAAACGACAAGGCGCTGCTCCTGGCACCATTAAGACGGAACTGGAATATTTGCGCGCTTGTCTCAACCTGAAGTATGGACGAGGGCATAATCGAGTGTGGTTGCCTACGGGTAGTCCTCCCCGAGATCGATACCTTAACCGTGACGATCTTGAGCAACTTTTAGAGCATGTCAGCACACCGCATGTCCGCTTGTTTATAATTCTTGCGATCACGACTGGCGCCCGCATGAGCGCAATACTTGAACTTCGGTGGGATCAAGTTGATTTCAAACACCGCACTGTTAACTTTAATGCCGTTGGGCGACAGCAAACCAACAAGCGTCGACCGGTAGTGCCGCTCAATGCTCGAGCCTTTGAAGCCTTGGAAGAGGCTGCCCGAGGCGCGTTGACGGATTGGGTGATTGAATGGGATGGCAAGCCATTGCGCAGCGTCAAGAAGGCAATTCGCATGGCTGCGCAGCGATCAGGTGTGCCATGCTCCCCCCATGTGTTTCGCCATTCAGCGGGCGTTTGGATGGCGCAGGCCGATGTGCCGATGCAAAAGATATCACAGTTTCTTGGGCACACTTCGACCCGAGTGACCGAGCAAACCTATGCACGCTACTCCCCATCGTTCATGAAAGATGCTGCGACGGCATTAGAGTTTTGACGTGGCCTTTTGCATACCCAACTAGGCAGCGCTTTCAGCATACGACTAAAGCCTCAGGCACAATAGGTCCTGCCGGGCAATCCGTTAATTAGCAACGTCTATGTCGAGTATAGAAGCGGCGCCCGACTACCGGTCCGAGTCAAAAAAGGTGCAGCTGAACTACTCGAACACTGCAGACGAGCGTTCTGAAAGATAGCTAAGTATCAGACATCGCAAAGGGGAAAATGGTGGGCGTAGCAAGGATTGAACTTGCGACCCCTGCGATGTCAACACAGTGCTCTACCACTGAGCTATACGCCCACGCTGGGGCAGCCTCTAGCGGGGCTGGTCCTATCATTCAAGCCTATTTAAGCTCACCGAAACTTTCCTTGGCAAAGAGGCGCTCGACTTCAAGGACGAGGTCCTTGAGATGGAAGGGCTTGGACAGCACTTTTGCAGAAGGCATAGACTCGCCGACGCGCAGGGCGACACCGGAGAATCCGGTAATGAACATAACTTCAGTCGATGGCGATACCATGTTGCAATGGCGCGCCAACTCGATTCCGTCCATTTCTGGCATCACGATATCGGTAAGCAGCAGATCAAATCGTTCGCGCTCAAGCAAGGGAACCGCTGCTGTACCGCGGTCGACAGCTACAACGGCATAGCCCGATTTTTCCAACGCACGCGTAAGATACTCGCGCATGGCCTGTTCATCTTCAGCTAGCAAAATTCGGATCATTACCGGTCCTCAACATCCCTATGACGGTGCAATCGCTGCCCCGCATATATGCTTAATCGCAGACATTTAATTTTTTTACACCATTTTGCGAAGAATGTGCCAATCAGGCGCATCAGAAAGTCAAGAAAGCGCATGACAGAAGCAATAACACACGGTTTTGCGATGTGGGGCACGGGGTCGCCATCCGTGCCCGTGCTGTTGTCTGTACCCCATGCCGGGCGGGATTATCCCGAGGATATATTTAACGCGCTTCGTCTGCATCCCGCAAAACTGCTGCGGCTTGAGGACAGATATGCCGATTTGCTGGCGCGGCGATGTGTGCAGCTTGGCTATCCAGTCATTATGGCGAATCGAGCGCGGGCATGGATCGATCTCAACCGTGACGAACAGGATATTGACTCCGAAATGGTGCAAGGCGCGCAGCGTGCAGATTATCCTGCGCCTAGCGTCAAGCAGCGCGGTGGTCTGGGACTGATCCCGCGACGGCTGTCGGGTGATGGCGATTTGTGGAAGCGGCAGTTTACAACTGATGAAGTACAGCAACGGATCGTTTCATTTCATCGCCCATATCATCAGGCGATTGCACACAATTTGGAACTGATGCGGCAGCATTTTGGGGTGGCCATCCTGCTCGACCTGCACAGTATGCCGCCAATTCGCAGTTCTGCGTCCGGCCCGGCACCCGTATTTGTGGTGGGTGATCGGTTTGGCAAAAGTGCCGCGTCACAATATGCCGAACTGTTGATGTCCCGCGTGCAGGCTCAGGGATTTCGGGTAGCCTTGAACCACCCTTATGCAGGCGACTATATCCTGCGCCGCCACGCAGGACCGCGTGCGAACATCCATGCCGTTCAGCTTGAGGTCGACAGGTCGCTTTATCTGGATGCTGAATTACGTCACCCTGGCAGCGGTGTTGAACCCATTGCTGGTCTTGTTTCGGGTCTTGTTGGCGCACTCGCGGATGAAGCCTTGGGTTCAGCCACGCTGATCGCCGCGGAGTGATCAAAAAAAACCACCCCGGGTATACCGGGGTGGCCTAGGTTCAGGGAGTTTGTGCCCAAAATGGGCACCGTAGGATGGAAACGGGAGGGGAAGTTTCCATCCAGTGCCTGAAATGGTGTTACCCCATTTCAGTTTCAAGACTCATATTGAGTGTTATGCACTTTAACGACCAATCGCCCGATAGTTGCGGGGAATTGCTTTTTGACAGTAGACCTTCAGGGCCACATGCGCTGCAGGAAGGGGAGGCGGTCCATAAACTGGTGCTTGAGTGCGCCAAGCACGTGTACGCCAATCAGGACCAACAGGGGGGTTGCGAGAAATTCATGGCTCTCTTTGCCGAATCCGGAGAGCATTGTGTTTTTGCCGATCGCCAAATCAACTGTGAAAAGGCCAAAGAAATCGACTGGCGCACCTCTTCCGCTGGCCGCGATCATTAGCCAGCCTGTAAGGGGCATGACGATCATCAGGACATAGAAAAGAATGTGCACGGCTTTGCCTGACATCGCCTGCCAACCCGCAATCTTGTCGGACAAGGGAGGTGGTCGATGGCTCAGGCGCCATAAAATGCGCCCAACCGACAACAACAATATGGAAATGCCTATGGCCTTGTGCGGGTTCATATAGGCGGCACGCGCAGCGCGCGGTAAATCTTCGGAAAGATTGGCCAACAAGATATTGGTGCCAATCAAAAGGGCGATCACCCAATGAAACAGGATCGCAACTTTGCTATATTTACCCATGCCGTCACTCCTGAAAGAAGGGTGACGGCATGGCGCATTCGTTTATCTTAGGTCGAAGGCAATTCCGTCACTTGCGGCACCTTACCTTGTGCAACCTGAACTGCAAATATTTCCCGCATCAATTGCAACGAGAACAAATGCGCGTGGATCAGCGCCAATATACCATTTTGGTTCAGTTTGCGGACGGTGTCACCACGCAAGTCACGCAATTTGTTTTCGTCGATCATCTTAAAACCGCGGTAGATAAACGGCTGCTCCTGACCTTCCTGCTGGATCGACACTTCGCCGTCCATCAACAGGTCCAGCTTTTGCAGCTCTTCAATGAAGGCATGCGTTTGCGCGCCTGCATTTTCGAAATCTTCGCAGAATTTCAAAATGGCTTTGGTGTTTTCGCTGGGCTGGCCATTGTCAAACATTGGCGTACCTTCTTCAAATTCGCCAATTGCGCCTGAGGTCGGGTCAAAGCACAAAGAGAGCTCGTCAGTGTCCGGACGCAGTTTTGCCAAAAGGAAGGGATAGCGGCGAACATAAGCAGGGACATAAACGGGACGGTCAAACTGGCCTTCCTCGTTCATGAAGGTGTTAACGCCTTCGTTCATGCCCATGAGGATCAGAGGCACCGGATTGTCGGTCGCAGAAAAGATAATCGGATAATTGCGCGACGCCGGAACAAATTCCTCAATCGTCAAAGGAATGGCATGCTGGCCATCCAGAAATTTCGCGTTTTCGAGCATGCGTGATTTCCACGTTGCATGGTCGTTGCTGTTAAGCGGAATCAGGTCTTTGTACAAAAGCGGCAGGTTGGCGGCTTGGGGCGCGGTGGCCATGAGAAACTCCAGTGCTTGATTATATGGCAGAAATTCGATGCGGCGCTTTAAGCGGACAACGGCGGTTACGCAAGGGGAACAAGCTTGCCCGGGTTCATAATGCCAAGCGGATCAAACGCATGTTTAATCGCCCGCAGTGCGGCCAGCCGGGATGGTTCGGCCAGACGTTCGAACTCAGCGATCTTGGCCTGCCCGATGCCATGCTCGGCGGAGAGGGACCCGCCATAAGCACGCACGCGATCATAGACGTGCGAGGTTATGGCTTTGCCCTCAACTTCGTACCAGCTTGCAACGTCGATGCCGTCGGGGGCCTTCACGTGGAAATGAATGTTGCCATCACCTAAATGCCCAAAGGCAACGGTCTTGGTGCCGGGATAGGTACTTTCAATCTGTGGCGATTCATCTTCGATGAATCGCGCCATTGCCGCAACCGGCACGCTGATGTCATGCTGAAGCGCTGGGCCCGCAGCGCGTTCCGCCTCAGCAATCGAGTCGCGGATTTTCCAGAAGGCCTCTGCTTGCGCATCGCTGCTCGCGATGGTCGCATTGCCAAACAGGTTTTCGTTGATGGCCTGTTCCAGCAGGCGCATGGCCAGTTCTCCAGGTGACGATTGGCCGGGATCGTCTTGGACAAATTCCATCAGCGCATGCCAATGATGCGGCGAGTCCAGTGGCGCGCGTGTTCCGGCAATATGCGTCGTGACTGCATCAAGTGCGCGCTGCGGCAAGATTTCAAAGCCCTCCAAGCGATCGCGGCCATGCCGTTGCATGAACAACAACAGCTTATAAGCTTGCGCCGGGCTATCGACACCGGCCCAAACGACGCAGCGGTCAATCAGTGCTGGGACCGTATGGAGAACAGCTTTGGTGATAATGCCAATTGTGCCCTCTGCGCCAATGAGTAATTGTTTGAGGTCATATCCGCGATTGTCTTTTTTGAGCGGGGCCATCGCGTCATAAATTGATCCATCGGGCAACACCGCTTCGAGTCCGGCCACCAGCATCCGCATCGTGCCGTGGCGCAAGACCTGAGTGCCGCCCGCATTGGTCGAAATGAGGCCGCCGATCGTGGCTGAACCCTTGCCGCCGAGCGTCAGCGGAAAACGCCTGCCAAATTGCGCAGCGGCCTCGTGCAGATTTTGGAGAATTACGCCTGCATCGCACGTTACAAGACCATCATTCGAGTCAACCGCGCCAATATTGTTCATGCGCCGCAGGGACACAATGAGCTGCTGACCACTTTTATCAGGGGTTGCACCCGCAACCATGCCGCTGTTGCCCCCCTGCGGCACGAGTTGGATGCGATGTTTCGCCGCAAGCTTGACGATGGCCGAAACTTCTTGCGTGCTGGTTGGCGAGAGCAGTGCCGGAGAGGCGCCTGTAAAACGTCCGCGCCAGTCGGTCAGCCATGGCGTTATGACGTCACTTTCATCGGAATAGCCCTTTGGTCCCAATATGGCGCGAAATTCCGATAAAATATTTACATCTGGCACGGTATATTCCATTGTCGGCTGCGGGGCGGGCATGCAATTCATGATAGGTTCAACCCTATCGGGTAAAGCCGATTAAACTTCAACTTCATACCGGATTGTTTCTTGCGCGCTGTAATGGTTTTTCTCCTCTTTGCTCTTGGACTGACAACATTGTCGTATAGTGCATTGGCGGACTTTAACGGCACCCCTGCGAACAGCCCCTTCACGCCTTTTTTGCGTCTAAAGACCGATTTTGACCAGGTTCGCATCGATCAGCGGGTTATCATTCGGCTGCCCAGCGCGCTCGCAGGCCCCGCGGCAACAGGAGCGCAGCGACAGTCCATCGCAAACATCAAATATAAAGAACAGAAGATCGGTAAATGCCTTTGGGTGGACAAGCTTGGCGGTTCGCGTCCAGGCCCCGGCCGTACGCTGGATTTGTTGACGCGCGATGGTATACTCATTCGCGCATATTTGGGTGACGGCTGTCTGGCCCGGGAATTTTACGCCGGCGCCTATATGGAACGGTCAAGTGACGGCAAATTATGCGTGGATCGCGACTTGTTGCATGCACGAACGGGCGCCAAATGTGAGGTCGACAAATTCAGGTTGCTGATCCCGCGCTAACATCGCGGTCATCGGGCATATATCTTGACATTTCGCGCCGTAGCGACCAATGGCGACCCTCGTCTCCGTGGATTTGTCTCTGGTGGCGCTGCACCATCTTTTCCGGAACATCATATGCGTTTTGCCGACATCGGCTTGTCTGACGAGTTATTGAGAGCCTTGAGCGAGGCTGGCTATGATGAGCCGACCCCCATTCAGGCGGCTGCCATCCCGCAAGTTCAGATGATGCGCGACATCATTGCGATTGCACAAACCGGCACAGGCAAGACGGCAAGCTTTGTTTTGCCGATGATTGACGTGCTGGCAAATGGCCGGGCGCGGGCGCGCATGCCCCGTAGCCTTATATTGGAGCCAACCCGCGAGCTTGCCGCGCAAGTCGCCGAGAACTTCGAAAAATATGGCAAATATCACAAGCTGTCGATGGCGCTGCTCATCGGCGGTGTGCAGATGGGCGATCAGGTTAAGGCACTTGAAAAGGGTGTTGACGTCCTGATTGCGACGCCGGGCCGTTTGATGGACCTGTTTGAACGTGGCAAGATTTTGCTGACGGGTTGCGAGATGCTCGTGATCGATGAAGCGGACCGGATGCTCGATATGGGCTTTATCCCTGATATCGAACATATCTGTACAAAGCTGCCGACGACGCGCCAGACGCTGTTGTTTTCGGCAACAATGCCGCCGCCGATCAAAAAGCTTGCCGACAAGTTTCTATCCAACCCGAAATATATCGAAGTTGCGCGGCCTGCGACGGCGAACGTGAATATCGAACAGTTTCTGGTGAATGTATCGCCGATGAAAAAACGCGACGTATTGCGTGATCTTCTGCGGACCGAAAAAGTCTCGAACGCAATCATTTTCTGCAACCGCAAAACCACTGTCCGCGAACTGAATACCAGTCTTCAGCGCCATGGACTGCGCTCGGGCGAGATCCACGGCGATATCGATCAGGCATCGCGCCAGAAGCAACTGGACGCGTTTAAGAATGGCGACATCGATCTGCTTGTAGCGTCCGACGTTGCTGCGCGCGGCCTCGATGTGAAGGGCGTCAGTCATGTGTTCAATTTTGATGCACCATGGCATCCCGATGACTATATCCACCGTATTGGCCGCACGGGCCGTGCAGGGGCCAAGGGCAAGGCTTTCACATTCGTCACCAAGGCTGACGAAGAGGCCATCGAGAGTATCGAGAAGCTGATCGGCAACAAGATCCCGCGTCTTGGCAAGGTCGAAGCACCCGCCGACGCGACTGAAGAACGCGCACCCGCCAAAAGGGGTCGCAAGGCACCCACCGCCAAATCTGCTGAAACGCCAATCGATGCGCCGGCAAAGGCTGCTGAGCCTGCGGTGGTCAAACCTGCACGTGAAAAAGCTGCAGCCAAGCCAGTGCGCGAAAAGGCAGCGCCCAAATCTGAAGCCCCAAAGGCGCAAACGTCTGGCGGTACAGTTGCTGGCGACGAAGGCTGGAACGGACCAATGCCCGGTTTCCTGAGTGTCGGTTTCGGCACTGAGTAAGATTGCCCGAAACGGCGACAATTGAGGACGGGAAATGGCTCGAGGATAGAAACACGATCAAGTTGACGTGATAGGGTGGCCCATTTCAGGCTATCGGTTCAGGAGCGAGCTCTTGTCCACAACCGCTCGCGGTTCATGTCGCGGGGGTTGTTGGCGATGGCATCGACAAATGCCTTGCGCACCCAACGAAATTTCTCGGGACGGCTGGTGAAAATCCGTTGATCCCATGCGTGCGATCCGGCCGCGCGGACCTTGCGTGCGATTTCACCGTAAATGCCGGCAGCAGACAAGACTGCCCAACGGGCGCGCAAGGGTAATTCCTTGGCACCAACGCGGGCTGACGCCTCATATTGCTCTGCCTCGTCGGCGAGCCAGCGGCCCATCAATGCCAGTTTGTTTCGGTTGTGCGGCTTCATATGCTCGCCTGGCCCGATATCGAGCATCGCAAGCCAGTCATCGGGCAGATAGCAACGGCCAGCCGCATCGTCTTCGGCGATGTCGCGAGCAATATTGGCGAGCTGGAACGCGAGGCCAAGATCACACGCCCTGTCGAGCGTTTCGTCGTCTGTGGCGGCTACGCCCATGACGACGGCCATCATGACACCGACGGCGCCTGCGACATGATAGCAATATTGATACAGATCGTTTTCGCGGCGCGGGTGCCAGTCAGCGGCGTCCAGTGCGAAACCTTCGATAACATCCTCCGCCATGCGCGCGGTAATCCCGCATTCACGCGCGACCACGCCCAGGCAATCAAAGGCAGGTTCTCCCGTTGCCGTCCCGGCCAGCGCCTCGGCGGTCAACGCACGTATGGCGGCCAGCCGTGCCTGCGGGTCCGCCACCGCTTCCATGGTGCCGCCATGGTCCTGACCATCGGCCATGTCGTCGCATTTGCGGCACCATGCGTAGAGCAACCACACGCGCTCGCGGGTAACTCCGTCAAAAAGACGGCTGGCAAAACGAAATGATTTGGATCCGCGCGATATGCTTTCTTGCGCGAAATCCACAAGCGCGGGTCGGTTGAATGTTTCTGGTCCGCCTGCAGCAGGTGGCTCGAAAGTCACAAATCATCCGCTTTCATCTGGAATATCGTCTTGTGCGGCACATAGTCCGCCATCTTGTCGAGTAGTCCGTCGAGGTGGTCATCGACAATCATAATGCCAGCGTGTTGCGGCCGGATGAAGCCGACATCAATCATATTCTGGTTGAACGCGATCAATTGGTCATAGAAACCAGCGACATTCAACAGGCCCACCGGCTTTTGGTGATAGCCCAATTGTGACCAGCTGATCGCTTCCCACAATTCGTCCATGGTTCCCACGCCGCCGGGGATCGTGATGAACCCGTCGGACAGATCGGTAAACCTGGCCTTGCGCTGATGCATGCCCGATACGACGTGCAGCTCAGTGCAGCCCCTATGCGCAACTTCTGCACCGACCAGCGCCTCGGGGATGATGCCAATCACTTCGCCACCCGCCGCAAGAGCGCTGTCCGCAACAGCGCCCATGAGCCCTAATCGCCCTCCGCCATAAACAACGCCAATACCGCGCGTCGCAAGCGCCGCACCAACGGCGCGTGCGGCATCGATATAGACCGGGTTTTCAGGCGTGGCTGAACCGCAATAGACTGCAATGCGCTTCACTAATGCGCGCCTTCAACCATCAAAGCCGCAGTGGCCTTGGCACTGCCGACCACGCCGGGTATGCCGGCCCCGGGGTGCGTTCCGGCGCCCACGAAGTACAGGTTTGAAATCGCGTCATCCCGGTTGTGCGCCCGCAAATAGGCCGATTGCCACAAAACGGGCTCAAGGCTGAATGCGCTGCCCAAATGGGCAGACAGGTCGCGGCCAAAATCGGCGGGCGTATAATGGAACTGGGTCATGATGCGGCTGCGAATGTCCGGGATCAGACGGCGTTCAAGCTCGTCCAATATCCGTTCTTTTAGCGCCTCACCCACATCACCGTCCCAGTCAAGCGGCGCCTTGCCCATATGCGCGACGGGCGCAAGCACGTAGAAGGTCGAGCAACCTTCTGGTGCGAGGCTTGGGTCAGTCACGGTAGGGTGGTGTAGATATAGCGAGAAGTCCTGCGGCAAGACGCCGTTTTTGTAAATGTCGTCAAGCAAGCCCTTATAGCGTGGGCCAAACAGGATCATGTGATGCGGAATGCCCGGCCATGTACCCTTTATGCCCAAATGCAGGACGAAGAGCGATGGCGACCAGCTTTTTCGGCGCAGGGACTTCGTCACGCGCTCGCCACGCTTGTTGCTGGTCAAAAGGTCCTTGTAGGTGTGCATCAAATCGCCGTTCGACGCTGCCATGTCGCAGTCCATCCGCCAGCCTGATTTGGTGCGCACGCCAATGACCTTGTCACCGCGCGTCTCGATTTCCTCGACGGGATCGCCAAGCCGGACTGTTCCGCCCAGCCGTTCGAAATGCGTTACCATTGCGGCAACGAGTCGGTTGGTGCCGCCCTTGGCGAACCACACGCCGCCTTCTTTTTCGATCGTGTGGATAAGCGCATAGATTGCGCTGGTGCTCATCGGGTTGCCGCCGACGAGGAGCGTGTGGAACGACAACGCCTCGCGCAGTTTTTCGTCTTTCACGTAAGACGACACAATCGAATAGACCGAACGCCAGGCTTGGTATTTCATCAACGCTGGCGCGGCCTTGATCATCGACGCGAAGTCCAAGAACGCAACTGATCCGAGCTTTTGATAGCCTTCCTTGAACACGCCCTTCGAATATTCGAGGAACTTGCGGTAGCCCTCGACATCCTCGGGGTTCAGCTTTTCAATTTCGGCCTTGAGGCCTGGCGCGTCATTCGAATAATCGAAATTCGTGCCGTCGGGCCAGTTCAGGCGGTAAAATGGAAATACCGGCATCAGTTCGATATCCTCGGCCATCTTGTGGCCTGACAGCGCCCACAATTCCTCAAGACAAGGCGGGTCAGTGATGACCGTTGGGCCGCCGTCAAAGGTAAAGCCGTCCTTTTCCCAATAATAGCCCCGGCCACCCGGCTTATCGCGCGCTTCGATTATCGTGGTCGATATGCCTGCAGATTGCAGACGGATGGCAAGCGCAAGGCCGCCAAATCCGGCACCAATGATTGCCGCTGTCTTCGTCATTTTTTCTTGCTCCGGATCGCTGTGATGGCTTTCCCAATGGGAATGGGCGGCTTGCCAGTCAGGATGCGCGCCTTGTCACCGTTTGTTGTATTTCCCGCATAAAAGCGCTCGATCAATCCGGGCTTTAGCCTGTAGAATCGCTCCAGTATCTTGTATCGGTCGGTTCCGTCTGCGCCACGGAAGAGCATGCGGTTGAGCATGCGGTAAAATTTGCCGTTTTGCCAATGCTCCTGCGCACGCTGCCGCAGCAGGATATTGAGTTTATCGCCATCAAGGTCCGGCTGCTCTGCAATGAAAATAGCGTTCCGCACTGCGTCAGGCAATGAATAGCTCGTGACAGCCTGAAAGAAGGCGCCGCGGGCGCCGGCTTTCGCTGTGCGTCCGCTGCCGCTAGCCCAATAGCTTTCGAGATCGCCGCCCATGACGACGGGCAGGACGCCGTTTTCCTCGCGCAGCACGCGTTCTACTTTCCAGCCCTTTTCGTCGGCATAGGCTGCAATCCGTTGCCGCAATATTCGTGGGTCAAGATCAGGCTTATCGCTATAATATGTATCTTCGACAAACACCTGGTCCATGCCAAAGGGCAGGACATATACGAAACGATAGCCATCATGCTGGTCGACGGTTGCGTCCATAACAATGGGTTTGGTGATGTTATGCGGCTCCGACAATTGCATCAATTGTCCGGTAAACTTCTGCCAACCGCAATCGAGATGGTTGAGATCGCCTACGCCGCGCACGTCAATCACCCCGCCTGCATTGATGCGTTGCGCACCATCAAGAACAACGAGCCGGGGCGAAACCGCCTTAACTTCACGTCCAAGCATCAAGGATGACGCGGGAAGATTCTTGCGAATAACCCAGTCCAGCCGTTCGGATTCAATTGTATAATAAATATTGTCCAGCGACCTGCTGTGCGCAGGAAAGCGAACTTCATAGCCCGACCAGCCATAAGTCACCAACGGGGCTGTAAGCCAGCGATGCTCCGGCAATATGTCGCTGGCAAAATAGCTCCAGATATGGTTGCCGCCAAAACTCTGGCCTTGTTCAATAAGGACAACCTTGAGCTCCGGGCGCATCTTGGCGAGGGCCAGCGCAATAAGCCCGCCCGCAAGCCCGCCACCAACTATGGCCAAATCGCATTTGATATTTTCGAGATTCACTTTCCTGCCCTAGCGCAGCGCTTTTCCGAGGGGAAGGCCCCTGCCAGGATAATGCACAGCTTTATATTGCAAGAAATTTTGGCGCGCAGGATGCAGGAATTTCTTTAAACATGCTATTGGCGGCAATGAGGGCTAGTGACGGGCGGGCATCACCGCCCCCAGCAGTGGCAATTGGGGGGAAATCATGCGGAAAAAATGGCTTCTGGCCGTGCTTGGACTTTTGGTTGTTGTCGGCAGCCTTGCATATATCAAGCGCGATGCCATCGCGATGGCGCTGATAGCGGGCGCGGCGGACGCGGCAATGACGCGCAATGTCATGGCTGATTTGCCCGCTGATCAACTGCATGTTGGCTTTTGCGGAACCGGATCACCCTTGCCAAACCGCCAGCATGCTGCAGCATGCACGGTTGTGATCGCTGGGGGTAAGCTGTTCATATTCGATATGGGCGAGGGGTCGGGCAAAACCTTGTCGTTGATGGGGTTGCCGTTGGACAAGATCGAAGGCGTTTGGTTAACACATTTGCACAGCGACCATTTTGAAGGTCTTGGCCCGTTCATGCTGCAACGTTGGGCCGGAACAAGCGCAACCACGCCTCTTGCTGTGGCGGGGCCCGAGGGCGTGAGCGAAATCACCTCTGGGCTAACTGCGGCATACCGAATCGATTCAACCTATCGCATTGCCCATCATGGTGCGGCGGTGGTGCCTTTGTCGGGCGTCGGCATGGTCGGAACCGCTATTCAGCCGGGCATGGTCTACAACGCGAACGGCGTGCGCATCACGGCCTTTGCTGTCGACCATGGTCCAATCAAGCCAGCCTTTGGCTATCGGGTGGATTTCAATGGCAAGAGTGTGACAATCACAGGTGACACGGCATTTACACCGAAACTGGCTGCTGCGGCCAAGGGCTCCGACCTTTTGGTCAGCGAGCTGTTGTCGCCGCGCATGGTCGATATTCTTGTCGTCAGCGCAAAGAAGGCTGGCATGGTCAACCGGGCGAAGATCTTCAACGATATCAAAAACTATCATATCAGCCCTGAGGAAGCCGCTGGCGTCGCCAAATCTGCGGATGTCGGAATGCTTGCATTTACTCATATTGTACCTGCGGTGCCAAAGCCTCTGGAGTTTGCGCTTATTGGTGGCGCGGCAGCAGCATATGACGGGCCAATATCTGTAATGCATGACGGCGATATGATCAGTATATCGGGGAAACATCAGTTCAAAACACGCAATTTGCTAAATTGATAGCAAAGCGCGTATGGGCGGCCTCATATGGATAGCTTGCTAGTCTTGATCATGTCCGCAGCCGCGATGACCGCTATTGTCGGCGCGCGCTATCTGGCCGTGAGCGGGGCTTTTGCTTGGGCCACAAAAATACGCGAGCCCGGACTGTACGCCGGCCTCGACAAGCAAATCCGGCGCGAGATCGGGTGGAGCCTAGCAAGCGCAGCGATCTATGGCATTCCCGCGGGAATTGTCGCTTGGGGATGGGACAGCTTTGGCTGGACTCAAATTTACCGCGACATCGGGGATTATCCCCTCTGGTATCTGCCGGTTTCGGTTTTGCTGTATCTATTCGCGCACGATACCTGGTTTTACTGGACGCATCGTCTGATGCATCGGCCTTTCTGGTTCAAGGCGGCGCATGCGGTGCACCATGAAAGCCGTCCGCCAACCGCCTGGGCAGCGATGGCCTTTCACCCGTGGGAAGCGCTGTCCAGTGCATTTGTGATCCCATTGCTTGTTTTTGTCATACCCGTTCATGTTGCAGCTTTGGGCGCCGTGCTAGCCATTATGACCATCATGGGAGTCACCAACCATATGGGATGGGAATGCTTTCCGAAGTTCATAGTTAACGGCAAATTAGGGCAATTGGTGATAACAGCAACCCATCACCAGAAGCATCACGACGCCTATAGGGGGAATTATGGGTTATATTTCAGGTTTTGGGACAAAATGTGCGGTACTGACCTTGGGCTTGGCAATTGGAATCGCCGCGCAGGCAAGCACAGCTGAGGCTGCACCCGCTGCGGCCACGCTTGATGTGAGCATTTCGGGCTTGCGCAGCACCAAGGGCAATGTCCTTGTGTGCGTGACGGCCAATCCCCGCTTCTTCCCGGACTGCAGCAAAGATCCCAAAAGCAGGCGCGCCACTGTACATGCAAATGACGCGGCATTGGTGTCGTTCACGGGCATGAGTCCCGGCACCTATGCCATTGCGCTGGTGCATGATGAAAATGCCAACAGCAAAATGGACATGGCCATTTTCTTGCCAAAGGAAGGGTTCGGTTTTTCACGAAATCCCGTCGTGGTAGCCGGCCCGCCCAAGTTTAGCTCGGCCGCTTTTGCAGTCGAAGGAGCTGACATCAGCCAGCGCGTCAAAATGAAGTATATGCTTTAATTGGCCTTCCTGAGATAATCAGGGAACCAACTGATAACCCGGACGGTTCTCTCATTTCGGTTTACGGGAGCAATTCATGAAAATTCTTAACAGCTTCGGCGCTGCATTGTGCATCAGCGCCGTTTTTTGCGTTCCGGCATTTGCGCAGGATAGCGAAGCACCAACGGCCGAGGCGCCTGACCGCGGTGTTTTTGCAGGCGACTGGCTCACCGTCGGTATTGGCGCAGGTTATGGTCCAAGCTATGACGGATCAGACGACTATGTTCTGTTCCCGGCACCAATTGCGCAGGGCAGCGTCGGTGGGTTTGATTTTGGCGCACGGGGCCCCGGCCTTTATGTTGACCTTGTCGCCGACGGTAATAGCGACAGTAATGTCAAATTCCTCGCTGGCCCGCTTGTTCGCGTGCGCCTCGATCGTAACAGCAATATCAAGGATCCCATCGTCCGCTTGCTGGGTAAAGAAAAAGTGGCCGTTGAAGTCGGTGCCACCGCTGGTGTCTCCCTTTCAAAGGTTATCAATCCATATGATACTTTGTCGCTTTCGACCGACATCCAATGGGACGTGGCAGGCGCGCACAAGGGGCGGTTGATCAGCCCGAGCATCAGCTATTCCACGCCACTGTCCACTGCGATATTTACCAGCATCAGCTTGAATGCCACGCATGTCGATGGCAATTATGCCGACACATATTTCAGCATTGACCAGGCCGGAAGTACTGCAAGCGGCCTTCCTTTGTTCGATGCTAAAGGCGGATGGAAAAATTACGGCGCAAGTTTGCTTGGCGGGGTGGATTTATCCGGTGACGTGCGTGATGGCGGCTGGGGCATATATGGTTTTGTCAATTATTCGCGGTTGACCGGCGATGCCAAAAGATCGCCAGTGACTTCGCTGCGCGGCGATGCCAACCAGTGGTTTTTTGCCGGCGGGGTAAGCTATACTTTTTAAGCGTCTTTAACGACTCTGAAATCATGATCGCGACATACAGGCGCCCTGTTCAATGAAAGGGCGCCTGTCATGTATGCATCGCAAAATCAGTTCTCATCCGATGGTAAGCAGGCATCGCTAACCCGCGAAGCGCGCCTCAGCTGGATTAGCTCCAAGCTGGCGCAATCGCTTTGCACTGACCCCGACAAGCTTAGTGAATTGCATCATAGATTGTGGATGCGGATATTGCAGGATGGCCTTGAACCTGTGCCTGCGCGCGACGCAACCGACCAGCTTGCGGTCGATATTCTTGCGGTTGCCCTGCTGGTCGAACAGGTTGCCGCAAATGACGGCGCAGAGGCCGCAATTGCCGCAGTAAAGCTCGCAAGCGGGCAAGGACTTGCCCCTGCAGTAGCCGAACGGTTCCTTCGCCTTGGCAGCGCACTGGTATTCTGGGCCACGCTCGATTCGGACCGCGAGAGACGCGTTCTCTAAATCAGGCAGCATCTTCCTCTGAAGGAGGAACTGCCAACTTTTGCTGCCTGTTCTTGCGGTTTTTGCCATCGGAAAAACTTTCCGTCTGAACTTCGTTCACCTGCTCTTTGGAAATGATCGAAGGCTCATAGCCGGTACCACCCGCAACCAATTTTTCGAGGGACGACCCGTCCAGGCCTAGTTCTTTCATGAGCCCATCAATTATCGGAGCTTGGGCGCGATAGGACAACGCGGCCGACACGGCCTCGCTCGCCAAATTGCCACTACCGTTGTTGCCACCATTACCGCCCCGACCACCGCCATTTTGAGTGATGCCGTCGACCTGAACAATCTTGATTGAATCAATCGCTTCGAGAGGCTTGGCGGACTCGCGGACGATTTCCGGTAACACTTTCAGCAATGCCATTTTGGTTTGGAGCGAAATTTGATCGGAAGATAGCAGGTTCGCCGCCTCGTTGATCGCACGCTGCCCAGCCGCTTCTACCTCAAAGCGTATACGCGAAGCTTCGGCACGCAATTTCTCTGACTCTGCTTCACCTTCGGCGGCTACCCGCATCGCGTCAGCACGATTTGCTGCTGCTTCTTTTTCAGCTTCGGCTTCGACTTTCACGCCAATTGCACGGACTTCGGCCTCCTTTGCGGCCTCAATGAGTTCGATGCGTTTTCCACGGTCGGCAATTTCGGTTTCGCGCGCGGTTGCCACCTGTTCTTCAGCAGCAACAGCCTTGGCGCGGGCCTCATCTGCCTCTGCCCGGGCGTGGCTTTCTTCGCGCGATTTGTTTTGTACTGCGATTTGTTGTTCCTGACGTGCGATTTCTAACGCCTGTTCCTGTGCAATCCTGGCTTGCTGAACCGCACGATCGGCCTCAATCTGCGCAGAATCAACTTGCTGCTTCGACTTTATTTGTGCGTCTTGTGCTTCTTGATCACGCAGCGCCTTTTCGCGCGACACTTCGGACGCCTGCGCTGCCCGTCGCATTTCGACTTCGCGTTCTTGTTCCAGCCGCGCAAATTCGCTGTCGCGACTGATCTCGAACGAACGTTTGTCGGCTTCAAGGTTTTTGGTTTCAATCTGCACGCGGGTATCCTGCTCGATATCGTTGCGCGCCTTTTTGCGGAGCTCAATCTGCTCAGTCAGTTTCGTCAGACCTTCGGCATCGAACGCGTTATTCGCGTTGAAATGCTCGATGCTGGTCTGGTCGAGGCCGGTCAAAGACACCGACTCGAGTTCAAGTCCATTCATCGCTAAGTCGCTCGACGATGCTTGCTGCACCTTTTGCACAAAATCTGCGCGCTGTTCATGCAACTGGTTCATCGTCATGCCCGCTGCGACCGACCGCAGCGCATCGACAAATTTTCCTTCTACCAGGTCTTTCAGCAATTCCGGCTGCATCGTGCGCAGACCAAGCGTCTGTGCCGCCATAGCCAGCGATTGTGCATCAGGTGCGACGCGCACGTAAAATTCTGCCTTTACGTCAATCCGCAGGCGGTCAAGTGTGATCAGCGCATCGACATTGTTGCGCTCGACGGCAAGCCGCACTGTATTCATATTCACGGGCATTGTTTCGTGTAAAACCGGAAGCACAAGAGCACCGCCGTTCATCACCACCTTTTCACCGCCGAGCCCAGTGCGGATGAACGCTATCTCCTTAGTGGCGCGTTTGTACAGGCGGGTAATAACCAGACCGAACACCACCAGCGCAACCAGCACCATGCCAGCGTAGATTAGTGTTGTTATCAAATTTTCAGTCATTTGTACTTATCCTTCTAAACGCGGCAGATGCTGTCCGCCTTGCGAAATTGCCTTGAACAGGGTGCCATCGCGGCGAACCAGCAGCAGTTTTTCACCGCTCGTAAATTGTTGTCCGTCATTGTCGGGTTCTACCATCACGAAATGCGGGTGCCCGTGAATGTCGATGACCTTCGCGCGGGCGGGCGAGCCGGGTTTTGCGGTTCCGGTACCAAGGATTGCAAAGCGCCCTATGAGGCTGTCGATTGAAACGGCCGTCGTTTCGTCCTTGGGCATTATTTGCGCCAGTGGTCTCGCCACGATCGCGGTAGCCGGAATAGCCACAAGCGAAGCCGCTGCCGCTGCGAGCCAAGGAGACAGCGGACTGCCAGTTATGTCTCCAATGATTTGCTGGCCGATATAACCAATGACCATGAACAGCAGAAGGAACAAGGCAAGCCAGATCATGAGCGGCAAACGGCCCAGGCCAAGGAAGCTGAGTAGGCCATCCGCGGCACCCAAGCCATCGACGTGACCATCCATATCGGCGTCAAGATCGGGGGCAAAGTCTGTAAGTCCGCTGAATTGCAAAAGCATCAGGCCAATTAAAAGGATTCCTGCCCCTGCAAAGGGCAGGTTCTCATTAATTAACCAAAATTCAAACACTTGGGCTCCTGTTGCCGCAATATGATACAGAGGGATATTGATGAGTGCGCTAGATTCGGTCAATCGGAATCGGAAAGGGTGAGTCCGATTATGTGGACAGTTAAGCTGCGTGATGGTTATGGCCTCCGAGCGAAGTCACCGGACCGCTTGTACCGAAATGAGCCTTGGTGGACCGGTGTGTCCAATTTGGCCCTGAGCTTGCTTATTCGGGCAGCGCTGGGTTTCGACTCGAGCGCTCCAGCCTAACGCCAGCTAGACCGCGTTGACCGGCAGCCGCAAATAAACATGACCGCCAGGCGAAGCAGGCGGCAGTGCACCTGCCCGGATATTTACCTGGAGCGAGGGCAATATGAGCTGAGGAGCCTCCAGCGTTTTGTCGCGCGCGGTGCGCATGGCCACAAATTCGGCCTCGCTGATGCCATCATGGATATGGACATTATGCGCACGCTGTTGGGCGACGGTAGTTTCCCACGCAAATTCGCTCCTACCCTCGGGCAAATAATCATGGCCGACAAAAATCCGGGTTTCGGGTGGAAGGTCGAGTATCTTGCGCATTGAACGATAAAGCGTATGTGCGCTGCCGCCTGGGAAATCTGCGCGGGCGGTGCCATAATCGGGCATGAACATGGTGTCGCCCACAAAAGCGGCGTTGCCAATGACGTAGGTTACGCAAGCAGGTGTATGTCCCGGCGTGTAAAGCACGTTGATCGACATATTGCCTAGCGGCAGCGTGTCGCCCTCTTGGACCAAGCGGTCGAAAGCCGCTCCATCGTGTGTTACGTCATCGGCTTCGAACAATGCGCCGAATATCGTTTGGACCTGCGTAATGTGCGCGCCGATCACGACCGGCGCGCCAGTCAATTCGCGCAAATGATGCGCCGCTGACAAATGATCGGCATGGGCATGGGTTTCAAGCAGATATACGATGTCTAGACCTTGTTCATTTGCCGCAGAAAGCAGAGCATCGGATGAAATCGTCGTAATCCGCCCGTTGCGCGGAGTGAAATCAAGGACTGGGTCGATAATTGCTGCCTTTTTGGTGGCGGGGTCGTGAACAATGTAACTGACCGTATTGGTAGCGCTATCGAAAAATGCCTGAACAGATGGATGCATGAGTCGTCTCCTTATTTCTATATTAGCACTTGCTAAATTAGAATCATAGCATATAATAATAGTATGTTTGACTTATCCCGTTTTGACCTCGCGTTGTTTGAGGAAAGTGCTGGCCGCGCCGCGGCGTTGCTTCGATTGGTTGGTAATGAAAAAAGGCTGATGATATTGTGCCAGCTCGCAGACGGCGAAATCTCAGTGGGCGAAATTCAGTCGCGCGTCGGGCTGTCGCAATCGGCCTTGTCGCAACATCTCGCCATGCTGCGCGATGAAAAAATCGTTGCGACACGCCGTGAAAGCCAGACGATCTATTACCGCGTTGTCGACCATGCTGCGCTGCGCATCATCGAAACTCTCGCTGAGCTGTTTTGTCCACCTGAAATGAGGAACCACCAATGACCGTCATGCTGCACAAACTGTCCCCACAAAACGTACGCGAGCGGTTGGAAGGTGGAAAAGCTGTCCTCGTTGATATTCGCGAATCTGATGAATTTGCGCGCAGCCATATCAAGGGCGCGCAGTCGATGCCATTATCGAACTGGGAAAAGGCGCATCTCTCGGTCGATCCTGCCGCTGATGTGATCTTCACATGTCGGTCGGGGATGCGCACTGCAGGAGCATGCGACCGCCTTGCCGCACGCGTCGGTGGAGATGCTTTTGTCTTGGATGGCGGGCTTGATGCTTGGGCGAAGGCTGGTTTGCCCATGGAAACGAATGCTGACGCCCCAATGGAAATCATGCGCCAGGTTCAAATTGCCGCAGGTTTGCTCGTTCTCATGGGCGTGCTGCTTGGCTTTCTCGTCACGCCTGTATGGTTCGGGCTAGCCGCATTTGTCGGCCTGGGCCTGACATTCGCAGGTGTGTCGGGCTTTTGCGGCATGGCGCGACTGTTGATGCTTGCACCTTGGAACCGCTTGAAGGCGGCTTGAGATGACCATTGAGACCCTCCTGCTCGCTGGGCTTGGCGGCGCCCTGATAGGGTTACTGTTGACCTTGTTTGGCGGGGGCGGGTCGGTATTGGCCACACCTTGGCTGATCTATGTCGTTGGCCTGACCGACACCCATGCCGCGATCGGCACATCGGCAGCCGCAGTTGCGGTCAATGCCTCGATCGGCCTGGCCGCGCAAGCAAGGGCAGGACGCGTTAAATGGCCTTGCGCCATCACCTTCGGCATAGCTGGCCTCGCAGGGGCACTGTTCGGCGCGCAACTCGCCAAGCAGGTGGATGGCGACGCCTTGCTCATGTGGTTTGCTGTCGCAATGATCGCCATTGCTGGATCGATGATCATCCCTAAGAAAAGCGAAGGCGACCCTGCTGTTCGCCTCACTGGCCCGATGGTGCTCAAGCTCGCGCCCGTTGGCCTGATCGCCGGGCTTGCTGCCGGATTTTTCGGCATTGGAGGTGGATTCCTGATTGCGCCGGGGTTGATGGCTTCGACTGGCATGACGCTAGCTAATGCAAGCGCATCCTCTTTGGTCTCGGTTAGCCTGTTTGGTGGAGCAACCAGCCTGTCTTATGCAGCGTCGGGCCAGCTGATTTGGCCCCTGTTCGGCGCGTTGGTCTTAGGCGGCGGATTAGGGACACTTGCCGCCTTGCCCTTGGCCAAGCTGCTCGAAAGCCGCACAACGGTTGCACGCACGATATTTGCGCTCATGGTCATTGCCGTCGCGATATTCATCCTGCTGGGCTGACCCGGTTCAATCCGCAACCTCACGCGCCGATAAGAAACATGTTTATCGTCAATCGTCCCCGGCGCGGGTCAGATGACAGCGCTGACGCATCGGGGATGACGCCAGAATGCAATTGCCGGCCGCGATACAGCACCAGACGGTCAGGTGCGGCCTCAACCTCGTCGATATGTTCAAACCAGTCGGTGTCGCCATAGCAATATTGCGCTGCTGGCATGCCAAAGGCGCGCTCGTCCATTGCCAATGCTGCGTTGTAGGCGTCTTCGCGATCTGGTGTCACGGTCTCAAAACCGGTCCGGCGGTGGCGGTAGAACGCAGTGCCGCCGCTCTCTGGACCAAGCAGATAATGCATGACCGCAACAACCTCGCCGCTTGCATGGTCGTAATGTGGGATGCGCTGCAGCGGGTGCAGTTCCTGCGCGCCAAGCGTGACCAGCGAAAAGGTTGATGCATCCAGACTTACGCCTCTGGTAAATCCGAACACCTGCTGCATGATCTGCATCATAAGGTCGCGCCGCAGGTCGAGATAACTTGGGTCGGCCCAGGCGCGGATTCCTGGATAAGATGCACCGGCTTGTTGAAATTTTGCGGTGTAGGCCGCCTCCAGCAGTTCGTCCGGCTTACCGCTAAATCCGTCGATAATCACGAGCGGTTCGCCTTCGCGTCCCATTCTGCGGACAGTTACGACAGGGTCGGGCGATATTGGGTTGGGGTGGACCATATTGCAAACTCTTGGCCTTTGTGGCTGGGTGGAGTCAACAGCATGGCACTCGACAGGTTCGACCCGAACGCGTAGTAACGACGCATACCCGGGGAGTCGAACGACTGAGAGGCGGTGCTGCAATGCCCGCGACCCGCTGAACCTGATCCCGTTTGCACGGGCGTAGGGAGGTGAGACCGCAGCCAGTCCGGGGGACTGGCGAGGACCGAGCCCGGTCTTCACGCCAATCGCTCTTCTTATGCAACTTTGGAGAGACAAAATGGCAGATATCCCAGCCCGCACAGAGATTGGCGTCACCACTGGCCCCATTCGCGGCAGCAAGAAAATCCATGTCGGCCCGCTTAATGTCGCGATGCGCGAAATCTATCTGGAACCATCGTCGGGCGAGCCGCCCGTGCGCGTCTACGATACCAGCGGTCCTTATACCGATTCCACTGCGCATATCGACATCAGCGCGGGCTTGCCCGAAATCCGTCGTCCGTGGATCATGGCCCGCGGCGACGTCACTGAGGTAACCCAGCGCGAGGTAAAGCCCGAGGATAATGGCCAGCTTGGGCCCGACCGCAGCGGCGGCGTCGCGCCATTCCCCAATGTCCGCAAGCAGGTGCTGCGCGCCAAGCCCGGCATGAATGTCAGCCAGATGCATTATGCTCGCAAGGGCATCATCACGCACGAAATGGAATATGTCGCCGAACGCGAGAATCTCGGCCGCGCCCGGCTTGCCGAATATAAGCGCGACGGCGAAAGCTTTGGGGCGTCGATCCCCGATTATGTTACGCCAGAATTTGTCCGCGATGAAATCGCCCGCGGCCGCGCGATCATTCCCAACAACATCAATCACCCCGAATCCGAACCCATGGCGATTGGCCGCAATTTCCTCGTCAAGATCAATGCAAATATTGGCAACAGCGCAGTTGCGTCAGACGTCGCGACTGAGGTCGACAAGATGGTCTGGTCCATCCGCTGGGGTGCGGATACCGTCATGGACCTGAGCACTGGCCGCAACATCCACGACACCCGCGAATGGATCATCCGCAATTCGCCCGTCCCGATCGGTACCGTGCCGATTTATCAGGCGCTGGAGAAGGTCGGTGGCGTCGCCGAGGACCTGACTTGGGAAATCTTCGCTGACACGCTGATCGAGCAAGCCGAGCAGGGAGTCGACTATTTCACCATCCACGCCGGCGTGCGCTTGCCTTATGTCCCCTTGGCGGCAAAGCGCATGACTGGCATCGTGTCCCGCGGCGGCAGTATCATGGCAAAATGGTGCCTCGCGCATCATAAGGAAAGTTTTCTTTACGAACGCTTCGACGAGATCACCGAGATCATGAAGGCCTATGACGTCGCCTATTCGCTTGGCGACGGACTTCGCCCCGGCAGCATTTATGATGCCAATGACGAGGCACAATTTGCCGAACTCTACACGCTGGGCGAACTGACCAAGCGCGCATGGGCGCAGGATGTCCAAGTGATGATCGAAGGGCCCGGCCATGTGCCGATGCACAAGATCAAGGAGAATATGGAAAAGCAGCTGGAGGCGTGCGGCGAGGCGCCCTTCTACACGCTTGGACCGCTCACCACCGACATCGCGCCGGGATATGACCATATCACGAGCGGCATCGGCGCGGCGCAGATCGGCTGGTATGGAACCGCGATGCTTTGCTACGTCACGCCAAAGGAGCATCTGGGCCTGCCCGACCGTGACGATGTAAAGGTCGGCGTTGTCACATACAAGCTCGCCGCACATGCCGCTGACTTGGCCAAGGGCCACCCGGCCGCGCAGGTCCGCGACGATGCCTTAAGCAAGGCGCGTTTCGAGTTCCGCTGGCGTGACCAGTTTAACTTGAGCCTCGACCCCGACACCGCCGAGCAATATCATGATCAGACGCTCCCTGCCGAAGGCGCAAAATCCGCGCATTTCTGCTCGATGTGCGGGCCCAAATTCTGTTCGATGAAGATCAGCCAGGAAGTGCGCGAATTTGCCAAGCTGCAAAACCAGTCAGCGGACAATTTCGTTGCCGCAGAAGAAGCAGAAGCAGGCATGGCACATATGAGCAAGGTCTATGACGAAACTGGCCGCGAACTATATATGGGCGCGGGCGATCGCGAGCATGATTAAGCCTTAGGCATTACCCGGGCGCGCAATCGCTTCCTCGATCCACAAGCGTGCATCGGGGAAGCTGCGTTCGACCTCTGGCAAGTCATTGACGCACAGGAATTTGATTGCGTCCCATTCGCTGCCGCGTAAATAGCCGCTGACATCATCGGCGGACCATGTGTCGATCGCGCCCACCGCGACATGCAGATAATCACGCGTGTCGAGTATCGCTGCGCTGCCATCGGCAAGGCAGGCATGGTTGTGCAGGCTCTGCGGCAGAAACTGCCCTGCGTCGCGAAAGCGGAAACCCGCGTTGGCGATGAAGGCGTCGCGGTAGCTATCAAACAGTTCCGCCATCACCGATCGCTGCATCGGGTGGACGACATGCGCGCTCTCGAACACATGGTCGGCGGTATAGCCAATCATCTGCGCAGCGTTGATCTGGTTATAATGGTTGAGCAGGCTTGCCTCGTCGCGGCTAGCGCCACAATCCGCAAGGTCGCTGTGGTCAGTCCATTTGCCGCGCAAAACAGGGCCATCGGCTGCAAAGAAATCCGAAGGCGTAACCGGCGCGGTCAGGAACACATCATCGTTGAAATAGAGAAAATGTTCGGCGAGGCCCGGAATGCGCCACAGCATCGTTTCGATCGACAGCGAATTGAACGTCGGCAACGCGTCCGCATAGCCCGCAAAGATGTCGCGGTGGTCAATGACGGCGATCTTTGCAGAAAATTCAGGCGAGATGCGTTCGATCACTGGAGTTTGATCGTCGGTAACAATCCATATCCGCCGCACCCACGGCGCATGATTGGCTATGGAGCGCACGCAATAGTTCAGCTCGTCACTGCAGACCCAGCGATGGGGGTTGGTGCCATTGTCATGCAAAGGCGACTGGGCCTGCGCTGCCGCATCGGCCTGTGCCTGCGCCAGATGATGCTCACGCTTCGCCCGATGCGCGGGGTCTGCCCCGTCCACCCAGGTTATGACTGCATCAACTTCAAACATTCAATCACTCTACAATCGTTATTTGCGTTGCCATAAAATTGTAATATCGTTTTGGAAACCGGAAAGTGGGTGTGGGTACGGGGCGTGGCGACGTCCGCGCCGGGCAACTCCGACACGCTTGGTACGATATTGGGTGCTTTTGCTGGCGGCGCGACCTGTCGGTCGATCGATTGACCGCCAACACGTCCGCTCCCGTTAAACTATTTGGGTCGAGGCGTGCACGCTGATGTGTTGAACGCCTGTACCGGTCATCCATTGGTAAGTGACGCACGGCCGGCCACCAACGCTAGCCCAAGCGAAATCACGATTACAGCGATGCCAAGCGGCCATTGGCCGCCGATGCTGAAACCAAGCACCCACACCCAATCGATCACTGAACCCACGAACGATAGCCACAATATCGGCTTTGCCCATGATTTGAGCATCGCCAACCCAACGCTCCCCAGTAGGCCCCCGAACACCGCGATCGCAAGCGCGGCGGTGATCGCAACGGGCATCGGAGGGGCGCCGGGTGGCGTTGCAGCAGCCTCAGGTCCGAAAAGGCTCACATGCGCCAAATAGCTGGCGACGCCAGCCAGGTTCCACAAAATGCCAATGATCCCGATAATTCGAACTGTTTTGCTGTTCATGACGCATTTTCCCTCACGAATGGCCAATCTGGATGTAGCAATTCGCGCAAGCGCGGCACAGCTTAATTCGATGAATGCAATTGGTGACATTGCTCGTCCAGCGTCCCACCTCAAATCGCTGATAGACGGATGATCGGTTAAAGGTTAGCTTAACCCGTCGTTGGGGAAGCCAAAATCATGTCGTTTAAGCAAATTATCTACGCGTCGAAGCCGTTTGGGTTCACCGCCGGGGTTCTCGACGACATATTGACAATTTCGCGCATCCGAAATGCCCAAGATGACATTACCGGCACGCTTATCTGTCGGGGCGATATGTATCTGCAGTTGATCGAGGGGCCCGACGCGCAGATTGAGGCGGCGTATAACCGTATTTCCGTGGATGACCGGCATGTCGAAATGGATCTTTTGGTCTCGCGCACGGTTACTCAGCGGATGTTTCCCAAATGGGCGATGCGCGATGATCCGGTGCGCAGCTGGATGTGGACTCAGGAGGAAGTCGCCGCTGGTGCAATCCGGACAGCGACCATGGTGGAAATCGTCGGCATTTTCGAACGCCTTGCGGCCGAGGGGTAAACGCTTTTCCAATTGGGTGAGCAGGTACTATTCGCTGCGTGACATTTAAATATGCTGGGTTAGGAACAAGACATGACCGCAAAAACAAAAACCCCGAACTGGTTCGATATTGGTATGGATGCCTGGGCACTGGCCGCCGAATCCAACATTGTCATTGCAATGCGGATGAGCAGCCTAGTGCTGGGCGGGCCAGCGGCTGCGCGCGAAGCAGAGCGGATGGTGTCGGAGAAGGTTGCGGCAAACATCGCGCTTGGCTTTGACCTGATCAGCGGAAAGCTGGGCACCAGTCCTGAAGCGATTCTGAGCCGAAGTATCGCCCATTATTCCAAAAGCGTGGTCGCAAACCGCGAACGGCTGGGAAGATAGCAGGTTCCGCGCGCTTCAGGCGGTGAAGCTGGTGCCATTGCCACGAGGAGGACAATCATGGCGCAAGTACTGGGTATTGGAGGCCTGTTCTTCAAATCGGCAGACCCGGAGGCGACCAATGCATGGTATGCCTCCGTCCTGGGTATAAAGGCCGAGCCTTGGGGCATTATCTTCACGCCTGACGCCGCCGCCGCACACCCCGGTGCCGCTACTGTTTTTTCGCCGTTTAAATCTGACACGGATTATTTCGCGCCGTCCGACAAAGAATTTATGTTCAACCTGATGGTCGATGACCTCGATGCGATGCTTGAACGATGTGCGGAACATGATGTCTATCCGGTCCGCACTTTCCCGGACGAGGCGAACGGCCGCTTTGCCCATATTCTGGACAATGAAGGGCGCAAAATTGAACTTTGGCAGCCAAAGCCAATGTAGCCAACAACCTTGATGGCGGGATTGGAGTCTCAATAGACTGGGAAAGCCAACGGTTCGCAGGGATTATTGCTTCTTGTCGGAGTCTCCACCGGAATTTGAACCATGCCGCATATGTGCGCCATTGCCGCTATCGCGCCGCTGTGCCCGGCCCTTTTTCTGCCAAAACTTGATCACCCCGAATATGGCAAGTGCCGCCATGATAGCGATCAATGAATAAGCGATGATAAGTCTGGTTTCCATTTCGGCTCCGATTTGCGGCAGTTATCCGAATGGCGTTCCGGTGCGACGGGCGCGGCATACAGGACTGGGCGAAGATAGATGCATAAATTCGCAGTTGCTGATCGCAAAGCTTTGGCAGGAATCATTTTCAGTAAAGGAGGCGGGAACGAAGCGGGCGGCGCGGTGTTAGTGTTCGCAGATAATGACGGAGGCCCCAATGACTGACATATTCTCGATCCTAAAATCCGACCACGATCTGCATCGCGAAATGCTAGAAAAGATTGCCGCGATCAAAGGCGATTCGCCCGAACGTCGTGACTTGTTTGAGGCTTTCCGTATCGAAGTGACCGCGCATGCGGCAGCGGAGGAGCAATCGTTGTACGCCACAATGCTGGCCAACCCCGACTTGCAGGACGACGGACGCCACTCGGTCGCAGAGCACAAGGAAATTGATGATTTGCTTGGCGAGCTGCAGAATGCCGACCTTGACGAAGCAGCCTGGAATGCGCAGTTCAGCGAACTTCGGCACCGTTATGAACATCATATCGACGAGGAAGAGGAAGACATGTTTCCTGAGGCTGAAAAGGAATTCAGTGCTACAAAGGCCAAAGAGCTTGGAGCAATTTTTGACCGCCGGAAGCCTGTTGAACTTGAAGAAGCCGAAACTGTCGAAAATGGGGCGGACAAAGAATAACGCGCAAAAAACGGTTGGTGTTTGCACATTAACCTTTTCGGGCGTATACAGGTCAAACGCTATCGTCGACCGCGACGGAATTTGAGGCACGTCTCGGGTCAAACGATCGGAACGTGCAACGTCTTTCCTACCACGACTTGGCTACCCACTTGGCGCTGTTGTCAGGTGGTCACCTGTTTCGTGAAAGGAACATCATTATGCCAGTAGGCACCGTAAAATTCTTCAATGCAGACAAAGGCTATGGCTTTATCGCGCCTGATGGCGGCGGTGACGACAGCTTCGTCCACATCTCGGCTGTTCAGGCAGCTGGCATGCATTCGCTTGACAAAGAACAGCGCGTGAATTTCGAAGTCGAAATCGGCCGCAACGGTAAGGCTTCAGCCATTAACCTGTCTTCAGCTGATTAATCCGCCGAAAAATCAAAAAAAAGGGCTGCCGAAAGGCGGCCCTTTTTTTGTGCGCTATCCTTTTAGTCGAACAGCTCTTCGAGAAATGACTTCTTCCGCTTTTTGTAGGGGTAGCCATGACCGTAGCCTTGCGGTTGCATACCATAGCCTTGCGGGGCAAAACCTCCTTGTGGCGGCGGCGGCGCCTGCAGGTGCTGGGGCAGGTTGTGGCGGCAACTCGGCGGCGGCGCTACGTTCGATAATCTTGTCAAGCTCGCCACGGTCGAGCCAAACCCCACGGCATTGCGGGCAATAATCGATTTCTACGCCTTGGCGATCACTCATCACAAGTGGTACCTTGCACACGGGGCAAGGCATTCCAACAGCTGCATTCATTTTCGGGACTCCTCTTCATGTGATTGAAGCGGTCCGACATCGCCGTCTTTTGACGACCAGAGGGGCCCGGCCCGCTAACCCGACTTGGGCATAGCGGTGCGGGATTTCAAGAAGCAGGCTGCTACACGAGCGCTGCGCGCGTCATCCACATCGCGGACAAAATAATGATCGCCAACAAAAGCGATACTGCGAGCATATAACGCAAACCGACATTTTTCACGCCACCGCTTGCCTCGACTTCGGTCACATCGATCTTGTCTCCGTCTTTATGCATGTTGCTACTCCTCTCACCGATTGGCGGGAACGCCGATTGCAGGGTAACAGATTATATACGGAGTTGTTAACGCAGTTTACGAAATGGCCAGTCGATGACTTGCCCAACCCACAAGGCAAGCCAGATCAGAACCGGTTGAAACGCCAGCCGGGGCCCGTGGTACCACCAACCAAGCGGCTCACCGCCGAGCGAAATGCCGTTGATGGCGTGGTTGAAATTCGCTGGCCATACGCACAGGGCATAGAGTGCCAGGCCAATTGCTGCCCATTTGCGGAGTGCAGGTATCATCAGGCCGATGGCGCCCGCAATTTCCGCAATGCCTGTAAAGCCTATCACAATTTCAGGGTAGGGGACCCACTCGGGGGTAATCGCTAGAAATCCTCGCGGTGATTTCAGGTGCAGAATGCCTGCGCCTAGATAAAAGACCGCAAGGACAATGCGCAGGCCAACACGGATCATCCACGTTTCCGAACGAATTCCGCGCGAAGCACCAGGCCCTTGATGCCGTCAAATCGGCAGTCAATTTCCTGCGCATCGCCGGTGAGGCGAATAGACTTGATAAGCGTTCCGCGCTTCAAAGTCTGGCCAGCACCCTTTACGGTAAGGTCTTTAATCAACGTCACCTGATCACCGTCAGCGAGCACGTTTCCAACGGCGTCACGCACTTCGACGGTGATTTCTTGTTGGGATGCTGTCTTGGCATCTGTCGCGCTAATCCATTCTCCAGATGCCTCGTCATAGACATATGCGTCTTCAGTTCCGTCGGCCATGATTTAATTTCCCATATTGATTTGGCATTGCCGTAGCGGCATTTAGCTGCACGCGAAAGCCAGTTGCAATTTGCAACGATGTCAGTAAGATTTTTCCATATAAATGGAGAGGCATATGGCGCAGGCTGAGACGGTATTGGACGTATTGATTGTTGGCGCTGGCTTATCCGGCATTGGCGCAGCCGCGCATTTGACGATGCAATGCCCGAATAAAAAATACGCTATTGTTGAACAGCGCGCCGACATGGGCGGCACTTGGGACCTGTTTCGTTATCCTGGAATCCGATCTGATTCCGACATGCACACGCTGGGATACCGGTTCAAACCGTGGTTGCACGAAAAAACGATAGCTGACGGCCCCTCCATCCACCAATATGTGCATGAAACCGCTCAGGAATATGGGATTACGCCGCATATCCATTTTGGACATCAGGTTGTATCCGCCAATTGGTCGGGACCCGATGCCCGCTGGCACGTGACGGCAAAGGCCGTGGACGGGGGCCAGGAACGGCATTTTGCGGCACGTTTCCTGTTCATGTGCGCTGGATATTATGATTATGACCAGGGATATAAGCCAGATTTCCCGGGCGAAGCCGATTTTGGTGGGCAAATTGTCCACCCGCAGCATTGGCCAGAGGGACTGGATTATAGCGGAAAGAGAGTGACGGTCATTGGTTCTGGTGCCACTGCGGTCACGATCGTGCCAGTCATGGCGCAACAGGGCGCGCAGGTCACGATGCTCCAGCGTTCACCCACCTACATGGTTTCGCGCCCGGCGATTGACCCCTTTTCAAAATTCGTACGCAAGATCATGCCGGAAAACATGGCTTATGCCCTGACTCGCTGGCGCAACATCAACATGCAGCGCTTCACATATTGGTATGCGCGCCGCAACCCAGTGAAACTGGGCGAAAAACTGGTCAATATGGCGCGCGAGTCCCTGCCGGATTCGGTTGATGTCGACACCCATTTCGTGCCGAAATATGGCCCATGGGAACAGCGCCTGTGCCTCATTCCCGACAGCGACATGTTTACCGCCATTACCGAAGGCAAGGCCGAGGTTGTGACCGACCATATCGACCATTTCACCAAAACCGGTATCCAGCTTACATCAGGCAAGCATATCGAAACCGACATCATCATTACCGCTACTGGTCTGAACCTCGTTACAATGGGCAAAACCGCGATTAGCGTCGACGGGAAGCCCGTCAACTTTGGCGAGCACTTCAATTATAAGGGCGTGATGTTCAACGACATCCCCAATTTCGCAAGCGTGTTTGGTTATATCAATGCGTCGTGGACGTTGAAGACGGATATCGTTGCCGATTATGTCTGCCGCCTGCTGTGGAAGATGGATGACAAGAACGCGCTTGTGGCAACCCCGCACCTCGATGATCCGGACATGCCAAAGCTACCCTTTGTAACGGATTTCAGCTCGGGCTATTTCGCACGCAGTTTTGACAAATTGCCCAAAAATGGCGACCGTCACCCATGGCGCGTTCTACAGAATTATGCTGCCGAGAAGAAAATTCTCACCGAAGATCCGGTTGATGATGGCGTCATGATTTTTTCAGCGCCGCAGTTTGCGGGCGCAAATTACAAGGCCGAAGAGACATTGATCGCCGCGGAATGATCTGAACTGGGCACTTGGTTAATTCGCGTCTGGTTCCGTATTGCGGACAGTGGCGGCGACACGCCGTGTTTCCAACTCAGTTTCGGGTGCAACTAAATGCGTGCGGTTGCGTACAACCCAGATCAACACCGCAAGTGCTGCTAACGAAAAAAATGCCAAGACCATAAAGCCATTGCGTACGAAGCTGCGCATTACCTGAGCATGTTCCAGCATCGCCGGCGGTTTCGGCGTCTTTTTGACGTCCCAATACAGGATGGCATATTTGCCGTTGATGCGGCCGAGCTGTAACTCGGAACTTACCCACATCTTGTTATCCTTTGCGGCAAAAATGACCCGTGGTCCGTCTGTTCCGGGTTGAGAGACAGTGGGCGGTAATGCAGGCGCCTTCTTTAATGTCGCGGACATGCTTTGAAACTGAGTTCCGCTTTGGTCGATGAATTCAGGCGCCACATATTTTTCTGCCGCACGTTGATCGCCACGCCGCAATGCATCCAGAAATGGTTGCGTGACCGCGGAAATTTCAGCGGGTAGGGCGGTCTCGACTTTGATTTCCTGTGTGCAACCCGAAATGCCGAACGCAGAGACGACCAACATAAACATAAGAAAAATGCGCGACATTTTCTGAATTATCTCCCGTTCCCGACCCTTTGCGGCTAACGCAGCGTATATGCGTTACGACACCTTGATCCAGCCTGACAACGGGCAGGCCGCCACCCTTATTCATCTCACTGACAAGCGCAGTTTTGAAACATGGCTTGCCCGCCAACCCGATGCCGTCCGGACCGCGGTCCGGGCGCAGAAATTTGAAGGCGGACCCAGTGATATTGCAATCCTCCCGTCGGATAAACCCGGGGAATGGGCTGTAGTAGCGGGCGTCGCCGATGTGTCAGCCATTGGTGTGTGGAGTCTTGCAAAGGCAGCGGACAGCTTGCCCGAAGGCACATATCGGCTGGCCGATGAGGATGTGGGCGAAGCCATGCTGGGCTGGATGCTTGGGCAATATCGATACAATGAGTATCTGAGCGAGCCCAAGATTACGGGTTCGCGGGTGCTGCTGGTGAAGGAACCGGGCCGCATTCACATGGCAGCGTTGCAAGCGTCGGCCAGTGCACTGGTGCGCGATCTCGTCAACCGGCCCGCAGTGGACATGGGTCCAAATGCGCTGGAAGCTGAGGCGCGGCGCATAGCAAAGGCGCACAAAGTGGAGATCATGGTCACGGCGGGCGAGCCACTGGAATCGGGTTATCCGCTGATCCACGCGGTTGGCAAGGCTGCTGCACGTGAACATGCGCCGCGCCTGATCGAGATCGAATGGGGTGATACGCGTCACCCGCGCGTTGCCATTGTGGGCAAAGGCATCACGTTCGACACTGGCGGGCTGGATATCAAGCCTGCAACGGGTATGCGGCTGATGAAGAAAGATATGGGCGGCGCCGCGCATGCACTGGCGCTGGCTGATTTGATCATGGCGACCCAATTACCGGTGCGCCTGCATTTGTTAGTGGCCGCAGCGGAAAACAGCATTGCTGGCAATGCTATGCGGCCCGGCGATATCATCAAAAGCCGTCACGGCATCAGCGTTGAGATTGACAATACCGACGCCGAGGGTCGCCTGGTTCTGGCCGATGCGTTGACCAAGGCAATTGAGGACAAGGCAGAATTGATTGTCGATTTTGCCACACTGACAGGCGCTGCAAGGGTCGCGCTTGGGCCAGATCTGCCTGCAATGTTCAGCAATCATGATGACGTGGCAGAAGAAGTGCTGGCCGCAGCCAAGGCGGCGTCGGATCCACTTTGGCGCATGCCGCTTTGGGCACCTTATATGGAGATGCTCGACAGCGACATTGCCGACACAAGCAACAGCGGCGGTGCGTTTGCAGGTGCAGTAACCGCGGCACTCTTCCTGCAGAAATTTGTACCTGGCGAGGTGCCCTGGGTACATCTCGACACCTTTGCCTGGCGACCGACGAGCAAGCCTGGAAGGCCCAAAGGTGGCGAAGCGCTTGGATTACGTGCGATCTTCGGTTATCTGGCACAAAAATACCCGGCGCGATGACGCCTAACATATTGAAGGAATTCGCATTTGCGTAATGGCCAGATAAGGGCGGGGGATCGGCCTATTTACACCTTGAGCGGGCATAGCCTTGTCGGTGACAAGCGCACGACCCCAATTCGCGGCGATTTGGCTGATATCAGTCTGGCGGGGAAGCTGTTCGCGCCGCATTACGCCGTGCCCATGCTGCGGACAGGGCTTGCCCCAGTAACCGAGATCCATGCCGAGCCGCACGCTACATCCATGCCCGTCAGCGCGCTGATGCATGGTGAAGAATTTGCTGTCCTCGACGTGGCGGGTGAGTGGGCGTGGGGATATTGCCTGCATGACAATTATCTGGGTTATGTGCGCTTTGCCGAAATGGGCGACGACTTCGATGCCACGCATATTGTGAGCGCTTCGGCAACGTTACTGGTGGCGGCTCCATCGACCAAGGCGCCTGTCTTGGCGCGCTATCCGATGGGCGCACAGTTGCTTTGCGGCAGCCCCAGCGAATGCGGCAAATATCTCGCCTGTGAGAGCGGCTTTGTCCCGCTGGCCCATTTGTCCGAAATTGGTTTTGTCGAAGCTTCACCCGCTGACCTGGCTGAGCAGTTGATTGGCACACCCTATAGCTGGGGCGGACGAAGCGGCGACGCGATTGACTGTTCCGGGCTTGTGCAGCTTGTCTTCGGGCTACAGGGCATTCTGGCTCCGCGCGACGCGGATATGCAGCAGACGGAATTTGGCGAGGATTTACCAGACGATGTGCCGCTGGAGCGGGGCGATCTGGTGTTCTTCCCGGGTCATGTCGGCATCATGGCGGACGGCGAAAACATCATCCACGCCAATGGTACCGCAATGGCGGTCAGCGTCGAGCCCCTTGCGGATGCGGCAGCGCGCTTTGCCGCACATGATCAGGCGATTCTTGTGCGCAAGCGGGTATTGTTTTGACCAAATCTGTTTTCATCGATGGCGCGGCCGGGACTACTGGTCTGGAAATAGCCGACCGGTTGGCAGGTCGCAGCGAATTCATGCTGATCGTGCTCGACGATGACAGGCGCAAAGACGTAGGCGCGCGGCGCGCGGCGCTGAATAATGCCGATTTCGTCATCCTGTGCCTGCCCGATGATGCTGCCAAAGAAGCGGTAGCAATGACCACGTCTAGCCGCACTCGCATCATTGACGCGTCGACGGCATATCGGGTCGATCCCGACTGGGCCTATGGTTTTGCAGAATATCGCGATGGTCAGCGTGAACGGATTGCCGACGCCATGCGGGTCAGCAATCCAGGTTGTTACCCTAGCGGATTTTTGGCGTTGGTTGCGCCTTTGGTAGCGGCCGGGCTGATCCCTGCGGATTGGCCATATACCGTCAACGCGGTGTCTGGCTATTCGGGTGGCGGCAAGGCGTTGATCGAACGTTTCGAAGGCGCTAGCGCAGACATTGGCTTTCGCACCTACGGCCTTGACCTTGCACATAAGCACGTGCCCGAAATGCAGGTGCATGCTGGCCTCATGCACGCGCCGATCTTTTCACCCGCCGTTGTGCGTGCGTTTCGGGGGATGATCGTTGAAGTGCCTTTGCCACTGTCGGCGATGGCGGGCGTGGGAAGCGCGGATGCATTGCGGGCAGTGCTCTCTGCCCATTATGCAGGCTCCAAGCTCGTAACGGTGCACGAAGCCCCGCCGCCGGCCGAATTGCTGATGCACGCGCATCAAGCACCTTCCGACCGCCTTGAACTCTATGTGCTGGCGTCGCCGGATGGATCGCAAGTGCGCCTGCTCGCGATGCTTGACAATCTGGGCAAGGGCGCAAGCGGCGCGGCGGTCCAGAACCTGAATATCATGGCCGGGTTGGATGAGACGAGCGGCTTGCGGCTTTAGTCCCAATCCTGATTACCAAGCGTCACCCTGAACTTGGTTCAGGGTACATTTCGCCTCTCTGCTCTTCGGCCTGTGTGGCACGATGGATGCTGGAACATCAGTCAACGGAGGTGAAACAAGTTCACCATGACAGCGTGTTGTAAAAGCCTTCAATAAGGCGGCTTATCGAACCCCTTAGGGCTTGCAGTAAATATCTCGCAGCCATCTTCGGTGATGCCGATGCTGTGCTCGAACTGCGCGCTGAGCGACCGGTCGCGGGTTACTGCCGTCCAGCCATCGTCGAGGATTTTGCCTGCGGCCTTGCCAATGTTGATCATGGGCTCGATCGTGAAGATCATGCCGGGCCGAAGCTCGGGACCCGTGCCCGGGCGGCCTACATGGACGATTTCCGGAGCATCGTGGAATAACTGGCCCAGACCATGGCCGCAGAAATCGCGGACAACTCCGTAGCGGTGCCTTTCGGCGTGTGTCTGGATCGCGTAGCCAATATCACCGACATGGTTGCCGGGCTTCGCCTGTTCGATGCCGAGCATCAGGCATTCATAAGTTACATCGACCAAGCGCTTGGCCTTGACCGGCACATCGCCGACGAGGAACATGCGGCTGGTGTCGCCATGCCATCCGTTCAGCTGCGGCGTCACGTCGATGTTGACGATGTCGCCATCCTTGAGTTTCTTGTCCGATGGAATGCCGTGGCAAATGACATGGTTGATCGAAATGCAGCAGCTATGGGTATAGCCGCGATACCCCAAAGTTGCCGGCACCGCGCCGCCGCGCATCGTCATGTCGCGGACAATGTCGTCAAGTTCTTCGGTGGTCACGCCCGGCACGACATGCGGCACAAGCGCATCGAGGATTTCTGCGGCAAGACGCCCGGCCTTGCGCATACCTTCAAAGCCCTCCGGCCCGTGCAATTTGATGACTCCGTCGCGGGCCTGCATTGCCTCTTCGGGCGTGACGCTTACATATTGTTCCATGAGGGAGATATAAGGGAATAATCCGCGCTTTGCGAGAGGGTGATTTATGCTATCGCGTGCGCATGACAGAATCCCGCATTTACACCGCCGCGCTCGTAATCATTGGCGATGAAATCCTCTCAGGCAGGACTCAGGACAAGAATGTCAGCCATATTGCCCTTTGGCTGAACATCCAAGGCATTCGCCTGCGCGAAGTGCGCGTTGTCGCGGATGATATGGACGCGATCATCGAGGCCGTGAACATCTTGCGCGCGCGCAATGATTATTTGTTTACCACCGGCGGCATTGGCCCGACTCACGACGACATTACCGTAGATGCAATCGCAGCCGCTTTGGGCGTGGAGGTCGTTATCCATCCCGAGGCGAGCGCCGTGTTGCACGCTTATTATGAAACACGCGGCGGTATCAATCCGGGCCGCCTGCGCATGGCGCGTGTACCAGACGGCGCTGATTTGATCGCCAACAAGATGTCGGGCGCGCCCGGCATTCGTCACGGCAACATTTTCATCATGGCCGGCGTGCCGCATATCACGGCTGGAATGCTCGACGCGCTGACGGGTACGCTGGAGGGCGGGGCACCGTTATTGTCGCAGCAGATCGGCTGCTGGGTTGCGGAGAGCGAAGTCGCAAAATTGCTTGGTGATACCGAAAAACACCATGAAGGTTGCCAGATCGGAAGCTATCCATTTTTCCGTGAAGGCAAGGTTGGCGCGAATTTCGTTGTGCGGACCACAGACGCACATAAATTGGCCGAATGTGTCGACGCATTGAAACTTGGTCTGCGTGGATTGGGTTATGATACCGTCGATGGTGGAATTTAAACGGGCGTTGTTCGGCTCGTTCATGTGCGGTCAAGCTGCACGTCCCTTATGAGGAGTGACATGCGCAAACTTTCCAATGCTCTCGCCTTTGCAGCGTTGCTGCTCTCCACTTCCGCTTATGCACAAACGCCCGCGAGCGTCGCCCAGACGGCGAAGCCTGCAGTCCAGCCGTGGCTGTATGAGGGCAGCGATGTCCCCGTCGACGACAGCTGGACCTTCGGCGTTCTGCCAAACGGGCTGCGTTATGCGGTAAAGAAAAACGATGTTCCTGCTGGCCAGGTCTCGATCCGGGTCAGGATCGACGCTGGCGCGTTGCATGAGAATAATGACGAACAGGGCTTTGCCCATCTTATCGAGCATTTGTCGTTTCGCGGATCGACCTTCGTGCCCGATGGTGAGGCGAAAAGGATCTGGCAGCGGTTCGGGGTCACCTTCGGCAGCGACAGCAATGCGCAGACCACGCCCACCCAAACGGTCTACAAGCTGGATCTGCCCAATGCCACGCCGGAAAAGCTCGACGAGTCCGTCAAGATCATCTCTGGCATGATCCGCAACCCGCGCATTTCCCCGACTGCACTGAATGCAGAACGCGCCATTGTTCTGGCCGAATTGCGCGAGAATAGCGGTGCGCAAATGGTCTATAGCGACGCACTGCGCCAGCATGCTTTTCAAGGTCAGCGCCTTGCGAACCGGTCAACGATTGGAACGCCTGAAACATTGCAGGCTGCAGACGCTATCCGGCTGAACGCTTTTCATGACCGCTGGTACCGCCCTGAAAATGCGGTGGTGGTGATGGCTGGCGATATGGAGCCGGCGCAACTTGCCAATCTCGTGCAGAAATATTTCAATGACTGGAAGGGCGTTGGCCCACGCAGCCCAGAACCTCCGTTCGGCGACCCTACACCGCAAGGAACTCCGGCGCGGGTGTTGTTCGAGCCGACATTGCCCACCACAGTAAGCATCGCGTATCTGCGCCCTTGGCGTAAGGTCAACGACACGATTGCCTATAATGAGCAATTGCTTGTCGACGCATTGGCGTTGCAGATCATCAATCGCCGCCTAGAGGTGCAGGCGCGCAGCGGCGGCAATTATCTATTCGCTGAGGTTGCTCAGGAAGATATTTCGCGCACGGCTGATGCTACCTTGGTTTCAGTCACACCTATTGGCGACAAATGGGAAGCCGCAACGCGCGATGTGCGCGCGGTCATAGCCGATGCTGTGACCACTGCGCCTTCTGTTGCGGACATCGAACGTGAAAAGACATTGTTCGGCAACGCCTTGCGGACGTTACTTGACAGCTATCCTTTTGAGGCGGCGGCCAAACAGGCCGATGATATAGTGAACGCCGTCGACATTCGCGAAACCGTGGCAGCACCCAAAACCGTCGTCCAGGTTTACGAAGCCATGAAGGGCAAGTTCACCCCGGAACGGATGCTGGCCTCAACCAAAGCGCTGTTCAGGGCTGACGTCACGCGACTGATGCTTTCATCGCCTATTGCCGTGCCCAATGCGGACAAGCGCGCTTTGGCGACCTTAAATGCGACAGTAGCGGCCAACAAGACTGCGCGCTTAGCCGAAAACAGCGTTGGTCTAGCTGCCTTGCCGAAATTGGGTGCGCCCGGGAAAGTGGTGGCAGAAGACACAGTGTCCCGTTTGGAAATGAACCGTGTGGAGCTTTCCAACGGCGTACGTGCGCTTCTCTATCCAAACAAAGCGGAGAGTGGCCAGATACGCGTGCTGGTTCGTTTCGGTCGCGGCTATCAGGCGGTGACTCCGGATCAGGGCAGCATATTATGGGCCGGTCCGCTGGTTCTGCCGGAAAACGGCATCGGCAAGTTCAAGCGCACCGAAATTGACCAGATGGTCAACGGGCGACGGATAGAACTGAATTTCTCTATCGACGATGACGCCTTTGAATTTGGAGCCAACACGCGCCCGGATGACCTTGCGGACCAGCTCATGCTCATTGCAACGAAAATGGAGTATCCCGGCTGGGACCCCGCCCCGGTTGAACGCGCCAAGGCGCTAGCTACCTCGGGCTATGCCAGCTTTGAAATGTCGGCAACGTCGGTGTTGCAGCGCGATCTGGAATATTTGCTCCATAACAAGGATCCACGCTGGAAGGCTGCTACCCCGGCCGACGTCGCAAAAATTAATGCTGCAAAGTTCGAAACTTTCTGGAAGCCTTTGATGGCGCAGGGCCCAGTTGAAGTCATGCTGTTTGGGGATTTCGACAAGGCTACCGCTGTCGCCGCGCTTGAAAAAAGCTTTGGCGCCATGGCACCAAGAGCGCCATTGCCGATACCTGCCGGAGCGCGCGATTTGCGCTTTCCTGCACCGACGCGAACGCCAGTTCGGTTGACGCACAGGGGTGACGCCGACCAAGCCGCTGCCGTGATGGCATGGCCGACAGGCGGCGGGTTAGGCGGAATTACAGAAGGCCGTCAGCTGGAAACATTGGCGGCAATTTTCCGCGACCGGCTGTTCGAAAAATTCCGCGCCGAACAAGCCGCGAGTTACAGCCCTGACATGGCCGCTAACTGGCCAGTCGACTATGAGAGTGGTGGATATTTGATGGCGTACACGCAGGTAAAGCCATCGGACGTTGACCGGTTCTTTGCCTTTGCCGATGATGTGGCGGCGGATCTGGTAGCGAACCCCGTCAGTGCCGACGAACTGCAGCGTGCGGTGGAACCGACAAAGCAAGCGATAGACCGCGCCGCCTCCGGCAACACATTCTGGCTGAACCAGCTTAAAGGTGCAACTTATGACCCGGAGAGATTTGTTGCGCTGGGCAAGCTTTACAGCGACTTTGACAGCGTGACGCCGGCCATTTTACAGTCGCTGGCGAAGCGCTATTTCGTGAAGGATAAGGCGTGGAAGCTGGTGGTTGCACCGCAGACGAGCAGCAGCAGCACCACCACCGCAACGCGCTAGGTTTAGTCCGGGAAGCACGCGACTTCCCGTAGCACATGTGCACTGCCCATTCAGTTGATCCGGTCCGCTGTCTGGATCTGGCACCGCTATTGGAAGGCGGAAGGATCGTAGCCTAACGTAAGGCGTGGTGCGTCAAAGGACGTATTTCGACAGATCCGTGTCCTTTGCGATGCCCGACAGCTGCTGGCTGACATACGCGGCATCAATCTTGAGCGTTTCGCCTTTGCGGTCTTCAGCATCGAAACTGATGTCCTCAAGCAGTTTTTCCATCACGGTCTGCAAGCGCCGTGCGCCAATATTCTCCACGGTAGAATTCACGTCCACGGCGATGCGCGCGATGGCATCAATGGCATCATCGGTGAACTCGAGCGTCACCTCCTCCGTCGCCAACAGTGCACAATATTGCTCAGGCAAGTTAGCGCGGGTTTCGGATAAAATACGGACAAAATCGGCATGCTCCAGCGCCCGTAATTCCACGCGGATGGGTAATCGACCCTGCAGTTCGGGCAGCATGTCGCTGGGTTTGGAGATGTGGAAGGCACCAGACGCAATGAACAGAACATGGTCGGTTTTCATCGGGCCATATTTGGTTGCGACCGTGGTTCCTTCAATCAACGGCAAAAGATCGCGTTGCACACCTTCGCGGCTAACTGATCCACCGCGCACGTCCGAAACGGCAATCTTATCGATTTCATCCAGAAAAACGATGCCATTGGCTTCCGCATCGGCCAAAGCCACACGGTTTACATCGTCCTGGTCGAGGCGTTTTTCCGACTCTTCTTCCACCAGCTTGGTCCACGCATCGGGAACCTTCATCTTGCGGCGCTTCAGATTGTCCTTGCCAAAGGCCTTGCCCATCATTTCGCCGAGATTGATCATCCCGACATTGCCGCCCATCCCGGGGATTTCCATCGGCATGGCTGGGCTGTCGGACACTTCGATTTCAATTTCGACGTCGTCCATGTGACGGTCGCGGATGCGCTGGCGAAATGCTTCGCGCGTTGCCTCGCTCGCTGTATCGCCAGCCAGCGTCTTTAAAATTCGCTCCATCGCTGCGGTTTCGGCAGCCTCGCGCACATGTTCGCGGCGGCGTTCCTTTTCGAGGCGCACCGCTTCTTCGGCAAGGTCACGGGCAATCTGCTCCACGTCGCGGCCGACATAACCGACTTCAGTGAATTTGGTGGCTTCCACCTTGATAAACGGGGCGTCAGCAAGCTTGGCCAGACGGCGCGAAATCTCGGTTTTGCCGCACCCGGTCGGGCCAATCATGAGGATGTTTTTGGGCGTGACCTCGTCGCGCAAATCAGCGCCGAGACGCTGCCTGCGCCAACGATTGCGCAATGCGACGGCGACCGCGCGTTTTGCATCTGCTTGGCCAATAATATGTTCGTCGAGAGCAGCCACGATGGCTTTTGGGGTGAGTGCGTTTTTCATTACCACCTAAATGGGAAGTTGCGAATGGCGTTCAAGTGACAGTGATTTTAAGAGACGCTGGCCAATGTCTCGACCGTCAACTGGTCATTGGTATAGACGCAGATTTCGGCGGCGATTTTCATTGCATGCCGCGCCATTGTCTCGGCGTCGGCTTCATAATCGGCCAGCGCACGTGCAGCCGACAATGCATAATTTCCGCCCGACCCGATCGCGGCAATGCCGTCGTTCGGCTCAAGCACATCGCCATTGCCGGTGAGGATCAAAGTCACGTCTTTATCCGCAACTATCATCATAGCTTCGAGATTGCGTAAATATTTGTCGGTGCGCCAATCCTTGGCCAGTTCGACGGCTGCACGCATCAATTGCCCGCGATGTTGTTCCAACTTGCGCTCAAGGCGTTCGAACAGTGTGAACGCATCGGCGGTGGCACCAGCGAAACCGCCAATGACCGAGCCATCGTGCAATTGCCTAACCTTTTTGGCATTGGGTTTCATCACGGTCTGGCCCATCGAAACCTGACCATCGCCTGCAATGACGACTTTGCCGTTTTTACGGACGGATAAGATGGTTGTACCGTACCAAGTGACAGGATTTGCGTGAGAATGTGTTTCCATGATGGGCGATATGGGATGCATCAACCCAAAGCGCAAGTGAGCCATTATTCCGTCTGAATATCGGTCAGCTTACGTTCCCAGGCGAGCGCGTGCTGGACGATCTGGTCAAGATCATCATATCGCGATTCCCAGCCAAACGTGTTTTTGATGGCTCTGTTGTCAGATATAAGCGCATCCGGGTCGCCGGCCCTTCGGCCTTCCAGTTTGCGATTAAGCTTGTTGTTTGTGACCCGGTCCACGGCATCAAGCACCTGCATGACGGAATAGCCGTGGCCGTAACCGCAGTTGAGGGTGTGGCTGCGCTCCGGATCGCTGACCAGCGCCTCAAGCGCAATGACATGTGCCGAGGCAAGGTCGCTTACGTGGATATAATCGCGAACGCCGGTGCCGTCCTGCGTGGCGTAATCTGTACCAAATACGCTCACGCTGGCACGCTTGCCCAATGCGGCCTCGACGGCAATTTTCAATAAGTGCGTTGCGCCAACCGTCGACTGGCCTGTTCGGCAGAGGGGATCCGCGCCAGCAACGTTGAAATAGCGTAGCGCGCAATAATTGAAATCATGGGCAGCTGCGACATCGCGGAGCATCATTTCGGTCATCAATTTGGACGTGCCATACGGATTGATGGGCAAAGTCGGCATATCTTCGCGCACGGGGCTCGATTCAGGGATGCCGTAAGTCGCCGCGGTCGATGAAAAAATCATGTGCCTGACGCCGCCGGCAATGGCGGATTCAATGAGGCTTCGGCTTTTTACCGTGTTGTTATCATAATATTTAAGCGGGTTTTCAACGGACTCTGGTACGACCACGGATCCAGCAAAATGCATGATGGCATCAATGCTTTCTTCGGCGATAATCTTACGGACAAGTGTAGCATCGCTGATGTCGCCTTCATAAAAAACAGCGTCTTGCGCGATTGCCCAGCGGAACCCTGTTACCAGATTATCGATAACGACGGGGCGATGGCCAGCCTCCAGCAAAGCCAAAACCGCGTGGCTGCCGATATATCCTGCACCGCCAGTAACAAGGACGTTGAGTTTCTTAGTCATGGTCTTTTCCAAATCCACTGCGCCTCGGGTGGCATTCGAACTGTGAACGCATTAAATCAAAAAAAAGGCGACCCAAAGGCCGCCTTTTTCGAAATATTTGCCGTCAGAGCTCAGGGGCTTGTTGGCGAATTGTCGTCGTTGCCAGCAGCGATAACAATACCGCCGATGACAGCAGCAGCAGCCAACACAGCGATGATTACGCCGCTTCCGCCACCAAGCTTGCTTTCTTCCTTGGTGTTAGCGCCAACGCGCTTTACCTTGGAAGCGCCGACTGCCTTAGCAGCAGGCGACAGGGATTCAGCCATTACAGGCGCGCTTACAAGTGAAGCGGCCGCAATAGCAGCGAGAGAGATCTTACCGAAACGCATTATTGTGCTCCTTAATTACGGAGTGGGGTACACTCCTGCGTCGTTCCTACACATTGCTGTCACCAATTCAAGTACAACGTGCCTACATTTTTTCCAATTTATCGATATTTTCCGGACTGTTGCAAATTTCTTACATAGCTGCAAACCTATTAACATGCTGTTTACTTTATCGGTCGATTTTACATTGTTTCACTATCAGCGTGGTTTTTCATGAAGATAGCAGTTCATCAAATGACGAGCGGTATTGAGCCGAGTCGTAATGTTGCGGCAATTGATGCAGCAATCGCTGATTCGGCTAGGAAGGGGGCTGTTATGTATTTCGCCCCCGAAATGTCTTTTTTGGTTGACCGCGACCGGGGGCGGGCGCGGCATCATATTGAACTTAGAATCGCAAACGACTGGACTGGTCCAGCTATGTGCCTCTGCGGCACGGCATGGAATATGGCTGCATCTTGGTTCGATAGCTGTCCTCCATGAAAATGAAGAAAAGCTCGCTAACCGGACTATCGTGATCGGCGCTGATGGCACGATAAAGGGCCAATACGACAAAATGCACTTATTCGATGTTGACCTCGCGTCCGGCGAAAGCTGGCGTGAATCGTCAGCCTATGTCGGTGGAGAGCAGCCTGTAGTCGTGCAAACGCCGATTGGCTTGATGGGGCTCGCCATCTGCTATGATATGCGCTTTCCTGATTTGTTCAGTGCATATGCCAAAGCGGGCGTTGATGTCATCACGCTGCCATCAGCCTTTACCGTCCCGACAGGGGAAGCCCATTGGCACAACCTGCTGCGGACGCGCGCCATAGAAACCGAATCTTTCGTGATCGCGGCGGCGCAATGTGGCCATCATGATGATGGACGAAATACCTTTGGGCATTCGCTTGTCGTCGATCCGTGGGGCACCGTGCTTTTGGATATGGGGATGTCGCCTGGCCTCGCTTTTGTCGATCTGGACCTAAACAGAATCAACGATGTGCGAAGCCAAATTCCCGTTCATAAAAATCGCCGGGCCATTCCGCCGGTCTTTATAGCCGAATAAAGCTGCGATAGGGCGGCAGCATGGAATATTTGGAAAAATTTGTCTGGCAGGACCATTTCTGGACAGCCGTCTCGTTCGCATTGGCAATGGTCGTGGTCATCAGCAGCCTTGCCGACCGAAGACGGCATAAACGTGCTGACATTGAAGATGTCGGTTTTGTACCGTGGACGATGATCACCGTATTTTCGGTTCTCGGTACGGTATTGTCCGCGGCTTTGGCGATTAAAGGCTTTTAGCCAAGGCAAGCTTCCAGGAACGGTTGATCGAAGCCAAATTGCCGCGCCTTTTCAAGTGTATATGGCCGAACGCCGCCAGCTACCCATTCGCCATGGATCTTGCCGTCAGGATCTTCGTCACGATACTCAAATTTGAACAGGTCCTGGGTGACGATCACGTCGCCTTCCATCCCGATGACTTCTGTAATCTGGGTCGTCCGGCGTGAACCGTCGCGCAGACGTTTTACCTGAACGATCAAATCCACCGATTCGGCAATCTGCCGTGAAATGGCTTCTTTGGGGATTTTGATGTCACCCATCAGGATCATATTTTCCATACGGCCAAGGCATTCGCGCGGGTTGTTGGCGTGAAGTGTACACATTGAGCCGTCGTGGCCCGTGTTCATGGCCGCGAGAAGATCGAAACATTCGGCGCCACGAATTTCGCCCAATATGATTCGGTCAGGACGCATACGCAGGGCGTTTTTCACGAGATCGCCGATTGTGATAGCACCGTCGCCTTCAAGATTTGGCGGGCGTGTTTCGAGCGGCAGCCAATGTGGCTGTTGAAGTCTAAGTTCAGCTGCGTCTTCGATGGTCAAAACACGCTCGCCTGGATCAATCATCTTGGACAGTGCGTTTAACATAGTCGTTTTACCTGAGCCCGTACCGCCCGAAATAACGATGTTCATGCGGCATGCACCCGCGATTTTAAGCGCGGTTGCCATCGGCTCGCTCATCGAACCAAAGCCTTTGAGCATGTCGATTGTGATGGGCTTTTCGGAGAATTTACGAATCGAAATCGCAGTTCCGCGCAATGACAAAGGTGGCACAATGACGTTGACGCGGCTGCCGTCTTTCAGGCGGGCGTCGGCCAGTGGCGTCGTTTGGTCGACCCGGCGGCCAACCTGGTTGACAATCCTTTGCGCGATTTGAAACAGATGCTCCTCATCACGAAACTGGATGGGTGCAATCTGAAGCTTGCCCTTCTTTTCGATGTAGGTCTGCAATGGGCCGTTGACCATGATATCCGAAATGTCGGGATCGCTGAGCAATTCCTCCAACGGACCAAAGCCAAGCAGTTCGTCAACGAGCACCTTTTCCAGCGCAAATTGTTCGCGCCGGTTAAGTGTAAGTTTCAGTTCAGCCAAAACCTCAAGAATGATGGGCCGGAATTCTTCGGTCAGTTCTTCCTTGTTCAGCGACGCAGCGGCCTCAGGATCCACGCGCTCAAGCAAGCGCGGGAGAACCTGTTCCTTGATTTTGTGGACGGAAGCTTCAAATCCTTGGGGGCCATCGGCGACCGGGGCCGCGTTATTGGCGCGATCCGAGAGGCGGCTCATGGCCTCCTGCATCGGCGTTTGAGCAACACCGCTGCCGCCGGGAAACTCCGCCTGGTCAAGCGAAGGAAACTGTTCGCCACCGATCGATGGCGGCATGAAGTCGGATTGTGGTTGCAAGGCCGAAGGCTGTTGCGCAGCTTGTGAACCTCCACCCGTCATGGGGCGGGCGACGCCAAATGAAGGGCGTCCCGAAGTTAAGCCTGGTTTTTTCCCAAATGCGCTCACGCTAACCTGCTCCGATGGACCATTGATATTACCGACACCGTGCTATCCACAAATGGTGAATAAAATCGTAATGCCGACTTTGGATGGCATCATGTCCTCGGTAGTTCAGTGGCTTTCTATTCCGGAAAAAGCTGACTAAGGGGGCCCTGCAAATGGGGAAATCTTCGTGACATCATCGTCGGCCCGGTCGGGTCTGTTATACGCCCTTTGCGGCTTTGCGCTGTTGTCTGTCGGCGATGCAATCATCAAATCCATAGCCGGCGCATGGCCGGGTACGGCGGTTGCAGCGCTGCGTTATTCTATCGGTGCTATCGGTCTTGGAACGCTGCTTTTCCTTAAAGAAGGGCGGCAGGGCTTTTTTATGCCGATGCCGAGATTTCAGCTGCTGCGTGGATGTGCCGTTGCAATGGCAACGATCTGTTTTTTTTCGTCCATATTCCTCATGCCCTTGGCCGAGGCAACTGCCATTGGTTTCACAAGTCCGATGATCACGGCAATTTTAAGCGCTATCTTCCTGCGCGAAGCGACCAGCAGGACAAAATGGCTCGCGACGGTTCTGGCCTTTGGCGGCGTTTTGCTCATCATGCGCCCAAATATCGCCGAGCTTGGCTGGGCGGCTTTGCTGCCGCTTGTGGCAGCCCTCAGCATGGCGTGCGTGATGATCGGTAACCGGGCGGTGGCTGGTGCGGGGTCGCCACTTTTGATGCAGTTTCTGGTGGCCTCAGTCGCGGTTCCGTTCATTCTGGCTGCGGCGATTTTGGGGCATTTTTCCGGCTTCACTGCGTTGCACATTGGTGTTCCCGACTGGACGATAGTCGCGCGCTGCGCGGTGGTGGCGATAACGGCTACGTCTGCCCACTGGCTCATTTTCATGGGCACGACCCGTGCGTCAGCGGCTGATATTGCGCCTATGACCTATGTCCAGTTGCTGATTGCGCTTGGATTGGGCATCCTATTGTTTGGCGACTGGCCCGATTTGGTGTCGCTGACAGGATCGGGAATCATCATTGCAGCGGGTATGCTGCTGTGGCGAAAATCAGCAGCATAATGCCCGATTTTCACGCAACTATTTGAACATTCGCGGTAAGTATTTTACATTTCAAAGATAGAATTGCGGCTCTATTTATCGTATATAATGCTACGATTTAAGTCCATTAGCTGCAATGGAGTCTTTTCAGATGAAACTCAAAATTGGCATCGCTATCACCGGAATGTTGCTCTCCTCTCCGTCCTTTGCGCAAAGCTATAACGGCTTTGTTAGCCAGCCGACGTATGACTTCAGCGCTTCGAACATGACCTGGGCCTATCAAGGGGATCAACGCCAGGATGCGTCCCAGGTTTTGGCGCAGTTGCGTGCATTGTGCAGCAGCACGAACCATTATGACCAATATTACTGCGCGCGCGGCATGAAGGTTCTGAAAAAGGCTTATGCCGAGTATAAGTTGCGCAATGCATCCGACGCGCGCGTGGTACCTTAATTTCAGATAAACGGGGTAAGATTAACCGTAGGCGCAGACCATTGCCGCTGCTATCCAGCCGGCATGTCTGATCAAAAGCATCTCTATCTCGTTGACGGTTCCGCGTATATTTTCCGGGCATATCACCGGCTACCCCCATTAACCAACAAGCATGGCGAACCTGTCGGCGCGGTTTATGGATATACGACCATGCTGTGGAAGCTGGCGGATGATCTCAATCAGGCAGATGGTCCAACACATATGGCGGTGGTGCTGGATAAATCTAGCCAGACGTTCCGCAACCGCATCTACGACCAGTATAAGGCCCACCGGCCCGATCCGCCTGAAGATTTGAAGCCGCAATTCCCCATGATCCGCGACGCAACGCGCGCGTTTTCGCTCCCGTTGATCGAAGAAGATGATGTCGAGGCGGATGACATGATCGCCAGCTACGCCAAGGCCGCATGTGCGGCGGGGTGGCATGTCACGATCGTCAGCAGCGACAAGGACCTGATGCAGCTTGTTGAACCGTGCATCGACATGTTCGACACGATGAAGAACGAGCGCATCCGCGCCGAAGAAGTGTTCGAGAAATTCGGCGTTGGTCCGGAAAAGGTCGGCGATGTGCTGGCATTGATGGGCGACAGCGTCGACAACGTCCCCGGTGTGCCCGGCGTTGGCCCCAAGACAGCAACAAAGCTGATTCAGGAATTTGGCGATCTGGAAAGCGTCCTCGCCGCTGCCCCTGACATGAAGCCGTCCAAGATGCGCGATAACCTCATCGAGCACGCCGAAAAGGCGCGGCTTTCGAAAGTGCTGGTGACCTTGCGCGAAGACTGCCCGTTGCCGATCGCTATCGAGGAAATGGCGTTGGGCGCGATTCCCGAAGAACCCCTCGTCGACTTCCTGCAACATCATGGCTTCAATTCGCTGCTGAAGCGGATTGGTCATGTCGTAAACACTGCCGCAGCGAACAAGGCGATTGCCGGCAACCCGAAGGCCGCAAATGCCGGGGATGGCGCCAAGCTAGCGCCGGGAATGGGTGCCGCAGCGGTGCCGGCGCCAATGCCCAAGATCGATGTGTCCACCTACGAAACTGTGACTGACATTGCCCGGCTTGACCATTGGATCATGCGCTCCCGCGAAACCGGTACGCTTGGCTTTGACACCGAAACCGACAGCTTGCAGGCCGCCAGTGCCAATCTCGTCGGCTTCAGTCTGGCAGTAGCGCCAGGCGAGGCATGCTATGTGCCGCTGGCGCATGGTGGAACCGATATGTTCGCCGAACGGCCGGTGCAGATTGACATGGAAACCGCTCTGGCACGGTTGCGGCCGCTTCTGTTCGACCCAAGTGTTTTGAAAATCGGCCAAAACCTGAAATATGACATGTCCGTGCTCGCGCGGCACAATGTGCGCATTACGCCTTATGACGACACGATGCTGATGAGCTTCGCTCTGGATGCAGGGCGTCAGGCGCATGGCATGGATGAACTGGCAAAAGCGCATCTGCAGCATGAATGCATTTCGTACAAAAGAGTAACTGGCACCGGCAAAAGCCAGATCGGTTTTGCGGCAGTTCCATTAAGCGACGCCACTTGCTACGCCGCCGAGGACGCCGATGTGACACTGCGGCTATGGCATCATCTGAAACTGCGTTTGAGCCCTGAAAAGGCGACCAGCGTCTATGAGCTGGTTGATCGCCCATTGGTGCCAGTGCTGTCGCAAATGGAACGTGCCGGCATCAAGGTGGATCGCGCGATTCTGGCGCGCTTGTCCTCGGAATTTGCCGCGCAAATGGAAGTGCTCGAAAAGGAAATTCACGGCCTGGCCGGACAGCCATTTACGATTGGCAGCCCGCAACAGCTCGGAGAAATCCTGTTTGGCAAAATGGGCTATAAGGGCGGCAAAAAGGGGAAATCGGGGCAATATTCGACCGATGTGACGGTCTTGGAAGATTTGGCCGGTCAGGGCATCGAGATTGCCCGCAAGGTCCTCGACTGGCGCCAGCTGGCAAAGCTCAAGTCCACTTATACCGACAGCCTGCAGCAGCAGATCGATCCGAAAACGGGGCGGGTGCATACCAGCTACAGCCTTGTCGGAGCCCAGACCGGACGATTGTCCTCAACCGATCCCAATCTGCAGAATATCCCCATTCGCACTGAGACTGGTCGTCAGATCAGGGACGCTTTCGTGGCAGAACCGGGTAATGTCATATTGTCCGCCGACTATAGTCAGATCGAGCTTCGGCTCGCTGCGCATTTTGCCGATGTCGAACCATTGCGCGATGCTTTCGAAAAGGGTGAGGATATTCATGCGCGCACCGCGCTTGAACTGTTCGGCGAAGTAAACCGCGACACCAGAGGCCGGGCGAAAACGATCAACTTTTCGATTCTATACGGTATCTCGCGATGGGGGCTTTCGAAGCGTCTGGAATCCTCAGCAGAGGAGGCACAGGCCTTGATCGACGCCTATTTCAAACGCTTTCCAGGTATTTCCAATTATATTCAGGAAACCATTGCAACGGTGCGCGACACCGGGCACTCAACGACATTGTTCGGGAGCAAGACGTGGTTCCCGCGCATCAAATCACCAAATCAGGCCGAAAGGCAAGGTAGCGAACGAGCCGCCATCAATGCGCCGATTCAGGGAACAAGCGCTGACATCATCAAGCGCGCGATGGTACAGATGGGGCCAGCCTTAGCCGCTGCGGGGCTGGACCATGTCAAGATGCTGCTTCAGGTACACGACGAACTGGTGTTTGAATTGCCTGAGGCAGATGTGGCCGCCGCAAGCGATGTAATTCGCAACATTATGGCGGGGGCAGCCGAGCCGTTGGTGCACCTGACGGTGCCGCTGGGAATCGAAATTGGGATTGGCCCAAGTTGGGGGGCGGCGCACTGATGTGGCCGCCCGCCTGGAATTAGGCTTCGTCTTCTTCTGTTTCAAACGTTACCGCGACGTCGCCATTAGCTGACAGTCGTACAGTGCCGTCTTCAACGGCGGCCACAAGGCCGCCATCGATATAATGGTGATGGCCCTCATGGCTGCCTTCGCCGGAATCCTTCTTGGTCAGCTTGATTCGATTGCCTTTTACGCCGTCGACAGTGCCAACATGGACGCCATCAGCGCCGATGACTTCTGCATGTTCTTTGATTTGTGATAGATCCGCCATATCAAGCTCCTTTGATTGAGAATGCAGTAAACGTCCCAAATCCGTTCTGGGTCCAAAGTTACTTCTGGGAATTGACTGTAATACGTCCCGGTCTCCCGAACTGTCCCAAATCTTTCTTATTTCTATATTCATTTTGACGCACGGCATTCTCCAAAGTGACGCTTCGGTTGCGCATAGGCCCGGCATCCCATTTCACAGGAGTTTCATGCTATGCGTCGTCCACATATTACAGTAGCTATTTCAATCCTTTGTGCGTCCACCGCGATGCCTGCCTTTGCGCAGACTCCAGAAGCCGACGATCAGGCATTTGAAGGCGAGATCATCGTTACCGCGCAAAAGCGAGACCAACGTCTGGTTGACGTCCCGGTGACGCTCAGCGCCGTTAGCGGTGCGCGCTTGCAGGAACTTGGCGTCAGTGACCTTGATGAACTCGCCAATTATATTCCCGGCCTCAACATTCAGGAACAGAGCGCCAACAATCCCGGTGTCGTTATTCGTGGCATCACGTCCGATTCCGGTTCGGCGCAGCAGGCCGCCCGCGTGACGCTATATTACAACGGCGTCGATATTTCGCGGTCGCGCGGTTCCTATCAGGACATTTACGATATCGAGCGGATCGAAGTCATCAAGGGGCCGCAAGCGACACTTTTCGGTACGGCATCGGCCGTCGGCGCGATCAGCATCATTTCAGCGCGTCCACAAGCCGGATTTTCCGGTGCACTCACAGGCGGAATTGGCAATTACGACCAGCGTCAGATCGGCGGCTTCGTCAATGTCGGCTCCGACACCTTGGCTGGGCGTGTTGCCTTCGCCTTCAAGAAGCGCGATGGTTATGTGAACAACCTTGCGCCGGGGCAGGATGATCTCAATGGCCAGAATCAGCTTGGCGCGCGCGGGTCACTGCGGTTCACACCCAATGATGCGCTGACGGCTGACCTCATCCTGACCTATGATCGTCAACGCAACCCGGGCACAGCGTTTGTTTCGCGCGCTTTGCCGACGGCATCTGGACCAGGCAATCCGTTCGGCGACGCATTTCTTGGCGGTTCGCCGCGCTCTTTGCAGGATTTGTATCAGGAAAAGCTTGGCCTCACCCGTGATGTCTATGACGCAAATTTTACCGTGAATTACGAATTTGCCGACAATTGGGCGATGACGATGGTCAATGGTTACCGCAAGTTCGATTCGCTTGAGGTCTTCGATGCCGACGGATCGGCGGCTTGGTATCTCGAATTTACGGAATTGGCCAAAGGCGAGCAGTTCAACCATGAAACCCGCTTTGCGTATACCGACGACAAATTCCGAGGCTCGTTCGGGTTCAACTTCTTCCACGAAGACAGCATTCAGAATGTGCCATTCTCATCCAATGAACGGGTGTTCCTGGCCTGTGCGACGAGCACCGCCGCCACCCGCGCACAATGTGTAGCGTCCGACGGCAGCGTTCCTGCCCAGGCGCTGACGCCTGTCCCATACAGCTCCGTCTTTGAGAACCAGGGCCGCAATGATAGCTATTCGATGTTCGCCGACGGCACATGGATTCCAACACCGCGGCTTGAGTTGACCGCTGGAGCGCGCGTCCTGATCGAGAAGCGCCGGTCGGGTTTTTATGCCCGGGTTCCGCGCTCGGCTCTCACTGGTGGCGCGTCGCTGATACCGGGGCAGGTCGATACCGGGGGACAGACATTCCGGACGGAAGACAGCTTCCGGGCGGTATTGCCACGCTTCAACATGCTTTACCGTTTCTCAGACAATTTCAACGGCTACGCCACTGTGTCAAAGGGCCGTCGGTCTGCGACGGTTCAACTCGGCGCGCGTGCCACGACCGCTGGGCCAGTTGCGAACTTCACACCGGTGCTTGCCGAAAATATCTGGAATTATGAGGTCGGCCTTAAGGGCGCGCTAGGCATTTTCTCTGGTTCAATCGGTGCTTATTATCTGACCTATGATAATTTCCAGGTCAGCATCGTTCTGCCAAATGGCACGACACAGACGCAAAGCGCAGGTTCAGCCACCAACAAGGGTGTTGAAGCCGAATTGACGATGAAACCGTCAAGCTGGCTCAGCGTGTTTGGCAATATCGGCTATATCGATGGCGGTATTGACGACAAACCAACCATTGCTGCAAATTTCCGTGGAGCGAAATTCCGCCTTCAACCCGAGGTGCAGGCATCGGCTGGCTTTACGATCGATGCGCCTTTGGGCGGCGTAACCTTCTTTGCAACGCCGTCGGTGACATATCGCAGCAAGATGTTTTTCGAAATTCCCAACAACCCGCTGATTGCGCAGGATGCTGTGACTTTGGTCAATGTGAATGCGGGCTTCCGCTTTGGTGAAGACAGGTTCGAGATATCGGCCTTCGCTCGCAACCTGCTGAACGAAGATTATCTGCTTGATGCAGGCAACACAGGCGGTGGTTTCGGCATACCAAGCTACATTCCCGCTGAGCCGCGTCTTTACGGCATCAGGGTTGGGGCGAAGCTCTAAAACGGAGCAGTTTCTTTGGGCGGCGGACGGATAAGTCATTGCAATGTAGTATTTTTGCTGAGAAATTCAGCTAGCAAATCGTCAACCGCCCAGTGGCTGTAGGGGCATGCAATCAGCCCATATATAGCCTGAAGTGTTTTAGGTGAGACCTTATTGTGACTTTTCACATTATCGTCTCACCATGTTAGGCAGAACGATGCACGTGTAAACGGGTTTAGCCGCGGTTGCGGGTTTGCATATAGGTGCCAAGCAAGCGGACGGAGTTGCAGTGAAACCGAAGCTCGTCGAGCGCTCGGTCGACGGCTGGGTCACCCGGGGCACCTTCGATGTCGGCAAAGAATTCCGTTGCGGCAAAGCTTGCGCCATTTTGGTAGCTTTCAAGCTTTGTCATGTTGACGCCGTTAGTCGCAAACCCGCCCATGGCTTTGTACAGGGCAGCAGGAATGTTCTTCACCTCGAAGATAAAGGTGGTCATGAGCGTTCCGCTTAGCTTGCTGCGCTCGACAGGCTCCCTTGCGAGAACCACGAAACGAGTCGTGTTGCTTGGGTCGTCCTGCACGCCATCATTTATCGCAACCAGTCCGTATAGCTCGGCAGCGATCGGCGGCGCGATGGCCGCTGCGGAAGGATCGTCATTTGCGGCCACAAAGGCAGCGGCAGCAGCAGTGTCCGCATAAGCGACCGGGATGATGCCATGTTCGCGCAGATAATGCCGGCATTGCCCAAGTGCTTGCGGGTGACTCATCGCTGTCTTGAGAACTGCATCTGCGGACTTTGCCATCAGGCAATGGCGGATCGACATGAAATGCTCAGCATTGATGCTTAGGCCTGACTCAGGCAGCAAAAAGTGGATGTCCGCGACGCGGCCGTGAAGTGAATTTTCGATCGGGATGATTGCCCGCGCTGCCGTGCCATCCTTCACGGCATCAATTGCGTCCTCGAACGAAAAACAGGGCAGGGGCAGGCATTCCGCATCATATTCAAGTGCCGCCAGATGCGAATTGGCCCCTGGTGCGCCCTGAAATGCAAGTGCCTTTGCAGGTTGCTCTTTTGCGGCAAGGGTCATCTCTTGGACAAGTGCGAGTGCTGGTGCCGGATAGCTGTTCATCGGGAAAGGCGATAGGATAGCGAAACTTATCGGGCAAGTCTGGATTTGGACACTTGCACGGCGTTCGCGTGGTCATTAGAGGGGCCACTTAATCCGGCTGTTATCCCACGCCGGTATTCCAACGCACTTCAAGGCTGATAACCAATGGATGATCGTAGTAATACAATTGCAGGCTGGGTTTTGGGCGGCGGCATCGTCGCACTAGGGCTGAGCATCGTTTCTGGCATGTATTTTCATGGTGAAGCGCCTGAAAAAGAGGGCTTTGCCGTTGTTGCCGAGGTAGCAAGCGACGCTGGCGGTGCTGCGGCCGAAGTGCCTATCGCTACCCTTGCTTGCGACTGCCGATGTCGACAAAGGGTGAGGCTGTGTTCAAGAAATGCACCGCTTGCCACAATATTGCACAGGGCGGCGCCAATGGTATCGGTCCAAATCTGTGGGCTGCCTTAGGTAAGCCACATGGTCATGTCGCCGGCTTTGCTTATTCTGACGCGCTCGAAGAGCATTCCGGGCAACTGGGATTTTGAAAGCATGAACAAGTGGCTCGCCAATCCAAAGAAATATGCGCCCGGCACGAAAATGACCTTTGCTGGTCTGGGCAATCCTGAAGAGCGGGCAAATCTGATCTTGTATCTCAACTCGCAAGGGTCGAACCTGCCACTACCCGCTGCACCGGCCGCCGACGCTGCCGCTCCCGCCGCACCGGCGGCTGAAGCGGCCGAAGCTCCAGCAGCAGGTACCGCAGCTCCTGCCGCGCCGGCCGCGAAATAACATAGCTGTTTTAATGTGATACTTCGTAGAAATCGCAGATGGCATTCCATGCCTCTTCTGCGGTCTCTACGAACTGGAACAGATCCAGATCACGCGGGCTGATCACGCCCTCGAGCATAAGCTCTTCAAAATTCACGACTCGGTTCCAGAACTCGCGTCCGAACAACAGGATGGGCATCTTCTTGATCTTGCCTGTCTGAATGAGCGTCAGCAGCTCGAAAAACTCATCGAACGTTCCAAAGCCGCCGGGGAAAACAGCCACTGCGCGGGCGCGCAACAAGAAGTGCATCTTGCGCAAGGCGAAATAGTGGAACTGGAAGCTTAACCGAGGAGTCACGAACAGATTTGGTGCCTGCTCATGGGGAAGCACAATATTGAGGCCAACCGATTCTGCCCCGACGTCATGCGCTCCTCGATTGGCTGCTTCCATGATCGAAGGGCCGCCGCCTGAACACACTACGAAGTGGCGCCGGCCTTCCTCATCGGTGACATTGGCCTGTCCTGCCAACTGCGCAAGGCGGCGCGCCTCTGCATAAAAGCGCGACTTTTCTTTCATCCGCTCAGCAATAATAGTCGCGCGCTCGTCTGTGGCTTCGGCAACCAATGCATCCGCTGCATCAGGCTCAGGGATCCGGGCAGAGCCATAGATGACCAGCATCGAACCGATATGCGCTTCATCCAGCAGCATTTCGGTCTTGAGCAATTCAAGCTGGAAGCGGACGGGGCGTAGGTCTTCCCGAAGCAGGAAATCGGTGTCCTGAAATGCCAGTCGGTACGACTTGCTTTGCGTCTGTGGTGTGGAAAGTTGCTTTTCTGCAAAGTCGGCTTCTTGTTGCGCTTTGTAGAAACGGCGATCATTAATTTTTTTGTCTGTCATTACCCCGCCTGTAGGGCGATATCGACCGTTTTGCCACCCCTTATCGGCAAAAAGACGTCCCGTTGCGCATCGACTTGGACATGTCGAAGTGGAAATGGTTGGCGTGCGCGCTATTATAATCGGGACTAAGAACTGTGCCAAAACGCCGGCAGGCCGATTGGTGCAAACGGCGCAGAAACGCCTGTTCCTCGGGACGTCCGCGCCAACCATCGAGAATGGACACGCGCCGTCCGTCACGCAAGATAAAGGCGGATACATCGACCGCATTGCCAAAGGCATGCTCAGACAATTTTCCGGAAGGGCCGCCGTTTATGTTCCGGCAGCTGAATGTGCCCATGGTCTCGATCCGCACCACTTCACTGCCCAGATATTGCTTGGCCGCAGGCAGGACTGCATAACGTGCCCAGTCGGTAAAGTTCGCTGCCAGCGGGCAGGTCATGGCGCCCAAATTGGTCGTTGGCGTCCCAAAATCCATGAGCTTGACAGTGTCGATAATGCGGCATCCTCCATCGAAGCTCTTGTCTGGAAGACCGGCAAAGCGAACCGATTTCGATGCCAGCCCCGCCATGCACTGTCGGACATTTTCGGCAGCCATGGCGCCGTTCATATGCGGGGTCTCTGGCTCTTCGCGGCCGCCGCATCCTGCTAACAGCAGGATTGAAGCAGCAATTATGCAATTTTGGGCTGCTTTGGAAAACATGCCCGCATTCATAACAAGGTCTAAAGCCCGCGCAGCCAAAAAATGATGGAAGGTGGCACTTTTTTCCTTAAAGGCAAAGTTACGTAGGATATTGCGCATTGCGTACGTCAGATCGAGCGATTATCAAAAAAACATGTTGCGAATCATTCTTAATAGCAAAGTCGCTTTTTGGGTGCTGCTTTGCCTGCCGGCTCTAGGAATGCTGCCGCCCTATATTTGGGCCGACCGGCTTGCGATGGACATGGTGCATCCGACGGGAGAATGGGCCGCACGACTGATGATTGCTGCGATGTTGCTCAGTCCATTATTATCAATCATCGGTCCCAAGCCATGGCTCAATTGGCTTGTTCGCCGCCGACGCGCATTGGGTGTTGCTGCATTCGGCTACGCTTGCCTGCATCTTGTATTTTACCTGATCGATATGGGAAATCTTGACGATATCCTCGCGGAATTCTTGGCGCTGGGGATATGGACAGGATGGGGCGCAATGTTCCTGATGGTTCCGCTTGCCATAACAAGTAACGATGCCGCTGTGCGCGCACTGAGGGCTGGGTGGAAAACTCTGCAACGCCTTGCTTACCCGGCGGCGGTGCTTGTTCTTATTCACTGGATTTTTATTCATAACAATTTGGGGCCGGCCTTGCTGCACTTTGCCCCGTTAATGCTCCTCGTAGCAGCACGATTTTTCCTCCCCCGTAAGCTTGAACATAAAGGAATATGATTATGCGTTTTATGACTGGATTTTCGCTCGCCGCCGCGGCGACAGTTGCAACTATTTCGGTACCCGCATCCGCAACTGGCGTCATTACCTGCAAGTCAGGCCCGGTTTCCGGTTGGAAAAGCGAGAAGGCGCTGACCGATAAGCTCACCAAGGAAGGCTGGACGATCCGCAAGTCCAAAGTGGACGGTGGATGCTATGAAGTTTACGGAACAACGCCTGAAGGCGACCGTGTCGAAGCCTATTTCCATCCCATCACCCTTGAAAAGCTATATGTTGGTCGACGCGGAGAAGTATTGTTTCGCAAGAAGGGTTACTGACAGCATTTTACGATAGTCGTTGACAAAACCGGGGCTGCGCCTAAACGCAGCCTCGGGCCACGCGGTCCCAACGCCGCGCTGCTCTCTGCAAGGAGACGCTTACATGACTATAGTAAAACCCGCCGTTAAGCCGGCGCGTCCGTTCTTTTCCTCTGGTCCCTGCGCGAAACCGCCAGGCTGGAGCCCCGAAAAACTTCAAACCGAATCGCTTGGTCGTTCGCATCGCGCCAAAATCGGCAAGTCGCGTCTGCAACTGGCTATCGACCTGATGCGCGAAGTGCTTCAGGTGCCTGATACGCATCGAATCGGTATCGTGCCGGGTTCAGATACGGGCGCCATTGAGATGGCCATGTGGACCATGCTTGGCGCGCGCCCAGTCACGATGATGGCCTGGGAAAGCTTCGGTGAAGGCTGGGTCACTGATGTGAACAAGCAGCTAAAGTTGAACGCGACGGTGTTGAACGCGCCATATGGCGAAATTCCTGATCTCGCGACGGTCGATTTCGATGATGATGTGGTTTTTACATGGAATGGTACCACGTCAGGTGCACGTGTCCCCAATGGCGACTGGATTGCTGACGACCGTGCTGGCCTGACATTCAACGACGCGACGTCGGCTGTCTTTGCTTATGACATGCCTTGGGACAAACTCGATGTCACGACGTTCAGCTGGCAAAAGGTGCTGGGCGGGGAGGGCGCGCATGGTGTGCTCATTTTAGGGCCACGTGCCGTCGAGCGCCTTGAAAGCTATACGCCCGCTTGGCCGCTGCCCAAAGTGTTCCGCTTGATGTCCAAAGGCGCGCTTGCCGAAGGTATCTTCAAGGGCGAGACGATTAACACGCCATCTATGCTCGCAGTTGAAGATGTAATTTTTGCACTTGAATGGGCAAAGTCAATCGGCGGATTGCAGGGCCTGATGGCGCGCAGCGATGCCAACGCGGCTGCGCTCGGTGAAATCGTCGAGGCAAGCGACTATCTTGGCTTTCTTGCGGCCGACCCGGCCATTCGTTCAAAAACTTCGGTCTGTCTTACGTTAGAAGGTGCCGACGAGGCGATGATCAAGAAAATGGCATCGCTGCTTGAGGCAGAGGGTGCTGCCTATGACATCGCAGGATATCGCGACGCGCCTCCCGGATTGCGTATCTGGTGTGGAGCAACGGTTGATACCGCAGATATTCAGGCACTTGGGCCGTGGCTCGACTGGGCCTATGCCGAGCTAACTGCTTAACCATTCGCCGTCACCCTGAACTTTTTTCAGGACCTATCTATATTTTCACGGCCCGCCCTTACTGCGAGATGGATGCTGAAACGCATTTAGCATGAAGGGTCGAATTTTGAACTTTCCGCTAAAGGACAATCCAATGACCAAACCACGCGTACTGATCTCCGATAAAATGGACCCGAATGCAGCAAAGATTTTTGCTGAACGCGGCTGTGACGTTGATGTCATCACTGACAAGACGCCTGATGAGCTCGCAGCGATGATTGGGGATTATGATGGCCTCGCAATTCGTTCGTCAACGAAAGTGACCAAGCAAATCCTCGACGCCGCAACGAATCTGAAAGTGATTGGCCGTGCCGGCATTGGCGTCGACAATGTCGACATCCCTGCCGCATCGGCGAAGGGCGTTGTCGTTATGAATACGCCATTTGGCAATTCCATAACAACGGCCGAACATGCCATTGCATTGATGTTCGCGCTGGCGCGTCAATTGCCCGAGGCCAATGCTCAGACCCAGGCTGGTTTATGGCCGAAAAATGGCTTCATGGGTGTCGAAGTGACCGGCAAAACGCTTGGCCTTATTGGTGCTGGGAATATCGGTTCGATCGTCGCCAGCCGCGCGCTTGGTCTTCGGATGAAGGTTGTTGCCTTCGACCCGTTCCTGACCGCAGAGCGCGCCATTGAAATGGGCGTGGAGAAAGTGGATCTGGACACCCTGCTGGCAAAGGCCGACTTCATCACGCTGCACACGCCGCTGACTGACCAGACGCGCAACATACTATCGAGAGAAAATCTGGCGAAAGCCAAGAAGGGCGTGCGCATTATCAACTGCGCACGTGGCGGCCTGATCGACGAAGAGGCGCTGAAGGAGGCGCTGGACAGCGGTCAGGTCGGCGGCGCGGCGCTTGACGTTTTTGCGACTGAACCTGCAAAAGAATCCCCCTTGTTTGGCACACCAAACTTCATCTGCACCCCGCATCTTGGCGCATCGACAAATGAAGCGCAGGTCAATGTTGCGCTTCAAGTGGCTGAGCAAATGGCGGATTATCTTGTCAATGGCGGCGTGACAAACGCGTTGAATATGCCAAGCTTGTCGGCTGAAGAAGCGCCAAAGCTGAAGCCTTATATGACGCTTGCGCTGAAGCTTGGTTCGCTTGTTGGCCAGCTTGCGCATGACAATCTCGACAATATCGCGATTGAAGTCGAAGGCGCTGCAGCTGAACTCAATATCAAGCCAATCACCGCTGCCGTCCTTTCCGGTTTCATGCGGCGCTTCTCGGACGCGGTGAACATGGTCAACGCGCCATTCCTGGCAAAGGAACGCGGTTTTGACATTCGGGAGGTGCGTCATGACAAAGCAGGTGCGTATCACACCCTTGTCCGCGTAACCGTAAACACAAACCAAGGCCCGCGTTCGGTTGCAGGTACTTTGTTTGCAAACAGCGAAGCACGATTGGTCGAGATTTTCGGAATCAGCCTCGAAGCCGAGCTTGAAGGCAATATGCTGTATATCGTAAACGAAGACGCGCCCGGCTTCATCGGTCGTGTTGGGACAACCTTGGGCGAAGCCGGTTTGAACATCGGCACATTCCATCTGGGACGTCGTAGCGCTGGTGGCGAGGCTGTGTTGTTGTTGTCAATGGACGCGCCCATTCCCGAAGCCGTGCTTCAACAGCTTGGCGCGTTGCCTGGCGTGAAGACTGTAAAGGCGCTGAAGTTCTAAGCAGGGGCTTCCCCGCTTGGAGTTTTGCGGTAAAGAGCGCGCATGAATAACCCGCCCGATTTGCTGCCCGAAGGCTTCCGCGACCGACTTCCTCCCCAAGCGGAGGTTGCGGCGCGGGTGTCGCGTGCGATGATCGATGTCCTGGTGAGCTATGGTTACGCGCGCGTTGCGCCAGCGATGGCAGAATTTGAGTCGGTATTATCCAAACGGAGCGGTGATGCTGCGCGGAACCAGCATCTGCGGTTCACTGATCCAGTCTCAGGGCACACTTTGGCGCTGCGAGGCGATATCACAGTTCAGGTCGGACGCATTGCCACAACGCGGATGAAGGATGCTCCACGGCCGCTCCGCCTGGCTTATCATGGCCAGATCCTGCGCTTGCGTGCCAAACAACTTCGTCCGGAACGCGAGCTCACGCAATTGGGCGCGGAGCTTGTCGGTAATGATAGCGTCGCCGCCGCATGCGAAATTGTCGGCGTTGCGATTGACGCAGTTGAGGCGGCGGGGGTGAAGGATATCACGATCGACTTCACTCTGCCCGATCTCGTGGAGAGGCTGGCGGAGAAGGCGCTGCCTTTGGCTACTGACAAGATTGACGCCGTGCGGTCGGAACTGGATATGAAGGATGCGGGGGGTCTGAGCGCGCTTGGCGCTGACGCTTATCTGCCTTTGCTCGCCGCGACTGGCCCTTTCGCAGACGCAGTCGAAAAACTGCGCGCCATTGATGCAGGTGGTGCATTAGCGTCGCGTATCCATGCTTTGGAAGCCATCGCTGATACCGTCGCTGGCAGAGCGAATGTAACGCTCGACCCGACTGAGCGGCACGGCTTTGAATATCAAAGCTGGTTTGGATTTACGATCTTCGCCAAGGGATATAGTGCTGCTTTGGGGCGAGGGGGCACCTATCTTATTGAACGCGCAGATGGTCCTGCCGAGCCAGCTACAGGCTTTTCGCTTTACCCGGACCCGCTGATTGATCTTGCCGCGGAAAGCAATGCGCAGCGGCTTTTTCTTCCGTTCGGCACAGAACCATCTGTTGGCATCAAAATGCGCAGTGAAGGCTGGATCACGATTGCAGGGTTGGATGGTGGCGATGATGCAGGTATTTTGGGCTGCACACATGTTTGGCAGGACGGGCGCGCCGTTCTCGTTTGAATTGCACGTTTAATTGCGAATATTCGTGATACGCTGCGCCAGAAATTTTGCGATGGCATTTGCGGTAAAGGTTCCATCGGTTCCGGCATCCTTGTTGATCGAACTGTGAGTGCTGTCTGGAACAGGTACCACGGATACATTTGCGCCATTGGACGCCAGTCCTGCACCCAACGCAGTCGACTGTGCTTTTGCATCAGGACGGCTCGCCACGTGCAATATCAGCCAGTTCGGGCTGTTAGGCGCAGCGACGTGGCTGACGGGTGATAATGTCGCTTGAGTCGCCGGGTTTCTCCCAAAAGCCGCTTCATACATGGTCTGAACGCGGTTGCCGGGATAGGCCATTTGCGCCGCGACATCGTATCCGGCCCCATCAAGCAATATGACGCCCTGAATGGCAGCGACCGGTACGGCTGCGCGATCCAGATACCTTGTATCGGTGGCAACAAGGGCGGCGAGATGCGCTCCTGCGCTGTGACCCATTAAAATAACCTGGTCCGGAGATATTCCAAGTTTCGCTGCATTGGCGCGCAAATAGGCAATTGCGCTCGCGATATCAGTAGCTTGGTCCGCAGGTGTCACATCAGGCACAAGCCGGTAATTCAATGAGGCAAAGTTATAGCCCAAGGCATTGTAAAAGGATGGCTTTGCTCCGGTACCATATTTCTTGTCGCCAATGGACCAGCCCCCGCCATGAATGAACATCAGCAGGGGTGCCTTAGATGATTTGTTGGTGGGATAATAATCGAGCGTTTGTTTCGCTTGAGAACCATAAGAATACTCGCGGCCCTGTTGCGCACGGATAACTCTGCCGCCGTCGTTCACTTCGCGGTTCGCCAAACTGGCCACCCGCGCGTGCAATTCTTCTTGGCAAGTTTCTGGCAAAGAACGCCTTTTCTGCATGAGACACTCCGCAATAGCCTTCCGGTCGCCCGACATCGCGCATAACTTGACAACTTCTGCGCGGCATATCGGCGTCAGACGTTGCTGCGCCGAGGCAGTGGATGCTGCCAATGCGACGATCAGGCTTGCCGATAACCATTGCTGCATGATTCACCTCCTACGAAGCTTTTGGGTGGACGCGGGCGTATCATAATCATAACGGAGCGCATGGCGAATCCCTTCGCAGGAAAAACCTCCTGCGCAGAAAAAGGCCCCAGAGCTATCTGGCTTTGACAGGGAATATCTGATGGCGAATGTAACCGTAATTGGCGCTCAGTGGGGCGACGAGGGCAAAGGCAAGATTGTCGACTGGCTGGCCGAACGTGCTGATGCCGTTGTCCGTTTTCAGGGCGGGCATAACGCGGGGCACACTTTGGTGGTCGGCGAAAATGTTTACAAATTGTCCTTGCTTCCGTCGGGCATTGTGACCGGGACATTGTCGATAATCGGCAATGGCGTCGTCCTCGATCCTTGGGCTCTTCGTGATGAAATGACGAAGCTGCGCGGGCAGGGTGTATCGATCACGACGGAAAATTTTGCGCTGGCGGACAATTGCGCGCTGATCTTGCCTATTCACCGCGACTTGGATGGGTTGCGCGAAACGGCTGCCGGTTCGGGCAAGATTGGCACGACGGGCCGCGGCATTGGCCCTGCATATGAAGACAAGGTGGGACGCCGCGCCATCCGCGTATGTGATCTGGCCCATCTGGATGCATTGGAAGCGCAATTGGACCGGCTTTGCGCACACCATGATGCGCTGCGCGCTGGGTTTGGTGAGCCACCCGTAGATCGCGCGCGCCTAATTGCAGACCTCAAGGAAATTGCACCTTTTGTTCTGGAATATGCGCAGCCCGTCTGGAAACGGCTAAACAAGGTGCGCAAGGCAGGCGCGCGGATATTGTTTGAAGGCGCACAAGGCGTGCTGCTTGACGTCGATCACGGGACCTATCCCTTTGTGACCTCGTCGAACACGGTCTCGGGCACGGCGGCTTCCGGTTCTGGCCTCGGGCCCAGTGCCGCAGGCTTTGTGTTGGGTATTGTGAAAGCCTACACTACGCGCGTCGGATCGGGACCGTTTCCCACGGAGCTTGAAGATGAAACCGGGCAGCGACTTGGCGAGCGTGGTCATGAATTTGGAACAGTTACGGGACGTAAACGCCGCTGTGGCTGGTTCGATGCCGTTATCGTGCGCCAAAGCTGCGCTGTATCCGGTGTTACAGGTATTGCGCTGACGAAGCTCGACGTTTTGGACGGCTTTGATACGATAAAGATCTGCACGGGCTACCGCCTGAATGGAAAAGTTTATGATTATCTTCCTGCCCATGCCGCAGAGCAGGCCGCAGTCGAGCCGATCTACGAAGAAATGCCCGGCTGGCAGGAGACAACGGCTGGCGCGCGCAGCTGGGCCGATTTGCCGGCGCAGGCGATCAAATATATTACGCGCGTGCAGGAACTGATCGAAACACCTGTCGCGCTTGTATCGACCTCACCGCAGCGCGAGGATACCATACTGGTGCGCGATCCCTTTGCCGACTAGCCGGTTTTAAGTTCTTCGTTCAGCCGCAAGCTTGCCCGCCAGAAGAAAAAGGCGGGTATGAGTCCAAGCCATGCCGCGCCGTAGAGCACCCACCGGACGCTTTCGCCTCCGGCGATCGGCTGAAGCCAATCCGAAAGCACGCCGAACAACAATGGCCCCATGCCAAGACCAATGAGATTCTGACCAAAAACGACGAGGGATGCAGCTATGGCGCGCGCCTCGGGCCGGACGAGGCCTTGAACGCAGCCATAGGCCGGGCCGTAGTAGGCCGCATTCAGCATTGTCGGGACAATGAGGAGCGCGACGGCAATCCGCCAGTCGTCGGCATAATATCCGGCAAACAATATCGGCGCTGCGACGGCCATGCCAATGGCCGGAAGCGTCAAGATGTGGCGCTTGTTACGTTTGCCATAGACATCGGCCATTTTGCCGCCAAGCCAAGTTCCAGCTATGCCGGACACACCCAATGCAATGGCCATGGCCAATCCTGCCTCGGTGGTGGAAAGGCCGTGCGAGCGGATGAAAAAACTGATGGTCCACAAGCCCTTGCCATAACTTAGAAACGCCGTGAACGATGCCGCAATAAAGACGTAAAGATAGGCCTTTGAGGCGAATATTTCACGTGCTGCATCCTTTACAGTTAATGCCGTCTTTGCCGATGACGACACCTTTTTGAAATGCGCGCTGTCTGCGCAACGCCGCGGGTCGCGGATCAGCAATGGCAACACAAAGGCGAGCAAAATTCCTGGTGCGCCCACGAGCATGAGCGCCGCGCGCCAGCCATATTGGTCATTGACGACACCGCCGATGATAAGCCCAAGCAGCCCGCCAATCGGGATGCCAAGTCCGAAAAATGCAATGGCCGAAGACCGCTTTTCGGGCGGCACGCTATCCGCAATCAGGGAATGCGCGGCAGGTGTACAGCCGGCTTCGCCAACGCCGACGCCAATACGGGCCAAGGCAAGTTGAAGGAAATTCTGTGTAACGCCGCAAACCGCGGTCATCGCTGACCAGACTGCCAGGCATAAGGAAATCAGCCACACCCGGTTGGTCCGGGCGTTATCTGCATAACGTGCGATGGGAATCCCCAACACAGCATAAAACACAGCAAATGCCGGACCCGCCAACAGCCCTAATTGGGTGTCGCTGAGGCCAAGATCACGTTTGATTGGCTCAGCGAGGATATTGACGATCTGCCGATCCAGGAAATTTAGAATATACACGAGAAGAAGCACAAATAGCATCACTTTGGGATTGGTGATGGCAGGTTGATTGCTTGACGCAATCGCCGGATTGATCATTCGGTTTCTCCTTCTCCTGTCTGCTTTTATTCAGCTATTCTAGCCAATGTCAAAGGATAGGAGGTATCGCCAGAAAATCACGGAATAAGCGGTATCTTGCAAAGGGTGCTGAAAATCGGCTGATCGGATTATGTGCCCATTGACTGTCGCCGCTATCGCGGCTTTGGGGGCATAATGACTACACGCGAAACGACGGCTTTGATGCCGCTCACTGATCTGGACCTTAATCTGTCATCGTGGGATCGTTTCATGGTTTTGGCCTATGGCGCCATTCAATGGCCATGGTTGTTGCGCAGCCTTGATGGCGGCAGCAAAAAGGACAAGGCTGAATTGCTCGCGTATCTGGACTTGCCGCTTGATGCGCTTCCAAATTTGGGCAGCTGGAAAGCGGATACGCATTTTTTATGGCATATCGTTTCAGCGATTGAAGAGATGCGTCCTGAACAGGTGGTAGAGCTTGGCTGTGGCGCATCTAGCTTTGTAGCTGCCCGCGCTCTGCAACTGTTCGGCGGCGGCAAACTTATAAGTTTTGACCAGCATGCAGATTTTGCGTCGACAACCCAAAGCTGGATACGCGCCAGCAAGATGTCTGCGGAAATCCGGCATGCACCCTTGGGTCCGCCACCTGCGGGATGGCCGGGGCATTGGTATCAATTGACAAACGTCCCTACCGACATCGATCTTCTGATCGTTGACGGCCCACCATGGGCCATTCATCCACATGTCCGCGGCGCGGCTTCAAGCATTTTCCCGCTTATACGCCCGGGCGGGCGTGTATTGCTCGATGATGCAGCACGGCCGGGCGAACGTGTCGTTGCGCGGCGATGGCGCAAGGAACATTGCAACATGCAATTCACGCTTGATAGCCGAGGCGCCAAGGGCACTTTGGTGGGCCACAAGCTCCCGGCTTAAAGCTTGGTCGTCCTTTCATCGGTTACCATGTCACTGGCCAAGTTTAGTCCAGCTTTGCCATCGGCTGCGGTATGAGCGGGCGCATGCGGCGAGTCCAAATATTCCGGTTCCTCTACTTCAAGCATACCTTCCCACTTGGTGATAACTGACGTGGCCACTGCATTGCCAACAACATTGGTCGCGGTGCGCCCCATGTCGAGGAACTGGTCAATGGCCAAAATGAGGGCGACCCCTTCGACCGGCAGGTCGAACATCGCCAATGTGCCCGTGATTACCACCAGAGAAGCGCGCGGCACTGCGGCGACACCCTTAGACGAAATCATCAGCGTCAGCAGAATCAGGATCTGCGTCGCAATGGGCAAATCAATGCCATAAGCCTGCGCAATGAAGATCGTCGCAAAGCTCATATACATCATCGAGCCATCGAGGTTGAAACTATACCCAAGTGGCAGCATGAACCCCGAAATACGGCGCGGAACGCCAAAACGATCAAGCTGTTCAAATAGCTTAGGCAAAGCCGCCTCGCTCGACGCGGTCGAAAAGGCGATAAGCATTGGCTCGCGAATATAACGGATGAGCGTCCATATGCGACGGCCGAGAAAAATTGAACCCAGCGACAGCAGGATTGTCCAAAGCAGCGCAAGCGACAGATAGAATTCCGTCACCAGTTCGAGATAGGTAGCAAGGATTGCAAGGCCACTTTTCGCAACGACAGCGGCAAGCGCACCGAAAACTGCAACTGGGGCATAACGCATGACATAATGCGTGATCTGCAGCATCATTTCAGCCAGAGCCTCGGCGCCACGAACCAGTGGCGCACCCTTTTCACCCAAAGCGGACAGTGCGACCCCGGCAAATAATGCGAACACCAAAATCTGCAAAATATTGTTGGTAGCCATGGCTTCGAAAGCATTTTTCGGAAAAATAGACAGGATAAATTCCCAGAAATCGAGCTTTTTGACTTCGCCGATGGTGGCTGCGGCGTTGGCGATCGTATCGACAGGGGCACCAATACCTGGCTGGAACACGTTGACCATCAAAAGACCAAGGCCAATCGAGATAAAGCTTGCGACGATAAACCAAGTTATCGCGCGAAACCCAATGCGGCCCAATGCTGAGCTGTCGCCCATATGCGCAATTCCGACCACAATCGTCGATAGTATCAGCGGAGCAACCAGCAGCTTTATCAGATTAAGGAAGATGTCGGAGAGCAGTTTGAACGTCTTTGTCAGGTATTCGAATTGCGCGCTGTCGGGTGCGAAATTTTGGTGGACTGCGTAGCCAACGGCTACACCCAGAATCATTCCTGCCAAAATCCACAATGTAAGCCTTCTATCCACACAACTCTCCAACACTCTATGTTTCAACTGACGCTACACAGGAGCAATAATCGTAGCAACAAGTTACCGACGCGACTTGTCTAAGCAACAGAAGGGCGTCATAAGCCTTGTAATAAAATTACAACGCATTTTGTCGTTGTTCATGGCACTCAACCCATGCTCGCGGGCTTAGGAGATAATTTCATGGCGGCCGCCAAAGTTGTAAAAACGAACGATAAAATTGACCGGACCCTCCTGAAGGCGATGGTTTCAGCCTTTGCCGAGACGGCTCTCCCCGGCGAGAATGAGGGTTTTGACGCCAAGGCTGCGGAAGACGCCGCGCGTTTCACTATCGAGGCTGGCCTTCACCGCAAGCCTGGTACTGCGGCCATCATGCTCGACAGCTTTACGGATGCTCGCGGCCGACTGATGATGCGCATTGCGCTGAACAATGACGACATGCCCTTCCTGGTGGACTCGGTGTCGTCCGCTGTGGCCGCTTACGGCATAGCCGTTAAACGCATCATCCATCCAGTGTTGAGCGTCGTACGCGACGATAGCCTCGCACTTAAAGCCGTCAGCCGGAAACGAAATGACGGCGAAGCCCGCGAGTCATTCATTTATCTGGAAACAGAACGCGTCGACGCCAAAGAACGGCGGCAGCTTGAAATGCATCTTGATGCTGTTTTGGCCGACGTACGCGGCGCGGTGCGCGACTGGCGCGACATGTTGGCGGCTTTGTCTACAGATGCAAGCAGCCTTCCCGACAGTGAGGGCACGGCCCTTGTGCGCTGGTTTCTCGACAATAAGATGACGGTGCTGGCGCACGAACGGATAAGCCAAGACGGCGCACGATCAGATCGTCTTGGCCTGTCCCGTGTTACCGACGCACCTGTGCTATCGGAGGACAGTGTTGGCCTTGCCATTAAATGGTTCGAGGATGGCGGTGTTGCGCCACTGGTGCTGAAATCGAACCGGGTTTCTACCGTCCATCGTAACGTTCAGCTGGATCTCATCGTCATTCCCGCAAAAACCGGCAACCGGATAACGGGTCTTGCGGTCACAGCCGGGCTTTGGACCAGCGCGGCGCTTGCTACTGCGCCAGAGCAGATACCGGTGCTCAGAACGCATCTTTCGACGCTCATGGACCGCTTCGGGTTTGACCCCTCCGGCCATGCCGGCAAGGCGATGGCGCATGCATTGACGGCATTGCCACATGACCTTTTGGTCGCGTTGACGCTGGACGATCTGGAACGTGTCACACTGACAGCAATGTCGCTTACCGACCGCCCAAGGCCGAAATTGATCGCATTGCGCTCGCCGCTCGGACGGCATCTTTACATTTTCGTCTGGTTGCCGCGTGATGACGTCTCCACGGGTATCCGCAAACAGATTCAAACGATGCTGACTGATGCCACTGGAGGTTCCTTATTGGGTTGGACCATTGGACTTGAAGATGGCGGCGTAGCGATTTTGCGCTACACGCTCGATTTGCCCGACCGCGGTCAGAATGTCGACGAAGCTGCCCTTGATGCGAAGCTTGAGCTCATGGTCCGCGGATGGGAACCGGCAGTTGAAGCATCCTTGTCGCGCCTGACTGACGAAAAACGCGCCGCGGCGATGCTGGTGCGATATGGCGCGGGTTTTCCCGCAAATTACCGTAACACCTATTCCACGGAAGAAGCCGCGCGCGACATGATCGGCTTGCTTGCCATGGAGCGTGACCATAGCAAGATCACACGGTTATGCTTTGATAAAGACGTCCTCCGGCTGAAAATCTACAGCGGCGGCGGCGCTTTGCCACTCAGCGACGTTGTCCCGGCGCTGGAAAACTTCGGTTTTGATGTCCTTGAAGAATCGCCAACGGCGTTGGGCGATGGCAATTATATTCATGACTTCCGACTATCGCTGCGCGGCGGTGACGTCGCCACAGTCATGCACAATCCGGGCGTTCTGGAAGGCGCACTTAGCCAGGTTCTTGACGGTACCTTCGAAAATGACGTGTTCAACCAGCTGGTCACCATTGGCGGCTTAGAGCCGCAATCTGTGATCTGGCTGCGGGCATGGTATCGTTATTTGCGCCAGACGGGCGTCACATATGGCATGCCCACGGTCGTCTCGGCTTTGGCCAAAAATGCCAATGTCACACGCTCCATCATTGCATTGTTTGAAGTCCTGCATAATCCGACTGCGGGTCGGGACCGGGATAAGGAAACCGCAAAATATGTAAAATCAATCAATGCCGATCTGTCGGCCGTGTCGGCAATTGACGAAGACCGCATCTTGCGCCGTTTCTTGGCTATTGTTCTGGCAACGCTGCGGACAAACGCCTTTTCCGCTGCTGCCGCCGAGGCGCTTGCGTTCAAACTGGATTGTGCAAAAGTGCCCGGACTTCCGGCACCACTCCCTTGGCGTGAGGTGTTTGTTTATTCGCCGCGGGTGGAGGGCATTCATTTGCGGGCTGGACCAGTCGCACGTGGCGGCCTGCGCTGGTCGGACCGGCGTGACGATTTCCGTACAGAAGTCTTAGGCCTCATGAAGGCTCAGCGCGTCAAGAACGCAGTCATCGTCCCCACAGGCGCCAAGGGCGGATTCTATCCAAAGCGGTTGCCCGACATGCGCCTCGACCGTGATGCATGGTTTGCCGAGGGCACCGAATCCTACAAGACTTTCATTCGCACATTATTGTCGATTACCGACAATATCGTGAACGACCGGATTGTGCATCCTGTCGATGTCGTCATTCATGACGGCGATGATCCGTATTTCGTCGTGGCAGCGGACAAAGGCACTGCAACTTTTTCAGACACCGCAAATGCCATCGCGCTCGACCATAATTTCTGGCTAGGGGATGCCTTCGCAAGTGGTGGTTCCGTGGGCTACGACCATAAGGCTATGGGCATCACCGCAAAGGGCGGCTGGCTGTCTGTGCAACGCCACTTTGCCGAGATGGGCATTGATATCCAAAAGGAACCGGTCACGGTAGCTGGCGTGGGCGACATGTCCGGTGACGTGTTTGGCAATGGAATGCTGCTGTCCAAGACGCTGAAACTGGTGGCGGCTTTTGACCATCGACACATCTTTCTCGACCCCGATCCCGATCCTGCAACCAGCTGGAAAGAGCGGCAGCGAATGTTCAATCTGCCGCGATCAAGTTGGCTCGATTACGACACTAAACTAATATCAAAGGGCGGCGGTGTATTTGCGCGGACCGAAAAATCGATCAAGACAACGCCAGAAATCAGAGCTTTGCTGGGCATTGATGCTAAAGAAATTGAACCTGCGGCATTGATGACGGCCATATTGAAAGCGCCGGTTCAGCTGATGTGGTTTGGCGGAATCGGTACCTACATCAAGGACCGGAGCGAGAGCCATCTTGATGTCGGTGACCCCGGCAACGACCCCATACGTGTAAATGGGGCTGACGTCCGTGCGCTGGTCATCGGTGAAGGTGCCAACCTTGGCGTCACCCAAGCAGGTCGCATTGGCTACGCATTGCGTGGTGGCCGTATCAATACCGACTTCATTGACAACAGTGCCGGCGTAGATTGCTCGGACAATGAAGTGAACATCAAGATTGCGTTGAATGCACAGATGCGCTCAGGCAAGTTGAAAGAACCGGTCCGCAACAAATTGCTGGTCGATATGACTGATGCGGTTGCACATTTGGTGCTTGAAGACAACCGCTTGCAAACGCTTGCGCTGTCCATTGCTGAGACGGGTGGTGTGGGCGACTTGCCAGCTTATGTCCGGCTCATCGAGATATTTGAAAGCACTGGCCGGCTTGATCGCGTGGTCGAGGGGCTTGCCCCTAATGAGGAGCTGTTTCGCCGGGCGAGCGAGGGACGCGGCCTGACACGCCCGGAACTCGCGATATTGCTATCGACAGCGAAGCTTGCCGCACAGGACGGTGTTGAGGAGGCACCTTTGGCGCAGGACGAGGCCATGGACAGTGAGCTTCTTGCTGCGTTTCCAGACTTGATGGTAAAAGCACACAAGTCAGCGATTCTGACACATCGGCTGCGCAAGGAAATCATTGCAACCAAATTGGCCAACCGGATGATTAACCGGCTTGGCATGCTCCATCCGTTTGAACTGGCGGAAGAAGAGGGATGTGGCCTGGGCGACGTGGCAGCGGCTTTTGCGATTGCCGAGCGCATTTATGATTTGCCGTCTTTGTGGGAGGCAATCGATACTAGCCATATGCCTGAATCCACGCGGCTAATGCTCTTTAACCAAGCGGCCGTGGAAACGCGCGCTCAAATGGCGGACATTATCCGCAACGGCCATGAGGGCCGAGATGTAAGCGCAACAACGGCCATTTATGCGCCCGTGGTGCAAAAGCTTTCGGCAGCATTGGACGGGTTGCTTCCCAATGACGTCCGTCTGCAGACCGAACGTTTTGGCGCGCGGCTCACTGAAAATGGCGCACCACAAAAGATCGCGGACAGGTTGGTCCAACTGGCGCAGCTCGATGGTGCCATTGGCCTTGCCGCACTTTCATCTACGCAAAAGGGAGACGTAACCGGGCTTACGCGTGCATTTACGGCTATTGGCGACGCACTTGGCTTAAGTTGGGCACAAGGGACCGCTATGCAACTTGACCCACAGGACCCGTGGGAACGCCTGTTGGTAGCGGGTCTGGCGCGGGATTTTCAGACCATGCGCCTTGACTTCCTGCGTCGCCGGGCTGCGAAAAAGCCGCTGGACGACGCGCAGGACTGGTTGCAAACCAATGCTGCTCGCGTGCGGGCATTTAAGGCGATGGTTGATCGCGCCCGGATGGCTGGGCTGCCGACGCCAGCCATGCTGGCACAGGTCGCCGGACAAGCCAGGGTATTGTTGGGGCGTTAGGAATTAGCCCTTCGGTGCCAAGCCGGTGACGCTTCCCTTCGTTGACGGGTTTGACGCATTTTGCTTTTTGGGTTTCTCGGCCTTTGGCTTGCGGACTTCGCGGCTCGATTTCTTCTGGCTTTTGGCCATGATATTTTCCTTTTGGGGCAGTGCTGATTGCACGACGTTTCTCGCGCAGCATAGTTTACGCCGAATTTACGAGCGACGAGTGAGATATAGGCGTGCGACCGCTTGGTTATAAGAGCGGGTTTGCGCAGTTTCGCTCAAGCGACCGCTTCGGCGTCCCGTTTATAGATGCTGTTGAGTGGGCTGCGGAAAAGCTTCATCACCATTGGTTCAAAAAAATCGAGTGGCAGCGTGTCATAATCAGGATCGAACGACGGACAATCATATTTGTCTATGAACTCTTCGGTCTCGGCAAAATGTTCGTGGTCGCGAAACTTTTCCCGCATGTCGCGGTCGAGGCCAAGATGGTGGAAAAAATTGTGCCCTTGGAAAATGCCATGATTCTGGACAATCCAGTGCAGTTTTTCGGACACAAAGGGCTTTAATATAGCTGCGGCAATGTCCGGATGGTTGGCCGCACCCAAGGTATCGCCAATATCATGCAATAACGCCATGACGACATAATCTTCGTCCCGACCGTCGCGATAGGCGCGCGTTGCCGTTTGCAACGAGTGCGTTAGCCGATCGACCGCAAATCCTCCAAAATCGCCATCAAGCAATTTGAGATGTGCCAAAATCCGGCGACCACCATCCTGCGCGAACGGGATGTTGTGCCGCATGATGATCTGCCAATCCTCTTGGGTACTCTGCGACATGTCGTGAAAACTTGCGCGGTCGTCGTGCTTGTCCATTGGATTATCCTCTCTCGTCCAACATTAACAATGTTGGTTCATGAAACAAGGGCTTCATGCGAACGCGAAATGCCGCTAGACCGAATACATGGCGGTTTTAGAGCTTACGGATAAACCCTTCTTTGCGGACAAAAACCGCGCGTTCTGGAACTTGCATTCGGCCGGATGGGCTGGCGCAGTCATCCTGCGTGCAGCGTCCGGCATTGCGCAAGGACAACCTGTAAGCTTCCTCGTGCCGATCCTGATATCGGCAGTGACCGGCTATTCAATCACATTGCTCCTATCGGTTATTTACCGGTTTTTGATTGGACAACGGCCATTTATTACATGGAGCCTTACATTTGTTTCAGTGTCGCTGGCGACCATTGGTTACGCCTATATCGACGTGTGGGTGCTGCAAACCATTCGCGACGGCGTCGATGAAACCCCCTTTGCGCAATTGTGGCTGGCAGCGATTTATATCAACTCGGTTCTTTTGGCGGCGTGGTCCGCTTTATATTATGCCATCAACTATTTTGTCCGTGCGGAAGAACAGGCCGACCAGATGATGCGACTGGAGGCGCAGGCAACAAGCGCCCAGCTGACCATGCTGCGCTATCAGCTGAATCCGCATTTTTTATTCAACACATTGAACAGCATATCGACACTTGTTCTCCTCAAACAGACCGAGCAGGCAAACGCCATGCTGTCGCGGCTTTCCTCCTTCCTGCGCTTCACACTCATCAACGAGGCCGCGGCCAAAGTGCCGTTGACGCAAGAAATTGAAACGTTGAAGCTATATCTCGACATTGAAAAGATGCGCTTTGAAGAACGGTTGCGCACATATTTTATCATTGAACCCGGCGTGGAAAATGCGCTTGTCCCTTCGTTGTTGCTGCAGCCATTGGTCGAGAACGCCATCAAATATGCGGTGACACCAAAGGAGGAGGGGGCTGATATTTCTGTGACTGCCCAATTGGTTGGCCAGCGCGTGCGCATTACCGTTTCAGACACTGGACCGGGTTTGCAGCCGGGGCAGCAGGACCAAAGCCTGTCAACAGGAGTTGGCATGGCAAACACGCGCGAACGCCTGTCGCAAGCTTATGGTGACGATCAGCGCTTTGAACATTATGTCAAAGCCGGGGGAGGATTTGAGGTTTTGTTGGAACTACCCTATCAAAGCCGGATTATAGCAGGGGAAGAAAACCAAGCGGGGGCTAAGCAGCAAGGAAAGATATCCGCATGAGTATTCGTACAATTTTGGTCGACGATGAGAAATTGGCCATCCAGGGCCTTGAATTACGGCTTCAGGCCTTTGATGATATCGAGATTGTTGCAACCTGCCATAACGGCCGTGAGGCCATTCGCAAGATCAAGACGTTAAAGCCCGACCTTGTGTTCCTGGACATTCAAATGCCCGGATTTGACGGCTTTTCGGTGGTTCAGGGCGTTATGGACATTGACCCGCCCCTGTTTGTCTTCGTGACGGCTTATTCCGAACATGCCATCAAGGCATTTGAGGCACAGGCCATTGATTATCTGATGAAGCCGGTTGAACCTGAACGTCTTGCCGACACGATGGATCGCGTGCGTGGCAGGCTCGCCGACAAGCGCACTTCGGATGAACTCGAACGGTTGCGGACGGTCATTAATGAAGTGGCGCCCAATGCCGCTGACAATCTCGGCGCAATTGAAGACGATATGGCGTCAACGCGTTTTGAAAAGTTGATCAACGTAAAGGATCGTGGCCAGATCTTCCGTGTCGATGTCGAAAGCATCGAACGTATCGACGCAGCTGGTGACTATATGTGTATCTACACAGCCGATAATTCCCTGATCCTGCGCGAAACGATGAAGGATCTCGAAAAACGCCTCGATCCGCGTACTTTTCAACGCGTGCACCGTTCCACGATTGTCAATCTGGATCAAGTGCGCCAGGTTAAGCCGCATACCAATGGCGAATGCTTTCTCGTGCTCGAATCCGGGGCGCAGGTGAAAGTCAGCCGTTCATACCGCGACGTCGTCGCTCGATTTGTGCATTAAGGAGAAAATGGGATGGAGTCCGGCAATAACGTGAAACGCATGAAGGCCAGCGACTTCCATCCATACATCCTCGAAATCTTTGACGGCTATGTCCACGGCAAACTCACAAAACGTGAGTTTATCCGTGAAGCTGGAAAATTTGCGGCAGCGGGCGTCACCGGTCTGATGATACTGAGCCAATTGCAGCCCGATTACGCACTCGCGCAACAGGTACAGCCTGATGACCGCGATATCATCACGTCAAGGGTGACTGTCCCAAGTCCCGACGGCCATGGAAGCATCAACGGATTGCTTGCACGGCCGGTCAACGCCAAAGGGAAGATACCTGCGGTGCTCGTAATCCACGAAAATCGCGGGCTTAACCCTTATATCGAGGACGTTGTGCGCCGCTTGGCCAAGGCGGGATATATGGCGCTGGGTCCCGATGGGCTTTCTTCAGTCGGCGGCTATCCGGGCAATGACGAAAAGGGACGCGAATTACAGGCGAAGCTTAATCCCGGCAAGCTGCTGGAGGATTTTTTCGCGAGCTTTGCATATTTGCGCGACCATGCCGACAGCACCGGGATGGTCGGCGCAGTAGGCTTCTGTTATGGCGGCGGAGTATGCAATGCGCTGGCAGTCGCTTTTCCTGAAATGGCGGCATCGGTGCCTTATTATGGTCGCCAGCCAACCGCTGAAGAGGTGCCCGCGATAAAGGCACCGTTGCTTATCCATTATGCCGAAGCAGATGAGCGTATTAATGCAGGATGGTTGCCATATCAGGCGGCATTGATTTCAAACCAGAAGCGGTTCAACGTGCATTTTTATTCAGGCACGCAACATGGCTTTCACAATGACAGCACGCCGCGATTCGAAAAGACAGCTGCAGATCTTTCATGGGCGCGTACACTTACATTTTTCGGCGAAAATTTGCGCTAACGCCTTTTTTTAAAAAAATCTTTCAACAGCGCCGCGGATTCGTCAGCCGCGATTCCTGCGTAAATTTCAGGGCGGTGATGGACGGTGGCCTGAGCGAACAGACTTGGGCCGTGGACTACCGCACCGCCCTTGGGATCATCAGCGCCGAAATACAGCCGGGCAATCCGCGAATGGGAAATGGCACCAGCGCACATCGCGCAGGGCTCGAGCGTCACCCACAGGTCGCATCCTGTAAGCCGTTCGTTGCCTAAATGGGCCGCAGCCTCTCGAATGGCGATGATTTCTGCATGTGCGGTGGGGTCGTAGTTCATCACCGGTCGATTGGATCCGCGGCCGATAATCATCCCGTCCTTGACGACAATCGCGCCTACCGGCACTTCGCCATCTGCCGCGGCGGCGCGCGCAAGAATAAGGGCTTCGTTCATCATTTCACGGGCTTTGGTAAGTGGCATGCGATTTTGCTAGCGTAGATTACCGCTTTTGACCACACATCGGCTTGACCTTTTCGGCGTGGAGCGTTAGGGGCAGCGACTTTCGCGGGTCAGTGATTCCGCATACACTCATTTTATACAGGACATACATCATGGCGCGCATCTGCGAACTCACCGGTAAGGGCCGTCTGGTCGGCAACAATGTGAGCCACGCCAACAACAAGACAAAACGCACATTCTTGCCAAATCTGCAAAATGTCACTTTGTTGTCGGATGCCCTTGAGCAGGGCTACAAGTTTCGCGTTTCAACGCACGGCCTGCGTTCGGTTGAGCATGTTGGTGGTCTGGACAACTGGTTGTTGAAGACTTCGGACGAGAAGCTTTCGACCAATGCACGCAAAGTAAAAAAAGAAATCGCCAAGAAGCAAAAAGCTGCTGCTTGATATCTGGGTTGCCGAGGCGACCTTTGCTGAAGCTACGAAAAGCCGGGGGCATATACTGCCGCCGGTTTTTTGTTGCCTATATCGCCAGCACTGCGATCTGACAGACGGAACTTCATCAAGATAGTTCGCTGGAATATACTGAAGTTGTTATCGGATATCAGCCATAGGTAGATGGCTTTTCCGTCCTTCGTCACAGCTATACCCTCCATATTGTCGACGAGAACAGGCGGCGCGAGTGACGCGATGACACTGGCAGAAGCAATGACGCCACGGCGAAAAGGCATTGGATCAAGCAGCGATACTTTTGCTGAAAAGCCTTGTGGAAATCCAATCGAGCGATTGAGAAGTACGATTCGTCCATCCGGCAGTTGGCTGGCGTCGGTCACACGATATCCGGTGGGTGGGCGGAACCTGAACGAAGTTATCTTGGTCCCCTTTGATATGGGGTCCCCAGAGAACAACAGTGCGGGATGTGTGCCCCTCTCGACGGATTCGGCAATAACGATAAACCGACCGTCTTTCAATCTGATGATTGTTTCTGCACCCTTGTTGCGCGGCCAGTTTTGCATTTCGGCCGGGCGGGCAACACCAGTGAAACCAACAAAGGACGGAGCATAGCGACGGATAGCGGGGCGTATTTCAAAGCTGACCCAGAATTTCCCGCTATCAGGATCATAGGTGATCCCTTCGCTGTCTCGGTCCCTGTAGCTGGTTCCAGAACCGCGTGAACCGGGAAGTGGCCTGATGAAAGACCGAATCATTCGGGCATCATGGGACAAATCAAAGCCAACCAGCACGCCGGTATCGCTTACCGCAATAAATCGCCCGTCATCCGTTGCCTTCAGTGCGGAAATACCACCAAAATTGTCATTCCTGCTATTTAATTCCCAGGCCGCAATAAATTCCAGAGCGCCCACTTGCCTTTGATTTGGATTGTCTGCGTTTAACGGCAACGGGGACATTGTGATGACTTGGCTGGCGCTTGGATAAATGGTTCGAGCGCCCCCTACTGCCAGAACAGCTAGCCCGATACAGAGCACGAGACGCTGAATTTTTACCCGCATAGCACTCCCAAATTCGTTCATGAAATCGACCTTGAACATGAACGACAGATAACAATCGCATTCAGCTTCGGCTCAATGGTGGACGTTCATAAGACAAATATCGGCAAAACGAATTGCCTATTTACCCATCTTGGGCCGAACCTGAAAACGAAGGAGTATCGAAAATGACAAACTTAAAGAAAAGCATCGGTGCGCTTGTACTCGCAGCAACGGCCGTGACCGGTTTTTCCGCAGCGCCGGCTATGGCACGTGATCATTACGATGATGGCTATTATAGCCGTGATGACCGTCAAGACCGCTATGACCGTCAAGACCGCTATGACCGTCGCGAATATCGTCGTGGTGACCGTTATTACCGCGACAATAATTACCGCAACAATGCCCGTTGCGACAAGGGAACTGGCGGTACGATCATCGGCGCAGTTGCAGGCGGTCTTTTAGGTAATGAAGTCGCGCGCCGTGGCAACAAGACCGAAGGCAGCATCATCGGTGCAGCCGTGGGTGCCTTGGCTGGTCGCGCAATCGACAAGTCGGACAGCAACTGCCGTCGCTATCGCTAAGGTTCGCGTTATTCCATCCGGCGGCGCCCCTGAACCTGGTTTTGGCGTCGGATGGAATTAAAATTCAGGCTTCATGCCTGGAGCGTAAAGGTCAGTCTTCTTTGAAGGCTGGCCTTTTCGTTTCAACTGAAACTTGTCTGGCTAGGCATTATCCGGCAAAGCGCGAGGCATGACCAAATCGCTCGAATCCGCTCGTTCTGCCATCCGTCCATTTCATCGCAAATCCGAACCCGAGGTGCTCGCCCCTTTAGTCGTTGCAGCAACCGTTAATGGCGCAGCGCGTGGCAAAATTGTTGAGACTGCACGGGGCTTGCTTGATGATTTGCGCGTTGCCCAGGCAGATGGGTGGGTAAATTCATTTTTGCAACAATATCGACTTGGAACCGAGGAGGGCACTGCGCTCTTGTCGCTGGCGGAGGCATTTTTGCGGGTACCGGACCCGCAGACCGCTGACCTGTTGATTGCGGACAAGCTGACGGAGGCCGATTGGGCAGACCATAAGGGGCAGTCGTCGAGCCTGATGGTCAATAGCGCGACCTGGGGACTGGTGCTTGGCAAGGCCGTGCTTGGCGACAGTTCAAGCACCCTCAAGCGGCTTATTGCAAAGGCTGGCGAGCCGTTTGTCCGGCAGGCTGTCGGTGCAGCCATGCGGCTTATGGGGCAAGTATTTGTCATGGGCCGCGATATCGACGAAGCGATGAAGCGCATGGAGTCGAAGGACAACCGGGGATTCACCGCCAGTTTTGACATGCTTGGCGAAGCAGCGCGGACGAAGGCCGACGCCGAGCGCTATTTTGAATCCTATCAGGCAGCAATAGCTGCCGTCGGCCGCAAGGCAGCCCGTGGCCACAGCGTATCTGTTAAGCTATCCGCGCTTCATCCACGCTACGAAACCGCGCAGAGCGCGCATTCTGTTCCTGAATTAACCGAGATGGTCCGGCAGCTGGCGCATTCCGCCTCGTCCTTGGGAGTCCAGCTGACCGTCGATGCCGAGGAAGCCGCGCGGCTGGAAATGAGCCTAGATATCATAGAGGCGGTTGCCCGCGACCCGGCCCTTAATGGATGGGACGGTCTGGGCATGGCCGTGCAGGCCTATTCCAAGCGAGCCCGCCCTGTGCTGGCATGGGCAGACGCATTGGGCCGCGACACTTCTCGCGTCATGCAGGTGCGGCTCGTGAAGGGCGCGTATTGGGATAGCGAAATCAAGCATGCGCAGGAAAGGGGGCTTGGCGATTTTCCCTTGTTTACGCGCAAGGCGGCCACCGACGTCTCGTATCTCGCCTGCGCGAGGGACATGTTCGCGGCGCGCAACATCCGCCCTGCATTTGCAACGCATAATGCGATGACGGTTGCGACTATCGTGCAATGGGCAGGGCAGAAACGCGATTTCGAATTCCAGCGCTTGCACGGCATGGGGGAGGGACTGTTTGAGCGGCTGGTACGTGAAGATGGCTATCACTGTCGGACATATGCTCCCGTGGGGGGTCACCGCGACCTGCTAGCTTATCTCGTTCGCCGCCTGTTGGAAAATGGCGCCAACAGCAGTTTCGTCCACCAATTGTCCGACCAGTCCATCAGCGAAAATGAGCTGCTGGCAGACCCAGTGGAAAAAGTCATGGCCGTTGGTGGAACGCGCCACCCGGCCATCGCGGCACCAGCTGACCTTTTTCAGCCAGAGCGCACGAACAGTCGTGGCATTGATCTTGATGATGCGGGGATATTGAAGGAAACTGCGGCTGAGATTGCGCTGCCCTTGAAACTTGATGTCACCAGCCGTGTCGCGCCGGATGAAGCCGTAACGGCTGCGCTTCTGGCCTATCCCGCGTGGTCGCAAACGCCCGTAGATAACCGTGCGGACTGTCTTGACCGCTTGGCGGACCTGCTGGAAACGAACCGTCCGCGATTGATGGCCATCGCCGTTCAGGAGGCGCGCAAAACCATTCCCGACGCGTTGTCGGAAGTACGTGAAGCGATTGATTTTTGCCGCTATTACGCCGCCCGGGCGCGGATCGATCTGGTGCCGGTCGAGCTTCCAGGACCAACGGGCGAACGCAATGTTTTGCGCCATGAGGGGCGCGGTGTCTGGATTGCCATTGCCCCTTGGAATTTTCCGCTAGCGATTTTTCTGGGGCAAGTAGCTGCTGCTCTGGTGGCCGGCAACACTGTCGTGGCGAAGCCAGCGCCGCAAACTCCGGCTATCGGCCAATTGGCGGTTGCTCTTGCACATGAAGCTGGAGTTCCCGAGGATGTGCTGCAGATTGTCATGGGCGCAGGTGATGTAGGTTCCGCTCTCACTGCTGATTCTCGAATTGCTGGCGTCGTCTTCACGGGCTCCGTCCCGACTGCAAAAGCCATTGCGCGCAACCTGCTCGCGGACGATCACCGGCCAATTGTGCCGCTCATTGCCGAGACGGGCGGTTTAAACGCGATGATCGTCGATTCGACGGCCTTATCCGAGCAAGTCGTGCGCGATGTCATTTTGTCGGGTTTCCAATCGGCTGGCCAGCGCTGTTCGGCTCTGCGCCTTTTGCTCCTTCAGGAGGACATTGCCGAACATACGCTGGATATGCTTCGCGGCGCCATGGACACGCTCATCGTTGGCGATCCTTCGGATCCTGCCACCGACATCGGTCCAGTCATCGATCAAGCCGCTTATGATTCGCTCATGTCTTACCGGGCGAGCATGCAGGATCGGATTTTTCATGAAATCGCTGTTCCCGCCGAAGGCCTATTTGTGCCGCCGACGGTCATCAGGCTGGACGACGCAAGTGCGTTGGACCGCGAATGGTTTGGGCCGCTGGTTCATGTGGCCACCTGGAAAGCCGGCACGTTGGAAGCCACCATTACAAAAATTAACGCCAAGGGTTTCGGACTGACGATGGGTCTGCACAGCCGGATCGCAGGCAGCAGCGCACTCGTCGAACAACTAGCGCGGGTAGGCAATCTGTATATCAACAGGTCGATGATTGGCGCTGTTGTCGGCAGTCAGCCATTTGGCGGTGAAGGCCTTTCCGGTACTGGCCCCAAAGCAGGCGGCCCGCATTATCTTTTCAGATTCTGCGCGGAACGGACGACAAGCACCGATACCACAAGCGCGGGCGGCAATGCATCCTTGCTGTCTCTGGATGACGGGACGTAGGCTGTTTTGGCGAGTGAACAATGCGGCTGAGAAACCTTATGGTCCTCAGCGAATATCTGCTCAATGCACAGTGCCAAACGTTTTGCGAATACTGAGCATGATAATCAGCCGTTCGATCTGGCGCCAACGACAATAATGCAAATGGTTGCCGACATTCCGGCTTTTGATTGCCCGTTCCGCAGCTTCAATACCGGCTGCCATACCAAACTGGTCGATCAGAATCTGCGCTTCAGACACATCCTGCGGTTCGACGTAAAGCGACAGATACATGAAATGCAGGACTTTCGATATGTGCAGGTAACAGACGGGCCTGGGGGTATAGGGCCCGTCTGCGCTCCCCGTTTACAGTCTGTGTACGCCATTTCTGTCAAAGCATGTGGTTAGCAATAATTAAGGATAGATATCGCTCTTGCTAGGACATGACAGTTGGTGGCAAGGGGCAGGGATGTCAGGAACAGAAAACAACCAGCCCCGCCTTGCCGGTGGCATCTTCATCGCTTTCGGGCTATTAATTGGTCTCATATTGGGCGTCGTTTTCGACCAACCCTCTGCCGGCGCCATAATCGGTATGGTCATCGGTATCGTAATCGCGATTATCATCTGGGTGATCGACAGCAAACGTCGTTGAAATAAAAGGGCCGAAAAAATGTGGAAACATGTCCGCAATATCACGTTGATTTTCATCGTACTGGCGATCGCTGGCGTTTGGTACATGACTCGCCCGGACGTTGCGCAGCTTCCGATTGATGCGGTCACGGGTCCAAATCCGCAAATTACGACGGCCCGGCCCCAAATTTTCCCGACCATTAAGGTCGCAGATGTTGACCGCTGGAAAACTGGCGAGGCGCCTGTTGCGGCACCCGGATTTGTTGTCGAGCGTTTTGCCGAGGGTCTCGATCATCCTCGCAACCTCTACACGTTGCCCAATGGCGATATATTGGTTGCCGAGTCCAACTCACCACCACGTGATGCCGGCGGCATCGAAGGGATGGTCATGAAATGGCTCATGGACAAGGCCGGTGCAGGCGTTCCTTCTGCCAACCGTATTACGCTTCTGCGCGATACAAATGGTGATGGAAAAGCGGACTTGAAAACACCGTTCATCACTGGATTGAATTCCCCTTTTGGCATGGTTCTCATCAGCGACACATTATATGTTGCCAACACCGACGGCTTGCTCGCCTTTCCCTATCAGGAAGGCGCCACAAAAATTGATGCAAAGGGCAAGGAACTCACCAAGTTCAACGCGCTGGCACCCAACAACCATTGGACACGGAATTTGGCAGCATCGCCGGATGGCAAGAAAATCTACATCTCGGTAGGATCCAACAGCAACATCGGCGAACATGGCATGGACAAGGAAAACGGCCGAGCGATGGTGTTTGAATATGACATCGCAAAGGACAAAAAAATTCCTTTTGCCATTGGTTTGCGTAACCCTGTTGGTCTTGGCTGGGACAAGGCCGGCCGGCTTTGGACCGTTGTAAACGAACGCGATATGCTGGGGTCGGATCTTGTGCCTGATTATCTCGCTCTTGTGGAATTTGGCGCAGATTATGGTTGGCCGCAACATTTCTGGGGCGGCTTTACTGACAGCCGGGTTTCACCGCCCAAGCCCGAAAAGCGCGAATATGAGCGGCGCCCCGATTATGCCTTGGGCGCACACACCGCGCCGCTTGGTTTGGCGTTTGCCTATGATGGCAAAATGGGCGTCGGATTTACCGAAGGCGCATTTGTTGCACGCCATGGGTCATGGAACCGCAAACCGGTTTCAGGCTATGACGTCATTTTCGTGCCATTCCCGAAGGGAGAACCTGCAGGAAAGCCGGTTAACCTGCTTACAGGTTTCCTCGACAAGGATGGCAAAGCGAAGGGTCGCCCAACCATGCTTGCTTTGGCAAAGGATGGAACGCTTTTGGTCAGCGACGATGTTGGCAATATAATCTGGCGGGTGCGAGCGAAAAACTAAATCTTACGGCCCGCCCGGCCAGCAAGTTCGATGGTGTAATGCCAGGCTATTCGGCCAGAGCGACTACCACGCCCCTGGGCAAATCCAAGCGCGTCAGACTCGTCCCAGTCGAGGTCAAAGTGGGCGGCGTAACAGCCGACCATGCGCAGATAAGCGTCTTGATCGGGATATTGGAAGCCGAGCTTGAGGCCGAACCTATCGGCGAGCGCGAGGCTGTCGTCGACGGCATCGCGCACATTCAGCGCTTCTGCCTGCTCGCTGCTTTCGCGTTCGACGATATTCCGGCGGTTTGATGTGACACATAGCCGGACATTATTGGGTCGTGCTTCTACCCCGCCCTCCAGCAGCGACCGCAAAAGCCGCGCATTCTGGTCGTGCGGCTCGAACGATATGTCATCGACAAACAAAAGATATCGTCGGCCCGATGCGCCAAGTTCCTCAAACAAAGCGGGCAGGCTTGTCACATGGCTTGCGGCTGCCTCGACAAGCGCAATGAAAAAACCGTCCTCCTGAAGCGTGGCGACTACAGATTTCACCAAGGCCGATTTGCCCATGCCGCGTGCGCCCCACAACAAAACGTCATGGGATGCTGCGCCCGATGCATGGCGGCGGCAATTTTCGACGAGATCGGACTTTTGCCGATCGACCCCGACAATGAGATCAAGCGGCAAGGGTTTGAAATCATGCACCGCTGCCAGAGCTGTCCCGTTCCAGTGATAGGCGGCAAAAGACGACAGATCGGTCGGCGGTGCTGGGGGAGGAGACAGCCGCTCGAGCGCTTCCGCAATGCGTTTGAGGATCTGGTCGCTCAAGCCGCCAGTTCCTCCGCATCAATCGCGTAAAGCAATTCGGCGCCGGACATTGCGCTGCCCTTGAAGGCAAATGCTTCGGGGACCATAACGTCGAGATAATAACGGCAGGCGGCGACCTTAGCGCGCAAAAATGCGCTTGTGTCCCCATATGCAATTTCGTTTTGCGCTGCCCGCAGTTGCTTCGCCATCAACCATCCGGACGTCGCAACCGCCATCATGTTAGTGTATGCATAGCTACCCGCCAAGCGGTCGTCGACATCGGCGCCAAGCATATATTCGGTGACTTCGGAACATGCCGCCGTGAGCGCCTGAAGACCCGCATGATCCGCAGTATCAGCGGCAATTGCCCCGAGATGATCGCGGATGACATCGCCGCCTTGCATGGCAAGCTTGCGGCCAACGAGGTCCGCAGCCTGAATCCCATTGGTGCCTTCGTAAATTGCCGCAATCCGGATATCGCGATAAAATTGGGCAGCCCCGGTTTCCTCGACAAAGCCCATTCCGCCGTGGACCTGAATACCAAGCGAGGCGATCTCGCTGCCTATGTCGGTACCGTATGTTTTGGCCAGTGGCGTGAGCAGATCGACCATTTCGCGGGCGCCCTCCTCACCAAGTGTCGCGCGGTCGACATATCCCGAAGCGAAATACAGCAGTGCGCGAATGGCCTGTGTGCCTGCTTTCATGCGCAGCAACATGCGGCGAACATCGGGATGTTCGATGATGGCCACGGACTCGCGCGATGGCCCGCTTGCCTTGGCAGACTGGACGCGCTCCTGGGCAAACCAGATTGCCTTTTGCGTCGCGGCTTCGGCAATCTGTACGCCCTGAAGCCCGACGTTCAGACGTGCATTATTCATCATCGTGAACATCGCGCGCATGCCGCCAAATTCCGGACCGATAAGTTCTCCAACACATTCGCCTTCTTCGCCAAAGGCCAGAACGCAGGTGGGTGAAGCGTTAATGCCCATCTTATGTTCGATCGATACCACCTTGATATCACTGGCTTTGTCGATTTCCCCAGTTGCCGAAAGCTGATATTTAGGGACGAGGAATAGCGAGATTCCCTTCGTTCCGGGTGGGCCATCGGGTGTTCTGGCAAGAACGAGATGGACGATATTTTCCGCCATGTCGTGGTCACCAAAGCTGATATAAATCTTTGTGCCTTTTATTTGGTACGTGCCATCGCCGCGCGGTGTTGCCGTGGTTTTCAATGCGCCGACATCGGAACCTGCCTGTGGCTCGGTCAGGTTCATCGTGCCTGAATATTGGCCGGTCGACAGTTTCGGCAGGAACAAGTTCTTTTTGACGATCAGAACCATGATGGTTGATCGCTTCAATCGCGCCGACCGACAAAATCGGGCATAAGGCGAACGCCATATTGGCAGCGCCCAATGAATCGAGCGCAACGGTCGCGAGTGAAAATGGCAGGCCCTGTCCGCCAAATTCTGCAGGCGCGTTTATCGAGCCCCAGCCGTTGGCGACATATGACTTATATGCTGCCACAAAGCCGTCGGGCATCACCACCTTGCCATCAACTAATCGTGCACCAACCGTGTCCCCAATGCGGTTTAACGGCGCAAATTCACCTGCCGCGAACGCGCCAATGCCTTCGACGATTGCGTGCACCATATCAGGGGTTGCATCGGCAAAGCGTGCGTGCTGCGACAGCGCATCGATGCCTACGATATGCTTGAGGACGAAATTCTGTTCTGCGACGGGTGCTGAAAACGCCATGATGATTAAAAAATCCTGTTATATCTGCTCTGCAACGGCCTATAGCCTCGAATGATGTTTGGCTCAAATACCTTGGGGAATGGCTGGGTTGTGCCAGCTGACGACGCTGCAATCACTGCTGCGGCTGAGCTTATTCATGCCGGGCAGATCGTCGCGATTCCCACCGAAACGGTTTATGGCCTGGCCGCTGATGCGCAGAATCCCGAGGCCGTCGCCCGGATTTATGCGGCGAAGGGACGCCCCGATTTTAACCCGCTGATTGTCCATGTCTCCAGCAAGGCAGCCGCGGAGAAGCTGGCGATCTTCAATGCACTGGCCGAAAGGATAGCCGATCATTTCTGGCCCGGGCCACTCACGCTGGTACTGCCGTTGCAGCCTGACGCACCTGTCGCGCGGGCGGTGACTGCGGGTCTCCCAACAATTGCCGTCCGGTGCCCCGCGCATCCAGTCATGCAGGCCTTGCTTGCGAAGACCGGTTTAAGCCTCGCAGCGCCGTCTGCGAACCCCAGCGGGGCAATTAGCCCCACGCGCGCCGCACATGTCCTGACGGGCCTCGGAGGGGCCGTACCGATGATATTGGATGGCGGTGCATGTGCGGCGGGACTGGAGTCGACCATCGTCGCAATCCGCGAAGACGGCTGGGAGATTTTAAGGCCTGGCCCCGTTACGGCGGACGAAATCGAAAAGGTCGCTGGAAGTGCCCCACTAGATACTGCAATTGGAGCGATTGAGGCGCCAGGGCAGCTCGCCAGCCATTATGCCCCAGCGAAACCGGTGCGGCTGAACGCCATTGCGGCGGAGCCACATGAGTGGTTAATCGGCTTTGGATCGTTGAACGGTGACGACAATCTCTCGCCGTCATCGGATCTGGGACACGCTGCAGCGAATTTATTCGAAGCGCTGCACAAGGCCGATGCAAGTGCCGCGCGCACTATTGCCGTTGCGCCCATTCCGAATCGAGGGATCGGCATCGCAATCAACGACAGGCTGGCGCGGGCTGCCGTCCGTTGAAGTGGCTGTGCGGCATCCTGCTGATGCTGGCAATTGTGACCGCGCAACCCGTCAGCGCTTCCCGCTCGGGCGACATTGCAGCCTATCAGGCATTGGCACAGCAAGATTTGAGATTGGCGATTGTTGGTCACCGCCTTGCCACCGCCAACGCCAGCTTTTGCCAACGCATGACACGAAATCCGGGATGGGTGTTACACGATAAGGCGCAATATCCGGACGCAACCATCGCGCAGGCGGCATTTGGATTTCGCGCGCCAGTCGCGGTTTCCGCCGTAGTGCCGGGCGGGGCGGCGAAAATGGCTGGCATTGCAACCGGTGACGGTATCGTTGCGGTCAATGGCACCGCAATTTCCAACTTGCCGTTTACGGGGCAAGAGCGCGCGAGTGCGCGTCTCGGGAAAGTCCTGGATATCATCGCCCATGCCCTCGATGCTTCGGGCAGGGCAGACATTGTTCTGATAAATGCCCAAGGACAGAAAAAGGTTACGCTTGCCCCACCTGCGGTGTGCGCATCCCGATTCTGGGTTGACACCAAATCGGTTTTGGATGCTGGCGCAGATGGTGTTTCCGTCCGCGTGACCGAGGGCCTTTTGGCCTTTACCAGCGATGACGATTCGCAGCTCGCTGCAATCGTGGCGCACGAAATGGCGCATAATCTGCTTGGACACCGGCAAAGGCTCGCGGACGGCAAGAGCGTTCAGAAAATACTGGCGACCGAAATAGAGGCTGACCGACTGTCTGTCTGGCTCATGGCCAATGCAGGGTATGACACAGCTGCGGCGCTTCGCTTTGCAGAGCGCTATGGCCGCAAGACTGACAAAGGCATCTTTTCGGACGGAACGCATTTACGATGGAAAAACCGCTACCGCGTGATGCAGGAAGAGATCATGTCCATAAGTCAAACGGTGATGGCAGATGGACTGCGCGCGCCGCCGCTTCTAACGGGCGTATCGTCATAAAATAGGTTTCATATTAAAACGCTATTTCCTCCTTGTTATAATTCGCCTATTGCCCTCGTCGGGCAGGGCAGTGCAGGGGAGGGCCGGTTGCGTATATCATCGAGATTACTCTTTGGTCTTGTTCTCATCACGCCACTCTTCGGTTGCAGCGGGACCAACAGCGACACTGACGCTGCGCCAAAGGCAGATTTGCCGGTCCAAGTGTTCACAGTGGAAAAACAGAATCTCCAGCGCGAAATTCAGGCAGTAGGCACCGTCCGCTACCGCCGCGAAACGCCTTTGGGTTTCACCACTGCAGGCAAGGTTGCCTTTGTCCGTTTCGAAGAAGGCGATTTTGTCAAACGCGGCGCGTTGCTGTCTGCACTCGACACCACGTCCGTTGGCGCTGATATGAGCGTGGCCACTGCGGAACGTGACCGGTCGCGGGCAGAGTTCGACCGCGTGCGTTCGCTATATGCAGATGGCTGGGTAACCAAGGCACGGTATGAAGCCGCTGAGGCCGCCGTAAAGGGCGCTGAAGCCCGGGTCCGACAAGCCGGCTTTGCTAATAACACCGCGCAGCTGTCCGCGCCTTCTTCGGGCGTTGTGTTGATGCGCAATGTCCAGGCAGGACAAGTCATTGCTGCTGGCACCCCTGTGCTTTTGCTAGGTGAAGCCGATGACGGTTTTGTATTCCGCGTTCCAGTCGTCGACCGAGACGCGTCAAGGCTGCGCGTCGGCATGGCTGCGAAGATTAGCATTGAATCGGCGGGCGACGCGCCGGTAACGGCGACGATTTCTGAAATCGATGGTCGGGCAAATGAGGCAACCGGGGCATTTACGGTGCAGTTTCGCCTACCCAGCCGGCCACAATATCGGTCAGGTCAAATTGGTACGGCGACCATAAAGCTGCCTGCATCGGAGGGCGTCGAAAAATTGCAAATACCAGCCAGCGCGCTGTTCGCGGTCCGTGCTGGTGAAGGTCTCGTATATGTCGTGAATGCGGAAAGTCGCGTCGAAACACGCAATGTCGCGGTAGAACGGCTGACCGATAGCTCGGTGATCGTGTCGGGCGGGCTGGCACCTGGTGACAAAATCGTCAAATCCGGACTGGAAAAGCTGCGTACGGGTTCGCGCGTGACCGTGAACAAGGTCCAACCTTAGCCTATGCATATCGCGGAGTTCGCTATTCGCAGATGGCAGTTGACCCTCGTGTTGTTCACATTGCTATGTGCCTTGGGTTTTTCTGCGTTTCAGCAAGTTCCGCGCGCCGTTGACCCCCATTTTTCCATGCCCGTCGTTTCGATTGTCGCGTTGCAGCCAGGGGCGGATGCGGCCGAGATTGAACAGACAATCACCAAGCCGATAGAGGAATTGGTTCAGGGGCTGGAAGATGTGCAAAATGTTGCCTCGACCAGCAGCGATGGAAACGCAGTTATTCGGGCCGAATTTGACTGGTCGGGCGATCCTGACCAATATTTCAACGATACCGTTCGCGAAGTGACCGCCATCCGGAGCCAGCTTCCGTCAGATTTGCAACGGCTGCAGTTCGAGAAAATCCGGACGACCAATACCTCCATTCTTCAAATTGCCTTGTTGAGTGAAACCGCAAGCTGGTACCGGATGGAAAAATACGCCCGTGACATCAGCGAGGCATTGGGGCGATTTCAGGAAGTCCGCGAGGCTGACATTTACGGTCTGCCCCAACCGGAAATCAGTGTTGCGATAAATGCGGGCAGGCTGGCAGAGCTTCGGTTGCCCGCAAGCGTCGTTGTGGACGCCATCCGAGTGGGCGGCGCTGATGTTCCTGCTGGCGCTGTCACGAGCGGCGCGCGCAGGTTCAACGTGGAAACGGGCGGTGCATTTCGCGACGTGGAAAAGATCCGGAATCTGCCGATCCGCACCAATGACGGAACTATTTTGCGCGTCGCAGATGTGGCTGACGTCAACATTGGCGCGGCCGAACAACGCGTGAAGGTGAGCCATAATGGCCAGCGCGGCGTCTTTATAACTGCCAACCAGAAACAGGGTACCGACGCGACAAAATTACGTAACCGCTTGATGAAGGAACTTGCCGTTCAGCAAAAACTGCTTCCACCTGACATTCGAGCGGTTGTCCAGTTTGACCAAAGCCGAGATATCCGAAAGCGCCTCAATGAACTGGCGCGCGATTTCGCGATAGCGCTGTTTCTGGTTCTGATAACGTTATTGCCACTGGGCTGGCGGGCGTCGGTGATCGTGATGATATCGATCCCGCTCTCCATTGCGTCCGGTCTGCTGGCGATATCGGCGTACGGGTTTAACCTAAGCCAATTGGTTGTCGCCGGATTCATCCTGACACTGGGATTGCTGGTCGATGACTCTATCGTGGTGGTCGAAAACATCTCCCGACATTTGCGCATGGGCAAAAGCCGAAGCGATGCCGCGATCGACGGCACCAAAGAAATCACCATGGCGGTGTTGGGTTCGACGGGCGTCCTGGTGTTTGCATTTTTGCCGCTGTTCTTTTTGCCCGAAGGGGCGGGTAAATTCATCCAAAGCTTTATCGGAACGATTGTTGCAACGATTACGGCATCGATGATCGTCTCGCTCACCATCGTTCCGTTTCTCGCAAGCCGCATCTTGAAAGGCGACGAACCGGAGGAAGGGAACCCTCTCCTGCAATGGCTCATGCAAAAGATCGACCGCTTTTACCACCCATTGCTCCATTGGGCTCTGGACCGACCGCGGCGATCTGTGTGGAGCGCGTTGCTGGGCACATGCGCAGCGTTCTTTCTTGTGCCTGTGCTTGGATTCAGCCTGTTCCCAAATGCCGACACATCCTATTTCCGGGTCACTGTGGAAGCCGAGCAAGGCGCGAGCATCAATGAGACGGGCCGGATCGTGCAGCAGGTTTCGGCGATATTGAAAACCGAACCGGCTATCAAAGTGCGCGCTGAAAATGTCGGCGCTTATAACCCGCCAGTTTTTTACAATGTTTTCCAGCGCGGTGAAAATCCGACCCATGGTGAAGTTCTTGCCGTGATGGACAACTGGGAAGGCGCCAAATCGCGGAAGATGGTCGATCGGTTGCGAAAACAATTTGACCAGATATCCGGCGCCCGGATAAAGCTGGTGCTCTTCCAGAATGGTGCCCCGATTAATGCGCCTGTGGAATTTCGTGTTTATGGCCCCGAACAGGATGAGCTGAAGCGCGTTGCCGCAAAAATGGAGCAGGTGTTGCGCGAAACCCCCGGCACAAGGGACGTCAACAATCCCGTTGCATTTGACAAGGTCGACCTGGACGTCCGCGTCGACGATGCCAAAGCTGCGCTTCTCGATGTGCCCGCAGGGGCCGCGCGCCGCGCCATTCGCCTTGCACTGAGCGGCGAGCGGGCAGGAACCTATAGGGACGAGGAAGGCGACAGCTATCCCGTCGTCGTGCGCTTGCCGCTTTCCGGGACTCAGCCTGTTTCAGCGCTTGAGTCGATCTATGTTTCGAACCGGAGCGGACAAGCCATTCAACTTGGTGAAATTTCGAACCCTACGCTCGAGTCAACGCCTTCAGCTATTTACCGATACAATCTGCAACGCAATGTCAGCGTTACGGCGCAAATTTCCGACGGCATCGTGGTGTCCAAAGTCAATCTTGAGGCACAGAAAAAGATGGACCGCATTCAGCTCAAGCCTGGTTATTCTATTGCGGTCGGAGGCGAGGCGGAGAAAATCAACGATACCTTTGCCGGTTTTGGCCCAGTCGTGATGGTGGCATTGTTCAGCATATTTGCCATTCTGGTTGCCGAATTTGGTCGCTTTAAGGAGGCATTGGTCGTCGCAGGAGTCATTCCTCTTGGTACCTTTGGCGGGCTGATTGCACTTCTGGTAACGGGCAATAATCTGTCGTTCTTGGCAATCATCGGTTTCATCGCGCTGATTGGCATCGAGATCAAAAATTCGATTTTGCTGGTCGATTTTACGACCCAGTTGCGCGAGCGCGGCCTTGGGTTGCGAGAAGCGATTGAAAAAGCGGGTGAAGTGCGGTTCCTTCCCGTCTTATTGACATCCATCACTGCCATTGGTGGCTTGATGCCGCTCGCTTTGTTTGGCGGTAGCCTCTACAGCCCGCTCGCGATCGTGCTCATTGGGGGGTTGATTTCTTCAACTTTGTTATCACGTATTGTCACGCCAGCCATGTATCTGCTGGTGGTGCGCGGGGATGCAGCGAAAGCGGCACATTCCGTCCAAATTCAAGGATAAGCATATGCCACATGAAGAGGCCATTTTCGCCGGAGGTTGTTTCTGGTGCACCGAAGCTGTCTTTGGTCAGCTAAGCGGCGTAAGCAAAATCGAAAGCGGATATATTGGCGGCCAGACCGTCGACCCGACCTACAAGGAAGTGTGCGGCGGTAGCACCGGGCACGCAGAGGCCATTCGCATTGCCTTTGATTCAGAGGTGATCAGCTATGCCGATTTGCTCGAAATATTCTTTGCCACGCATGATCCAACGCAACTGAACCGGCAGGGCAATGACATTGGTACCCAATATCGTTCGGCGATCTTCCCGTTGACGCCCGAGCAGCACGCCGCGGCGGAAGCCGGCATATTGAAAGCCGCCAGTGACTGGCCCGCGCCCATCGTGACCACGATTGAAGGCTCGGCAACTTGGTATCCTGCTGAGGATTATCATCAGGAGTATTGGGAAGGTGAGGGGCAGCGTAACCCTTATTGCCTCGCCGTCATTCCGCCAAAATTGGCCAAGCTGAAAAAAGGATTTGCGGAACGGCTTGCCGAGTCAGCGTAGACATTCTGTTTTGGCGCGTTAAGCAGATGACATGACACATAAACCCGTTCGTAAAGCTGTATTTCCTGTCGCTGGCCTGGGCACCCGTTTCCTGCCAGCGACAAAGGCCATTCCGAAAGAGATGCTGCCGATTGTCGATAGTCCGCTTATTCAATATGCGGTCGATGAGGCGCGTGAGGCAGGTATCGAACAGATGATCTTTGTCACCGGTCGCGGCAAAGGCGCGATCGAGGATCATTTCGACATCGCATTTGAGCTTGAGCATACGATGACGTCGCGCGGGAAGGACGTGTCAGTACTGGCCAATACACGCCTCACGCCGGGCAATTGCGTGTATGTCCGGCAACAGGAGCCATTGGGCCTTGGTCACGCCATTTGGTGCGCGCGCGACATTATCGGTGATGAACCTTTTGCGATATTTCTCCCCGACGAATTCATGCATGGCTCGCCCGGGTGCATGCGGCAAATGATCGATGCTTATGCGGACATTGGCGGCAACATCATCAGCGTGTTGGAAGTGCCCAGAGACGCGGTATCAAGTTATGGCGTCATTGCACCTGGCACGTCGGACGGCGCGGTCACCGAGGTTCTCGGTCTTGTCGAAAAGCCGAAGGTTGAAGATGCGCCTTCGAACCTGATCGTGTCGGGCAGGTATATCCTTCAGCCGGAGGTTATGCACATACTCGAGGGACAGGAAAAGGGTGCTGGCGGCGAAATCCAGCTGACAGATGCGATGGCACAGATGATCGGTAAGCAGCCGTTTAACGCGGTTACCTTTGACGGTAATCGTTACGATTGCGGATCAAAGGTCGGCTATATCGAGGCGAACCTAGCACTTGCCCTTCAGCGCCCGGATATGGCGGATGAGGTAAGGGCCATCGCCGTGAATTTGCTCAAATGAGTTTTTTCGGGAGGATTTAGGTTGGCTGGTAAATTGCGTTTGGGTTTGGCAATCACGCCGCTCCTGCTGCTGCAGGCCTGTGTGGCCTCGGTTGTCGCCGATGTCGTGACTGCCCCAGTCAAGATCGTGTCCAAGACAGCGGATGTTCTCACGACCAGCCAATCCGAAGCTGATGAAAAGCGCGGCCGCGATATGCGCAAAAATGAAGAAAAGCTGGGCAAGCTCGCCCGGCAATTGGACAAAGCGCGTGACCGTTGCGCTGACGGAGATCAGGACGCCTGTACCAAGGCCGCTGAGATTAGCGCAGAGATTGAAGTCGTGCAGGGCCGTCCGCAGTAGACTTCTGCCGCCAAATGGCCAGAATTGTCGACAAACGACTGGCCGGATAGAAATTCCGCATCTTGTCGAACCAGCTAATCGTTGGTCGAACTTAACTACCTTGCTGACCGCACCTGTCGCAAATGCTCTTCAAGACCAAAGACGGGAAATAGCCCGCGGGTTTAGTTGGAGGCTTCATGTTTGGTATAAATTTCCGGCTGGCGCTGCTGGTGACAGCGGCGAGCGCCTTGGCTATGCCCAATATTGTTTATGCAAAAGAGGCGGTTGGTGACGTAAACCCGGTAACTGCGAAATCAGGCGCACGGCATTTTACCCCGGATTTTTTTACGACCTTTGCGCCAGTGACTGCTTTGGACATGGTGAAACGCATTCCTGGATTTTCCATCAATGAAGGTGACGGGCGTCGCGGCTTTGGGGAAAATGCTGGCAATGTATTGATTGATGGTGACCGTCCGTCCACCAAATCGGACGATATCATTACGATATTGTCGCGCATACCTGCCAGTCAAGTTGAACATATTATATTGTCGGAACAGGCCGGGGCAGACACCGAAACCCAAGGGCAGGGACAGGTTGTCAATATTGTGCGCAAACGGACTGCCAAGGTCAACGGGACCTACGAGGCCAATATCGTTGCAGGAACCCGTTACGGGTTTCAGCCTTCGGTCAACGCATCTGCAACATTGCGCCGCGGCGATACCAGCTATGAATTGAACCTGTCGTCTTATTCCGAGCGGGTCTACGGATTTGGCCCCGAAGACTTCAAAACCCGGACGGGAGCGCTTATCGAACGGCGGTTTTACTCGGGCAAAGGCGGTTATGACCAAGTCGCTTTGGGTGGGGCGATCAAAACCAAATTGGGCGACACGAAGGTAAACCTGAATGGACAGGTACGCTGGAGCGATGGTTTCGACATACGTGATGGTATTTACTTCAACAACGTCGGGAAAGTCACCGGAAGTGAACTTCTTTTGCGTGGCGGACCCGTGAGTGATATCAATTATGAGCTGGGCGGCGACGTGGAGTTCTCCCTGCTGACAAAGATCAACACCAAAATTGTCGCGCTTTATCGCTCTGCGCAAGAAAGCAACGACAGCAGCATAGAGGTGACGCGGGCAGGGCAGCCGGTAACGCTCTTTGAAACACGAAGCCGAAACAAGCCCACAGAAGCCGTCCTGCGTATGCAAAATGACTGGAGTGGTCTTGGCAGGCATGCGATCCAGTTTGGCGCTGAGGTTGCTTACAATCGCCTTGACGCGCGTTTCAGTGTCGCCAACTCCGTTGCGGGGGCCGTGACAAATTTTCCGGCGTCGAACGTCCTCGTGGAGGAAACCCGGATCGAACCCTTCGTCAGCGACGTTTGGACTGTTGGTTCATCTTGGAAAATAGAAGCTGGCGCGATTGCGGAATTTTCCAAACTCACTTTGTCTGGTGATAGCGCCGCTACGCGCAGCTTTGCATTCATAAAACCACGGGCAATTGCCACATGGACGATTAACCCGCAAACGACGCTGGAATTGCGCGCCGAACGCCAGGTGGCGCAATTGGACTTCAACGAATTTGCAACATCCGTGGACGTCACCGTCGGCAATCAGGTCGATGCTGGAAACGCCGATCTGGTTCCCGAAAAGACCACAACGCTTTCAGCGCTGATCCGGCACAAATTTCTGGAGCGCGGCAGCATTCAGCTGCGTGGTGAATATCAAAGCGTAACAGATACTCAGGACCTGGTCCCTATTACCCTGCGAGATGCTGCGGGCAACGTTACCGCGCAATTCGACGGAACGGGCAATATCGGCAAAAGCAGCAGGTGGAATGGCGAACTTGAAATTACACTGCCGTTGGACTGGTTGACCAAGCCCGCCGGCTTTAGTGGTGTCGAGGTGCGTTACGTCGGGCATTATCATGGGAGCCGAGTCACAGACCCCGTAACTGGTTTTAACCGGCGTATGTCAAACCGGCCATTATGGCATCAGCAATGGGACGTCCGCTATGACGCAACGGATCTCGGGCTGGTCTATGGCGCGTCCTTCAGCGTCCAGGAATCCAATTATGCGTATTTTTTCAATGAGACCAGGCGTCAGACCGATGGCATAAGAACGGCATTGTTCGTTGAATATTCGAAGTTCAAGCTTGGAACAATCAAGCTTCAGGTCATTGATATGCCGGGGTTCCATAGGGATCGCTTTATCTACAGCGGAACCCGCGCCTCGAATAATCTGGCCCAAATTGTCAACCGCGAACGCCATCTTGATCCGCTTATTCAGCTGACATTATCCGGGAAGTTTTGACGCTTTTTAGCCAGGTCATTCGCCGACAAAAAACCCGCCGGAATTGCTCCCGGCGGGTTTTTGTTATGTGCTTGGCTGAAGGATCAATCGTTCAGATATTCGCCGGCATCTGCGTCGGTGCCATGGGTTTCGCCAGTAACTGCGCCCAATGGATCATCGCCGATGGCGGCTTCTGGACCCTGTGCCAACTCCGCTGCATGCTCTTCAGCGGCTGTTTCAGGCGCAATCAGGCTTTCCTGCAGCTTCTTGTAGCTGGCGCGAAGGGCAACATCACGGCTTGTCGCTGCAATCCGCATGCGGTTCATGGCAGAGCCAGTACCCGCAGGGATGAGGCGACCCACGATGACGTTTTCCTTCAATCCGGTCAGGATGTCCTTCTTACCTTCAACAGCGGCCTGAGTGAGGACGCGAGTTGTTTCCTGGAAGGATGCAGCCGAGATGAAGGAACGCGTCTGCAAAGATGCCTTGGTGATGCCCAGCAGAACCGGCTTACCCGTTGCGGGGGCCTGTCCCTTGGTCAGCTTGGCATTGATTGCGTCCATTTCTTCGCGGTCAACCTGTTCGCCGGGAAGCAATGTCGTGTCGCCACCAAAGGTGATTTCAACTTTCTGCAGCATCTGACGAACGATCGTTTCGATGTGCTTGTCGTTGATCTTCACGCCTTGCAGACGATACACTTCCTGGATTTCGGCAACCAGATATTCGGCCAGCGCTTCAATGCCCATGACTTCAAGAATGTCATGTGGATTTGGCGAACCAGCAATCAGATTGTCGCCCTTGCGAACGAAATCGCCTTCCTGAACGTCGAGCACCTTTGATTTCTGGATCAGATACTCGATGCGATCGCCTTCTTCCGGCACAATCGCGATCTTCCGCTTTGCCTTGTAATCACGGACGAACTCAACGCGGCCCGATATCTTGGCAATGATCGCATTGTCCTTCGGAATGCGCGCTTCGAACAATTCGGCAACGCGTGGCAGACCACCGGTGATGTCGCGGGTCTTGGCAAACTCACGGGTCACACGGGCCAGGACGTCACCGGCCTGAACCGTCGCACCATCTTCAACCGAAAGCATTGTGCCTACGCCGAGAAGATAACGTGCAGCTTCGCCGCTATCATCGTCCAGCAAGGTAATGCGTGGGCGAAGATCTTCCTTCTTGGTACGGCTTCCTGCACGGTCTTCGATAACGACGCGCTGGGCGATACCCGTTGCTTCGTCGGTTTGCTCGGTCAGTGTCTTGCCGTCGATCAGATCCTGATATTTCACAATACCTGACTTTTCGGTGATGATCGGCATGGTGAATGGATCCCATTCCGCCAGACGGTCACCAACGTTGACTTCAGCGCCATCAGGGAAGGCCAGCGTCGCACCATAAGGCAGACGGTGGATTTCCATTTCACGGCCATCCTTGTCGACGATGATCAGTTCACCGTTACGTGCCATGGCCAAACGCTTCTTACGCTTGTCGACGATGCTTGGCAGATCGCGATACATGATCTTACCCGATGCTGTTGCATCAAGGTTGGACTGTTCGTTCAACTGCGCTGCGCCACCGATGTGGAACGTACGCATGGTAAGCTGTGTGCCAGGCTCACCGATGGACTGGGCAGCGATAACGCCGACAGCTTCACCGATGTTGACAGGTGTACCGCGTGCAAGGTCACGTCCGTAGCACGTTCCGCAAACGCCGACCTTGGATTCGCACACCAGTGGCGAGCGGATCTTCAGTGCCTGAATGCCGGTTTCTTCCATCGCAGCAACCATTGGCTCGTCGAGCAAGGTTCCGGCAGGGATCAGCACCTTGCCATCAAGACCAAGAATGTCTTCGGCCGTGGTACGGCCAAGAACACGCTCGCCAAGCGAGGCTATGGTTGAACCACCTTGAACGATCGAACGCATTTCCAGCGCACGCTCGGTACCGCAATCGACTTCAACGATGGTGCAATCCTGCGATACATCGACCAGACGGCGAGTGAGGTAACCCGAGTTTGCTGTCTTCAGTGCGGTATCGGCCAGACCCTTACGGGCACCGTGGGTCGAGTTGAAATACTCGAGAACGGTCAGACCTTCCTTGAAGTTCGAAATGATTGGCGTTTCGATGATTTCGCCCGAAGGCTTGGCCATCAGACCGCGCATACCGGCAAGCTGCTTCATCTGCGCTGGCGAACCACGCGCACCGGAGTGGCTCATCATATACACCGAGTTGACCGGCAATTCGCGGCCATGCTCGTCCAATGGTGACGCCTTCAGCTTGTCCATCATGGCATTGGCGACCTTGTCACCGCATGTGGACCAGGCGTCGATCACCTTGTTGTACTTTTCCTGCTGCGTGATCAGGCCGTCCTGATATTGCTGCTCAAAGTCCGCAACAATTGCCTTGGTTTCCGCAACCATTTCGGTCTTTTCTTCCGGAATGATCATGTCATCCTTGCCGAACGAAATACCGGCCTTGAACGCATATTTGAAACCAAGCGACATGATGGCGTCAGCGAACAATACCGTGTCTTTCTGACCGGTGTGGCGATAGACCTGATCGATAACGTCACCGATTTCCTTCTTCGTGAGAAGGCGGTTGACAGTTTCGAAGGGCACGCGGTGGCTCTTTGGAAGCGTTTCTGCAAGCAACATACGGCCTGGCGTGGTGTCGAAGCGCACCATGCGCTCAACGCCATCTTCGCCGGTCTGAGGAACGCGGGCGATGATCTTCGAGTGCAGTGTGACCGCACCCACTTCAAGCGCCTGATGCACTTCAGCCATGTCGGACAACATCATGCCTTCGCCTGGCTCGCCGCGGCGATCCATCGACAGATAATAGAGACCCAATACCATGTCCTGCGAAGGAACAATGATTGGCTTACCGTTGGCAGGCGACAGGATGTTGTTGGTGGACATCATCAAAACACGTGCTTCCAGCTGCGCCTCAAGGCTTAGTGGGACGTGGACAGCCATCTGGTCACCGTCGAAGTCGGCGTTGAATGCAGAGCAGACAAGCGGGTGAAGCTGGATGGCCTTGCCTTCGATCAGGACTGGCTCAAATGCCTGGATCCCCAAACGGTGAAGCGTTGGCGCACGGTTCAGCAACACAGGATGCTCGCGGATAACCTCGTCGAGGATGTCCCAGACCTCCTTGCGTTCCTTTTCCACCCACTTCTTGGCTTGCTTCAGGGTCATTGAAAGACCCTTTGCATCCAGGCGCGAGTAGATGAACGGCTTGAACAGCTCGAGCGCCATCTTCTTTGGCAGACCGCACTGATGCAATTTCAGTTCCGGACCGGTCACGATGACCGAACGGCCCGAATAGTCGACGCGCTTGCCCAAAAGGTTCTGGCGGAAGCGGCCTTGCTTGCCCTTGAGCATGTCGGACAGCGACTTCAGCGGACGCTTGTTGGCGCCCGTGATGGTGCGGCCACGACGACCATTGTCGAACAAGGCGTCAACAGCTTCCTGCAACATACGCTTTTCGTTGCGGACGATGATGTCCGGCGCGCGAAGTTCGATCAGGCGCTTCAAACGGTTGTTACGGTTGATAACGCGGCGATAGAGATCGTTCAGGTCCGACGTTGCGAAACGACCACCATCCAGCGGAACCAGCGGGCGCAATTCTGGTGGAATGACCGGAATGACGTCCAGGATCATCCACTCGGGCTTGTTGCCTGAATCGATGAAGCTTTCGACGACCTTCAAGCGCTTGATGATCTTCTTTGGCTTGAGTTCGGACTTGGTAACGGCCAACTCGTCGAGCAGGTCAGTACGTTCCTGTTCAAGGTCAAGGTCCATCAACATGGTCTTGACGGCTTCAGCGCCGATCGACGCGGTGAAAGCGTCCTCGCCATATTCGTCCTGCGCGTCGAGCAGCTCGTCTTCGCTCAACAACTGGAACTTCTCAAGCGCAGTGAGACCAGGCTCGGTAACGATGTAGTTTTCGAAATACAGCACGCGCTCAAGCTGCTTCAACTGCATGTCTAGCAACAGGCCGATGCGCGATGGCAGCGACTTCAGGAACCAGATATGGGCAACAGGTGCAGCAAGCTCGATATGGCCCATGCGCTCGCGGCGCACCTTGGTGACCGTAACCTCAACGCCGCACTTTTCGCAGACGACACCCTTGTACTTCATGCGCTTATACTTGCCGCACAAGCACTCATAATCCTTCACTGGGCCGAAGATACGCGCGCAGAACAGACCGTCACGCTCTGGCTTGAACGTACGATAGTTGATGGTTTCTGGCTTCTTGATTTCGCCAAAAGACCAGCTGCGGATTTTTTCCGGTGACGCAATGCCGATCTGGATCTGGTCGAATGTTTCGACCTTGGCGACGGGATTGTTGAATTTCGATAGTTCGTTCATATTCTTTTCCTCATTGGGCGTTTGCCCATGAAAACCTAAAGGCAAGGGCAGGGGGCGGACCGAAATCCGCCCATCGCTGCTTTATTCCGCTGCCTCGGCAAAGCCCTCGTCACCTTCGACCAGATCATGCGCTTTCAAGTCTACATTGAGACCCAATGAACGCATTTCCTTGACCAGAACGTTAAAGCTTTCAGGGATACCGGCTTCAAAGCTGTCGTCACCCTTGACGATGGCTTCATAGACCTTGGTACGACCGATCACGTCATCCGATTTGACCGTCAGCATTTCCTGCAAGGTATATGCGGCGCCATATGCCTGAAGTGCCCAGCATTCCATTTCCCCGAAACGCTGACCGCCGAATTGCGCCTTACCACCCAGTGGCTGCTGCGTAACAAGGCTGTATGGTCCGATCGAACGGGCGTGGATCTTGTCGTCAACAAGGTGATGCAATTTCAGCATGTAGATGATGCCAACCGTGACCTTGCGGTCAAACTTGTCACCGGTCCGGCCATCGAACAGATCCGATTGGCCCGACCCGTCAAGTCCAGCAAGCTGAAGCATGGTCGTTACGTCGGCTTCACGGGCACCATCAAATACGGGCGTACCCATGGGGACGCCAGTGATGACATTACCAGCAAGTTCAATGATGTCCGCATCGCTACGGCCGTTGATCTCGCTCGCATAATTGTCGCCATAGGCCTTGACCAGACGTTCGCGAACCACCGCAGGAGGTGCAGCCGCTTCAGGGTTCGGGTTTGCATGGCGCCACTCTTCGAGAGCCTCACCAATCTGCATGCCAAGACCACGGGCAGCCCAGCCCAAATGGGTTTCGAAAATCTGACCGACGTTCATACGTGACGGCACGCCCAACGGATTGAGCACGATGTCGACAGGTGTACCGTCGGCAAGGAACGGCATGTCTTCTTGCGGAAGGATCCGCGAGATAACACCCTTGTTTCCGTGACGTCCGGCCATTTTGTCGCCTGGCTGAAGCTTGCGCTTCACGGCAACAAACACCTTGACCATCTTTAGAACGCCTGGTGCCAGCTCATCGCCGCGCTCCAGCTTCTCACGACGATCTTCGAATTTCTCGACGATCAGCTTAACCGCATCGTCATACTGCACCTTGACGGCTTCAAGGTCACCTTGAACCTTGTCGTCGGCAACGGCGATTTTCCACCATTCATGGCGCTCGACTTCACCGAGATTTTCCTCAGTGATCTTGTCGCCCTTCTTGATGCCCTTTGGCGCTGCTGCGGCGGTTTGGCCAATCAGCATGTCTTTCAGGCGGTTGTAGGTCGCACGGTTCAAAATCGAACGTTCATCTTCGCGATCCTTTGCAAGACGCTCGATTTCTTCACGTTCGATGGCCATGGCACGTTCGTCTTTGTCGATGCCGTGACGGTTGAAAACGCGGACTTCGACGACGGTGCCTGCAACGCCTGGCGAGAGACGCAGCGACGTGTCGCGCACGTCACTTGCCTTTTCACCAAAGATGGCGCGCAGCAGTTTTTCTTCCGGCGTCATCGGGCTTTCGCCCTTTGGCGTGATCTTGCCGACCAGAATGTCGCCTGGGTGCACTTCAGCGCCGATGTAGACAATACCGGCCTCATCGAGGCTGCGAAGCGCTTCCTCACCTACGTTTGGAATATCGCGGGTGATGTCTTCAGGTCCAAGCTTGGTATCGCGGGCCATGACTTCGAATTCTTCGATATGGACCGACGTGAACACGTCGTCCTTCACGATGCGTTCGGAAATCAGGATCGAATCTTCGTAGTTGTACCCGTTCCAGGGCATGAACGCGACGAGGCTGTTCTTGCCCAATGCGAGTTCGCCCAATTCGGTAGACGGACCATCTGCAATGATGTCGCCAGCTTCGATAACGTCGCCAACCTTCACCAAAGGCTTCTGGTTGATGCAGGTGTTCTGGTTCGAACGCTGGAATTTCTGCAGCGTATAGATGTCGACGCCCGATTTGCCGGGTTCAACATCGCCAGTGACGCGGACAACGATACGTGTTGCGTCAACCTGATCGACAATACCCGTGCGGCGTGCCGCAATTGCAGCACCGGAGTCACGGGCAACAGTTTCTTCCATGCCGGTGCCGACAAACGGTGCTTCTGCGCGCAGCAGAGGCACAGCCTGACGTTGCATGTTCGAGCCCATCAATGCGCGGTTGGCGTCATCGTTTTCCAGGAACGGGATCAGAGACGCAGCGACAGAGACCAGCTGCTTTGGCGACACGTCCATCAAGGTGATCTGGTCACGCGGTGCCATCAGGAATTCGCCAGCTTCACGCGACGAAATCAGGTCTTCGGCAAAGCTGCCATCGGCGTTCAATTCGGCGTTGGCCTGCGCGATGGTGTTCTTCTGCTCTTCCATTGCGGAGAGATAGACCACATCGTCAGTGACCTTATTGTCCACAACCTTGCGGTAAGGCGTTTCGATAAAGCCATATTTGTTCACGCGGCTGAAGCTTGCGAGCGAGTTGATCAGGCCGATGTTCGGACCTTCTGGTGTTTCGATCGGGCAGATACGGCCATAATGCGTTGGGTGAACGTCGCGGACTTCGAAGCCTGCACGTTCGCGCGTCAGACCACCTGGTCCAAGTGCCGAAACGCGGCGCTTGTGGGTGACTTCCGACAGCGGGTTGGTCTGATCCATGAACTGCGAGAGCTGCGACGAACCAAAGAATTCGCGCACGGCCGCAACCGCCGGCTTGGCGTTGATCAGGTCGTTTGGCATGACAGTCGACACGTCGACCGAGCTCATACGCTCCTTCACGGCGCGCTCCATGCGGAGCAAGCCAACGCGATACTGGTTCTCCAGCAATTCGCCGACCGAACGGACACGACGGTTGCCGAGGTTATCGATATCGTCGATTTCGCCCTTGCCATCCTTGAGGTTCACCAGCTCCTTGACCACGGCAAGGATGTCTTCCGTGCGCAGCGTGGTGAGTGTGTCCTCAACGTCGAGGTTCAGACGCATGTTCAACTTCACGCGGCCAACGGCACTGAGGTCGTAACGGTCCGGATCGAAGAACAGGCCAGCAAAAAGCGCTTCGGCTGTTTCGCGCGTTGGCGGCTCGCCAGGACGCATCACGCGGTAAATGGCATCAAGCGCCATGTCACGGTTCTCGGCCTTGTCGGCCTTCAGCGTGTTGCGCATCCATGCGCCAGTGATGACATGGTCGATGTCGAGCAGCTCGATGCTGTCGATACCGGCCTTGTCGAGCGCATCGAGATTCTCGGCAGTGATTTCGTCACCAGCCTCGACATAGATACGTCCGGTCTTTTCATCGATAAGATCGAAAGCCGAATAACGGCCGAAGATTTCCTCGGTCGGGATCAGCAAATGGGTGAGGCCATCCTTGACTGCCTTGTTGGCAGCGCGCGGGGTAACCTTGGTTCCGGCAGGGAACACAACTTCGCCGGTCTTTGCATCAACGATGTCGAACATCGGCTTCGAAGCGCGCCATTGTTCCGCATTGAACGGAATCTTCCATCCACCCTTGCCGCGCTCGAATGTTACGCGGTCATAGAAGTGACCGAGGATTTCTTCGTCGTTCAGACCAAGCGAATAGAGCAGCGTCGTGACGGGCAGCTTGCGCTTGCGGTCGATACGGACGTTGACGATGTCCTTGGCGTCGAATTCAAAGTCGAGCCACGAACCACGGTAAGGAATAACGCGCGCTGCAAACAGATATTTGCCGCTGCTGTGCGTCTTGCCGCGGTCATGGTCGAACAATACGCCTGGCGAACGGTGCATCTGCGATACGATAACGCGCTCTGTACCGTTGATGAAGAAGGTGCCGTTATGCGTCATGAGCGGCATGTCGCCCATGTAGACGTCCTGCTCCTTGATATCGAGAACCGAACGCGCTTCGGTGTCGGGATCAACTTCGAACACGATGAGGCGCAACGTTACCTTCATCTGGGCCGCATAGGTAATTCCGCGCTGACGGCATTCTTCAACGTCATATTTGGGATCTTCGAGTTCGTAATGTACGAAATCGAGTTCCGAGGTGCCGGCAAAATCCTTGACCGGGAAAACGCTGCGCAGCGTCTTTTCCAGGCCCGATACATAACCGATCGACGGGTCGGAACGAAGGAACTGTTCATAGCTCTCGCGCTGGACTTCGATCAGGTTGGGCATGTCGATAACTTCGTGGATGTTACCGAAGATTTTGCGGATACGCTTTTGACGCGAGAGTGTCGCTGGAGCGGGACGTGATGCCATAAGGTGCGTTGCCTCAGTTAGAAATGTCAGGCGCAGGAAGACTTTCCACTAACTGGGGCCACAAGACAAGAAAAGGCCGCAAGACAATGGCCCGGAGATTCGGGTCCTGCCGTACAGCCGTTTCGCGTATGTGAAACCCATGTCCATCAATGCGTTAGCCAAGTTGCGCGACGACAAGGCTGTTCCCGACGGTGTGGATGTTGCAACTCATATAGGCCGCGCTTTCCCCAGCGTCAAGGGATGTGCGGCACCGAAATGGACTTAAACCAGCCGCGAAAGGTCACACTAAAGTCTCACCTAAAAAGACTTGCGGAGCGTGCAGGGGCTGTTCAGCATGCCCCGATCAGCCAGAGGGGCGTTCACCGATGTCGGCAATGATGGTGACAGGGCAAATCCTACATTTCAGGAGGATTGTTGGCGTTGACGTGGTAACACCCCTTTACGCCTTCCCCAAAGCCTCCGCCTTATGCGCCGCCTTCTTCGCCTCGTCGGTCTCCACAATAAACGGCGGTTCATCCTTGGACGCTGCGACCTTGTGGCCTTTGATCTGCGTCGGGCTGGTCTGTTTCTTCACCACCTTGCCGTGCGCGATGCGGTGATGGCATTTCCAGCTTACCTTGTCGCCCACTTTGGGCTCTCTTTTTGTCGTTGTCTTGTCCGCCATGTCATAGCTCCTGTGCCAGAATAATCCAACGTGCACCGCCGCGACGCGTTCCGTTGTCCTACAGGCGTTCCGCCATGCTTGATGGGGCAGGGCAGCCCTGCTAGGGGCGCTGGCATGACCGAACTCTCTCTCATTCGCAATTTCAGCATTATCGCGCACATTGACCACGGCAAGTCCACGCTGGCCGACCGGCTGATCCAGCAAACCGGCGGGCTCACCGCGCGCGAGATGACGAGCCAGGTCCTCGACAATATGGACATCGAGAAAGAGCGCGGCATCACCATCAAGGCGCAGACCGTGCGGCTCGATTACACCGCGAAAGACGGCATTACATATCAGCTGAACCTCATGGACACTCCTGGCCATGTCGACTTCGCCTATGAAGTCAGCCGAAGCCTTGCCGCATGCGAAGGCGCGTTGCTCGTCGTCGACGCCGCGCAAGGGGTCGAGGCGCAGACGCTCGCCAACGTCTACCAGTCGATCGAGCATGACCATGAAATCGTGCCAGTCATCAACAAGATCGACCTGCCCGCTGCCGAGGTCGACAAGGTCAAGGCCGAGATCGAGGAAATCATTGGCCTGCCCGCCGATAACGCGGTGCTCACCAGCGCCAAGTCCGGCATTGGCATTGACGAGGTGCTCGAGGCGGTCGTCACCCGTATCCCCCCGCCAAAGGGCGACCGCAACGCGCCGCTGAAGGCGATGCTCGTCGACTCATGGTACGACCCCTATCTTGGCGTCGTCATTCTGATCAGAGTCATCGACGGAGTGATCAAGAAGGGCCAGGAAATTCAGTTCATGGCCGCCGGCACAAAGCATCTGGTCGACCGCGTCGGCTGCATGCGGCCAAAGCTCGAGATTCTCGGCGAAATCGCCGCCGGCGAGGTCGGCATCATCACCGCGCAGATCAAGGAAGTAGCCCAGACTCGCGTCGGCGACACCATCACCGATGCCAAGCGCCCCGCCGCCGAGGCCTTGCCCGGGTTCAAGGAAGTGCAGCCCGTCGTGTTCTGCGGCCTTTTCCCGACCGACGCCGCCGACTTTGAAAAACTGCGCGAAAGCATCAGCAAGCTTCGCCTCAACGATGCATCGTTCAGCTTCGAAACCGAAAGCAGCGCCGCATTGGGCTTTGGCTTTCGGTGCGGTTTCCTTGGGCTGCTTCACCTTGAGATCATTCAGGAGCGCCTGACGCGCGAGTTCGACCTTGACCTCATCACCACCGCGCCGTCGGTAGTCTACAAGCTCAAGCTCAGCCGGTCGAAGACCGACGACGCGCGCGAGATGGAGCTGCACAACCCCGCCGACATGCCCGACGTCAACCGCATTGACGAGATTCAGGAACCATGGATCGAGGCGACGATTTACTGCCCCGATGAATATCTGGGTTCCATCCTCAAGCTGTGCCAGGACCGGCGCGGCATTCAGAAGCAGCTGACCTATGTCGGCGGCCGCGCGCAGCTGGTATACGAACTGCCGCTCAACGAAGTGGTGTTCGACTTTTACGACCGGCTGAAGAGCATCAGCCGGGGTTATGCGTCGTTCGACTATCACCAGATCGGCCACCGCGAAGGCGACCTTGTGAAGATGAGCATCATGGTCAATGGCGACGCGGTCGATGCGCTGAGCATGATCGTCCATCGCGGCACCGCGGAATCGCGCGGCCGCGGAATGTGCGAGCGGCTAAAGGACCTGATCCCGCGCCATCTGTTCAAGATCCCCATCCAGGCCGCGATCGGTGGCAAGGTCATCGCCCGCGAAACCATCGCCGCGATGCGCAAGGACGTGACCGCAAAATGTTACGGCGGCGACATCAGCCGCAAGAAAAAGCTGCTGGAAAAGCAGAAAAAGGGCAAGGCTCGGATGCGGGAATATGGGAATGTGAGCATTCCGCAGGAGGCGTTTATTGCGGCGCTACGGATGGGTGAGGAGTAGATATTTGGCAGGGGCGCGATTTGGGTTTTTGCTTTTGATTTTGGCCAGCGCAGGTGGTTGCGCACCAGCGATGGAGACGGGGACGATGACATCATTACCGCCGAAGCCACTCATGGTGTGGGAAGATCTGCTCTCGCGGCCAAAGCCTGCGCCCGATGCCACTATCAGCTATAGCGCGGATGCCTTGCAGGTGGTGGACATCTGGCAGCCCAAGACGGCAAAGTTCGGGCGGGGTCCGCATCCTGCCGTCGTGATGATCCATGGCGGATGCTGGCAGACTGCGATTGCCGAGCGCGATATCATGAACTGGATTGCCGATGATCTGCGGTCGCATGGTGTCGGCGTCTGGAACATCGAATATCGCGGCGTGGACCGGGGCGGTGGCTATCCGGGGACCTATCTGGACGTGGGCGCTGCGGCGGATCTGTTCGCGGCAAAGCGCGCGGAATTTGGTTTTCGCACCGATGCGCCGGTGGTGACGATCGGTCATTCGGCGGGCGGGCATCTATCCTTGTGGCTTGCGCGGCGGTCGGCTCTGGCAAGGGGCGATGCTTTGCGTGGGCCCAAGCCATTGCAGGTGGACCTAGCGATATCGCAGGGTGGCTTGCCCGATTTGCGTGCACAAATGACCTTGCCCGATCATGGTTGCGGCAATGAAAGCGCGACTGCCATGGCCAAGGGCGAGTTCAGCCGCACTTCTCCGCCCGAAATGCCCAAGGGGCGTGCGCGCGAGTTGCAGTTCAACAATGACCTCGACAGCATTGCGCCGCCGTCATTTGGCGCGGCTTATGGCGCGAAGATGGTGACAACGCCACATGAGGGGCATGCCGAGCTCATAGCGCCCGAGACCGTATCCTGGGGCAAGCAGCGCGCGGAAATATTGAAGGCGTTTGGCCTGAAGGCGCCAAAACCGTGACGTTGGACCAAGCGCAGGCGTTGGACGCGGCCGATCCGCTCGCGCCGTATCGCGCGCAGTTCCTGTGCCCGCCGGGGCTGATCTATCTCGATGGCAACTCGCTTGGGCAATTGCCGCTCGCGACCATGGAGGCAAGCGCGCAGGCGATCAGCGCGGCTTGGGGCCAGCGGCTGATCCGCGGCTGGAACGAGGGCTGGATCGATGCGCCGCAGCGCGTGGGCGCCATGATTGCGCCATTGATCGGTGCGGAAGCTGACGAAGTGATCTCGGCGGATTCAACTTCGGTCAATCTCTACAAGCTGATCGTCGCGGCGCTCCGGCTTGATCCGAAACGCAATGTCGTGGTGAGCGAGGCTGGCAATTTCCCGACCGACCTGCATATCGCCGAAGGTGCGGTTGATGCGGTTGCAGGCGCGAAGCTGCATGTCGTCGAGCGCAACGCATTGGCTAAGGCGCTGGGTGATGACACCGCGCTGCTGCTGCTCACACATGTGCATTACAAGACCGCCGCGCGCTTCGACATGGCGGCATGGACGCAAAAGGCGCATGATGCAGGCGCGCTGGTGTGCTGGGACCTAAGCCACAGCGCAGGCGCGGTCGCGGTCGAGCTGAACGCGGCGGGGGCCGATCTTGCGGTAGGTTGCGGCTATAAATATCTGAATGGCGGGCCGGGTGCGCCTGCGTTCCTGTATGTCACCAAGCGCTGGCAGGAGCGGCTGCACAATCCGCTATCAGGCTGGATGGGCCATGCCGCGCCATTCGCATTTGCCGATGGCTATGAAGCAGCGGCGGGCATGAAACGCTGGCTGACGGGAACGCCGTCGGTGCTTGGGCTCGTCGCGCTGGAAAGCGGGCTGAAGCTATGGGCCGATATCGACATTCGCGCGGTTGAAGCCAAGTCGGCGGCGTTGTGGGATATCTTCCACAAGGCTGGCTCAGCGGCGGGGCTGGAGTGCGTGACGCCAAGTGCCCCAAGCGAACGCGGCAGCCACATCAGCTTTCGCCACACACACGCTTATGAAATCGTCCAAGCGCTCATTGCGCGCGGGGTGATCGGCGATTTCCGCGATCCGGACATCATGCGCTTTGGCCTGACGCCGCTGATGCTCAGCCATGCCGATATCTGGCATGCGGGCGAGATGCTGCGCGAGATCATTGAAAGCGGCAGTTTTCGCGCGCCGGAATTTGCCGTACGCTATGCGGTGACATAAGCGTTTCGCTCTGCTAGGCGCGCCAAATGCTTAACCTGAACGGTATCACCGTGCGCCTTGGCGGCCGCACTATCCTCGACCGCGCCACTGCGGCCTTGCCTTCGTATGGCCGTGTTGGCCTGATCGGGCGCAATGGCGCTGGCAAATCGACGCTGATGAAGGTGATGATCGGTTCGCTGGAGGCCGATGATGGCAGCCTCGAGATGCCCAAGGGTACACGCATTGGCTATATCGCGCAGGAGGCACCAGCAGGCGATTCCACGCCGTTCGAAACCGTGCTGGCAGCAGATACCGAGCGCGCAGCGCTGATGATCGAAAGCGAGCAGGAAGGTCTTGACCCCGACCGCATGGCCGAAGTGCATGAACGCCTGATCGCGATCGACGCCTATACCGCACCGGCGCGGGCATCGCGTATCCTTGTCGGGCTTGGCTTTGACGAAGAGATGCAGGCCAAGCCGGTCGACAGCTTTTCGGGCGGCTGGAAAATGCGCGTCGCGCTGGCGTCCTTGCTATTTTCGCAGCCTGACCTTTTGCTCCTTGACGAACCGTCAAACCACTTGGATCTCGAAGCCACGCTTTGGTTGGAGAATTTCCTCAAGGGCTATCCCGCGATGATGGTGGTGATCAGCCACGAACGCGACCTTTTGAACAATGTCGTCGACCATATCCTGCATCTGGATAATGGTCAGGTGACGCTGTATTCCGGCGGTTATGACTCGTTCGAGCGCCAACGTGCCGAGCGTGCAGCGCAGCTGGCGGCGGCAAAGGCAAGCCAGGATGCGCAACGCGCCAAGCTGCAGGATTATGTGGCGCGCAACTCAGCCCGCGCCTCGACCGCCAAGCAGGCGCAGTCCAGAGCCAAGGCGCTGGCGCGCATGCAGCCCATTGCGGCGATGGCCGAAGATCCGACGTTGAGTTTCGATTTTCCAAGCCCCGACGAGCTGAAGCCGCCCCTGGTGACGCTTGATCTTGCGAGTGTCGGTTATACCGAGGGCAAGCCTATATTGCAGCGATTGAACTTGCGGATTGACCCCGATGACCGGATCGCTCTGCTTGGGCGGAACGGTAATGGCAAGACTACGCTCGCGCGATTGCTCGCGGCGCAACTGACGCCGATGGATGGAGCGATGAGCTCGTCAGGCAAGATGCGCGTCGGCTATTTCACGCAATATCAGGTCGAGGAACTCGACGGCGAGGATACCCCGCTGGAGCATATGACTCAGCAGATGAAGGGCGCGAGCCCCGGCGCGGTGCGCGCGCAGCTTGGGCGCTTTGGCTTTTCGGGGGCAAAGGCCACAACGAAGGTTGGCAAGCTTTCGGGTGGCGAACGCGCGCGGCTGGCGCTGGCGCTGATTACGCGTGATGCGCCGCACATGCTGATCCTCGACGAGCCGACGAACCACTTGGACGTCGATGCGCGGGAGGCACTGGTGCAGGCGCTGAACGAATATGAAGGCACTGTGGTGCTGGTCAGCCATGACCGCCATATGCTTGAACTGACAGCTGACCGGCTTGTGCTCGTCGATGGCGGCACTGCGACCGAATTTTCGGGCACGATCGAGGATTATACCGACTTCATCCTGGGCAAGGGGCCAGCAAAGGAGAAGGTGTCCAAAGCCGACCGCAAGGAAGACAAGAAGGCCCAGGCTGCTGCGCGTGAGGCGCAGGCAAAGCTCAAGCGCGATGTCAGCGATGCCGAGGCCGATCTGGCAAAGCTTGAAGTTGTCCTGAGTGCGATTGACCGCGCGATGTTCGACCCAGCGTCAGCAGCGAACGAGTATAAGGACCTGACGATGGGGGAATTGTCGCAACGTCGTGGCAAGATCATTGCCGCGCAGGAAGCTGCCGAAGCCCGCTGGGTTGTAGCAAGCGAGGCGTTGGAAAACGGTTAGACGAAGGCTGCGTGTTGCTCGATTACTCGCGTCGTCACAAAGGCGAAGGACAGGGCGTCAGTACGTCATGGTGGAATGATGGACGCCGCTGGCCGTGTGTTTATCTTGCTGAATGAATGTCCTATTTCAATGTTGCCGAGAGCTGCCGGGAAAACCCGAATGTTGCGGATAGCGGACATAGGAAAGCCGTCGATCTTTCGATCGACGGCCTGATTAAACTTCATCGAAAGCCTTAGGCGTATCGAACGCGTAAAGTCTGCTTATCCTTACGACGCATCATAAATCCGATACCGGCCATGCCAAGCAGCATGAACATCCAAGTGGCAGGCTCTGGCACTGCACCCACGCCAGTCTTGAAGAGCGCGGCGTTGGACAACCCAGTTTCTTTCGCGTTAAGCCGATCAGTGATCGTGATCACGTCAGTTCCAGCGCCTGCGTTGAAAGAAAAGAAGAATGTTCCTTGGTCGCCATCGCCGGCACCGCCCGCATGCAACCCAAAGATAGTCAACCCGGTCAAAGTAGTATTGAAATTTATTATTCCGCTTGCAGAACTGAGACTATCGAGCTTGGGTTCGAGGAATGTGCCGCCTGAGCCGCCAAGCGCCGCCACTGCGAGCAGACCAGTCGGATCTGTTAATGAGCTTTGAAGCAGGTTACCCGAATAACCGCCAGCGCATGAGATGATTGCGACGCTAAATGTGAAGTTGGTGCAAGGGCTAACGGTAGCCGGCGGTCCTACAACAGTCGCAGCGTGCGATACGGCTGGCATTGCAAGAATTGAAAATGCTGTTGCAGTGGCTATCACCGCGCGCTTAACTCGATTCATACATGTTACCCCTAGTCATTTTTCGACTCGCGTTTACCGCTTTATTTAATCGATACTGCAAACGTTAGCGAAAATCAGGGATTTTTGCCAGCTAGGAAATGCAGGTGGGGTCGGAGTAAGTCCCAAAATGGCACAATGCGAGGTTAACGTGAAATTTCAACATGATCAGCCAATTCAAATGCTGTTGTTTCTCTATAAACAGCGGAGCCCGCCGCAATAGTGGTATTCAAAATCTGCTACGTCTTATGTTGTCGTGTTAACACAGACCGCTTTTGTTGCGCACTTTCCGCAAGCTGCCTTTCGTTCACCCAACAATCAAACGGCAGGTTACGTTGAGCGCATATCGTAGCCCGGATGACCCGAACATTGCGGCAAGCGGAGAAACAAAAGTCGCCGATCTTTCAACCGGCGGCCCGTTTAAATTGAAGCGAAAGCCTTACGTGTAACGAACGCGCAAAGTCTGCTTATCCTTACGACGCATCGTAAATCCGATACCTGCCATGCCGAGCATCATGAACATCCATGTTGCTGGTTCAGGCACAGCGGCCGAGAATGTGAGCTTTTCCAACTTGAAACCATCCAACTTATAGGAGCCCTCAGGATTATTGAATGACGCACCAATTAACCAGGTGTTGCCCAAGTTACCACTTGGGTTGATGTTGCGAGTGTTGTTCCCGCTGGTAACAGTACTGCCCGATCCATATAAGTTGTAGCTGGACAGCGATGACAGATTAGCACCGGTCAAGTTTACTGTGGTCGCAAATGGGGCCCCTGAAATCAGGTAGCCGATAGTTGCGTCGGTGTCGCTGAAACCGTGCCATCCAGTGTTAAAAGTTGCGGTCGCCAACTCTACGAGTTTGTCAAATTGAATGACAATGAAATCCCGTCGTCCGCTGTTGTCGATGGTGTGGGAATCATCGCCGCTGCCGTTTTTAACGCCAATTCCGCCATCCCAAACACCAAGCTGCGCCTGATATATTTTGTTGTCGCTACCAATGGACCAGGCAGTTACTTTAGCGTTCGTGCCTGCCGATGAAAAGGTTAGCGACCCGCCATTTGGAGAGTCACCACTATATGCCGTGTGATCGCTATCAAGCCAGATAGTCTGTGCCGCGTTTGCGCTGCTGCTAATAGTTACAGTAACCAATGCTGCTAACAATAAAATACTTTTCTTCACTTCACTTGCCCCTGTAACTTTACAAAAAATGGACGCGGTTGAGCGCTCTCATCAGTGTTGGGTTTTAATGAAAGCTCCATCTTTGCGTCAATATTGTTTACCATGACAAAATTCTCGAAATGGGACATATCGAAATTGTGGACTAAGCATATTGTCTTAGAGTTCTTTATTTGAACATAGAAGATCCGATGTCGGGAAAGCAGCCAATATGCGTTCTGCATCTCCAGCATTTTCGGCTTAGGCTGTCAGAAACCTTTGTTTAGATTGTGCGGTCTTCATCAGCTGACAACACATTGCCATTATTTCAGAGGTTTAGTAAGAATTTAATCATGTTGCAGATTGAGGTGAAAGCCCGGCGTCACGGGCATATCGCTGCCTTCGCGGCGATAAAGCGCGCTTCGCCGACACCTTGAATGCGGACATAGGATACGCCGCGCATTTCAAGTTCATTGTGGCACAGATCGAAAAAGCGTTGGCGGTCGCTGGCATCCGCGTACACGCGCAAGCCGTCGTCGATGAAGGGCAGGTCGATATCGAGCAGGAGATAAAGGTCGGCATAACCATCAAAGGTGTTGAAGTAGGCTGCGCGACGATAATCCGTTGCGCGCCCGAACATCATGTCGGCCCAGACGGCCGTTATCAGCGGGTCGGTATCAAAAAGGACAAAGCCTGATTTCAGCGCGGTGGCACGCGCGGCGGCTGCCCGGTTCATGGCATCCTGAGTCCTGGCGATGTGGACCAGCGCGTCCATGTCGATATCTGTGCCATGCGCCTCGCAATAAGCGCGGCCATATTCAGGCACCACTTCACAGCCCAGTTCAGCGGCGAGCCGCGTCCCGAGCGTCGATTTGCCTGTGCTTTCGGGGCCGTGCAGGCAAATGCGCTTCATGCGCGTTCAGCCTTGCGCCATGCGATCAGGCCGACAATCGCCAGCACCAGAAACACGGCATAGAGCCCGGCGGTCAGATACAATTCTTTGACTGCATATAGCGGAATCGAGATCAGGTTCACTACGATCCAGAAGTGCCAGTTTTCGACAAAGCGGCGCGACATCAATATCTGCGCGGCGATCGAGAGCATGGCGATGGACGCGTCCCAATAAGGGTAGCTGGCGCCGGTTTCGGCATGCATCACTGAACCCCATAGCCAGATAGCCGCTAGTGCACCCAATATCCATAAGCCGTAACTTTTGGCGGGAAGTCGCCGCACGACAATCTCGCCGCTGTCTGCCTTGTTCCGGTACCAGCTCCACCAGCCATACATGTTCACCGCAGCAAAGAAAATTTGCAGTCCGGCATCGCTGTACAGCTTTGCCTCACGGAAGATGACGAAATACAGTCCCACCATCACGATGGCGATTGGGAAATTCCACACGGAACGGCGGATAATCAACAGGATGTTGGTAATGCCAAGCAGAACGGCAATCGATTCAAGCACACTCATACGAAGTGACTTAGCGGTCCCGTCGCCGGACGCAAGCGGGACCGGTTAATGCGGCTGAGTCAGGCTGAATTCGCCAAACGCTGGCCCTTGACCATGGGTTGCGCCAGCCTCTTGAAACAAGATCGCATCATGGCGGGAAAGGCAACCGTCAATGATGATGCGCGTAATATCCATGGCCGCAACCAGATTTACCAGTTTCTGCGCGGGCAATGCAGGGATCACATTGGCGCGCAACATGCCCACGAGACGCTGGTCAAAGCGGACTGCATCGACATGATGCACCAACGGCCACAAAGCGGGGACGGCGGCGTAACCAAAACCGTCGATGCCAACGCTACATCCCACCCGCCGCCAGTTCTGCATCGCACTGCCGATGGCATTATTTGCCGCATCGCCACTGGCGGCTGCCAACAGCACCGTGATATGCGTCCCTTGCGACAGCAGCGATCGCAACGCCCAGGCCATCTTGTTTGACAGGTCAATCTCCACAAAAATGTCGGTGGGGACCGATAGCAGGATTTCCGGCAAATACAGCAATTTGCTGGTCTCGAGTATGGATTGCAGGTCAATTACCGACAAAATATTCTGGCTCGGCAAAAAACTATAATGGTCGCATGCCACATATTCAAAGGCCATGACCTGGCTATTGCGCAAATCGACCACTGGCCGTGAAGCGATGATCGACGCGCCCGATGATGGGGCATCATCGTCCATGTCGAGCAAAGACAATTGCTCTGGAATAATTGGCATAATGAACTGTGTTAGTAAGAAGGCCTCTTTAACATAGTGTGAACTAAATGGACATCGCCACATGGACTTGCGCCAATGCATTGGCTGGAAGATTGGCCGAAGTGGGAGCCAGCGGTGCATCCTCTCCATTTCAGATTTAGTTGAATCAAATTTATAACATGGGCGCAAATATTTGACCTTCGCCGCATGCCGTGTAAACCTTCGCAAGAGGGAAGAGGAGTGGATGATGGCCAGCAAGGCGGGAACAAGCGACAATTCAAAAACAGCCAAGAATAAAGCGCCAAAGAAAGGCTCCCCGTTTTCCGGGGTTGCAGGCGCTTTTGACATTGCCAATGACGCGACCATGGCGCTTGGACCGCTGGCTGGCCTTGCGCGGGAGGACTTCATCGGCGCGATTGGTCTGATGCTGCGTCAGACGGCGGCTAACCCTGATAAGGCGTGGAAGGCAACGACGAGTTTTTCTGAAGATGTGGTCAAGATCATGACCGGAAAATCGGACCTTTCGCCTGACCCGAAGGACAAGCGCTTCATGGATCCGGCGTGGACGTTCAATCCTTTTTTCAAGGCAGGCGCGCAATATTATCTCGCGGTGCAAAAGGGTGTCAAAAGCTATATTCAGGATCTTGAACTAGACGCGCTGGAACGCGACCGCGCGAATTTCATCTCGCAGATCATCATTGACGCGATGTCGCCAACCAATACCCTGATTGGCAATCCTACCGCGCAAAAGCGGCTGGTGGACTCAGGCGGGCTCAGTCTCGTCAAGGGCCTGAAGAACGCCTATAACGACATGGTCCACAACGACATGATGGTCAGCCAGGTCAATAAAAAGCCTTTCAAGCTGGGCGAGAATGTCGCAACGGCAAAAGGCGCGGTGGTTTATCGCGACGAGCGCTTCGAGCTGATCCAATATGCACCCACCACCGACAAGATATTTGCGATCCCGCAACTGACCATTCCGCCGCAGATCAACAAAATGTATATCAACGATCTGTCCCCTGAAAAATCGATCATCAAATGGCAGACCGACCACGGAATCCAGCCATTCATGATCTCATGGCGCAACCCGACCGATGACATGGGCGTCTGGGGCATGGGCGAATATATCGAAAGCTGCATCAAGGCGCTTGATGTGGTGTGCGAGATTACCGGCAGCGACAAGGTCAACATTTCGGGCGGCTGCTCGGGCGGGCAGACAATGTCGGTGTTGCTGTCCAAGCTGGCGTCGATGGGCGACACGCGCGCCAATGCCATCACCATGATGGTGTGCGTGCTTGAGCCCAAGCCTGGCGATACCGAAGCGTCAAGCCTTGTCTCGCACAATGGCATCGCGCTGGCGCGGCAGCGCGCAGCCAAAAAGGGCGTGATCGAGGGCAGCAGCCTTGCACGCGGCTTTGCATGGTTGCGGCCAAATGATTTGATCTGGAACTATGTCATCAACAACTATCTGCTCGGCGATGATCCGCCAGCCTTTGATATCCTGTTCTGGAATGCCGACGCGACGAACCTGTCGTCGGCGTTGATGGGCGATTTTCTCGAACTGTTTGAGGCCAACGCATATGCCAAGCCCGGCACGTTCGACATTGCTGGCCACACGCTTGACCTGACCAAGGTGACGGGCGACCTGTTCATATTGGGCGGGACGACCGACCATATCACGCCATGGCGTGCGTGCTATCGCTCGACCCAATTGTTCGGCAGCAAGAATGTCGAATTCATCCTGAGCCAGGCCGGGCACATGCAGGCGATCCTCAACCCGCCGGGCAACCCCAAGGCGAAATATTGGAAGCACTCGAAGGGCAAAACGCCCGCCGATGTCACCGAATGGATGAAAGGCACCGAGGAAGTCGCCGGAAGCTGGTGGCCGCACTGGATGCAATGGCTCCACGCCCGCTCCGGCGCTGAAGTCGCGCCGCCTGCGACACTCGGCAGCAAAGCACATCCAGCGATGGAAGCAGCGCCGGGCTTGTATGTTTTGGAGTGAAGGCGTTAGCGCTTTCGTTGATCTCGGAATAAGCCTAAACGCAGTAGGGCAAAAGGAACACACATGACCAAAAACCGCGCGCCTATATTCACTATGGAAACCGTCGATGGCCGCGTGTTGCGGGTGGCGGTCTGGCGTGCGTCGAAGCAGACCGGCAGGCTGCCCATATTGTTCTTCAACGGCATTGGCGCGAATATCGAGGCGATGGCGCCGATGGCTGAGCTTTTGGATGACCGCGACTTTATCACATTCGACATGCCTGGTATTGGCGGTTCGCCGGACCCCGTCGTGCCGTATAACGCCATCCTCATGTCGCGGATTGCTTGCTTGTTGCTTGACCGGTTCGAAATGCCAATCGTTGATGTGATGGGCGTCAGCTGGGGCGGGGCGATGGCACAGCAATTTGCGTTGCAGAACACAGCGCGCACCAACAAGCTCATTCTGGTGGCCACAAGCGCTGGCATGCTGATGGTCCCGGGCAACCCGGCGTCACTTATCAAAATGGCGGATCCACGCCGCTACATCGACCCCGATTTCATGGCGAAGCATTTCAAGACATTGTATGGCGGCATGGTCGGCAACAAGTCTGAGCATATCAACCGGTTGAAACCACCGTCGAAGACTGGATATTTTTACCAGCTCATGGCGATGATGGGCTGGACCAGCGCGCCGTTCCTGCCGTTTTTAAAAACCGAAACGCTCATCATGATGGGTGATGATGACCAGATCGTGCCGCTCGCCAATGGCAAGTTTTTGAACTTCCTGATCCCCAACAGCGAATTGTCTGTCGTTGAAAATGGCGGACATTTATTCCTGTTGAGCCATGTCGAAGAGAGCATCGCCGCTATCCGCGCGTTCCTCGATCGCGACATGGGCGAGGCACGCAAGGCTGCTTAAGCAACAGATTGTTGCCCGTATGCCACAAGTGCGGCGAATCTGGCAGGAAACCGCGATTTTCTTTGGCGTTGAATTGTAACATGTCCTAACATGCGAATAGCGCTGGCCATCAAAGCTGGCGTGTTCTCCCCCAAGCGGTTTGTCCGCAAAAAAGTCTAAAAGAGGAACATCATGAAATCGATCCATATGCTGCTGGCCGGCGTTGCCGTGCTTGTTGCGCCAACAACGGCTGCGTTCGCCCAGGACGGCGAAGTCCGTACCGAGGAAGTGACGACAACCGAAGCTGGCGACGACGCCTATTCCGACAATGAAATTATCGTAACGGCCACCCGCCGCGACCAGGCTGCACAAGACGTGCCGCTGGCCGTGAGCGTTGTTGGCGGCGAACAGCTTGCCAATGCTGGTGTCGTTGACATTCGCGGCATTCAGCAGCTTGCCCCGTCGTTGAAGACCACTACTGGCCAGTCATCAGCAACCGGCGCAGTTCTGTCGATCCGCGGTATTGGTACTGCTGGCGACAACCCTGGTTTTGAACCTGCTGTTGGCGTGTTCATCGACGGTGTATTCCGCTCGCGTGCAGGCGTTGCACTTGCTGAATTGCCACCGATTGAGCGCGTCGAAGTCTTGCGTGGTCCACAAGGAACATTGTTCGGCCGCAACACGTCGGCTGGTGCACTGAACATCACCACGCAAAAGCCAAAGTTCGAACTCGGCGGATATGTCGAAGGTAGCTACGGCAATCTCAACGAAATCGAAGTCAAGGCTGGTGTTACTGGTCCAGTCACTGAACAGCTCGCGCTGCGTCTCGACGGCGGCTACCACAAGCGTGACGGTTATATCCGCGACGTCAACAGCGACAACCGCATCAACAATATCGACCGTTATTTTGTGCGCGGTCAGGCGTTGTTTGAAAATGAAGATGTCAGCTTCCGCCTGATCGGTGACTATGCCAAGACCGACGAGTCTTGCTGTGGCGCGGTAAACACGCTGAGCGGTCTTTCGATCTTCCCTGGTATCGACGCAAGCAGCAGTTCGGCACTTGCCCTGGTTGGCACAAATATCATCCGCGGCTTTGCAGGTGTACCTGGATTTGGCGGCACTGCTGGGACAATCGGCATTCCAAATTACACTCCCGGCAGCCGCGACATGGCGGTTACCCCCGGTCGCGACCTGTCCGAAGCCGTCAAGGAATGGGGCGTTTCGGGCGAGCTGAACTGGGACTTCGGCGGCGCGACACTCACGTCGATCACTGCCTATCGTGATTGGAAAGCAAAGCGGAATCAGGACATTGATTTTTCCGGTCTCGACCGCGCCTACCGCGACAATTACCGCACGACCATCAAGGATTTCACGCAGGAACTGCGTTTGCAGGGCACGGCGTTTAACGACAAGGTCGACTGGCTCGTTGGCGGTTTCTACCTAAATGAAAAACTGACGCTGAACGATACTGTGCGTTTCGGCGCGCAGGCTGACCAATATGTCGATGGCGTTATTCGCGAATTGTCACGTAGCGCAGCTTTGCCATCCGGTCTGCAGTTGTTCGGGACGCTTGGCCCGGCAACGCCATTGTTCGGTCAGGTTGCCTTGGCAACCAACCCGGCGTTGGCCGCCGCCGCCGCTGGAAACCCTGCGTTGTTCGCTCTGTTCAACAGCCCGCTGCCACGTACGCCAAGTGGCGCTGGACAGCAGAATGATGCGTATAAGGTCGATACCCAGGCATTTGCCGCGTTCACGCACAATATCATCAATTTCACCGACAATCTGTCGCTGACTTTGGGCCTGCGTTACAACCACGAAAAGAAGGATATCGACACCGACCTGAACAGCGTTGTTCCGGCCTGTGCATTCTTCCAGAACCCGGCAACCGCACCCTATCGTGCGGCATTGCAGGGCGCAGGATTGCTGAATTCGGCATTCCTTCTGACCTGCAACCCGACCGTGAATAGCGAATTCAACGGTACGCGTTCGGGTAGCCGTTCGGAAAACGAATTCACCGGCACAGCCAAGCTATCGTTCAAGGTGAGCGACGATATCCTCCTCTATGGCGGATATGATCGCGGCTATAAATCGGGCGGGTATAATCTTGACCGTGGTAGCTTTGATTCCGTCCTTCTGGGCGGCAACGGCGCGCAGATCGAAGATCTGGAATTCGGCAATGAAACCGTCGATGCTTATGAAATTGGCGTTAAAACCAACTTCAGCCGTCAGTTCCAGTTCAACGCTACATTGTTCTATTCGGACTTCAAGAACTACCAGTCGAACCGTTTCTCGGGCACGAACTTTGTCGTCCTGAACTTCGACAAGCTTGTGGCAAAGGGCGTCGAGCTTGAAAGCATCATCCGGCCACATCCAGACCTCGTGTTTAATCTTGGCTATACCTATGTGGATGCCAAGGCGACTGATCCAAGCCCGCTCGCGGGTGGTGACAATGGCCGTCAGGCGTCGAACCAGCCAAAGCACACCATTACGGGTGCAATGACCTGGACACCGCAAATCACGGAAGACGTCGGCGCCCTGTTCCATGTCGATTACCGCGTGAACAGCGATGCATTCCCGTTGAACGATCCGCTCGCGCGTCGTTTCACCGCGAATGACGGCTTTGGCATTGTCAATCTGCGCGCTGGCGTCAACTTTGCTGACGGCAAATACAGCGTGGAAGGCTATGTCGAAAATCTGTTCGACACCTACTACAACATTACTGCATTCCCGATCCCTGAACAGGGCAACAGCTACGCAGTATATCCATCACCACCACGCTTTTATGGCGTGCGGGTTGCGGCGAAGTTCTAAACCACTTCCAAGCAGTTTCAAAAAAGGGCCGGCCTGTGCAAATGGGCCGGCCCTTTCTTTTTTTGCGGCATGATTTTGTCATGATAGTTACGCCGTTCTGGCGCTAAGCCACCTCTCCATCCCCCTAAATAGACAGGCGCTGCATGATCCGGACAATTGGTATAATCACTGGCGTGGATGCCGAAGCGGCTGCATTGTTTCCCGGTCAAAGTGCCAATAGCGAGGCACTGCACGGCTTTATGGTGCGCCAGGTACCCTTTGCAGGCCGCAACATTGCAATTACCTGCAGCGGGATTGGCAAAGTGAATGCCGCGATGGCAGCGATGATGCTGGTCGAGCATTATCATGCCGACCTATTGCTGGTCGTGGGCACTGCTGGAAAGTTGCATGATCGCGACGAGTTATGCTTCCAGATTATCGAGGCTGTGCAAGGCGATTACGGCGCCTCGCGCGCAGACGGCTTTGTGCATTATAGGGCAGGGGCATGGCCGATCGGGGAGGCGCATGCCAAACCCTTCCATGCCGCCCATATGCCAGAGACAGATTTGCCAAAGGTGCGGATCATCACCAATGATTGTTTCATCGAAAGCGTAGACCATGGAAAGAAACTGCGCAGCGCGCTTCATGGCGACATTGTAGACATGGAAACGGCGGCAGTTGCGCAGGCCGCTGCGCGCATGGATGTGCCATGGGCCGCGATCAAGGCTACGAGCGACAATGCCAATGGCGATAGCGCTGGTGATTTTCAAACCAATTTGAAGCGCGCCGCACGGATCGCTGCTGAGGCGACCGAACGGATGATATTGGCCTTGTAACTATTGCGTAGCGCTTATCTGTTTCCGGCGAAGGCTGGCTACAGGGATCAGGCGGTCGGGAAGATCACGGGCAAAGCTGTTAAATTCCATATCGATTTCTGGCCTTGTTCTCAAGCGGTCCCGCAAATCGGGCAGGATTTCGCGCGCATAGAAGATCTCGAAATCATTTGGTTGAAGCTCCTTGGCCATGTCGTACCGATGGTCGGGACTTTTAAGTGCCTCCAGGACGATCGCGGCGGCCTTGTCGTCGTCGCCGGCACATAAATATGCTTCGGCGGCGGTGGAATAGCTGTCCTCGCGTTTTTCATAAGCTTCGGCAAGCAACGGCGCTGCCTCATCTTTCCGGTCCAGATTGACCAACGCACAAATGCGCGCTTTGCGCACGAGCATTTTTGCAAAGGGTGAACCGGATTGCTCGGTCACTTCATGCGCCAGCACCGATGCATCCAGACCTTTTTGCCACTGGCCAAGTCCGACGAGTTGCGACGCACGGTTGATGGCAAAGTTCACGAGCCACGACTTGCGTTCACCTTCAAACGGCAACGCGCCCATTGCGTCAAACACCGCTTCTGCCTCGATATGGCGGCCCAGCGCGTCAAGCGCGTAAGCTTCGATGTTGAGTGCCCACATGTCTTCCTCTGTAGCCTTCAACATTGCCTTGGGCCGATGATCGACGGTGCGGGCCAGCGCGATCGCTTCTTCGAATTTCCCCGCAAAATGCAGTGCATTTGCGTAATATTGGAAGGCCTGCCGGTCGCTTGGATTACTGTTATAAGCTGCGGCTTTCTGTGTGACGTTGGCTTCGGATATTTTTTGGAGATTGGGTCCGGCAATCTCCTCCAGTGCGGGCCAAATGGGCTCTAGCTTGCGGTTGGCAAGCAACTCCAGAAATGCACTGGGGCCCTGCAATTCGTTCATCAACATGGGTGCGCGACCAAAATTGCCACTTTCGGCGTCAAGCGTGATAGCTTCACTGGCAACACCGGAACGTACCGCCGCGTCTAACCGGTCGAGATGCGGCGAGTCCGCCAGCGCACGAAACATCCGCAGCCGGATCTCGCTGTTCTTGTTTCGGACAAGTTCGCGGGACAACTGCCAGAACAAGGTCATGTCCAGTTTGCCCAGTGCGCTGCCATCAGGCGACCGCGCCATTTTGATGACCCGGCTCGCAGCCGCAGGATATTCTTCGGCAATCACCGCCAGTGCCAGAGCCGTTTCATCGGGTAGGGCAATGCCGGTAATCTTTTCAAGTTCGCCAGTGAGGACATACGCATCCTTGTACCGCTGCTCTGTAAGCGCGCATTGATATTCCGTCAGGGTCTTGGCCTTGCTGCTATTTTGCTGAAACGCTTCCCGCTTTGCCATTTCACCAAGCAGGGGCAGCAGGGCATGGCAATAATCCGGACTTTCCGCAGCTGCCGCCTTTTGGTATCGCTCGAGGAGTTTGCTGTCGGATAACGCGCTGTAGTCCACCTGATCTTTCGCGCTGACAGGGCAAGCGACCACGAACATCAGCGAAGCGCCAACGGTAAATAAAATTCTGCTTCGCAATCTGGTCACTTCAGCCCCCGCTGCACAAAATTAGATCCAAAGTCCTACCGAATGAATAACGATTCCCGCCATGCCGCCGACCAATGTGCCATTAATGCGTATGAATTGAAGATCACTGCCGACCGCATTTTCGACGCGGTCAGTGATGGTTGACGCGTCCCAGCGAGCGACGGTCTCGGACACAAGCTTCACGATATTGTCGCCGTAATTTTCGGTCGTTCCGACAATCGCCCGGCGGGCAAACCGATTGATCTGGTGCTTCAGCCGCGCATCTTCCTGCAACGTACCGCCAAGCTTGATGAGCGCATCGCCGAAGCTTCCGGCCAATGCCGCGTCAGGGTTACGTGCGGCCTTCAACAAGCCATCGCGTCCCTGGTCCCACAGACTGTTGATCCATTTGCTCATCGCCGGATTGTCGAGCAATTGGCCCTTCCAATGGGCAACCTTGGCCTGCAATTCCTTGTCATGGCGCAAGTCATGCGCAAGGCTGGCGAGCCCTTCTTCGCCCTTTTCGCGCAAGGGATGGTCGGGGTCCTCGGCCATTTCATGCAGCAGCTTGGACAGCCCATTCACGATGGCGTTGGCCAATTTGTCATCCAGCCCAGTCCAACGCATGATGGCGTTGGCGCGTTCTTCAACCATCTCGCGGATCAAATGCTCATTGGCCTCAAGTGTCGCCGATGCCCATTTGATAATGCCGTCGAGTACGGGAATATGCCGGCGCTCCCGGATCATCGCCGTCAACAACTGGCCAAGCAACGGCGCTATGTCCAGCTTGTCCAACTGTGTGCGAATGGCACCTTTGGCGATACCGCCAAGCCGTTCATCATCCAGCGCGGCGATGATGTCGCCCATCAGCCGCGACGCGCCCATCCGCATCCGGCCTTCGCCGCCCGATGGTGCGCTCAAAAACTTGCCCATGGCGCCCGCGACATCCATTCGCTGGATCCGTCGCGCCACAACCTTTGTAGTGAGGAAGTTGGTGCGCAGAAAGCTTGCCAGTGTGCGGCCAAGCCGTTCCTTGTTGTTCGGAATGATCGCCGTGTGCGGAATGGGAATACCCAACGGATGACGGAACAAGGCGGTGACCGCAAACCAGTCTGCAAGGCCGCCCACCATGCCCGCCTCGGCAAAGGCACGCAGAAACCCCCAATAACCGACGTAACGGGTTTCCATATACTTGCCGAAGACGAATAACGCGGCCATGCACAAGAGCAGCGCCGTTGCGATAATCCGCATTTGGCGCAGCTCGGCATCACGCTCGGCGTAGCGGGTTTTCTCCGACAGCCCCAGTTGGTTTGCAGCTTTCACTTTACTGCCTTAGCCAAGGCAAACCACGCTGCCAAGCACAGGCTTACTCTGCGGGCTGAAGTCCGCCGAGATCGTCCTTACCTGTCTGTTTGCCCGCGGTTTTTCCTGACGCTTTCGTGGGCGCTGCCGCCTTTTCACCGTGCTTGGTGGGATCATATGTCAGCAGGCGAGTCCGCAACCATGGACCAACGCGCTTTTCCAAACCATCGGCAAGACTGAAACCAGCAGGCACGATGAGCAATGTCAGCATTGTGGAGACGATCAGGCCCCCGATCACGACTGTGCCCATCGGCGAACGCCATTGGCCATCACCACCGAGCGAGAGCGCGGTTGGCACCATGCCCGCCGTCATGGCGACGGTGGTCATGACGATTGGCTGCGCACGCTTGTGGCCAGCCTCCATGATCGCCTGGAATTTGGGCACGCCGCGCGCCATTTCCTCGATTGCAAAGTCGATAAGCAAGATCGAGTTTTTCGCCACGATTCCAAACAGCATCAATACGCCGATGAACACCGGCATCGAAATTGGCTGGCCGACGAGACCAAGCGCGAGCAGCCCGCCCAATGGAGCAAGGAGCAGGGAGCCCATGTTGACCAATGGTGACATGAAGCGATGGTACAGAAGGACCAGAACTGCAAACACAAGCAACGTTCCGGAAATCAGCGCGACCAGGAAGTCATGCTGCATTTCCTGTTCCCATTCCTGGCTGCCAAACGGGGCGCGGGACACGCCAGTTGGCAGATTTTTCATGACGGGCAGTTCGTTGATCTTCTTGTCTGCGTCGGAAGACACAATACCAGGCGCAAAATCGGCGCCGATGAAAATGCGGAAGTTCTGGTTCCGACGCTGAACCGAGGTCGGGCCAGCGCCAAAGCTGATATCCGCCACACGCGAGAGTGGAACTGATCCACCGGCCGCCAGTGGGACAGGCAGATTACGGATGACATCAAGGCTTTCACGCGATTCCCGCGCCAGCATCACGCGAATAGGTATCTGACGGTCGGACAGTGAGAATTTGGCGCTGTTCTGGTCAATGTCGCCAAGCGTTGCGATCCGGATGGTTTGGCTGAGCGCTACTGTCGACACCCCCAATTGAGACGCTAGGTCGGTGCGCGGGGTAATGATCAACTCGGGACGCTGCAAATCCGCCGAGATACGTGGCGCGCGCAGTTCAGGCAGGGTCTTCATCTGCTCGACAAGCGTTGCCGCGGTCTGGTCAAGCTTCTTGGGGTCCGATCCCGACAGCATAACCGATACGTCACGTCCCGAGCCACCGCCGCCTGGGCCATTGGCCTGGAAGGTCACACGCGCATCGGCGATTTTGGTGAGCTGGGGCGTAAGGTCTTCTTCAAATTGTTGGCTGGTACGCGCACGTTCCTTTTCCAAGGTGATGAACATGTTTGCACTGCCTTCACGCACGCTCTGCAACGCCGTTTCGACCTCAGGCTGCTTTTCGATAATCGCAGCGGCCTGATTGGCGATTTCACGTGTTCGTTCAAGCGTGGTTCCAGGCACCATTTCAATACGAACGCGGCTGAAATCGGTATTGCCGTCGGGGAAGAACTGTTTTGGAAGGAAGATGAACAAAGCGACTGTAAGGGCAAGCGCCAAAGCTCCGATGCCCATCATCCAACGGCGATGGCCAAGCGACCAGCGCAAAATCTTCATATATCTGTCGATCCAGCCGCTTTCACCATGTTCGGCCATGCCGGTCGATTTGAGGAAATAGGCAGCGATCATAGGCGTGATCATACGCGCCACGGCCAAGCTCATGAGCACAGAAGCGACAACGGTCAGGCCGAAATTCTTGAAGAACTGACCCGCGACGCCCGGCATCAGGCCAACTGGCAGGAACACGGCTACAATCGAGAAAGTGGTCGCGACAACAGCCAGGCCGATTTCGTCAGCGGCGTCGATCGAGGCCTGATAAGCCGATTTGCCCATGCGCATATGCCGGACGATATTCTCGATTTCCACAATTGCGTCATCGACCAGCACACCTGCGACCAGGCCAAGCGCCAGCAGCGACATGGTGTTGAGGGTAAAGCCGAGCAGATCGAGGAACCAGAATGTCGGAATCGCGGACAGCGGGATGGCAATTGCGGAAATGATCGTTGCGCGCCAGTCGCGCAGGAACAGGAACACAACTACGATGGCCAGCAACGCGCCTTCGATCATCGACGCCATGGAGCTTTTATACTGGCCCTTGGTGTAATCGACGCTGTTGAACAATGTGATGAAATTGATGCCGGGATTTTCCTTTTTGATTTCGGCCATTTTCTTCATGGCTTCATCAAATACGGTGACGTCGGAGGCGCCTTTGGCACGTGACATGCCGAAGGTGACAACTTGCTTGCCGCCAGCAAAGGCCATCGCCTTTTGTTCGCTGAAACCGTCGGTTACTTCGGCCACATCGGCGAGCTTGATTGACCGTCCGGCACCAAGGCTGATCTGAGTCTGACTGAGCGAAAAAGCGTCGGTTGAGTTGCCCAGAACACGAACGGACTGGCGAGAGCCCGCAATCTGGGACTGTCCGCCTGATGCGTTGATATTCTGCTGACGCAGCACGGAATTTATCTGGCTGGCGCTAACGCCGAGCGATTGCATCTTGGCTGGATCAAGAACAACACGAATTTCACGGTTAACGCCGCCATTGCGGCTGACCGATGCCATGCCTTCGACCGACAGCAGGCGGCGCGCAACGGTGTCATCGACGAACCAGCTTAGTTGCTCGAGGGTCATGTCGCTTGCTTCGACTGCGAAATAGGCAATCGGGTCGCTTGAGGTTGCGACTTTAAAAATCTGCGGTTCCAAAATGCCGTCTGGCAGATCGCTGCGAATCTGGTCGACGGCGTTTTTCACTTCGCTTACAGCAGCGTTGATATCGTCGCCGATCTCGAACTCGGCGCTAACGGTAGTGTTGCCTTCGCTTGAAGTCGCATCAATGTTGCGAACGCCCTGAACACTGCGGATCGCAGATTCGACTTTCTGTGTTATTTGGGTGGTGATTTCGGTTGGAGCAGCGCCAGGTTGCGAAATGGAAACCACGACGACCGGAAATTCGATATCGGGATCATTTTGCACGTCCATATTCATGAACGACATGATGCCTGCAATGGTGAGTGCGACGAACAATACGATCGGCACCACCGGATTGCGGATGGACCATGCAGAAATATTATTTAAATTCATATTTTATATCCCGAATGTCCCAAATTCACTGCTTTTTCAGAAGCTTGGGATTGATCGTCTCGTCCGGATTTAGGAAACCACCAGCATAGAGTACAACGCGTTCCGTGCCATCAAGGCCTTGTTCGATGATCAGCCCCTGGGCGGTCACGGAGCCAACCTTGACAGGACGCTGCTTCACCTTGTTGTCCTTGCCAACAATATAGACAAAGCTGCCCTCGCGTCCAGTTTGAATGGCGGATTCAGGCAGAACAGGCGCAGTCATGGCGCCCGACTTGATTTCCACCGAGGCAAAGCCACCGGGACGCAGTGCCTTGTCAAATGGCAGTGCGACGCGCGCAACACCTTGCCGGCTCTGCGAGTCAATCATCGGGGCGATCTGCCAGATATTACCGTTGAACACCCTGTCGGTGCCAACGGGCGTTACTGCCGCCGGAATTCCAACAGCGACCTGGGCAAGATCATCTTCACTCAGCTTTGCCTGAAGCTCAAGCTGGCCATCCTTCGCAATGCGGAACAGTATACCACTGCCTGCAGATACGGTCTGTCCGGTTTCAACATTGCGCTCAAGCACATAACCCGAAACGGGCGCGCGCACATCAAGCCGTGCATTGCGGGCACGGGTTTCCCCAAGCTGCGCATCGGCTACTTTGACACGGGCGCGTGCGGCGTCACGGGTTGCGGTTTTGCGGTCAACATCAGCCTTGGAAATAAAGCCGCGGTCGACCAGTTGCGCCGCCCGGTCGAGTTCATTCTGTGCCAGTTGAAGGTCAGCGCGGGCAACGCCAATTTGCGCTTCAAGCGCCGCTGCCTGTTGGGTCTGTACCGAACGGTCGACGCTGACGAGTACGTCGCCCTGATTGACCCAGTCACCTGCATCAACATAGACCTGAAGCACGCGGCCGCCTTCTCCGACAACGCCAACGGGAATTTCACGTCGCGCCGCCAAAGTGCCAGTGGCGTTGATGGCGCGGACAACCGTATCGCGGCCGGGCGCAACGACCGTAACGGTCTGCGCCTGATCTGCCTTTTCGGACTCAGTGGAGGCTGCCGTTTTTGATTTGGCACCGAAGAAATAATAGGCACCGCTGGCTGCGACCAAAATCGCAACGATTACCGCCGCGATTATTATCCGGCGACGATTGCGATCGGCATTGTCCTGCAGAACTTCGCCATTCAGCGTGGCGCCCATTGTAGTTTCGTAATTCATTCCGGAGTTCCAAATTCAGTCTCGGGGAAGTTCGCACGCCCCCCTTGTTTATAATGGCGCTGTATTACCCTAATAAGTCACTGACCGCAAGGCGCAGAATATCAAAGGCTCAAGCACATGGTTTGCTATAGAATAATGGAAACGCAGGCGTGTAACAATAAAGACTGACGCCAGACACGATTCGACGAACGGCATCGACAAAAAAGCCACATAGAACGGATCTGCGTGGCTTTGTTTAATCCCAAAACAGAATGGTTTATCGCACGCGGCCCCGCTGGATGAGGTTGAGGACAGCCAATACAATGACGGCACCAAAAAATGCCACGAGCAGCCCAGTAAGCGAAAACTCTTTGACGCTGCCCACGATTCCAAAACGATTGGCGATAAAGTTTCCGACAACTGAACCGACACAACCTGCGATGACATTGGCGATGATACCCATGGAAGCGTCACGACCCATGACCTTGCTTGCCAGCCATCCTGCGATGCCGCCAACGATAATTGCAACAATCCAACCCATAATGTCTCTCCTCTGCACTGTCGGGTGAGGCCCGGCACAAGTAGTGTAGTGTAACGCAGACAAATTGCCAGTCACCAGCATCCCGAATTTAAAGTTTTGTAAAAAAATGGAACGCGAATAAGAAAAACCCCGCACAAGGCGGGGCTTTTATATGTATCCACTTGAATAACAGCGTTCAGTATTTTTGCTGGCGCTCGTACAGGTCGCGATAATGCTGGATACGCGTGACGCGCAGGCCCGGCATGCCTGAACGGTCGACGGCACGCTGCCATGAGGCAAATTCTTCAAGCGTGAGATCATAGCGTTCACACACATCGTTGATCGTGAGCAGCCCACCATTCACGGCGGCCACGACCTCTGCCTTGCGGCGGACAACCCATCGAGTCGTGCCGGGAGGCGGCAAACTGTCAAGAGTCAGTGGCTCACCCAATGGACCAATGACCTGTGCGGGGCGGAATTTCTGGTTTTCAATCATGACTTTTTGTCTGCTCCATGCCCCGCGGGATTTAACTCTTTCCCTGTTGCGGTTGGTATACACAGTTGCTCTTTGCTATTAGCTGAAGCAGAATGGTAAACAGGCTGTTCATCCATTATTGATGTCTCCGTTTTCTGCCAGAATGAACCGCGCACAGCGACTTCTGCGTCTGGATCGGCGGCAAAACATTGGATACGTGCGACAAGATTGTCACCAGCGGCAATGTGGCCATGCTCTGCGTTACGCAATGCGCGCACCGTTCTGCTTTTCGCTTGACGTGCACGGGCCGCGTCCAACACAGAGCCGTAGCTGCACGTCGTCGTCTCGGCATATTTGCGTTGCGCGTTGTGGGGAAAGTTCATTTCCATGCCGTTGCTCTAGCCGCATAAATTCTAATATGAGGTAAAGGTGGCGTTCAAACCATGTTAGGGGTTGTTAACGGCTGTTATCCTTTCAACGCCTGATGTTTTGCAGCCACGCGCGGAAGTTGTTCAGAAAACTGGCGTTTCGTGATTTAAGTTTATAGGGAAGCGTTCGTATGAACGACGATATTTATCATTCGGATTTTCAGCTGGGTACCGATCTTGGCGGCAAACGAATTGTCGTTGCCATGTCGGGCGGCGTTGATTCGTCCGTCGTCGCGGCTTTGGCGGCGCGGACTGGCGCCGAAACCATTGGTGTCACTCTGCAGCTCTATGACCATGGCAGCGCCGTCAAACGTGCAGGCGCATGCTGCGCGGGGCAGGATATCCGTGACGCACGGGCAGTGGCCGATAAGCTGGGCATTGCCCATTATGTGTTTGACCACGAAAGCCGTTTTCGCGAATCGGTTATCGACCATTTTGCGGACGAATATATGGCGGGGCGAACTCCGATCCCGTGCGTGCGGTGCAATATGGGGGTGAAATTCACCGACTTGTTCCGTCTTGCGCGTGAACTGGGGGCGGATTGCCTCGCGACAGGCCATTATGTCCGCCGTGTTGTTGGACCACAAGGCGCCGAGCTCCACCGTGCTGCCGACCCAGCGCGTGACCAGAGCTATTTCCTTTTTGCAACGACACAGGACCAACTGGATTATCTGCGTTTTCCGTTGGGCGGGATGCCCAAGCGACAGGTGCGCTCCATTGCGCGCGAAATGGGGTTGATCGTGGCGATGAAGCCTGACAGCCAGGACATCTGCTTCGTGCCCGACGGCGATTATGCAAGCGTCGTGCGCAAGATACGGCCAGATGCCGAAGTCGGAGGTGACATTGTGCATCTCGATGGCCGTACCCTTGGCCAGCATAAAGGACTGATCCACTACACCGTCGGGCAACGCAAAGGCCTTGAGGTTGGCGGCCAGCCCGTTCCTTTATATGTGATCAGCCTCGACCCTGTGACTCAACGCGTGATCGTTGGTCCGCGCGAAGCGCTTGCGGTTCAAGCCGCACGCATAATCGACGCCAACTGGCTGGCTGATATAAATGGACGACCCATCATGGCCAAGGTGCGATCCATGTCGCGGCCAGTGCCGGCGCGGCTTGATGGCGAATGGCTTCGTTTTGATTCGCCGGAATATGGGGTCGCGCCAGGGCAGGCGGCTGTCTTGTACGATGATGACCGCGTACTAGGGGGCGGCTGGATTGAAGAGACCGTAAAAGCGGAGATGGCCACCGCGGCATAATATTGCGTTCTGGCTTGGGTGGGGGAGATTTGGGATGCATCTGGGGGAAGCGCAACGCGACATGCGCCGTGCATATGTCAACGGCGGAGTCGGTATATTCGTGTCGGGCGTGGTATGGGCGACTGCAGGGTTGGTGACGCTAAATGCCAGTTTGGGTGCTGGCATGGCGGCGCTGTTTTTCGGCGGAATGGCCATCCATCCGCTTTCTTTGCTGCTGGCAAAGGTCGTGTACCGGCGTGGCAAGGTGCGTGCACCTAATCCCATGGAAATGCTGGCGCTTCAATCGACAGCATTTCTTATCATTGGGCTGGTTGTCGCATATCTCGTCAGCGAGGCGCATCCAGACTGGTTTTTCCCGATTGCGTTGCTGACGGTCGGAGCCCGCTATCTGGTGTTTCAGACGGTATACGGCATGCGCTTGTATCTGGTACTTGGCTTCATCCTGATCGCATTGGCAACTTTCGCAATCTGGCTGGGCATCTCGCCGGCATTTGTCGCTCTGGCTGGTGGCGGTGTAGAGTTACTTTGCGCTGCACTCATACTCGTTCCGGCAAAGCGTTAGGCTATAGCGCCTCGATTTCGGCGTCGTTTAATTGGATGCAGCCAAACGCCCCACGCCGTTCCGCGACAGCCTCTACCAAAAACGGGACCGAGGCATAGACGCGTTTATTCTCAGGATCGTCGCTTAACCTTACAATTTCCATCCCTTTTTCTTTATCGGTTTCGCAAGACGCCATATCGCGTCCTTCAATATAGCGGCACGAGCAAGTGATATGCGCGCCATATGCCGCGCCGACACGCGCTTGTCCCTTGATGCTGCTCCAGTTCCACATAAGCCACAAAGCCGCAATCACGACGATACCCACCGCAACAATCTTGAGTCGCTTGAAGCCCGGTTGAGGCGCTTTTACATCTTTGGTCGAAGTTGCGGTTGCCATGGGCCCTCCATTTGGTGCATCGAAGCGCGCCATGCCTAGAAACAAATTCACGCTTGCCGCAACTGCTTTCTGCGCAATGGCCGCAATGGTCCTTGCCGGATGCGCCGCTGAGCCGCCCGCTAAGCCCGCAGGACCGGGCTTTGTTATCATTGTTGACGACGCTTCAGTCAGCAAGAACAAGCTCGCAGACACCATCGCACCGTTTTTTGAGGACCCGGCGCTTTCCGAAACCCGCGCCTTGGTTGTGATGCAGGGCGGCCGCGTGGTCGCCGAACGCTATGCGCCCGGATATGGTCCCGACACGAAATTAATCAGCTGGTCGATGGCCAAAAGCGTGACCGCCACTTTGGTAGGGATGATGGTTGCCGACGGGCGGCTTGCGCTGGACGAACCCGCCATTGTGCCCGAATGGCAAACGCCGCGCGACGGGCGGGCGAAAATCACGTTGCGGCACTTGCTGCATATGTCCGCAGGGTTGGACCACACCGAAATGGCGGAGGCCGGTGTCGAGATTTTCGATGCTGACACGCCGCGTATGCTGTTTTTGGATGGCCGCGAAAATGTAGCGCGCTACGCTGAAACCCGTCCCCTGGAAGCCGTTCCCGGCCAGAAATTTGAATATAGTACAGCCACGACTCATATCCTTGCCGACATCATGACTCGGTCCCTCACGCAAAGTAAGGATCCGGTCGAACGGCGTGACGCCATGTTGGAATATGCGCGTGGCCGGTTGTTCGAGCCACTGGGTATGACCAGTGCAACGCCGGAATTTGACCGGAATGGCACGATGCTTGGCGGAAGCATGATCCACGCGACCGCGCGTGATTGGGCGAAGTTCGGGGAGTTTTTGCGCAACAACGGAACGGTACGCGCGGCACAAATGATGCCGACGAGCTGGATCCGCTTCATGAAGACGCAAAGCAAAAATGACAAAAGCTATGGCGCGCATATTTGGTTGAACCATAAGCGCAATGAAGGCCGCGATCAGGTGTTGTTCCCCGGCAAGGCGCCGTCCGACGTCTTTGCGGCGCTTGGGCATCTGGGCCAGTTTGTCGTCGTGTCACCACAACACCGGCTGACTATCGTGCGTTTGGGCAACACTGCTGATGATCAGCTTGATTCCATTAATGACCAGCTAGCAAAATTGATTTCGGTTTTTCCGAAACGTTAGGGTTTGGCGAGGTTAGGCCTTGGCGACTGGCGCGTTGTCGCCCAGATCTTCATACCATGCTTCAACTGGGCCACTCAACTTGATGAGCAACGGGTTGCCTTTGCGGTCACGGGCCTTGCCAGCTTGAACCTTGATCCAACCTTCGGAAATGCAATATTCCTCAACCGTGGTCCGCGTTTCGCCCTTGAAGCGAATACCAATGCCACGTGACAGCAGGTCGCCGTCAAAAAACGGGCTCATTGGATTAATCGATAAGTGATCGGGTGGGGTGTCAGTGCCCGTGGTCTGTGTCTCTTCAGTCATGAGGGCGCTTTGCCGCAAAGCATAGCGCTTGGCAATATATTGCAGGCAGTGCACAGGGAGCAAAATGGCAAATCGAAATACTTATGACGTAATCGTCCTTGGCGCTGGCGGCGCTGGCCTGATGTGCGCCCTGACTGCGGGACAACGCGGCAAGCATGTGCTTGTGATCGACCACGCCACCGGGCCAGGTAAGAAGATCCTGATTTCAGGCGGTGGACGGTGCAATTTTACCAATGTCAACGCGACCACCACCCACGCACAGGAGCGCTATCTGTCGGCGAACCCCCATTTCGCGAAATCCGCTCTTGGACGCTACACACCGCAGGATTTTATCGCTTTGGTATCGGCGCATGACATCGCCTTTCACGAAAAGACTCTTGGCCAGCTGTTCTGCGACGGTTCTGCACGGCAGATAGTTGCAATGCTCATGGCCGAGTGCGACAAATCCACAGCATCTGGAGGTCGTGTCGACTTCGTCTTTGATGCACCTGTCGGCGAAGTGTCGCATGAAGGCAGTGATTATCATGTGACCTATAATGGTGTCCGTGCGCAAAGCAGGGCGTTGGTGATTGCTACCGGTGGACCGAGCATTCCCAAAATGGGCGCGACCGCCTTTGCTTATGATCTGGCGCGCCAGTTCGGGTTGAAAATAGTTGAACCCAGACCTGCGCTCGTCCCGTTTACGCTTGGCGGCGATGATATCTTGTTCCGTGAATTGTCGGGCGTTTCGGCTGAAGTCATCGCCAAACACGGAAGAACGGCTTTCCGTGAAGCTGCATTGTTCACACACCGCGGCCTCAGCGGACCAGCTGTCCTGCAGATCAGCAGCTATTGGCGGCCGGGTGAACAGGTGGAAATCGACTTTCTTCCGGCTCTTGATGCGACCGAACTGTTGTTGGCGGAAAAGCGCGCACGGCCTCGCGCAACATTACGATCTGCGTTGGACCGGGTATTGCCAGCACGCCTTGCCGAGGCGCTGTCCAACAAGCTTGCCCTCCCTGGCAACCTTGCCGACCAAAGCGACCGGAAATTGGCGGATGCCGGCGCACTACTCGACAGCTGGCCATTCGTGCCCAATGGCAGTGAAGGCTACGCCAAGGCCGAGGTGACGTTGGGCGGGATTAGCACCGACGGCCTGTCGCAGAAGACCATGGAAACCAAAAAAATCCCGCGTTTGTTCTGCGTTGGTGAGGCTGTCGACGTCACTGGCTGGCTTGGCGGCTATAACTTCCAATGGGCATGGGCAAGCGGTGTTGCCGCCGGAGAGGCGATATAGCGGAGCATGTTGTTGGCGAATTGTGGCAAGAAACACGCAGTTACATTTTAATTTCGGACTTAGGCATCCAAATTGGATCAGGTGCGTTTTTCGGTTGGTGACAACAACTGAAAAGGAAAACACCTATGAAAATCTCCCACATTTTAATGATCGGTGCCGCATCGCTGGCAAGCATTGCAACCCCGGCTTTTGCACAGTCAGAAGACGAACAATGGGAAGGCGCATATATCGGCGGCTCATTTGGCCTTGGCGCGCAAAGCAATGACCGCAGCGAGAATGTCGCTTTCGATACCAACCTTGATGGTTCTTTCGACAACAATGTGAACACTGTTCTGGGCGCAAATGCCTTTTCGCCCGGTTTCTGCGGCGGCGCAGCAACGGGCAACTCGGCTGCTGGCGGTTGCCGCGGCGACAAGGACGGCTATGACTACAATATCCGCGCAGGATATGACATGCAGTCGGGCAATATCGTATATGGTTTTGTGCTGGAAGGCGGCAAGAGTGAGTCGCGTGACAGCGTAACCGCATTCAGCACAACGCCAGCGGCCTACACCTTTACACGTCAGCTGGATTACAGCGTTCAGGCGCGCGCGCGCGTTGGCTATGCAGCACGTGGTGCGTTATTTTACGCAACCGGCGGTGCGGCTTATGCCAAAATCAACAACAGCTTCTCCACAACCAACGGCGCGAACAGCTTCACCGACAACGGCAATTCGAAAAGCTGGGGTTACTCCTATGGCGGCGGTACCGAAGTGAAGGTTGCACGCAATTTCTCGATTGGTGTTGAATATCTCTACACCAATTTTGTCGACGACGACTATGTTGTATCGGTCGGTCGTGGAACCGCGCCTGTCACCAATCCATTCTTGCTGGTCAATCCACAGGGCACTGACATGCGCCGCGGAGACAGCGATTTCGACACGCACAGCATTCGCTTGACGGCTGCATTCCGCTTTTAATTAAGCAGGTTCGTACCGCAAAAAAAAAGGGCGCCAACACTGGCGCCCTTTTTTGTTTATGCCGTTGCGGGGGCGATGAACACGGGAGCGGCCGGGCCAAGCGGAATTTCGGCTGCTACCCAGACCCCCACCAACAGCATTCCGACCAGCAATATTCCGATTGAATAGGGGATCATGGTGGCAGCGAGGCTGCCAATACCGAAATCTTTGACCCATCGCTGGCAAAATACCAAAATGAGCGGGAAATAGACCATCAATGGCGTGATGATATTCGTGGCCCCATCGCCCACCCTGTACGCGGCAGTTGTCATTTCGGCGCTTACGCCCAGCAGCATGAGCATCGGAACAAGCACAGGCGCCAGCAATGCCCATTTTGCGCTCGCGGAGCCAATAAACAGATTAAGCGCGGCCGTGAACACGACAACCAATATGAGCAATATCGGCGCGGGCAAGGCCAGTGCCTGAAGCCCGTCAGAACCATGTACAGCAGTGATGAGTCCGAGATTCGACCACCCAAACATCGCGACAAAATGCGAAATGGCAAAGGCGAGAACAAGGAAATAGGCCATGTCACCCATGGATTCGGACATCATGCGCACCAGATCGCGGTGGTCCTTGATAACCCCGGTTGCCCGACCATATGCCCACCCTGCCAGCAAAAACAGCACCATGAAACCGGCCACAAGGGATTGGTAAAAAGGTGTCAGCTGGGTCTCGGGTGACGCCGTTTCGTCAATCAACGGCGTATCGGGTCCAAGCGTCATGAGCATCCAGAGTAATATAACTGCTAAAGTGGCAAGACCGGCATCACGAAGACCCTTGCGCTGGTCCGATGACAATGGGCCGCTAATGTCCTCTTGTGCGACGACATCGCCTTCGACGATCGTCGTTGCGCTGCCCGCCGAGACCGCTTGCGCCCTAGTCGGGCGATATGCGCCGAGGCCGGGTTCAATAATCCGGTCAGTGACATACCATATAACAGGCAGGAAAACGAAGGTCATGCCGACAATGAAATACCAGTTCCCTGCAATATTGGCCTGCCATTCAGGGAACACCGTGTTGGCAGCTGACTGCGTAATTCCGAACAACAACGCATCCAGCTGCCCGGGAAAAAGATTGGCGGAAAATCCGCCCGAGACGCCAGCAAAGGCTGCGGCAATTCCGGCGATCGGGTGGCGTCCGGCGGCGGCATAAATAACCCCTGCCAGAGGGATGAGGACGACATAAGCAGCGTCGGCCGCAAGGTTTCCCATCATGGCAACCAGTGCAACGATCGGCGTCAAAAGATATTTTGGAGCGTTGGCCACACCTGCGCGCATGGCCGTGCCAAAAAGTCCTGATTTTTCTGCCACGCCAGCACCAAGCATGACGACCAGAACATAGCCAAGAGGGTGGAATCCAGTGAAGGTCTTGGGCATTTCAACCCACAATTTGCGAATGTTATCGGCTGAAAGCAGGCTGGTAGCCGCAATTACCTTATTGGCACCCGTATCGGGGTCAATCTCGGTGGGATGCACGGCAGACCATCCAAGCGCCGCAGCCACAACCGAAAATAAAACAAGTCCCCCAACCAAATAGAGGAACAGAAACACCGGGTCGGGTAACTTGTTACCCGTCCGCTCAATCCAGCTCAAAAATCTGCTGTTTCCAGACCGAACTGATCCTGAAATACTTGCCACAAAGCTTCTCCCAACGCCTCGATTGCCAACCAATGTAACAATGTTACAATGGTTGGCAAGAGCGTTGTCTGAGAGTGGCTTAGTGGCTTATGCAGCCTGTTTGGCGCGCGATGCTTTCTTCCGCTCGTTCGGATCGAGCAGACGCTTGCGCAGACGGATGTTCTTTGGCGTAACCTCGACCATTTCGTCATCATCAATATAGGCAATGGCCTGCTCTAGCGTCAGCCGCTTTGGCGGGGTCAGGCGAATGGCGTCGTCCTTGCCGGTCGACCGGAAGTTCGTCAGCTGCTTCGACTTCATCGGATTGACTTCAAGGTCGTCTGGCTTGGCATTTTCGCCAATGATCATGCCTTCGTACAAGGCTTCGCCCGGCGACACCATCAGGATACCACGCTCTTCCAATGGGCCAAGGGCGTAAGCCACTGCCTCGCCAGCGCCGTTGGAAATCAGCACGCCATTTTTGCGGCCTTCAATGGCACCACGATGCGGACCATATTTTTCGAACAGACGGTTCATGATGCCGGTGCCGCGCGTGTCCGAGAGGAATTCGCCATGATAACCGATAAGTCCGCGCGAGGGGGCGCTAAAGGTAATACGGGTCTTGCCGCCACCCGACGGACGCATGTCGGTCAAGTCACCTTTACGGACGGCCATTTTCTCGACAACGGTGCCGGAATATTCATCATCGACGTCGATGACGACGGTTTCATATGGCTCGGTTTTCTGGCCCTTTTCATCTTCGCGGAACAGCACGCGTGGGCGGCTGATGCCAAGCTCGAAGCCTTCGCGGCGCATAGTTTCGATTAGAACACCCAACTGAAGTTCACCACGGCCAGCAACTTCAAAGCTGTCCTTGTCCTCAGCTTCGGTGATGCGGACGGCAACGTTGCTTTCAGCTTCGCGCATCAGGCGGTCGCGGATCATGCGGCTCGTGACCTTTGTGCCCTCACGGCCAGCCATTGGGCTGTCGTTGACGGAAAAGCGCATCGACAATGTCGGCGGATCGATTGGCTGTGCCTGAAGCGGTTCGGTGACCGTCGGCTCGGCAATCGTGTCTGCGACGGTCGCGGTGGTCAAACCAGCGATTGAAATAATGTCGCCAGCCTTGGCTTCTTCGACCGGAACGCGCTCAAGACCGCGGAATGACATAATCTTCGATGCCCGGCCGGTTTCGACGATCTTGCCATCAGGGTTCAGTGCATGGATTTGCTGGTTCACCTTGACGGTGCCGGACAGGACGAGTCCAGTCAGGATGCGGCCAAGGAAGTTGTCGCGGTCAAGCAAGGTGACAAGCATCTTGAACTCGCCATCGACATCGGCCTTTGGTTCAGGCACGTGGCTGACGATGGTTTCAAACATCGGCGTCAATGTGCCTTCGCGCGCGCTTGGATCACTGGATGCATAGCCGTTGCGGCCCGAGGCGTAGAGCACAGGGAAATCGAGTTGCTCATCCGTCGCGTCCAAGGACACGAAAAGGTCAAACACTTCGTCCAGTACTTCCTGGATGCGCTCGTCCGGACGGTCGACCTTGTTCACGACCACGATAGGACGCAAACCCAAAGCCAGAGCCTTGCCAGTCACGAACTTCGTTTGCGGCATCGCGCCTTCCGATGAGTTGACAAGCAATATGACGCCGTCTACCATCGAAAGGATGCGTTCCACTTCGCCGCCAAAGTCGGCGTGCCCAGGTGTATCTACGATATTGATGCGGGTCTTTTCGCCCTTATGGTCGTCCCACTCAACCGATGTGCACTTCGCAAGAATTGTGATTCCGCGTTCTTTTTCAAGATCGTTCGAATCCATCGCGCGCTCTTCAATACGCTGATTGTCGCGGAAGGTGCCCGACTGCCGGAACAGTTGGTCAACAAGGGTGGTTTTGCCGTGATCGACGTGCGCGATGATGGCGATGTTACGCAATGACATTTGGAAATGGGCCTTTTGGAAGGTCTTCATAGCAGCCACATGCCACCAGATTCTCGCGCGCCATTAACGCAATATACGCTGCGGCGCAACATCGCTGGTGTTGCAATGCGCGATTGCAACGGTCAAAGCGCTCAAATGTTCGCTCGTATCTTCGCTGACCGCTTTGTCCTTTTGTTGCTGGGCACCATATTGTTGGCCAGCTTCTTGCCTGTGCGGGGCAGCGGCGCTGATATCGCTTCGGTCGTTTCGTCAGGCGCGATATTCCTGCTGTTTTTCCTTAATGGGGTGCGACTGCCGCGGCACGAAGTGGTGAATGGTGTTCGCAACTGGCGGTTGCAGGGTGCCATTTTTCTGTTCGTCTTTGGTGTGATGTCGGCGACCGGACTGGCGCTCTCGCAAATCTTTGACAATATTTTGCCGGCAACGCTGGCGCTTGGTTTGCTGTTTACAGGGATTTTGCCCTCAACGGTTCAGTCTGCTGCGGCATATAGTGCGCTAGCCAGGGGAAATGTCGCGGCCTCGGTGGTTGCTGCTGCTCTGGTCAATTTGGTTGGTGTTATCCTTTCACCCTTATTGTTTGCGTTGTTAGCGCATGTGGGCGATGCGCAGATCTCCGGCCAGGCGGTGGGCCGGATCGCGCTCATCTTGCTTTTGCCCTTTGTCCTTGGGCAACTGGCCCAACGCTGGTTCAAGCCGTGGGTCGACCGCAACAAGGAGCTCGCCACCTGGATGGACCGCATTTCGATTGCAATTGCCGTCTATGTCGCGTTTTCAGGTGCAGTTGTGGCGGGCATTTGGAGCATTGTGCGCGCCGACGAACTTGCCTGGCTTGCGCTGGCCTTATCGATCATGCTGCTCGTCGGCTTTGGCGGTGCGTGGATGCTTGGCGGAATGATGAAACTGTCGCGCGGCGACCAGATTACCATGCTGTTTTCGGGCGGTCAGAAAAGCATTGCCATCGGCGCACCGCTCGCCGCCACGATATTCCCGCCCGCCATTGCCGGCATGGTTCTGCTGCCGACGCTCGCTTATCATATGGCGCAGCTGATACTGTCAGCGCCGTTGGCCACGCATTTGGCCAAGGAAGTTAAACCGCAGCCCTGAGCCAGACTCAGCACTACAGTGAAATTTATAAGCTCCTGAGCGCCTCCGAAGGCCGTGCAGCAAGGATCGGTAGCGATCCAACTATGCCTAGGATGAAGGTTATTCCAGCCCCACCGATCAGGGTCAGCGCCAATATGGAATAGTCCGGCACAAAGCTGAAATCGAATATTTCGACCACCACATAATAAGCGGCTGACATACCAAGCACCAGCGACACTAGCCCGAGCACGACCGCCAATATGCCATATTCAAGCGCTTGGGCGCCCAGGATCTGCCCCCTTGTGCTTCCAAGCATCTTCATGATGACGCTATCGTAGACGCGCGATTGACGGGCTGCGGCGATGGCGCCTACAAGTACAGCGATCCCCGCCAAAATGGCGATGGATGCCGCAGCCGCGATCGCCTGCGCCATTTGACTCAGCAGAACAGTAATTTGCGCCGTAACCTCGCCTACTTCAATCAACGACGACGATGGGAATGCTGGCGGGATCGATTTGGCCAAGATGCGTTCGGCTGGTTTGGACACGGTCAAGGTCGCGACCATGTTGTGTGGCGCGGCATCGAGGCTGCCCGGCGAAAATACCATCACATAATTGAGGCCGAAATTGTCCCATTTGACCGTGCGCAACGACGCGATTTTCGCGGGCACTTCAACGCCAAGCAGACTGATCGTCAGGCTGTCGCCAACGGTCAAGCCTAAGGTTTTCGCAACCTCTGCCTCAAGACTGACCAGCGCGGGGCCTTTATAATCGGCTGGCCACCATTTGCCCGCCACGATCTCGCTGCCCTTGGGCAATGCGCTGCTGTAAGTCAGGCCGCGATCACCGTTCAGCACCCACGCGCCCTCGGGCAGTTCTTCAAGCTCATCAACGCGCTGACCGCCATATTCGATAATCGTGCCGCGCAAGGCCGGGATCATGTTGATGATGGCTTTGGGATCAGCACCGCGCACCATTTGCGTGAATTTCGCTGCGCCATCACGCGGGATATCCAGCGCAAAGAAGCTTGGCGCGCGGTCGGGCACGCTGTTCTTGATCTCGTTGTTGATGCTTGTCTGAATGGCGGCAAGCGTCACGAACAAGGTAAGGCCAAGTCCAAGCGCAACGACCAACGCCTGCGTCTGCGCACCGGGGCGATGGAGGTTTGCAAGTGCAAGTCGAGGCAAAGGCGCTTTTGGCCGTGGAATCCGAAGGGCGATGGCGCGCAGCAGCCAGGCGATTCCCGTCAGCAATAACAGGAGGCCAAATGCCGCGCCAATAAAGGCCAATGAGAAGAGCGGCTCGCGCGCAGTTAAGACGGCAAGCGCGATGATCGCGAAAATTGCGGAAATCACCCATATTGTGCTCCGGCGGTCGATGCGGGAATTGCCCTCGACGACTGCCCGGAACAAGCCAGCAGCAGGAACGGTGCGCGCGCGTGCCAATGGCGGCAACGCAAAAGCGATTGCAATCAGCAGGCCATAAATGGCGCTGACGAGCAGTGGCAATGGATGCAGCGTAAAGCCGGGCGCTATCGGCAAAATGTCGCCAGCGACCCAGCCAATCACGACTGGTAAGATGCTGCCGACGGCGAGGCCAGCTACTATGGCCCCCGCGGCAACCGAGAGTATCTGAAGCATGTAAATGCGGAATATTGTCGCGCTGTCTGCGCCAGTGACCTTCAACGTCGCAATGCTGGCGCGCTTGCTTGCGAGATAGCTGCTGACGCCATTGCCAACTCCTATGCCAGCGATCACCAGTGCGGCAAGGCCAACAAGCGTCAGGAATTGGCCCATGCGCTCGATAAAGCGCCGCGTGCCGGGCGCGCCGTTGGACCGATCGGTTATTTCCCAGCCCGCTGACGGAAACTGATTTTCAAGCTTCTTTGCGACCGCGGCTGCATCTTGCTCAGGCAGCAATTTTATGCGGTATTTTGCTTCATACATGCTGCCCGGCTGGATCAGGCCAGTGCCAGGCAACGATGCCATATTGATGATTGCAACCGGACCAAGCGTAAAACCTTCACCCAGTCGGTCGGGTTCCTGGTCGATGATGCCCGCCACTTTGAACCGGGCGTCACCAAAGCGGACTGTTCCGCCGGATTTGATATCAAGTCGCTCGGACAGCGTTGGGCCGATGTAGATTTCACCTTTTTCCGGTGCGTTGACCGACTTTCCGTCTTTCAAGCGCAACTGGCCATAATGCGGGTAAATATGGTCAATGGCCTTCAATTCGGCGAGCAGACTGTCGCCGTCTGCGTCTGGCCCAATGGCCATTGCCCGCAGCCGAACGGTCTGGGAAACTGCACCGGTTTTGCGCAGTGCCGCCATTTCATCGGCGCGCGCGGTCCGCTGCGCCATGCCGATTTCAATGTCCCCGCCAAGGATCGTCTGCCCGCGCCGCGAAAGTTCATCCGATATGCCAGCGGTAAGGCTTCCGATGGCGGCTAGTGTGGCGACCCCCAGAAACAGGCAAATCGCAAGCAAGCGGAGCCCTCGAATACGCGCGGACAGGTCGCGGCGGGAAATGCGCCAAATGGCGGCGATTGGCAGGCTCAAGCCGCGCTCTCCACAACTAGGCCGTCCTGCATGGAAATGACCCGGTCGCATTTGCGGGCGAGTTCGGGGTCGTGCGTGATGATCAGCAGTGTCGCCCCCAATGCGGCGCGGCGCGCGAACAATAGGTCGACGATTGACGTGCCGGTAGAGCCATCGAGATTGCCCGTGGGTTCATCTGCGAAGATGATCTTTGGGCCTGCCGCCATGGCACGCGCGATCGCAACACGTTGCTGTTCCCCGCCGGATAATTGCGACGGATAATGCGTCAGCCGATGGCCAAGGCCAACGGCTTCCAATTCGTTTTGCGCTTTGCCAAATGCGTCGGCAATCCCAGCTAGTTCAAGCGGGATGGCCACATTTTCCAGCGCAGTCATGGTGGGCAGCAGGTGAAATGCCTGCAACACGATACCAATGCGACCGCGCCGGGCGCGCGCCAGTTCGTCTTCATCAAGCTTGGTAAAGTCGAGACCGTCCACGAGCACGGTTCCGCCGCTGGCCTGCTCCAGTCCTGCCAGAACCGCCATCAAGGAAGATTTGCCTGACCCAGACGGGCCAAGCAAGGCAACGCTGCTGTCATAAGGGACCTCAAGATCCACGCCGCGCAAAATCGACACGGATGCGTCGTTGCTGCCAAGGCTGAGGGTGACATTTGCCGCGCGGATTGCCATATCCGCTTTGTGATTGACCGGAGCGTGCAAGGAAAAATCCTTATGAGAAGTTTTTGGCTATATGGTGCGTTATGTGTCGCAATCCAAGGGCTGTCGGCATGCGGGTCTAATCCTGTAGCCGAAAACAAGGCCGAAACGCAGAAGACGGCAAAGGCCGAACAATATGACCGGCTGGTGGTGGCGATCGGCGACAGCCTCTATGCCGGATATCGCCTAGCACCCGGCGAGGGGCTTGCTCCCCAGTTGCAAAAGGCATTGCAGGCAGACGGCATCAACGCGCGTGTCCATAACGCCGGCGTGTCTGGTGACACCACAGCAGCAGGCAAGGATCGCCTCACTTTTGTACTCGATAACCTCGATAGAAAACCTGACTTGGTGGTGCTTGGCCTGGGCGGCAACGATATGTTGCGCGGGATCAAGCCTCAAGAAACCAAAGCAAATATGATTTCCATGATGGACGAGCTGAAACAGCGGAAAATTCAGGTGGTGCTGACAGGCATGCTGGCGGCACCCAATATGGGGCAGGATTATGGAAAGGCGTTTAATGGCATTTTTCCGCAACTGGCGAAGCAATATGATGCGGCGCTGTACCCGTTTTTCCTCGATGGCGTGGTGACCGATGCCGCGTTGATGCTGCCCGACAACATCCATCCTAACGCCAAAGGCGTTGCGCGAGTCGTCGAAGGATTATCGCCGCTGGTCGAAGCTGCTTTGAAGGCACAGGATAAAGCTGTATTAGAAAAATAATACAGCTGGGGACGGAAGTGCTTGAAATACAGAGGCACTCGTTCCATCTGTAATGAGTTAAATGGACAGAGGGATTTGGCGATGTCGACTGAAACAGTAACCCAGACCGTTCAAGAGCTGAAGCTCACACCGCCGGATCCGGTGCCTACGGTTGCTCCGCAACAGGCGATGGGGCTGGTGCCAGTCACTGACGAGCAGCAGAGCAAGCTTGCACAGCGGGTTGAGGCCTATGTCGCCGATTTGATCGCACAAGATGTCAACAGCCCCGAATTTGGCAAGCGCGTCGACCAGCTCACCAATATGGGCCGCAAGGAAATCATGGAAGCGTCAGCGCAGTCCAACCGCTTTCTCGACAAGCCCATTCGCCGGATGGATGAAGGTTCAGGCGTAGGCGCCGACCTTGCCGAATTGCGCCGCGTTGTTGAAGATCTCGACCCTTCGAAAAAAGGCAATCTGATGACCAAGCAAAAGCTGTTTGGCATCATCCCTTTTGGCAATAAGTTGCGCAATTACTTCGACAGCTATCAAAGCTCGCAGACGCATATCAGCTCGATCCTCGGCCGGCTGGGCAATGGCAAGGACGAGTTGTTGATGGACAATGCCGCCATTGACGTGGAGCGGCAAAATCTGTGGGTTGCCATGGGCAAGCTGGAACAGATGATCGTCATGTCCAAGCAGCTCGATGCCAAATTGGAAGAAAAGGCTGCTGAGCTTGAACTGTCCGATCCTGCTAAATCGCGTGCGATCAAGGAAAGCGCGCTATTTTATGTGCGCCAACGCACGCAGGATTTGCTTACGCAGATGGCTGTTACAGTGCAGGGCTATCTCGCGCTCGATCTCGTGAAGAAGAACAACGTCGAGTTGGTGAAAGGCGTTGATCGCGCGTCGACCACGACGGTGGGCGCATTGCGAACGGCTGTGACCGTCGCGCAAGCAATGACCAACCAGAAGCTGGTGTTGGACCAGATTACGGCCCTCAACACGACTACGGCCAATATCATCGACAGCACTGGACAGTTGCTGCGCGACAATACGGGCCGAATCCATGAGCAGGCGGCGGCATCCACCATTCCGCTCGAGACGTTGAGCCGGGCGTTCCAGAATATCTACGACACCATGGACGCCATCGACACTTTCAAATTGAAGGCGCTCGACAGCATGAAACAGACGTCAGACGCGCTCGAAAAGGAAGTGGAAAAGTCCAAAGGCTATATCGCGCGCGCCGAAGGTCAGGCACAGGCCGTCAAGGCTACACAGGACAGTGGCTTGCTCGCGGCACTCGAGGGATAAGGCAGTGCCCTATTATTTCCGTCATTTCCGCGTAAGCGGGAACGTCTCATTTTAGGTAAATCATGAACGGCCCTGCTTCTCAATCCGACGACACCCTGACCGCTGCGGCCCGATCGCTGCGCAATGTGCGTATGACGCCAATTGGCTCAAAGAGCCAGGCACTGCGCCGTGCGCATTTTTGGGGGAAGCTCAGCAAGGCTGCGGTTGCCATCGGAGCGGTTTTGATTGGCGCAGGCATTGTCGGCGGAATAATCGGCGGCATTGGTTTTTGGGGTGTGATGATTACCGCCTTGCTGGTTGCAACAGCAGCCTTTGTGTTGATGCGCTATCCCGAAATGCCGATGCCAACAACCGAAAGTCTGAAGCTAACCGATCTTGGAACATTGGCGGGCAAAACTGAAATCTGGCTTGAAGCGCAGCGATCCGCGTTGCCGCCGCCAGCGGTGACACTAATGCAGGATATCGGTATTCGGCTCGACCAACTTGCGCCACAGCTGCAAACGCTCGATGACAATGACCCCGCCGCGCGAGAAGTGCGCAAGTTGGTAGGCGAGCATCTGCCTGAGCTCATCAACGGCTATAAAAGAATTCCCGATAGCCTGAAGCACAAAGAGCATGCTGGCAAAACGCCGGCGCAGCAGCTGGTGGATGGCCTTAAGACTATCGACCGGGAAATCGAAACCATGACGGGACAGATTTCACGTGGCGAGCTCGACAAGCTTGCAGTGCGTGGACGGTATCTCGAGATGCGTTACGATAATGCGGATTCCAGCGAGTAGGCGGCTATCTGCACAGACCTATCCGCCATCCAAATTGTATTAAGGCACCGGCGATATGTGAAGCTGCATTGCGGCCAATTTTACGCTATGGCTGTACCTATGGTTCAAGACGGCAATGGCGCCCCGCCCGACATTTGTGAAATCGAGACGGTGTTAGCCGACGGACGGCCCGTGTGCCTGCGCACTATTCGGCCAAGCGACGAAGCGCGAATTCGTTCGGGTATCACGGAAATGTCGGATCGCTCCCGCTATTTGCGCTTTTTTTCGGCATTTCGGGCGCCGCCTGAATCGATTGTAAAACGTCTTAGCGCGGTTGATGGCCATGATCATATTGGTTGGGGCGCCATTTTGCTTGATGGGCAGGATTACCCACCGATAGCCGCGGCGCATGCCATACGTTCCGAAGAGCTGCCCTGGCACGGCGAACTGGCGATAGCGGTGTTGGACGAATTTCACGGGTTAGGGCTTGCCCGTATGCTGATTGCGGCTGTTTTGCTAGATTGCCTCAAGGAAGATTTACCCGTCCTTGAAATGCAGATGCTGGCTGAAAATCGTGCGGCGCAAAATCTCGTCACCTATTTGGGCGCAAAACGCAGCGCAGCGCTCGACAGTGTCAGCCATTATTGGCTCGATGTGCGGGAAGCCCTTAAAAATCTGCAGGCTGATGATGCGTCCGCTGGCTTGAAAGCCGTTTTTGCAGCGCAGGGCGCGAAAGCTGCATGACCGAAATAAAGCCTTTTATCGACTGGATATGGTTGGATAAATTTCGCAGAATTTTGCATTAATTTACAGCAATGCATTTGATTTGGCTGTATATCATTGGTACCCGAGTTGCATTCAGACTCGGTGCGCATCCGTAATATTGCGGTTTAAAATCCATATTACTTAATAAGGGTTACGGATTGCCAGATTTCCAAAAAATTGCATCTTCCCTGTCCAACGAACGGCTCGGTCAGATTGTCGAAGGCTCGGCCAGCGAAGTCTATATCTTTTCCGTCGAAGACTGCCGGTTCATACTTGTAAATCGTGGTGCGCGTGAGAATTTGCGTTACTCGATGGCTGAGTTGCGCGATCTGACGCCGTGGGACATCAAGCCCGAGTTTAATCAGCATCAATTTTTGGAAATGATTCAGCCGTTGATTGCGGGACATATCCCGGTGCTGAATTTCAATACTTGTCATCGACGCAAAGATGGCACGAATTATGACGTGGCGGTTCAGCTTCAATTGATCCAGACCGATGAAGCGCCGCCGGTGTTTTTTGCCGCTATTCAGGATGTGACCAACCGGAACAAGATTGAGCGCGAACTCACGGATGTGTCCGGGCGGCTCAATGCAATTTTGCAAAACACAACCATGTCGGTGTTTGTCATGGATGATTTACAGCAATGCGTTTTCATGAATAGCGCAGCCGAGAAGTTGACCGGGTATCGCTTCGAGGAGACTCAGGGTCGGCCGCTGCATGACGTAATTCATCACCTTTATCCCGATGGTCGGCCTTTCCCGTTGCACGAATGCGCGATTGACCGCGCCCTTCCGGAAGAGAACCAGGTGATGGGCGAAGAAACCTTCGTTCATAAGGATGGCAGCTTTTATCCCGTAGGCTTTACCGCGTCGCCAATCCGAAATAATGATGGCGTGGCCATTGGGACGATCATTGAAGTGCGCGATATCAAGGAGGAGCTCGCTGCCCGTGACGCAATGGACCGGTTTAATGATTCACTGCAGATCAAAGTTGCCGAGGCTATTGACGAGCGCAAACGCGTAGAAGAGCAATTGCTTCACGCGCAAAAAATGGAGGCAATTGGCCATCTCACGGGCGGAATTGCGCACGATTTTAACAATCTGCTTCAGGTTATTGGCGGCAGTCTCGAATTATTGGCCCGCGATGTCGGTGAAAATCCCCGTGCGCTGAAGCGGCTTGAAAATGCCATGGGGGGCGTTGCCCGCGGGGCAAAGCTTGCCTCGCAATTATTGTCCTTTGGTCGCCAGCAACCTTTGCAGCAGAAATCAAGCAACTTGGGCAAGCTTATCAGCGGTATGAGTGAAATGTTGACTCGGTCGCTAGGGGAAACGGTTGAAGTGGAGATCATTGTCGAAGACGGCATCTGGAATTGCCTGATCGATTCAGCTCAGGTTGAAAATGCGGTGCTCAATCTGGCAATCAACGCGCGTGACGCCATGGATGGGCGCGGCAAACTTACCATCGAGGCAAGCAACGCCGTTCTGGATGAGCGCTATGCGTCTTCCCAGGCTGATCTTACCCCCGGGCCATATGTCATGCTCGCGGTATCCGATACTGGCGCAGGCATGGCGCCGGAAATTTTGGAGAAGGCTTTCAATCCGTTCTTTACCACGAAAGAACCCGGCAGTGGGACCGGCCTGGGTCTCAGCATGGTCTACGGATTGGTGAAACAGTCTGGCGGTCACATCAATATCTACAGCGAAGTAGACGTCGGAACGACGGTCCGCATTTATCTGCCCCGCACCCGAATTGCCGAAGATCTAGACGTTGAAGCGCCGCTTGGTCACGCGCCCTATAAGACAGTGTCTGCCGAAACGGTATTGGTCGTCGAAGACGATGTCAGCGTCCGGTCGACCGCCGTCGAAACATTGCTTGAGGCTGGCTTCATGGTTCTGGAAGCGGAAAATGCAGAGCGGGCATTGGCAATTATAGAAAGTGGGGCCAATGTTGACCTGCTCTTCACCGATGTCGTAATGCCCGGTAAATTAAGAAGTCCTGATCTTGCCCGCCGTGCGCAGGAAATTCTGCCGCATATCGGGGTTTTGTTTGCATCTGGATATACCGAGAATTCGATCGTGCATGCGGGCCGGTTGGATAAGAATGTCGAGTTGCTATCAAAGCCCTACACTAACGACCAGTTGTTTCAGAAAATTGACCGGGTGATGGCCAAATTGCGGAACGCCAGTTCGCCAATCGAGCCAACGCCGCCAACGCAGCCGGAAATGGCCCAGCCGAACCGCGATCCCCTGCATGTGCTTATCGTCGAGGATGAAATTCTTATCCGGATGAACCTTGCCGAAATGCTCAATGAATTGGGCGCTCAGGTTGATGAGGCAGGGTCTCTTTCCGAGGCGCAAGCCGCTTTTGGCAACGGAAGCTATGACATCGTGATTACCGATATCAACTTGCCTGATGGCAATGCGCAAAATTGGGTTATCGGTCTTTTGGCTGGCGGCCATGCCGGGGTGATCATATCATCCGGCTACGCTGCGGAAGGCGAATTGGCGCACCTGATTGCAGCCAAGAAAATAGGGGTGCTTGGCAAACCTTATGATTTACGCGACGTGGAACGATGCCTGGCGGAACGCCGCCGATAAGCTTTCTACCCAAGGGACTTACGCGGCGGGTTTAGGCTTAACTGTTGTCACCGACGTTTTTTGTAAAGTGCAATTCAGTCGTCAACAGCGCCCGAAACCTTTTGTATCCCACGCTTTTCGGATGAAACGCATGGAAAAACAATTCATGGTTTTCCGTCGATTAACTCAAATGAAAAGGGAATAGTGATTGGCGCAGTCAAAATTGCATAGAACAGATTTTGGTTCTCTGGTCAGTGGCGAGGCTGTCGAGGCGGTTACTATGACAAACGCACACGGCATGTCTGTCACTATTATCACTTACGGGGCCTCGATCCAGTCATTGCGCGTGCCCGACGCGCGCGGTCATTTTGCCGACGTGACGACTGGATATGCCACGCTGGACGAATATCTTGCGGCACCGCAATTCTTTGGATCAACATTGGGGCGCGTTGCTAACCGAATTGCCGGCGCGCGCTTTTTGCTGGATGGAAAGGAATACGCCGTCCCTGCCAATGACGGCCTCAATTCGTTGCATGGCGGCGACGTCGGCTTTGACAAGGTCAACTGGTCCGTGACAGCCTGCGACGAGGCGGCGTTATCTGTGACATTGTCGCACTTCAGCCGCGATGGGGATCAGGGCTATCCAGGCAATTTGACCGTTATGACAACATATCAGTTGCACCCGGACAATGCGCTGTCGGTCAGGTATCGTGCGACCACCGATGCACCGACCTATGTGAACCTGTCGAACCATGCTTATTGGAACCTCAGTGGGGAAGGAGCGTCGCAGGACGCGATGGACCATCTGCTGATGATCAATGCCGACCATTTTCTGCCGGTGGACAAAGGGCTCATTCCGACCGGCGAGCGCCGTAGCGTCGCGGGCAGCGCCTTTGATTTTCGTATGGCAAGGCCCATCCGCGATCACGTTCGCGATGTTGCAGACGAGCAATTACGCCATGGCAGTGGCTATGACCATAATTGGGTGATCGATGAAACAGCCGCGGCTGAACCCCGGCTGCTTGCAACATTGGAAGATCCGCATTCGGGACGGACTATGAAATTGCTGTCGAACCAGCCTGGACTGCAATTTTATTCAGGCAATTTTTTCGATGGTTCGACTGCTGGTAAGGCGGGCAGAAGCTATCGCATGGGCGATGCCATCGCACTTGAGCCGCAAATGTTTCCTAACGCGCCCAATCAGATGTCCTTCGCGCCAGTCACGCTGCGGCCCGGCGAGACCTATGAAAATATCATTATCTGGCAATTCGGCACGCATGTTGGCTAAAACAAATGAAGTCGATTGCGCTCATGGCTTTGGCGGCTGCCTTGCTCGGCAGTTGCGCCTCAGTGCCTGATAAAGCTTTACCCCGGAAGATTGTCACCAACACATTCGTCGATGCCAATTTCTCCTGCTCAGCGACATTTCTGGCGTCCGACAACTGCTGGCCGCAACGCGCTGACCCAAATGTCGACGGCCGACACATCAATCAGATCCTATCACGGGGGGTGAGCGCAACGCGCACCCCCCGAAGATATTACATTCCGTCGAGGCCTTTGCTGACGAGAATATTCACAGCAACGCGACGGTTCTGTGCCTTGCCTTCTTCCGTATTGTTATCGGCCGCTGGATCGGCTTCTGCCATTCCGGTCGGCGTGAGCATGCGATATGGTTTCCAACCGCAGGCCTGCTGCAGATAATTGACGACGCGGCTCGCGCGTTTTTCGCTCAACTGCTGATTATAATCATAATCTCCGGTAGAATCCGTGTAGCCGACCACGAGCACAAGCGCGTTATCCAGTGCATTTGCTTGCGTAGCGGCGGAGCAAAGTTCAGATTGAGCCTGTTGCGACAGGTTGAACTTACCTGTGTCGAAATAGACGTTGGTTGTGCCCTTGACGTTGTATTGGTCAATATCTGCTACGCGGCTGCGCAGTGCTTCTGTTGCCGCAGTTTGTTCTGCAAAGCCTTGAGCAGTCCCCGTACGAATCATCGTGGCGGTCTTAAGGTCTTTATCGCGAAGCTTGATTTGGCTCGCAATAAGGCCGCCGCCCCATTGCACTGTTTTGGCGGTCACAGGTAAGCCATTGAGGAGCGAGGCGGTCGCAAGCTTGCTGCGGTTAACTCCAAAAAGTCCCTTGCTCGCTCGGATGTCCGTCCCTTCGCTGACAAAGACAACAGTGTTGGTGCCACCTGCGGCGGTAACCTGAATGCGGTCATCGCTACGCGCTGAGATGAAACCTTCTACGTCAGGACCAGCGGGTAATCCGGTAAGGTCAGCGGGTGGCGAACCAATCACGGTTGTGCCGACTTCGGCTTCTGGCGCTTGCGTGTCCTGCTGCTGGGCTGATACGCCAGTCCACGCAGGGGCTGCAATTATGGCGAGAAGGCAACTGCTCTTGTACAGTTTCGATGTCATGGTCATTTTAAGTCACTCCAAATTCTGTTGATTGAACCAAAAATAGAATTGCCTCCGGCTGACGACCCTTTGGGTCCGGCGAGGCAGCGATCATCGGCTGGTGCGTTTATCCTTTCTGGCGGATGAACGTGCGCGGGTAAACGCAATCAACGCGGTCAGACCGAGACCGAGGTGGGGCGAGTTGATGGACACTGCGTCCAGATTTTATGCCATGGTCTTCGGTTGTTGCGCGGCTATTCGGTCGCGCGGTCAATCGCCAAACCTGCTGTAAAGCCATGAACGACGGTTGATATGATAATCGTGAATGCAATGATTGCCCAATATTGAGACGGATTGGTCAGGGTGGTGTGTGCGGCAGCGTAGGCCAGATAATAAATCGAACCGATGCCGCGAATCCCGTAAAAGGCAACGGCGACGCGCACGCGGGGTTGTATCGGAGTTCGAACTAGCGCCAACCAAGCGGTGATTGGCCTGATGATGAACACCAAAGCCAGCCCGATGGCGCCCACTGACCACGTCAGATGCGGCAGAAATGTTGGAATAGCAGCGCCAAGAGCGATCAGCAACAAGGCGGTCAGCGCGCGTTCAAGCGCCTCGACGAAATCATGCAGCTTGGCGTGATAGTCGTGGTCTGTTTCGGACCGGCGCAACGTTAGCCCCGCAATGAACACGGCAATAAAACCATAGCCTTCGATCAGTTCGGTTACACCGTAAATTATGAGGACGCCTGCAAACGCCACCAATCCTGATTTTGTTTTGGACAAGGCATTTTCGCGTGGGAGGTCGAATAACAGCTTCGCCAACAGCCAGCCAAGCACAAGACCACTGCCAAGGCCAACAGCGCTCCGGTAAGCCACGTCAATTGCCAACCACTCGCCAAGCAACTGTGCCGACCACCCGCCAGCGGCAATCACGGACATCGCCAAATACAAGAATGGAAAGGCGAGCCCGTCGTTGAGCCCTGCCTCTGTCGTCAATGTGAAGCGTACGGGATGCTCGCCACCTTCCAGAGGCGGACCTACCTGAACATCTGAAGCAAGGACGGGATCAGTGGGCGCGAGCACTGCCCCCAAAAGCAAACCTGCCGCTAGCGTCATGCCCGCAACGGCCATGCCCATCAGTGCCAATGCGAGTATCGTCAGCGGCATGGCAATCGCCAGCAGCCTAACCGTCGCCTGCCAGTTTTTCCAATCGCGCAATCTATCGATGCGAATGCCGACACCGAAAAGCCCGATGACGACGCAGATCTCGCTAGTCATCTCCCATATTTTAGGTGCGTTGATGGGATTGAATGCGCTTGGCGCGCCTGGCACGAACGTAAAGAATACATAGCCCGCAGCGATCAGCAGCGCCGATGCAGCAGGTTCGCGGCCCGATATCCAGCGCGGCAGCCAATGGGAAAGCAATATTGCGCACCCAACGATCGCCAGGACGATATGATAGGATGAGAATTCATACATCATGCGGGGCACGGATGCGGATTGTCGCAATGCAACTTGAAGGGCGACGAGATGTCATGTCATGACAAAACGCTGTCCGCCGCGACCTGTTCCACCCGGCGCAACCGATAGTTTGTTAAGCCTGGCGATAAATCGGCGCGCTTTGTCCAAATTACTATGTCTGTTCATCTTGCGGTCACATATCGACCGACAACAGGACTCGCGCGACGTCCCAAGCTGTTCACTTTGGGCGAAATACAAAGATCCCGGGGCTGCCAAGGCCAAACTTCATCAATCGATTAAGAGGCCTAAACAACCCGATATGAATATTTTTCGTATGTTCTCTTCTGTTGCCCACGACATGGCCATTGACCTCGGAACGGTAAACACCGTCGTATATGTACGCGACAAGGGTATCGTCCTGAATGAGCCTTCCGTGGTCGCGGTTGAAATGCGTGATGGCATCAAGCGGGTGAAAGTTGTCGGCAATGAGGCGAAGCTGATGATGGGCAAAACGCCCGATAATATTCAGGCCATTCGTCCGCTGCGCGATGGCGTCATCGCTGACATCGAAGTCGCTGAACAAATGATCAAGCATTTCATCAACAAGGCGCTGGGCGGGGCGACACGACTGCCGCGGCGATACAATGTGGTGATCTGTGTACCGTCGAGTTCGACAATGGTGGAACGTCGGGCAATCAGGGACGCAGCATCGAATGCCGGTGCTGCACGCGTTCAGTTGATTGAGGAGCCTTTGGCGGCTGCCATCGGCGCTGGCCTGCCCGTCACCAAACCCATAGGCGCAATGGTCGTCGATATTGGCGGTGGTACGACCGAAGTTGCGATTTTGTCATTGAGCGGGGTTGCCTATAGCAACTCGGTGCGTATTGGCGGGGACAAGATGGACGATGCCATCACATCCTATATCCGCCGCAAGCACAATTTGATGATTGGCGAAATGACCGCCGAACGCGTAAAAATTGCGGTTGGTAGCGCAATTGCGCCCGAGGGAAGCGGCAAGATTATCAGTGTGCGGGGGCGCGATCTGGTCAACGGCCGACCGTCCGAAATTACGATTTCGGAAGCCGAAATGGCGGAAGCGCTCTCTGACCCTGTTGCGCAGATTATCGGCGCGACGATGACTGCGCTGGAACAGACCCCACCTGAACTGTCCGCCGATATTATTGACGAAGGCATTACGCTCACGGGTGGTGGCGCATTGCTCGGCCGGATGGACGAGGCAATTGCCGTTGCCACGGGACTTAATGTAAAAATTGCCGAGAATGCCCTTATCTGTGTTGCCATGGGAGCAGGCCAGGCGTTTGAAGATTCCGCCTATAAAGGTGTCCTGATCGAGCGCTGAAATCAGCGCTTCGCATTTTCTCCAGTCTTCGTTTCTGCATGTCTCATGCGGGAGATTGACTTGCGAGATGTCGATGTCTTCTGGAACCAACCAAAGCTGACTGCGTTAGCCCCACGCGCCCATGCATTCCGGCATTTTGCCGCAGAGGAAAGCATCTGTCGACCATGACGATCGGCGCGACAATCCACTCTGCAGAAAGAGGAAGCAGCCTTGGCTATTGCACGAACAGATTTTCACCGACCGCTTACCCATCCAGTTCAGGTAGTACTCGTTGTTTCAACCCTGCCGCTATTTCTGGGCGCGATATTGAGCGATTGGGCCTATTCTGCAAGCTTTCAGGTCCAGTGGATCAATTTCGCTGCTTGGCTTAATGCTGGCGCACTGGTGTTTCTGGGCGCGGCATTGCTGTGGTCTGTTGTGGCGGCATTGCGATCAACGGCAGGTTCCCGGCGCGCGGCATGGATGTTGTTGTACGCAATTGCCGCGACATTCGTCGTCGGATTCATCGGTGCCCTGGTCCATGCGAAAGACGCAGGCGCAACAATGCCTGCAGGACTATATTTGTCCGCAATTGTGTTGATCTTGACCGTCATTACCATCTGGCTCGGCTTTACCGGACATCGCGCAGGAGACGCAAAATGAAGGTGTGCCTGTTTGGAATACCGCTTGTCGCTCTCATGCTTGTTGCCTGCGAAAAACAGGATGCCGACGTCACAAGCTATGGCGCAAATCCGCAGTTGCCGAAACAGCAGCGCGGTCTGCTCCCCAATATGAAAATAGCCGAACCGGCTGGATGGGGTGATCGACGGCCGGTGGTGCCAGCAGGCTTTACCGTCCGCGCGATCGCAACCGATATGAAAATTCCGCGACAGACATTGGTCTTACCCAATGGCGACATATTGGTGGCCGAAGGAAAGGGCGGTGCTGACGCCCCGGTAGTGCGTCCCAAGGATATCATTGCTGGTTATTTGAAGAAGAAGGGGACAAGCCCGATTGAGAGCGGCGACCGTTTGACGCTTCTGCGCGATATGAATGGCGATGGCAATTATGAGGGCCGCGCCGTCTTTGCGGAAAATCTGAACGCACCTTATGGTCTGGCTTTGGCGGGTGGATATATCTACGTCGCCAATCAGGACGCGCTTGTACGCTTTCGTTATGCCGACGCGCAATTGCGGGCGGCTGGGCCACCTGAATTAGTGACGCCTTTGCCATCGGCCATCAACCATCACTGGACCAAGTCGCTTGCCGCCAGCGCTGATGGACGCTTCCTCTATGTCGGCATAGGCTCCAACAGCAATATCGGCGAACGCGGCATGGCTGTTGAGGAAAATCGTGCAATGGTGCTGCAAATCAACCCCGAAACCGGCGCGTCGCGGCATTTCGCAACGGGATTGCGCAATCCAACGGCCTTGGCCATTCAGCCCGGCCTTGGCCAGCTTTGGTCCGTCGTCAACGAACGTGACGAACTTGGGGCAGATCTGGTTCCTGACTATCTTACGTCCGTGCGCCAGGGTGCCTTTTATGGCTGGCCCTATGCCTATTGGGGGGCGAATGCTGACCGGCGGGTGCAACCGTTCAAGGAAGAGATGGTTCGCAAAGCCGTCAGACCTGATTACGCCCTTGGTTCGCATACGGCGCCACTTGGCCTTTCATTCTCCGCCCCGTCCATGGGGCAGGCTTTTGGCAACGGCGTTTTTGTCGGTATGCACGGCAGCTGGAACCGCAACAAACCGGTTGGATACAAAGTAGTATTCGTGCCCTTCACCAACGGTCGTCCAACTGGAAATCCCGTTGATTTCGTCTCCGGTTTTCAGGCTGGCGGCAAGACCTTTGGCCGTCCTGTTGGCGTAACCGTGGATCCGCGCGGTGCGCTGCTTGTGGCAGATGATCTTTCGAATACCATTTGGCGCATTAGCCCCGTGCAACGGCAAGCGCGCTTGGCGTTTCGGTCATCCACCCGCTGATCAGGCAGCCAAAGCACCCGGCCGCGCGTCTGCCTGAATTTGTTCGACGGCTTCCCATTTAAGATTTCCGCAGTAACGCCACGCCATCGCGCCGCGGTCGTCGAGTGCAAAGAGGTAAAGCCATTGATTGTCAAACAGCGCCCTGACGTCAGGATGGGTTTTGAGAATGGCAGTCATAGCTTCGCGTGGCGCTTCGATGCACACGGACAGTCTCAGGGGTTCATGTGCCAATTTTTCGCCGTCAAAAACCGACTGCCAAGGAAGCCCTGCGCGCAATAACCCTCCATTGCCTTCAACCACGCCAATACCGCCGACCACATTATGCAGGAGCTTGTTGCCGCCCCCGAACAATGCAGGCGCAACGGTCGAGCCATAATATTGCAGGCTGATCCAGCTTGCCACGACCACTGGCGCAGTCATGATCAGTTCGAGCACGCCGAAATCCCTGTCGGCACGCCAGTCATAATCGTGCAAGAAAGCCCGGCCCTGAAGTGATTTGCCCTTCGTCCGCGACCGTGGTGCTGCAATAAAGGCGCTGCATCCCGCCAAGGCCCATTCGGGGCGGGTTTCGGCCCAGTCATGGCTACGCTTGGTCACCTGTTCCCCTGACTGTGCCCGTGGCAGACGCAATGCCCGTTCCCCGCGTGCCATACTGCCGGCTGTCGCGAGCCAAGTCTGGGCGCGTTCGATGTCGGTGCCGTGTGCCGCCGACACATGATCCTTTGTGTAAAGCGTCACCGCATCCGTGGTGGTGTCATGCAGGCCGCCGACAAACAATGTTTCGGCCGGAATGTTGATGCCGTCGGCAACAAGCGCTTCCCGGACCGCGGCGTCGTTAAGCAATCCTGCCAGCAACCGCGCATTCACTTCACCGGAATAACCACCGCAGGCGCCACAATGAAGGGCGCTTGCATGCGGATTGTTCACGACATTTGCACCATGTCCAACCAAGAGCACCAGCGACGCAAAACCGTCGGTCAGAGACATGGCGCGCAAAATCGACGCGGCCGCGTTTGTCCGTGCAGTCAATTCCAGCGGCGGGTCGAAGCTGGGCGCTGGATCTGTTGCGCTGTGTTTGGCCGGAAGACCAAAAGTGTCGCGCAGAAGCTTTGCTATGTAAATTGGACCAGCGGCCTCGACAAAGGCGAATGACGACACAGCAGCCAGTTTAAACCGGCCCCATGCACGGGTGGCCCGCGCGCTGTATCGCGCTGCATTGTCGGCGATGCTTTCTTGCGCAGTGCCAGACCGTGAATGCACCCCCGGGTTCAGCAAAACCGGCAAACGAAGTTCCGACACTTCGGAGGCAAATCTTTTGTGCGATGTTGTCAGGCCAAAAAATCCGGCAAATCCGAGAGTCTGAATCCGTGGGTCGATCGATTCAAATGCACGTCGAAAAACCTCCGACCGCACATCGATGCAAAAGGCAGCCTGAATGGCGGGCGCGGTTTCATTCATGTCCTTTGGCGCTGACAGCGTGGTCGCCAGCTTTCGCTGAGCTGCCCGCTCGCAGGCTTCCTGCATGATTGCATCCACTATTTGGTCTTGCGATGGCTCTACCGGCGCCGCATGCTTCTCCAACACGCCCAACCACTCCGTGCCCAACTGATCGGCATATTGCGCAAACAGCGCATGTTCCCACAAAAGGCGGATGGCCAGCAGGTCGTTGATGACAATGTTAGTTTTGCCCACAAGTGTCGCTTGCCAAAATTCATATCTTGCATATTGCGCCCATCCGCCAAGTGAGACGAGCAACGCATGGAAATATGTAGGCATTGATTCAGCGGTCAACCCAAGGGCTTCAGTTGAAGCTGCGATTGATTCTTCGCCAGTTAACGGGGCGCCAGCCACGAATGCGGCAAAGCCTTTCAGGCCAGCGATTTCAGGTGTGAGATCGTGGGTCGCCCCAGCCGTCCATGCCGCATAAGCGCTGGACATTTTTGGTGCAGACCAAAGCGCCTGACCTTCATCGAAATATCCTGCTGCCCATACACCGAAACGTTCAGCAATAATCTGTGGCCAGTCAATGCCCGATAGGGATGCGGCAAGGTCCGCCATTGTCGGCAAAGGCGCGGCTAAGATGGATGGTTCGTCCAGTGCAGCTTTGATCGCGGCTACAGTAAATCGACCATGATATGCGGTATTTGAGGAGAGGATGTTGGTAATATCCTCGTCCAAGACGTCGCCTGCACTGACCCGATTGCGATAATATTCACGGGTCATGGTCACCGCAGTGCCCGATACCCGCGCCAGCAGCGCCCCTGTTTCCGCCAGAGTCTTGTGCGTTTGGCCAAGATAGGGATTAACCGCGACGCTCGACGCAAGTGGCCAGGCGGGCGGGATAGCAGCAATGGCGCTATCTACCGCCGCCCGCAGCATGTCGATATTTGAACTCTGCACAGTCGTTGACTTCACCATCATATTTTCCCTTCAGATTGGCGCGCTGGTTGTCTCGTCCAGCCACCGATCAGGCGGTCGAACATGGCGTTTGCATACAGTCCATTGGACAGGTGCACCCGCAATCCGGCGGCTGCGGGGTGATATGCCCATAAGGGAAACATGGCCTGAGCCACTGCCACGATGCCAAAGCTGATGACGGCAAGCACGATCAGCGCCCATTCCAAAGGACCCGGCGAGGGGGTCGCGGGCAGCGTCCCGGCTGTGAGCCATGTTGCGAGGCCGTGGAGAACGAAATAGCCAACCGAGCTAACCACGGCAAATACGGCAATCCGCTGCGTCAGTTGTCTTGGAGCGCGGTCTGCCAAACCTTGCGCCAGCAGATAAGCAACGCCAAAAATCAGGATCGCGCCAAGCGCGATGGCCTGAGGTGATTTGTTATGAAAGCCAAAGGCTGCGCCAATCAAACCATATATGACGAGTGCCGCGAGGAATGCCCTGCCAACGGCCTTTGCGTTTGGAATGGCAACCGCACCGGGTCGCCGCGATGCAGCGATCCGTTCCACGGCACCGCCCGATGCAAGGAAGGAATGGGCTTTGTATAGCGAGTGGGCGACGATGTGGAGAAGTGCCAGCGGGAATAATGCAAGACCGCATTGCATGATCATGAAACCCATCTGCGCGACAGTGGACCAGGCAAGCGAGGTTTTAACCGCTGGCTGCGTAAGCATCACAAGCCCGCCGAATAATGCCGTGAACCCGCCGATCATGACAAGCACGGCCAATATACCAGGCGCAAGCAACATGACGTCGGCAAAGCGGATCAGCACAAATCCGCCCGCATTGATGACCCCAGCGTGAAGTAACGCGGACACCGGCGTCGGCGCTTCCATGACCTCGGTCAGCCAACCGTGCAACGGGAACTGGGCAGATTTGAGCAGAGCCGCAACCGCCAGGGACGCTGCGGCAATGATGGCCAGCACGCCGCCTTCGCCTTGGCGCGCAGCGGCGGAGATCGTTGCGATGTCGATGCTGTTGTAGCTTCGGGCCATCAATATGGCGGCAATGATGAGGCATGCGTCGGCGGCCCGCGCGGTCAAAAACTTCTTGCGTGCGGCCCGCTGCGCCGCAACCCGTTCGGGGTAGAAAAGCAGAAGCCGATGAAGACCAAGGCTCGTCGCGATCCATGCCAGCACCAATTGAACCAGATTGCCTACAGCAACCAACGCCATGACCATGGCCAAGGTTACGCAAATCCACCCCATAAACGCGCCTTGCCGCGCTTCACCGTCGAGATAGGTTGCGGCATAGCGGATAACGATCCAACCAATGAATGAGACCAGCAACAACATTGTCGCATTCACTGCATCGAATCTCCCCATGGACAGGCCAGGGAACCATAAAGGCGGAAACTCAATTGTCGGCCGCTCAGTGACTAAGGCAAATACCTCGAATAGCGAGATTAATATTGCGCCAAACGAAAGCAGCTCGATTAGTTTTAACGACAGTCTGCTTTGGGAATGAGGTGCAAAAAAACCGGCCAATGCTGCTGCTATCAGCAACATTGGTGCCACCGTGGATAAAGCTGATAACATGCGTGCCCCCGCCATTGTTATGAAATGATTGTGGGTATCTACCCGCTTAAACAATATTTAAAAAATGCATTGTTTGTTAGTAATCATTCTGTTTAATAGAATGATGTCTGATCTGAACTATAACCATCTGCGGTATTTCTGGGCGGTGGCACGTGACGGAAATCTCACGCGGACTGCGGAGGCGTTGAACGTTTCGCAATCCGCTTTGTCAGTCCAGATCAAAAAGCTCGAAGATCGACTGGGGCACGCGTTGTTTGAACGCAGAGGCCGGCAGCTTCATCTAACAGAGGCAGGACGTATCACGCTGGACCATGCCGACACGATCTTTGCGACAGGGCATGAATTGCTCGGAACGCTGCGTGAAACAGGGGTTGCGAGGCAAGCCGTGCGAATTGGCGCGTTGGCCACCTTGTCGCGGAATTTCCAGATCAGCTTTTTGAAGCCGGTTTTGCAACGCACCGATGTCGAAGTCATCTTGAAGTCGGGCAGCCCGGGCGAGCTTCTGCAAAGCCTTCAGTCGCTCAAGCTGGATGTCGTGCTGACCAACAGCCCACCTCCCACAGATTTGCTGACGCCCTATATTGCGCACAAACTGTCGGAACAACCCGTCAGCCTTGTTGGCACAGCCGATTTGGTCGGCCAGATGCGCACGGTGCCGCAATTGCTTGAAGCGCATCCAGTTATTGTACCAACTGCTGACAGCAGTGTCCGGATGGGTTTCGATGCCTATGTGGATCGGCTTGGGATCCGGCCGCAAATCGCGGCAGAGGTTGACGATATTGCAATGATGCGGCTTCTTGTTCGCGAAGGATTTGCGTTGGCGATACTCCCGCCCATTGCCGTGCGCGACGAGCTGCAAAATGGGTTGTTGGTTGAAGCCGACAAGCTTCCCGGCATGACCGAAAGCTTTTACGCGGTGACGTTGGAGCGGCGGTTTCCAAACCCTATCGTGCGGTTATTGATTGCTGAGGCAAAGAACTAGAAACCTGCCCTCGGCCGGGAAAATCCGCCCGATTGCGTTGCGCTCGTTGCGGCAGGCAATATGCGCAATAATTGAGAAAAAGCCATATTAATGCTTGGCATATGACCGTTTCGGTTACATCGTCGCCAAATTGTAGTTCGATTGGAGGGTCGCGCTTTTCGAAGGACTATGCTGTGTCATTACTCGGACGTATATTAAATGATCGTATCCATAACGGTGTCTTGACGGTTGTCAGCCCGGCGGGTGAAACCCAGAAATTTGGTGTAGAAACTGCCGGATGGCCCAATGTTACTTTGCGCCTGCGGTCGGCGAAGGCCGCGCGCCGAATATTGCTGGACCCACGTCTTGGTCTTGCCGAGTCCTATATGGATGGCGATGTTACAATTGATGATGACGATGTCATGGGCTTAGTTGAACTTGTCCGCCGCAATAACCCGTGGGAATATGGCGGAGAGATTGGCGACAGCAAGCCTATCAAAAAGATAGTTGATCAACTCGCGCGGCCATTTCGTCAGCTTAACTCTTTGGGCAATTCCCGGTCGAACGTCGCGCATCATTATGATGTTTCGAATGACTTCTACCAACTGTGGCTTGATGACGACATGCAGTATAGCTGCGCATATTGGACCGAGGCGGATGCAACGCTCGAGGAGGCCCAGCTTGCTAAAAAGGCCCACATAGCCGCGAAGCTGGTACTTGAGCCGGGCCAAAAAGTCCTCGACATTGGCTGCGGTTGGGGTGGTATGGCGCTGTACCTGCATAGGGTCGCCGGCGTTGACGTGCTTGGCATCACACTCAGTGAGGAACAACTGAAACTGGCCCGCGCACGTGCGGAAGACGCTGGCGTATCAGATCATGTAAAGTTCGAATTGCTAGACTATCGAATTTTGGCGGAGCGCTCTCCGGGACATTTTGACCGGATTGTTTCTGTTGGCATGTTCGAACATGTTGGCGCACCCCAATTTGGAACCTTCTTCCGCGCTTGCGCCAACTTGCTAAAGGATGACGGGGTCATGTTGCTGCACACAATCGGCCGGATGGGCGGACCCGGATCGACTGACGCCTTTACGCGCAAATATATATTTCCAGGCGGCTATATTCCCGCTCTTTCGGAGACGTTGGCGGCAAGCGAGAAAGTGAAGCTTATCCATAGCGACATCGAAAATCTGCGGCTTCATTATGCCCTGACACTGCGGGAATGGTATGTGCGCGTATTCGAAAACCGCGAAGAAATTGTTGCCCGAAACGGGGAGCGCTTTTTCCGCATGTGGATTTTTTATCTTGCTGGCGCCACGGCCGCATTTGAATCCGGTGGAATGTGCAACTACCAGGTTCAGTATATCCGCAACCGGCGAAGCGTGCCGATAACAAGGGGTTATCTCGCCACGGCAGAGGAACAACTGGCGCGCTTGGTCAACTAAAGTTTCCCTGCATGAGCGTGGGATCACGGACCAGCTGGTTCAGCCATTCGATAACCGCGCGCACCCGTGCGACTTTTGCCAAATCGCGGTGCACCACAATCCAGAAGCTTCGGCGTATCTGAATGGATTGAATGATTGGTATCATCTGTTCATCGATCGAACCGATGAAGTTCGGCAATACGCTGACACCCAGACCAGCGCGGGTAAGTTCTCGCTGAACATTGATACTTGAACTGCTTATAGTGGGCGTGAGGTCATCGCTGATCTCGGTCAGATATCGCAATTCCTCTGCATATATGAAGTCCGAAATATAGCCAATCAGATCAAGCTGCCGAAGGTCGTGGATCGTTTCCGGCGTTGGAAATTTTTCAAGATATTCGCGCGACGCGTAAAGCCCCAACGTATAGTCAGTCAGCTTGTGCGCAATGAGCGGGCCCTTGATAGGTCGCGCAAGCATGACAGCGAGGTCCGCTTCGCGCCTGGAGGGATTAAGGAAACCATTGGTTGTCACAATTTCCAATTTGATTTGGGGGTGAAGCGCCTTGAACGAATTCAAATATTTTGCGACCACCCATGTCGCGAAGCCTTCTGAAAGGCTGAGCCTCACGGTACCGGCAAAACTGCTCTGTTCGCCCGTGATCGAACTCGCCGCAGCGATAATCGAGCGTTCGACCTCTTCAGCGTGCTTCTGCAACTCTATGCCACTAGCTGTGAGCATATGCCCCGCAGGCCCGACTTCGAACAAAGTCGTTTTGAGTTCCCCTGCAAGCCTGTCTATTCTGCGTCCGACGGTTGTGGGATCGACCAATAGACTTTTGGCAGCAGCGGAAAGCGTGCGTGCACGTGCCACGGCAAGGAAGAAACGCATGTCATCCCATTGCATCTGTTACCTCCTGCATAAATGCAGGTCATATATGCAATTCTATATGTTTATATGCAAATAAATAGGGCTTAAAGTTACCAGAACAATTCAGGAGAAGATGCATGCGTCAGATTGATCACTTCATCAGCGGCGGGTCAGGCACTGCTGCCACGCGTTTTGGCGATATCATGGACCCGAACAATGGCGGCGTTCAGGCGCAGGTTGCACTGGGCGATGCGGCGGTGCTTGAACGCGCAGTGCAGGCAGCATTAGCCGCACAGCCTGCTTGGGCGATGACCAATCCACAACGTCGTGCGCGCGTCATGTTTGAGTTCAAACAGCTGGTTGAAGCAAATATCAACGAATTGGCGCATCTGTTGAGTAGCGAACATGGCAAGGTTATTGCGGACAGCAAGGGTGACATCCAGCGGGGACTTGAAGTAATTGAATTCTGCTGCGGCATTCCGCATGTGCTGAAGGGTGAATATACGCACGGCGCTGGGCCCGGCATTGATGTGTACTCGATGCGTCAACCTATTGGCATTGGGGCTGGCATTACGCCTTTCAACTTCCCGGCGATGATTCCTTTGTGGATGAGCGGCGTTGCCATTGCGACAGGCAATGCCTTTATCATCAAACCAAGCGAGCGCGACCCGAGCGTGCCTGTGCGCTTTGCGGAACTGTTTATCGAAGCTGGGTTGCCTGAAGGCATTTGCCAGGTGGTGCATGGCGATAAGGAAATGGTTGATGCCATTCTTGATCACCCGGCAATTGGTGCCGTCAGCTTTGTCGGCTCGTCTGACATCGCGCATTATGTTTACAATCGCGGTGTGGCTAACGGCAAGCGTGTGCAAGCCATGGGCGGTGCAAAAAACCACGGTATTGTGATGCCAGATGCTGACCTTGATCAGGTTGTCCATGATTTGGCAGGCGCTGCTTTTGGCTCAGCAGGCGAACGTTGCATGGCATTGCCTGTCGTTGTGCCAGTAGGTGACGAAACAGCACAGCGCCTGAGGGCAAAACTCATTCCGGCGATTGAGGCATTACGTCTAGGCATCTCGACTGACGCGGAGGCTGATTACGGACCAGTGGTAACTCAAACCCACAAAGAAAAGATTGAAGGCTGGATCCAGACTTGTGTCGATGAAGGTGCCGAGTTGGTGGTCGATGGACGCGGGTTCACGCTACAGGGGCATGAAAAGGGCTTCTTCATTGGTCCGACACTGTTCGATCATGTGACGACAGACATGGAAAGCTACAAAGAAGAAATCTTTGGTCCAGTGCTGCAAATGGTGCGGGCTGCCGATTTTGAAGAAGCGTTGTCGCTTGCAAGCAACCATCAATATGGCAATGGCGTCGCCATCTTCACACGCAATGGCCACGCCGCCCGCGAATTTGCAGCTAGGGTAAATGTCGGCATGGTCGGTATCAACGTGCCGATCCCTGTGCCTGTTGCCTATCATAGCTTTGGCGGATGGAAGCGATCTGCGTTTGGCGACACAAACCAGCACGGTATGGAAGGCGTCAAGTTCTGGACCAAGGTAAAGACAATCACCCAGCGCTGGCCGGACGGGGCACCTGACGGTGGTAATGCGTTTGTCATTCCAACAATGGGGTAAGCATCATGAAAATCGCATTTATCGGGTTGGGGAATATGGGCGGCGGAATGGCCGCAAATCTGGTCAAGGCCGGACACCACGTAAACGCCTTTGACTTGTCAGCCGAGGCACTAGCCAAAGCCGAGCAAAATGGCTGTGCGATATTTACGTCCGTACGAGAGGCTGTGGCGGATGTTGACGCAGTGGTTTCGATGCTGCCAAATGGTAAGATCGTCGACAGTCTGTATCAGAATGATGTCGTCGGTCACGCGCCCACCGATGCGTTGCTCTTGGACTGTTCGACAATTGATGTCGGAACTGCACGCAAGGTAACTGCTGCGGCTGACGAGGCAGGTTATGAGATGGTCGATGCGCCGGTATCCGGCGGCATTGCCGCTGCCAATGGCGGAACGCTGACTTTCATGGTTGGCGGCACTGATAGCGCATTCGCGCGCGCGGAACCGATTTTATCGGCGATGGGTAAGGCGGTCATTCACGCTGGCGCTTCCGGCGCAGGGCAGGCCGCCAAGATATGCAACAACATGCTCCTTGGTGCATCGATGATTGCCACATGCGAGGCGTTTGCCATGGCTGAAAAGCTTGGTCTTGATCTTCAGACCTTCTTCGATATTTCGTCAAAAGCCTCAGGACAGAATTGGTCCATGACAAGCTATTGTCCAGTCCCGGGCGTTGGGCCGACGACACCTGCAGATAATGATTACAAAGGCGGCTTTGCAACGGCGCTGATGCTTAAGGATCTCAAACTGGCGATGGAAGCTGCACAGTCGGTCGATGCGGATGTGCCAATGGGAAAAAAGGCCGCCGAACTATACGAAGCTTTTGACAATGCAGGGCAGGGCGGTCTCGATTTTTCTGCAATCATCAAGACATTAGGATGATGATATGACTTCCGGGCGTTGCCGGCTTTTTTAAACAATAGGCCGACCCTATTTTGGCGCCCCACTGAATCCGCTTGCGGTGCGCAACTCGTTGGCATCAAGTCGGTAGCCATCCAGGAAAACGGTCGTCAAGCGACGGAGCGCGGTCAGATCCTTTGATGCATCGCCTTCCACTAGAATCATGCTCGCTGTTTTTCCCGGCTCAATCGAACCAAGACGGTCAGCCATGCCTGTCATACGCGCCGGAATAACCGTTGCAGTTTGCAATGCCTCTTCGTTGGTGAGACCAGCCTGCTGGTAGAGCTCCAGTTCACGAACAAGTTCCAGGCCGGAGCCATCGGTTCCGGCAACAATCGGCACACCGGCCTTTTGCAAATGTCCGATCAGGGCAACCATTTTGGCAAAGCTGGCCTTGAAATCTTCGCGCGTAAGCCCGTCAAACAACGGATAGCCGGAAATTTTCCAGCCACGCGCAACCGCCGGCGGCGAGATATCGGCAAATGGTGCATAGGCCGGAAGAACCGCACTGCCATCGGATGTCAGGCTACCTTCCCAGACCGAAATTGTCGGATCTATGATCGTTTTGCGCTGGGCAAGTTCAGCATAAAAAGCGCGCATCTCCGGCGAGTCCAGATTCACATCCTTGCCGAATTTGGCTGGCCCTTCCAACCGTGCGGCCGTATTTGCCTTATCGACAATCTCCTGCGGCATTGCCTGCATCATTATAAAGTTGATGTGTGTTATTTCGTCATAGCCAGCGCGCACGGCATCTATGGGCCGCATACCTGCCGGGACATGACCGTTGACGTGCAATCCAAGCCGATGCGCTTCAGCAGCGGCGGGCGCGATCCACGCTGGCGTCATGGACGTATAGAATTTGGCGCCCCAAAGTCCGGCTTCCTTGATCTTGCGGACCGCCGCAACTGCATCGTCGGCCGAACTGACGGTCAACGCGCCCTGCGCCGCTAAGGGGTCTTTGCGGTCAATGATCACCGCTACCTTGCCATCTGGGGCAAGAAGGTCACCCGCCGCACGCCGCTTCATGATGCTCAATGATTCGTCAATCATCGAACCAGGGCTCCGGTAATTTGTGATGCCAGTTGCGACGTTCTGCAACAGGTTCCAGTCGCTTCCACCGACATGCAAATGCGAGTCCCACAAGCCCGGCAGCAGCGTCTTGCCTTTACCATTGACGACTGTTGTTCCAGCAGGCGGGGTGATTGATCCGGCGGCACCAACGGCCTTAACCTTGCCGTCTTCAACCAGTACGGCGCGACCCGCAACATAACGACCTGCAATCGAGTCAAACAATAGCACATTGTCGATGAGCGTTGGGGCACGGTTCGTGGGGCTCAGGAATTTGTGCGCTACTTCACGCACCATGACGGCTTCGGTTGCGTCTTGGACTTCCTTCAGCTTGGGTCCTACATTCTCATATCCCGCTGGCAGTAATGAGATGACACCGGCATTGCCGAAATATCTGTCATCCTTTAACCACACCGGCGACGGAGAAAAGCCAACGCCTGTAATATAGGCGAGCTTCACACTTTCCTTGCCCGCTGGTCCATCAATCTCCGTGGACGCCCCGATTGAAATCGTTGCCCGGCCGCTTGGCAGAAGGTCAACGCCACTGCTTCCAGCTTTGACAAGTGCGTCAACATCAAGTGCGCTAGCGAGCCATGGGCCGCCATAGCTGCTATAGCGCTTGTTCAGCAGAGGTGCGCTGCCTTCATCGACTGCTGTCTTCCAGCGGGCGATCCCATTTGGATCAACCTTGAAATCTTCAGTCGCGTCGCCAGAGTCGGTATAGCCACGTATAGCTATATTGGTCGGACGCCCGTCGGCGGCAAGAGTGGTGGTTTGGTCGGTCTCGGTAATCCAACCACGCAGCGACATTGACATGCGGTATGCGATTTTACCGTCGCTGGTCTTCCACGACCAGACATCTCCATGCTTCCCCGCCGCTGAACTGATGGTGTAGTGCAATGCTGTGGGAGGCGGCTGCAACAATTGTTCTTTGGGGGTCGGTTCGGCGAGAGACGTGGTCGAAGTTGTTAACAGCAACAAAGCCAGAAATTTCATGCGCATGCGCATCCCCCTTATGAAAACGCGGATGCTCCCAGATTTCGCACCCCGGCCATTAGGTAGTGAGCCACACCTGGCTGCACGTTGCAAGCGCAATAAACGGACTAACGCGCCATTCGGAAAGTTGTCAGATCGGAGAAGGCAAAGATGTCCGAACACAGCCCAAATAGCCAAACTCACTTTTTGGCGTGAGTTAGCGACGGTTTATCAGTGATTTATACTGGTTCCCCGGTAAGGATTCGAACCTCAATAGACGGAGTCAGAGTCCGTAGTCTTACCGTTAGACGACCGGGGAACAGGGGTTGGGCGTATATGCCGAGGGATATGCGTGGTCAACCCACTGATAGTGGTGTTCGCATCAATGTTCAAAAATCTTGAAATTTTTCTATGCATCGCGTAGCACGATCTTCAGGTACCGGCGACACATTCGCCCGGATAGAAAATAAGAAGTGAGTTAACGGCTATGGGCGAGAATGTCGCGCCATCGCCGCAAAAGGGACGCGGGCGAAAACGGAAAAAACCGTCCCGTCACAAAAATGCGGCACCCAAGGCTGCAAAGTTGCAGCAGGCCTCAGCGGATGGCGCAGCGCGTGTCGATGCAGCGAAGGTTTCGCCAAAATCACCCAACGTATCCCCGCAAGGCGATAAGGCAGGGGTGCGGCGGAACTGGCTGGAGCGTACTGCTTATGCAGCACTAGATCTTGGCACCAACAATTGCCGTTTGCTGATTGCGCGCGCTGGCGGTGATGATTTTACGGTCGTTGATGCGTTCTCCCGGGTTGTGCGGCTGGGGGAAGGGCTGACCTCTACTGGTCGTATGAGTGACGAGGCAATGGATCGCGCGGTTGAAGCCCTGGCGGTGTGCGCAGAGAAACTCAAAAAGCGAAATGTCGTGCTTGCCCGGTCCGTGGCAACCGAAGCATGTCGGCAGGCTGTGAATGGCGCGCAGTTTATCGAACGCGTGAAACGCGAAACCGGGATTCATTTGGATATTATTAGCCCCAAAGAAGAGGCCCGACTGGCTGTCATGGGCTGCCATGCATTGCTTGAGGATGGCGCAGGCCCTGCGTTGATCTTTGATATTGGCGGCGGGTCTACCGAACTGGTTCTTGTATCCACCAGTGGTGTCATCCCGGAAATCCTCGATTGGGTGAGCGTCCCGTGGGGCGTAGTGTCCCTAACCGAGAGCGAGAGGATTGACGGCGACAGCCCCGAACAGCTTAGAAAAAGCTACCAATCCATGCGCGACAAGGTCATGGCAAGTTTTGCAGAATTTGCGGCGCGCTTACCCGAAGATGGAGGTGATCGGAGGCTTTTGGGGACATCAGGAACTGTCACTACGCTCGCCAGTGTGTACTTGAAGCTCAACAGCTATGACCGACGGGCTGTTGACGGACTGCATTTGCCGACCACCGCAATGCGCGAGATTAGCAGCGAGCTGGCTCATCGAAACATATCAGGGCGCGCCGAGTTTCCAACGATTGGGCATGAACGGGCCGATCTTGTGGTGGCGGGATGTGCCATACTTGAATCCATCTTTGACATATGGCCTGGCGAGCGGCTCGGCGTGGCGGATCGTGGAATTCGAGAAGGAATATTACGCGCGTTGATGGCCAGCGATGCCAATCGCCGCAACAGACGGAACTAAATCATGGCAGATAATCTTTTTGGTGGCAAAGACTCCGGTCGGACTCTTGCAGGCAAGCAAAAGGTGAAAACCGCAAAACGGCGGAGTGCGCAATCAACCCGCTGGCTTGAACGGCAATTGAATGACCCATATGTGAAGCGTGCTCATGGCGAAGGCTACCGTAGCCGGGCAGCCTATAAGCTCGTCGAACTGGACGAGAAATTCCACATATTGCGCGGCAAAAAGGCCGTCGTTGACTTGGGCGTTGCCCCTGGGGGATGGGCGCAAGTTGTGCGTAGGCAACAACCTAAAGCAGCCATTGTCGGCATCGACTTACTTCCGGTTGATCCATTGGAGGGTGTTGTGTTGCTTGAAATGGATTTCATGCACGACAGCGCACCCGACAGGTTGATTACCGAATTGGGCAGTGCACCTGATCTCATATTATCTGATATGGCGGCCAACACAGTCGGGCACAAGCAAACTGACCATTTGCGTACTATGGGCCTCGTAGAGGCAGCAGTGGACTTTGCGGTCAAGGTTCTAATGCCTGGTGGTGACTTTGTAGCAAAGGTGTTCGCAGGCGGTACTGATCCAGCGATGCTGAGCATACTCAAGTCAAATTTTACCACTGTCAAACATGCAAAGCCGCCAGCAAGTCGCAAGGGGTCGGTTGAATGGTATGTTATTGCTCAAGGTAAAAAAGCCTAAAAGCAAATCGCGAAATCATCGCTGATTGCGGGTCTTTTCCACTGCGCTTTTCAAAGCTTCATATCCCAGCGCACCCTCCAGCAACTGATCGCCGATAATGAATGTGGGCGTACCATTGAACCCGATTTGCTGCATCATTGCGAGGTTGCGCTCAATCTCCTTTGACGCTTCCGGTGACCCTGCAAATTTGCGGGCCGCCGCAATGTCCAGTCCTGCAGTTTGCGCGGCTACAGCAATATTTGGTTCATCGGCACGCCCGGTTGCAAAAAGAGCATCATGAAACGCCTTGTGCTTGCCCTGGCGCGCCGCGGCAAGGGCCCATAAGGCTGCGCTGCGGCTTGAAGCGCTCAGGATTGGTAGCTCACGATATACCAGGCGTATGTTGGGATCGCTCTTTAGCAATCGCTGCACATCTGGGACGCTGGCGCGGCAGAAGCCGCAATTATAGTCAGTAAACTCGACGATCGTGACATCACCCCTTGGATTTCCAGCTTCCGCTCCTGGAAACGCCTTGGCAATGACGTCGCCTGCTTCGGTAAGCCGCTTTGCAGCGTCCCGCTTTTGCAGAATTGCGACGGCATCGGTAATGATTTCAGGATTTTCCAGAATATAGGCCTTAACCAGCGCCTCGGTAGCCTTGCGTTGTGCACGCGACATCCCGGCCGCTGCAACAGCCTCGTCTGCGGATTTTGTAGCGCTCTCGGTCGTCTGGGGAGTGGTTAAAGAGCCGGGCTTTGCCGAAGCCGACCAAAGCATGTATCCGCCGAGCCCTAACAATATAGCTAAGCCAATGATCAAGGCGATGACGACCGGGCGGTGGTTGGCATTGTTGTTCATATCGTTGGTTAGCTGCGAAGCAATCTTTCTGCCAGTATTTTAGCGACGGCGCTTTTTCAACGATGCCAGCTGTGCTTCTGCTACCATGTTGATATCCTGCGCTCGGATCCAGTCCGGTGAATATTCTGCCAGTCCTGCCATTGCGGTCTGCGCATTCGGCAACGCAAACTGAGGCGCACCCTCCATCAAATATCGCTCGGCGCTCGCAAGTGCTGCGCGCGCCGTATCGCCTTTTTGTTCGTAGACGACGCCAAGCTGATACCAAGCAAATGGGTTCTGATTGTCTTTCGTAACAGCCGCTTTCAGCACCTGAACAGCTTCATCCAACTTGCTTTTGTCCTCGGTGGCAATCAGGGCATGTCCAAAAATCGCTGCTATCAGCGGCTGATTGCCCGTAAGGCTCACTGCTTTACGCAATGGAACAATAGCATCCTCGGGTCGCCCTGATTCCAGCAGAATTTGGCCGTGCAATTCAAGAAAATAGGGATCATCCGGCGCCGAAGCAACGAGCGCCGATGATTCATCGAGGGCCTTTTGCGGATAGGCTGACTTGTGCCATGCATAGGCACGCGCGTACCGGGCAGGGACAGATGTGTCTGTTTCGGGATAATCCCTCAACGTTGTTTTTGGGTCAGCAAGATATCCTGTGAGCTTCGCCTTAATACGTTTGAAATCCGTTTCCCATTTTTGGTTCAACGGCGCGTTCCAAGCGGGGTCGACGGAGTAGGTGTCTTCCAGCACGGCAATACGTTCGCCCGACAAGGGGTGCGTGCGACCATAACTGTCCTCTTGAGGAATACCGAGCCTGAATTCGAAATTCTGAAGCTTTTTGAAAAAGCTGATCGACCCCCGGCCAGAAATTCCCGCCTTCGAAAGATATTGAGCGCCAGATGCGTCTGCCGTGCCCTCTTGCCCGCGGCTGTAAGCCAGAAATTTACCCAAGGCCGCTTGTTGACCGGCGGACAAAATGCCCATGCCAGCCTCGCCCGCGCCGGCTGCAATCGCCGCCGCAGCCAAAATGAGGCTGGCAATGCTGATTCCGCTCGCCGCCGACACGCCTTCATTATAACGCACTGCGTGGCCGCCTGCGACGTGCCCCAGTTCATGTGCGATCACGCCTTGCACCTCATTTGCAGAAGTCGCTGCATCAATCAGGCCGCTATGGATGTAAACGGCTTGGCCGCCAGCGACGAACGCGTTTATCGACTTGTCGTTGATCAGAATGATGTCGACATTTTTAGGGTCTAATCCGGCAGCCTCAACCAAGGGCGCAGAAATTTCATCGAAAAAGGCCTCTGTTTCTGCGTCGCGCAAAATTGACTGCGCCATTGCCGGCTGAACCGACACCAATGTGGCCAGGAACAGGATAAACACCGCCCGGACGGCGCGAAACGCAATGTTGTTCATGTCGCCTGAATGACCGGATATGCATGAACGCGCAATGAAGAAGTTACGCAAAACAAAGCCCCGCCGGTCAATGACCGACGGGGCATCGTTGTGATGGATAATATCTGTTATCCGAAGGTACGCTGCCACCAGCCTGTACGTGGCGCGCCATCTTCCGTATCGGTCGAAACGACATCCTGCGCCGCGTCCTTCGCAACGGCTTTCTTACGTGGCGCTTTGGGCTTGGCCGTAGGGGCTTCGTCAGCCACTTCTACAACAGCGTCAGCAACAGGCGTTTTGTCCTTGGACTTGGCGCGGGATTTGGCTGGGGCCTTGGCCTTAGAAGCAGGTGCCTCTTCAGAAGCTGGTGTCGCACCAGCAGGTTGAGCTTGATTTTCAACGGCTACAGTCTCTGCCTTAGGCTTGGCACGGCTGCGGCGCTTGGGCTTTGCATCAACCTCTTCTGGTGCCGCAACATCAACCTCAGCGGACTGCGTTTCAACAGCAGCGATCGTTTCAACAGCGGTTTCTGTTCCGGCTTCCTGACGATCCCGTCCTCTGCCACCACGACGGCCACGGCGGGCCTTAGGCTTGCTGTCCTCGTCACCGGCAGGGACGACCGTGGGATCGTCGCTTTCGGGTTGGACTACAGCCGCCGGGTTATCGACCTGAACGCCCTCGTCGCCCTCAGGACGGCCATCGCGATCGCGACCCTTGCCACCGCGGCGACCGCGGCGACGTTTGCGTTTACGACCTTCGCCAATTTCGCCTTCTTCGCGGGGGCGTTCTTCACGGGCACGGCGTGGTTCGCGGGCAACCTCTCCGGCTTCTTCGATTTCGTCATCGAAATCGTCGATTTCATCTTCAATATCGTCTTCTTCGATGTCGATGATGGGCGGTAAAGCCACTGGGCGTTCCGGACGCGGTCCTGAGCTGGAAACCGCAAGCTTGGCGCCCTCGGTTTCACCATTAGGCACGATCAGAACGCGCACATGGTAGCGATCTTCAATTGCCGCCAGTTCTGCACGCTTGTTGTTCAGGCAATAGATGGTCGCCTCTTGGCTCGCCTGCAGCACGATCTGGTTGCCATGGCCCTTTGCAGCTTCATCTTCGATGAGGCGAAGCGCCGACAAGGCAGCCGAAGACGCAGTCCTTACCAGACCGGTGCCTTCACAATGCGGGCATTCACGAGTCGAAGCTTCAAGCACACCGGTGCGCAAACGCTGACGGCTCATTTCCATCAAGCCAAAGCTTGAAATACGTCCGACCTGAATACGGGCGCGGTCATGTTTCAACGCTTCTTTCATCGCGCGCTCGACTTTGCGGGCGTTCGAATGATGCTCCATGTCAATGAAGTCGATCACGACGAGACCAGCCATGTCACGCAGACGCAATTGGCGGGCAATCTCGCGCGCCGCTTCCAAATTGGTGGAAAGCGCGGTTTGCTCAATGCCATGCTCTTTGGTCGAACGGCCCGAGTTGATGTCAATCGACACCAAAGCTTCCGTCGGGTTGATGACGATGTAACCACCGGATTTCAGCTGGACGATGGGCTGATACATTGCGTTCAGCTGGTCCTCGACATGGTAACGCTGGAACAAGGGTACAGGGTCGGCATAGTGCTGCACACGCTTTGCATGGCTTGGCATTAGCAGTTTCATGAAGTCCTTGGCGGCCTTGTAGCCGTCGGGTCCTTCGACGAAGACCTCATCGATATCCTTGTTATAGATATCGCGGATGGCACGTTTGATCAGATCGCTGTCGGTATGGATCAGCATAGGTGCCGCGCCGCGCAATGTGCGTTCGCGGATTTCGTCCCAAAGTCGCGCCAGATAATCGAAGTCGCGTTTGATCTCGGGTTTCGTACGGGCAAGGCCCGCTGTCCGGATGATGCAACCCATGGTTGATGGCAAGGTGAGGTCGGAAATAATTGATTTCAGGCGCTTGCGGTCGGCAGCGCTGTGGATTTTGCGACTGATGCCGCCGCCATGCGACGTGTTGGGCATCAACACGCAATAACGTCCGGCAAGACTGAGATAGGTAGTAAGCGCAGCGCCCTTATTGCCGCGTTCTTCCTTCACAACCTGCACCAGCAGAACCTGGCGACGGTGAATCACGTCCTGAATCTTGTAGCGGCGGCGCAAATTCATGCGCTTTGCACGCACCTCGTCGCTGGCTTTTGGCGCGCGGCCCTCGCCATTACGGCCACCGCGTCCACGACGGCGGCGGTTGTTACGGCCGTTGTCACCGGCGTTATCATCACGCTCATTCTCGTCAGAATCGTCGCCATTGCCGTTGAGGTCGGGTTCTTCCCCCTCTGTCATGTCGATGGTATCGATGCTGTCGTCGCTGTCGACCTCAATAAGGTCAGTAACGTCGTCTTCGCGTTCGGCAGAGCCCTGCATGATGTCGGAAGGCTCGTCGCTTTCCTCTTCTTCCTGTTCACGCAGTGCAGCTTCTTCAGCAGCAGCTTCAGCCTCTTCAGCTAAAAGCCGCTCCCGGTCTTCCCTTGGAATTTGGTAATAATCAGGGTGAATTTCGGCAAAGGCCAGAAATCCGTGCCTGTTGCCGCCATAATCGACAAAAGCCGCCTGAAGCGACGGTTCGACTCTGGTTACTTTTGCGAGGTAGATGTTGCCTTTGAGCTGCTTGTGCTCCGCCGATTCAAAATCAAATTCCTCAATCTGGTTTCCTGTTACGACTGCGACCCGGGTTTCCTCCCGGTGACGCGCGTCGATTAGCATACGCGTTGTCATGTAATTTACTCCAGCGAGCCAGGCGCCCGGTTGTCAGCCAAGGGCCGCTCGCTTCATTGTTGATGCGTTGCCGGACAAAACGCACAGCGTTCATGTCGGCAAAGCGATATGGTGGGAATGTAAGAATTGCGTCTGCTGCTTGTGCATGGCGGGCGTGTCTCGCGCGCGCTCGATTTCCAACCCATGCGCCATTCCCTGACTGGGCGGCGTTGGTGGAAATATCATGCCTCATGTAGCGTCAACCTGTTAAAGTGCCGCACAGTAATGACCACGCGGCGGCGTAAAGGGAAGTTCTTTAGATTTTCCCCGAGCGTGTTCGCTAGCACTCCCACAGGTAGTCGGCAAGAGCATCAAGCGAAATAGCAACCTATTAGCGGCGAAGGCATTCGTTTTTGCGCGTATATGGTCGTGAGCAATCCCTAGTATTATGCCAACCAGTCTGGAATGCTAGGCAATCTCATATAGCGACGTTGCGATGCAGCCAAATAAAATACTGGACGAACGATATGGCAAAGTCGCACAAGCGGCATATGCGTAGTTCTGTGCTATTTGCTGCCTTGTCGATTTTTGCCACGCCGGCGGTAGGCGGTGCTATTCTGCCGATATCGTCTGTCACTGTCCGATATGACCAAGCTACAGTCGAGACCGGTAAATGGCAGCCTGCCATATCCAATCGTATCGCGTCGGATGCACATGGCGCAGTTTCCTCCCGCGTGCCACCCACAACGCCGATCGCGTTGTGGGACAGCGTAGCGCACAACAAGACGCTAAACCTCTCCGAAATGGCATTTAGCGCGGAACCCCCAAAGCGCCGCTACGAGGTTACAGCGCCGATTCGGACCAACATAGGCACTGGCTTGCCCGTCATCAGCGGGCCTTCTGACAACAGCCTGCCACTCGTCGTCATTGATCCAGGTCATGGCGGACACGACCCCGGCGCGGTTAGCCCTTATGGAGGACAGCAGGAGAAGAACCTGACGCTTGCGATTGCAAAGGCAGTACGCGACGAAATCCTCAAAAATGGACGGGTACGCGTTGCATTGACACGTGAATCCGACAAGTTTGTTGTCCTCCAAGACCGCTATCAACTCGCGCGCAAAATGGATGCGGATCTGTTCATTTCTATTCACGCTGACAGCGCAGAAAACCCCGAAGCAAGCGGCGGAACAGTGTACACATTGTCAGAAGTGGCCTCGGACCGGGAAACGCAACGGCTCGCAGCCCGTGAAAACAAGGCGAATATCATTAACGGGGTTAATTTGGGCGGAGCGGACGCCAATGTCTCTTCCATCCTCATTGACCTTACGCAGCGTGAAACAATGAATGTCTCGGCCGATTTTGCCCAATTGCTTCTTCGCGAGGCTATACCAAATATGCGGATTCGCGGCAATTCGCACCGTTTCGCCTCGTTCATTGTATTGAAAGCACCAGATATGCCGTCGGTGCTTTTCGAAACAGGCTATATAAGCAATGAAGCGGACGTCCGTTTCTTGTCTTCTGAAAATGGTCAGCGCAAGGTCGCCAGGACGATGGCGAACGCCATTGCGGTCCATTTCGCACGACGGACCGCATCACGCTAAACCAAGTAAGAATGTCACATCGCCAATTTCGCGTAATATTGCTGATTATGATTCTGGACCTGTCCCGCAAATCGGCTAGATAGGGCCCGCAATGGATAACGCCCCCCTACCTGCCGACGAGCCCAAATCGCTCAGCTACAAACTGAAACGCGATGCCGAGGGGTTTAAGGGCCGCTGGCAACAATATTGGCAACGGAAGCGCTTTCGCTTGGCGGTTTACGCCTTGGCTGGTCTCTTGTTTCTGATGCTTGCCTTTTGGGCCGTATTTGCGCGCAATTTGCCTGATGCCGATGCGCTCATCGAATATGAATCGCCGCTGCCAACTGTGGTCCGTGACGTCAATGGAGAACCGTTTCACAGCTACGCACGCGAACGGCGCGTGCAGCTGGAATATGCCGATTTCCCGAAAATGTTGGTTCACGCCTATCTCGCAGCAGAAGACAAAACGTTTTTCAGCCACGGCGGTATTGATTATCCCGGCATAGTCTCCGCGATTTTTGACAATATTGTAAGCAGCAAGCGCTCGCGTGGTGCATCTACAATCACACAGCAGGTCGCAAAAAACCTGCTGTTAACGAACGAATACAGCTACACGCGGAAGGTCAAGGAAGCCATCTTGGCAAAGCGGATCGAGAGCGCGCTGACCAAGCCTCAGATCCTGTCGCTTTATCTCAACGAAATCGCGTTGGGCCGGCAGGCATTTGGCGTCGAAGCCGCTGCGCAAGCCTATTTCGGGAAAAGCGTCGATCAGCTGCAACTTCATGAGATGGCGTTTCTCGCCATATTGCCCAAGGCGCCTGAACGCTATGGCCGTGCGAAAAACGCCGATGCCGCCATTTCGCGGCGCAATTGGGTGCTTGGCGAAATGCGGGCGAATGGCTGGATTACGGATGCGCAATTGGCATCGGCACGGGCACAGCCACTTGGTCTCGTCACGCAACGCGGCACTGGTTACAAAAATGTCGGCGGATATTTTGCGGAGGAAGTGCGCCGCCAATTGATCGAAAAGTTCGGTGAAACCGAAAGTGCCGGGCCTTATAGTGTGTATTCGGGCGGTCTGTGGGTGCGATCGTCAATGAACCCCGAATATCAGGTGCTTGCGACAAAGGCGCTACGTGACGGCTTGCTGCGCTATAATGCAGGCAAAGCATGGAAAGCCAATCTTGGCAAGATTGACGTAAAGGATGACAATTGGTCATCGCGTTTTGCCGCAACCAATATTGGCATTGATTACGCCAATTGGCGTGCGGGTGTTGCTCTAGGCAAAAACCGGGTCGGATTTGCTGACGGCACTATCGCCCGACTGGACGGTTTCCCCGCCGCGATGAAAGCAGGCGATGTTATTGCTGTTGCACCCAACGGACCAAATAGCTTCGTGGTGCGCAGCGTACCCGAGGTCGGTGGCGGCATGGTCGTGCAGAACCCTACAAACGGCCGTGTGCTTGCTATTCAGGGTGGTTTTGACAACCGTATTTCCAGCTTCAACCGTGCCACGCAAGCGCAGCGTCAGCCGGGCTCCACCATCAAGCCATTTGTGTATGCGACGGCGCTGGACAACGGAATGACTCCGACATCCATCATCGTCGACGGGCCTTATTGCGTATGGCAGGGCGCCAATCTTGGACAGAAATGTTTCCGTAACTTCAGCGGCCGGGGCGCAGGTCCACAGACCATGCGCTGGGGCCTTGAACAATCGCGCAACCTGATGACCGTGCGTGCGGCAGCGGAAGCGGGCATGGACAATGTCACGGACACATTCCGCGCGATGTCTATCGGTGATTATCCGGATTATCTAGCTTATGCCTTGGGCGCTGGCGACACTACCGTGCTGAAAATGGTGAATGCCTATTCCATGCTCGTCAACCAAGGGCGCGAACTAAAACCGACATTGATCGACTTTGCGCAGAACCGCAAAGGCAAGGTCATTTGGCCTTCCAAATGGAAGCCGTGCAAGGGATGCCGCGCGCCAGACTGGAACGGCAAGCCGATGCCGCGCTTTGCGCCTGCGGGCAAGCAAGTGATGGATCCGGTCACAGCTTATCAAGTGGTGCATATGCTCGAAGGTGTCATTGAACGCGGCACAGCAGTCACCTTGCGCGATCTCAATCGGCCGTTGTTTGGCAAAACCGGTACGACAACGGGACCTACCAATGTCTGGTTTATCGGCGGATCGCCGCATCTAGTTGCAGGCCTGTATCTGGGCTTTGACCAACCGCGCAACATGGGCGGATATGCCCAAGGCGGCTCGCTTGCTGCGCCAGTCTTCAAGCAATTTGCGCGTACGGCCATGGCCGATATGCCCAAAACGCCTTTTATTGCGCCTGCCGGAACGCGGCTTGTCCGTATTGACCGCAAAAGCGGCAAACGTGTTTATGGCGCCTGGCCTGGTGAAGACCCCAAAGGAGCCGTGATTTGGGAAGCATTCAAAGCCGAGACTGAACCAAAGCGTTCTATCCGGCAGGATGAAATGGCGGCACGCGGGGACAAGCCGAAGAAAAAGGACTCATCGCAGTCTGCGACGTCTTCGGATTCGTCGGCATCGTCAAATGCCAGTGTCGGCACCAAGCGAGATCAGGAATTCATCCAGCAAGAAGGCGGAATATACTGATCCTAATGGGTTTTTGAGCCTTGGGGGTCAAAGCGTCAGAATTTGACCTCTGGCGCGGTGATAACATTTGCACGTTCGTCTGAGCCCAATTCCCAAAATTTTTCTTCGTTGAAACCAAGGGTGCCCGCGAACAATATGGCGGGGAAAGCCTGGCGTGCGCCATTAAAGTCTGCCGCAGCAGCATTATAAGCTCGGCGGGATGCGGCAAGCTTGTCCTCTACGTCCGATAATTCATGCTGCAAGGTCTGGAAATTTTGATTGGCCTTTAAATCCGGATAGCTCTCGGCCAAAGCAAACAGGCTTTTGAGGGCGCCGGACAGGCCGGCCTCTGCGCTTGCTGCGGCAGAAGGCCCTGCTGCGTTCAATGCGGAGTTACGGGCCGAAATAACAGCGTCGAGGGTAGATTGTTCGTGCGCCGCGTATCCCTTCACCGTATTCACGAGATTTGGAATAAGGTCATGCCGCTGGCGCAACTGGGCGTCGATGTCCGCCCATCCCTGACGCACATTCTGGCGCAAGCCGACAAGCCGATTGTAAATCAATATCGCGACAAGACCGAGTATAATTACAGCTACTAAGATCCATACAGCCATTTGCTTTACTCCCCCTCAAACGGTCGATAGCATGGAATATCATGCGATGGGGGGATTGCAAAACATGATATCGTTGCCGGATGTCGATACCCTTTTGGCAGACGGGCTGCAGGAGCGACTGAACGCTTTGTCCGATGAACGGGCTAAGGCGCGCGAAAAAGTCATATGGACCTCAGGTGGTGGCGTCGTCGTCGGGCTTATAATCGGATTGACTCTGTTTGCACTTGGCGCGCAGCAATTCGCCATTGGCGCCGGCATGTTTATTGCAGTTGGCGCGTTTGGCTGGGCAAGCCACATCCGGCAGAAAATGATCAATTCACTCAAGGGTGAAATGAATGGTGCGCTCGCAAAGGCGCTACAAATTGATTATTCGGTGGATGCATTTTCGGGTCAAGAATTCGAACATGCCTGTGACTTTCAACTTTTGCCCGCTTACGATGACAGCAGCTTGCAAGACCAATGGCACGGCAGCATCCATGGTACGGCCTTCCTTTTATATGAGGCTAAGCTTACCGAAATGCGGGGGTCGGGGAAAAACCGGCGACGGGTAACTGTCTTCGACGGCATCATTTTGCGTTTTCAGTTCGCACGACCATTTCTCGGCACGACGCTTGTGCGACGTGACGGTTTCAAGTTCACCTTGTTCGGTGACAGCAAATCTTTGGCCGGATATGAGCTCGAACGTATCAGAATGGTTGATCCACGATTCGAGGACGCCTTTGACGTGTATGGAACAGATCAGGTCGAAGGCCGCTATCTGGTGCATCCGGCTTATTGCGAGCGTTTGATTGATCTGGAAAGTGAATTTCAGGGCGAGAAATTGGCTGCATTATTTTTTGGCGGTGATTTGATTGTGACGCTGCATACCGGCAATCTGTTTGAAAGCGCGACTCTGACACCTGATGCGGACCGCGAATTGCTCGGCCAGACAATTGGTCAATTCGGCGCAATCGCGCGCCTGGTCGAAGTTCTGAATGAACGACCGCGCAATTAGCTACCTTTGACTTGAGCGTCCAATCAGCTAAAGGCCGCGGCTGACCTTTTCATTCCCTTGGAGTTTCTTATGCGCGCCGACGCAGAAGGCTATGTTGCCCGCATTGATGCCGCCCTTAACCTGGTCAAGATGTCCCTTGACTGGGACCGTGCATTGCGCCGCCTTGATGAACTCAATGCCAAGGTCGAGGACCCGACTTTATGGGACAATCCGAAGGCTGCCGAAGAAGTGATGCGTGAACGCCGCAGGCTGGATGCGGCGATTTCGACGGTGCGCGAGATTGATGCCGATAAGGCAGGTACGGTTGAACTGATTGAACTTGCCGAGATGGAAGGCGATGCCGCGCTCGGGGACGAAGGCGCAGCTGCACTCAAGACCTTGGCCGACCGTGCAGACCGCGACAAGGTTTCTGCGCTCCTTTCGGGCGAAGCGGACGGCAATGATACCTTTATCGAAATTCATGCAGGCGCCGGCGGGACCGAAAGCCAGGATTGGGCGGAAATGCTTCAGCGCATGTATTATCGCTGGGCTGAGCAACGCGGCTACAAGGTCGAGATGGTGGATTATCAGGCAGGTGATCAGGCGGGTATCAAGTCCGCAACCTTGCTGGTGAAGGGCGAGAATGCTTACGGCTATGCCAAGACAGAAAGTGGTGTTCACCGCTTGGTCCGTATTTCGCCTTATGACAGCGCTGCAAAGCGCCACACGAGCTTTTCGAGCGTCTGGGTCTATCCTGTCATTGATGACAATATCGATATCGAAATCAACGAAGGCGATCTGAAGATCGACACTTATCGTGCTTCAGGCGCAGGCGGACAGCATGTTAACACCACCGATTCCGCGGTCCGCATCACCCACAAGCCATCTGGCATTGTCGTGGCCAGCCAGAACGACCGCAGCCAGCACAAGAACCGTGCAACCGCTATGGGCATGCTGAAGGCGCGTCTGTATGAAGCCGAACTGCGCAAGCGTGAGGAAGTCGCAAGCGGCGAATATGCAGCGAAGACCGAAATTGGTTGGGGTCACCAAATTCGTTCTTACGTCCTCCAGCCCTATCAGATGGTCAAGGATTTGCGCACCGGTGTCACTTCCCCGACGCCTGGCGACGTGCTCGACGGCGACCTCGACAATTTCATCGCCGCCGCACTCGCGCAGCGCGTGACTGGCGAGGCAGTTTCTGTGGACGATGTGGATTAGACGTTTGTTTCGCCTGTCATCCTGAAACAGGTTCAGGATGACAGGTTGACGTTTTTATTCACCGGGCGAAGCTGCGCTTCCGGCCAATAACCCACCGTCGAGATGGATTTCACTGCCCGTCATGTAGCTTGCATCGTCCGATGCTAGCAGCAGCGCGATGGCGGCGACTTCCTCGACAGTGCCGAAACGCTTTAGCGGCGTGTCTGCAACCATCGCCGCCATCCGCGCATCGCGGTCGGGGACGTCACCGATCATTGCCTCCCACATAGGCGTCAAGATGGCAGCCGGATGTATCGAATTACAACGGATCTTGAGACCCTGACCTGCGCAGTAGAGTGCAACCGACTTGCTATGGTTGCGAATCGCTGCCTTCGACGAGGCATAGGCTGCTGCGCCGGGGATACCGACAAGTCCCGAGCGGGACGACATGTTGATGATCGAACCTGAACCCTTGGCGCGCATCGCCTTGATCGCGTATCGGCACCCGAGGAATGTACCATCGAGGTTGACGGCATGGACGCGGTGCCATTCTGCAAGGGTGGCGTGCTCCGGGTCGTGGGGTCCCGGGCTATCTTCAAATCCGGTGATGCCCGCATTGTTGACCACGATGTCCATGACGGGATGCGCTGCAGCGAGCAGGTCCCAGTCTTTTTCCGACGACACATCCAGATGGAAAAATTCACCGGACAGTTCAGCGGCGAGGCGCACGCCGTTTTCGGCGTCTACATCCGCGATGATGACTTGAGCGCCTGCCTGCGCGAAAAGCCGGGCAATGGCAGCGCCAATGCCGCGTGCACCGCCCGTGATGAGGGCCGATTTGTTCTGTAACTTGGGCATAATCTTGTTCCTGTGTTCATGCGATATCATTGCGCCGCAGTCGGGCGCGGATATATCTGGGCTGGGTAGAAGTGCATTTGCACGGTTTAGCCTTGAATCACTGGACCTACTCCACTTATGCAGGTCGCAAGCATAAGGCGCGCGACGGGAGAGAGCAAGTGAGTGACCATCAGGACTGGTTCCCAATTCCGGATTCGGCGGCGCAAGGTACCTATTGCACGGCTGCCGATTATGATCGGATGTATGCGCAGAGCATAAGCGATCCTGATGCCTTCTGGGCGCAACAGGCCACGCGGATTGACTGGTTCACCCCGCCGACCAAGATTGCCAACTGGTCTTATGATCCTGTGTCGATCAAATGGTATGAAGACGGGCTCCTCAACCTTTGCCACAATGCCGTAGATCGGCATGTGCATGCGGGCAAAGGCGATACCATCGCCTTCATCTTCGAGCCTGATGATCCGGCAAAGCCCGCACGCCGCGTCAGCTATGCCGAATTGCTCGTCGAGGTCACGCGCATGGCCAATGCACTTAAAAAACTTGGCGCGGGCAAGGGCGACCGGGTCACGATCTACATGCCGATGTGCGTTGAGGGTGCGATTTCAATGCTTGCCTGCGCGCGCATTGGCGCTGTTCACAGCGTCGTCTTCGGTGGTTTTTCGCCTGAAGCAATCGTCGGTCGCATTCAGGATTGTGCCAGCCGCTTCATCATTTGCGCTGATGGTGCGGTGCGCGGTGGCAAGTCCGTGCCGTTGAAGGCCAACATCGATGCCGCACTTGAAAAAGCGGATGGTGTAGATGCGGTTCTGGTCATTCGCCATACCGGTGAACCGGTATCCATGCGGCCAGACCGCGACTATTATTATGATGATATCGATGCAACCGGCGATTGCGCGTGCGAACCTATGAATGCAGAAGACCCGCTGTTCATCCTGTATACCTCGGGTTCAACGGGCAGCCCGAAGGGCGTGCTGCACACCGTTGGTGGCTATTCGGTCTGGACGGCGAGTACGTTCCATTATGTGTTCGATTATCGTCCTGGCGAGGTGTTCTTTTGCTCGGCAGATATCGGTTGGGTCACTGGCCATAGCTATGTTGTCTATGGCCCACTCCAAAACGGCGGGACGAGCCTAATTTTCGAAGGAATTCCTAGTTTTCCCGATAGCGGGCGGTTCTGGGATATCATTGACCGGCATCAGGTGAACATCTTCTACACCGCACCCACCGCCCTTCGAACGTTGATGCGTGACGGCGATGCGCCCGTTCAGTCGCGGTCACGCAAGTCTCTTCGCTTGCTCGGGACAGTAGGCGAGCCAATCAATCCCGAAGCATGGCGCTGGTACTATTCGACGGTGGGTGAAGGAAAATTGCCGATTGTCGATACCTGGTGGCAGACGGAGACGGGTGGCGTGATGATTACGACCCTACCTGGTGCGCACGGTATGAAACCGGGCAGTGCCGGACGGCCCTATTTCGGCATTCAGCCGCAGTTGGTCGATGGTGAGGGCAAAGTGCTTGCCGACGAGCATATTGGCGGCGCGACGAGCGGCAATCTGTGCATCACGCACAGCTGGCCCGGCCAAGCACGCACGCTGTATGGCGACCATGACCGTTTTGTGCAGACCTATTTTTCGACCTATAAGGGCAAATATTTCACCGGTGATGGCTGCCGCCGCGACGCGGATGGCTATTATTGGATTACCGGACGAGTCGATGATGTCATCAACGTGTCAGGGCACCGCATGGGGACAGCCGAAGTTGAAAGCGCCCTGGTCCTGCATGACATGGTGGCAGAGGCAGCAGTTGTCGGGTTCCCGCACGATATCAAAGGGCAGGGCATTTATTGCTATGTAACGCTGAACGCGGGGGCTGACCCTTCCGACGCATTGCATGCTGAACTGCGGATGCAAGTGCGGACCGAAATCGGTCCCATCGCTTCGCCCGACCATATCCATTTCACGCCCGCTTTGCCCAAGACCCGAAGCGGCAAAATCATGCGGCGAATCCTGCGGAAAATTGCCGAAAACGACTTTAGTTCGCTTGGCGACACTTCCACGCTTGCGGACCCGAGCGTTGTCGATGCCTTGATTGAAGGGCGGCAGAACCGCTAATCTGGGCACAACACATGCGTGGAATTTGGTGCGCTTGACGCTTGCGTCAACTCGCTTGAGCGACTACAGAACCGCCCTTAATTGCGCGATTAAACGTGTGTTCTGCTTTTTCCGTAGCGGAAGGATGCTATGACTGATTCACTTGCCAACTCTGGCCCGTTAAGCGGTATTAAAGTCGTGGAATTGGCCGGGATCGGGCCTGGGCCTTATGCGGGTCAATTGCTTGCAGATATGGGCGCCGATGTGATTGTGATCGACCGGCCGGGTGGCTCGCTCGTGCCCAAGGCGATTGACGGTCGTGGCAAGAGGTCGCTGATCCTCGATCTCAAAAAGCCCGAGGCTGTAAATGCGTTATTGAAACTGGTCGAAACCGCAGACATCCTGATTGAAGGCCTGCGACCAGGCGTGACCGACCGCATGGGTGTAGGCCCTGACGCCTGCCACGCAGTCAATCCAGGTCTGATCTATGGCCGAATGACGGGTTGGGGGCAGACTGGCCCATGGAGCCAGATGGCCGGGCACGACATCAATTATATCGGCATGACCGGCGTGCTGAATGCGATCGGTAAAGACGGTCAGCCGCCAGTTCCGCCGCTGAACATGGTGGGCGATTTCGGCGGTGGATCAATGTTCCTCGTCAACGGCATTCTTGCAGCGCTGGTCGAACGCGGGCGGACAGGCAAAGGCAATATCGTCGATGCGGCTATTGTCGATGGCACCAATAGCCTGATGAGCTTTGTCCATGGCATGGCTGGCTTGGGCCAATGGCGCACCCGGCGGGAGGCCAATTTGCTAGACGGGGCGATGCCTTTCTACCGGTGCTATCTGACGTCTGACGGCAAATTCATGGCGGTCGGATGCATCGAGCCGCAGTTTTTTAAGGCGATGATGGATCGTTTGCCATTGGACTTGGCGATATATGGCGCTCAGCACGACCGTTCCGCCTGGGCGAAACAGCATGAATTGCTTGAGGATGTGTTCGCAACCAAGACTCGTGACGAGTGGGAAGCTGTTTTCGCTGGTACCGACGCATGCGTCACACCTGTGCTCGACTATGTCGAAGCCGCGTCTCATCCCGCCAACGCGGAACGACAGGCATTTGTTCAGGATGGTCGTTGGCTACACCCGCAAGTCGCACCACGGCTTGCAACACAGCCGCTGGCTACCCATTTCGAAATTGCAACAAAAGGTGGCGACTATGCCTCCATATTATCCGAGGCTGGACTCGGTGACGATGACATCTCTCAACTGATCGCGGCGGGCGCCGTGGTCGCAAACAACGACTAGAAAGGGTCTCACATGACCGAAGCCTATATTTATGATGCGGTGCGCAGCCCGCGTGGCAAAGGGCGGCCTGATGGCGCGCTGCATGAAATCACGCCGATTGATCTTGCATCGCAGGTTTTGGCCGCGATCCGCGACCGCAATGGCTTGTCGGGCGCCGAGATTGAAGATGTAGCCTTTGGCTGCGTGTCGCCCGTGGGCGAGCAGGGTGCCGTTATCACGCGCACCGCAATTTTGGCCGCAGGCTATCCGCACACCACTTCGGGCATTCAGGTTAACCGCTTTTGCGGTTCCGGCCTTGAGGCATCGAACATCGCGGCTGCAAAGGTAAAATCCGGCGAGTGCGACCTGGCCGTAGGTGGCGGCATTGAATCGATGAGCCGCGTGCCAATGGGTTCGGACGGTGGCGCATGGCCAATCGATCCGCGTTCGGCGATCGCCAATTACTTCATTCCGCAGGGCATTTCTGCCGACCTTATCGCAACCAAATATGGCTATAGCCGTGACGACGTCGATGCCTATGCCGTGGAAAGCCAGAAGCGCGCTGGACGTGCCTGGGCCGAGAAGCGCTTCGCACGGTCGATCCTGCCTATCAAGGACGTCATCGGTGAAGTTGTCCTCGACCATGACGAACTGATGCGGCCACAAACAGATATGCAGTCACTTGGTGCGCTTGCTCCTGCGTTCCAGATGATGGGCACCATGATGCCGGGTTTCGATGATATCGCGATCATGCGCTATCCCGATGTCGAGAAGATCAACCACGTCCACCATGCTGGCAACAGCTCGGGCATTGTTGATGGTTCTGCTGCTGTCCTCATCGGCACCAAGGAAGCCGGTGAGAAATATGGCCTCAAGGCACGGGCACGCATCGTATCGATGGCATCCATTGGTTCGGAGCCTGCGATTATGCTCACTGGTCCCGAATTTGCTGCGCAAAAGGCGCTGGCGCGTGCGGGAATGGACAAGAATGACATCGACGTTTGGGAATTGAATGAAGCTTTTGCCTCGGTCGTCCTTCGCTTCATGGAGGCGATGCATATCGACCATTCGGACATCAATGTGAACGGCGGCGCAATTGCGATGGGCCACCCGCTTGGTGCAACCGGCGCGATGATCCTTGGCACCGTCCTTGACGAGCTGGAACGCTCGGGCAAGTCGACGGCGCTGACGACGTTGTGCATCGGTGCCGGCATGGGCACAGCCACCATCATCGAACGTGTGAATTGATTGGGACCGAAAATATGACTTACAAAACTTTCTCAGTCGATATCGATGCCGACGGCATTGCACTTTTGACGATTGATCTCCCAGACGCCTCGATGAATGTGTGGAACGGCGCATTGATCGAAGAATTCGGCAAATGGGTCGATGATTTTACCACCAACGAAGCCGTCAAGGGCGCGGTAATCACCTCCGGCAAGAAATCCGGCTTTCTCGCTGGTGCGGACCTGACCATGCTGGGCGGTGCAAAAGCGAGCAGCACCAAGGAAGCCTTCGACCAGGCATTTGCGCTGAATGCATTGCTGCGCAAAATGGAAGCCGGTGGCCAGTCGGCCAAGGACCTGAGCGCGGGCAAGGTTTCGGCCAAGCCTGTCGCTTGCGCACTCAACGGGCTTGCGCTGGGTGGCGGCTTGGAACTCGCTTTGGCATGCCATTACCGCGTTGTAGCGGACAATCCGAAGATTCAGCTTGGCATGCCTGAGGTGATGGTCGGTTTGCTGCCGGGTGGCGGCGGGACGCAGCGTACACCGCGCCTGATCGGTCTGCAGAACGCGGCAATGATGATCATTCAGGGCAAATCGCTTGATCCCGCCACGGCAAAGGCACAGGGCCTTGTCCACGAAGTCGTTCCGGCGGCGGATCTGATTGCGAACGCAAAGGCTTGGGTCAAGGCCAATCCGAAAGTCACAGCACCCTGGGACAAGAAAGATTTCAAATTTCCAGGCGGTGCAGGGGCGATGGACCCACGTGCGGTGCAATTGTTTGTTGGCCTGAACGCGATGGCGCACAAGGAAAGCAAAGGCAATTTCGATGCTGTAAAGGCGATCCTGTCCTGCCTTTACGAAGGTTCGATCCTACCGTTCGACACGGCGTTGCGCGTCGAATCCAAATATTTCACCAAGCTGCTTTCGGGCAGCCAGGCGAAGAACATGATCCGCACGCTGTTCATCAACAAGCAGGCGGCTGAAAAGGGCGCTGGCCGCCCTGCAGGCGTTCCGCCTGTTGAGATCAAGAAGGTCGGCGTGCTTGGCGGCGGGTTAATGGGATCTGGCATCACGCATGTGACGGTAAAGGGCGGCATGGACGTTATCGTTCTCGACCGCAGTCTTGAAGACGCCAACAAGGCGGTCGACTATAGCCGCAAGATCATCGACAAGGCCGTCAGCCGTGGCAAGATGACCAGGGAAGCGGGTGACGCTTTCATGGCGCGCATTACGCCAACCGACAATTATGACGACCTCAAGGATGTCGACCTGATCATCGAAGCCGTGTTCGAACGGCCCGATGTAAAGGCGGACGTGATCAAGAAAGCCGAAGCAGTTATTGGCCCCGACGTCGTTTTCGCGTCGAACACATCAACGCTGCCGATCACCGGTCTTGCCAAAAATTCATCGCGTCCCGAACTTTTCATTGGACTACATTTCTTCTCGCCAGTCGAGAAAATGCCGTTGCTCGAAATCATTCCGGGCGAATTGACGGGTGATCGCGCCTTGGCAGCTGCATTTGATTACAATGCGAAGATCAAGAAGACACCGATTGTCGTCAAGGACGTGCGTGGCTTCTTCACCAACCGTGTGTTCCCGCCCTATATGGGCGAGGCGATGAAGCTGGTGACCGAGGGCGTAAAGCCAGCGCTGATCGAGAATGCGGCCAAGTCGCTTGGCATGCCGATTGGACCGCTTGCGCTGCTGGATGAAACCACATTGCAGTTGGGCTATGACGTGATGCAGTCGACCAAGAAGGAACTGGGCGATGCATATCAGCCAAGCGGCACTGAAGATTTCATGGAGTTGATGGTGGTCAAGCTTGGCCGGAAGGGCCGCCGTTTTGGTTCCGGTTTCTACGACTATGACGACAAGGGCGAACGCCTTGGTCTGTGGCAAGGCATGTCCGCGCATTATCCGCTCGCCGCCGAACAGCCGTCGGTCGAAGAAGTCAAACAGCGTTTGTTGTACATTCAGCTTATCGCCACCGCACAATGCTTTGAAGAACATGTTGTCGCTGACCCGCAGAGCGCTGATCTGGGTGCCATCTTCGGATGGGGTTTCGCGCCATATACGGGTGGCCCAATGAGCTATATCGACACGGTTGGCTTGGAAAACTTCGTGCGAATCGCCGACAACCTGGCGCAGCGGTTCGGCAACCGCTTTGCACCACCCAAAAGCTTCCGCGAAATGGCGGACAAGGGTGAGACCCTGTATAAAGCAGCCGCTTAAATCTAAAGCGCAGGCATAAAAAAGGGCGGCCCCGTTTCGGAGGCCGCCCTTTTTATTTGCCTATGCGACTTTAGAACTTGGCGCGGACCGTCAGGCCATACATGCGCGGTTCTTCGACGAAACCGATGAGCGACCGCGTGCCAGCGCCGCCACGCAACGGCGTGTTGGCGGTGATGCCGCGCGTGATCTCGTTCGACAGGTTCGTGCCCCACAGTTCAAATGTGAAACGCTCATCCGGCGTGGTAAGCCCGATGCGTGCGTTCATCTTAAAGTAGTTTTCCTGACGAGCCAGCGGCACGGGGAGGCCGTTGGTATCGAGGTCAATTGTCCGGGTCGTTCTGCTGTCCGAATAATTGATGCTGCCATTGACCAGCAATCCCCAGCCAGAGCTGTTCAATGGACCGTCATAGGTCAGCCCAGCAACGCCAGTAAACTTCGGCGCGTTGGTCAGGTCCTGACCGCATAGGCGAACTACCGATGGCAGTGCATCGGGTGCGACGCCGACAGCGCAATCGCTTGGATAGCGGGCATCGGCATAAGTCACCGCCAAATTACCGCTCATATGGTTGCTGAAATTCCCGAACAGCTCGAGTTCGGCTCCGGTGGACCGAGCCGAGTTGACGTTGAAGGTCAGGAACTGGACACCAGTGAATTCAAGCACCTGGAAATCGCTCATCTTCATATCGAACAAAGCAAGGTTGGCCTTGATCGGTCCGAATGTTGCCTTGACGCCAACTTCGATCTGGTTGACCTTTTCGGACTTGAACCGGGGATCAGCGTAAATGGGCGCTGCACCAGTTGTCAGGACCGCGGTCGAGTTGGTGAGATTTGCTGCGGTCGGGTCAAGGTTAAAGCCGCCTGATTTGAAGCCATGGCTGTACCCTGCATAAATCAGCAAGTCCTCATTGGCTTTGTAGCCGACTTGGCCGGTATAGGTAATTTCATCGTCCTTGAACCGGTTTGACCATAGGCGCGGCAACGGCAGCTTGGAACTTGCCAGCCCGCCGCCTGCAACCGCTGGCGCCGTTAGGTTGACGGGAACTGCAAACGGGAAGCAGTTAAGCCCGACCAGACCTGCGCGCAGCGGGGCAGGAACCAGTCCCGTGAGCACACCGTTGACACTGGCTTGGCACGCACCGTTGCTGGCGCTGATTTGGTTGAACGCAGCATCTTTCGTCTCATTCACGTATCTCGCGCCGAGTGTCAGGCTCAATTTATCTGTGATGTTGAACACGTTATGCGTGAAGAACGAATAGCTTTTTGCGTCCTGCGTAAACAGGTTGTTGCCAAATGAATTCAGCGAATTGACTGGCAAGCCCGGTGTCGGCGCGGCCGCAGTGCCACCTGAGCCTAAGGCTGTCAGAGCGAACAGGGGATTGACCCCTGCAACAGGTCCAAAGTTGAACGCGCTGTTTGCAGCTTGATAGTCAGCGCCAAATGACATTGTCTGTTGGGCAGCAATATCCTCGTTGGAATAAAAGCCGCCGATCAACCAATCCAGCTTGTCATTGAACGCGGTGCCTTGAAGCCTGAGTTCCTGAGTAAATGTTTTGATCCTGTCACCATTGGGCAAAACGCCTGGTGCCTGGATCGAGCCGCCTACGCCCGTGGTGAAAATTCGCAGGCTGGTAAAATCAGATTCGGCTGTCGAACTCGACTTAAAATCGCGGTAAGAACCAATATAGGTCAGTTTGGCAGGACCGAAATCCCACTTGACCTCACCCGATACGCCCCATTGTTCAGCGCCATTGAAGAAGCGCTGGCCGTTCGTCGCAAGATTTTGCAGAGCCGACTGGCCGAACTGGTCGACTCCGTCACTGGCAAGTCCATGGAACGCCGCAAAGGGAGCCAGTTCGGTTTCACGGATGATAACGGCATCGCAGCAATGTTCATCGACTTTTGAATAGTCTGCGAGCAGGCGAACGCTGATATCTGCAGTTGGCTCTATATAGAGTTGGCCGCGAATCATGTACCGATCACGGTCGTTGCTGTCTGCGCCTGTTGAGCTTTTCAGATAGCCATCGCGCTTGCGGTAAGTGCCTGCGATGCGGAATGCTGCAACATCCTGCACAATCGGAACGCTGATACCGCCTTGCACATTGATGAAGTTGTAATTGCCGTAGCTGGCGTTTGCGAAGCCTTCGACTTCTGAGAGGTTGGCGCGTTTTGTGGTGATGTTCAGTGCGCCAGCAGATGTGTTGCGACCAAACAGCGTGCCTTGCGGTCCGCGCAGGATTTCGAGCCGCTCAAGGTCCACCAGATCGCCTAAAGCAACGCCAGGCCGCGATTGATACACGCCGTCGATGAATACGCCCACTGAGCTTTCAAGACCCGTATTGTTGCCGGTTGTGCCGACGCCGCGAATTTTGATGGATGTGCCTTGCGTCTCTGTCTGTGACGACTGAATGTTGAAGCTTGGCGAGATTGAGGACAGGGTTTTAATGTCCGAGACGCCTTCGCGTTCCAACGCCTCTGGCGCGACGGCCGTTACGGCGAGCGGAATGTCTTGCACGTCCATTGCGCGCAGCGTTGCGGTAACAATGATTGGCTCATTGTCATTATCGTCTGCTTCGGATTGTTGGGCATATGCTGCTGGTACAAACATCGCGCTGCAGATGGTGCTGCATAAGGCAGCCGTAATTACACGATTAAATCGACGCATTTCTCTCTCTCCTCCTTTTCAACCGAAACCCCTGTGGCATTTGCTGCTCATATTAGGATACCGGCGCTCTCACGCTTCCCGGGTGGGTAACTCCGGGAAGAAACTAACTTTGAGTGTCTCATCCTATCGATGAATTTATACAAATCCAGCAATTTAATCGTGCGATTGAAAATATCACTTTGCTGTGGCTTTTGCGTCCTTTGGCGTTAATCATCCCGCGTTATGTTTGACCGTCCAACGATATTAGATGCGGCATTTTCCAGCCGTGTCGCCGCACATGACTTTCCAGCCCCCCGCGCCAATACATTAGTGGCTCTCGCTGCCCCACATGTGCTTGTCGATTTGTTCGACAGTCAGATCATGAGCCGGCATCTGGATCTTTGGGCGCGGCGATCCAAAGGAAAAACCTTCTATTCAATTGGCAGTTCGGGGCATGAGGGCACAGCTGCCATGGCCGCCGCCACTCGCGCTACCGATATGGCTTTTCTGCATTATCGCGATGGCGCGTTCCTGATCCAGCGCAAGAAGCAGGTGGGCGGACTGACGCCTTTACATGACATGGCGCTTTCATTCGCCGCATCGGCGGATGACCCGATCTCAGGCGGGCGGCATAAGGTTTTGGGATGTGCCCATAGCTTCGTGCCCCCACAAACCAGCACCATTGCCTCGCATCTGCCCAAGGCCGTTGGTGCAGCGCATTCGCTCGGGATGGCGCAACGGCTTCAACTCGCGGATGCGGTGCTGCCGCATGATTCCATCATATTGTGTTCGTTTGGCGATGCGTCGGCGAACCATTCGACATCACAAGGTGCGTTCAACGCCGCCTGCTGGGCCGCGTATCAGCATTTGCCCATGCCGATCGTCTTTCTATGCGAAGACAATGGCATTGGGATTTCCGTCCGCACACCAGGCGGCTGGATTGCGGCTAATTTCGAAAACCGCCCCGCATTACATTATGTGGCTTGTGATGGCGCTGATCTCAATGACGCACTGCGCGGATGCACCGAGGCGGTGGATTATGCGCGCAGTCGTCGCAAGCCGGTTTTTCTGCATATGCAGACGATCCGCCTGATGGGCCACGCTGGCGCTGACGTAGAACTAAGCTACGCACCCATTGCGCAGATCGAAGCGGGTGAGGCGCAGGACCCGCTGCTTCACAGTGCCCGCATTTTGCACGAGCAAGCGGGTATGTCAGGCGCCGAGATTGTCGCACGCTATGAAGATATGCGCGCGCGCGTTGACCGGGTGGCGCTTGATGCCCTCGCAAAGCCGCGGCTGACCATAGCCGCTGAGGTGATGGCCTCCATCGCGCCCGATAAATCCACAAGGCCCGCGCAGCCTTTAGTTACCAAGGAAAAGCGCGATACGCTTTTCGCCAAGGACGCGCGCAATCTGGCAAAGCCGGTGACTCTGGCCAAAAGCATCAACTTCGCGTTGGCGGATATCATGTTGCAATATCCCAATGTTGCATTGTTTGGCGAAGATGTGGCGCGCAAGGGCGGCGTATATGGCGTTACGCAGGGCTTGCAGGAAAAATTTGGCGCTGCCCGCGTGTTCGACACCTTGCTGGATGAACAGACGATACTGGGGCTTGCCATCGGCATGGCGCATAACGGCTTTGTGCCCATCCCCGAAATCCAGTTTCTGGCCTATCTGCACAATGCCGAAGACCAGATCCGCGGCGAGGCGGCGACGCTTTCGTTCTTTTCGAACCGGCAATATCGCAACCCGATGGTCATGCGTGTCGCGGGCTTGCCCTATCAAAAAGGTTTTGGCGGACATTTCCATAACGACAACAGCCTTGCCGTTCTGACTGATATTCCGGGCATTATCGTTGCTTGCCCTTCGAACCCAGCCGATGCGTCAGCGATGCTGCGCGAATGCGTGCGGCTGGCGCATGAGGACAGCCGGGTCGTGGTGTTTGTCGAGCCGATTGCGCTTTACCATATGAGCGATCTGCATGTTTCGGAGGATGCAGGGTGGCAGGCCCCTTATGTTGCGCCCGGCGACGATGTTGAAATCCCGCTAGGTGCACTTGGACAATTTGGTGAAGGAACTGAACTGGCCATCATAACTTATGGAAATGGTTATTATCTTTCGCGACAAGCAGCGCCTGATCTGGAAGCTCAAGGCATTTCCTTGCGGATCATTGACCTGCGCTGGCTACATCCTCTGAATGCAGAGGCGATGGTGGCTGCAGTCGCAGATTGCCGGAAGATATTGATTGTCGACGAATGTCGGCGGTCGGGCAGCTTAAGCGAAAAGCTGATGACGATATTGACCGAAGCGGGACGCGGCGGGGCCGTCAGCCGCATTACCGCCGAGGATTGCTTCATTCCGTTGGGGCCAGCCGCCGAGCTGGTGCTGCCCAGCAAAGAGTCCATCCTTGAAGCCGCACGGGCGGCCGTCGCATGAAAAAGCGTGCACTGGTGGTTTGCCCGGGACGTGGCACCTATAACGCCGCTGACCTCGGCTATTTGCGGAGATATAACGCCGCACGCTCCGATATTGTTGCGACGGTCGATGCCGTCCGCAAAGCAAACGGACAAGTTCTGGTCTCACAGCTGGACAATGCCGAGAAATATGCGCCATCGTTCCATATGACTGGCGATAACGCGTCGCCGTTGATTTACGCATGCGCCATGGCCGACTTCGCAGCGATTGACCGGAATGCCTTCGATATCGTGGCCGTGACGGGGAATTCGATGGGCTGGTATCTCGCCCTGGCATGTGCTGGCATTCTTGACCTTGAGGCTGGCGCGCGGCTGGTCAACAACATGGGGGGGCTGATGCATGAGCATGGCACGGGCGGCCAAATCGTCTGGTCCATGGTTGATGATGATTGGAAAATTAAAGCCGATAAAATTCAATTTATCAATGACCTATTGGATAAAGCAAAGCTTGTTTCTGGGATAACTGTCTCGGTTTCCATCCGTCTCGGCGGGATGATCGTGTTCGCTGCGGATGACGCCGGGCTAAAGTGGCTGACTGAACATTTGCCGAAAGACGACCGTTTCCCGTTGCGCCTGATGCACCATGCTGCGTTCCACAGTTCATTGCTGGACCATATCGTGCCAATGGCGCGCGCCATCAATAATGCCGGTGATTTCGGGCGCGGTGTTATTCCGGCCATTGACGGGCAGGGCCGTATTTGGGCGCCCGGCGCCTTTGGCCGCGATGCGATTTACGGTTACACGCTTGGCGCACAATTGACCGATAGCTATGATTTTACGCGTGCGGTGCAGGTTGCGGCAGCCGAGTTTGCGCCCGACGCGATCATCGTCCTGGGCCCGGGTACAACCTTAGGCGCACCGACGGCTCAGGCGCTGATTGCGTCGGGGTGGCGCGGGCTTTCAGGCAAGGCGGATTTCCAGTCGCGCCAGAACAATGATCCCATATTGATATCGATGGGCATGGAAGGTCAGCGGGCTTGGGCGCAAAGCGAAGCCGGTGCATACGAATAAGCGCTAGACGCTCCCACGCTTCAGGATAAAGGGAGGGGCGATAATGCAGGGCATATTTTTTGGCCTTGCCGGGAGATCGAGGGAATGAGCGAACACAGTTCCACCTTGCTGCTATTTGGGGCGACGGGAGACCTGTCACGCCGGATGCTCCTGCCGTCACTATATGCGCTGCATGCGGATGGTTTGATTGAGCCTGATCTGCGCATTTTCGGCACAGCACGCAGCGCATTGTCGGACGAGGCATTTCGCGACATGGCGCGTGCGGCGTTATGTGAATTTCTTCCCGATGACCGCAAGGCCGAAGGCTTGATCGACGCATTCCTGCAACGCCTGCATTATGTCGCGCTGGATGCCTCCAATCCGGATGGTTTTGTGAAACTCGCGGAAACCATAGGTGACATCTCGGGCGGACTTTCGATATTCTTGTCAACTGCGCCCTCCTTGTTTGAACCAACGATCAAGGGCCTGCATCATGCGGGGCTTTCGGGCGACAATGTCCGCATCGGCCTTGAAAAGCCTCTGGGAAATGATCTGGCATCCTCGCGCCACATCAATGATGCGGTCAATGCGGTATTCCCGGAAAAGCGGACATTCCGCATCGACCATTATCTGGGCAAGGAAACCGTGCAGAACCTGATGGCCTTGCGTTTTGCCAACATGCTGTTCGAGCCGCTGTGGAACGCCAACGCCATTGCACATGTGCAAATCACCGTCAGCGAAACCGTCGGCCTTGAAGGACGCGCTGGTTTTTACGACGACACCGGCGCACTGCGCGACATGGTTCAAAACCACATGCTGCAACTGCTCGCGCTCATCGCAATGGAGCCGCCGGCCAGTCTGGATGCGACCGCCATTCGCGACGAGAAGGTCAAGGTGCTTCGTGCGCTGCGCCCGGTTGTCGAAGGCGATGTTGTGACAGGCAAATATACGGACGGCGCAGTAAAGGGCGATGCGGTCAAGAGCTATGAAAGCGATCTCGGCAAACCATCGGACACCGAAACTTTTGTCGCGATCAAGGCCTATGTCGACAACTGGCGCTGGCAAGGCGTTCCGTTTTTTCTACGGACCGGAAAAAGACTACCCGAGCGGCGGAGCGAGATTGTCATCCAGTTCAAGCCGGTTCCGCACAATGTCTTCAAGGACCGCGGTGGCAAGCTTGAAGCAAACACCCTGGTCATCCGTCTGCAGCCAGAGGAATATGTGCGGCTGTTGGTGATGGCGAAAGAGCCTGGTCTGGATCGTGGCGGGGTCACCTTGCGCGAAGTTCCATTGGATCTGTCGCTGACGGCAGCCTTCGCCGGGTCGCGTCGTCGCATTGCGTATGAACGGCTGCTTCTCGACCTGATAGAAGGCGACCAAACGCTATTTGTGCGCCGGGATGAGGTTGAGTCTCAGTGGACGTGGATCGATGCCATACGGGCTTTGTGGAGCGCTACAGCGTTGAAACCAAAAGCCTATGGTGCGGGCAGCTGGGGTCCCAATGCTGCAATCGCTTTAACCGAACGCGACGGGGTGAGCTGGCATGAGTAAACTTCATTATACCGTCGAAGCAGTGACCGAGCGCATTGTCGCGCGGTCGAGGACGGGGCGTCAGGCCTATCTGGACTTGATAGCCAAGCAGCGCGACGCAGGTTTGAACCGCACGGCGTTAAGTTGCGGCAATCTGGCGCACGGCTTTGCGGCGAGTGGCGACGACAAGCCGGTCATTCGCGATGGCAAGGCGATGAATATCGGCATCGTCAGCGCGTATAACGACATGCTGTCCGCACATCAGCCTTATGGCCGATATCCCGAGCAGATGAAAATCTTCGCGCGCGAAGTTGGCGCAACCGCACAAGTGGCCGGATCTACACCAGCCATGTGTGACGGCGTCACGCAGGGCCAGGACTCCATGGAGTTGTCCTTGTTCAGCCGAGATGTCATCGCGATGGCAACGGCGGTTGGATTAAGCCACGGCATGTTCGAAAGCGTTGCCATGCTTGGCATTTGCGATAAGATTGTTCCTGGTCTTTTGATTGGCGCATTGCGATTTGGGCATTTGCCAACAATCCTCGTGCCAGCAGGGCCAATGCCGTCGGGCTTGGCCAACAAGGAAAAGCAGCGCGTCCGCCAGCTATATGCCGAGGGCAAGGTCGGCCGTGCGGAACTGCTCGAGGCGGAGGCTGCATCCTACCACAGCGCAGGCACCTGCACATTTTACGGAACCGCAAATTCCAACCAGATGATGATGGAAGTCATGGGCCTGCACATACCGGGCGCTGCCTTCATCAATCCCGGTACCAAGCTGCGCACCGAGCTCACCCGCGCTGCGGTCCACCGGTTGACCAAGATCGGATGGGAAGACGATGATTACCGGCCACTTGGGCGCTGCGTCGACGAAAAGGCGATCGTCAATGCCTGTGTCGGTTTACTTGCCACTGGCGGGTCAACGAACCACGCGTTGCATATTCCCGCCATTGCGCGTGCAGCGGGGATCATGATCAACTGGGAAGATCTGGATCAATTGTCGTCGGTCGTCCCGTTAATTGCCCGTGTCTATCCCAATGGCTCTGGCGATGTGAACCATTTCCACGCAGCGGGCGGCATGGGCTTTGTCATCCGTGAACTGATTGACGCGGGCCTCCTCCATCGTGATATAATGACCGTGGCTGGGGACGACTTGACCGACTATGGGCGTGAGCCTGCTCTGGACAATGACGCGCTCATATGGCGCGATGCGCCAGCGATTACGGCGGATGATACGATGCTGCGTCCGCCATCTGCGCCATTCAGCCCTGATGGCGGTATGCGCCTTGTCACTGGCAATCTGGGCCGCGCGACATTCAAGACCAGCGCGGTTGACCCAGCGCGGTGGACCATAGAAGCTCCCGTACTCGTTTTTGACGACCAGAATGACGCACTCGCCGCGTTCAAGGCAGGCGAGCTGGAGCGTGATGTGATCGTCGTCATCCGCTTTCAGGGGCCAGCAGCCAATGGGATGCCCGAATTGCACAAGCTGACGCCGCCTTTGGGTGTTTTGCAGGACAAGGGCTTTAATGTCGCTCTGGTGACCGATGGCCGCATGTCCGGCGCCTCGGGCAAGGTACCAGCCGCGATCCACCTAAGCCCTGAAGCGGCGCGCGGTGGGGAAATTGCAAAGTTGTGGGATGGGGACATTGTGCGACTGTGTGCCAACACCGGCACGTTGTCGGTTCTAGTCAACGAAGATGTCTGGGCAGCCCGTGCACCAGCATCGCAACCTGTCCAGCAGATGGGCACGGGGCGCGAGCTGTTCGCGCTCATGCGCGCAACCGCAGATGAGGCGGAAAAGGGCGGATCGGCGATGTTGGCGGCTGCAGGACTATGACAGCGGTCGTTGCAGTTGATATCGGCGGAACGCACGCACGATTTGCCCTTGCTGACGTCGAAGGCGGCCGCGTCACTGGATTGGAAGAAGCGGTCACTTTGAAAACGGCCGAGCATGCAAGTTTCCAGACGGCGTGGCAGGAATTCGAACGCGTCAGTGGCGCACCGCTTCCTCGTGCGGCAGCGATCGCCATTGCTGGTCCCGTGGACGCCGACATCATCAAGCTTACAAACAACCCATGGATCATCCGACGCTCGCTCGTATGCGAAAAGCTGGGCGTGGACAGCTTTGTGATCATCAATGATTTTGGGGCGGTGGGACATGCGGTGGCCCAAGCCGGACCTGAGCATTTTCAGCATCTGACCGGACCAGAACAGGATTTCGCGACTGAAGGTACGTTAAGCATTATCGGCCCTGGAACAGGTCTTGGTGTTGCGCATGTCTGGCGCAAGGGCAGCGATTACCATGTGCAGGCGACCGAGGGTGGCCATATCGACTTTGCGCCGCTCGACGCAATTGAGGACGCAGTGCTTGCGCGGTTGCGCAAACGCTACCGCCGGGTATCGGTTGAGCGCGTTGTATCGGGGCCTGGGCTAATAGACCTGTATGAAACCTTGGCCGCTATCGAGGGGCGGGCGGTGCAGCAATTTGATGACAAGACTTTATGGCAAATGGGTATGTCGGGCGACGATAGCCTCGCGGCCGCAGCCGTTGATCGCTTCTGTCTTTCGCTCGGCAGCGTCGCGGGCGACATAACACTTGCGCAAGGAGGATTTGCAGGCGTTGTGATCGCCGGCGGTCTGGGCTTGCGCATTAAAGACAGTCTGGTCCGGTCTGGCTTTGCTGAACGCTTCCGGGCCAAGGGCCGCTTTGAAGGGCTGATGTCTGGGATCCCCGTGAAGCTCATAACCCATCCGCAGCCCGGCCTGTTTGGAGCAGCCGCCGCTTATGCCCAGCAACATATTTGAGAAAGACCGTACATGACGCCTGTTGAGAAAATCATGCGCACCGCGCCAGTCATCCCAGTGCTGGTCATTGAGGATGCTGCACATGCCCGAGTCATTGCTGAGGCTTTGGTCGCCGGCGGTCTTCCCGTGCTTGAGGTGACATTGCGCACAGCCGCAGCCCTGGACGCGATAGCGGAGATGAAAAAGGTTCCCGGCGCCATTGTGGGTGCGGGGACTATTGTTGATGTATCTGGTTTGGAAAGCGCCATTGCAGCAGGCGCAGAATTTATTGTTTCGCCTGGACTGACGGACAATCTGGGCAAGGCTGCCATTTCGAAGAATATTCCATTTTTGCCCGGTGTGGCGACCGCCGGCGATATCATGCGCGGGCTCGACTTGGGCCTCACGCATTTCAAATTCTTCCCTGCCGAAGCCAATGGCGGTTTGCCAGCGCTCAAATCGCTCATTGGCCCATTTGGCCAGTGCAAATTTTGTCCGACAGGTGGCATAAAGCTGGACACTGCGGCAGAATGGCTCGCGGTTGCAGAAATTTTATGTGTTGGCGGAAGCTGGCTTGTTGGTAAAGGCGTTCCCGATAGCGCGGCGATTGAATTGGCAGCGCGTGCCGCATCGGCATTACGGAAATAACGGAGACGCATGATTTATGGCCGAAGAAATCGAATGGTGGGATTTTGATGCTGCGGAAGATTTGATCGACGCGGTTGTCGGGGACGTAAGTTTCATTATCGAAAGTGCGCTCGATGCCCGTGGTCAGGCACTTGTCGCGTTTCCCGGCGGTGCGACTCCAAAGCCTATTTTGGAAAAGCTGGCCCAAGCCAACATCCGCTGGAAGAGCGTAACCATCATTCCGACTGATGACCGGCTCGTGCCTGTAGACAATCCGATGTCCAATGTTGCGATGATTGCCAAAATCTTCATTCCAAAGGGTGCGAGGGTTTTGCCGATAGCCAGCGATGCTGCCGATTATAAATTGGCAGGTGGAGCAGCAAATGCGCGCCTGGCCGATCTTCATTGGCCGCCCGATCTCGTTTGGCTTGGCATGGGGGCTGATGGTCACACCGCATCGATATTCCCCGGGCCGGATATGGAATCGGCCATTGAGGCTAATAAAGAGGTCCGCGCAGTCGGGGTTGCACCTGACCCATTACCTCCCGAAGCACCTGTAAACAGAGTCACCTTGACGGGATCAGCCATTGGCGTGGCGCGAACGGCCATCATCGTAATTAACGGGTCAAAAAAGCGGGAAGTGCTAGAGTCCGCAATCGAGCAGGGTCGCAAGTCTGCTTATCCTATTGGCCGGGTACTCGATAAAATCGTTGTTCCCGTCGATATTTACTGTCTCGATGACTGAGTTAGACGCGGCGCAATTTGCTGGGGTTTGTGGTTTGGTTTAGCTTTTTCAGATAGTTGGGAATATCCAGCTCTGACACCCCGACTGGCTTGCGCGCGTCTTTCGGGTTGATGGGATGATTGAACGCTATACCGATACGCCCGTCAGTCACCCAAGCCACGTGGCCGCTGAGCCAACCGATATTCTGGAGATTGACTTCCACTTGGTCACCGAGCGAAACATCGACTGGAATTTCCGCCATCAGTCCGCCTGCTGACAGATTTCGTATACGCACCTCGCGCTCTTCGCCGGTATTCGGAAAACGCAAAATTGCCCTGAGCAAAAGACTATCGCGACCCATGCCGCGCTTCGCAGCGGACAATTTTTTATCGCTCAATGAGTCATTCATGTTGCAGCACCAAGCACAAAATTGGGGTCAATTGATGCTTTTACAGTGGCATCCAAATATCGACAAAAGGTTAATAGGCGAAGGTATATTCCCTCTTTTCCGCCACATATTAACCAAAGTTTCTAAACAACCAGCTGTTCAGTCGTCTCTTGAAACGCGTTCTTGACGCTCATGTCTTTCTTGGGCTTCTAAAGTCATGGTGGCAATCGGCCGGGCACGTAGCCGAGCCAGAGAGATAGGCTCCCCCGTCACCTGACAATAACCATATTCACCTTCGCTTATACGGCGAAGTGCTGCATCAATCTTTGCTATAAGCTTGCGTTGACGGTCGCGAGTCCGAAGCTCGATGCCCCAGTCGGTTTCGCTTGAGGCGCGGTCGTTCAAGTCCGGTTCGCGCATCGGGCCGTCTTGAAGCTGGTTTAGAGTACCTTGAGCTTCCGCCAATATGCTGTTTTTCCAGTCAACAAGCTGTTTTTCAAAGTAGCGCAATTGCCGCTCGCTCATAAACGGTTCATCTTCGCCAGGAACATATGACGGATCGAGATCAAAGTCGGAGACGCTCATTTCTCCATTTGTATCTTGAGGCTTAGCGCTCGCGCCCATCGTTATTCCTCCACCTCTGGCCGGCCATCGAAAACGAATAAGCCTGCATCTGTCCACTCCCGCGGCGCTATAGACTCCGGCAATATACCGCACAAGCGCCAAATGTGACGCTGTCCGTACAATTTGACAAAAGTTGTGGAAACGACCCAAAATGAGAAATGGCAACCATTTCGTCGAAAAATGCCAAATTACTAACATTATGAAATGATGTTGTTTTGTGTCTTTCAATTGAAGAAAAATGGTTAATGGAAATCGCGGTTATTGTCACGGCTATTTGGCTATGTCCGAAGTTGACAACGGCACCGGAGAAACGTGTCGTCCAACGGGTGTGGGCAAATTATCGCGCATGGAACCTTGCATGATATTGTGCGATCGGGTTTCATCTTCGGCGGACCTTTTTCATTGCGGAAGGGCGCCTTGCGCGGCATAGCCTCGCATCATGCATGACCTGAAGTATATCCGCGAAAATCCGCAAGAATTTGATGCCGCCCTCGTCCGCAGGGGGGCGCCACCCGTTGCTGCTTCGATAATAGCGTTGGACGAAGATCGCCGGGCGGTTTTGACCGAAATGCAAAATGCGCAGGCCCGCCGAAATGAGGCATCAAAAGCAATTGGTGCTGCGATGGGCAAGAGTGACACAGCGTTGGCAGACACGCTGAAAGCGGAGGTTGCGCAACTCAAAGAGACTTTGCCGCTTCTGGAAGAACGCGAACGGGCGGCCGCGGGTGAACTCGACGCACTGCTTGCGGGTCTGCCGAACCTGCCATTGGCAGATACGCCAGACGGTGCCGACGAATCCGACAATGTAGAGATTGCGCGTTGGGGTACACCGCGCCAATTTGATTTTCCTCCGCGCGACCATGCAGATGTTGGCCCGGCACTCGGTTTGGATTTTGAAACCGGCGTTGCCATTTCGGGCGCGCGGTTCACGTTCATGCGTGGTCAAATGGCGCGGCTTAATCGCGCACTTGGGCAGTTCATGCTGGATTACCAGACAGCGCAGCGCGGCTACACCGAATGCGCAACTCCTTATCTGGTGCGTCAGGAATCGCTGTTTGGAACGGGACAGCTTCCCAAATTTGCCGAAGACAATTTCCAAACAACCGATGGTCGCTGGCTCATCCCGACCGCTGAGGTGTCGCTGACCAACAGCGTTCGTGAACAAATATTGGACGAAAGCGCGCTACCGATAAGATTGACCGCGTTGACGCCTTGTTTCCGTTCGGAAGCCGGCGCGGCGGGGCGCGACACAAAGGGGCTGATCCGGCAGCACCAATTTGAAAAGGTCGAACTGGTGTCCATCGTACGCCCGGAAGAAAGCGCCACAGAACATGAGCGCATGGTCGAAAGCGCCGAAGGCATATTGCAGGCGCTTGAGCTGCCGTATCGCAAGATGCTGTTGTGTACGGGCGACATGGGAGCGAGCGCGCGCCGGACTTACGACCTTGAGGTATGGTTGCCGGGGCAGGGTTTGTATCGTGAGATTTCAAGCTGCTCCAATTGTGGCGACTGGCAAGCCCGTAGGATGAATACGCGTTTTCGCCCGTCAGAAGGTAAGGGCAATGTGTTCGTGCACACGCTGAACGGTTCTGGTCTTGCCGTTGGCCGCACGCTTGTTGCAGTCCTCGAAAATCATCAGCAGGCGGATGGCAGTGTGACTGTTCCGGCAGCGTTGCTTCCTTATATGGGCAGTCTTACAAAATTGGAGGCCTTGGCCTGATGCGTATATTGCTCACCAACGACGACGGCGTACATGCTCCAGGCCTCAAAGTATTGGAATCCATTGCGCGTTCAATCAGCGATGACGTCTGGATTGTTGCGCCCGCCGAGGAAAATTCGGGCGCTGGCCATTCGCTCACGCTGACCAAACCAGTGCGCATTCGTGAGCATGGCGAAAAGCATTATTCTGTTGCAGGTACGCCGACGGATTCGGTCATGCTCGGTATTGGCGTCATCATGAAGGATGCCAAGCCTGATCTTATTTTGTCCGGCGTCAATCGCGGTGCCAATCTAGGCGATGATATTACATATTCGGGCACGGTCTCCGCAGCGATGGAGGGCGCGCTGGCTGGTATCCGATCCATCGCGCTTAGCCAGGTCTACAGCAAAGAAGGCATGGCCGATGCCGTGCCATTTTCCGCGGCAGAAGCGTGGGGCGAACGGGTACTTCGGCCGCTGATTGCAATGCCGTTTATGCCGCGCACGTTGACGAATATCAATTTTCCGCCTCTGCTGCCGCAGGATGTAAAGGGTATCAAAGTCGCGCGTCAGGGCTTTCACGATTACAGCCGCGGTTCCATTGTCAAAGGCACAGATCCACGTGGGTACGATTATTATTGGTTTGGTTTGCATGGAATGTTGCATAGCCCAGGCCATGATACCGACCTTGAAGTCATCGACGACGGGTATATTGCCGTCACACCGCTGCAGCTGGATTTGACGCACCGCGAATCTTTGGCCACATTAACGCAAGCATATAGCGAATAAAGGGGCGACAATGCGGTTGGGGCTGACGGTAATAGGGCTAACCTCTCGCTTAGCAGCTTATGCGCCTTTCAAACTTTAGGCTGGATGCCCGTTAATGGCTGATCCCCCGAAACCATATAAATTTAAGGCCGCATTGCGTCGGGCCAGCAAGTTGCCCGTGTGGGCAGACGTTTTGCTGCGCCTGTCGTTGGCCTTTTTCCTCATTCTTCTGGTCATCGTTATCCACTGGTTTGATCGGGCCGGTTTAAAGGACAACCATGACGGGGTGATTAGTTTTCTCGATGTTGTGTATTTTACCATGATATCGGTCACAACTACCGGATTCGGGGATATTGCGCCGATATCTGATCGATCACGTTTTATCGAAGCGATCATTGTGACGCCGGTCCGGATTGCCGTCATCTTCATTTTTGTAGGCACGGCCTATAACTTCGTCATCAAACGCAGCTGGGAAAAATGGCGTATGAAAAAAATTCAGCAAACCTTGACTGGACATATCGTTACCTTGGGTTTCGGTGTCAGCGGATCTCAAGCCGTCACGGAGCTCATCAAGCGCGGAACGGACCCGAAGGATATCGTCGTAGTAGACCGCAGCGAGGATCGGCTCGCTGAGGCTGAGGATCTTGGGTGCAACATTCTATGCGGGGATGCAACGCGGGACGAAATCCTGAATGCAATCCGCATCAAACAGGCATCGTCGGTCATTGTGTCCGCAGGACGGGATGATGCGTCAATCCTGATGGTTCTCACCGTCCGCCATCTGTCTCCGAACGTTCCCATCAGCGTGGTCATCAGAGCAGACGATAATGAACTGCTCGCGCGACAGGCAGGCGCCACAACGGTCATCAATCCCGTTAGTTTTACTGGGCTGCTGCTGGCAAGCTCATGCCATGGGGAGCATATTTCAGAATATCTCACCGATCTTGCATCGGTTGGAGGCGAGGTTCTCATCAGGGAACGGACAGTTACGCCGGGAGAAGTTGGCAAAAGCCTGCGTGACTTGCCCGATGGCATTGGCTTGCGCATCTACCGCAATGGCATGAACTTCGGTTTTTGGCAGAAGGAGGCCCAAAAGCTTGAGACAGGGGATCTTTTGGTGCAGATCATCCCGTCAAAAAGTTAATGCCCAAGCAACAGGAAAACCAAACCCATCGCGGCATAAAATACCACCCAATACCCGGCATCAATTGCAAAAAGGCGCCCTGACTTTCGCGAAAACAGGTAATTGGTGCCGATCGCCGGAATGATATAGCCAAGCGAAATGCCCGTCGAGATCATGATCGTTGCACGGGCGCTTGTATCAAAAAACGCGAGCAGATGGCCAAGGAAGACTGCCGATAGTACTGAAAAGGCAAACGTCAGTCCGTAGATTTTGATCATATTTCCGGCCCGCAGTTGCGCTTCGGTAAATCCATTTTCTGCCATCCATGCTTTGCCGAACAAAGGGCCATACCAAAGCCCACCAATCAAAAAGCCGGTCGCTGCCGCGACCAAGATCGCCAATAGATTTGCGTTTGCCATGGAATTTTTCTCCTGAAAAATGGTCTCATGCGCATGCGCTTGTTCGCTAGCCGTGACAAGCCTGTCGAAACCGGCTATGCGGCCCGCCATCATGGCAACAGTAATCAAAGCAGCGCCGAAGGTCGGCATGGTATCGCTCGGCTGCCCCAAGGCGCTGGTCGACAGCGAACGCATCCTCACCAAATTGCGCGCGGATGGCTATGGCCTGTCCCCCGATTATGCTGGGGCAGATGTCGTTTTGGTCAACACTTGCGGTTTTCTGGACTCGGCAAAGGAAGAGAGCCTCGAGGCAATTGGTGAAGCCATTGCCGAAAACGGTCGCGTGATCGTGACCGGATGCATGGGCAACGAGGCTGACGTCATTCGCGCGCGTTTTCCTGGTGTATTGGCTATCACGGGCGCACATCAATATGAGGCCGTTGTATCGGCTGTGCATGAAGCGGCGCCTCCGACACGCGGAGCTTTTGTCGATTTGGTTCCTGAAGGCGGATTGAAGCTTACCCCGCGCCATTACAGCTATTTGAAAATTTCCGAAGGCTGCAACCATAGCTGCGCGTTCTGCATCATTCCGTCGCTGCGCGGGAAACTTGCCAGCCGCCGGATTGATGCCGTGCTGCGCGAAGCGGAGAAACTTGTCTCTGCTGGTACCAAGGAACTTCTGGTCATTTCGCAGGACACTTCGGCTTATGGCGTCGATACGCGCCATGAACCACGCGAGTGGAAGGGGCGTCAGGTGCGGGCGCACATGACCGACCTCGCACGCGAACTTGGCGGCCTGAGGACCAGTGACGGTGTCGCGCCGTGGGTGCGGCTACATTATGTCTATCCCTATCCGCATGTTGACGATGTCATTCCGTTGATGGCGGAAGGATTTTTGACGCCCTATCTCGATATCCCGTTCCAACACGCAGCGCCGAATGTATTGAAGGCCATGAAGCGGCCAGCAAATGAAGCGAAGGTTCTTGAACGCATCCGGAAGTGGCGCGGAATTGCGCCCGATATTGCAATTCGTTCGAGTTTCGTCGTCGGTTTCCCAGGCGAAACCGAATCCGATTTCGAATATCTGCTAGATTGGCTGGAAGAGGCTCAACTGGACCGCGTTGGTGCATTCCGCTTTGAACCGGTAGACGGGGCGCAAGCCAACAACTTGCCCAATCCCGTCCCGGAAGAAGTGAAAGAAGAACGTTTCCAGCGGATCATGGCGAAAACGGCCGCGATCAGCGCAGCCAAGCTTGCCGCAAAGGTCGGACGTAAAATCCCCGTCATCATTGACGAAGTAGGCGATCCAGACGAAGATGATAGCATCGGAGCCACTGGACGGTCGCAGGCCGACGCGCCCGAGATCGATGGTCACGTCTATCTGCGCGACGTCGCTCCGACCTTAAAGGCAGGTGATGTCGTCATGGCCACGATCGAAGACGCCGATGAACATGATCTGTTTGGCGTTGTCGCCTGATCTGAGTTAATTCTTCTTAGGCGGCAACGGGAAAAATCCTGACGTCCGCGCGACGTAATCGGCATATTCCGGCCGCGTTTTCTTCATGCCTTTTTCAAGCAAAGGCTTGCCTGACCATCGGGTCAAGGTGAAGGTAAGGAAAATGGGGCCAATGATGCTGATCCATCCAGCCAAGCCCGTTTCGCATGCAACAAGCCAGATGCCCCACCAGGTGCACGCGTCGCCAAAATAATTGGGGTGCCGTGTGTAGCGCCACAGGCCGGTATCAAGCACTTTGCCCTTGTTTGCAGGATCGGCGCGGAACCTGTTCAACTGGGCGTCACCGACCGTTTCAAACAATATGCCGATCAGCGCGATGACGGTACCCAAAAATGCGAGCGGGCCGACGACCGTACGGCCGCCATCGCTTGCCCAGATACCAAGTTGTGCAGGCAAGCATGTGATAAATAACAGGGGAGCCTGAGTGAGGAAAACAGAAAGCAGCGACGTCTTTGTCCAGTTCCACCCCTTCTTTTCCATGACACTGCCCATGATTTTGGCATAGCGCGGGTCTTCGCCGTGCGCGCGCCACCGCGACCACAGATGGAGCGAAAGTCGCATGCCCCAAATTGTGGTTAGGCCAAGAAGCAGATGCGAGCGCGCACCGGGCGATACCGACTGCGCCCATGTTGCCCAAGCCAGAAGCACCATGCCGAATGCCCAAAAGGCATCGATAAATGATACATCGCGAATTTTAACTGAATATGCCCACAGCGCCAAAATCACCACAAGCAGGGCGGCCGCATTAATCAGCAAATTCGTAGCGATGTCACTCATATCTGGTCCTTTGCAAATATCTCGGTCATGCCTTTTGCCGGGTGCTTGGGCCGAACCTTACCATAGATTTCCGCAACTTTATCCATGTCCGCTCTATAGTCGCCTGTAGGCCAAATTGCGGGGCCCAGACCGCCTGTTTTCGTTCCATAATCCATCATGCCGACGACCAAAGGAACGCCCGCGCCCATAGCGATATGGTAAAATCCGGTTTTCCACGCCTTTACGGTTCCACGGGTTCCCTCGGGTGCAATGGTTAGCATGAATTCGTCACGGCGGCCGAATTCATCGATCATTTGCTGAACATAATTGCGGCTCGAATTACGGTCGACTGGAACCCCCCCCATATCCAACATAAAGTTTGTGAACGGCCATCGAAAAAGCGACGTTTTGGCCATAAAATGTGGTCGTATACCCAATTCATCGGTCAGACCTAGAAAATATACAAAGTCCCAATTACTTGTGTGCGGCGCAGCGATCAGCACAAATTTGCGCGGTTCGGGTACGACACCATGCGCGCGCCAGCCGGCCTGCTTGTAAATACCCACCAGCACCCGTTTGAATAGCCGGGACAGCCAGCTGGGCTGACGTTCAGTCAACGACATTAATGTAATCCTCCCCTATCGTCCACATAACGACGTTGCCCCCCATTTCAAACGGCTTGTTTCACAAATACGCAAGCGCTAGGCGTCCGGACGCAATAAAAACCACAGCGGGAAAAAATATGTCGCAACACGCACACGGAGCAATTCCAGTCATTTCGTCAACCGGACTGTTCACACCGCCAGATATCATTAGCAATGAAGAGTTGGTTGCGAGTTTTAATGCCTATGCCGACCGCTACAATGCTGCGCACCCAGATGCAGAACCGCTCACGCACAGTTCGGTTGAGTTCGTTGAAAAGGCGAGTGGCATCAAATCGCGACATGTGATCGACAAAAAGGCAATTGTTGATCCGGACATCATGGAGCCGCGCTATCCGGAGCGACCCAATGACCAGATATCGTTAATGGCGGAAATCGGCGTTGCAGCCTGTCGTGACGCCCTTCAAAGTGCTGGCCGCGACATTGAGGACGTCGACGCCGTGTTGTGTGCCGCGTCAAATATGCAGCGCGCTTATCCCGCCATGGCGGTGGAAATCCAGCATGAGCTCGGCATGCAGCGTGGATTTGGCTTTGATATGAATGTTGCTTGCTCATCTGCCACATTTGGCATTCAAACGGCGGCAGACTACATCCGAAGCGGAAACGCGCGCTCTGTGCTGGTGGTAAATCCGGAAATAACATCGGGGCACCTGAACTGGAGAGATCGTGACAGCCATTTCATCTTCGGTGACGTTGCGACGGCCATTTTGATTGAAGCCAAAGACCTTGCTCCCGCCCAACATTGGGAAATTCTTGGTACTCGTCTCAAAACGCAATTTTCAAACAACATCCGCAACAATTTCGGATTTCTAAACCGTGCCGCCGGAGAGGGGCCAATCGATCAAAGTGGGCCGCGCAACGACAAACTGTTTGTTCAGGAAGGGCGCAAGGTTTTTAAAGAAGTTGTGCCCATGGTTGGCCAGATGATCGCAGAGCATGCCGAAAGTTTGGGACTATCTGGGTCAGATTTGCGCCGTATGTGGTTGCATCAGGCCAATACCGGCATGAACAGGCTTATTGCACAACGGGTTCTCGGACACGAAGCAAGCGAAGACGAAAGCCCTACTGTGCTGGACACTTATGCCAACACGTCAAGCGCTGGATCAATCATAGCGTTCCATAAACATAATCAAGATTTGGACGCGGGCGACATTGGGTTGATTTGCTCATTCGGCGCGGGATATTCAGCCGGGTCCGTGTTCCTGCGCAAAATCGCCTGAAATTCTAATTCGTTATTGCAGGGTGCTTGCGCGCGATATGCTCGAAAACTGATTGATGTAGGGGGCTAGCGAACTCGCAGCCATAGATTGCCCCGTGATTCCACGCAATGCGCGCAGCGAGGCTTGTAAAGTCTGGAATTGTCAGGAAAATATTCTTGCCTACGTCGATGTGGTTGCCGGTTTCTAGTCGAAATCCTGTACGCGACAAATCCAGAACAGATACCTTGAATTTCTGCCCTACGCCAACTCGTAAATCAGCGAGCATTTGCACAGCATTTCGCTCTGCAACACGATTGTCGGCCGACTGTTTGTGGTCGGAACGCTCCTGTTCTACGGACATGACCATAAACGGTTTCCAAAGGGACTTCGTTCCGTTTTACGACAATTCTGGCAAAAAATTTACGTTAAGATTCAGTATTTGGTTAAAAAATACCACACATTCTTTTCATCTGACGGCACGGGGGCGGTGCGTTGAAGCCGGGGGTATCGCTTCAAGATATCCTCGAATATGGCTAAATGTAGTTTTAATATAAATTCAAAGCCATAGGTTGCATCCTGAGACCAGACCACACGCGCTTTGAGTTGAATATAGCCTGGCAATTTCAGGAATATGGTGCGGCCTGAATATATAAACGAACTGCTTTGGACTCTAAAGCCGGCCTAGGACAGTCCTACAACGTCCACAGTCTGCCTTCCGCCGCCATGTTCGCGAATACTTGCCTGTATCGCGACCCCGCCGCGGATGAACGCGCGATGTTCTTGGCGGCGACGCCTTATATCTTCTTCAATCGTAATTTCCTGTCCTTATAAGGGCCTGGTAGTGGAAAAGTCGAACTTAGTCGAGTATCATTGCCAGCAAAAAATATATCAAAATAGGTGAGCCGAAGCCTACAACCGTGGCAGCGGCGAAGATCAAGCGAATTATCATCGCGTCCATGCCCGTCCAATTGGCGAGGCCTGCACAAACGCCGAGGATCTTCTTGTTGGTTTTATCTAGTGCTAAACGTGACATCGAATTACTCCCCAAATACGGGCTTGTTTAAATGGTTACGCTACAACAGCAGCGATTGGTGCGACTGCAGGTGCAACGCTGATACCGATGGTGACAAAAGCGCAGATTACTGCAGCAACGGCGGAAAGGACTTGGGTACGTGCATATTGTGTCATGATGTTATTCCTTTTTTGAAGTGTCGGACTATTCCGGCATATCAATCATTAAGCATAGCCCGTGCCAATTCCTATTTTATTATATAAAACAAATATTTGAACTTAAATTTCAACGTTTGCATTGTTGGAATATTTTCACATATTGGGAAATAATACCAATAATTGGGAAAGGGATACCGCCAATAGATGCTTGACCAATATTGACCATAATATAGCAGGCAAAAGCTATGGCACTGTCTCGACTGACCCTGAATGATTTCCGCAATCATGCGGGCTTGGAAATTCGCCCGCAGGCACAGTTCATCGCACTTCATGGCTCAAATGGTGCTGGCAAAACGAATATCCTTGAGGCAGTTTCTCTTTTGGTTCCAGGGCGTGGCCTTCGCCGCGCGGCAATGTCAGATTTAATACGCACAGGCGGAAGCGGTAGCTTTGCTATTGTAGCTGAGGTCGGGGGCAATGTGATCGGCACTGGCGTCACGGCAGAACAACCCGACCGCCGAAAGGTGAGAGTGAACGCGAGCAATGCGACCGTCAACAGCCTGGCTGAATGGCTGTCTGTTATCTGGCTGACGCCAAATATGGACCGATTGTTCACCGATGGCGCAGCGGCACGACGCAGGTTTTTGGATCGCCTCGTACTTGCATTGAACCCTGCGCATGCCAACAACAGCGGTCGCTATGAAAAGGCCATGCAACAGCGCAATCGCCTGTTATCGGGCTCTGCCCCTACAGATGCCCTCTGGCTCGATGCCCTTGAAGCCCAAATGGCAGACAGCGGGTTGGCAATCCTGACAGCGCGTGCGCAGCTTGTAGACGCGCTGAGTTTGCAATTGGACAGCGCGCCCCCTGGACCCTTCGCCACGCCACATATTCGCCTGGTTGAAAAATTGGCTGTTGCAGATGACGATCTGGCCACTGCATGGCGGAAGGGGCGGGGGCGTGACGCTGCTGCCGGTCGCACGTTGATTGGCCCACATCGTGCCGACCTGAATGTCTTTCATGGTGGATCAGGTCAGGTGGCAGAACAGTGTTCAACCGGCGAGCAAAAGGCTTTGCTGCTCTCGCTTATTCTTGCCCATGCGGCTCTCGTTTCCGCGCAGCGCGGTTCGCCGCCGGTTTTGCTCCTGGATGAAGTCGCGGCGCACCTCGATCCATCAAGACGCGCCGCGCTTTTCGCATTATTGGCTGATACAGGCGCTCAGGTATGGATGACAGGGACCGAACCCGAATTGTTCCGCGATATTGCGCCATCTGCCCAACTGCTGTCAGTTGGGCAGGTTTAGACGAATATCGGTTTAACCCGCTTTGCTGGATTTCTTGGAGGATGCCTTCTTCGGTGGCTTTGCTTTCCCGACTTTAGGTGCGGCAGGCGTCACTTCAAAGGCGGGCTGACCATCCTTGATGTGTACCGCAACCTCGCCACCATGGACCAGCTTTCCAAACAAAAGTTCTTCGGCCAGTGGCTGTTTGATCTTTTCCTGGATCAATCGGGCCATTGGGCGTGCACCATATAGCTTGTCATAGCCGCGCTCCGTAAGCCATGCACGGGCTTCGTCATCAAGTTTAATATGCACATTCTGGTCAGCAAGCTGCAGTTCCAGTTGCAAAATGAACTTGTCGACCACGCGCGCAACGACGTCGTTTGGCAGATATGCGAACGGAACTGTCGCATCGAGACGATTGCGGAATTCGGGCGCAAACATCTTTTTCACGGCTTCGTCGCCAGCGTCTTCCTTGCTGATGTTGTTACCGAACCCGATGCCTTCCTTGGCCATATCGCTTGCACCAGCATTGGTGGTCATGATCAATATGACATTCCGGAAATCGACAGTCTTGCCATGATGGTCTGTCAATCGGCCATTATCCATCACCTGCAACAATATATTGAACAGATCCGGATGGGCCTTTTCAATTTCGTCCAGCAACAATACGCTATGCGGGCTTTGGTCCACAGCGTCGGTCAGGAGACCGCCCTGGTCAAAGCCGACATATCCAGGAGGCGCACCAATCAGACGGCTCACACTGTGGCGTTCCATATATTCGGACATGTCAAACCGCTTCAACGGAATACCCAAAATAGAGGCCAATTGCCGGGCAACCTCGGTCTTGCCGACGCCTGTTGGCCCGCTAAACAAATAGCTGCCAATGGGCTTTTCGGTATCGCGCAATCCTGCCCGGCTGAGTTTGATGGCGCTAGCAAGCACTTCAATGGCCTTGTCCTGCCCAAAGACAACACGCTTCAGATCCGCTTCCAGCGTACCCAGAGCGGTCTTGTCATCTGTCGATACCTGTTTTGGCGGGATGCGGGCAATCGTGGCAATCACAGCTTCAATTTCCCGAGCAGTAATGAGCTTACGGCGCTTTGAAGGCGCCACGAGCATCTGCATCGCTCCAACTTCATCGATGACGTCGATCGCCTTATCTGGCTGCTTCCGGTCATTGATGTACCGCGAGGACAACTCGACCGCTGCTTTGATGGCATCGGGGGTGTATTTCACCTTGTGATGCTCTTCAAATGCGCTGCGAAGACCGGCAAGTATCTTGATCGTGTCTTCAATGCTTGGTTCATTCACGTCGATTTTCTGGAACCGGCGCAGCAACGCGCGATCTTTTTCGAAATGATTGCGGAATTCCTTGTAGGTTGTAGAGCCGATACAGCGAATGGTTCCGCCGGATAACGCTGGCTTCAACAAATTCGACGCGTCCATTGCCCCACCGCTTGTGGCGCCTGCACCGATGACAGTGTGGATTTCGTCGATAAACAAAATCGCGTCAGGTAGCTTCTCGAGTTCGGATACGACCGCCTTCAGCCGCTCCTCAAAATCACCGCGATAGCGCGTGCCTGCCAGCAAGGCACCCATATCCAGGGAGTAAATCACTGCGGGCAGCAGAACCTCAGGCACTTGCCCTTCAACAATACGTCTTGCCAGGCCTTCTGCGATGGCGGTTTTGCCAACGCCTGGTTCGCCTACATAAAGCGGGTTGTTTTTTGATCGGCGGCACAGGATCTGGACTGTACGATCTACTTCTGCAGCGCGTCCGATAAGCGGGTCAATGCGACCCTGCTTCGCCTTTTCATTGAGATTTACAGTGAACTGGTCAAGCGCACTTTCCTTTTTGTCCTTCTTTGACTTGGCGTCTTCTGGCTCTTCACTTTTCTGTTCCGCTCCAGTCACTGGCCGCGGTTCGGCAAGCTTGCCGTCCTTGCCAATGCCGTGGCTGATGTAGGAAACAGCGTCGAGCCGGCTCATGTCCTGCTGTTGCAGGAAATAAACCGCATAGCTCTCGCGCTCGGAAAACAGCGCGACCAAAACATTTGCGCCGGTAACAACATCCTTGCCCGAACTCTGGACATGAAGAATGGCGCGCTGCACCACGCGTTGGAAGCCGCTGGTGGGCGAAGGATCCACCTTGCCCTCAACACGCAAGCTTTCCAGCTCGGTATCCAAATAGGTGATAACGATGTCTGAGATTTCACCCAGATCAACACCGCAAGCCTGCATGACCTTTGCCGCATCGGCATCGTCGATTAACGCCAGAAGGAGATGCTCCAGTGTCGCATATTCATGCGCCCGGTCGCCAGCATGCTTCAATGCGTTGTGAAGAGTGGCTTCCAACGACTCCGCAAAAGATGGCATAATTTCGTCTCCTTAATATGAGTCGCTCGGTAACTGATCTTCTATATCGGCGTGGCCTTCAATGCTTTCAAGCATGATGCGGCATATGAAGGAAAGTACTCAGGGAATACGGTTGAACAATATGGCATCATGATCCCTTTCGTTATTTCTTGAACAGTGCGTCAGCCACGCTGCGATGTTTACTGGCGAATGCGATTTTGCCTTCGCAACGGGCGATCTCCGTCTTTAGTGCGGCAATACGGGTTTCAAGTTCGTATACGGACAAAGCATCAATATCTTGCTTTATCAAATTGGCCAAAGGGTCGTCCCGGCGCTGCGGCAGATTTTCGTCGATATCCATACCGCATATTTTACCTGTGAGCGGTTGCTGTCAATATGAAGCTTGCTTAGAAGGAGCCACAGATAAAGGGATGATGCGCATATGGTACAGCTGCCGGAGAATATGACCGCGATCGAGATTTCGGCGCCTGGAGGACCTGAGGTGCTTATTGCGTCCAATCGCCCACTTCCCGTGCCGCGTGCGGGCGAGGTGCTGCTGAAAGTCGCTTATGCAGGCGTAAACCGCCCAGATGTGATTCAACGCAAGGGTCTTTATCCGGCCCCGCCCGGGGCGAGCGACTTGCCGGGTTTAGAAGTATCCGGGACCGTGGTTGAGGTCGGAGAGGGCGTTGACTCCAGTATCAAAGGTTCGCAACAATGCGCTTTGGTATCTGGCGGTGGCTATGCGGAATATTGTCTCGCCCGCCATGATGTCTGCCTGCCGGTGCCAGCAGGAATGAGCATGGCTGAGGCAGGGGCGCTGCCAGAGACGCTATTTACGGTATGGCACAACGTGTTCGAGCGCGGATATGCGTCCCCTGGCGAGACCATTCTTATTCATGGCGGAACAAGCGGCATTGGTACGATGGCGATCAAGCTGGGCAGGTTGTTTGGCCTCAGGACCATCGTAACATGCGGTTCGGACGCCAAATGCGCGGCCGCTGTTCAAATTGGCGCGGACCATGCGATCAATTACAACAGTTCGGATTTTGTCGAAGAGGTGAAGACCTTGACAGAAGGGCAGGGCGTGCATTTGGTGCTCGATATGGTTGCAGGCGGATATGTTCCCCGTAACCTCCAATGTCTGCGTGAAGATGGGCGTCATGTGACCATTGCTGTGCAGGGCGGAATGACCGCTGAAATCAACATGGCGTATGTTATGTCACGCCGCCTAATGCTCACGGGTTCGACGCTGCGTCCGCGATCTGCCGAATTCAAAGCATTGCTCGCGCAAGAAATTTCCGCAACTGTCTGGCCGCTTGTCCGTGATGGAGCATTGCGCCCCGAAATGGACAAGATTTTCCCGTTGGCTGAAGCTGCGGCTGCGCATGCCTATATGGAATCTGGGGAACATGTCGGCAAAATCATGTTGGAGATTTAGGCGGGCTCAGCTGGAGGAGACTTAAGACGGTAGGTTGTCCAACCATGACTTGACGTCGGCTGCGCTTTTTTGGGGAATTTCCTCCATCGCAATATGTCCGACATCAGGATAAATAATGACTCTAGCTTGCGGAATTGCCTCCGCGAACCACTTGGCCGAACTGACAGGAATCAGATTGTCCCGAGCGCCCCACAAAATGAGCACCGGAACCTTGATGTTTGCCAGGGTCTCTTTGGTTCCGGGCGTCATACTGTTGGGGGTCGAAAAACGCTGCATTGTCGCTTCGCGGTTTCCGGGGTAGCGGTTAAGTTCCCAATAGCGGTCAATGAGCTTATCATCGATCTTCGATTGAACATTCATTGATGTCTTGACGCTGGATTCAAAAATGCTGCGTGGCGCTATGAACCGCGCGGCTTCTTTAAGTACCGGCGTACGCATCAAACGAAAGCCAAGTGGTATTTCACCGGATTTGGCATAAGGTTGTCCGCTAGCGTCCACCAACAGCAATGCTTCAACCTTGTCCGGATGCCTGATGGTATACAGCCAAGACACGCCGCCGCCCATCGAGTTGCCGCCAATCACTGCCTTGTCGATATTAAGCTTCACAAGAAGCCGGTCAACGACATCTACATAGGTTGCATTGTCGTAGACACCAGCGGGGTTTTTACCTGTCAGACCGTGTCCAGGCAAATCAAGAGAGATGATCCGATAGTCTTTGCCCAGGATAGCAACCCATTTTTCCCACGTGTGCAGTGACGCATTGGATCCGTGGATCAGCACAATCACTCGGCCATTGCGATTGCCTTCGTCGCGATAATGGACCCGCAGCCCGGACTCCAGAACTTCGAAGCGCGACGCAGCATTGCTATATTTCGCCTCCATTTGCGCGGCATCCGTATCGGGCGCATAGCCCCAGAAGAAAATTGCGGCGATCACCGCCACCAGAATTATCCCAAGCCATTTGATCAGACGCATCATTTCTTCCCCCAAGCTACGCCTTCGAATGCACAACTGGTCGAACTGGCGCAAGTGGCAACGCGCATTGCCGCTTGCCGATAAGGCAATCTTGGCCTAATACGCCAGCCGACACATTCAGGCCGCTCCGTAAGGGGCGGCCCTTATTATTGGAGCAAATGACATGGCTACCCCTTTGATGCCGCATGCGACCGCTGCTTGGCTTGTTGACAATACAGGCTTGAGCTTCTCGCAAATTGCAGAATTTTGCGGCATTCACATCCTCGAAGTCCAAGCCATGGCCGATGACATGACCGGTTCCAAATATACAGGACGCGACCCTGTTCACGCCGGCGAACTGGCGATGGAAGAAATCGAAAAGGGACAGGCCGATGAGGATTATGTGCTCAAAATGTCAAAGGGTCCGGACCAGGTGCGTCGCACCAAGGGCCCGCGTTATACGCCGGTATCCAAACGTCAGGACAAGCCAGATGGTATCGCCTGGTTGCTGCGCAATCATCCCGAAATCTCCGACGGTGCAATCTGCAAACTGATTGGTACTACCCGCAACACCATTGCCGCCATTCGCGAGCGTAGCCACTGGAATATTGCTGAAATTCAGCCGAAGGACCCGGTGACGCTTGGTTTGACTTCGCAGCGTGAACTTGACGCAATCGTCAACCGCGCTGCGAAAAAGGCTGGTATCGACAACACAGCAGCTAACGATGCGCGCCTCGGAACGGACCGGGATGCATTGATCGAAGAATTGCGTGCTGAACGTACAGAAGCCGCGCGCCGTGCCGAAGCCGTGTTGAACGGCGAAGACGAAAATGCTGGCAAAGCAGAATTGACCGCCGACACGCTTTTCAAAAAAGCAGGCGAATAAGCGGCAGGTCATTGTTGCCTTAATCACGTGATTAAGGCACGGCAGGGGGATGGCACTTCACGCACCCCCTGCTTATGACGCATCACTCGCTGACCATGGATTTGAAGCCAAAGAACTCAAGGGGCTGATTTACCCCTTGGGCGAACATGCTCCCCAATATGGTGAAATTTATCCGCTGGCGCCCGATATAGGTTGGACGCGCATGCCGGTGCCGGGCAATCTTGCCCATATAAATCTCTGGCTGCTGGATGAAGGGGACGGTGGGTATGCGATCGCCGATACCGGGCTGTTCATGCCGCCCACAATTGAGCAGTGGAAAGCGATGTTTGCCGGTGTACTCGTGCACCGTGAACTCACGCGGATTTTTGTAACCCATTTCCATCCGGATCATGTCGGTTGTGCGGGCTGGCTGGCGAACAGGTTTAAAGTGCCCATCTGGATGAACAGGACCGAATGGCTGATGGCGCGCATGCTGACAGCCGAACAATTGGAGCATCCACCAGAAGATGTGCTGAATAACCGGCGGTTTGCCGGATTTGATGAAGCGCGCATCGAAAAACTGCGGAATTCTGGTTGGGGCGGGTTTGCGCGTGCAGTCTCGCGTCTGCCGACCGGGCATATACGCATGGATGACGGGCAGGTTATTCGGATCGGGCGGCGGGATTGGACAATTATAACTGGCGGAGGACACACACCTGAACATGCCAGCCTTGTGGATTTTCACAACAATATGATTATCGCAGGTGACCAGATTTTGCCGCGTATTACTTCGAACGTATCGGTCATGGACAGCGAGCCTAACGCCGACCCGTTGGGCGAATGGCTGGCCTCAATCGCGAAATTCAGGGCAGCCTTGCCAGCCGATATGTTGGTCCTTCCGGCTCATGGTGAACCCTTTACGGGTGTGCATGTGCGTTTGGACAAACTTGCCTCTGGGCATCATGAAAGGCTTGATCGGCTTGAACGGGAATTGCGCACAACCGAAATGCGCGCGGTGGACACATTTGCGTTGTTATTCGACCGCGAGATTGATGACACGGTGTACGGCCTAGCGACAGGTGAAGCCCAAGCGCATTTGCGGCACCTGCACTTCACTGGGCGTATTAAATGTGAAATCCGCGATGGCGTCGGCTGGTATCACGCGGCATAACATCGACATGAAACAGAGTATTTGGAGTCATAAATATTTGCATCCTGTCAAATGGGATCAGGAGTTTGCGCCATTAGCGCTGCATGACATGTTCTTTCAGTCGGCGGAGCGCATGGGCACGGCTGCTATCGCGGATTTTATGGGCCGCAAATATAGCTATGCCGAAATGGCAGTGGCTGTCCGCAAGGTCGCGCGCGGGTTGCAGAACAAAGGTATTGGCAAGGGCGACCATATCGGCCTGTTCCTCCCCAATGTTCCCCATTATATTGCGGCTTATTATGGCGCGCTGGCCGCAGGTGCGACAGTTGTCAATTTTTCACCCTTATACACGGTGGACGAATTGGCGCATCAGGTTGCGGACAGTGGTACCACGATTTTGTTGACGGTGTCGGCAGCGGCGCTTCTGCCTACTGCCATAAAGGTGCTCGACAACAGCAATTTGAACGAGTTGATTGTCGGCAGCATCGCCGAGGCGTTACCAAAGGCCAAAAGCTGGGCCTATCGGATGTTCAAGCGCCATGAAATTGCGGCGTTGCCGGCTGACATGCGCATTTCGACGTATGCTGATTTAATCGCCAACAATGGCGATTATAACGCACAGCCCTGCACGCCGGAAAAGGACATCGCGCAACTTCAGTATACTGGCGGCACCACAGGCGTTCCGAAAGGTGCAATGCTCAGCCACCAAAACATCACGGCAAACGCCCGGCAAATAAACATGCTGGATCCGCACAGCCGTTCAAACCGGCCCGACCAGCCCTTGGATGACCGTATACTGGGTGTATTGCCGTTTTTTCACGTGTTCGCAAATGCGACTGTCCTGAACCGTACCGTTGCGAATGGCGGCGAGATTGTCATGCTGCCTCGCTTTGAGGCCAAGGCCGCTTTGGCCGCCATCAACCGGACCAAGGTCACGTCTTTGCCGGGGGTGCCGACGATGTATCAGGCGCTTTTGGACTGCCCGGATATTTCCAAGACCGATTTTACCAGCTTGCGCGCCTGTATTTCGGGCGGCGCACCGTTGCCGGCAGAGCTAAAAAACCGCTTTGAATCTTTGACGCGGGCGATTGTCATCGAAGGCTATGGATTAACCGAGAGTTCGGGTGTTGTGTCTTGCAACCCTTATGAGGGCGAGAACAAGGTCGGCAGTATCGGACAGCCGGTACCGGGAACTGACGTTCGTCTTGTTGACAAAGAAGATCCCAGCAGGCCCGCCCCTGAAGGCGAACCGGGCGAGCTTATTTTTTCGGGTCCTCAAGTCATGTGCGGATATTGGAACCGGCCAGAGGCCGACGCCGAAGTGTTCCTGGGGAAATATCTAAGGACTGGCGACGTCGCCACCATTGACGAGGATGGCTTCATTCATATTGTTGATCGCTTGAAAGACATGATCGCTGTAGGCGGATTCAAGGTTTTTCCCAGTCAGGTAGAAGACATCATTTACCAGCATCCTGACGTCAAGGAAGCGCTCGTCATCGGCGTTGCCGATGCCTATCTCGGGGAGATCCCCCGGGCATTTGTCACGTTGCAGGACGGTGCCACTGTGGATTCGGCAGCGTTGATGTCGTGGCTAAACCCGAAACTTGGGAAACACGAGCGTGTGCAAGGTGTGACCATCATGGATGCTTTGCCCAAAACGATGATTGGTAAACTTGACCGGAAAGCGCTGCGGATGGCGCTCGGTTCTTAACCGCCGCGCCGCTGTGGAAAGCGACCCTGCTGTCATTCGCAAGATCATCCACGTGGACATGGACGCGTTCTACGCCAGCGTGGAGCAACGGGACAACCCCGACCTTCGCGGGAAGCCGCTAGCTGTCGGTGGATCATCAAAACGGGGTGTTGTCGCTGCCGCTAGCTATGAAGCGCGGGCATTTGGCGTGCGCTCCGCCATGCCGTCTGTCACGGCGCAGCGCCAGTGCCCAGATCTTATCTTCGTTAAGCCGCGATTCGAGGCCTATAAGGCGGTATCTCGACAAATCCAGGAAATCTTCGCGCAGCATACGGATCTCATTCAACCGCTATCGCTGGATGAGGCTTATCTCGACGTCACCCATGACAAGCAGGGAATTGGGTCTGCGGTAAAAATTGCCAAGGCCATTCGCGCCGCTATCCGGGAGGAAACCGGGCTTACCGCAAGCGCCGGTGTAAGTTACAACAAGTTCATTGCTAAGCTGGCGAGCGACCAGAATAAGCCGGATGGCTTGTGCGTTATCCTGCCTGAACAAGGGGCCGATTTCGTAGCCAGCTTGCCTGTACGCAGGTTCCATGGCGTTGGTCCGCGTACAGCAGAGAAAATGGCTAAGCTTGGCGTGAATACAGGTGCGGATCTGGCGCAAAAGGATGAAGCGTGGCTAGCCGAGCATTTCGGAAGCTGGGGCGGCTATCTTTTTCAAGCCGCACGCGGCATTGACCATCGCCCGGTCAATGCAAATGCCGTGCGCAAATCCATTGGAGCGGAGAGCACCTATTTTGACGACAAACACAGCGAAGCCGAACTACGCGACGCGCTCGACGAAATTGTCGATATTGTCTGGGATCGTATCGAACGGCATCAGGCGCAGGGCAAGACTTTGGTGCTCAAAGCCCGCTATTCCGATTTTCGAACAATCACGCGCTCCCGAACGGTTGCGAATGTGCTGGCCGATCGAACAGCTGTCGCCAAGCTCGGTCACGCCTTGCTTGATCAAATTCTGCCTGTTGAAATGGGCGTGCGCTTGCTTGGATTGACGCTTTCGGGGTTGGTTGACCAAAATGATACTGAGCGGCACGACAGGCCGCAGGGACATTTTACATTTGACTGGATTGAAAACTGAAATAATCTGTAATATATCATAAAACTGTTATGCATACATAATACAGGACATGATATGGCGCGCCCGCAAACCGATATCGAAGCTGGAAGAACTGCGCTGTTGGACGTTGTAGATGACCTTATCAGGCAGCGCGGTGCCGTCGATATATCGATGACTGATCTGGCTGCGGCAGCCGGCATGTCACCATCCAATCTCTACCGGTTTTTCGACAATAAAGAGGCGCTGCTCGAGGCTGTAGCAGAGCGTTTCTTTGCCGAAAAAGTCAGGATCATGGTTGATGTTACGGAATCTGACCTTCCCGTTCGCGACAAGATGTATGAATATTTTGCCCGCAGATATCTGGCAATGGTCGAACAATTTGAAGCTGAACCAGATTTGCTGAAAAGCTATCTTGAGATCGGCGAACAAAATATCGAGGTTGTGCGCGGTTATGTCGACCTTGGAGACCATTATCTCTCACTTATTGTCGCAGAGGCAATGGAGCAGGGGTATTTTGAGGGACTTTCGATTGACGAGACTGTATCGCTCATCAACCAGATGGTGCAGTGCTACACAAACCCGGAATCACTTTTTTATATCGCTTCAAAGCTCAAGGTCGAAAAACTCGCAAAGATTGTAGACGCAATTTTCATAGGGCTTGGCAAAATGCCGTTCGTGCAAAAAGCTGCCGAACCGCATATCAAAATCGTTTTGTAAACCTTGCCAACCTCCTGGCCCTATGGCAGAGGCCCGCGTCTGTCTGAACAGACGGGCGATTAGCTCAGTGGTAGAGCACACCCTTCACACGGGTGGAGTCACAAGTTCGAACCTTGTATCGCCCACCATTCTCTAAATGCTCTTCAATCCTATGCATTTGTCACCTTTGGAGTAATAGTTGTTTTGCCGTTCCATTGGTCTGCGGACAGCGTTTGGACAGCGGCGATCTTTCTGGCCTCGCGTGAAACCTGTAGCCAAATGATGGACAGCGCTTTCACGACTTTGCCCACCGTCGCGGTGCTTGTGAGCCAGTAGACAGACTTGAGTCACGATAGAAGGTGGGTCGTGACAGCCAGCCACCGATAAGCGAACCGACTGCGTAAATAATGAAGCCCAGCGTGACTGTGCCAGCCAAAATCATTCCAAGACTGCGGGTTTAAAGAGATCGGTCATAAGCTGTTTAGGTGAAACACGAGCCGACAACGAGCGCATTAAAAAGCCCCGTCTTTCCAGACAGGGCTTTTTTTAAATTTCTTAATGCAGATTAAAACTCACAAGCGCCTATAAGGTAGGTTCAAAAGATAAAACGAAATCCGTCATCAATATCCCAACAAAGGCTTCTCGGTCTATTGTTCGAATGTGTTATTATCAGGCGAAGCGAACACGCAGCGCTGGCTGCTTCTTACGGCGCAAAGAAAAGCCGACACCAAGCATACCAAGCATCATCATCAACCATGTCGATGGCTCAGGAACTGCCCCTGTTGCGAGTTTGTCAAATTCAAACGAATTCTTTGATCATGACAAATCCCCTAATTACATATGCTAAGAAATCATTCTGCGCTTCGTTGAGCACTGTAAGGAGGTCGCGACTCACCTCGATGACGCTAAAAGTTTGCCAGCAAAATATTTGGTTAACAACCGGTTAATATTGCCGACATTTACAAAACTGGTGCAGCAGAAGATTTTCAGTATAAGCTCGCTCTTTAACCCATTGATTCATAAAATATTCTGAAAAATTCTCTCAACTTACCTTCAAGCTGCGGAACAATCAGGTCCCATAATGAGACAATAAAAATCCGGTATGAGTATAATGCAACCCAGCTCTGTTTCTAGTTAGGCAACGATTGATCCAAACTCCGAAAACGATGGCTGCAAGCGGGATGACGTCTGTTAAGCCCTTCGACTAGGCCCTTGCCAACAATGATGCGCTTACCATCGCCAGTCAGGTCAATTTGCCAAGCCCCAGGTGTATGCTTTGTTTCCATCTCAATTCTCCATGTTCTGCATATCGCCTTTGTTCAAGGCGCGTTCTGGTGCTTCGGTCATGGGCTGGGTTCCAACACATGCGGATTAAACCGCAAAATACTGTCAATTTTCGCTCGGCCTGCCGCCTCTTTGTCTACAGCCTTGAATTCTGCCAAAATCATGTTCCGGTCGTGGTCTGCTCCATTCTGCGCGGCTGCTGTAGCGTGAAAATACTCGACCAACTTTACACCCACTCCATGCGCAGCCATTGTGTTCGCGGCATAGCTGAATGGGTAAATCTTGCTGCTAGGCGCAGTAATCAGGTTCACTAATTCATCGACGGTCAATGCTTATCTCCAATCATGTGCGCTGTGGACGCGGTGCACATGACCGCAGCTAGCCGCTTTCCGACCGCGTAAACTGGTGTTTCGGTAGAGCAAAGGAACGCAATTTTGCGGTTTACGCTAAGGTGGCAACGCTTCACAGGGGTGGAGTCACAAGATCGAGCCTTTTATCGCCCACCAGTTTTTCGGATCAAGTAATTGTCTGGGGGACAATTTCCCGAAAACTCCGGTGCTTAAGCCACGGGTGCACACGGATCAAGGAATTGTCCGGGGGGACAATTTCCTGAAAAACTTCGGCGCGCAAGCAATGGGTCGATAGGCACACATTCGCTTTTACAACGCCCTGATAGTGATTTAAGCACATGATTAAATCTTTGGGGAGTAAGGTGGCTATGCGCGTAGAAAACGCGATGTTTCCGTCGATGGAACAGATATCATCGTTTTTCGGTGGTCCGGAAGATGGCCCCTTCGTGATGGTCAATTTGTTGAAATTCAAAGCGTCTGCTGAATATGCGGATGGCAGTGACGCCGACATTTCTGGGGCTGAAGCATATGCCCGTTACGGCAAATCAATTCAGGCGTGCCTTGCGGCTGTTGGTGGTCGGCAGGTTTATGCAGGTCCCGTTACCGGGCTCATGATTGGTGAGGTCGACGACCTTTGGGATATGGTTGCGCTGGTGGAATATCCCTCGCTGGCAGCAATGCAACAAATGGTGTCATCGCCGGAGTATCAAGCGATAGAGACCCACCGCAAGGCTGGCCTCTCCGGCCAGTTGAATATCCGCACCAGCGAGATTGGAAGCCATACAAAATGAAACCAATGAAGAGCCGGATGACTGAGCTGCTTGGGGTCAAATATCCCATCATTCAGGCCCCGATGGGTTGGATCGCGCGCGCGCAATTGGCGTCTGCCGTATCGAACGCTGGTGGTCTAGGGATCATTGAAACTTCATCGGGGCAATTGGACGAGGTACGCGCCGAAATCATCAAGATGCGCGAACTGACGGACAAGCCGTTTGGGGTCAACATTGCACAGGCTTTTGTGCGTGACCCGGGCATTGTGGATTTTGTGGTCGATCAGGGGATCAAATTTGTGACCACGTCAGCGGGTGATCCTAATAAATATTGCGGTCCGTTGAAGGCCGCGGGGCTTACCGTTTTCCATGTTGTGCCGACGCTTGCTGGCGCATTGAAAGCCATCGACGCGGGCGTAGATGGCCTTGTTGTGGAAGGCGGCGAGGGCGGCGGTTTCAAAAATCCCAAGGACGTCGCCCTGATGGTGCTGCTGCCGCTCATCCGAAGCAAAGTCGATGTGCCAATCGTAGCTGCTGGCGGTATTGTCTGTGGACGGACGATGGCCGCGGCGTTTGCTCTTGGCGCAGAGGCCGTGCAGATGGGTACACGAATGGTCAGCGCGGCGGAATTGCCGGTGCACCAGAACTGGAAAGACGCCATTATCAACGCGAGAGAAACCGACACGCTGTTTCTGAATAGGCACGGTCCCGGGCCAGCACTGCGTGCACTGCGCACGGAACGGACGACGAAGCTGGACATGCACCCTTCAGACAATATCATGGGCGAAATGCGCGGCGTGCTCGACCTGTATTTTGGTGGCGACATGGAGGCTGCGATTGCGCTGTCGGGCCAGGTTGCTGGAAGGATTGACGCAGTGAAACCAGCCAAGCAGATCATCGACGAAGTGATGGACGAGTTTTATTCTGTTATAAACAATTTGCGGCACGACTATCTTTAGGAGCTGATTTGGACCCTGTCCTTGAAGCCTTTTTGAGCGATCCAGCGGCGGATGTTTCTGCGCTGCACGACGTTGCACGCATCAAAGGGATATTGGAGCAATGCGGTCGTGAAGGCCGCGCGATTAGTTATTCCGAGCTTTTGCTTTACCTCGGCTTTCGTTTCACGCGGCCCAAAATGCGGGCGGTATGCAAAACGCTGGATAAAATTGACCAAATTACCGTTGAAGAGGGCGCGCCTGCGCTTGCGGTTCTTGTGGTGCGCGAGGGCGATGGCCTGCCCGGGCAGGGATGGTGGACCGGGCGGCCGGACTATCAAGGCGAATGGACTGGCCCGCAAGCGCACGACCATATCCGTAAGTTGCAGGACGCCGTATTTGCATATTGGCAGAAAGGGCCACTTTGAAAGATTTTGCCGCTCTAGTTTCGGCCTTTGCGCGGCGGATATTTGGCGGGTCCGCCGAGGTTGAAAACCTTACCCGGCTGACCGGCGGTGCCAATATGGAAAGCTGGTCATTCGACTATACAGGGCATGGCTATGTACTTCGCCGTTCTCCTTCAGCGGACATGATGGCTGGCCGAGTTTATGGCCATGACGTCGAAGCTGCGGTTGTGCGAGCGACATTTATGGCGGGGGTAAGGGCACCTGAAATTATCGCCGAGGTCGAGGCCATAGATAATCTTGGCACCGGATATATGATGCGCAGAGTGGAGGCCGAGGTTAACCCGGCAAAGATACTTGCAAGTCCGCCGCCATCATTGCTCAAAGATTTTGCGCGCGAATTGGCGGCCATTCACGCAGTACGACGGGACGCGCTGCCAACCTTGCCCGAGGCTGGGGCGGCGAGCCTGCTGGCGGAGCTCAAAGCACGCTTTCTCCTCTTCGGCGGCAATCGACCTGTCATGGCACTCGCGTTAAGATGGCTGGAGAATCATTTACCAGCGCCGGTAGACGCTGTCCTGCTTCACGGCGATTTTCGGATGGGCAACATCATGGTGGATGCAGGCGGCCTTGCCGCCGTGCTGGATTGGGAACTGGCGCATATGGGTGACCGACATCAAGACTTGGCGTTTGGGTGCATCAATAGCTGGCGCTTTGGATATATTGACCGGCCAGCATTTGGAATTGGGCAAGTGGACGCATTTTTCGCCGCTTATGCCCGCGAAAGCGGTCATAATGTGGACGCTGGGCGCTTTCGATGGTGGCTGGTTTATGCGACATTATGGTGGGGCGTGTGCTGTCTCCAAATGACGGATATTTGGCGTAGCGGAGCGGACTCCGGCCTCGAACGCGCAGTCATTGGGCGCCGCGCGTCAGAAACCGAGGTCGACTTGCTCATGCTGCTTGACGAAGACGCGCCAGTTGAAGAGCAAAACCGTCACCCTGAGCTTCGTTCTTCTTTGGTTACTGGCATTCCAGGGTCCATTGCCAAACCAAAACCTGCAGCGGAGAAGCAGAAATGGATGCTGAAAAAAGTTCAGCATAACGAAACCGTATATGTGGGCGAAACATCTGCTGCTGAACTCCTGAGCGCCTTGGCCAGTTGGATAGCAACTGACATCAAACCCCACGCGTACGGTCGAGACCGGTTTATGGCTGCCGTCGCGGTCAACGCGCTTGGCATACTCAAACGCGAAGCAGAAGCCTGCGCCTCCATTCATGATAAGCTGCTTTCCGAAGAACTCTTATCCGGTAGCAAATCCCTCGCGACGCCGGGGCTCTTGGCACAATTGAAAGCGCATTCGCTGCAAAAATTGGCTGTAGACCAACCCAAATATTCCGCGCTGGCCGTCGCTTTACAGAAATGGACTCATTGATGCTGTTTGAAATCCCCAATGACACTATGGACTATCTTGCCGAACTTGACGCATTCATTGAACGCGAGATCAAGCCGATCGAAGCGCGCGATGACAATATCCGCTTTTTCGACCACCGCCGCGAACACGCGCGTACCGATTGGGACAATGACGGCCACCCGCGTGCAGACTGGTGGGCGCTGCTTGCCGAAATGCGTCAGGTCGCGGATAAAGCCGGGCATTACCGCTTCGCCATTCCTGCTGAATATGGGGGTAAGGACGGTTCGAATTTGGCAATGGCAGTCATCCGCCACCATTTGGCGCATAAGGGATTGGGACTGCACAACGATTTACAGAACGAAAGCAGCATCGTTGGCAACCTCGTGCAGGTGCTGATGTTGCGGGACTTCGGCACAGCTCAGCAAAAGGCGGATTTTATCCCACCTATGTTACAGGGCAAAATGGGCTGGAGCTTTGGCCTGACCGAAGAAGATCATGGTTCGGACGCCACGCACATGGATACGCGTGCGGTCCCCGAAACCCGAGATGGCGTTGTTGGATACCGGATTAACGGCAACAAGATGTGGACGACTGGCCTGCCGTATACCAGCCATGTGATGACCTTTGCCCGCACCAGCGGCGACAATGGCAAAGCGCGAGGTATAACTTGTTTCGTTGTGCCAACGGACGCACCCGGGTTCGAAATCGGGGAGTATATGTGGACATTCAATATGCCCACCGACCATCCCAAGGTGAAATACACCGACGTTTGGGTACCCGAAAGCGCGATTTTGGGGGCACTCGACAACGGTCTTGCCGTGGCGCAGCACTTTGTTCACGAAAATCGAATCCGGCAAGCAGCAAGCTCGCTTGGCGCAGCGCAATATTGCATTGATGAAGCGGTGAAATACGCCCGTGAGCGCAAGCCTTTTGGCAAACCGCTCGCTGTGAACCAAGCGATCCAGTTTCCATTGGTCGAGCTTCAAACGGACGCAGAAATGTTGCGGTTGTTGATCTACAAAACCGCTGCCGAAATGGACAGCATGTCTAAACCAGAGGTAGCTGTGCGTTTGTCCGACAAGGTAAGCATGTGCAACTACAAAGCCAATCGTTTGGTTTGCAACGCTGCGGATTTTGCGATGCAAGTTCATGGCGGTATTGGCTATTCGCGCCATAAGCCGTTTGAACATATTTACCGCCACCATCGCCGCTACCGCATCACCGAGGGAGCAGAAGAAATCCAGATGCGCAAAGTGGCGGGGCATCTTTTTGGGTTGATGGGATAATCTATTTTGGGGCGGGTAAATTAATGCAGCAGGCAACTGACTTTTTGGATGAAAGCATGGCCCTTGATGGGCTTCTTGAAACTTTGGCCGAGGGCGATTTTGACATGCCGACCCGATTTAAGGGTTGGACTATCAACAACATTATTCGGCACCTGCACGTATGGAACATCGCGGTCGATTTATCCTTGCGTGACGAGGCGGCGTTTGGCGCGTTTGTTGCTGCTATGATGGCGGGTGTCCGCGGCGGCAAGTTGCCGGAGTTCGAAGCATTTTATCTGGATGGTCTCTCCGGCCATGCATTGCGTTTGGCCTGGATGGAACGGGCTAAGGCAACTGCGGCGGCATTTGCCGCAGCTGACCCGAAACTTCGCCTCAAATGGGTTGGCCCCGAAATGAGCGCATTGAGCTCGATCACCGCGCGGCTGATGGAAACATGGGCGCATGCCCAGGCCATTTATGATGTCCTCGGGGTCGAGCGGCTTGATACTGACCGGATAGCTAATATTGTGCGCCTGGGCGTGAACACATGGGGCTTCACATGGAAAAATCGCCGCATGGAGCCGCCCGGTCCAATGCCGTTCTTGCGCCTTCAAGCCCCGTCAGGAGAGATTTGGGAATATGGTGAAGCGGCCGATAGCGGCTCGATCACCGGCAGTGCTACCGAGTTCTGCCAGGTGGTCACGCAATGTCGCAACATTGCCGACACGTCGCTTGAAGTGAAGGGTGAAGTCGCGCATCAATGGATGGCGCTCGCACAATGTTTTGCGGGGCCGCCGCAGGATCCGCCACCAAAGGGCGCGCGCCAGCGAGCGGATAGGGGAGATAAAACCACATGAAGAAACTTGGTTTCGTTTCGGTCGCGGCAATATTTTTAGCAACGGCGCCGCTGGTTGCACAGCCAGTGGATCAGGTGACCGTCATTCATGCCGGGCAGTTGCTTGACCGGCCCGGCAGTGCGTCGCGCGGACCGTCCACGGTTATCGTCCGTAATGGCAAGGTTGCTGAAATCCTGATCGGCTTTCAACCTGGCCCTGCGGGCGCAACGATGATTGATCTGAAAGATCGGTTTGTTTTGCCTGGCCTGATCGACAGCCATGTCCATCTGGACAGCGACGCAGGCGGAGATGCTGCGTTGATAGAAAGGATCACTGACAGCCCGGCGCGCGCTGCATACCGCGCTGCGGGCAACGCAAAGAAAACGCTGATGGCTGGCTTCACCACCGTACGCAATTTGGGCGACGATAGTGGTGCTACATTGGCATTACGCGATGCAGTCGCGGCGGGTGAATTACCTGGACCGCGTATCATTGATGCCGGTCGCGCGATTTCGACAACCAGTGGGCACATGGATGGAACTCTGTCTGTATCGGAAGATCTGCACGGCAGTATCGGACAGGAAAATTTGTGCGATGGCGGGGAAAGCTGCCGTCAGGCGGTGCGCATGCAAGTCCGGCGCGGCGTTGATGTTATCAAGATCGCAACAACAGGCGGGGTTAACAGCCGGATCGGATCCGGCCTAGGTCGTCAGGTCTTCGATGACGAGGTAAAGGCATTGGTCGATACCGCGCATCTTTACGGCAAGAAAGTCGCCGTCCATGCCCATGGCGATGACGGCATTAATGTTGCGCTGGCGGCGGGTGCGGACTCGATTGAGCATGGTACAATGTTGACCGATGAAAGCATCAAGTTGTTCAAGTCGGCAAGCGCTTATTATGTGCCAACGCTGTCAACTGTGAATGGATATATCGAACGGCTCGCGGCAAACCCCAATGCCTATCCACCAGACGTGCTTGCGAAAGTGAAATGGCGCATCGGCGTCACGGGTAAAAGCCTTGCCAAAGCCTATCCAGCGGGTGTGAAAATCGCCTTTGGCACGGATGCTGGGGTTTCCAAGCATGGCAGAAACGCGGACGAGTTTGAGTTGATGGTGAAATATGGCATGCCAGCAGGGGCTGCTATTCAGGCGGCAACAATGAACGCCGCAACTTTGCTGGGCGTCGACAAAGAGGTTGGTTCGCTTGAGCCCGGCAAGTCGGCCGACCTGATTGCGGTGGCAGGCGACCCTATAGCGGATATCACAGTGCTGAAATCGGTTCGCTTCGTTATGAAGGACGGACGCGTTTTCAAGGCCGAATGATCACGCCCTTTTTAGGGTCCATACGCCCTTGCAGCGTGTCCACAAATGCCGTGGTTGCTGCTTCAAGGCCATGGTGCTCTTCGACGTCCACGATGCCCTCAGCGGCGTTCAGGAAGCTTTTCCAGCTGCGGGCGACGGCCTCGCCAAAATCTTTGGGGCCAAGCTCCTGAATGGCGGCGACCGCGTGGTCGGGGGCAAAGAACAAGACCGGTTTTGGACCAGCCATTTGTCCGCCTGTTGCGCCCGCACTGTTCGCGCCGCGCGCGTCCACATGGGTGGCACCTACCAAGCAACTGTACTGCAGCCGATCATCCAATGTCGCGTGTATGGCCTGCAAAAGAGATGAATTTCCGGCGAAATCGACGCACACGGAATCAATCTGGGGCAGGGCAGTCACATTATCATATGCCATGACGTCATCGTAAAGCCCCGTGCTGGCAACAAAGTCTACATTGTTTTTGGACGTCAACCCAATGCGTTTGATCTGCGGTGATAGGTCTCTGGCAACGCTTGCCAGACCCATGGCAGTTTTGGATGACGCGCTTGTGATCACGAGATTATTGGCGCCAAACCAGCCCTCGCGGCGGAACATCGATTCAATCAGGAAGCCGGTTTTAAACAGATGGCCGAACAACATGCGCTCTGCTTCCTTAGCGGGATCATGCTCCGGGTCCGCATTCAGACGGCTGTATTGATTGTAGATGGGACTCATCGGCTGCCGATGCGCGGCCAAATCGATAAAGCCAGACGCGGTGACGCGGCCCGGCAACACATCAAGATGTGTTCCCATAGGCAAATATCCATAAACACGCTCACCTTGCGCTATGTCTGGATGGTGCGATGCCTCTGCAATGGCATGACCCCACATGGGCACGACGCCAAAATCACCGTCCGCCGGAAAGAAATTCCAGTAGCCGAACATGTCTCCAATGACGGCATAAGTAACATTATTGGCTGTTACCGCGAAGCTTTCAATGCGCAGGCGTACAGCGCCTTCGGCCAGATCAGGAAGCGCTGCGTAGTGGGCTTCCATGTCCGTCAGCGCAGTCTTGTTCACCCAGATAGTCAATGCCATGATGCTGTCCTCCAACACTGGCTTAACCTCGACCGGCAGGGCATTCAATATAAGACTGCTGTTCAAAATGTGCGCAAAAATGTGAATATGATCTTTGACATTCACATCACAATGTGAAAATAGCGAATCATGAGCACACAATTGATCAACAAACTGCGCAGCCTCGTGAATGACGGCGGCCTTTCCCGATCTGGCCTTGCACGCGCGGCGGGCCTCCATGCCAACACATTGCGTGATCTCGACGAGCCGGGCTGGAACCCGACGGCCGAGACGTTGCGCAAGCTGGAAAGCTATTTATTTTCCAACGATGATACGCCTGCGCTGGTGCCAATTGAAGAAATTATCGAAGAGGCACGCAATGGACGGATGTATATTCTTGTCGATGACGAGGATCGCGAAAATGAGGGCGACCTGATTATCCCGGCGCAAATGGCGACCCCCGACGCGATTAACTTCATGGCGACTCATGGCCGGGGCCTTATCTGTCTTTCGATGACGAAGGCGCGCTGCGAACAGCTTGGGCTGACACCAATGGCGCGCGAAAACCGGGAAAGCATGCAGACTGCGTTCACTGTCTCGATTGAAGCCCGTGAGGGTGTCACAACTGGGATTAGCGCGGCTGATCGGGCACGCACGATATCGGTGGCCGTGGACGCCTCTATGGGGCCCGACGACATCGTTTCGCCAGGCCATGTTTTCCCGCTTACAGCGCGCGACGGCGGCGTTCTCGTCCGTGCAGGTCATACAGAAGCTGCCGTTGATATCAGCAGGCTGGCGGGTCTAAACCCGTCAGGCGTGATCTGCGAAATCATGAAAGATGATGGCACAATGGCGCGGATGGATGACCTTGTCGCCTTCGCGCGTATGCATAACCTCAAAATGGGGACGATCCGAGACCTCATCGCCTATCGCCGCAAGCATGACCACCTCGTCGAAAAGCGCGCAGAGATGAAGTTCAACAGCCGATGGGGTGGCGGTTGGACCGCTATGACCTTCTACAACAAAGCTACGGGCGATGAAACCATGGCGCTGGTCAAAGGCCGCATTGATCCGGAATGCCCGACGCTCGTGCGCATGCACACCATGTCGATGTTTGTGGACGTATTCGGCGAGGAAAATGAACGCTCCGGGCTCCTCTCACGGTCCATGGAAGCAATTGCAGCTGAAGGCGCTGGTGTCATTGTTGTCATCAACAAGCCGATGAAGGGCGTGGTTTCGCGCTTCATGCAATTGCGCGCTGAAGGGAAACAAGCGGGCGCTCCGGAAATTGAGGAACTGCGTGATTATGGCGGTGGCGCGCAAATCCTGACGGAACTTGGGGTGCACGACATGATATTGCTGACCAACACGCATCACACGCTCGTTGGTCTTGAAGGCTATGGCCTTTCCATTGTAGGCGAACGGGCTATTCCTGGCACCGGAGGCGAATGATGGCGAAATTCCTGATAGTAGAAGCGCGGTTTTACGACCATCTGAACGACATGCTCGTGGCTGGCGCTAAGGCCGCACTAAAAGCCAAGGGACACGAGGTTGAAGTCATCACTGTACCTGGCGCGCTTGAAATTCCCGGCACGATCGCGATGGCCGCCGAGGCGCAATTATATGATGGCTTCGTCGCTATTGGAGTCGTCATCCGCGGCGAAACCTATCATTTCGAAATCGTTGCCGGCGAAAGCGCCCGCGGCATCATGGCTTTGACAATGGACGGCATTGCAATTGGCAACGGGATTCTGACCGTCGAAAATGAAGCGCAGGCGCTGGTCCGTGCAGACCCCAAACAGAAGGACAAGGGTGGCGAGGCGGCCATTGCCGCGATGGCCTTGCTAAATCTGCAAAATCGTTTCAATTGAAACGATGAGCGCACCAACATTTTCAAGCCAGATCAACACCGAATCCGACGACTATAAAAAACGCGGCGCACACAACAGGGCGTTGCGTGACCAGCTTTGGGCGAAGGTTGCGGACGCCGCGTTGGGTGGTAACGAGAAGTCCCGCGAAAGGCATACATCGCGCGGCAAGCTATTGCCACGTGAGCGCGTTGAACGCCTGCTTGATCCGGGTTCGCCATTCCTTGAAATCGGCCAGCTTGCGGCGTGCGATCTGTATGATGGAGAAATTCCCGGTGCCGGCCTGATCACCGGCATTGGCCGCGTGTCGGGCCGCCAGTGCATGATCGTCTGCAACGACGCGACGGTAAAGGGCGGCACTTATTACCCGATGACCGTCAAAAAGCATTTGCGTGCGCAGGAGATTGCCGACGCGAACCGCTTGCCGTGCATCTATTTGGTCGACAGTGGCGGTGCAAACCTGCCGCATCAGGACGAGGTTTTCCCCGACCGCGACCATTTTGGCCGCATATTCTTTAATCAGGCGAATATGAGCGCGAAGGGAATACCCCAGATCGCCTGCGTCATGGGCAGCTGCACGGCTGGTGGTGCCTATGTCCCAGCCATGTCGGACGAAAGCGTGATTGTGCGCAATCAGGGCACGATTTTTCTTGCCGGACCGCCGCTCGTTAAGGCAGCAACTGGCGAGGAAATAACCGCCGAGGATCTGGGCGGGGGTGATTTGCACGGCCGCAAATCGGGCGTGGTCGATCATGTTGCGGAGAATGACGAACATGCGCTGACCATCGTTCGCGACATTGTTTCGCATTTGGGACCGATCCACAAACCCGACATTGATCTCAAAGAGCCGCGCCCGCCCAAATTTGACCCTGAAGAACTTTATGGTGTGGTTCCTGACGATGTGCGCGCGCCTTATGATGTGCACGAAGTTATTGCGCGGTTGGTCGACGGCAGCGAGTTTCACGAGTTCAAGGCGCTCTATGGCACAACCCTGGTGTGCGGCTTTGCACATATTTGGGGCATGCCCGTCGCGATTCTGGCCAATAATGGCGTGTTGTTCAGTGAAAGCGCCGTCAAAGGCGCGCATTTCATTGAACTCGCCTGCCAGCGGCGGATACCACTGTTGTTCCTTCAGAATATCAGCGGCTTCATGGTTGGCGGCAAATATGAGGCGGAGGGCATTGCCAAGCATGGCGCAAAGCTCGTCACCGCCGTCGCGACGGCCAGCGTCCCCAAAATTACTGTGCTAATCGGCGGCAGCTTTGGCGCGGGCAATTACGGTATGTGCGGGCGCGCTTATTCGCCACGCTTCCTGTTCACCTGGCCCAATGCGCGGATCAGTGTGATGGGCGGCGAGCAGGCGGCATCCGTGCTGGCGACTGTCCACCGCGATGCGGAAAAATGGACGCCAGAGGAAGCCGAAGCATTCAAAGCCCCAATCCGGCAAAAATATGAAGATGAAGGCAACCCCTATTACGCAACATCGCGGCTGTGGGATGATGGCATCATTGACCCTGCGCAGACCCGCGATGTGCTTAGCCTCGCGTTCGCTGCCGCGCTCAACGCACCTGTAGAGGAGGTACCCCGCTTCGGGGTGTTCAGGATGTGAGCAAGATGATTAAATCCCTTCTCATCGCCAATCGAGGCGAAATCGCCTGCCGGATCATCCGCACCGCGCGCGATATGGGTATTCGCACGGTTGCGGTATATTCCGATGCCGACGCCAAGGCGCTGCATGTGCGCTCTGCCGATGAGGCGGTGCATATTGGGCCGTCTCCGGCGCGCGAAAGCTATCTGGTGAGCGAGAAGATCATCGCTGCCGCGCTTGCCACCAAAGCCGATGCGATTCATCCGGGCTATGGTTTCCTGTCGGAAAATGCGGAGTTTGCCCAAGCCGTCATTGATGCTGGCCTGATCTGGGTAGGGCCGCGCCCTGCCAGTATCACGGCGATGGGCCTCAAAGATGCGGCGAAGTCGCTGATGGCCCAAGCAGGAGTTCCAGTCACACCCGGCTATATGGGCGAAAGGCAAGAACCGGATTTCCTCGCCGAACGCGCAGGCGAGATCGGCTATCCCGTGCTGATCAAGGCGGTCGCTGGCGGCGGCGGCAAGGGTATGCGCAAGGTCGAAGATGCAGCCGACTTTGTCGACGCGCTTGCGTCGTGCCAGCGTGAGGCTACCGCGTCGTTCGGCAATGCGCATGTCCTCATTGAAAAATATATCCAGCGCCCCCGCCATATCGAGGTGCAGGTGTTTGGCGACAGCCACGGCAATATTGTGCACTTGTTCGAACGCGATTGCAGCCTGCAACGCCGCCACCAGAAGGTGATCGAGGAAGCGCCTGCGCCGGGAATGGACGAAGCCACACGCGAACAGCTTTGCGCGGCGGCGTTGAAGGCGGCCAAGGCGGTCGATTATGTTGGCGCAGGCACGATCGAATTCATCGCCGATGCCAGCGAAGGCCTGCGCGCAGACCGAATCTGGTTTATGGAAATGAACACGCGGTTGCAGGTTGAACATCCGGTGACCGAGGAGATCACCGGTGTTGATCTGATCGAATGGCAACTGCGCGTGGCAAGCGGTGAGCCGCTTCCGCTGCGTCAGGATGAATTGCATATCAACGGATGGGCGATGGAAGCGCGCCTATATGCCGAGAACCCGGCGACCGGCTTTCTCCCGTCGATCGGCACCCTCGATCATCTCGTATTTCCGGAAGAGTTACGCGTCGACACAGGTGTCGAACAGGGTGGCGAAGTGTCGCCCTTTTATGATCCGATGGTCGCCAAATTGATCGCGTGGGGCGAAACGCGTGATGATGCAATCGATCTCCTGCGTGATGGCATCGACGGCACTGAAGTGTGGCCTGTGAAAACCAATGCAGGCTTTTTGGGCAGGCTGCTGGATTTGGACGAATTTGGTCTGGGCGATGTCGACACTGGCCTGATCGCGCGTGAAGTCGATGCGCTTATCCACCCTACTGAACCCGAACCCGAGGAGCTTGCCGAAGCGGCGGCCTTATTGTGCGCTAGCCCCAGTGAGGGACCGGTGAGTGCCCTATTGGGTTTCCGTCTCAACGCGCCGCCACGCGCTGAGGCGCGCCTGTTGGACGATGCCGGGCATCTGCATGTGGTTCGATTTGACGAGATAGAATCCGACGAGCCAACTGCAGATGTACTCGCCTTTTCCGATGGCTTTGCGCGCCGCTATGTTCTGGAGGAAGCGCGCGGGTCAGGCCAAAGCGCCGCAGCCGATGGCGCGATATTGTCGCCCATGCCAGGCCGCATTATCGCGGTCGTGGTCGCGGCAGGTGATGTCGTGGTGAAGGGGCAAAAGCTCGTCACACTCGAGGCAATGAAGATGGAGCACAGTCTTACCGCACCATTTGATGGCACAGTCATGGAACTGAACGCCGAGGTTGGCGGGCAGGTGCAGGTGGAGGCGCTGTTGGTGCGGATACAACCGGCGGAATGAAATCGTCACCCTGAACTCGTTTCAGGGTCCATTGTAACTCCCAAACCGCCGCTCTAGGTTGATAAATAGACCCTGAAACGAGTTCAGGGTGACAGTTCAAAATAGGGAATGGCGGATGGCAGGTAAGTTTTTCAACCAATGGCAAATTGGCGATAGCATCGTGCACGAAATTCGCCGCACGGTAACCGAGACCGACAATCTGCTGTTCTCCGTCATGACTCATAATCCGCAACCGCTGCATATCGATGCGGAAGCCGCGAGGGCCAGCGAGTTCGGGCAGATCCTCGTCAACGGCACTTTTACATTCGCGCTGATGGTCGGATTGTCGGTGGGCGATACGACGTTGGGTACATTGGTCGCCAATCTGGGCTATGACAAATTGGTGATGCCAAAGCCCGTGTTCATCGGCGACACGCTGCGCGCCGAAACCGAGGTCATTGCCCTAAAGGACAGCAAGTCGCGGCCAGATGCAGGTGTTGTTACATTCCTGCATCGCTGTATCAACCAGCGTGATGAAATCGTTTGCCAGTGCGATCGCGCTGCGTTGTTGAAGAAATCGGAGTCTTAATTGTTATTGGCCTTTCACAGGGTGCTAATCCGGACAGGCGTGCTTCGACAGAGATCCGTACTACAGTATTTGTGGATCCGATGATTTGGTCTACGGTGTAGTTATGAAACTGCGCTCGCTCCTCTTCGTCCCGGGTGACCGGCCTGACCGTTTTGCAAAGGCTGCTTCCAGCGGGGCTGACGCGATTATCATTGACCTCGAGGATTCGGTCGGTCTGGAGCGGAAGGTTTTCGCACGGGAGTCGACGGCTGAATATCTGTCAGGCGATCGGCCCATTCCGGTATTTGTCCGCGTCAACCCGCAGGATAGTCATCTCACTTATGATGATTTGGCGTCTATCCTTCCGTTTTTGCCTGACGCCGTCGTTTTGCCAAAGGCAGAAGGCGCGCGTTCTATCCACTGGCTGCGCGCAGAAGCTGCGGCGGTGGCCGACAGTCAGGACGGGGAAGCACCACCCATTTTGCCTATAGCCACCGAAACGCCCGGCGCCGTGTTTGATCTCGGAAGCTTTCGCGATGTCGCGCATTATCTTGCCGGCGTAAGCTGGGGCGCGGAGGATTTGCCTGCTGCGGTGGGCGCAGCGACATCGCGAGAAGCTGACGGCCGCTATACCGCGCCCTATGAAATGGTTCGGTCCCTGACATTGTTCGCAGCGCATGCGGCGGGGGTTGCGGCAATTGATACGGTGTATCCAAATATCGCCGATGAGGCGGGACTGACCACTTATGTGTCCCGTGCGGCGAGGGATGGCTTTACCGGCATGCTCGCGATTCACCCGTCGCAAGTCGCCGCCATCAACGCGGGATTTACGCCGTCATCCGAGCAACTGGCGCATGCCCGGTCAATTGTGGACGCATTTGCGGCGCGGCCTGGTGCAGGCGTGCTTCAACTCGACGGCAAGATGATCGACGCGCCGCATTTGAAGGCAGCGCTGTCGATCCTCGCCAGGGCTTAAGCCGCCAGCTTCCTGAGCACATAATGCAGGATGCCGCCGTTCATGAAATATTCGACTTCGTTGGCGGTATCGATGCGGCACAACGTATCGAAATTGAAGGTTGAACCGTCCTTTCGAGTGACCATCACGGTCACCGTTTGCCGCGGCTGAAGCTTTCCGACGCTGGTGATAGTGAAGCTGTCGTCCGCCGTCAGACCCAAAGTCGCCCGGCTTTCGCCTTCCATGAACTGCAAGGGCAAGACGCCCATACCGACCAGGTTCGAACGGTGGATTCGTTCGAAGCTTTCGACGATCACGGCGCGGACGCCTAGCAAATTGGTGCCCTTTGCCGCCCAATCGCGCGAGGATCCGGTGCCATATTCCTTGCCAGCAATCACCACCAGCGAGGTGCCGTCGGCCTTGTGCTTCATGGCGGCGTCGTAGATCGGCATGACTTCGCCCTTGTAGCTCGACATGCCGCCTTCGATGCCGGGGACCATTTCGTTTTTGATCCGGATGTTAGCGAAGGTGCCGCGCATCATGACCTCATGGTGGCCGCGCCGCGCGCCGTAGCTGTTGAAGTCTGCCTTGCTAACCTGATGTTCTAAAAGGAATTTTCCGGCAGGACTGTCCGCTTTTATGCTCCCGGCTGGCGAGATGTGGTCCGTGGTGATCGAGTCACCTAATATAGCCAGCGGCCGTGCTTCGATGATGTCCATCACTGGCGCCGGCGTCATGCTCATCCCCTCAAAATAGGGCGGATTTGCGACATAAGTCGACCCGGCGCGCCATTGATAGGTATCCGATCCTTCAACTTGGATCTTCTGCCAATGCGCATCGCCTTCATAGACCTTGGCATAACGCGCGGTGAACATCGACCGGTCGATGTTTGCGGTCATGACATCATGCACTTCCTGATTGGTTGGCCAGATATCGCGCAGGAACACATCAGTGCCATCGGTCGCCTGACCGATGGGCGTTGTTGTGAAGTCTTCGGTCACGGTGCCCTTGAGCGCGTAAGCGACGACCAGTGGCGGCGATGCAAGGAAGTTCGCGCGAACATCGGGCGACACGCGGCCTTCAAAGTTGCGGTTGCCCGAAATAACGGAGGCAGCCACAATGTCATGGCCATTAATCGCCGCCGAAATCGGTTCCGCCAATGGGCCCGAGTTGCCGATGCAGGTCGTGCAGCCATAGCCGACAAGGTTAAAGCCAACGGCGTCCAGATCGGCGGTTAGGCCCGCACGATCGAGATAGTCGGTCACAACCTGTGACCCCGGCGCAAGCGACGTTTTGACCCATGGCTTGGGACGCAAGCCAAAGGCATTGGCCTTGCGCGCCACCAACCCAGCGGCAACCAGCACGCTCGGGTTCGACGTGTTGGTGCAGCTGGTGATCGCGGCAATCACGACATCGCCGTCGCCAATGTCGTGCGTCTTGCCCTCTACCGCGACGCGCTTTGCGCTGTCATGCTTGTAGACGTTGATGAGGTCATCGTTGAACACATTGTCGACTTGCGTCAGGATAACCTTGTCCTGCGGACGCTTTGGCCCGGCAAGCGAAGGAACCACCGATGCCATATCCAACGACAAAGTGTCGGTGAAAATCGGGTCTGCCATATCGGCATAAGCCCAAAGGCCCTGTTCCTTGGCATAAGCTTCAACCAACGCAATCTGGTCTTCATCACGGCCGGTGAGGCGCAGATATTCGATGGTCTTTTCATCAATGCCAAAGAACCCACAGGTTGCGCCATATTCAGGCGCCATGTTGGCAAGCGTCGCACGGTCGGCCAGCGACAATGACGCAAGGCCGGGGCCATAATATTCCACAAAGCGGCCAACAACGCCCTTCGCGCGCAGCATCTGCGTTGCAGTCAACACAAGGTCTGTCGCGGTCACGCCCTCTGCCAACGCGCCCGTCAGTTTAAAGCCGACCACTTCGGGGATGAGCATCGATACAGGCTGGCCAAGCATTGCGGCCTCCGCCTCAATCCCGCCAACGCCCCAACCCAAAACGCCAAGGCCATTGATCATTGTGGTGTGGCTGTCGGTACCAACGCAGGTGTCGGGATAGGCGATGGTCACGCCGTCGGTGCCAGTACTCGTCCACACGGCCTGTGCGATATGCTCCAGATTGACCTGATGGCAAATGCCGGTGCCTGGCGGGACGGCCTTAAAGTTATTGAGCGATTTTGAACCCCATTTCAAAAAGTCATAACGTTCGGCATTGCGCTGATATTCGATTTCGACATTCTGCTCGGCTGCCTTGGGGTGGCCGAATTCGTCGACCATGACGCTGTGGTCAATGACCAGATGCACAGCGACGAGCGGGTTGATCTTCGAAGGATCCGCCTTCAACGCAGTCATCGCATCGCGCATCGCGGCAAGGTCAACGACGCATGGCACGCCGGTAAAATCCTGCAACAACACGCGGGCAGGGCGATATTGGATTTCGCGATCCGATTTGGCGTCCTTCTGCCAATCGACCATCGCCTGAATGTCCTGCACCGAAACGGTAAAGCCGCCATCTTCAAAACGGAGCAGATTTTCGAGCAATACCTTCATCGAAAAAGGCAGCCGCGACACATCGCCCAGTTTCTCCGACAATTTCTTGATCGAGAAATAATCTACCGTCTTGCCGCCAGCGGTCAGGGTGGAACGGGTTTGCAGGCTGTCTAATCCGATTGCGGTCATGTCGGTACTGTCCCTTTAAATTGGGCCTTTCGCCGGATGGGGAAGACGACACGGTCACCGCGTGCTGCGGCCATAGAACGCGCGTCAAACCAGCGTAAAAGCGGGAGATTCGTTTGCTGGCCGGGCCTTAGCGCGGATGGGTTGGGGGTGCAAGGTGGGGTGGCGTAAAAACGCCGGGCGCAAAGCTGTGCGGGCAGGCAATGATTTCCGCCGACGAAAGTGAGATGCCAGCCCTTGGCTCCAGCATCTTACTTGAAAGGTTTGATATCTAATCGAGTATGTTCGGTGGCACATCAGGATTGGTTACTTTACGCGGTCAATTAACTTCGCGTTGTCCCGTCCGACCAAAGCTCGCGTCACGACAGGCAAAATCTGTGAAAAGCTTGCAAGTCCACTTAATATTTCCTTCGATCAATAACGGATATTTGCAAAGATTGATCGATCAATGAAACTGACCTGGGATTGTTTCGGCGTGAATGAAAGCTGTCGAGAGTGTGTCGAATGTTATGGGTAGCGGACGCATCATCGTTGATTGTCAGATTAACCCAATAGCGCCCTGGAGCCATATGAATATTCCGACAGATACAATAGCCGCGATTACAAATCGGCGCAAAAACGGCCTGTCGATAGATTGCAATGCAAGCTCAATAGTCAAACCTACGCTAGCGAGAAGCACGGCAGCGACAACAAAATCAAATCGGTCCCAAACTACCTCACTAGTAAACTGCATCGCAATAAACGGAATGATAGGAAGAGCGATCAACAAACTCCATAATGCTAAGCGCCACCCAAATGGCCTGGTGTTATTGCATTGATCCATTGCCACCATATCGGCCTCCTGTTCGCACGTTATCGGCCTCCTGTTCGCACGTTAAACAGCATACCATCTTTCGAGAACGTCAGCAAAGTTGTCGTATCCGGTAAGTCTGCTTTTATCGCATATTGTCGGAAAGCTGCCTATCGTTCAGCCTGTGCACCAACGGCAGCTAACAAGGGCTTGAAATTGTTGTCTCTATGACTGGAATTTTGTGTGAAGCAGACGATCGTATCCGCGCTTGCTCAATGGTCTGCTCGACGCGGGACTTGGGATGTTCGGCGTTGAGGTCACGGTGCGATGCTTTGGTGGCCTTGCGATTCTCAATGGGTGCACCGTGCCGGTAAACGTGTTAGTCTTCCGAAAATCGCAAGGGGATCATCGTCATGGCCAGCTCCGCCACCACCACCGATGTGCTGATCGTCGGCGCAGGCTTTGCCGGCATGTACATGCTCCACAAGCTGCGTCAGGCGGGGATTTCGGGGCAGGTCGTCGAGGCGGGCAGTGGCGTTGGCGGGACCTGGTTCTGGAACCGTTATCCGGGCGCGCGCGTCGATATTCAAAGTCTGGAATATAGTTTCGGTTTCGACGAGGGGCTGCAACGGGAGTGGCGCTGGTCGGAACGTTATGCGCCGCAACCCGAACTTCTGGCCTATGCTGACCATATCGCCGATCATTTTGACCTGCGGCGCGACATTCGCCTCGATACGCGGATTGCGGCAGCGACCTGGGATGAGGCGACGCAGCGCTGGCGCATCGCGACCGACACCGGCGATGGCTATGACTGCCGATACTTCATCCTTGCCACTGGCTGCCTGTCGATCCCGACCGAAGTCAGTTTTCCGGGCATCGAGGATTTCAAGGGTTCGATCTACCGCACGTCGCGCTGGCCGCACGAAGGCACTGATTTCACCGGCCAGCGTGTCGGGATCATCGGCACCGGGTCGTCGGCCATCCAGTCGATCCCGGTTATTGCCGCCCAGGCGGCGCAGCTGACGGTATTTCAGCGAACGCCCAATTATTCGGTGCCGGCGCACAATGGCCCGATCCCGCCTGCTGACCTGGAGGCATGGGAGCGGGATCCCCGCGGCTACCGCGCGGCGTCGCGCGACACCGTCGGTGGTTTCCAGAACGAGGCCCGCACGGACGTGCTGGCGACCGAATCGAGCCCCGAAGACATAAGGGCGGAACTGGATCGTCGCTGGGCCTGGGGAGGCTTCCGCCTGCTTGGCGCCTTTGGCGACACCGCGATCGACCCGGCCGCTAACCGCATCATCCAAGATTTCATCGCCGAAAAGATCCGCGAACAAGTTGCCGATCCCAAAGTCGCCGATCTTTTGACGCCGAAACAGCATTATTTCGGCACCAAGCGCCCCTGTGTCGATACCGGCTACTTTGCCACCTTCAACCGCGACAATGTCGAACTGGTCGATCTGCACGCTGCACCGATTGTTACTTTCAACACGGGCGGCATTGCCACCACCGCCCGCCAGCATGATTTCGATGCCATCGTGCTCGCCACGGGTTTCGATGCAATGACCGGTGCCATCGACCGTATCGACATCCGTGGCGTCGACGGCCGCCGTATCCAAGACCATTGGGCCGAGGGGCCGCGGACCTATCTCGGGCTGACGGTCGCGGGCTTCCCGAACATGTTCACCATCACCGGGCCGGGCAGCCCTTCGGTGCTGACTAACATGATCAATTCCATCGAACAGCATGTCGAATGGATCGCGGACTGCCTGTCGTGGCTGGCTGACCGCCAGATGGCCAGCATCGAGGCAACCCCCGAAGCGGAAGCGTCGTGGTGCCGCCATGTCGCAGAAGCCGTCACCCCGACGCTGCTGCCCACCGCCAACAGCTGGTACATGGGTGCGAACGTCCCAGGCAAGCCCCGGATGTTTATGCCCTACGCCGGTGGGCTCAACACCTATACCGACATCTGTAATCAGGTCGCAGCCAAAGGTTATGAAGGTTTTACCATCCGCGCGGGCGAAACGATACTGAGCGAGTCCCGGGAGTTTTCCAGTCACCCGCCAATGCCCGACATTCCGGCAAAGCTGCTGCCGATCATCGTCGAACGCCTGACAGCAGCCGGATTGATGCCGGCTTGACGCCGATCAGTCTTTCGCCCGCGCCGCATGTCTTGAATCTTCGATTTTGATGACGATGCAGGTGTAGACCGGCATGTAAACGCTAGCTGTTGGGTCACTTTCCGAATGTCGGATCTAGGTGTCGCTTCGGCCAAAAGTAGCCAGTCGGCAATCGACCCCAAGCTGCCGATCAGAGTTCGCAGGGTTAATGTCCTCTGTGGATGGCTCCCGCATTGCAAGAGCAAAATTGATAACGTGGCGTTGGTCGGGTGCAGTCTTCTGTCCGGCCTGTTGATGCAGCCGTATTAGAGGCTGCTGGCCCTGATGGTATCCGTGAACTGGGTCCCATACTGGAAAACAGGCTGTTACGCCTTGGACATTAGCTGGGTTGTCCCGGTTCCCGGTCTGACCGGTACGCCATCACTTCGCTTTGCTCTCACAACTCCTGAAGCGGGTTCTCGCCGCTATTACTTCATGTTCATGCTGCCAGTGCTGGCACATGACGCCGTTGATAAACCTCGCCGCGCGTCATCACCGCCCAGACGATACGCGCGGTCTTGTTCGCCAGTGCGACGGTCACCAAGCGCACGGGCTTGCGCTGCAGCAGGGCGAGCAGATACGGATCAGCCGATTGCGGTTTGCTCTTTGCGTGTCGCACCACGGCCGTCATGCCAACGACGAGTAGCTTGCGAAGATAGCGGTCGCCCATCTTGGTGATGCGTCCGAGCCGTTCCTTGCCACCACTCGACTTCTGGAGCGGGGTAAGTCCCAGCCAGGCCGCGAACTGGCGCCCAGAGCGGAACTGATGCGGGTCAGTGACAGATGCTGCCAACGCGGTCGCGCCGATTGTGCCAATGCCCGGTATCGTCATGAGCCGCGAGACAAGCTCGCTCTTGCGTTGCCAGGCCAGAAGGTCGCGTTCGATCTCGCGAACCTGCGCATGAACATCAAGCGCTTGCTGCGACAATCGCCCAACTATACGGACACCTTCGGGTGGGACATCAAGCGCCTCGCCATCAACGATCGCGCGCGCCATCTCCAGCGCCCGGCAAACACCTTGAGCGATATTGATGCCGAACTCTGCGAGTAGTCCACGGATCATGTTGATCAGCTGTGTGCGTTGCTTGACGAGCAAATCCCGCCCCCGGTGCATCGACAGGACCGCCTGCTGCTCTGCTGACTTCACCGGCACGAACCGCATCGTTGGGCGCGTCACGGCTTCACAGATCGCTTCGGCGTCTGCCGCGTCGGTCTTGCCGCGCTCACATACGGCTTGACAGTAGGCTGGTGGCATCAGCCGAACGTTCACATGACCGAGCTCTGATCAGCTCGCGAGCCCAGTGATGCGAAGCTACCGCATGCTTCAATGCCGACAAGGCAAGGCTGGATCTTCGCAAAGAATGGCAGCATCTGCGATCGTCGCAGCGCCTTACGGACGACTGGTTCGCCCTGCGAATTAATACCGTGGATCTGAAAAATATTCTTGGCCAAATCGAGGCCGATCGTGCTAATCTCCATGACGGGTGGCTCCTTTTGCTCGTGAACGCCTGACGGCTTTAACACACCTTGGCACATTTGATGCCGTGAGCGGGAGCCATCCACTCCATCTGGAATGTTGTCGTGTCCGGTAAGTCCGCTGTTATCGCATATTGTCGGAACACTGCCAATCGTTCAGCCTGGCAACCCACGGCAGCTAATGAGGGATTGAAGTTGTTGTCTCTATGACTGGTATGTTGCGGTTAGCCGACAGGCCGGGTCGGATGTCTAATTGCGGATAACAGACGTATTCGCTACCCGATCAATATGCTGTTCCAAATACCGACCAAACTCACGCGCCTATTTTCATTAAAGACGCCAATGGTGCTTGCACCAATGGCACTTTCATCGGGCGGCGAACTCGCGGCTGCATGGGCCAACGCCGGTGCGCTTGGTCTGGTGGGTGGTGGCTATGGAGATTTGAGCTGGACAAGACGCGAGTACGAATTGGCTGTCGCTCGCCTCGGAACAAACCCCGACGATCAAGCGCGACTTGGGTGCGGTTTTATCACCTGGAAATTGGACCACGATTGCAGTGCTTTTGACTGGCTACTCGATCAGGCGGCACCACCGGCTGCAGTCATGTTGTCATTTGGAAACCCGACAAAATGGGCGCTCAAACTGGCAGCAAGGGGAATTCCTGTAATATGCCAGATACAACAGATTGGTCAGCTTTTCGAAGCGATCGATTGTGGTGCGACCGCCATTGTTGCCCAAGGCTCCGAAGCTGGCGGCCATGGCATGAACAGCCGGGATGGACGCGGCACCTTCACTCTCGTTCCAGAGATCGCTGACCTACTTGTTGAAAAGGCACCAAATACAATTCTGATTGGTGCAGGTGGCATCAGTGACGGTCGGGGTCTCGCAGCGCTGTTGATGCTCGGTGCGGATGGCGCAATGGTCGGATCTCGTGCGTGGGCAACACGTGAAAGTTTGGCGCACGAAGGTGCACAACAAGCAGCAATCGCAGCCACTGGCGATGAAACTTGCCGAAGTGGCATATTCGACATTTTGCGCCAGAAGGATTGGCCTCAGCCTTATGACTTCCGTGCGTTGCGCAATGCGCTACACCGAGAGTGGGAAGGACGGGAAAGTGACCTTCGCAGTTCACCTCACGCAGCCATTACGTCCTATCGCGAAGCGGTCGATCGGGGCGACTTTTCCCAGGCGCATGTCACCGTTGGTGAAGGGGTTGGTATGATCAATGATGTTCCAAGCAGCGCCGAGCTGATAGCGCGCATGATGGCGGAAGCAGTCGATAACCTGTTTCAATTTTCAGGTGTGTCCGGTGTAGAATGATGTCGGCTTGCAACCATTTGTCTGCATCTGAGCTACGTCGTCTATGTTGTCGTGTCCGGACAGTCGACTTTTTGTCGCACCAGTCGCTAATTCGGCCTTCCGTTCAGAGCGTCGGAGTGTTTCAAATGACCATCATCGCGCTTGCAATCGAGAACCTGGAGCAACCGACAAGATCCAAATTTTCCCAACGATGCCCATGTCTCTAACTACGTCTGTGCCGGAAGAAACCGCTGGCCCTTGCTGACGGCGGCCTTTGCCAATGCTGCGAACAATTAAGCCCTCGGATATTGACGACGATCTTCTATTTTTAAGGCTTCGAGTATCTCGATAATATCTTTCTGGTGATCGCGGATGTCTGCTGTAACATCGCGAATTCTACCTTTATCATCCGTGACCTGAAACGTTACTTCGCCATTGCAAATAGAAAGGTAAGTCTGACGCGCCCAACTTAATGCTGCGTAATGTTTTGATGTTGCGTCATTACTAGACATAATTTCGGCCTCCATTTCCTCAGCAAAAATATCGAGTTTACTTAATAGCTCAGCAAAGCCGGAGATATTTATACGCCAATTACATAACCAAAACCTAAGTCATACTGCAACTATTTACATGACTCGTCGCGAATGCCGCTGAAACTTGTGAATGAAGGCGCAAAGGTCATCGCGTGAAGCGAGCCGAATTTTCGTACGAACAGGCTTCGCTGTACAAGAAGCCTGGATGTCGACACTAGCCGTGCTTTTGCGGATATTTCTAGAGCGGCTCTTTCAAGCGGCTACGCGCTCTTCCCAATCCGTACTACATCGATTGCTGATAAAAGATGAATGGTGGACCCTACGAGGCCAAAGCTTGATCAGGTAACGGCTGTACCATGCGCGGATATGTGTTCACGATATGATTGTAGATTGCGGGGTGTAGCCGATTTTTGAATTCAAAGCCGTAAAGCCACGCCGTGCGCCACACGATGTGACATTCAAGGAGGACAATCCCGGGCAACTTCAGAAATGTTAATTTGCCGTCAGGGATATCGATCAAGCATTCGATCCGGAAACCGGACTGGGATAGATCGATAACCTTAATTGCATCACGCCCGGAGCCCGGAATTCGAATATCGGCGAAGATCACTACATTTCCTCGCTCGAATTCACGAGAGTCGAAGTAATAGTGGTCCATGTGTTACCCATTTTCAAATATGTTTGATACTGATCCTTTAGCCTATCGCGATTAACTGTTAAGGATCGGGCCACAATCATGTTTAACAAATTAGGATCATGTTATCATCGGTTGGCGTCGCTGTAGAGCTTGGTCGGACTTGCTGTCGTCATGAAGGATGGAAGAGGGGGCATCATGTTACGACCAAATTACGTGCGCATGTCGGTTTTGGCGGGTTTAGCGATTTCCGTTCAAGCAATGGCGCAAGTACCCCCACTTCCAGGATCGAGCTTTGGTATTGTAGGTCAGGCGGTCCAGAATGACGCCATTTTAACGAGCAAGTCGAATGGCACGCTGCTGAAGCTAAACGCCCGCCCTGTTTTGGCGGTTACTTTGACTGAAGCCATCGCGCCCGCAACGTCTGTTCTGTTTGGTGCCAAGCCGGACGTTCCGTTCGACACGACGCGGACGCTCTACGGGTGGCCGGAGCGGCCAGGTCTCTTTTGCGATCTGCTGCGCACCCGGAGCCTGGGGTTATCGACGGCATGTTTGCGCGACATCGATAATGACGGAAAGTTCGATGAAGGGCGGCGGTTTGATTTTACCAGCGCCTCTGGCGATCTTCTCGGAATTACACCGTCTGGCAAAATCATTGGCGTTCGCACCACGGCAAAGCCTGAAGCCGTTCCGCTGCCGCGGCCTGTAGCCTATCGGTCCGTGCAAGTTCCACCCGACGTCACTGGGCAATTGGCGGTGCATTGGCGCAGAGTTAAGATTGGCGATGCATTGACGGCTCAAATGTGGATTGCCACACCCGACAACTACACGGGCACGGAGGGCGTGTCCGAACAAATCGTCCAATTTCCACTGACCAGTGCGCCACTTGAGGTTGAGCTATATGGCGTGAAGGTGCGCGTCCTTGGCTTTGATGAAAAAGGGGCTATGCGCTACCAAGTGGTCGACGTACGTGATGGCGCGACGGTGCCACTAAAGTTCCTGGGTTACACGTTCCAGATCATTTTCTATTGAGGCGCACCTCGGCGGTGTTTCGCTTTGTCCATGAAACGGATATTTCGGGCAAGGGTTAACCCAGATGTTCCTGCATAAACGCGTAAAAACTGGTTGAGAGAATGTCCCGGTTCCATCCATCGCCGCTGTCGTTCGCCGTGAGGATGAGCACGCTGTCATTGGTTGTATTGACTACCGCGATGGCTTCTGCCTCCCACAAGGAAATGGGGACCATTTCTGGCGGGATACCAAGCTCGTCCCGCGCATAATATATGTTATCGGACACACCATATTCATCCACGATTTCGGTCAGTTCGAACGGCAAAGTGGCCAAATGGAATTGCAAGCAGAACAGTCTGCAAAATTCATACAATTCCCCCGATCGTGGCAACAGCAATTCATCAAAAGCCCTGTCAATTTCGTCGGGTGACTGCCGAAGCCAAGCAAAACTGTTGCGTATGCACGCTTCTAGGAGTGCACTTGGAACTGCCATATCTCCCTCCCTTTTTAATCATTGGCATTGACTGGTGCGAGGCTGCCAGGCACATTTCCTGTTTGAAACGCGTTTTTCATCGCCTTGGTCAGGCAGCGCCTCTTGCGGCAGCATCGGCGTGTGTTCCGGCGCGCTGCGGTAACAGCACGATCAGCAAAACAATAATCGCGGCGAGCACCGCGGACGCAAGTGGACGGCTGAAATCCAGCCCGCCCTTGTCGATTGGCTTGTCGAGGAAGTCGCCAACCGCCGCGCCAAGTGGACGGGTGAGAATGAATGCCGCCCAGAACAGCAGGATTCGGCTGACGTGCGTGCGAAAGTACAACAATAGCAGGATCAACAACCCGGCTGCAAAGATGCCAGCTGCGCCGATATAGCCAAGGCTGCCGGTGTCGGCGAGCCAATCACCAAGCGCGGTACCTAGCGTCTGCGAAAAGGTAATCGTCAGCCAATAGAACATCTCTGCCCTGCGGTCGCGGATGTCGTCTGAATCAATGGTCCCGAAGGTTATTTTCCAGCTAGCCAGCGAGACCAGCACAAGCACAAGAAGGATTAGCGATCCCCCGGTGTAGCCGATGCCCAGCGATCGCGTCGCAAAATCGGCAAGCGTTGTTCCGGCTGTGGTCGATGCGATAATGGTCGTCCAGTAAAGCACCGGACGAAACGACCGCGCGGAAATCTGGATCGCTACCAACGCAAGCAGCAGCGCAGCAAACACAGCGGTGGCGGCAAGATAGCCCCAGTCCATCGTCATGCTCAGGGTATCACCGCCGGTTTCGCCAAGCGTCGTAGCAAGGATTTTGATTGCCCAGAAACCGGCGGTAATGGCCGGTACTTTGCTCGTCGACAATATCGTGTCCCGCATGATCGCACGCTTTCCATCTTTCACATGCGCCAAGATCTGCTTGGCCAATGTCCGGTTGTAGCGCACGCACCGTTGCCCTGCGACATGTGATTTGACGTCGGGTTCGACAATAATGCACTTGACGCAATCTGCCTCAACTCTCGGGGCATGCGCAACTATTACAGAAATTTCGCACGCTAGATATACCGCATCACGCTGTCGGATGCGATCCTCGGGCTGTTGTTGAAGCCGGGGGATTGACTGGCACCCGCCTCATTGGCAGCAAGAAGCCAGAGGAATATCTGAGCCTTGATGCATGGCGACAGCACAAGAGATTTGATGATTATGGACGCAAAATCGAAATTGCGGAGCCGTAAAAAACGGCCGAGAAGTTCGCCGCCAAGAGGGTCCAAATGCGCAAAAGGCTGAAAGATTATGCCGCGCAGGGCGGCACGTGCCCGTCCTTTCACCAGATTTTGCCCGAAGGCTGGCCAAACCGTTCCATGTCCAAGCTGGTCGCGTCCGGACTGGTCGACCTGGCCGAGCTTGACGCCGATTAGTCGGGAAAATCCATCGCCGCATGGTTGGATATGGCCGCAACCTCCATGAATTGGGGTTTGCTCTTGGGGGCGTCACTGCCCTGCATCGTCGCGCTTGCCAGGACATAAGGCGAAATGCGGTGGCGGGTACAAAGGCCGCCTGCGCCATCGCTCACCAGGGGCGTTTCGAATTCCACCGCGATCATCGCCTCTTGCACACGGGTGACGGTGCATACCGCAAGCTGTCCACCCGTCAGGTCAAGCACTAGGCCAGCGCCCTCGGGGACGCCAAGCAAGCCGTCGATCAGCGCGCCCGTTTTCGACAGGTTGCGCATCAATGCCTCATAACGGTGGTCGTCGTGGATGACACCAATGCGGCGGAACACCGACCGGCGTTCGGGGCGGTGGCGCAACGGGCCGTCGGGCTCGATCCGCAAATCACCGCTCGCCATGCGTTCAAGCACGGTTTCCTGAGTCATCGCCTTGGCGTAAATCCACCCCTGAATGAAGCGGGCGTTCATGCCGCGCACGACCTCAAGCTGGTCAAAGGCTTCAACGCCCTCGACGGTGGTTTCCATGCCCAATGCTTCGGACAGGCTTATGATGGCGGCGATAATCTTGGCGCTGTTATGGTCCTTTTGCGTGCAGCTGTCGACGAACGTGCGGTCGACCTTGATCTTGTCAAATGGGGCAGAACGCAGATAGCTGAGCGACGAATAGCCCGTGCCGAAATCATCCAGCGCCAGACGGATACCAAGATCCTTCAGTGCGCGGAAAATGTCATCAATGGTTTCTCCGTCGCCCATGAACACGCTTTCGGTGAGTTCAAGTTCAAGGCGGTCCGCCGAAAGGCCCGATGTTTCCAGCGCGTGCGCGACCGTCTCGATCAGGTCGGCATGCGCAAATTGCGCGGCGGAGACATTGACCGCAACGCGGACCGACTTTGGCCATGCCATCGCGTCGGTGCACGCCTGGTTCAACGCCCATGCACCGATCTGGTTGATGAGATCCGATTCCTCGGCGATGGGGACGAAGACTTCGGGGCTGATGGTGCCGCGCTCGGGATGGGTCCAGCGCATCAGCGCCTCAAATGTGACCACCATATTGTCTGCGGCGCGCACAACGGGTTGGTAATGCAGCTCAAGCGCATCGTTGGCGAGTGCCTCACGCAGGCCTTCTTCAAGCAAGGCGCGCTCTGCAGCCTCGTCCTTCAGGTCGTTGGAGTAAAAGCGGAATTGTCCGCGCCCGCCATTTTTTGCGGCATATAAGGCAAGATCGGCATTGTGGATGACGTCAAGCTTGTCGACGCCATCATAAGGGGCAATGGCGATCCCCACCGATGTGCCGATGGTCGCGCGTTTGTCTTCGATGGTATAAGGCTGGGAGATGATCTGGATGATCTTGTTGGCCATTTCGCCCAATTTGCCGCGGTCGTCGAGATCGGGCAGGATGATCTGGAATTCGTCCCCGCCCAATCGGCCGATTTCACCGCGGCCGCCCACCACACGTTCCAGACGGCGGGCGACCTGACGGAGCAGTTCGTCACCTGCAGGGTGGCCAAGCGTGTCGTTGACATGTTTAAAGCGGTCAAGGTCAAGCATGACCAAAGTGCAGCTGCGTTTGGCGGCTTTGTAGGCAGCAAGTGTGCTTTCCAACTTCTTGTCCATGCGGTGGCGGTTCGCAAGGCCAGTGAGCGAGTCAAATTCGGCCAGGCGCGAGTCCACGATCTGGCGTTCATATTCGACCGTTATATCCTTGGCGCTGCCGCGATAGCCTTCGAAATTGCCGGATTTATCAAATTTGGGATGGCCAGATATCGACCACCAGCTTTGCCGGCCACCGTCGCGCGTGCCGCCAAGCGTGATGCGGACGGTCTGGTCCAGGATTTTGTTGCGCGCGGTCAGCTGGAAATTTATTGGCCGGTCCGACCGTTCCCCGGCGGTTTGCGCGTCGCTTTCGAACAAGGAAGTGAGCGGCTGCGCCAGCAACGCGTCCATCGGCGTGCTAAGGTTCTCCGCAGCCTTTTCGGATATGTAGATCAATCGCCCTTCGGCGTCGCTTGCCCAGAGCCAGCCAATGCCAGCCTGTTCGAAATCATCGAGCAATTGCAGGCGGCGGCTGGCATCGCTTGCGGAGATTACCGATGCAGGCCCGCTGCCGTTATTGGGGGACGCACTGCCCGAAAAGCCCTTGAAAAAACGTGCCACAGCCATCGTCCTAAGCTGCGCCTGTCGGCGAAATAATTTTGTCCGGACCCATGGGCAACAATCCCTAAACAAACCGGGTTACAATATCGCTAACACGGCTACAGGATTTTGCTCAAATCGACTGCCAATTTTTTAACTAGTCAGGCGGTCCTTCTCGGCTGTCAAGGTGGCGGGCCTGGATGGACAGCTGAATGTATATTGGTATTCTAGGTCTCTGACCGCTCCGCAAAGGGATTAGCCGTGGCGTAACTTGTCTGTCACCTCGCTCAAACTCCCTCGCACGCGCAGCAGCTGGTCCTTGCCAAAGACAATCAGGCATTCGTCATCCGCATTATCGGCGGTGCGGACAAATTGCACGATTTCGGGATTGACCGATATTTTCTGACCGCGGCTGTCGGTCATAGTGACGAAGGGGATCATGGGCTTTCCTTTTGAGGCGATATTTCCCGGCTTGGCAGCATTTGGCGCAGGTTGCAAAGTTTGCACGGCTGATACCAATTCAAGCGATGAGAAACTGTCTTGAGCCTCTGCACGAATTTGCTACATCGGGTACATCGGGACAAAGCAACCTCCCGGTCAGGCGGTTCGCCCAAGCGTTGCCTTATGTGTCCGCGGCCTGCGGATGTTGAAGGCATGGAGCATGACGTGGCAGCGCAACTAGAGCATCCCGATTTTCGAGAATTGTTGAAAGTTTTTACCCGAATTGGCTGCCTGAGCTTTGGCGGGCCAGCCGGGCAAATTGCGCTGATGCACCGCGAACTGGTCGAAGAACGACGCTGGGTGGATGAGGACCAATATCTCCACGCGCTGAATTTCTGCCATTTGCTGCCCGGGCCTGAGGCCCAACAGCTTGCAACATGGGTCGGATGGCGTCTGCATGGCATCAAAGGCGGTTTGGCGGCTGGATTGCTGTTCGTGATTCCGGGCGCACTGGTGATCCTGGCGATGTCGATCCTTTACGCTTATGCCGCAAATCTCGGCTGGTTTGCCGCGATGTTTGTTGGCATCAAGGCTGCGGTTCTCGCGATTGTCGTGCAAGCGCTGATCCGCATTGGCGGCCGCGCGCTAAACACCCGGTTCAAAAAGCTTGTGGCGGCGGCGGCCTTTTTTGCGCTGTTTTTTCTCGATTTGCCATTTCCACTCGTAGTTCTCGGCGCTGGAGCGTTAGGCATGTTTATGGCGACACATCGCCCTGACTGGTTGGCGCTCAAAAGCGGCGAACGCAGCATCGTTCCGGTCACCGACGCATGGCGGATGACTGTGCAGGCGGTGCTGGTCGGCGGACTGATCTGGGCAGCACCCTTGCTGCTGATATTACTGACATTGGGACCGGACCATGTGCTGTGGCATATCGGTAGTTTTTTCTCGCAGCTTGCTCTGGTCACCTTTGGCGGGGCCTACGCCGTTCTGGCCTATATGGCGCAGGAGGCGGTCAATGGCTTCGGCTGGCTATCGGCAGGCGAAATGGCTGATGGGCTGGGCCTTGCAGAAACCACACCGGGCCCGCTGATCCTCGTCACGCAATTTGTCGGCTATCTTGCGGCATTTCGTGCCCCCGAGCCGTTTGCGCCACTGGTTGCGGGCATATTAGGGGCAGGGCTGACCTTGTGGGTGACCTTTGCTCCGTGCTTTTTGTGGATTTTCGCCTTTGCACCTTGGATTGACCGGATGGAAAACGCCAAATGGTTGAAAGGCGGGCTCGCGACATTGACGGCAGCGGTTGTCGGCGTGATTGCCAACCTGACTGCCTGGTTTGCCTTGCATGTCCTTTTCAATATGGTCGGAGAGCGGCGATTTGGTCCGTTTCGGATTTATTGGCCCGACGTCGCGACATTCAATTGGCAAGCTGCAATACTCTGTATTATATCGTTTTTTCTTATCTTCAGGTTGCGCTGGAACGTGATTGCAGTATTGGCGGTCGCGGCGTTTTGCGGTGTGTTGTCGAGTCTTTTGTAAGTGTCGATTTACGGGCTGTTAACCATCGCTGCACGATAATGAAAGTTGCAATGCTCATGGCAGAACGCTCTTGGACCAAATGAGGCGGAATAGAAGATGAAATTTAATCTTGCGACGTCAGCTCGTGTGTTGGCTTTGCTGACGCTTATGTCGACAACCGGCGGGTTCGCTGGTCAGGCCTCGGCGCAGGCCCAAAATCAGCCTGCCCCATCGGTCACTTTACGCAGCGATGTGAAAATTGAGCGAACCGAACGGGACGCCAGTGGCAATGTGACGACGAAATTGTTCACACCCAAGGACGTGGCGGTTGTTCCGGGCGACAATATCGTCTTCACATTGTTGGTGAACAACGCGACTGCGCAACCAGCCGTTGGTTTCAAGGCCACCAATCCCATGCCTAACGCGGTAAGTTTTGCATCGGTCACTGAGGACTGGGCAGAAGTATCCGTCGACGGGGGCAAGAACTGGGGTAAGATTGCCAATCTAAAGGTGAAGGCAAATGACCCCACTGGCACCGCCGTTGTGGAACGAGCAGCAATGCCAGAGGATGTGACTCATGTCCGCTGGGTATTTACCGATGCCATCGCTCCGGGCGCGACTCGCATAGTCAGCTATCGTGGCGTCGTGAAATAAGCGCTTAATGCGCAACGTTTGTTAACCGGCGCCTGTAGTGCGTCCCGCATTGATACAAAGACTTAGCGTTCGCGCGGTTTTTATCGGGCAATGCTGCAATTAACCACTTTTTAGGCTGGTAATTAAACTGCTAAGCAATCAGCGTCGCTTTATGCAGAATCCAGTTTCAAGCTTAAGGCAAATTATTCCGCGGCTGACGATCCCGTTGGTCGTTGGGCTATTGCTTGCGCTGCCCTTGACGGCATGCGCACCGTAGACGGGTTATGGGGTAAACCGTCTACGGACCGAAGCGCCTGGGGTGACAGCAATGTCACCCCGCTTTTTTTAAAACACAGCGCATCGCCGCCACCTCATTTCATTAACGGGTAGGAGCATGCGTAATTGCGCGCTTTTCCTTTGGCTGGCTTTTGTCGCAAAGCGCAGCTAAAGCGCGGCCATGAACCCCATCATTCTTGTCATGTCGGGCGGAGCCATTGGTGCGGCATTGCGCTATGGCCTGTCACGTGCACTGCCGGTCAGCGCAGCTGGATGGCCGTGGCCGACCTTTGCCGTAAATGTCGTGGGTGGATTGTGCATGGGCATATTGGCCATCTGGCTGCTGCGCGGGGATAGTTCGTCCGAACCGTTGCGCCTGTTTCTTGGCGTTGGTGTGTTGGGCGGATTTACGACATTCAGCGCCTTCACGCTTGAAATGGCGCAGATGGTCCAGCGCGGACAAACCGGAATGGCAGCGTTATATGCGTTGTTGTCCGTAGTGATCGCGCTTAGCGCAATATTTGCCGGAATGACGGCAGCAAAGGCAATTTGGTCATGAGTAAAGGCGACGAAAAAGGCATCAGGCAGTTTGTCGTTGCACCCGACGATGACGGCATAAGGCTTGACCGCTGGTTCAAGCGGCATTTGCCCGATGCATCGTTCAACATCGTCTCGCGCTGGGCACGCACCGGGCAATTGCGCGTCGACGGAAAGCGCGCGACGCCGGGTGATCGCTTGCTCGCCGGGCAAAGCTTGCGCATTCCGCCAGCCGATGCCTCTGCGTCCTCCAGCGCGCGGCCAGTTACGCAAACGGCGCGAGCTGACCAATGATGAAATGGAATTCGCGCTCAGCATGGTGATCCACAAGGATGACGCGGCGTTGGTTATCAACAAGCCAGCTGGGCTTGCCACGCAGGGCGGCACCAAGACCGAGAATCATGTCGATGGCTTGCTTGATGCCTTAGGCTTTGAACTCGATAACCGGCCCAAGCTTGTCCACCGGCTGGACAAGGACACGTCGGGCGCTTTGCTTCTAGCGCGTACTTCGCGTTCTGCAGGACATTTTGCCAAGGCATTTTCATCGCGCACGGCGCGCAAGGTCTATTGGGCGTTGGTGGTCGGCGTGCCAGACATTGCGGACGGCTTTATCGACCTGCCCATCGGCAAGCAGCCCGGCAGTGGCGGCGAGAAGATGCATGTCGACGAAAAAGAAGGGCAATCGGCGCGCACGCGATACCGTATTGTCGAACGCGCCGGAAACGCCACCGCATGGGTCGAATTGCAACCGTATACAGGCCGCACACACCAGCTGCGCGTGCACATGGCTGCGATTGGCCACCCAATTGTCGGCGATGGTAAATATGGCGGCAAGGACGCCTTTCTGACAGGCACCATCAGCCGCAAGATGCATCTGCACGCACGCCGCATACGGATTGACCATCCAGCCGGCCACCAGATCGACGTACGCGCCGATTTGCCGCCGCATATGAAGGCAAGTTTTGACGATCTGGGTTTCGACATCGAACTGGGTGACGCCTTGGTGCTTGACGCGCCGAAGTTCAGCGAGACCGCCGAAGGCAAAAAACGCGTTGCCGCCAACATTGCCAAATCCGCACGCAAGGAACGCAAGGGCGAACGCCGCTCGCGTGGATCGACGCCTGACAAGCCGAAGGACAACAAACGTAGCCAGATGGCGGCCGGCAAGAAGATCGCGGCCAAGAAGCCGGTCATCAAGAAAGCCGTGACCGGTAAGGCTCCGGCGAAAAAGGCTCCAGCCAAGAAGCCGGCTGGAAGGAAATGACCCTTAGACGCTGATGAGGCGTCTGGACCAGGCTTGGTATGCCATCCAACGCCGCGAAAAATCCCGCGAATGCCATGTCGGCCAAAAAAAACGCACTTTGACGCAACTTCCCTCTCGTCATGCTCGACATGTTTCAGCATAAAGGACGCAGGTTAAAATCGTTCGGCACGACGATTGGGGGCAAAATGACAATAACGCATATAAGCGAACGCTTGGCGATACGGCCAGTACAGCGGCGCATGGTCCAATGAAGACGGAACGCTGATCGTGCATCCCAACCCCAAATTCCGCTGGGACGATATGGCGGCGATGCGTGATTTTGCGCAGCAAATAGGGTTTGGTATGCTTTTCCGGGAGACGCCGGACGGGCCTCGGGTTGCGCATGTGCCTTTCGTGTTTCTGTCGGACCATGTCATTGGCTTTCACACTGCGCGCAGCAATGCGATCACGAAGTTGCTCGATGGCTCGGAAGGCTTGTTTGTCGTCAATGGCCCCGACGGTTATATCAGTCCCGACTGGTACGGCATTGATGATCAGGTGCCGACGTGGAACTATGCGGCTGTTGAACTTCAGGGACAGGTCCGTAAAATGGCTCGCGAGGAATTGATCGCGCAAGCCGATGCGCTATCGCATTTTCAGGAAACCAGATTGACGCCAAAACCTGTTTGGACCCGCGCGAAAATGGGTGAAGGGCTTTTCGACAAAATGCTGGGCGGCATCTTTGGCTTTGTCATGGACATATCCGAATGGCGCGGCACATTGAAATTGGGCCAGAACAAGCCAGAAACCGTTCGGCTTTCCGCCGCTGACGGCGCGACGGCCGCAGGCCAAGCCGCAATCGCAGATGCCATGCGGAGATTGTCGCTATGATCAAGCTCGCCATTTTCGACTGCGACGGAACTTTGGTCGATAGCCAGGCCAATATCTGTGTGGCGATGGAACATGCGTTCGAATCCGTGGGACGAGTCCCGCCGATGCGCCATGAAATCCGGCGCGTGGTTGGGCTGTCACTGGTGGAATCGATGCGGATGTTGCTGCCCGATGCCGAGAATGACTATCATCATGACATGGCAGAACGGTACCGCAATGCATTTCTGGCGCTGCGCAACAATGGCCTGGTCGATGAGCCGCTTTATGACGGAATGGCGTCGTTGCTGTCCGAAATGGATGAATGCGGTTGGCGGTTGGGTGTTGCCACGGGGAAGTCCGATCGCGGGCTTATCCGCTGTCTTGACCATCACGCCATCAAGGGCTTGTTTGTGACCTTGCAAACCGCCGACCGGCATCCGTCCAAACCTCATCCCTCGATGGTGTATCAGGCACTTGCCGATGCAGGGGCAACAGCACGTGACGCTGTCGTCATTGGCGATACCGTGTATGACATCCATATGGGCCGTGCTGCCGGGACCCGAACGGTCGGCGTCAACTGGGGATATCACCGGGTAGAAGAATTGCGCGAAGCCGGGGCGGACTTCATCGCCGAAAGCATGGATGAATTGAAGGCCTATCTAAAGGATTTTGCATGACGCCGATTGATGACAAGGCAAGCGCCGAAACGCGGGCGCAGTATCGGTTTCTGGCGATCAATCTGTGCCGTCTGACGGGTGCCATATTGTTGGTAGTTGGCCTTGCCGTCATATCGCGCGAGGCATTTGGCCTGCCCAAATCTCTAGGTTATGTATTCTTCTTCATTGGAATGTTCGATTTCCTACTCGTGCCCGTATTCCTCGCGAAGAAATGGAAGAGCAAGCCTGATTTATGAGGCGATTTTGGAAAGAGGTCAGCCTTGAACAGACCAGTTTCGGCCATGCCGTGCGGCTGGACGGGCGGCCGGTAAAGACACCGACGGGTAATATGCTTGCGCTGTCGACCCGCAAAATGGCGGACGCAGTCGTGGCCGAATGGGAAGCTGTCGAGAAAACGGTGAACCCCTTGGCCATGCCCACCACTGGCTTTGCCAATGCCGCCATTGACCGTATCGGGCCTGATCGCGCGGGGTTTGCCGCCGCTATCGCCGCTTATGGTGAAACCGACCTATTTTGCTATCGCGCGGCGGCCGGCGAAGCGCTTGCGGACCGGCAGGCGGAAATTTGGGATCCTTATCTGGAATGGGCGCAGACGCGGTATGATATCCGCTTAGTGATTGTCGAAGGCATCATGCACCAGCCCCAGCCCGAGGCGACGTTGCACATATTGCGTAACGTAGTGGCCGCGCGCGGTACGTTCGAACTTGCTGCGATGGCAAAGCTTGCGCATCTGTCGGGATCGCTCGTTGCAACATTGGCGGTCATCGAACGCGCGCGCACCGCCGAAGATATCTGGAACGCCGCCTGCCTGGACGAGATTTGGCAGGAGGAATTATGGGGCGCCGACCATTGGGCGCAGAAAAACCGGAGCGACCGTGAAGCGGAATTCATGGCGGCGGTGCGCTTTCTCGACCTGCTCTCTCCGGGGACATAGGTGAACACCCATCTCGCCGCGTGACGTCGCCGAAGCTAAATCGGCGCCAATTCCAAGGAAATGGCTTATGACAGACAACGCGACATTCACCCTACGCCCACTTCCACAGGCCGCATTTATCGCGGGCTATGCCGGACTGTTGCCGCAGATCATTGCGGCAGCGATGGTGGTATCGGGGATGGAGTATCGCTGGACCGGCCTTGCCGCCGCTTATGGCTATGCCGCATTTATTTTCAGCTTTCTCGGCGGTATGTGGTGGGGTCTTGGCGTCACCACACGGAAGGATGAAGCATCGGTAAATGCGATCTTTGCGGTCGCTGTCGCGCCGAGCCTTCTGGCGCTCGCCACATATTTGCCCTGGATATGGGGGTGGGAATGGCCCGGCCCGTCGCTTGCCTGGCTGGGTTTCTTCCTGTTGCTGTCGCCGCTGGTGGATCGCTGGTTGTCGTCGCGCTGTGCCTTGCCCGCGGGCTGGATGAAGCTTCGCTGGCATTTGTCGCTTGGGCTTGGCGGATTGACCCTGTTTCTGGCAGGATTCGCCTAAGTCGCTGCAAGATCGCGGACGAAGCCGATCAGGCCCTTTTGCCGCCGCCGCTTCATACGTTCGGCCGCCAGTATCTGTCGCACCTTTTCAAAGCATGCCTGAACATCGTCGTTGATGAGGACATAGTCATAGCCGTCCCAATGTCCGATTTCGGCCTTGGCGCGGCTCATGCGGTCTTTAATGACGGCGTCACTGTCCTGCGCGCGGCTGTGCAGGCGGCGTTCAAGCTCCTCAATCGATGGCGGCAAAATGAATACGCGCACGACGTCGGGGCCAGCCTCTTGATAAAGTTGCTGTGCACCCTGCCAATCAATGTCGAACAGGACATCGCAGCCAGCGGCCAGTTTTTCCTCGACGGGCGCCTTTGGCGTTCCGTAGCGATGGCCAAAGACATGCGCCCATTCCAGAAATGCGCCATCGGCAGCCATCTGTTTGAAGGTTGCCACGTCGGTAAAATGATAATGGACGCCCTCGATCTCGCCCGGGCGCGGTTCGCGCGTGGTGTAGGACACGGACAAAGCGATTGTCTCATCGGCATCCAGCAACATCCGCGACAATGTCGATTTCCCGGCACCCGATGGTGACGACAGGACAAAAAGAAGTCCCCGGCGTTCAAGTTCATGCGGCTTGTGGTTGTCGGTTTTGACCATAGCCGCTAGTGCGCGAAAGGTTACCACATCGTCAAGGGGGAAGCTGCGGTGGAATGGCCTCTTAGGGTAAGCAAATTCAGTGTTGTTATTGCCGCGGCACTGGTTGCCGTTTTCATTGCCATTTTGTTTGCAATGGACCGGCCGCCCATATGCGCCTGTGGCCATGTCAAATTGTGGCACGGGATCGTGCAATCATCCGAAAACAGCCAGCATATTGCCGATTGGTATACGCCAAGCCACATCATCCACGGCTTTATCTTTTTCGGGCTGGGCCGGCTGTTGTTGAAAAAATGGCCATTGGGGCTGGCTTTGTGCGCCGCAATAATGGTCGAAGGCGCTCTGGGAAATTCTCGAAAATTCGCCCGTCATTATCAACCGATATCGCGAGGTGACGATTTCCTATGGCTACGCAGGTGACAGCATCATCAACAGTGTCTTCGATCTCGTCTGGATGATTTTAGGCTTTTTCCTCGCGTCGCGGCTGCCATGGAAGGTCACGCTGGCCGTGGCGCTGATCTTCGAAGTGTTCACGGCCTATATGATCCGTGACAATCTCGCGCTCAACATATTGATGCTCGTTGCACCAGTGGAAGTGGTCAAAGAATGGCAGGCCGCTGGCACCGGCTATTATCTGACGGGAAAGTAGGCGAGGGGATAGGTTCGCCCGGATCGCACTGCACGATATCAGACGCTCAGAGCGACTTGCGTTCCTTGCGCTTGTCGTAAATGCTTTTGGCCGCAATTGCGCCGCCGACCAGCAGCAATCCGGGAATGGAACGCGTTGCCAGCCGGGTAGCGACTAGGCCAATGCCTGCACCAAGAAGGCCATTGCCGCGCTTGCGTCCGATAACTTCGCCAACAACGGCGCCTGCAATTGATTTCAACATCCAATTTCTCCCGTCACGTCCAAGCCGACCAGCAGCTACACCATATCTTCCGGTCTGACATGGGTATCAAAGGTAGCCGCGTCAACTAGTCCGGACGATAACGCAGCTTGCCGCAAAGTGGTTCCTTCGCGATGCGCCTGTTTTGCAATATTGGCGGCATTGTCATAGCCAATGACAGGCGCAAGCGCAGTGACAAGCATGAGTGACCGGTCAAGCAGGTTAGCGATGCGCGCGCGGTCGGGCTCAAGCCCGTCGATGCAATTTTTGGCAAAACCGTCCATGCCGATGCTGAGTAAGGAAATGGAGCGCAGCACGTTTGCGCCGATAAGTGGCTTGAACACGTTCAGCTGCAAATGTCCCTGCAGACCACCAATGGTGACTGCCTGATGGTTACCGATGACCTGAGCGGCCACCATCGTCAGCATTTCGCATTGCGTCGGGTTAACCTTGCCCGGCATTATTGAGCTTCCAGGCTCGTTTTCCGGCAAATGGAGTTCGCCAAGGCCGGAACGCGGGCCTGAGCCAAGCAAGCGAATGTCATTTGCGATCTTGGTGAGCGCAACCGCCAGCGTATTGAGCGTGCCCGACATCTGCACGAGGCCGTCATTCGACGCCAGCGCCTCGAATTTGTTGCGCGCGGGTTCAAACGCGATGCCTGTGGTAGCCGAAATCTCAGAGGCGACAGAGACATCAAAACCTTCGGGGGCATTCAAACCAGTGCCGACTGCGGTGCCACCTTGGGCCAATTTTTGTACATTGTGCACGACCGTGCCTTCAATACGGGCGTGGCTTGCAATCAGTTGCGCAACGAAGGCTGAAAATTCCTGCCCCAATGTCAGCGGCGTTGCGTCCTGCAAATGGGTGCGACCAATTTTGATGATGTCGTGCCACGCTGCGCTTTTCGCGGCGAGCGCATCGGTCAGGCGGGCAAGTGCGGGGAGCAAGTCGCGCCAGACCGCGAGCGCTGTTGCAACATGCAAGGCGGTGGGAAAGCTGTCATTCGATGACTGGCCCATGTTGACATGGTCATTGGGATGCACTGGGGATTTGCCCCCGCGGACACCAGTGAACGCTTCATTGGCGATGCCGGCGATCACCTCGTTCACATTCATGTTCGACTGCGTGCCGCTGCCGGTTTGCCAGATGACGAGAGGGAATTGCGTGTCATATTGGCCGTCCAATATGGCATCAGCTGCAGCGACGACCGCATCGGCAATATCAGCGGGCAATGCGCCCGATGCTTTATGCGTCAACGCTGCGGCACGTTTGACGTGCGCGAGGCCATGGACAATGCCCATCGGCATGCGTTCCTGCGCCGGGAAGGGGAAGTTCGCCAATGCTACGCTGCGTCTGCGCGCCCCAATAGGCATCGGCTGGGACCTCAATTGGTCCAAAACTGTCGGTTTCCGTGCGGGTTTTCCCCGTCATTTCTTCCGGCCGAAGTCCACGCTTACCACATTTGAGCCGTCTTCCACCGTGACAGAGGGGCCGTCATTGCCGGCTTCTTCATGCGGTTCGGGGATAGCTTCGCCAGCGTCGACGTGGAACTGCAATGCGAAGTCTACGGCGGGGTCCACAAAGGCGGTAATGGCGGAATATGGGATAAACAAGATGCGACGGGATCTGGCTGAACGACAGACCGACTTCGAAATGTTCTGCCTCAACCTTTAAGTCCCAATATTTGTGCTGAAGCACAATCGTCATTTCGTCGGGGAAGCGTTCGTGCAGATGCTGCGGGATCGCAACACCCGGGGCTTGAGTCTTGAAAGTGATGTAGAAATGGTGATCGCCTGGAAGACCGTCGCGCGCAACGTCACCCAATACGCGGCCAACCACCGCACGCAGCGCCTCTTGCACAACGTCATCATAAGGAATCAGGCTATCAACATGCTCTTCGGTCATGGTTGCTAGGTGGACCGATGGGCGCCCGAAATCAAGACGCTTGTTGCCTTAAGCCAACTTGCCAAATGCGCTGGCGTGGCTATATCGGCGGCCATGCGTACAGGTTCTATCAGTCGGAAGACGAACGAAACGTCCATTGATGTTGAGGTCAACCTCGACGGCAGCGGTGTGTATGAAGTGTCAACGGGCATTGGGTTTCTCGACCATATGCTTGAACAATTGTCTCGGCATTCGCTGATCGACCTGAAAGTAAAGGCCATCGGCGACCTGCATATCGACCAGCATCACACGACCGAAGACACGGGAATCGCGATTGGCGAAGCGGTGTTGCAGGCATTGGGTGATAAACGCGGCATTACGCGTTATGGGACGGCTTATGCGCCAATGGACGAGACGCTGACGCGCTGCGCGCTCGACATTTCGGGACGGCCCTATTTTGTCTGGAAGGTATCGCTTGGCATGCCGCGTCTGGGCGAATGGGACACCGAACTGATCGAACATTGGTTCCACAGCTTTGCGACGAGCGCCGGCATTACGCTGCACGTCGAAAATCTATATGGTTCTAACAACCACCATATTGTCGAAAGCTGCTACAAGGCGTTGGCACGCGCGTTGCGTCAGGCGGTAGAAATCGATCCGCGCAAGGCAGACGCAATACCTTCCACCAAGGGCACGCTCTAGGCCGTGTCACTTGCGCTGATTGATTATGGCGCGGGCAACCTGCATTCGGTGCACAATGCGTTGAAGGCGGCTGGCGCTGCAGACGTCCACGTGACGGCTGATCCGGACATAGTCGCGCGCGCTGACCGGATTGTTCTGCCTGGTGTCGGTGCCTTTGCGCATTGCATGGAGGCTTTGTCCGCAATTGATGGCATGGTCGCCGCGATGGAGCAGCGGGTGCGTACGCAAGTTGCGCCTTTTCTGGGCATTTGTGTCGGGATGCAATTGCTTGCGGACGCAGGCGTAGAGCATGGCACGACGCAAGGTCTTGGCTGGATACCAGGCACCGTGCGCGCCATTGTGCCTGCCGCGCAATTAAAAATCCCGCATATGGGCTGGAATGATGTGGTGCCTATCGACAACGCGCCTTTGATTGAGCATGGCGAGGCCTATTTTCTGCATGGCTATCATTTCGATGCTGCCAACACCGATGATATTCTGGCAACCACCGATCATGGCGGCCCGCTCGTGGCGGCGGTTGGCCGCGACAATATCATCGGCGTGCAATTTCATCCGGAAAAGAGCCAGGCTTATGGCATCAATTTCCTCAAACGCTTTTTGGAGTGGAAGCCGTGATTGTTTTTCCCGCGATTGACCTCAAGGGCGGCGAAGTCGTCCGCTTGGCCGAAGGCGATATGAACCGCGCGACGGTCTATGCCGACGACCCTGCAGCACAGGCGATGCTGTTTGCCGAACAAGGCGCGCAATTTCTGCATGTGGTTGACCTTGATGGTGCATTCGCGGGGCAACCCGAAAATGCCGAGGCGGTCGAAGGCATTATCGAGAATTTCCCTGGCTATATTCAACTGGGTGGCGGAATCCGCAACCCGCAGACCGTTGAGCGCTGGTTCGATATGGGTGTGGCGCGTCTGGTGATCGGCACTGCGGCGCTCAAAGACCCGCAATTCGTGAAGGATATGGCCCGCGAGTTCGTCGACGGTATCGTGGTTGCCGTGGACGCACGCGACGGCTTTGTTGCAACTGAGGGCTGGGCCGAGAAATCCGACATGCCCGTGATTGATCTGGCCCGTAGGTTCGAAGATGCGGGCGTCGCGTCGATATTGTTTACCGATGTCGGACGCGACGGCATGCTGACGGGATGCAATATCGAGGCGACAGTTGACCTGGCGCGGCGCGTAAACATTCCGGTCATCGCGAGCGGCGGCGTCAAAGGCATCGATGATATCCATATGCTCGCGTTGCATGCCAAGGACGGTATCGAAGGCGTGATTACTGGCCGCGCTATCTATGATGGACGTCTGGATCTGGCGACCGCGATTAAAGTAGCGGAACGGGCGTGACCGTCCGCGTCCGCGTTATTCCCTGTCTTGATGTCTCCAATGGCCGAGTGGTCAAGGGCGTCAACTTTCTCGACCTGCGCGATGCAGGCGACCCGGTCGAGCAAGCGCAAGCTTATGACGCGGCGGGCGCGGATGAATTGTGCTTTCTCGACATCGGGGCAAGCCATGAAGGACGCGGCACGATCATTGACGTTGTCCGGCGCACCGCTGAGGTGTGCTTCATGCCGCTCACAGTCGGCGGCGGCGTGCGCAGTGCCGAGGATGCGCGGGCGTTGTTGCTGGCAGGAGCGGACAAGGTCGCGGTCAACAGCGCAGCCGTCGCCCGGCCAGAGGTCGTGGCCGACATTGCGGCGCGCTTTGGTAGCCAGTGTGTTGTCGCTTCGGTGGACGCGCGGCGGACAGGCGACGGCTGGGAGATTTTTACCCATGGTGGGCGCAAGCCAACGGGCATCGACGCGCTTGAACATGCCGTCAGATTGGCTGGGCTTGGTGCAGGCGAACTGCTCGTGACGAGCATGGACCGCGATGGCACGCGCGATGGCTATGACCTTGAACTTACCCGCGCGATTGCCGACGCGGTCAACATTCCCGTTGTCGCCAGCGGCGGTGTCGGCAATCTTGATCATCTGGTCGCTGGTGTCCGTGAAGGCCATGCGAGCGCAGTGCTGGCAGCGTCGATCTTCCACTTTGGCCAATATAGCATAGCCGCGGCGCATGCAGCATTGCGCGCGGCGGGATTGCCTGCACGCGCCTGACCCTCGGAGCAAAAAATCTGCTGCCGTGTCCTTGACCTGTCATAAAAACACCCTATCTGGGCTCCGTTAGCACTCGTCATTGATGAGTGCTAACGTGTATTCATTGCCGTCCTCTGCTTCATGCAGGAGTGGCGGGATGGCGAAACAGAAAAAGGATAGTTCAACATGGCATTTCGTCCATTGCATGACCGCGTTCTCGTCCGTCGGGTCGAGGCCGAAGCAAAAACCGCTGGCGGGATCATCATCCCTGATACAGCTCAGGAAAAGCCGCAGGAAGGCGAAGTCGTCTCCGTTGGTACAGGCACGCGCGCCGAAGATGGCACTGTAACGCCGCTCGACGTGAAGGCTGGCGACAAGATCCTGTTCGGCAAATGGTCGGGCACCGAAGTCAAGATCGACGGTGAAGACCTGTTGATCATGAAGGAATCGGATATTTTGGGAATCGTTTCCTAAAAAAACTGACGTGCTTCCCGGCGCAGGCCGGGAGCCAGTCCAAACACAGAATCCGGACCCCAGCCTTCGCTGGGGCACACATTTAAAGGAAAAATATCATGGCTGCTAAAGACGTGAAATTCGGCCGCGATGCGCGTGAACGCATCCTGCGCGGCGTAGACATCCTCGCCGATGCGGTGAAGGTAACCTTGGGTCCAAAGGGCCGCAACGTTGTCATCGACAAAAGCTTCGGCGCACCACGCATCACCAAGGACGGCGTTACTGTCGCCAAGGAAATCGAACTGAAAGACAAGTTCGAAAATATGGGTGCACAGATGGTTCGCGAAGTTGCTTCGAAGACCAACGACATTGCCGGTGACGGCACAACCACTGCAACAGTTCTTGCACAAGCAATCGTTCGCGAAGGCATGAAGTCGGTTGCAGCGGGCATGAACCCGATGGACCTGAAGCGCGGCATCGACACAGCAGTTAACGCTGTTGTTGCTGACCTCGTCAAGCGTTCGAAGCCAGTTGCTGGTTCTTCGGAAATTGCTCAGGTCGGTACAATCTCTGCAAATGGTGAAGCTGAAATCGGCAAGATGATTGCAGACGCCATGGAGAAGGTCGGCAAGGAAGGCGTTATCACCGTCGAAGAAGCCAAGGGCCGTGAAAGCGAGCTCGAAGTTGTTGAAGGTATGCAGTTTGACCGCGGTTACCTGTCGCCATATTTCATCACCAACACCGAAAAAATGTCAGTCGAGTTGGACAATCCCTACATCCTGATCCACGAAAAGAAGCTCGGCAACTTGCAAGCCATGTTGCCAATTCTCGAAGCTGTGGTGCAGTCGGGCCGTCCATTGCTCATCATCGCTGAAGACGTTGAAGGCGAAGCGCTTGCAACTCTTGTCGTCAACAAGCTGCGTGGCGGCCTGAAGATTGCTGCGGTTAAGGCACCAGGCTTTGGCGATCGTCGCAAGGCGATGCTGGAAGATATCGCGATCCTCACCAAGGGTGAAATGATCAGCGAAGATCTGGGCATCAAGCTTGAAACCGTCACCTTGGGCATGCTTGGCCAAGCCAAGCGCGTCACCATCGACAAGGACAACACCATCATCGTCGACGGTGCCGGTGAAACCGATGCGATCAAGGGCCGTGTTGAAGCGATCCGTTCGCAGATCGAAAACACCACGTCGGATTATGACAAGGAAAAGCTGCAAGAACGTCTGGCGAAGCTCGCTGGCGGTGTTGCCGTGATCAAGGTTGGTGGTTCGACCGAAGTTGAAGTGAAAGAGCGCAAGGACCGCGTCGACGACGCGCTGCACGCAACCCGCGCAGCCGTTGAAGAAGGCATCGTCCCAGGCGGCGGTACAGCACTTCTGTACGCCACTAAGGCTCTCGAAGGCATGAAGGGCGTAAATGACGACCAGACTCGTGGCATCGACATCATCCGCAAGGCTATTGTCGCTCCATTGCGTCAGATCGCGGCCAACGCCGGTTATGACGGCGCAGTTGTCTCGGGCAATCTGCTCCGTGAAAACGACGAAACCATGGGCTTCAACGCATCGACCGATGTGTATGAAAACCTCGTGGCTTCTGGCGTTATCGACCCAACCAAAGTCGTCCGTACTGCGTTGCAAGATGCGGCATCGGTTGCTGGTCTGCTGATCACCACCGAGGCAGCAATTTCCGACGCACCAGAAGACAAGGCCGGTGGCGCTGGCGGCATGCCAGGCGGCATGGGCGGCATGGGCGGCATGGGCGGTATGGACTTCTAAGTCCAACGCTGCTGAAGCAAATCGAAACGGGCCGGAGGGGAGACCTTCCGGCCTTTTTCTTTACCCATATACTGAGTCGTTTTGTTGCGATTGCGTCGTTGGGCCTATCACAATCGGCAGAGTTGAGATAATTTCTCTACCAAAATACTGATAAATAACATTTCTAATGTGATAAATATAAATATTGCGCTGCAATATAAAAGGCGTATTTGCCACGGCCCCACAACGAGAGTTTCCGGTCATGCAAAATACGCATTCGGGTTCAGTTGATACGCCGCACGTACACCATCACTCGCTCACTGCATTAACGATAGGCGCCATTGGCGTTGTCTTTGGCGATATTGGCACAAGTCCGCTTTACGCCTTTCGTGAAGCCCTCCATCACAGCGCGCCTTCGGGCGGTATTCAGGAAGCCGCGATATTTGGCGTGCTTAGCCTTGCGATCTGGTCGCTCATCCTTGTTGTGACCATCAAATATGTCATCTTTCTGATGCGGGCCGACAATGATGGTGAGGGCGGCGTTCTGGCACTGCTTGCGCTTGCAGGTCGCGGGATTGGTGGCCGTAAAGGTGTTGTTCTAGCCCTTGGTGCGCTTGGCGCGGCTCTGTTCTATGGCGATGCCATCATTACACCCGCTTTGTCCGTATTGTCAGCAGTGGAGGGAGCAAAAACCATCCCCGGTATTGGTGAAGGTATCTCTCAGCAGACCATTATTTACATCACCTTGGGCATCATGGTTGCACTGTTTGCAATCCAGGTGCGCGGTACCGCTTTGGTATCCAAGCTCTTTGGGCCGATCTGCGTCGTTTGGTTTTTTGCGATCGCTGGCCTAGGACTCATCCACATATCGGATTATCCTGGCATCCTGGGTGCGTTGTCGCCTCATCATGCCGTGGCCTTTCTTATCAGCAACGGCATGGTTGGCCTGATCGTGCTCGGTTCAGTGTTTCTGACCGTCACCGGGGCAGAGGCGCTCACGGCCGATATGGGCCATTTCGGCCGAGTTCCGATCCGCCTAGGCTGGTTTCTGCTCGTGTTTCCGGCGTTATGTCTCAATTATTTCGGCCAAGGGGCATTTGCCATGGCCGCGCTGGAAAATGCACGCGCTGCAGGGGTGCCGCTGGAGACACAGGACTGGTTTTTCCTGATGTCACCCGAGATCGCGCGCGTGCCCATGATTATCTTGGCTGGCCTTGCAACCATTATCGCAAGCCAGGCGGTCATCACCGGGGCATATTCGTTGACTCAGCAGGCCATCCAGCTTGGTTTGTTGCCGCGCATGAAGATTGTGCAAACATCGCCGGGCAGTGCAGGGCAAATCTATATCCCTGCCATCAACTGGATGTTGCTGTTCGGCGTCTGGTTGCTTGTTGTGCAATTCCGCAATTCGTCCGACATGGCGTCAGCTTATGGTATTGCAGTGACAGGAACAATGGTCGTGACGACCTGTCTCGCATTTGTCGTTGTCCATAAGCTTTGGAAATGGAACCTTGCCAAATCGCTGCTCGTGATAGTGCCTTTCCTCACCATCGATCTCATATTCTTTGGCGCAAATATCCTGCGCGTCGTGGACGGTGGCTGGGTGCCACTTGCGGTTGGCGCAATCATCTGCCTGATCATCTGGATATGGGTACGAGGTAAGCGCCTGATTGACTCTCGGGAGAATGCGGGCGCCATGACGCTGGCTGAACTTGGCAAGTCTCTGGCCAAGGGCCGCGTTGCCCGTGTCGATGGAACGGCAATTTTTCTTACGGCAAATCCCGAAGGCGTTCCTGGAACCATCCTGCACAATCTCAAACACAATCGCGTCTTGCATGCTCGCAACATCGTTCTGTCCATACGCACGGCAAGCGTCCCGCATGTGCCGGTCGAAGAACGATCGACATACGAAAAGGTCGACAGCAATTTTGCGCGGGTTGTGTTGAAATATGGCTTTATGGAAACACCTGATGTGCCCACCGACCTCGCTTTGGCGATACCTAAAAGTGACGCACCGCTTGATTATATGACGGCGAGCTACTTCATGGGCAAAAGCGTGCTGTCTGCGTCGAAGGATGTGGGGCTACCGATTTGGCAGGATCTTATTCTCATCTTTTTGCAGCGCAATGCCTATAATCCTGCGGAATTTTTCGGCATTCCGTCGAACAGGATCGTCGCGCTTGGCGGACAAGTGGTTATCTAAGCTGGAGACGCGAAACGCCATATCGGCGACGGCTTAGCGGTTGATGCGGCGCTGTTCGGCAATGCGTTCGGCGCGCAGCAGCAAGGATTCAAGGTCGGCCGGGTCGATGTCAAAAGTTTCATGCGCCTCCGCGACGGCTTGATCGATATCTGCACGCAGCAGGCCAATTGGCAGGGCAGGGGCAGGGGCAGGGGCAGGGGCTACGCGGTGCGGGTAGCTGTGTCCGCTGAATTTATGGAACAACCAACCTACCGCCAACAAGGCCGCCGAATTTGCCGCAACCAGCGTGACGGGAAAGAGATAGCCAGCACCCAGTATCGCCTGACCGCCCAATATGGTTGTAATCGTGACCGCGCCGCTGGGGGGATGCAGACAGCGCAAAAGCGACATGACCAATATCGAACTGGCGACTGCAATGGCAATTGCCGCCAAAGTGACCGGTACGACGTGCAGCACGGTGACGCCGACGCACGCCGCAATGATATTGCCGCCAAAGACGGGCCATGGCTGTGCCAGCGGGCTGGCAGGTACAGCGAATACCAAAACGGCGGTTGCACCTAACGGTGCAATCAAAAACGGCAAGGCGGGCAGGACATGCTGCACGCCAAGCCCTGCGGTTGCTGCCGCGACCACGCCAAGTCCAGCGCCGACGCAAGCTATCAGTCGGTCATTGAGATTGCCGCCTGCAAGCCTTGGCACAAAAAGGCGCCAGCTTTTTGGCAATTGGCCAGACGGCATATTGTCAGCCCGTCATTTTCTGAAGCATCTCGCCCATTTTCTGGTGCAGCATATTCATGGCTTTCAACGGCCGGACCATGACCTTAAAATGAGTGATAAGGCCATCATCATCGCATGTGATCATATCAATGCCATTGATGGCAACACCCTCAATCACTGTCTGGAACTCGAGGATCGCGCTGTTTGCACGGTGCCATTCGCCGACATATTTGAACTCCGCATTGCCGAGAGTATGCCCTGCCGCCGCTAGATATTTGGCAGTAATGGCCTTGCCCCGCTGCGGCGTGTGGACGACTGGACTTTCGAAAACACAATCGTCATGCAGGATAGCTGCGATGGTGCCGACATCACGCGAAAGGGCGACTGTATGCCAGATTTCGGCTGGATTTGGCATGTTCAATATCCCAGATCGAGGTTGACCATCGGCTCGAGCGCCTCGCCTTTGCGATAGCGCTCGAGATTTTCAAAGAAGCGCGTTGCCGAGCGCAGGAACATCTTGTCCTGCGCGCGGCCCGACAAATGCATGGTGACATGCGCGTTGTCGAGCGTCCACAAGATATGGTCGGCGGGCAAGGGCTCAGGCGTTGTAACATCAAGAAACGCAGCAGCAATTTGCTTGACTTGAAGTGCTTTCACCAACGCGTCCTGATCGACGACGGATCCGCGCGCGATGTTGATAAGCGTTGCGCTTGGCTTCATGGCGGCAAGCTCGTCTGCACCAATCATACCGTCGGTTTCGGCGGTCGCCGGAACGGCAAGGATGACCCAGTCAAACTCGCCCAGTTGCGCGCGCCACTGGTCGGGCATCAGCGTGTTCGGTCCGGGCGAACGGCGCACGACGGTGACATCAACGCCAAAGGGTGTGAGGCGTTCTTCGATCAGCTTTCCAATCGCGCCATAGCCAAGCAGCAGCGCCTTTGACCCGAACAGTTCGACCTTGCCGGGTGAATCAAGCAGCCATTCACGCCGTTCCTGCGCACGGACAACTTCGCGATAGCTTTTCGCGACCGTCAACATGCCCATCACGACATATTCTGCGATGGTAATGGCATTGATGCCTGCGCCGTTGGTGACGACGCACCCTTGCGCCTTGAGCTGGGCCAAGGGCATGCCGTCAACGCCGGCGTAGATGCTGTTGAGCCACTTTAAGTTCGTGGCGGCGCCGATGATCGTCGCCATGTCGCCCTTATCATACATGTCGAACCAGCCAATTTCGGCCTGTGGGGCAAGCGCAAGTGCCTCTTCCTTGGACATGAAAAATTGCGGCTCGATCCAGTCCGGCAAGCGCGGTTCAATCAACGGCCGGACAAGGCCCGACATCACGAGTTTCGTTTTGGTCATATATCCAGTCTCCAGTCCCAGCCGAGCGGATCGCCGTCCATGACTTCAACGCCCTTTGCGATGAGGTCGTCGCGAATGCCATCGGACTTGGCGAAGTCCTTGGCGGTGCGGGCCTCTTTGCGAGCGGCAAGTGCGGTTTCGATTTCAGCTTCGGTGATGGTTGTGCTTTTGGGGCGGGTGCGCAGGTTTTCGCGCGTGATCGTCAGCAAGTTGAGCCCAAGGACAGCATCCAGCTCGGCAATGGCTGCGAGTTGGTGCGTCACATCCACTTTTTTCAAACCAATCAATGTTTCCAGTGAGGTGAGGGCAATTGCTGTATTGAGGTCATCTTCGACAGCTGTGGCAAAGTCTTTAAGCAAATTTAAAATGGCATGGGCTACGTCACCCTGAACTTCTTTCAGGGTCCATTTGTCGGCCTCATCAGTTGTTTCGTTTGGCGCGATGGATGCTGAACCAAGTTCAACATGACGGGTCTTGAGAGTGCTGACCCCCATCACCATCCGCTTCAACCGCACCAGTGCTGCCTGCAGCCCCTCCCATGAAAACTCCAGCTCGCTGCGGTAATGCGCTTGTAGGCACATCAGGCGGTAGGCGAGGGGGTGGAAGCCCTTGTCGATGAGCAATTGCACACGCAGGAATTCGCCCGACGACTTGGACATCTTGCCGCTGCGTTCGATGAGGAAGTTGTTGTGCATCCAAATGTTTGCGCCGCTCGCGTCCGAATGGCAGCGCGCCTGGTTTTGTGCGATTTCATTGGGGTGGTGAATTTCGCGATGGTCAATGCCGCCGGTGTGGATGTCGAAGGGCAGGCCAAGCAATGCCTCCGACATCACCGAGCATTCGAGATGCCAGCCCGGCGCGCCCTTGCCCCATGGGCTGTCCCATTCCATCTGCCGCGTTTCGCCGGCTGGAGTCTTGCGCCAGATGGCAAAGTCGGCGGCGTGGCGTTTGCCCTCGACCTCTTCGATGCGGCCCTCTCCGTCCTCGGTCTTGGCCCGCGCCAACGCGCCGTATTTGGCAATGGTCGAGGTGTCGAAATACAGGCCGCTCTCAAGTTCATAGCAATGCTGGTCGGCAATGGATTGTGCGAATGCGATCATTTGCGGCACATAGTCGGTGGCGATCGACCAGTGCGCCGGCTGGCGGATATTGAGCGCCTTGATGTCTTCCCAATATGCCTCGGTGTAATGCCGCGCGATGTCCCAGATCGACTGCGCCTGCTCCGCCGCCATCTTCTCCATCTTGTCTTCGCCCGCGTCGGCATCGTCGGTCAGATGGCCGACATCGGTAATATTGATGACATGAGTAAGCTTGAAGCCCTTGTAGGACAACACCCGTCCAAGTGTGTCGGCAAAGACATACGCGCGCATATTGCCGATATGCGGGTAATTATACACCGTCGGCCCGCAGGTATAGACCCGTGCCTCACCCGCATGAACTGGAGTGAAGGTTTCCAGTTGCCGGGTCAGGCTATTGAAGAGGCGTAGTTCGGACATGCAGATGGCGATGCTGGAAATGGGTGCAGAGGTCAAGCCACTGCGGGGTGAACATGGTCAGAGCGATGCTTCGTCCGAGGCTGTTGCGTAAATCCCTATGGCCTATATATTGTCGAGAGTACATCCGCGTTCGGCCAATATCGGGCGCAGAGCGCGATAGGCAGCGGGGGTCTTGTTCAGCGGGATCGTGGGATAAAGATGATGGATGATGTGATATTGCATTCCAGATGACCACATATTGCCCAGCCTGCTTTTGAATGCCCTTGTATCCCTATACCGTCCTCTTCCGTCAGCGGGATGATGCGGCGCCCAGCTGAGGTAGAATGAAATATAGGTCAGCGCCAAATGGCGCGGCAGCCACCACAGCAAAGCCGCTTCAATTGCATAACCGCTCTGTGCCAATGCCGCGAGGATGCCGAAGAACAGGGTTTTGCTGATAATCGCATCGTTCAGCGCAGCCTTGGCCGCCGGGCTGTCCCATTGCTGCAACAGCTCGCCGTAGCGGTTAAAGCCCCCTTCGGCCCGGGGTTGGCGATTAACGACGGTTTTCCATAATGCGTGTAACGAGCCCGTTGCATGGGTGGAATAGTCGGGGTCTAGTAGGGGATCATTGGCGTGCTTATGATGCTCCATGTGCGTGATCCGCGCCGTACGCAGCGGCAGTGTCAGCGGGATGAGCGACCAGTGTCCGACAAGCTCGTTAAACCACTCCAGTTTTGATCCCTTTGGCGCGATAATATAATGTTGTGCATCGTGCGACGGCAGATAGCTCATCGTGACATTTATTGTGGCGATGATGAAACCGAGCCACACCGGAATCGTGCCGGTAAAGACCAGCGGCCATAATGCGAGCCAAATGGCCGTGTTGGTTATGCCCCAAAACACCATGAGCCAGGGAATGCCCCCCGTAAAATGGTCCGCAATTGCCTTTTCCCGGGCACGAAGGCTTTGGTTGGTCATATCCATTTGCCCCGATAAGTCGCGATCAAGCCCAGTACCGTTCCAATAATCAGGCCAAATTGTAACGGAGACAACGCAAAGGGTGCATTCCATTCCAGCCTCAGCATCACTTGCGCAACCAAGGGGGCAAGGAATGCGATGCCAAAGAAAAACGGGCCGAAAAAGAAGAGAGACTTAACGAAGGACATTGATTTCAATTCCAGTTCTTATCCAAGTAGCGTCAACGCTTCAAAACCCGTCCCATCGTATCGCCTGGCTAATGTCCACACGCGGCACATTAAAGTTGTTCACCGCCGCATCCGGATCGCGATAGCCAATGGCCATGCCGCAGAAGAAGATATGGTCGTCGTCGATGTTCAGCAGTTCGCGCATCGTCGTGCCGTACATCGCCCAAATTTCCTGCGCGCAGCTGTCGAGGCCCTCTTCGCGCAGCAAGAGCATGACTGTTTGCAGCCACATGCCCATGTCGGACCATTGCGGCGGCCCCATATATTGGCGGGTGTACGTGAACAATTGCACTGGCGCGCCGAAGCTGTCCCAGTTTTTCATCATTTGCGCAATGCGGCCAGCGCCGTCTTCGCGCGCGAGTCCAAGCGCATCAAACATTGCCTTGCCGACACCGCGGCGTTGCTCCTCGTAACGACCCTCAAGCCCTTTGGGATAGATGTCATATTCATGGCCGTCGCCCAAAGGTGCGATTGCGGCCTTGGCCTTGATCTTGGCCGTCAGCTCGGCAAGTGGCACGCCCGTCAGGATGACTGCGTTCCATGGCTGCGTATTGCCGCCGGAAGGCGAGCGCTGGGCCTTGGCAAGCACGCGTTCAAGGATAGCCTGGTCCACTGGCTTGTCCAAAAATTGCCGGATGGAGCGCCGTGAGGCGACGGCTTCGGTTACGTTCATGTGCATTCCCCACTAATTTAATCGTCTGATTAACTCATATGATGTGGGGTATGAAAGGCAAGCCTATTCCTCGTCAAACAACCCGGCAAGTTGCTCAATCATTGTCCCGCCCAGCTGTTCAACATCCATAATCGTCACGGCACGTTTATAGTAGCGCGTGACATCATGGCCGATGCCAATGGCGACCAGTTGAACGGGCGAGCGGGTTTCGATCATCTCGATGACCTTGCGTAAATGCTGTTCCAGATAGCCGCCATGGTTCACTGATAGCGTGCTGTCATCCACTGGCGCGCCATCGGATATGACCATCAGGATGCGTCGATCCTCGGCGCGGGCGATGAGGCGATTGTGCGCCCAAAGCAAAGCCTCGCCGTCGATATTTTCCTTAAGCAGCCCTTCGCGCATCATCAGGCCAAGATTGCGCTTGGCGTGTCGCCATGGCTCATCGGCTTTTTTGTAGATGATATGGCGCAGGTCGTTCAGCCGCCCTGGCATTGGCTGCCGCCCGGTTGCAAGCCAGTCTTCACGTGCCTGGCCCCCCTTCCACGCGCGGGTCGTAAAGCCCAATATCTCAGTCTTCACGCCGCAGCGCTCAAGCGTGCGCGCGAGAATGTCGGCGCTGATCGCCGCGATGCTGATCGGCCGACCGCGCATCGAGCCTGAATTGTCGATCAGCAAAGTCACGACAGTATCGCGGAAATCGGTTTCGCGTTCGATCTTGTACGACAATGAGCTGCCCGGCGAAACGACTACCCGGGCGAGCCGCGCGGCGTCCAACATACCTTCTTCCTGATCGAAATCCCAGCTGCGGTTTTGTTGCGCCATCAGGCGGCGTTGCAAGCGATTGGCCAGTTTTGTCACCACTGATTGCAGGTTTGACAATTGCTGGTCGAGATAGGCGCGCAGACGGTTCAGCTCTTCTTCGTCGGCAAGCTCCGTTGCGGTTATTGTCTCGTCAAATTTGGTTGACCAGATTTTGTAGTCGCTTTGCGGCAAATGGTCCCAGTTGCGACGCTGCGGGGTGACCGGTTGCATACCGTCGTCGCCCATTTCGCCGTCGGCGCCGTCCTCATCGTCCATATCCTGGCCATCATAGTCGGCCTCGGTTTCCTCGCCTTCACCCACTTGCGGCTCGGCGCGGGCGTCGGCTTGGCCAGCCTCACCCTCTCCGTCGTCATCGCTGTCGCCGTCCTGATCTTGGGCGTCGTCGGCATCGTCGCCGCCTTCATCGGCGTCGGACGGGTCAACATCGCCTTCGGTTAGATTGAGATGCGCCAGCATCGATTGCGTTAGTGCGGCAAAGGCGCTCTGGTCATCCAGTGCCATTGCAAGCGCGTCGAGGTCGCTGCCCGCGTTCTCCTCAATCCAGCCACGCAACATTTCAACGCCTGCCGTTGCTGCGGCAGGCACCGGCAAACCTGTGAGCCGTTCACGCACGATCAGCGACAAGGCGGTTGAGATCGGCACTTCGTCTGCGGCCTGCGCGCGGCTAATCGGGTCAGTGCGCAATTTCAGCTCAAGCGCATGTCCAAGATTTACGGCAATTCCTGCCATATTGCGTGAGCCAAGCGCCTCAACCCGTGCGTTTTCCACAGCGTCAAAGGCCGCGCCTGCAATAACTTCCGAAGGACGCAGCGCGGCGTGGCGCGAGCTATTGTGGAGCTTGAGCTTTAACGCGAAACTGTCTGCAAAGCCGCGCGCTTCCGCCACCTGATCGGGGGGAAGCAATCGGCCAGGCATCGGCACCTTGAAGTTCTTTCCAGCCTGGCTGGGGGCATCGGCAGTGAAGGCCAATTCCACCTCTGGTTCATGCGCCAGCGCGCGGGCAGTGCCTGTTAAAACCTGCTTGAATTGCTCAAGAGGGGATTCGCCGGCCATCAGTCAGCCAGTCTTTTGCAGACGGCTGCGACCTCTTCCTTGGCTGGCTTTACGGGCGCGCGTAAGGTGAAGACATGTGCATTTGCTGTGGCGATGCGGTCGGCGGTGGTGCGTGCACCATTCACCACAGCGGCAAAATCCTTGCACACCGCAAGGCTGCGCAAATAGTCGCTATGACCGGCGCCGCCGCTCGATACGTCGGTCGTGTCGATGATGGTGAACCCTGTCTTGGCTGGCTCGGTTTGGTATTTCGTCTTGGTTGCAAAACAGCGTTCCGGCAAACCCTTCGCCTTAAGCGCCGTTGCCTCAAACGGGTTGAAACAATATGGCGAACCCAATCGAGGATAGCCATGCACCGCACGTGAAACGGCAAGCGCACGGTCATTGAGTGACGCGTAGACGGTCACGCGCCGGTCATTGTTCACACGCCGCGCAGCCAAAACCTCTTCGGCAATATCGCGTTCAAAATCTTCACGATCGACATCAGGTGATGCCAATATGATATTGGAAATATTGCTGGAATCGGCATTGCTGGATGTCTGGTCGACATATCCAACCGCTGGAATGACCAGCCGGGCACCCAAGGAATGCGACACAATGACGATTTCCTTGACCCATTCGGTACGGGCCAATTTGGTGAGGAAATTGCGGAAATTGCGCTCGTCCCAATACATGTTGGTTTCATCCACCGCATAGCTCAGCAAATTGCCCTGCGAGGGCCAGCTATAATGAATGATCGGTCCGTCAAAATTGCTCAATGCCGCGATTTGGACGGTATCGCGGGCCGTTGTGGCAAGGGTTTCGCGATAGCCATGGACGTACAGCAGTACGCGGCCTTTGCGCAGATTTGCCGCATCGCGCAGTCCGTCCCACCACGCGTCCTCGGGCTGAAAAGCCAAAGGCACATTTATTGTGGCATCGCCCTTGGCGGGCTTAATCTTTTCTGGCGGCGCAAACCGCCCAAAACGCACCTTGTCGGCCCGTTGATTAGTCAACAACGGGTTGTCAGTGCGACAATCGGGCAGGCGGCTGGTGACAAAGAAGTAATCCTTTCCGGCAATTGCTGCGCTGTCGCTTTGCACCGGGTTGCAACGCGGACTTTCGACGAGCTGATTATGTGGAATGTCGCCATATTGGACAGCCACAGTGCAGCCCGCCAGAAGCAGCGGTAAACACAAAAGGGCTATTTTGCGCATCATTATCCTTTGGGGTGAGCCGCGCGCCAGGCCTTTACGGCATTCAGCGCGCCTGACACATGGCCCTTCACGCCCAATTCCGAATACGCGAACAGCACCTTGCCATCGGGTGCGATGACATAGGTTGTACGGTTGGTCATGCCGCCAACCGGCAGGCTGACCTTGTAATTCTTTATCATCGGTTTGGTTGCGATCCCGACCATGAACTTGTTGCGGCAGGCTTCAATCGAGAAGCGCTTCAACGTGTCCAGATTATCCGCCGACATGCCAACGATGGACGCGCCATATGCGGCAAAATCATCGGCAGCTTCGGAAAATTCATGGGCTTCGACCGTGCAACCGGAGGTGAATGCCTTTGGGTAGAAATACAACACCACCGGGCCGCGTTTCAGCGCCTTGTTGAGGTTGAACGTATCAGCCTTGCCAGCAAGCACCGCTTGCGTGGTAAAATCTGTAGCACGCGCGCCAGCTTTCAAGGCGGCGAAGGCAGGTGAGGCGGATAGCATGAGCGCGAGGGCAATTGCGATGCGTTTCATATAACGTCCTTTCAACAAACAGCGGCAAAATAGCCGGTATTTACTTTGATTTGCCAACAACACTTTCGGGCAGGTCTTGTCCGAAAACGCGTTGATAATATTCGGCGACCAAGGCGCGTTCGGCGTCATCGCATTTGTTCAGGAATGACAGGCGGAAGGCAAAGCCAACATTCTTGAATATCGCGGTGTTCTGCGCCCAGGTAATCACTGTGCGCGGGCTCATCACTGTCGAGATGTCGCCATTGATAAAGCCCTGGCGAGTCATTTCGGCAACCTTGACCATATTGGCGACGGTCGCGGCGTCGGTACCAGATGCCTTTGCCAGAACGATTTCGCCTTCAACTTGCGCAGGCAGATAGTTCAGGCCAACAACGATGTTCCAGCGGTCCATCTGGCCTTGGTTGATGGCTTGAGTACCGTGATAGAGCCCGCTGGTGTCTCCCAAACCGACGGTGTTTGCCGTTGCAAACAGGCGGAAGAACGGGTTGGGGCGAATGACCCGGTTCTGGTCAAGCAATGTGAGCTTGCCTTCGGTTTCCAAGACCCGCTGGATGACGAACATCACGTCGGGGCGTCCAGCATCATATTCGTCAAACACCAACGCGGTTGGCGTTTGCAACGCCCATGGCAAAAGGCCTTCGCGAAACTCCGTCACTTGCTGTCCATCGCGCAGAACAATGGCGTCGCGCCCGATCAGGTCGATACGGCTGATATGGGCATCAAGGTTGATGCGTATGCAGGGCCATTTCAGGCGCGCTGCAACCTGCTCAATATGCGTGGATTTGCCAGTGCCGTGATAGCCCTGAACCATCACGCGGCGGTTATGCGCAAAGCCGGCGAGGATCGCGAGCGTGGTGTCCGGGTCAAAGACATAGCTGTCATCGGTGTCCGGCACGCGCTCATCGGCGACCGAGAACGCGGGGCACTCCATATCGACATCAATGCCGAACAATTCACGCACGCTGACCATATTATCGGGCGCGGCAAGGATGGTTGCGTCGCGACTGTCAGGTTGAATATTCGGGATATCGGTCATGTCGTTCTCGTCAAATGAAAGCAGGCGATGTTTTAAGGTGCGTATAAGCAGCAATCACGTCTTGCAAAGCCTTTTCATAAGACCGGTTGCCGCCATTTTTGTCCGGATGATAGGCCCGCACCTTTGCCGAATAGGCGCTACGCAACGCGCGCCGGTCGGCATCCTCGCCAAGCCCTAGCGTCTTTAGCGCCTTACGGTCTTCCGGCGACAGGTAATGTCCATCGGCACGCTCTTTGGGCAACCGTGAACGGAACCTGGTTGAAATGGCGTCCAGCGGGTCTTTGAAATCAGCCCATTTGGGTGGCGAATCAACATTGCCATTTGCGCGGAATGCGCGGGTTTCGCTTGGCCAGACGTTGATCGGGCTTTGCGCCCGCAAAATTTCCTCGGCGGTCATCCCGGTGAACCAGTCATAGCCGGCGTTGAAAGCGCGGACATGGTCCAGACAGAGATATTGATAGTCGCCCGGGCCATTCGCCGACGCCGCCTGACCTTGGGGGTCGGGCGCGCGAAACTCGCCTGCCTCGCGACAGCGCGGATAAGCGCATTGCCGTCCAGCGCCGCGAATACGGCCATGAAATCGGTCGGTGGTACGGTCGGAGGCCATGATTTTCCTTGGCGAAAAACTTGCGATATGGGAAGAGCGGCCCATGAAAAAAGGTCCTGCCCAAATTGAAATGGAAATGCTGCTTGAAACGGCATTCACACCGTCTCGGCTAGCCGTCATCAACGACAGCGCTAAGCATCACGGCCACAGTGGTGACGATGGGTCGGGTGAATCGCACTTCACCATTGAAATAGAAAGCATAGCTTTTGCGGGTGTCTCGCGCCTCAACCGGCAACGCATGGTGAACAAGGCACTTGGCGACATCCCCGGAACACGCGTGCACGCGCTGGCGATCAAGGCTAGTGCGCCGGGCGAAGTTTAGCTATTCCACAGCAAAAGAATGCTGGACCCCAAGCGGAGAGAAACATGACCAAGCTGATCTACGCCATTGTCGTATCTGCGCTGTGCGCATCGTCCGCGCAAGCGGCTGACAAAGAGATAAGCCGCCCAAAGGCGTATAGTGATGTCGTGGCTTGCCGCGCCATTTCAGACAGCGCTGAGCGCCTGCGTTGCTTTGACGCGGCTGCAAAGACGCTGGAAGAAGCTACCGAGAACCGGCAACTCGTCGTCCTCGACCAGGGCGAAGTCCGGAAAACCAGGCGGTCTCTGTTTGGCTTCTCGCTGCCCAATATCCCGTTTTTCGGCGGAAATGACCAAGAACAAGCTAACGAGTTTAAGGAGATCGAGGGCGAACTCGCAGATGTTCAGGCGCTCCCTTATGGGAAATACCAGTTCACCGTCAAAGATGCGGGCACATGGCAAACCACGCAAGGCATTTCCAAGATTTTGAAAAACGGCAAGCCGTTCAAGATCAAGCAAGGCGCATTAGGCAGTTATATGCTTGTCATGGGCAACACCGGCATCCGCGTGAAGCGGGTGAACTGAGGCACCATACCTTTTTGCCTGTTTTTGTTCCTGTTACTAAAGGCGCGCATATTATGACTGGACTCTCCTCGCATCGTCTGTCGCTTTCGACAGGTATCGACATGGATGTGTTTACTGCGGGCAACCCTGCCAATCCCGCGATTATTTTCCTGCACGGTTTCCCGGAATCGCACCGCACATGGCGGCACCAGATGGCGCATTTCGCTGATCGCTTTTACTGCATTGCGCCCGACCAGCGCGGCTATCGGGGCACGTCAAAGCCGCAGGACGTCGACGCCTATACTGCGGACAAGCTGACGGCAGACATTTTTGCCTTGGCTGACGCCTTGCATGTGCAGGAGTTCGTGATTGCTGGCCATGACTGGGGTGGTGCCATTGCGTGGAGCGTTGCGTTGAATGGCCAAGCCGGTGCCTTCAATCCCGCATGGGCGGGACGCGTACCGCGCGCGATTATCGCCAACGCGCCGCATCCGTATCTTTTCCAGCGGCTGTTGATCACCGACATGAACCAGCGCGCTTCAAGTCAGTATATTCGCGCCTTCCGGGACCCCGCCAATGACGCGCTGGTGCATGAAGAGGGGCTGACTGGGCTTTTGCTGAAGACCATCAAGTGGGACAAGCCAAGCGCGATGGAGCCCGATGAACGCGCCGCCTTGCTCGCAGACTGGACGGACCGTGATGCGTGTTTCGGCATGCTCAACTGGTACCGCGCATCTGCGCTGTACGTGCCTGCTATGGATGAAGAGGCAGAAATTCCCGCTTTCGCGGCTGGTGCCTTTCCGAAATTGATGATCCCGACCCTGGTGGTCTGGGCGATGGACGACCTCGCATTGCCGCCAAGCAATATCGATGGCATCGAAGAGCTTGTACCCAATGTGACCATCGAACCCGTCAAGGACTGCGGGCATTTCGTGATCTGGGAAAAGCCGGAAGCGGTTAATGCAGCGATGGACAAGTTTCTGGGTTAATCATCCAGCCAATTAATCCAGGCACCGTGCGCCTGTGCTTCTGCCAGCAGGTGCCATTCGTCAGGTCCCGGCCAGTACTTGACCATGAGCTCATGCTTGAATGTCACGCGATTGGTTTCGAGCATGATCCAGCCAAGCGGACGTTCAGGCGTTGCGCGTTGGCCAGCGGCTTCGATCGCCGCACGGATTTTTCGGCGTCGGTCCTCGGGAATATACTGCCACACGATCGAATGGTTGAATATGCGCGCGACATGAGATTCCTGCGGCTCGGCAAGCCGGGCCAACACCCAGTCGAGCGCGTCGGCCTGGTCCACAACTGGCGGTGATTCGGCGGCAAGCTTGATGGCGGCATCCATCCGGTCGAGCCGTGCGACATTTTCCGGCCAGACATAACTTTTGACCCGGAGCGCAGACTGCGGGTCAGACAAATCAACCGGGGCCTGATCGCAACCGCCAATCTGCGTGATTTCGACCTTGGCCTCAAGCGGCGGTGGACCACGCCAGTCGGGCTTTATGCGCATTGGCGAACTGGCTGGGCCCATGGTGACGCCGCCCAGATTATAATGATAGCGATCCATCATCGTGTTGATGCCTGCGCTTGCTCCCAGTTCATTCAGCGCAAAGCGGGTACCGATTTTGGGCGATAACCAGAGCAAGGCAGCCATGAAGTTGGCAGAGCGGCCGGCTTCGTTGGTTTGCGGCGGGCTATCGAACCATGGCAACAGCTGCGCATCATGATCGTGCGCAACGGCGGTGATGATGTCGTCAATTTTTGCCTGATCGGTGACTGCACCGCGATAAATGGGCTCGAGGCGATCATCCGCGCCTGTCAGGTGCAAATGGTGAAAGCCGCCTGCCATCCGCAATGGCATGGCATCTTCAAGCGGAAGCCCGGGCCAGTTCGCAATGCGTTGACCACATTGGGTGTGACCTTGCATTAGCGCAAGCTGCGCCTCAACGATATGCGCAGTGGCCGGTGCTCCGTTGCGACGGCAATGTTCTGCCTGAAGCCTGATACCTTCAGCGACGCGCCGGTCATCCATCGCGCCTTTGCCATATTCGTGTGACACTATAGACTCTGCCATATTGCCCTTTCTGTCTGTGGCCCCTAAAGCCCGCCCATTGTGACAGAACCTATCATCTTTGCCATCCCTAAGGGACGAATTCTCGACGAAGCGTTGCCGTTGATGCAGGAAGCGGGCATTGCGCCTGAGCCCGCGTTTTTCGACGACTCCAGTCGCGCGCTGCTGTTTGCGACCAACGACCCTGCAATCAGTATCATTCGTGTGCGGGCATTCGACGTCGCGACCTTTGTCGCGCATGGTGCCGCGCAGATCGGCATTGTCGGGTCCGATGTTATCGATGAATTCGACTATTCCGAACTTTATGCACCGGTGGACCTCGGCATTGGCCGTTGCCGCATATCGGTTGCGATGCCGCAGGGCGCGGTTGACGATGTGCAAGGCGGACATATCCGCGTGGCCACAAAATATCCCGGAACCACAAGCCGTTATTATCAGGCGCGTGGCATTCAGGCCGAATGCGTGAAGCTGAATGGCGCAATGGAGCTTGCGCCGTCGCTCGGGCTGTCTGGCCGGATTGTCGATCTGGTCTCATCGGGCAAGACGCTCGCGGAAAACGGGTTAGTCGAAACGGCGGTGATCAGCCAAGTGTCGGCCCGGCTGATCGTGAACCGCGCGGCTTTCAAAATGATGAGCGGCACCATACCACAGATGGTCCAGCGCTTCAGGGAATTGGTGAGCATACGTGCAGCGGCTTAACTCCTCGGACGCTGGCTTTGGCGAAGCATTTGACGCGCTGGTAAACGGCCGCCGCGAAGCCGACGCTGATGTATCCAGCGACGTTGTGCAAACCATTCGTGACATCCGTGCCCATGGCGATGCAACGCTCATGGAGATGACGAAGCGTTTTGACGGTTTTGACCTTGATATGGCTGGCTGGCAGATTGATGCGGTGCAGTGCAAGGCGGCGTATGACAGGCTGGAACCCGGTTTGCGCGATGCGCTGACGCTCGCCGCGACGCGTATCAAGGCCTATCACAAGGCGCAATTGCCTGAAAACCGTGATTATCGGGATAATGACAATATACGGCTCGGGGCGCGCTGGTCTGCTGTTGACGCCGCTGGTGTCTATGTTCCGGGTGGTCGCGCAGCCTATCCGTCGTCGGTGTTGATGAACGCAATTCCTGCCAAGGTGGCCGGCGTAGAACGCATCGTGATGGTGACGCCAACGCCCGGTGGTGAGACCAACCAGACCGTGATGGCGGCTGCCTATTTGGCGGGCGTTGATGAAATCTGGCGCGTGGGTGGCGCGCAGGCGATTGCGGCGTTGGCTTATGGCACTGATCGGATACAGCCGGTGGATGTCATTACTGGCCCCGGCAATGCGTGGGTCGCAGAGGCCAAGCGTCAGCTTTATGGCGTGGTCGGTATCGACATGGTCGCTGGGCCTTCTGAAATTGTTGTGGTGGCAGATTCCCAGAACGATCCCGAATGGATAGCAGCCGACCTGCTCAGTCAGGCCGAGCATGACCCGACCAGCCAGTCGATCCTGTTTACCGACGACGCCGATTTTGCAGACAAGGTTTCGGCTGCAGTAGATGCACAGATATCTGCGCTTTCAACCGGCGCTGTTGCGCGTCAAAGCTGGGATGATTTTGGCGCTATCATTGTTGTTCAAGATCTCGAAGCTGGAATGCCGCTGGTCAACCGGCTCGCCGCCGAACATCTTGAACTTGCGGTCGACGATGATCGTGCCGAACGCCTGTTCGACCTTGTTCGGCATGCAGGCTCGGTATTCCTGGGCCGGATGACGCCGGAAGCAATTGGCGATTATGTCGCCGGACCCAATCATGTGCTACCGACCGGACGCCGCGCACGTTTCGCGTCAGGACTTTCGGTGCTCGATTTCATTAAGCGCACGAGCTTCATCGCACTCGACCGAAATGCTATAAATGTTATCGGCCCGGCTGCCGCAACGCTTGCCGATGCTGAAGGTTTACCCGCCCATGCGGCGAGTGTCAGGAAAAGATTATGAGTACCAACAACGCCAGTGCGAAATCGAAATCCCGTTCGGCTGCCCGGCTTGCGTCCGTGCAGGCGCTGTATCAAATGGACATGGAAGATATCGGCATTGCCCGGCTGTTGAACGAATTTCATTCGCACCGTTTGGGGCAGGAAATCGAAGACGCGCAATATGCCGACGCCGACCCCGATTTTTTCGATGATGTCGTATCCGGCGTCGATGCGCGGCGCGCAGAGATTGACACTATCGTTGACGGAAAGCTGGGCGAGAAGTGGAAAATGGAACGTCTGGACAAAACGATGCTCCAGATTCTGCGGTGCGGTACCTATGAACTTATTGCCCGGCCAGACGTGCCCACCGCGACGGTCATCGATGAATATCTCGACGTGGCGCATGCCTTTTTCGACAAGAAAGATGCAAAGTTCGTGAATGGCCTGCTGGATTCTGTGGCTAAGGACGTTCGTCCTCGCTGAACGGGTTGTTCCTGATTAGAGGTTCGGAATGTCCGTGCGATGCGTTAACATCGGGCCATGACCACCGAATCCGCTTTCATCAACATCTTGCGTGGCTTTGCTACCGACCCTGCAGCGCGCGGTTTAATGGATGATGTCGCAGTCATCGAAGTGGGCGATGCCGCGCTGATCATCACACATGACATGATGGCGGAAGGCGTGCATTTCCGGTCAAACGCCAATCCTCAGGACGTAGCGTGGAAACTGGTGTCATCCAATCTTTCTGATCTTGCCGCAAAAGGCGCTGAGCCAGTTGGTGTCTTGCTTGGCTTCATGCTTGGTGATGATGCGTGGGACAGGGCCTTTGCCGCGGGTTTGGAAACGGTTTTGGAGCATTACCACATTGCCTTGCTCGGCGGGGACACGGTCGCCAACAGGGGGGACAAGCGTGCGCTTGGATTGACCGCGATTGGGATCGCAACTCACCGCCCCGTGCCTTCTCGCGCAGGCGCGCAGGTTGGAGACATCGTATACGTTACCGGGACGCTGGGCGACGCTTTGGCAGGATTTGAGCTTATCGACGCTGGCTTTGACGAGGTCGGGCCGCTTCCCGACGCGTTCAACCGTCCAGTGGCGCGGCTGTCCGACGGGCAAGCGCTTGCACCGGTCGTGACCGCAATGATGGATGTGTCGGACGGCTTGCTTCTCGATGCCGAACGGATAGCCACGGCCAGCAAGACGGGCTTGCAGATTGATCTCGCCTGCGTGCCCCTGTCGCCACTTTATGTCAGCTATCGGTCAAATAGCCTTGAAAGCCGGATGCAGGCGGCCAGTTGGGGCGATGATTATCAGTTGCTGTTCACTACTCCGCATAATGTGGCGCTACCCGTGCCAGCTACCGCCATTGGGCGAGTAACTTTGGGTGGTGGCCTGACGTTACAAAATGGCGCCCAGCCAGTAAACCTTCCCCCGACGCTCGGTTATCAGCACGAATGACCTAAGCGGCAGAATCCGCGGCGTTTATGGGTTGCCATTGCTTGCTCTGCCGCCTTATACGCTACCGGCTTACGCTTCTCGGGAGGAGGGCGTTAACATGCGTTGTATAGTTAACACAGGAGGGGAGAGATAATTTCATGTCTCTGACTATAATTGCAATAATTTGCGGGTTGCTCGCCGTCGTGTACGGCATTGTAACCAGCCGCCAGGTGTTAAGCGCCTCGGCTGGCAATGAAAAAATGCAGGAAATCGCTGCGGCCATTCAAGAAGGGGCAAAAGCGTATCTTGGCCGTCAATACCGGACGATCGCCATCGTCGGCGTTGCGGTCGCGGTGCTTGTTGCAGCGTTTCTGGGCGTCATTCCGACAGTCGGTTTCGTCCTTGGCGCAGTGCTTTCCGGCGTTGCTGGCTATATCGGGATGAACATCTCAGTGCGTGCAAACGTCCGGACAGCAGCCGCGGCGCAAACAGGTCTTCAGGCCGGTTTGACCATGGCATTTCGCGCTGGGGCCATCACTGGCATGCTCGTGGCTGGCCTTGCGTTGCTCGCGATCTCCGGCTTCTTCTGGTATCTCACCAATGTCGCGATGATGGCACCGAACAGCCGTCCTGTAATTGACGCGCTGGTCGCTCTGGCCTTTGGCGCGTCGCTGATTTCGATCTTCGCGCGTTTGGGCGGCGGAATCTTTACCAAGGCCGCTGACGTCGGTGCTGACCTTGTCGGCAAGGTCGAAGCTGGTATTCCCGAAGATGATCCACGCAATCCTGCGGTTATCGCCGATAACGTCGGTGACAATGTCGGCGATTGCGCCGGCATGGCCGCTGACTTGTTCGAAACCTATGTCGTAACCGTTGGCGCAACGATGGTTCTGATCGCTCTGCTGGTGCAGGGCGTTACCGACAATGCGTTGTTTATGAACCTCATGAGCTTGCCATTGTTGATTGGCGGCGTTTGCGTCATCACTTCGATCATCGGCACCTATTTCGTCCGTCTTGGCGGCGGAAAGAACATCATGGGCGCGATGTACAAGGGTTTTTTGGTCACCGCCGTGCTGTCGGTTCCGGCGATCTGGTTTGCGATCAGCTATGCCCTTGGTGGCATGGAAAATGATGTTGGCGGATATACCGGCCGGACATTGTTCTATTGCGCGTTCCTTGGTCTGGTCATCACTGGCCTGATCATCTGGATCACCGAATATTATACCGGCACCAACTACCGTCCGGTCCGTTCGATTGCGAAGGCATCGGAAACGGGCCACGGCACGAACGTCATTCAGGGTCTCGCAATCAGCCTTGAGTCGACTGCAATGCCAACGATTGTGATTTGTGCTGGCATCATCATCGCCTTCCAGCTTGCTGGCGTCATCGGTATCGCATTTGCCGCAACAGCCATGTTGGCACTGGCCGGTATGGTCGTGGCGCTCGACGCTTATGGTCCAGTTACGGACAACGCCGGCGGCATTGCCGAAATGGCTGGCCTTGATGAATCGGTCCGCGAAAAGACCGATGCGTTGGATGCGGTTGGCAATACGACAAAGGCCGTGACCAAGGGTTACGCCATTGGTTCGGCGGGTCTTGCCGCGTTGGTGCTCTTTGCATGCTACACCGCCGACCTTCGGGAATATTTCCCCGATCTTGAGGTGAACTTCAGCCTTGAAAACCCATATGTCATCGTCGGTCTTTTGCTCGGCGCGCTTTTGCCTTATTTGTTTGGGGCAATGGGTATGACCGCCGTGGGCCGTGCTGCTGGCGAAGTGGTGAAGGACGTGCGTGACCAGTTCGCAAACGACCCCGGCATCATGACCTATGCGTCAAAGCCGGATTATGCCCGCACCGTTGACCTCGTCACCAAGGCAGCGATCAAGGAGATGATTATCCCTTCGTTGCTGCCCGTGCTGACGCCAATTGCGGTCTATTTCATCATCAGTGCCGTTGCAGGGCAGGCAGAGGGCTTTGCCGCCCTCGGCGCGCTCCTTCTCGGTGTGATCGTAGGCGGTCTGTTCGTTGCCATTTCGATGACCTCGGGTGGCGGCGCGTGGGACAATGCCAAGAAATATATCGAGGACGGCAACCATGGCGGCAAAGGTTCGGAGGCCCATAAGGCAGCCGTAACCGGTGACACCGTCGGTGACCCTTATAAGGACACCGCTGGCCCAGCTGTGAACCCGATGATCAAGATCACTAATATCGTGGCCTTGCTTCTGTTGGCAGCACTGGCGCATGGCGGCATGTAATGCTTAGGTTCGATTAAGGTTTTAAGCCCCGCCGGAAGCGATTTCGGCGGGGTTTTTTGTTGGATTGGAATGCTGCGAGTAGCACTCGGATCTAACCACAAAGGTCCCGTTAGAACCGCTTTCTGAAGCTCAGTTCAAACACCCGGCCGCGCGGGTCGATATAGCCTTGTTGATAACCCAAAGGCACATTGCCGTTTTGATCGCGCACATCGACAAAATCATTGAGAATATTTTCGATACGGAACGTCAGGCGGCTGCCTTTTAGAAAAGGCAATGCTTTGACTACGCGCGTTTGTTGGTCGAGATTGGCGAACAAGAATGTACTGATGGTCGCGATATCGCTGAAGCGCAGGTCATTGCTGCCTGGCAATCCGGTCCCGTCGGCGGTTGTGCTGCTTTTGTAAGTGCCTTGTAAGCGAAGACCGAAGCCCTTGTGGAACAGACCGCCTGAAAGCTCGACCTCGTGGCGTGATGCGCCGCCATTGCTGCTGGTGGCGGAGCCATTGAGCAGGTCAAGCACAGGCACGCCGGGCCGGATCAGGATTTCCTCCTGAATTCGGTATGTGTGGTACAGGGCAATGTTCCAGCGGCTTGGTTGACCACCGCCTGGGCCAAAGCCGCCACCGCCACCACCGAAGCCACGCCCGCCACCACCTGCTCCGGGCCCCCGTGGGCCGCGTGGAGCTCCATTGGGCGCTCCGGCACCCAGTCCAGGGTTGCGAGGTCCGCCTGCTCCAGGAGGGCCTCCAAATGGGCCGCGCTGGGGTGGCGCGGCGCCAATGTTACCCGAAACGTTAAAACCCCAACGGATGCGTTGCGATTTTTCCCGGTCGAAATTGACTGGACGCTGGTCAATGCTGACAAGACGGCCGTCAACGTCACGCACCACACGGCTGGCAAATGCGGCTTCGATTTCCGGCGTGAGCAGCGGGAAGGCGGCTGTAGTATTGCGGCTGTTGTTTTTGAAATAACTGAACTGGAGCGCGAAATCCTTGATGAAATCAGGGTTCCAGTTGGCGTTCAAAATGATGTCGCGGCGCTTTTCGCCGATCAGTGCCGGGTTGCCTCCTGTTATGACATTTATGAACAGGCTTTCGCCCCGGGTGAAATCATATGTTGCGACATTTGGCGTGACCAGCGTCGGGTTACCAAGCTGCGCGATGCTTGGCGCGTTTTCATCGCCGGTAACCGATGCCTGGAATGTAAGGTTACGGGCAGGGGCCCAGCGCAGACCTGCGCCATATTCCAATAGCTTGCCAAAGTCCGACAGGTCGCTGTAGCCAATATTCCCATTGATCGCCCATTCGCCAATTTTCGAACCGAGGCCAAAATCACGCCCGGTCAGCGGCAGTTCGGCGTTCACCGAATGGTTCATGATGTTGCGGCGAAGCGCCACGTTCGTCGTAAGGCCTGAGCGCCACGTCTCGCTATCAAGTGTTTGCCGGGTGAATCCCGATGCAAAGGTCACCTGGACGTCGCCCGCCGGCAAACTGAATGCCGTGCCTGCAAGCGTGCTGCGCAGGTCGATATTCTGGCTCAGACTGCTGGCAAGATCGGGTGCCAGAAACAAGAGATTTGCGCCGAAATCGGCCGCGAACGGGTTTATGGTTCCTGCCAGCACGCCTGCCCGCAACGCCGTGTAATCGGCATTGCGCGTTGTCCGTGTATCATTTGCCGTACGCGCATAATTGCCTGTTACCGTCCAGCGCCAGCCGCCCAGCAGATGGTTGAACGTGCTACCTGTCTGGAACAGGCGCGTTTCACTCTCCCGCTCTAGCGGACGCGGCGTGTCGAAGTAGCGGCTGAGCGTGACATCTTGCCCGAAGGGCGAAAACGGGCTGCTGCCAGGCACGACAAAACTGGTGCCGGGAAGTCCAAGCAGAGATTCGCTGCTGTTGAGCGCATAATTTGCATTGAGCGACAGGGTCGTCTGGGGACCAAGCGAGCGGCTCCAGGTGCCGTTGACCTCAAGTCGTTCAGTGCGGGGCAGCAATGTGCGGACATCGCCAATATCGCTATCGTTCAGGGTGTTTGCAGTCGCAGCAAATTGTGACAAGGACGGATTGGCTACGCCAATGGGTACAGCTGCCTGCGTGACGCGGCCGCCAGCAAGGGCGCTGAGCGCAGGCGATATTTCGCCGTTGAGCCCGAAACCGCTGATATTGCCGTCGCGCGCAAAAAGCGACCCGCCCGAGGAGATAAGGTTGCGTTCGGATTCTGTCAGCGCTGTCGCACGTTCGAGTTCGACATCGAGATTTAGCCGCGAATTGGAGCCGATTCGAGTCATGGTTGCTTCAAATTCGTTGCTGGCAAAACCGCCGTCTTCGGGCTGGGCATGTTCAAATTCCGTCGCAAAGGACGCAAAGTTGTCCTTTAGGATGAAGTTGATCACGCGCTGGTCAGGACGAAAGCCGTATTTCAGAGCAACTTCTTCCGGGAAGATCTGAACCTGCCGAATGGCCTCGGGCGGCAAGTCGCGTAATTCGCGAAATCCAGATACACGTTGCCCATTCAGCAATACGATTGGCTGCCCGCCACCCCGGCCGCGCCCGGAGTTGGCTTGCGGGGCAACCGCCGCCACCAAGTCGGTTAGCGACGATGCACCCAATGCTGCAATATCGGCCTCGTCGAGTTGCTCCACTGGCGGAACGTCGGTGTCGACAGCGCCGCGAATACGTTCTGCCGTGACCACGATTTCGGTGGAAGATGTATCCTCATCGGGCTCTTCAGCAACATCACCTGAAATGGCGACAGTGCTTCCGCTACTTTGAATGTCGTCGGCGGCAATGGCGGGGACAGCAGTCGACGCCAGCAAGAGTGCACCAAATGGCGAAATTTTCATGGGGAGAAACTCGATCAATATTGTTGTTACGTTGATACATAACGAAATGCGCAATGTAGGACAGATGAACTTTGTCGCATTTTGTCGCAATAAGGCGATTACACTGTAGCACTTCCCTTTTGCGAATATTACGGTTACAGGCGCACCAAGTTTGGATTTTTGACGATTTAAGGGGCCGAATGGCAAAAGAAGAATTACTCGAAATGCGTGGGACGGTGCGTGAATTGCTGCCCAATGCTATGTTCCGTGTCGAACTGGAAAATGGTCATGAAGTCTTGGGCCATACCGCTGGAAAAATGCGCAAGAACCGCATCCGTGTTCTCGTTGGTGACGAGGTTCTGTGCGAATTGACTCCTTATGATCTGACCAAGGGCCGGATCACCTACCGCTTCAAATAAGTGCCCCAGACCTTGAGTCTGAGTCCCATTCTCATATTGGCATCCTCAAGCCCACGCCGCCGCGATCTTCTCGGGCGTCTGGGTGTTGCGCCCGCGCGGATATCTTCGCCGGATATTGACGAGACGCCGCGCAAGGGCGAAGTGCCGCGCGTCTACGCGTTGCGCATGGCAGAAGAAAAGGCGCTGGCGGTTGCGCGCGAAGCTGGCGAAATCGTTGTTGCGGGGGACACCACGGTTGCCGTTGGACGCAGGATTTTGCCGCAGGCGGCTGACGCCGATATGCAACGCGGGTTTCTGAAACTGTTGAGCGGTCGCCGCCATCATGTCCTTAGCGCAGTTGCCATCATTGATGGCGACGGTCGTCTGCGCAGCCGGATGTGTGACAGCATCGTCCGGTTCAAACGCCTCTCTCCCGATGAAATAGAAAGCTATGTCGCGTGCGGCGAGGGTCTCGGCAAGGCCGGCGGCTATGCAATTCAGGGCAGGGCGGAGGCGTTGATTGACTGGATGGCGGGAAGCCACTCAGGCGTCATTGGCCTCCCTCTGTATGAGACACGCGCACTGCTGCGGGCTTCGGGCTATCCAATTGACTGAACTGTGGCACGATGACGCGCCTGGTGAGCGCCGAGCTGCACTCGTCGAAAACGGAAGTATTGTCGAAATACATATCCAGCGGGACATGCAGTGGGTGTTGGGTGAAGGCGGCGAGGGCCGCGTTGACCGCAAGACGCCCTCTGGTGCTTATGTTGTTGCGGATGATGGCAGTGAACTTTTGCTGCGCAGCAAAATCAGCGATCCAGACGGCGCGCGGGTGGCATTTGAGGTTGTCCGGGAAGCGATATCCGAGCCCGGTCGCATCAAACAGCCTGAGATAAAGCTGCGTGGCACCGTGTCTGGCGATTTGCAACAGAAGGACGCCCTGTGGGTCCGCCGCGTTGCCTTGCTTGGCCAGAATGGTGTGACCGCACCAATCGCGGAAGGCTTCGATATCGGACTGGCTGGCCAATCCCTGCTTGGCGATGTCACCATAAGCTTTCAGCGCACAAAGGCAGGCCTTGTATTTGACGTTGACGGCATTGGGGAGGCATTTGTCATCAACAGTGTCGCCGCGACCGAGGTTGCGCGCCTGTTGCGGCTGTATCAGGTTGGCGCGATGGTGATGATCGATTTTGTCGCGATGGAGTCGAAAGCGCAGCGGACAAAAATAGCGGAAATTTTTGATGCTGCAGCCGCGCCTGACGGCCGGCCTTTCGAGCGCACAGCGATCAATGGCTATGGCTTAATGCAGGTCGTGCGCGCGCGTCCGCGGCCATCGGTATTGGACCTTCTGTTCGGCTCCCGAATTGCTGCATTGTCGGATGAGACGCAGGCCTATTGGCTTTTGCATGCGGTTGCGCAGTCTTCGGGTTTCGGTGTCCGCACCGTATCAGCAAGGCCTGACGTCGTCAGACTGCTGAATAGCCAGCAGTGGGCACCATTGTGCGCACAGGCGGTTCGCCTTGCGGGCGCGGACATGGTGGTGGTTGCGGACGAAAAGACCGCAGGCTATGGGCATGTCCATGTCGCGCAAAGCTAATCAATGTCCGCTATGTGGAAAACCGCAAAAGCTTGAATCGAAACCTTTTTGTAGTCAAGGATGCAAGGATCGCGACTTGCTGAAATGGCTTGATGAGGGTTATCGTGTGCCTGGGCCGCTTGCGGAATATGAAGATAGCTTCGATCCGGATGGCGCAGACTGATTTTGCACTTGCCAAGGTGCGTATCGTCTCTCTATAGGCTGCGCTCCCACGCGGTTTTCGCCGTGTAGCCCGAGTAGCTCAGGGGTAGAGCAGCGGATTGAAAATCCGCGTGTCGGTGGTTCAAATCCGCCCTCGGGCACCACTTTTTGGGTGCGGTTTACACTTGGTTTACAGTTCACGCACTTAACCTCTCTACAATCGAGACAACAACACGGGCTTCGTCGACGTACCTGGCGCGCAACTCAGCGATGATCTTTGGTGACCATCCGACGGCGCGTCCGACCTCGTCATCGGTCAAGCCTTTGACGCAAAGCCATGTTGCATATGTTCCACGCAGATCGTGGATGTGGACATCGATGCCAGCCTTGTTTTTGGCCTTCTGATAGACGCCGCCCAGACCGCTAGCTGTCCAAGGTTTACCAAAGCTGTTGCGAAGTATTGGCCCGTCCCGATGTGGAAGCGCGTCGAGGAATGCGCGCAACTCGGGGAATATCGGTATCACGACGCGGCGCTTTCGCTTGGCGGTTACAAAGATGATCGCCTGCTGCTTCACATGCTCCCATTCGACCGCAACTAGATCGCTCAGCCGAAATCCTGTCATGCTGGCAAATTTCAGTGCTGTCATCAGCTCTGCACTGGCGTGAGGCTTGCCGCTGTAATCGGTCTGCTGCATCGCATCCCAGTGAGCTTGCTCCCATACGATCTCAGAGCGATTGGCTTCGTGAAGCGTGGTTATCCCTGCAGCAACATTTATGGTCACCCTGCCGCGCTCCAGCGCCCATTCAAGCAGGGTTCCAAACATCACAGACAGCTTGTCAGCTGTGCGGGGTTGTCCCTGCCAACCATCGCGCCACTCGATGATGTCTCCGCGCATCTTCCGATCGTTGAATAGCTCGAGCGGCGCATTACCGAATTCGTCATCGATGCGATCGAGGCTCCGACGATAATCCCGCTGGGTGCTGTCGGCCAGCCTGGCAAACTCTGGGCTTCCCTTGTAATCGGATATCAGGCGTGAAAGCACGCTTTCAGGCGCTGAGCGCGCCTCGCGCCGGGCCTCTGCCGCGTCGGCGATGATTTCCTTGCTGATTGTCGGCTTGACGCCATCGCATTGATAGACGCACGGACCACCTCTCCAAGCGTAAACGTACCAGCGAACGCCAGTAGTCAGGCGCTTTTTAGTTACGTGCAGGCCGTGGTTCACGCGAAGCTTTCCATTTGTCATAAGGTGTCATGCCTGCTGCGTTTTGCGATGGGGGGTAGATAGTTACCCCGTCGGCACGAATGTCAATACCACCGAACTCGCCGCCGGCATCGATGTATGCTTTGATCACGCGCTTGATTTCTGGCGATGATGGGAATTTCACGTTCTTATAACTTCCCAATAACATTCGTAATTCTGACATTCTCGCAGATCCCGACTTCACCCGCCTCTACGCGGCGCAGCTGCTCTTCGAAGGAAAGCTTCTGCGGGGCAGGTTTGATTGGCTGGACTTGTTGAGGCTGCTTTTGGTGCCATTTGGTCCATGCCTCGCGGAAAACTGTCTCCGCAACCTGTTGCCGGACACCGCCGCTTTCTGCCAACTCGACCTGCACCAGGCTAAACCATTTCACCTGCTTTTTGGATTTGACGAATTCGATCAATTCGGTGCGTTGTGTGCTTTCGCTCCAGCCTGGTCTGAACTCGTCAGCAACAACTGCTGCGATGCCAGTGAACACCGTTCCTGCGTATTGCATGACCTCGCCACGATAGGCATTTGCCAGAACGTCCAGTACTGCGCTCAACTGATCTAAGCCTTGCTTACGATAACAACGCTGCAACCCGCCGATGTTGGTGAGAGCATTCGTTCCTACCGTGTTATTTGTCGTGCCGGACACCCTCAGCCCGGCGCGCTCCAAACTTCCAGTGATTTCCAATGCCACTGGATCGCCACTTGCGACCGATGCCTTCCAAAGATCGAGTGAGCTCAGGGACTTTCGGTTCTTGTTGAATTGCACAAAGCGGTCAGCTTCAGATGCTAAATCTGGGAGCGCGCAAACAAAGCACGGCAGCTGCTCGATGTCGCCGCGCATAATGGCGGCCGCAAGCCTATGCTGACCGTCAACGACAAACAGGCTTCGATCTTCGCGCTGCGAAACAACCAATGGCTGGCACAAGTCCCAATCCCAGTTTTTGGCGATACGAATGATGAGTGCACGTGAAGCTGTGTTGTCGACGCTGCGCTGATAGGATGGGTCCACACCGAGCATTTTAGGCGGCATCCATTGCAGCACGGGCATGCTGCCCTTTTTCGGGTTATAGGTGGTCATCATCATATCTCCGTTTTAAGAGGTAATGGCTTCATGCGCTGATTTCGGCCCATGCAGCATCGGTGGCTAGTGCTTTCATTGGCTTGCCTCCCATGCTGCGAGGGCGGCTTCTACCGTCAATAAGGCGTCCCCAGCTTGTTCGCCGCATTCGCTTTTGCATTGAGCAATCGTGCGCAAACATGGCACGTTATCGCCGCCATGACAGGCATGGTTCCGCAGCGCTTTTTCTGCTTCCCGCAAAGCCTCCACCAGTGTAAACGGGTCATGCTTGCGTGTGGCTGCGACCTGAACGCTGGAATTGTCACCCAACGCTTGATCGATAATCCACTTATCCTCCATCAGGCCTTCAAAAGAATAGCCAGCATTATGCTTGCTAATCCATGCCGCCATGTGAACAATGTGCTTTTCTGCAATCATCAGGGCAGCAAGTGCCGAGCCGTCAATTTCGGAAAGCGGCACCGTGCGTAGGTTGGTTTCGGTCGTCCGTTGATTCCATGCTTCGATTGCCTGCTCTCGCGTCTGAACAAGTTCGCCATTCAAGCAAACTGGGCCTTCGCAAGAACATTCGTTGCAGAAAACATGCCAAGCTATTTTCCTGCCTCTAGGGTCATATACTTGACCCTCAGTGCCACAAAACGGACATGGCTTAAGCACATCGCTAGCTGCTTCGTTTGGTATCTGGTTCATGCAGCAGTGCTTTCGTTATTTGCGCGCAGAGCGCGGTTAATTGCAGCCAGCGCCTGCATTTCGATCGACGCTGTGCGCAGCGCATGGGCGTGTTCAATGCTGTGCGGATCCCAGCTAAGGCCAGCAGGTTGCGCAGCGGGGGCTGGGAGTGGACGAGAAACCCCCGCTGCGCTTTCCAGACGGGCTACGCATTTGCGCGCAGCGATGTGCGCGGCGTCGGCCCATCCTGAAAAATCAATTCTGCCAACTGGTGTTTGGCCATTTGCCCAGCACATCATGTCCCACCATTTGGCGAGATTACGGTTGACCGCGTCACGATCCATGCGCCGTGCGTCGACAGCAGCCTGACCTTCGGACAGACGCCGGTTGAATTCCGCGTGAATTGCCGCTTTGATTTGCTGGCGGCGGGTCATGGGCGAACCTTCTCATCTGGGTCCAAACCAAAGCGCCTGCAAAGTTGCATGGCATAAGTCGAGCCAAGCAGGAACCTATCCATGACGCCAACCCACCGCGGCTGATAACCTCTGCCCTTAGCCCTTGCGGTCGTGACTGCCCGACGCAGCAATTCGTCATCAGATATGTTTGAAACATTGTCATCCATCAGGCCAACCTTTGCAGATCAAGCGCGGTGGCGCAGAAGGCGCATTCAGCGCTGCGATTACCGATGATCCAGTGCGACTTGCCGCAGCCTGGGCAATAGTTGACAACGTCATGCCTGTACAAAATCACGTATCCCCGTTGTTCGAGCCTGGCAGTCGCCGCAATCGGCAGCAACGCGTTGCGATAGTCTCCCGCCGCACGAAAGGAGCGGATCGTGCGGCGGGGTTCGGCGCGACCCGAAAGCGGAATGATGTTGGTTTCGAAGGCGCTCATGCGGCGACCAGTCCGAACATGGCAACTGCGCAAATCGCTCCCATGAAGCCGTAGGCAACGAGTGCGCCCCAGAGCGTGTCGTCCAAGTTTCTGGGATGCGTGCAACGCAGCTGCTGTGCGCTGGCCCCGTCATACGATTCTGATTTTGGGTAGGATTTCATTACAGCCTCCAGTGTTCTGGAGGTCGTATGTGCGATTATCGCAAGTTAGTCAATGTGAATAATGCGATTATCGCAATTACTCTATTTGCGTTCTCATAGACCTAATCATTTGATCGAACTTCGCAGAGCAAGCATTAATGATCACGGTGGATTCGTCATAATGGCGGCCCGGGCCATAAAACACTGTTGTGCCTGCGATGTAAGCAAACGGTTGGAAGCCAGTCATACCGCCAAACGCGTTGGTTCCATTGACTTCGCCACAAACGGTGCCGTTAGAGTTGAGCTCAACATTGCGAAATTTGGCTGAGTCCGGATCGCGCATTTGAGCTAACACGGCTTTCCGCGCTTCTGACGTATCAGGCTCAGATGAGCAGCCTGCCAATAGTGCAAGAACTATAATCGACGCGCGAACCATACGGGCCTTCCCATGATCTTCACCTGCTCGGCGTCGACTTCGTAAGCGGAATAGCGACCGTTTGCCGAGAATATGCGATACCAGCCATGCTTATGCGGCACACGCTCTACCAACTTGATTACATAGCCGTCACCGTCCCACAGCGCAAAGCTGCCAGGCTGGATGGGGTTGCAGTCGCGCTTGTCGATTAGGATTTGATCGCCGTGGAGGAAATCCGGCATCATGCTTTCGCCGCGCGCCTCGATTAGAAGCAGATCGGAAGGCTTGGCGCGCAGCTCGTTTTCTACGAATGCACGGGGCACAAGCCCGGTCTGGACGTCACCTTCGCCGGTGCCGCCCCCGCCCATACCGGCGTATGATGGGAGGATTTCGATCTGAAGATAGTCACGACCATTGTCGACTGAATCTGGATCGCCTTCGTCAACCTTATTCAGATAAGCCGTGATCAGAGCGGCCTCGGCGGCCTTCAGCTGTCTGGTCCCGCCAAACATTTTGGATATCTTGTCCTGGTCAATGCCAGTTGCACGGGCGATGTCGGCCTGCTTGACCTTCATCTTGTCGGCTCTGGCCTTGATGCTCTCGATGTCCATGCTCCCATAGACACCAGATGTGCGAATATCGCAAAAGCGATTATCGCAATTTAAATCTTGCGATTGTTGCGAATATCGCATATTCCAATCGTCATGAACATTCAGGCTAACAAAATCATCGACGACCTTGGCGGAACTAGTGCGGTGGCCAAGCTTATTCAAGCTCCCGTCAGTACTGTTCACAGCTGGCGTCATATCGGCATTCCTAGGTCGCGAATGGCGCACCTTCGCATGGTGGCTGAATCTATTGGCAAGTCGATTGCTGAGATTGAGCAAGCAGCATGAGCAGCCTTAGCGCGTTGCTGCACCAGCCCTGCTTGATCGAACGCGCCGATGGCGCATTCAAAGCTACGCCGCTGCAATTCATCGCGATCGATGCCGAAGCCGTGAGCCGTGTCCAGGTGTACTGTTCCAATCATGCTGCAGCAAATACTGCTGCACAACATGATCTGTCCACGGGACAGTTTGGTTTGCCGTCCCGCGAAGGGAACATCGCATGACGACCGACACCTCAACTAGCCGCGAAGTGGAATTGGCCAAGCGCGTCGAAGCTATTGCAGCGCCGCTGCGCGCAGCTTTGCGCGGAAATTCAGACATGCCGCAAGGCGTAGACATGGGTGAGGTCGCGCTAGCAGTCCGCCGGTTGGACGCGCTGTGCGACGATTTACAGCAGGGGTTGGTTTTATGACTAGGGTGCTTTCATCTGAAATGGTGCCGATCAAGCAGGCCGTGCGCGCAGCTGTATCTGCACTGGGCGGCATTGACGGCGTAGTGCCAATCGTCGACCGGCAGAGGTCAACTGTTGGCCGTTGGGTAAACATAAACGAAGCTGATCTACCGTGCTTGGACGCGGCGATTGCAATCGACCAGGCATTGATTGCCACTGGTCGTAAACCGGTGATCGCAACAAAAATGGCGAGGGTATTGGGCGCCACTCTTGTTGCAGGCATTGCGGAAGGCGAGGGCGCTTTGTCTTTGCTGTCTGCGCATACATTGATCGTGCGCGAAGGCGGTGATCTGCAGGTCGCCATGGCAGAAGCGTTGGCCGATGGCCATATCGACGCGGTTGAACGTCAGCGGATCCGCAACGAGATCGCCGATAACATAGACGCTCTGCATGCGCTTGACCTCTTGCTGCAAAGCGGGGTGGCAAAATGAGTGCTGCAGCAAGCCGTATGTCATCAACAGCTGTATCTATGGTCGGAACGGCCGAGGTACATCTATTCCACAACGGTTTTAACTGGGTTATGAGGTTTTTGGCATCAGGATCCGAACGCCGCCTGATGCTGGGGCCTGACGTCGCGCAGTTGCGTAGCCTTTGGAAGGCGTTCGACCGGGTGACCAGTCGGCACTATTCGCAATATCCTGTTGTCATGGTTGGCGGCGTCGCTTTCCTGATTAACGAAGCGCGCGACATGCGGGCGCTGATTGGTCGTGTCCTGTGGGAAAGCCAAGTCGCATGAGCGCCGCGGTCGCTGACATTACTCAGGTCGACAGCCCATCTGCGTTTGAAGCGTGGCTTGTGGCTGCGAAGGCCGGTGAGCGCGTGATATATGCCAAGGCTCGGGAGTTTCCCCGGCATTTATCTACAGCGATACTGGCCGGCGCGTGGTTGCGTCGTGGTCTGATCGTAACCGTGTATCAACGGCAGACGGATGGTTTCAGCCGGTTCATTGCAGAACGAACCGCTGCAGAAATTGACGGCAGTCTGTCCAATGTTGGCAAGATGGTATGCGGAGCACGCACTAAAATCCGGCCATCTGATATTGATGATGACACGCCGGAAACGAGAATCTCGCGGCTAATTGCCCGGCATGCGAATTTCGGCAAGGCAGCGCCCACTTATCGCGAAATGGCAAAGGCGGCGGGGCTAGGGAGCAACCAGGCTGCGTTGTCGATGGCGCGCAGAGCTTGCGGTGCGCTTATCGCCAGCGGCGCAGTCGTTCGCGAGAACACGCGCGACCAGTGCCGCACCCGCTTCATTCTTTCAGATGGTCGCCGAACGGGTTGGCTGGATTTGCGGGGTGGTAAATGACTGGTATGCGCGATGCTGGGCGGGGTGGCTGGAAAGTCAGCGATTTGGAAGCCACAACCTTTGCCCAAGACTTGCTGGAATGGCAGCAAACAACTGGCAGCAGCTGGGGCGATATTGTCGTCATCAGTGGGCGCAAGCATACTTCGCAAGGTTGGTTGCGTGATATCGCGAATGGTTGCGGCCCTGCGCGATCGGGCACGATCGGCGAATTTCGCGCTTTGATGGAGGCTTATCCGGACGGTGTGCCGGCAGGCGCGACTTGTAATTCCAATAACGGCAAAGCTGCACATTCAAGTCGACCAATCAGTGCTGAGAATATGGCGCTGTTTTCGCGAGAACTGACGGAATACGTCTATTCGAACAGTATCAGCTTCAGCGACCTGGCGAGGCTCTGCGGTTACAATCGGCGGTGTGGCACATGGCTGCAGGGGCTGGCTAATGGCCGCACCCGGGCGAAGGCTGACACGGTGCTTCGCATCCGGCGGACGATGAATGCTAACCCAAACGCTGAAGGTCTCGAAATTGTCAAAGAGGGTCGGCCAAAGGTTGCGCCTGCTAAAGCGCTACAGTCAGACGGCCCCTTCATTCCCGCGCATATTGTCACACAAATCGAAATAGCAGCTAATCGCGAAGCAGCAGCTGCGCGGCGCGCAGCATGGATCGAGGAGCAGCGACAGGCCGAGTTGGCCAAATACGGACGCACCACGATCGAACACGATGTTATGGATATGGTGGCATGAACGCCTGGGCGGATGATCAACCGCGCGTTGCCTCTCGCGGGTCAGTGTATTCCCTTGCGCGCCGTGTGCGTGAAGAAATGCAGATTGCGATGGAACTGGCGATGGACGGCCCGAAGTGTGACGTGCCGCGTGCGATGGATCATTTAGACCGCGCGAGGGCATTGCTTGGCAATGTCGGGGGTGAGCGTTGAGTTCTTCTGCCGCCAAGCGGCCGCATTTTCCGCAAGCATTTCTCGATGAAATCCGGTCACGGGTGCTGTTATCGGGTTTGATCGGGCAGTCGGTACAGCTGACCAGGACAGGGCGCGAATACAAGGCGCGTTGCCCGTTCCACAACGAGAAAACCGGAAGTTTCACCGTCAATGATGACAAGGGCTTTTGGCATTGTTTCGGCTGCAGCGCACACGGCGATGCAATCCGCTGGATGATCGACCATGAAGGCATGGGCTTTGTCGATGCGGTGGTTGACCTGGCGATGCGTGCTGGCTTGCCGTTGCCTGACGGAGTGGTGGCGGTACCGCGATCGATGCCGGATACCGACAGCCGGATTCAGCGCGAAAGCGTGCGCGTTGAGCGTCCAGATGAATTTGTGTCTTCAGAAGAATTTGGCGCGGTTATACTGTCACGCGTTGGCGCTACCAAGGCGCCGCTGAAATGCTATTTCGAGCATCGCGGCATTTCACCGTTCACGATTGCTGGTCGGTTGGCTGACATTGGCTTTTGTCCCAATGCTCCGACACGCAAGTGGCGCATTGGCACTTCACCTGTCAGCGTACCGACTGCGCCTGCCATGGTTGCCCGTTTGCGGCGTCCAAACCCTGTGCTGCCTTCCGACCAGTGGGAAATCACCGGACTGCATGTCACGTTCCTGTCGGATGATTTAAAAGGCAAGCGCGTGGCGCAAGGGCGCGACGGATTGCTGCCGGCACGCAAAATGCTGGGCACGATTCAGGGCAGCTGCGTCGTATTGGGTACATATGATCCGATGGGTTCCCTAATCGTTGGTGAGGGGATGGAATCAACGCTGTCGGGCGCCGAACATGTCTGGCGCGACTTGCGCGCTGCAGAGGCAGACGCCTGCGCCCTTGCGGCGTTGTCGTTGAACAATTTGCAGGGCTATCCCGTGCAGGACAAGCGCGGCGCATTGCCCATCTGGTCATTAACGCCAGATCCGGCGCGGCCAGCATTGTGGTTTGCGCATCGTGGTCCAGTCACCGTGCTGGTCGACGCCGATATGAAGGCGATTGCCGTGCGCAAGAATGCGCAAGACATTCCGACCGGACCAAAGATCGCAGAACATGCGCGTGGGCCGTTCGTAATCCGCGAAATTAGCAGCGAAGAACGCAGCATGATCTGCGGCCAATTGGCCAGTGCAGGTTGGCGGACAGCGGGAACGACGGGGCCGATAGCCGCCTTGCGTCCGCGCATGGGGATGGACTTTAACGATATGGGGAGGTTGGGACAATGAGCGGAGCCGATCAATTACGGATATTTGTTGAACGCATTGAGCGACTGGACGCGGAGATCGCCGATTTGCAGGAAGATCGCCGCGACGTGATGTCCGAAGCGAAATCTCAAGGGTTTTGCGGATCAACAATTCGCGCGCTGATTAAACGCCGCAAGATGGCGCCTGCTGACCGACAGCTAGCTGACGCGATATTGCAGACATATGAAGCGGCGCTTGGCATGGACGGCGACGTCGACATTCCGGTGGTGAGTGAAGATGCGCTTGACCAGGCAGTGAGATTGGTCGCTGAACAGATCGAAGGGATGATGCGGGGGCCATTGGCCACTGCCCTACGCGCCGGACTGACGCTGATTTTGGAAGAGCGCGAGGGCATCCGCGACATTCAGGCGCGGATTTCGGAACATCGCCGCCATTTGAAAGGTCAGGGTCTGGATTCTACGCGGATTATGGACGTGGTGCGCTGGATTGAGCGGTGTGAAAAGCATGGCCGTGACAAGATGTTGGCCGCAGATGCTACCTATCGTCTGTATAGGACCACTGCCGAGGCTGGCGACCCCACAAGCGCAGATAGTGCTCGCGACGCCGAATTGCTGGCGAAATTTGCGGGAGTAGTTGCCAAGCCCGCATCAGGCAAAACAAGCAGCGCCAGCACGTTGTTGGACGCGCGACGGTTCGCAGGTAACTGATGTCGGGACAGGTTGTGAGAATTGAGGAAATAAACCCGCTGAAGATGGCGTGGTTTGACCTTTCCGATCTTGGTAATGCCGAGAGGTTTGTTGCGCATTCGAAGGGGATGCTGCGCCATGTGCAAGGCAAGGGCTGGATTGCGTATGACACGCAGCGTTGGTCATTTACTGAAGGGTTGCGCCGTGCGACGTTGCTGGCGCATCTAGTGGCCAAGGGATTGGGCGACGAATTGGCCGCGCTGCGGTCAGTCACCGACACCGATATTCCGACGAAGTTATGGCCAACCTGCACCCGCAAGATGATTGATGACCGCATCGAAATGCTGGCGAAGCACAGTATAATGAGCGGCAACCATAATAAAACGCAAGCGATGATGGCGCAGGCGGCGATATTGCTGGATATCAGTCTCGATCAATTTGACACCGACCCGTTCGCATTCAACCTTCGCAATTGCACTTTGCGATTCCGGTTGGAAAAGCGCGAGGAACGGCCTGAAAATCCGCCTGCAGGCTGGCGCCCGCGAGAAAAATGGATTGTTGAACGGTATTCACATGATGCGGCCGACATGATCACGCGCATGGCCGAAATCGATTATGACCCAGACGCGGAGTGCCAGGAATGGATGAAACGATTGGATACCATCCAGCCTGAGGAAGATCAGCGCGTGTTGTTCCAGCAAATCCACGGATATTCCTTGCTTGGCGTGCGCGATGAACAGAAATTTGTGCTGTCGCAAGGGCGTGGCGGTGATGGTAAGTCGCTGACCTATGCCGTGATTGCCGAAATGATGGGAAGTTACTACGCCCACGCCGACGTCCAAACGTTTTTAGCCGGCGCACGGAAGTCGGGCAGCGACCATAGCAGCGACCTTGCCCGATTGTCAGGCGACATCCGGCTAGTCACGTGTGACGAACCGGAGAAGTTCTCTACGTTTAACACCAAAATCATCAAACAGGTGACCGGTGGTGGCAAAATTACCGCACGCGCTCTTCGCGAAGCGGAAACGGAATTTGTGCCGCAATGGCTCTTAATCATGGAATGCAACCCGATGCCACGCGTGCCAACCTCTGACGACGGTTTCTGGCGGCGTGCGTTGCTTTTCCAATGGCCCATCCAGTTCAAGGGGCTTGGGATGCGTCCTGAGCCATTCACGGTGCTAAAAGCGCGGTTGTTGGACGAACGGTCGGGAATATTAAATTGGATGATCGCGGGCGCTCTGAAGTGGCTTTCGAACAGAGAATTGCCCACCACGCGCAGGTCGGAGGAGGTGAAGGACGAATATCGGCGTTCTTCCGACCCTTTTGGCGAATGGTATTTGGACCGGGTCGTCACCAATGACCCGTCCGTGCGGACGCTGGCAAAGCATCTATACGACGATTTTAAGCATTTCTGTGAGGAGCAAGGCATGGAAAAGGTCCCGACGCCCACGGCGTTTGGCAACAATCTGGCTGAGCGTCAGCACAAGCGCAAAAAGAGCGGAGGCGTCATTTGGCGCGAGGGTATCAGGTTGAAGGATGTATCTCAACGCGACGGTGGCGATGATGCCGAGGCATTGCCTGCTGTGTCCGGGTCATCGTCAGATGACTACGACGATGACCCGTTCGAGTAGGGACGGTTGTGGGGACAGTTGAGAAAAAGGGACAGTTGGGCCGAAGTCTGCATGATTTATAAGTGGCGCTGTCGATAAGTTTGAAGCGGTAAATTCAGTTTTCAACTTATTCTGGCTAGTAACTGTCCCCACTGTCCCCAGACTGTCCCTGCCGTAAACGGTTGATGGAAGCGCGTTAGGGACAGTTGGGGATACAAGGGATAGTTGCGGTGGTTGTAGGTCATATGTGCGTATGCGCGCTATGCGAGAACCTGAACAACTGTCCCTACTGTCCCTAAATTAAAATAATCTGGAAGGATGATAAAATGGGTGAGATAGTTGATTTGGATGATGCGTTCTGGACCTTCGATGCGGTGGAAGATCGTTTCATTGAGGCTATGCGTTTTGCCTGGCGCGATGCACCGGGGCACTGGCCATATGCAGGCGATGGGCCTTGGCACCTTATGCAGGCTGTTGCAGGTGACTACGATGCGCGCGGTGGTGACATGGAAGCACCTCCACCTGTTCGAGTACCCTTGTCGCGGGCGGAGAGGGCGCGCATGGATGAAACAGTTGGTTGGTTGGCGTTGGTTCCAGAGCCTGCTCGACCAGGTGCGCGCATTGGCGCCGGCAGCGATGCCAAGCTGATCGTCCTCGTTGCGCGCAAGCTGGGTGGAAAGCGCGGCGAGGAGCGAGGGCAGGTGCCATGGACAAAGCTGCTGCGTCCTATGGGCATGGCGCGGGGCGGGCGCGCGTTGGCATGGCGGTATGGCAAGGCAATATCAGCGGTAGCTGTTGAATTGGAACGCCGCGGCGTTGCCGTGAACCTTGCACGCGATTGCCCGTCACGTTGAAGGTTTCGAAGAACTCAAGCATTTATGCGTGTGCCATGCTGTCAATATACTTTCAGTGGCAGGGGTCTAAATTCCTTAACTGCACATTTGCCCTGAAAATGTTATCCAGATCAGGCGCGGTGGGTGCGGTGCGCACGACCCTTCTGGGACTGTACCGCACCACTGTGTAATCCTCTCCAAATGCTCAACTTGGCGGCGCTGGCAATGGTGCCGCCGTCCTTTCGTAGTATGGCCAACGCAATAAGAAACACGCCCGAGCTTAACAGCGTCGGGCGTTTCTCATTTCAAAGGCACTGCTTCCATTTAGCGCCGACTGTACCGAACTGACGACGGTACTCGATGCGACTACCCTTTTCGGCAGGGAACACTGTGAATGATAGCGACACTCCGCCATATCCGTTCTTGAGTAGGATTACCTTTGATCCATCGTCTTGGTCGAGGGCTGGCACATTGTTCTTATTGGCAAGACAGAACACAACTTCGTTCTGTGTCTTTGTGCTGTTGAAAACTTCAGTAGGTTCTTTCGAAAGAACTGTTTGAGTAGATGCGCAGCCAGCCAGTAAAGGCAGCAGCAAGAGGTATCGCATGAAGGTATCTCCTAACCAACGTATTCGTGGACGCAGACGGGTAGCACTCCGCAAGGCACGACTGCAAGCTTAGGCTCTTTGCCAAGTGTTCTGTGAGATTGGTAATATTGCCAGCATTTATTGCGGAACGGTTTGATGGGAAAGCTAACTAACCTAGGGTCGCGCGTTGGCACCCTCGCACCTCGCATCTCGATACCTGCGAAAGTAGCAGAGAGTTTCTACCAGTCGGGTGAATGGCGAAGCCTCATCAAGATGATCAAACAAGTGCGCGGTAATCGCTGCCAAAAATGTGGGTCATCAAATCGAGTTATCGGAGATCACAAGGTCGAGCGCAAAGACGGTGGCGCTGATCTGGATGAACGCAACATCGAACTGTTGTGCATCCGTTGTCATAACACAAAGACTGCCTCGGCACGCAAGGCGCGCGCCAATGGCAAAGCGACGGAGGGCATGAGGGCAGGGGGGTAGGCAAAGTCTACAAGTACCGTTGCCCAAATCACCGCCGTCCTCTCATTCGCGGATTTTTTTCTTATGGCTCAGAATTTTGACCTGTTCGGCGATGTCGTCCGGGAGCGGCGCGGCGTGCCGGGTCGGCCTTCACATGAACCGACCTCGCAAAATCGTAACAAAATCATACTCTTGTTCGCGCTAGGCTGGACTAAAGACCGGATTGCTGCGGCGCTTCAATTGTCGATGCCCACTTTTCGGAAGCATTATTTTTCCGAAATAAAACATGCGGACGATGCGCTGCTGCGGGTCAAGGCGAGGCATGTCGAAGTGCTTTTCGCCCAGGCCCAATCGGGGAACGTTGGAGCCCTTAAAGAATTTGGTCGGATACTCGACCGCGTCGATATGGATCTGCTGTCAGACACAGTCAGCAACCGCGGGGCAGTGGACGAACCGCCATCTACGCAACGCCTGGGCAAGAAAGACCAGCGACTGGAAGATGCTGCAGGCGTTACCGGCATGTACGCACCGCCAGCTGCGCCACAACGGGTTAACTGATGCAATGGTCGACAGCGTGTCTTGATTGGGAACAACGGATCGTCGAAAAGCGGTCACTTATTCCAATCGACCCGCTGTTTCCCGCCGAAGCCGAAGCGGCATTATCGATATTCAAGTCGCTGCGCATTCCGGATGTAGCTGGGCAGCCTACATTTGGCGAAGTTGGAGAGCCGTTCATATTTGATTTCGTTCGTGCCATTTTTGGCGCGTACGACGCAAAAGCAGCTGAAAGGCTGATCAAGAATTATTTCCTGCTGATCAGCAAGAAAAATGGCAAGTCGACAATCGCGGCGGCCATTATGATTACAGCGCTTATCCGCAATTGGCGACACAACGCAGAGTTGCTGGTTCTGGCGCCGACGATCGAGGTTGCAAACAACTGTTTCTTGCCGGCGTCTGAAATGATCCGGCTCGACCCTGAGCTGTCAAAGCTGCTGCACATAGTTTCGAACCAGCGTCTTATCAGGCACCTGGTGACCAAGGCAGAATTGAAAGTTGTGGCGGCCGACAAGGATGTAGTGTCCGGGAAAAAGGCTTCATTCGTCCTGATCGACGAACTTTGGCTGTTTGGAAAGCGCGCGCACGCGGATGCGATGCTAAAAGAGGCGACTGGGGGGCTCATTTCGAGGCCTGAAGGCTTCGTCATTCGGTTGTCGACGCATAGTGATGCACCGCCAACTGGAGTTTTTAAGCGTGACCTGGACTATTTCAGGGGCGTTCGTGATGGTGAAATTGATGATCCGACTAGCATTGGAATGCTTTTCGAATGGCCAAAAGCCATGTTGGAGAGCGAAGCATACCTTGAATCGAAGAACTTCTACGTAACGAACCCGAATATGGGAAAGTCAGTCAGCGCCAAGTGGCTTGCTGACGAACTGAAGAAGGAAATGGTCGGCGAGGGCGCCGAAGGCAAGCAGCTGTTCCTGGCAAAGCATCTGAACGTCGAAATCGGCATGCGGCTTGGTCGCGATCGTTGGCGTGGCGCAGATTATTGGAAAGACGCAGCCGAGTCCGATCTTACGCTAGAAAATTTGCTTGATCGTTCTGAAGTTGCTGTTGTTGGCGTCGACGGCGGCGGCTTAGACGATCTTTTTGCACTTTGTGTTGCAGGACGCGACCGAGAAACCCGGGCGTGGTTATTCTGGACACGGGCTTGGGTGCAACGCGATGTCTTGAAACTACGCCCAGTGCTTGCATCTGACTTTGAATCATTCGCTGAGAGCGGTGACCTGGTGCTGTGTGATGATGCTACACAGGACATCGAGGAAATTGCCGCGATCATCAAGCAGGTTGCCGAGAGCGGCATCGTGCCAAATGAGCAATGGGTGGGTGTTGATCCACAATCTATATCGGCGTTGCTCGATGCGCTGACTGAAGTTGGCCTGAATGACAAACAATGGGTGGGCGTTCCTCAAGGATTTCGCCTCTCATCTGCTGTCTGGGGCATGGAACGAAAATTGAAGGACGGGACGTTGCGCCACAATGGCAGCGCCATGAATAACTGGTGCGTCAGCAACGCGAAAGCCGAACAGCGGGGAAATGCGGTGTATATTACCAAAGAAACCGCCGGAAAGGCAAAGATCGACCCGCTGATTGCTATGTTTAACGCGGCAAAGCTGCTCGAGCGGAACCCGGTTGCTGCGGACAATGTTTCGACGGATATTTGGCTGGCAGGGCTTGCCGCGTGAAGTTTCTTGAAATGCTTGGCATTATGCCGACCGAGAAAAAGGCGATTATTGGGGCCGGTGGGCTTGGCGATTGGTCAGGTGCTTCACGCCAAGATGGTCAGAACTTCCGAACCAACCAGGTTACGCTTGCGAATTTTATGGACGCGCCACGGGGAAACGCGCTCGGATTGTCGGCAACTTATGCTTGCGTCAATTTGTTGGCAGGAACTCAGGCATCCCTGCCATTAATGGTTTACCGCACGGATCCGCGAGGCGTTCGTACGGTAGCAAAGGACCATCCGCTCTATTTCGTGCTTCACGACAGCCCGAACTATGACCAAACGGCGGTCGATTTTTGGGAATTCATGTGCGCCGGACTGGAATTGCACGGCAATGCATATGCCGTAATTGCAAAGAAGGTGAATGGTGAGATCGGGTCATTAATACCAGTTCGACCTGACATCGTTTCAGTCAAGCGACCCGCTCCTGGTGTAATCGAGTATAGTTGGACCGACGAAGGTAAGGCACAAAGATACACTCAAGAGCAAATCCTTCACATTCGCGGCTTCGGCGGAGGTCCACTCGGAGGCGCATCAACGTTGTCAGTTTGTCGCCAGGCATTTGATGCTGCAGTTTCTGCAGATCATGCTGCACACTCAATGTTTGGTAACGGGGCAATGCCCAGCGGTATCTTGTCAACGGATAAACCGTTGAACGGAGATCAGCGCAAAGAAGCAGAAAAGTTGCTTTCTGAGAAATTTGTAGGCGCGCTTAATGCAGGGCGGCCCATGCTTTTGGATAACGGCGTGAAGTGGGAACAGCTCACTATATCGCCGGAAGACGCGCAGATGCTGGAAACGCGGCGTTTTGGCGTTGAGGAAATTTGCCGGGTCTTTGGTGTACCGCCTCACATGGTAGGCCACACTGAAAGCAGCACCAGCTGGGGAACAGGGCTTGAGCAGCAAACGCTCGGATTCGTCAAGTTCACGCTTCGTCGTCGATTGAACCGGATTGAGCAGGCACTTGAAAAGCAGTTGTTGCCGCTATCTGAACGCCGAGCAGGGGTGACTATTGAATTCAATCTCGAAGGGTTGCTCCGAGGCGACAGCAAGGGCCGTTCGGAATTTTATAACACAATGACAATGATGGGCGCGATGACGGTCAATGAGGTACGCGCGCTCGAAAACCTGCCTCCGATAGATGGGGGCGACATTGCGCGGGTACAGATGCAAAATCAGCCACTGACAGCGCAGGAGACACAAAATGCAGCGCAGTAGTTTTGCTTGGGAAATTAAAGGCATCGACGAAACCGGCTTTGTCGAAGGACTTGCCGCCGGTTATGGCAATGTCGATTTCGGCGGTGACAAGATTATGCCTGCCGCAATGTCTAAGTCGATTACTGGTCGCAGCGGCGTTCCAATGCTGCTGTTCCACGATCAACACCGCCCCGTCGGTAAATGGGCTGAGTTCACCGAAACACCCGAAGGACTGATGGCGAAGGGTAAGATCAGCACTAAGACACGGGATGGTGGCGAAGCTTACGAATTGGTCAAGGATGGCGCGCTGTCGGCACTGTCGATTGGTTACGACGCCATAAAGCACAAGATGGCAGGCAAGGTGCGCGAACTGCACGAATTGTTCCTGCACGAAGTCTCGCTGGTGAGCATTGGCATGAACCCGAAGGCTCTGATCTCGGGCGTGAAAGAAATTGAAGATTTCTCGCAATCGTCTTGCAGCCGGGGAGCGGCTGAGTGAGCGCGAGTGGGAAGGGCTTTTGAAGGATAGCTTCGGCCTTTCGAATGCAGAAGCAGAGCGCGTGGTGCGCGTTCATAACCTGCGAATTGGTCAGGGGGAGCCTGACACATCCGACGCCGCGGCCTTTTTCGAGGCTCTCGCGGCAAATTAATCGGGCGACAGGCCCCAAATTCAAGGAAATTATTATGAAAAGAAGTCATTTCGCGGCTCTCGCCGCGTCATCGTTGATGTGCGCCATGTCGCCAGCAGAGCGCAAGATGGGCCGCCTTATGCGCAGCCCTGATGGTCACCAAACAAAGTCGGTGGCCGAACTGGCCGCCGAAACCAAAGCCGCGTTCGAAAAGAGCATGGATTCGGTCAAGGAAATCGCTGAAAAGGCGCTTGCCGAAGCCGAAAAAGGCACTCCAATGTCCGCAAAGGCAAAAGAAGATGCCGACGCCGCCCTGATCGGCATGAACGAAACCAAGGCGCGCATGGACGAGCTCGAGCAGAAAATGCAAGCGCGTTCAGATGCAAGCTATGCCGAAGAAGCCAAATCTCTTGGTGAAATCGTCACCAGTGACCCTGCAGTTGCTGCATTTCTGGCGCAGGGCGCTAAGGGCCGTGCAAGCGTTGAAGTCAAAGCGATCATCTCGGGCTCTACCGCTGTTGCAACTGGTTCGTCCGGTGCATTTATCGTCGCCGACCGAGTTCCTGGGGTTCAGGGCGTTGCACTTCGTCCGCTGCGGGTTCGTGATCTGCTTATGCAGGGCCGCACCAACAGCAACTCGATCCAGTTCGTACAGGAAACGGCGTTCACAAACGCGGCTGCAACTGTTTCGGAAACGACTGGCGCCACCAAGCCTCAGTCTGATCTGCAGTTTGGACTTGCAACCGCAAACGTCACGACGATTGCTCACTGGGTTCAGGCAACTCGTCAGATCCTTGATGATGTTCCTCAGCTGCAGTCCTACATCAATGGCCGCTTGACCTATGGTCTGGGCTTTGTTGAAGATAACCAGCTGCTAAACGGCTCAGGCACTGGCACAGACTTGAACGGAGTCTATACGCAGGCCGCTGCAATGACCGACCAGGGCATTGTCGCATTTCCAACGCGTATTGACGTTCTTCGCGCTGCCATGCTGCAATCGACACTTGCCAACCTGCCTGCAAGCGGGATGGTCGTTCACCCAAGCGATTGGTTCTCGATTGAAACCGCAAAGGATACGCAAACGCGTTACCTGATCGGTGATCCGCAAAACCAGCTGCAGCCACGTTTGTGGGGCCTCCCAGTTGTACCAACATTGGCAATGACTGCGGGTAGCTTCTTGGTCGGTGCATTCCAAATGGGTGCGCAAATTTTTGACCGCATGGATGCACAGGTTGAGATCTCGACTGAGGATAACACCAACTTTCGTCAGAACCTTGTGACGATCTTGGCAGAAGAGCGCCTCGCGCTTGCCGTCTACAACACGGCTTGCTTCGTGAAGGGCGCTTATGCTGCCCAGATCACCAACCTGACAACCTAATGAGCCCGGCCCCGGCTTAACAGTCGGGGCCGCTTCTTTTGGAAGGGAAGTCACATGAAACTCAAAGCAAACGACACACTGCACGTTTCATCGGTGAAGGCCGATAACATCCTGCGGGGTGAGCAGTTCGAAGTTGCCAATAACGTCGGCAAGGAACTCGTCGACCGCGGATTGGCCACGGAAATCAAACCTGCAAGCCAAGCTAAAACAGAAAACAAAGGCACTGTTTCTGCCAAAGCGAAAGGCAAGTAAATGGCATCCAATATCTTTAACAGCGCATTGCGTGATGAGGCAATCGGCTCAATCGATTACGATACCGATACCTTTTATGCGATGCTCGTCACCTCGACCTATGCGCCGAACAAGGACACGCACACCAAGCGCTCCGATGTCACCAACGAAGTCACAGGGACGGGCTACACGGCGGGCGGTATTGCGGTCACTGCGACGGTCGCAGCTGTCGACACAGCTAACGATCGGGTGGTTATCACCTTTGCCTCGCACAACTGGCCAACTTCGACAATCACAGCGCGCGGCGAGGTAATTTATAAGCGGCGTGGCGGTGCATCGAGCGCAGACGAACTCGTTTATTATAACGACTTTGGATCCGATGTGAGCTCGACCGCCGGCACGTTCACAGTCGCATCCTCAACCATCACCAAGCAGAACTAAGGAACGCATAAATGGCTTATCCTAATCCATCCTCATTTGTGCCGTTGGTTGTTGCTTCAACCGATGGTCCTGCGCTTACTGCAGCGGCGGCGGCGTCCTGCATCCCAGTTGCTTCACGGCTTATACTGCCGAACAACTACTGGACGATCGGCAAGCAGTGGAAAATCAAGCTGGCAGGGCGTATTTCGTGCGCTGTCACCACGCCAGGCACGGCACGTTTCGATCTGCGCACTGGCCCATCTGGAACCATTGTGGCTTTCGACACCGGTGCGCTCAATCTAAACATTGTGGCGAAAACTACTGTTCCGTTCCAGCTGGATATTGACCTTACCTGCCGTGCTGTTGGCACAGGTACATCGACTAACCTTTTTGGCATTGGTCGATTTACCTCTGAAGCGGTTGTTGGCTCACCTCTGCCAAGCGCAGGCGGAAACGGCGTTTTGATGGTCCCCGTAGGCACTCCTGGCGTTGGTACGGGCTTTGACAACACGGCTGCAAACGCGGTCGACATGTTCTTTACGCAGACGGTTGCGACCGGCTCGATGACCGTGCATCAATACGAAATTTGGGAATCGATCTAACCGATGTCTCGTGACGCGACCTCTTTGCGCCCGTTTGCGCGGATGGGCTGGGGAGGTCGTGCCGCGTCACATTGGCGCGGATTAATCCAGACCGATCAGAATGATTTTCTTGGCCGCACAATTATAAATCGTGGGCAGGTAGGAACGGTAATCTATCGCAGCCCAGGTGCGGCGGTGAACTATCGAATTTCTGGCGTAACGCGGGATTCTGGTGGAGCCATCCTAGCTAACTGTCGCGTTGAGTTGATGATAACAGGCCGTGACGTTTCGATAGCAGAAGTAATTTCTGGCAGCGATGGTTCGTTCGCGTTTGATAATCCAGGTACGGGTCCATTCTATCTCGTCGCTTACAAGGTTGGTTCGCCCGACGTTGCGGGTACAACAATAAACACGATCGTTGCGGAGCTCGTCGTTCCGCCAGTGAACAATCCAACGATTTCAGCCCCCGTTATTACGCGCACAACGCCTGACGGGGTTCCACCAGAAGTTGATATTATTATACCGTCAAATGTGTGGGCTGGATATTATCTAAATATTGAACGTTCGGCTACGGGCGTGAAAGACGGCAGCGGCGCATACACAGTTCCTACGATGACCGTTTCTTATCAGATACAGCCAAGCGACCTACCATCTACTAGGGGCGGCAGCGATGGTGGAATTCCAAAGACGGCACTCGTCGAAGATGGTTATGTCGACCCCACAGGGCTTTATTATCAGCAATATTGGTTTTCTCGGGAAGATGGCGCAAGATCGTCTTATTCAAATGAAATAACTGACACGGTAGTTGTGGCCACCACTGTTTTCCACACGACCAACGGCGTCAATAAGAATCAGTATGTCGATGTAACAGCGCGCACTGCTTCAATGACCAACATCGGTCTGAACGCGGAATCATTGGTTCGTGCAACGCAAGCAGCTGGTCCAACGCTGTTTGTCTATGAAGTGCTAATAAACGCCTTAGACACTGCCAGCACACCTGCTTACATCTTCATTGAGGATGGCACTAAAACGTTTGGGCCATCTGTGTTTGGCATACCTTCTGTTGGTGTTGGTCTAGAGATCAATAAGGGAACAGGCACCACTTACATAATCAACAACGGCGGCTTTGCAGCAGGTGGAACGCTTGACAACGGAGATATTGTTAGCGTGGTTGTCAACAAGACCACCAAGGCAGTCAGCTTCTACCGGACCCGTTCGGGAACAACCACGCAGATTGGCGCAACGCAAACGGCCAGCGGAACATTTACCAACTGGTATGCCGCGCTCGGTTTCAAGTTCGAAGGCAGCCTAACAGCAAACTTTGGACAAACCGCATTCGCACGGGCGCTAGATTCAGGATATGCAGCATATGGTTAAGTATATCATCCTTACTCTGTTATTTGTTGGGGGCGCAGTATCAGCGCAGACATTCCCCAAACCGCCTGACGTTGCGGATTATGTCCCTATCGTTCCTCAATACGAGTCCGGAACAACGCCAAACGGCTTTATTGATGCCAATGTCACGCCACCACCACAGGCTGGACTGTCGGGCATATCGACAAGCCAGACAGGGCGCACGACAGCAAGTGGCGCACAGTGCATAAGCCTTGGTGAAACTGGCGGCTCATGCGCAGAAGCCAAGTTCCGCACGGAAGCTAATGCAACAGGCATCCGCTACGATGACCCTATTCGTGGCTATGGGTTGCCGGGGCAGTCTCACTGCCATACCTTCTTCGGCAATCGCCGCGCTAATGCGTTTTCAACCTATTCACGGCTTCGGACTAACAACAGCAGCTATGCAGCAGGCGCGGAGCTTAACGCAACGGGCTATTGGCATCCTTGCATCAAGATCGATAACGCATTCGGTGACGGCAAAAACTACGCTGTGAAGCCTGAACTCTATACGATCTATTACAACGCAAGTGCAGGCGCTGCTGGCGAAGCAGACAAGAACGCTCGCACTCCTAACGGCCTCCGGTATATCTGGGGAACGGACATGGATGACCCTGACCGTGCATGGCTGCAAGCTATCGTAAACACCGCCAATGCCCAAAGCGGCACGGCGGGGCGTTACTCCATGCCGGCGGATAGCGGCTTCGTTTATAAGTGTGCTGGTGCGACCCCTAGCGACGGTGTAAAGTGGCTCAAGAACTCCGATAACAGCGACCCGTTCGGCGGCACATGTGTATCAGGTGCGGTTCTCACTCTTGAAACTACTGGTCCAAGCTGCTGGGATGGTGTGAACCTTTGGTCGCCTGGAGGCTATAGGCACGTAATTCCAGAAATAACTGACGGCTTCTTTAGCAGCAAGAAGGTATGTCCAAAGAACTATTACCGCATTCCCCATGTAAGCTTTATCATGCGCTTGGAGCAACGGGGCTTCTCGGATTACGGGCGCTGGCGCTTGGCGTCGGATGATATGGCAGGCGTTGCAGCAGGCCGCGCATTCCGCAACATGGAAGGTTTCCACACCGATTGGATGGATGGCTGGGACCCTGCAACGAAACAGTCGTGGGAAGATTATTGCGTCGGATTGCTCAATCAGGTCTCGCATGAGTGTAACGGCAGCGCATTTAGCGCCACGGCATCGCTTATCGTGGGTTCAACAGCGCCTAACGGGAGGACGCCTCAAGTTGCGATGGGGCTGGACTTTCCAACAAACGTCGCGGCTAACATGTGGAGGCTTCCCGCTAATTCTAACGGACCAGATACGCTCCATGTCCACGGGAACTGATATGTTTTACATCATACTTTTATTTTGCACGATCGCGACCACGCCGCACCAACGCAAGAAGTATGAGGCTATCTGCATCAATGAAGTGGTGGGATCCAAAGCACCGGCAATCATGCGAAAGGTTTACGCTGAACAGATAAGCGCCTGCATATTGGCTAAGGACAGTCGTTAAGCGGTCGAAAGGTTAAACTAATGGCCGATATTTTACTCTATTCTGTCCCAGCGGAATTTAATTCAGCAGACATAAGGCTGCGCAGAGCCGATGCTATATCTGGCGATGCAAACGCGACGGGCACTGCGCTCTCATATGTACTAGCAATCAGTGCAGGTGCAGCCAGTTCGACAGGGAATGGAACCGCGACTGGCGCGGCGTTCATATTAGCAACAACGATTTCAGGCAGTGCCGCAACAGGGACTGCAAATGCAACTGGAGGCACGGCAGCAATCACGCTGTCTATCAGTTCCGGAACTGCAAGCGCTGGCGTAAGCGGCAACACAACGGGCACGGCCCTGAGTTTTGCAGAATCGATTTCAGGTGGTACGGCGACGGGAGTTCGCAACCCGAACGCAACCGGACTGGCCATATTGGTCGCTTGTTCGATTGCTTCAGGTGTTGCAAGTGCGGTCGGGAATGGGTCCGCAGCGGGTGCATCACTTGCGATAGGCCAAACAATCGCCACAGGAGCTTGCACAGGCACGGCGGCGGTATCCGGCAGTGTGATAGCCTATACCTACGGTTTGAGCGCTGGTGGAGCATTTGGCGCAGGCATAGGCACTTCTCCTGGCGCGGCTTTGAATTACAGTATGGCCATCATTGGCGGTGCGGGTGTTGCTGCCGCGAATGCAGGCGGTACCGCGGTATCGGAAACCTATGTGCTGGCCGCAGGGAACGCAAACGGGCGCGCAAATGCAATCGGTGCGGCATTGACGAATGTTTATGTCGGAAGCTTCGGGGCAGGCAGTGACGGGCTTGTCCTGCCAACGCCTATATCAAGGTTGGTTAAATCGGCATCGCGTAACCGAAATATCGTTTCTCGAAGGGTAGCATAATGGCAATCACATTGGTTCCTAAAGCGCCTGGTGAGCGTGTCGACTACGTGTGGTCGCCACCGATCGATGATGGCGACACGATTGTCGGCGTTGCAACGGTTAACGAGACCTCGGGTACGGCCAATCTCGACAGCGCGACAGTGCTTGGCGACAGCAAGTCTGTCCGGCTTTGGTTCACGCTTGGGACGGACGGCGAAACATCGCGCTTTGACGCTGCTGTAACGACAATTGGTGGGCGCACATGGCAGGAAACCTTTTATCTTCCGGTTATATCGGCTGCAAAGTTTGGCCTGACGCTCAATTTAGTAAAGCAGCATCTGGAATATGAGGACAACGATCGCGACGATCTGATTGCCCAATATATGCGCGCAGCTGCGTCATGGGTTGAAAGTTACACGGGCAAGAACCTTACTGTGCGCACGACTGTTCAAACCGAAAATTGCTTCGGATCATATATCCCATTGAACCGCGCGCCGTTCGTGTCGCTTACAAGCATTCAATATATCGACACCAGCAATGCTCCGCAGACACTTACAGGTGCACGAACGCTCAATGGCAGGCTTTATGCCCCAACGGCAGGCTGGCCCGCTCAGGGCGACTATACAAGCGTCACAGTGACATATCAGGCTGGTTATGACGAAACGCCTGCCGACCTGATCTCCGCGCAGCTGCTGCTCATTGCAGACATGTTTGCCGGGCGCGAAAGCAACGAATGGAAATCGACCGAGGCCGTGCGCGCATTGTGCCAGCCATATCGAGCAATGATCATCTGAAAGGAAATATGAATGGCGGACATTACGATCACGGCAGCAAACGTTGTTTCTGGAGCTGGCGCCACGCTTGACAACGGCACGGCAGGAGCAACCATCACAGCTGGCCAAACGGTCTATCTCGACACAGCAGATACAAAATACAAACTGGCAGATGCGGACAGCGCGACAGTCGCTGCACGGTCACCTCAGGGCATTGCGCTCAATGCTGCGTCGAACAACCAGCCCTTGCGCGTTCACAAAAGCGGTCCGATCACAATCGGCGCAACGCTCACGCCTGGTTTGGCTTACTACATGTCGAAGGTTGCAGGGGGGATTTGCCCGGTAGCCGATGTCACCACTGGCGCTTATGCCACGATCATTGGCATTGCGACCTCGGCGACAGTTCTCGACGTCAAGGTTCACGAATCCGGCGTTGCAGTCTAATGAAAGCGGGAGCGCTTGACCGGACAATTGAACTGTTCGCAATGGGCGCTCCAGTTGATGACGGCTACACGGCCGCCGAAGGTACGTGGACAAGCAGAGGTGCTCGGAAGGCCAAGTATTTCCCCGCAATGCGGCGGGAGATATTCGAGGCTGCCGGACGCGAAGTAAAAATGCCGGTCATTTTTGAGGTTCGCAGCGACACTTTGACGCGTCAGATCACTGAGGCGTGGCGGATCGTTTATGACGGACTGACATTCGACGTCAAAGGCATTCAGGAATTTGGCCGGCGCGAAGGTGTGCGGATTGAAGCAATGGCGGCAGATAACGCGCTGTGACTGTTCAGCTTTCGGGATTTCGTGAGCTTGAGAAAGCCCTCAGCGAATTGCCGAAATCTACTGGCAAGGCTGTTCTGCGGCGGGTAGCCAAAGGGGCACTTGAGCCAATGGCCGATCGGGCGAGAGGTATGGCGCCGGTTGACCAGGGCGACTTGAAGAACGCCATTGCGGTTTCTGAAAAGCGCACGAAGCGCGTTGCCAGGATAAACAGGTTCGACAAAAACACCGGACTTGAAATGGCAATGGGTCCGGTATCTGGCGGCGGAGTTCTGAATTACGCTACGTTCGCAGAGTTCGGAACGAACGACACGCGCGCTCGGCCGTTCATGCGCCCGGCATTCGATGGTGGTAAAGACGAGGCCCTGAATTATATCATCGCCAACCTTGGCAAAGAGATTGACCGGGCGGCAACGCGCCTGGCGAAAAAGAACGCACGACTGGGGCGCTAAAGGAATTTCGACTGATGGACTTCCAAACTGGCGTTCGCGCCCGGCTCATTGCTGACGCCACGTTGGCAGGGCTGGTTAGCACACGCATAGACTGGGGGCAGCGGCCACAAAACGCAGCCTTTCCATCGATCGTGCTGCAGACCATCAGTGACCCGCGTCCGGTGCATCTGAAAGATTACGAAAACGCACGTTCAACGCTTGTGCAGATGGACGTTTACGCAACCACTTACGCTGCTGCGCTCTCAATCGCGCGCGCAGCGATCGCCGTTCTCAAGGTTCCAGCAACGCTAAGCGGAAAGGTGTTTGGTCCGGCTTTTGTCGACAGCCAGCGCGATACCGTTGAGCCCTCGGGAACGACGAACATCCATCGTCAATCCATCGACTTTTCAATTAGACACGTAGGAGATTAAACATGGCTGAAACCCAAAAGAGTTCCGTTGGCTACATGGGCGCAGTTCTGCTCCATAATGGCACACTTCTTTATGAATTGAAGGAAGTGAAAGGCTTTGGCATTCCCAACCTCGGGGAGCGTGAGCAAGTCGAAACCACGCATCTGAAGAGCCCAGGCTGGCGCCGGGAATATGTCAGCACCTTCTACGAAGATTTCAGACTTCGAGGTGATGCTCAATTTCCGTCCACTTTCCGACACCGACGTTCTTTTGGCGGATGCTCTTGGTGACGGAGATATTCGGGCCATGAAGATCGTGCTGCCTGAAAATGGTGCCCCCGTTGCACAAATCCTTCTGACTGCCCGATGCATCAATTACAGCCGCGGTGAAGTTGCTCCAAATGACGTGATGGAAGCCACAGCGACCTTCCGCGTTGTCACGATCAGCGATATTGCCACTTACACATGATAAGGGGCGAAGCGACTGCCACGCTGGCAGATGGCAGAACGTTGACGCTGGCGATGGGCTTTCGGGCCCTCGCATTTGCTTCAGCGAAGGCACAAATGGCCTCGGCTGAAATGTTCAATGCCATGAAAAGTGATGACGGCCGACAGTTGAAAGCACTTTTGGCTTTGATCGAAGGTAGCCTGCAGAAATATCATCGGGAAATTGGTGAAGATGAAATCGATGAACTGATGTTTTCAGACCACCAGGCTTTGTCTGAGGCTGTTTCGGTCGCCATGAATACCGCGTTCAGTGATGAAAAAGACGATAAAGCAGACGAGGGAAACGTTCCGACTGGGACTGGGACGCGCTCGAAAGCAACTGGGCAGAAGCGGGGCTAGATCCGGGGCAATTCTGGGATCAAACCCCGCGCTCCTATGCCAACGTCATGCGGGGGCGGATCAAGGGCGATCAGGAGCGCATCCTGACACTTGCCCACCAGATTGAGATGTTCGCACGCCAAAAGACGATACGCGCTTTGTCTCATTATCTGTCGACTGAAAAAGAGAACGCCGAAGCAGGCGCTGCCAAGGTGCTGGCGCTGTTCAAGCGGCTAGCCGAAAGGAACAATCAAGATGGCTAGTAACATGATTGGCAATCTGGCTGTTTCGCTTACGATGAACACAGCCGCTTTCCAAAAGGGCGCCACGCTGGCAGAGAAGCGTGCTGCTACCCTCAAAACCAAAATGGACGGCATTGGCGCATCAATCGGCAAGATCGGCGCAGGCTTGGCTCTGGGCGCAGTTGCGGGCGGTGCTGCGATACTTGGTGGACTGGCGAAAAACGCTTTTGAGCTGGGGTCATCGCTGACTGAGGCGGCGGCAAAGGTCGGCGTGACGGTAGAGGCGCTTCAAGAAATGCGATTTGCTGCCACGCAGAACGGCATTTCCATTGAAACAATGGACGGTAGTCTCAACAAAATGAGCAAGACGCTGGGCAGTCTCCAGCTTGGCAACAAGGCCACTGCCGAAACATTCAACCAATTGGGCCTGAGTGCGAAAAGCTTCATCGGTCTGACGCCAACTGAATCCTTCGCCAAGATCGCTGATGCGCTCAAAAACGTCAAAGATGAAACTATACGCTCCGCATTGGGCAATCAGATATTTGGCCGCTCCTATGCTGAGCTGAAACCGCTTGTCGACCTGGGCGCCAAAGGTATCGCAGCAGCTGCTGCTGAAAAGCGCAAAGATGGCGTCATATCTACCGAACAAGCCGCAATTCTGGATGACCTTGCCGACGGTTGGGACAAGTTAAAGGAGCGTGTTGGAGTTACGACCGCTCAATTCATTGCGAACCAAGCCGGAAGCCAAAACGCGTCTGCGGGGCTGGAAAGGGTTGCGGAAGCTGTTGCTGGCGTGGTCAAAGAAATCCAAGTGCTTCTGTCCTATTCGCGCCAGATTGACACGTTTTTCAACAATCTGGAAATTAAGTTCCAGACCCGTTTGCGCGATAGTGCTCTTACATCGTGGATTCCCGGCGTTGCCAGGCAAGCGCAAAAGGAAATAGATAATTTAAACGCACAAAATCAGCGTAATTCGTCCAACGGTGGCAATCGTCCAGGCGTCAGGGGAGGTACAGGACGCGTTCCAACACCAAGGCCGACCGGCGGCAGCGCAGGAGGTGCGTTGGCCGGCACAATGGCTGGGGCAGGCGCTGGGGCCATTGAAACGCTCAACAAGCTGGAAGCCAAGGCCGCAGGGGCAAGTGCGCGGGTCGCGAAGCCAATCAAAGCGGCGCTGACTGAGGTTGAAAAGGCTTTCAAGACATTAACCGATAATGCAGTTCCGTTGCTTGATCGCTTGTTTCCCGAGGTAAAAGCTCTGCTTGATTACAAGGCAGACAGCAACACGCTGGCGGCCTGGGCGAAGGCTGGTAAGATCGATGCCGACAAGTTAACGGAATCTCTTGTTCGGTTACGTGACAGCTATTTCGGCGTCGACGGGCCGGTCGCGGTTACACAAGACGGCAGCTTTATTGACAATATCACCGACAGCCTTCCTGCACTGGAAAGTGTAGCAACGGGCATCGCGTCGAAGATCAAGACAACCAACGTTCAGATTGTTGAATCCTTTGGCGACATGGTGCGCAACGTCACCTCATCGATCACCGGTCTTGCAAACTCCATCAAAGGCGGTGGCATCCTCGGCATTCTTGAAGGTGTCTCAAACCTATTCCTGAGCCTCGGTGGGGCAGGAGCATTTGGCAAGACTTTGCAGGGGCGTATCAATGCACCTGGTCGCGCGCGTGGCGGGGCAACCACTTCGAACCGATCTTATATGGTCGGTGAGCGAGGGCCTGAATTATTCACACCCAATCGCAGCGGTTTTGTGACGCCAAACAATAAGATGAGCCAGGGCGGGCGCGCGGTTTCGGTTCAAGTCATTCCCTCGCCATTCTTTAACGTCGTGGTTGACGGTCGCGCAGACGGGCGGGTGGCCGCAGGTGCGCCAGGCATAGCCACTGCGGCTGCCAAGGGCGTTCAGACAAATCTCCAGCAAAACAATTATCGGCAAATCCCATGATTGAGTTTCCGACCAACATTGCTCCTAACGGTGTCACGCCTGCGCTTGTCGATTATGGCGGCGTGCTGCGGTCGGCGATTGGTGGAGCCACACAGAAGATTGACCGACTGGGTTCCCGCTTTCGTGTCGAACTGACCTTTCCGCCTTTGGAATATCAGGACGGCAGTATATTTGTTTCACGCCTGATCCGCGCCAAACGCGAAGGTCTGCGGGTTGAATATCCTTTGCTCAAGGTTGATCAAGGCATTCCCGGCTCTCCGGTTGTGAATGGCGCCGGCCAGACTGGTTACAATATCGCAGTCCGCAATCTGACAGCCAATTATGTCGGCAAAGAGGGCTATTGGCTCTCGATCGTCGACGGCACTCAGCATTATCTGCATAATGTCACGACAAACTTCAACGCCAACGGCAGCGGCGTTGCAACGATTCCGATTTACCCGGCTCTCCGCGTTCCATTTTCTGATGGTGCTACAGTCAATTTGGCCAAGCCAATGATTGAGGGGCTTGTCGACGGTGACGAAATTGCGTGGCAGATTAGTCTTGCCCACCATATCGAATTTTCAGTGACGATTGAGGAAGCGCGCTAATGGAGCGCGTTACGCTTTGCGGCCTGATAAAAATTGAAATGCCAGATCACACAGTGCGCATCAGTGACGGTGGATTTGTCATATTTGGCGGAGAGACATATGAAAGCGAAGATCCGCTATTCGGGGTCATATCTGGCTTTGAAGTGAGTGGCACAGGGCCTGATCAGGCTCCCGGTGGCAAGATAACATTCCTTACACCAAGCGCGACAGCCGCAGCGGCATTAATATCGCCGGGCTTCCAGACATCGAAACTGTCAATCTGGTTAGCAGAGATCAACGAGGCAACCGCCACGGTGATCGGGACACCGACGATTCTCACGCTGGCACAGCTAGATCGTGGTGTGATCTCGGAAACGATGCGCAGCCGGGAAGTAGCACTGGAATTTGTCAGCCTTGGCGAACGGCTCATGACAATCAATGAGGGCAACAGCTTGAACGGTACTTTTCACAAGCGGCTTTTTAGCGGCGAACTTGGTTTGGATAATGCGATCGGCATGGGAGTGACGATTGCCTGGGGAGCATCTGGACCCGCACGCGGGGTAGCATACGGCGATTATGGCGGTGGCGGTGGCGGCCGATTCAATGTGGATGAGCAGCTGAGATGAAACTGACAGAACGCACAAAGCGGCTGAACAAGACGCTATCCAAATTTCAGAACCGCGCATTTGCGTGGGATAATGGCGCGACATGCATCCACCTGCTCCGTACGCATTTGAAAAACATGGGGCACAAAGTCCCAGCAATCCCTCGGTTCAAAACGGCGCTCGGCGCAAAACGTGCAATGGACGCGGCGGGATTTGAAAGCCTGGAAGCATTAGCCAACAAATATCTTGAGAGAATACCGCCGGCATCGATGCTGATCGGGGATGTCGCATTGATGGAAGGCGAAGAGATATTCGACGCACTTGTTCTGTCAGCTGGACCAGGTGGCAAAGTATTTGGCTGGCATCCTGAGGCGCCTGCATTTGCGGTACTTGTTCCACTCGAGATCAAAGCGGCCTGGAGGGCTTAAATGTCAAAAGTGGCCAAGATAGTAGCTAAGGTCGCTTCAGTGGTTGCAATCGTCGCAGCTGTTGCGGCTGTCGTCACGGGCAACCCTGCGCTGGCAGCACTGTTTTTGAAGATTTCTGCAATCGCTGGTGCAGTGGGGGCCGTGGCTGGTACCATTGCCCAAGTCACAGCAAAGAAACCTCCAGCCAGGGGCAGTCCAAACCTTATTACAATTGGCGCAAATCAGCCTATGCCCATCGTTCTTGGCGAAACCTATATAGGTGGGAACAAGGTGCATGAAGTCGGCTACGGCGGCAAAATTGGAAATGTCGAGAATCCTTATAAGTTTGAAGCTATCATTCAATCAGGCTGCGGGCCTGTCGATAGCTTCACTGGTCTATATGCTGATTTCAATGCCGTGCCCTTATCGGGAACTGCAGCGACGGGATATTTCGCCGGGTTCCTTTATGCCGATCGACAACTTGGAGCGCGTCCTGAATCAGACGCCCTTGTGCCCAATTGGTCTGGAACGCCTGACTGGACCTCAGCCCATAAGCTTTCTGGCTACGCTGCGATTGGTCTAAGCCTGAAGTTCGACAAGGACGGGAAGATTTTTGCCAGCGGGGAGCCTCAGTGGGGCTCAACCGTTCGCGGCGTGAAGCATTACGACCCGCGTTTGGATAGTACCTATCCGGGCGGGTCTGGAACTCAGCGCATCAACGATCGCTCAACATGGACGTATTCTGCCAACCCCGGCATTGTGGGCCTCACATATTGCTATGGCTGGTTTGACAGCGGCAAGAAGCAAGGCGGAATCGGGATGCCCATTGAAGGCATCGACTTGGCGCGCTGGGTTGAATTTGCGAACGTGTGCGATGCAAATGCGTGGACGCTTGGTGGCGTGGTTTATGAGCCAGGCAGCCGATGGGATAACCTGAAAGACATTTGCGCAGCCGGTGGCGGCGAACCGTATTTTGACCGCCATTTGCTAGGCGTAAACTATAGCGCGCCACGCGTGTCACTCGATACGATTACGCGCGACGACATCGCTGATGAAGGCCTGACGGTTGCTTCGGGCCGTACATGGCGCGAACGGCTAAATACCATTGTGCCAAAATTTCGCAGCGGCGCCCACAAATGGGAATATGTGCCGGCGGCAGATGTCGCAATTTCCGAATATATTACTGACGATGGAGAGGAAAAGCGCGAGGAAATAACCTGGAACCTTGTGCAGGGCAGAGACCAGGTCGCACAACTTGCAGCTTATGAGTTAGTCAATCGTCGTGAAATTGGCCAGATTGAGGTTCACTGTAAGCCGCGCCTGATGCGGTACACAGTTGGCGACATGCTTTCTTTCGATTTGCCGGGAACGGTTGTCGATAATCTCGACGCAATCATCATCAGACCTCCCGAAATTGACCCCGAAAGCGGTCGCGTCAAACTTACAATGATGGGAGAGACAACGGCAAAGCATGACTTTGCATTGGGCCGCACTTCAACTGCTCCGCCCGTGCCGTCATTGGTTGGCACGGATGTTTTAGACAACACCAAGGCAACCAATAATCCTTCCGGCGATGGCGTTGACGGCTTGAGCAATGCAACCGTCTTTGCATTTAAGCGCTCTGCCACGCCGCCGATCAATCCCAGCGCTACGGCAACATATACATTCGCAACCGGCGCATTGACCGGACTGAATAATGGATGGACACAGGCTGTTCCTGCCAGCGATGGCAATCCGCTCTACGTGATTGCGGCCACAGCCAGCTCCAACACTGCAACCGATACTATTGCGGCCGTCGAGTGGAGCACTGCGGTCATTCAGGCGCAGGATGGTGGAAACGGGCCCAATGGCCTCAGCACGGCTTCGGTCTATCTTTATCAGAGAAACGATACCGGAATTGCGCCGGCAGTCCCGACCGATACGCTGACTTATACCTTCGCTACTGGTGTATTGAGTGGCGGTTCTTTTGCTGGATGGTCAAGAAGTGTTCCGGCTGCTTCAGGTGGCAAATATGTTTTCATCACAACCGCGACCGCATTATCGGCCAGTGCGACCGACACTATTGGAACGAGCGAGTGGGCAACCGTTCAAATACTGGCTCAGGATGGGACATTTTCTCATATCGCCTATTCGACGGCCCCTGATGGCTCGGCGGGCTTTTCCACGACTGATGGCGCGGGCAAAACCTACATCGGGACATACACCGACACGACAGAAGCCGATTCCACGAACCCAGCGGTTTATACATGGTCTTTGATAAAAGGCGCAGACGGTATTGACCCTCTAGATCTCGCGGCAGTTCCAAACTTCGTTCCTGTTGTCACTAACGCGATCGGAACTGTAAAAAGCGGCCAACTGCCGAGAACAGTTACCTTCAACACTAAAGAAGGAAACTCGGACGTAACAGGAAGCACCACCTTCACTCTAGGGACTTTGGACCAGTGCGCTGTCACAAACAGCGGCGGCGGGGTCTTTACTCTGGATTCTGTCTCGGCCGACCAAGGCGGCTTTGAAGTCACCGCCACAAAGGGAAGCAAGTCGACCAAGCGCAAGGTAACTTTTGCTAAAGCGAAAGAGGGCGCGGCGGCGCAACGATCTGCAATCAACTCGTTGGGAACCCCCACCACAAGCTATGGCGCAGCGGCGGGGGTTATCTCCCTTAACCTGTTCCCTAGCACAACAATCACTATGTCGATGTATGCGGGATACGACGCGACCGGCACTGGCTCGGCTCGTATCGACGCCCGTCTAATGTATCGCAACATCACTGATGGCGGGGCGTGGACGCAGGCAGGTTCGACTTTGGTCGGGTCAAATGCTTCCAACACCGGAGGTTCGGAGCCAGTGTTGACGCCCGGCGCAGTTGGGGGCTCCGCCACAGTCACCGCGCCCACATCGACTAAGATATTCGAATTTCGGGTCGAGTGGATCAGGGCGGGAACGACCATATTCACATACGGCACAGGTTTGCAGGTGGAGATCACATGAAATATCTAACGCTCAATGCAAACGGGACAATTGAATCAATCCTGTGCGACCGTCCAGATGGTGAATATGTGCTTCGCAAGGTTCCCGATGAATATCCTGAGATGGTCGATTGGGATGCTGCTGAACTAAAGTTCAAGCCTTCGCGCGCAAAGGGCATTCAGGCACTCAGAATAAAGCGCGACGAACTGCTGACTGAATCCGATTGGACAGAATACAGCCGCAAATTGACGCCTCTCAAGAAGTCGCAATGGTTGGCATATCGTGACCAGCTGTTCGACCTTCCTGAAACTGTCACTGACCCATTTAATTTTCAGTGGCCAACCGCGCCGGAATGACCGGCAATCTCGAAAGGAATGCACATGAAAAAGTTGGTGATAGCACTCGCCTTGGCAGCATCGCTTGGCCTTGCGGCTTGCGACGATAACGCGACGGTGACCCAGCCTGACGGCGTTGGCCATGTTGATGATGAGTGCCCGCGCGCTGACGGCCAACCCTGCAAGTGACATCTGATGCCAGCCACTTCCTCGGTATCAATAGCCGGCACGTGGTTACCACATCCAATCTTATGCAAGGGGCGGCACCTTGGAGCGCAAAAACATGAGCGATGAAAACATCGCCTTTACGATGGGAAAGATCGAGGGCCAGCTGAAGGAGCTGATCCATCAATCAAACAATACCGCTCAAAAGGTTGACGCCCTAGCCACCCTTGCGGCCATATCGTCGGCTTTGCCTGCGGATATAGCCGCAATGAACGTGCGGGTTACTGCGCTGGAAGTTGACCGTAACAAGCGTGACGGCGCCACTGGTGTCATTGCTGCCGTGCTTCGTTCACCGACATTTGGCTGGATGGTCGGAGGGGCCACTGCGCTTTGGGCGCTCTTAACCGGAAGGCTGGAACTATGAATTTTAAGCCAATTTTTGATGTCGTTCGCACTATTGCGGGGCCGCTCACTCAATCGGACGTCGACCTGATCAATAAGGCCCTGATTGCGGCGCAGCATGATGACAGCCTGGTCAAAACGGGTGCGCGCGAGATTGGCGCTGCGGGGCTGGCTCTCATCAAGCAATTCGAGGGCAGGGAACTGACGGCATATAAATGCCCGGCGGATGTTTGGACGATCGGCTATGGCTCGACAGGTCCGCACGTAAAGCCCGGCATGACGATCACCGAGTCAGAGGCGGAGCAGCTGCTGCGCGATGATCTAGATCGCTTCGAAGCAAGTGTTGCCCGATGCGTACCAAATGCCACTCAGAACGAATTTGATGCGATGGTGAGCCTCGCTTTCAACATCGGAACGGCAGGCTTTGAGCGTTCATCCGTTCTCAAGCGATTATTGGCCGGCGACAAGGCAGGTGCCGCAGATGCATTTCTGATGTGGAATAAGGCTGGCGGTCGAGTTCTGGCAGGACTGACACGCCGACGCCAGGCGGAGCGGGAGTTGTTTTTATCATGAAAAACTGGAACATCCTGAATGCTCTCAAGGGCATTACTGGCGAATATGAAGTGCAGCGTCTTTTAGGCGCCATAGGAACGATAACCTATGTCGCAGCCGTCCCTATTTTCGTTTCGACGGGCGTTATAACTGGCGTTTCTGTGACCGAATTCTGCCTGGCGTTTCCGGGCGGGCTGGCCGCGTGTATCGGCGCGACTGCCGGTGCGATCGCCCTGAAGGATCGCAGCGTTGCCACATCGAAGGTCATTCAAGACACAGGCGCGATTCCTGCCAAGCCACCAGCTGGGCCATCCGTGCAACCGGAGGATGTAAAATCATGAACTTTCTAGCCACGCTGACTGGCAAGCTTATCGCTGGCCTAGTCATCCTCGCGCTGCTGTTTGCTTTCTACGTGTTTTTCACATGGGACGACGCAGCTCAGCCAAAGCAGGACGCTCGAAGCGCCAACGCAAGCGCCGTCACCGCCAAAGAAGCTGCCGAGATCGTGATCAGCAATGCCGATGAAAGCGACAATGTCGACCAGCTGGTAGCTGAGGCTGCCAAGCGTATCGAGGATGCGCCGGATGCGCAGACAGCCGCGATCGAGGCGCGATCGGCAATTTGTAGCTTCGCCATCTACCGCAATGAACCGGAGTGCAAACCATGAAACTGCTTCTATTTGCCCCTCTCGCGTTTCTGTGTGGCTGCACGACCATTGTCAGCACTCCGCCTGCTGATTGCCTCGGATACGTCCCTGAGCGCTGGAATGAGCCGATTGAGGGCTATCCTCTGCCTGCTGACGATACCTTGCCAGCGTGGCAGGCGTTTGGCGTGGGCCAAACCGGACAACTCACCAAGAGCAACGAGCGCACCAAGGATGTTCTGCACATCATCCGCACATGCGAGGCTAGATCCAATGCGGCGCGCCCTCGCAAGAAGTTGCTGGGCCTATTCTAACAAATCCTCAGACGGGTGCGGCTTGGCAGGCAGCTGGTCCATCAGAGTGATATTGATAATCCCGCGTTCTTTGGGATAGGTCCATCCGCATAGTCCGCGCCAAATGATCCAAGCTAGCGAATTACCTTCGCCCTGCCAGCTAAGCTTTGCCAGCCTGTCGGGGTCAAAAGTGATAATGGCGAATCGTTTGCGTCCCATACGCAGTAATTGGAACGAATGTGGAACATTGACAAGCTGTGTCTCCATTGGCGCGGCGACAAATATTGCGATTCGGGGCATGCGGGTTTGTACTTTGGGTTGGCGTGGCCACCATAGGATAAACTCATGCATCAATCATCGGCAAGAAAGGTAGGATGAACTCCACCCCGTTCGCCCGACCTCAAAAACTCATCGACCGTGCAAACCGCGCACTCGACGCTTGCCAGCAAATTAGCGACGCCTACTTCACATTCGATAACTTTGCTGAAGTCATCGAGGAAAATTCTGCAACCGGCCAGCAGACGCTGAAGGTCGTCCAAAACAACCCGATCCCCGATATCTTCGAGGAGCACGTCACCAACGCCCTGAACAATCTCAAGAACGCCTTCGACCAGATGCTCTTTGCAGCGTGTGAAGCAATCGATCGTCCGCTCAAAGATGGGCACTACCCTTGGACGGACACCCTCACTGCTTTGAACGATTGGAAACTGCGAAACAAGAGGACGGGGAAAGAGACCATTCCGCAAGAGTTCTGGGACCTCATCCGGAGCCAGCAGCCATACAAGGCTGGGGATGGTTATGAGGGCGGGCACACCGACATGCGCGCCATAGCGTCGCTGGCGAACGACAAACACACGGTCGGTTTGCAGATAAACGCCATGGTCGCTACGGTTAAGGTGGCCACGACCACATTCCAAGGGCCTGGGTTCATGGCCGTCCCAATGTTTCCGAGGTGGGACACGGCTAAGAACGAGATAGAAATAATGCGCTGGCACGGCAGTCAGCCCAAGCCGCATGACAAGCACAGCGTCACGCTTAACATAGTCTTTGACGAAGCCGCGCTGGGGGACAACTCTATAATCGTAGTGCCTACCCTCAAAGTGTTTGCGACCCACGCTCAGAACTGCCTTGATGGATTCAAGCGTAGAGTAACCGAAATCACCGGCTAGGACGTCCGAGTTATTCACTTAGCAGTCCCATTCCGGCTTGGTTCTGCTCAACAAAATTAGGCCTCACCATTGCCTATCACTCCAGCATTGGTAGCACTCACCATCTGGCGATGCCTCGCAGTCAAGACACGGTTTCTGCAATTCACGATATGCAGTCCACATGGCCTTTAGCCATTTGATAAAGCGGGTCATGTTCGCGCCGCCTTAACAGTGCAAATTGGTTTACATGCCTTTCGTAAGGCTTTGATTTCTATGAGGCTGTTTTTAGCATCGTTTACAGCCAAGTGTTTAGAGTTGTTATCTAAACATTGGATTGAAAATCCGCGTGTCGGTGGTTCAAATCCGCCCTCGGGCACCACATTTCGTTCCTAAAAACAAAATGTAGTGCCGTTTGGTATTTCATCTGTTGAAGTCTTTGTGCGCTAATATGCGCGTGCTTCACTTTTGCTAAAATTTATAGCCGACTTCGACCCCGATCAAGCGCCGCGCGCCTGGTGAAATGAAGGATCCGCCAAATTCGATCGCCGGGATTGCTTCGTTGATATATTTGCGATCCAGCATATTGTCAGCAAACGCCGTCAGGTTCCAGTTTTCCCCCTCCAAACCAAAGCGCATATTGAGGACGCCAAAGGCGTTACGCTTTGCGACGCTGTAATTCGCGTTGCCGACAAATCCGGGCAGCGCGAGCGCCGAGATTGGGAGCAACTGGCTGAAGATCGTGGCGCGGGTCTGGTCCTGAACGGTGTGGAACCAGGTCGGTCCGGTAATACGATAATCGGCACGCATCACGAGGTCGATATCACTGTTCAACGGTGCATCGATCTGACTGCCAAGGTTGATAGTATAGTCCGCAGTATAAGGTGACTTGTTGCCGACAGTATAGGGCCGCGATGCGTTCTTCTTGATTTCGCTGTCGGTCAGATTGACTGAGCCAAAGATTTTCCATCCATCGACAATTTTGGCTGATGAATTGAATTCGACGCCTTTTACATCGACCTTGTCAATGTTGGAGACCACGCGGAGTAGACCGAAAGATCCGACAAAGAATTCGAAGAACTGCATGTCGGTGATTTTGGTATAATAGCCGGCAAGGTCAAAGGTTACGCGGTTATCAAACAATGATCCTTTGATACCCGCTTCGAACGAGCTTGAACGTTCCTTGCGGAATTGGTCATTGATGGTCACGCCAGCGCCAATTGCAGGAATGTTGAAGTTGGCATTCACAAGGGCCGACGACCCGGTGTTGTTGAAGCCACCCGATTTAAATCCAATGCCCCAGTTGGCGTAAATGTTGGTCGAGCTATTGGGGGTGAAGCTTAATGTGACTTTAGGCTCCAATTGCTTGAAGCTTGCAGACTTGTCCGCAATCGCGCCCGTCGCTGGAAGGCCGGGGTTAATCTTGGCGCCAGTGATGGGATCAGACACGTTTGGCACAAGGTTCGATGTTGTCCGGTCTTCAACATCGTAACGCAGGGCGACACCCGCCTTAAACATATCAGACAATTTATAGTCGACTGAACCAAAAGCTGCGTAGACGTCCGTCTTAAATTTATCGTGGAACAGTTGCGAGGTCGGGTTGCTGCTTCCTGGTGCGTTGTACAATGCGCCGCTTACGCCTTGCCCCAAATCGGCGCCAAGGCTGACGCCAACCGTGCGGTCGATGTGGAGACCGTACACCCCTAATTGCCAATTGAGCGGTGAATCGCCGTTCGAGGCCAAACGGATTTCGCCGCTGATATCCTTTTGATTGCGAATTTGCAGTTGCGTGCCGTCGCATGTCGTTGGGCTATAGGCGCCGAATGTCGACCCAGTGGCCGGCGCGAATATGAAAGGAACCGGAACTTGTCCAATGAAGCCCGGTGGATTTAACGGAAAGCCAGTCAAGGCGGCAGTTGTCGCAAAGCATTGATTCTGTACCGCCAGATTGGTTGGATTGGCTGGTGCGCCCAACGCCGGGGAAATGTAACGCGCAAAGTCCGCCGAGGTACCATCCGCTGTCAGGTTTTGCTTCACGTCGGAATATAATGCCCAAGCCGTCAGGCGGGTGCTGCCGAAGTCATGATCAATTTTGGCCGAAAAATCGATAGTGCGTTGGTCATTTGTTGGCCGGATATTGCTGTAGTAGCGCAATTCATGCGCATCGACGTCTTCAAAGAATGCGCCGCCAAAAGCCTCGATATGAAACACCGAGTTGAAATTGATTGAGGCACCGGACAGCTTCGAATAGCGTGCCTTTACGTCAAGTTCAGTGGCATCGCCCAATTGCGCCATGAAGCGGCCATCAATGGAATATACTTCCTGATCATCGACGACTTTACGGTCAAGGAACAGGTTGCGGTAAAACCCGTCGGTGGTGCGGTAGTTGCCCGACAGGACGAACCCGGCATTATCGCCCAAAGGAGATGCTATATAGGCTGACCCTTCAATAGTCTTTTCATTGGCATAGCTCAATTTGACAGCGCCTTCGAGCGTATCGCCAGGCTTTACCGTAGAGACAACGATTGCACCAGCAGCCGCATTGCGGCCGTAAATTGCGCCCTGAGGACCTTTCAGGATTTCGATCTGGCGCAGCGTGCCTTGTGTTTGGTTGAGCTGGGCTGTGTTGGTCTTCAAGATACCGTCAACTACCAACGCGACCGAGCTTTCCGCATCGCGGGCACCGTTAATGCCCCGAATGTTGATCTGCGTATCACCCGCTTCCGCGGTGCCGGTCACGATTGTCACACCCGGCGTTAGCTGAGCAAAATCTTGTGCATTCACTGCACCTGTTTTGGCGAGTGCATCTGCATCGATAACCGATACGGAGGCAGGGACATCGACAAGCCGTTCGCTCTGACGGCGCGCGGTTACGATGATTTCTTCGCCCTCTGCGCCCTCACCAGCCGACTGCGCGAACGCCGTGCTTGGCAATAGAACGCTGACGGCAATCGATGAGAGGAGTGCACTTTTCCCAATACGCATGTAACCTTACCCCCTGTTATACCCAATATTGCTTTGGGTGTAGCTTATTGTATACAAATGCCATTCGTCAAGAGGAGCGTTACAGCATGTCGCGGGCATCCGATCGTGCATATCATCATATCCGCAGCATGATCCTGTCAGGAGAGTTGCAGTCCGGATCGCAAATTCGCGAAGAAGCGCTTGCGGAGCTATGCGGCGTATCCAGAACGCCAGTGCGCGATGCGCTTCGGCGGCTCGAGGCGGAGATGTTCATCCGGCGCAACGATTCGCAGCGCAGCTTTGTCGCAGACTGGTCGCTTGATGATCTTGAAGATGCTTTCGAGTTACGGAGCATGCTTGAGTCGCACGCTGCCAAGCGGGCAGCGGCGCGGATCACCCGTGAACAACTCGCGCGTATGAGGATGCACAATTCACAATTGAAACAGGCTATTGATGCAGCAAGTCCCGATGTTCCAAGGTTTCTCGATCACAATCGCCAGTTTCATGTGATCATATTGGAAGCGGCGGCATCGGAGCGACTATCCAATATGCTGGCGCAGGTGACGGAACAGCCAGTCATATTGCGAACCGCGCGGCAATATGACCTCGAAAATTTGCGGCGCTCGCATCATGAACATGACGAATTGCTCATCGCTTTTGAAAATCGCGATGGCGACTGGGCCGCTGCAGTCATGACCGCCCATATCCGACGCGCCTTTCATGCCTATGCCGAAGCGCATTTGACCGACACGCGGACTGGACAGTCAAATTTGGCCGCATAATCCTGTTTGATTTTGTATACAATTATGCCATCACCATCAGCAATGAGTATTCCAAGGCATATCGAATTTGTTGAGGTAGGACCACGCGACGGCCTTCAGAACGAGGCTGTGTTGATCTCGACCGAGAACAAAATTGCATTGATCAATCGCGCGATTGAGGCTGGTGCGCGCCGGATTGAAGTGACCAGTTTCGTGAACCCCAAACGCGTGCCGCAAATGGCGGATGCAGAGGCGGTATGTGCCAATCTGCCTGACCGCACGGACGTCACATTCATTGGCCTTGTCATGAACCAGCGCGGGGCAGAGCGGGCAATCGCCACGAAAAAAATTGATCAGCTTGGTGCCGTTGCGGTCGCAACCGACAGTTTTGCGATGGCCAATCAGGGCCAGAGCAGCGACGAATCGGTCGAGGCAGCACGGGCGATCATCGCTTTGGCGCAAGCCGAAGGACGGAGCGCGCAATGCACGATTGCTGCATCCTTTGGCTGTCCGTTTGAAGGCGAGGTGTCCGACCGGCGCGTGTTGGACATGGCATTGGCCATTGCCAAGGCGGGTCCTGTTGAAATTGCGCTGGCGGATACAATTGGTGTCGGGGACCCAGCCCATGTGGCGCGATTGGTCGCGCTGGTTCGTAAAGAACTGGGTTCATTACCTGTGCGGGTACATTTTCATAACACGCGAAACACCGGACTTGCGAATGTTTGGGTGGCAGTGAATGCGGGCGCCACTGTTGTCGATGCGTCGCTGGGCGGTCTGGGAGGATGTCCATTCGCGCCGGGAGCAGCAGGCAATGTGCCAAGCGAGGACGTTGTCTATATGCTTGAACGGGCAGGTGTCTCAACAGGGATGCACTTGGACCGTCTAATTGCGGCAAGCCATTGGTTATCGGATATCATGGGTAGAAAACTGCCTGGCATGGTGGCGCAATCGCCATCGTTTCCCAAAGCTGCGTGAGGAGAGTTGAATGGGTTATCGTTTGGGTGTTGATGTCGGGGGGACCTTCACCGACCTGTTACTGTTCAACGCGGACACCGGCGCGTTCTGGCGGCACAAGACGCCGTCTACACCGCATGATAGCAGCGAGGGCATTTTAGCTGGCGTCCATGCCATTTGCGCACACGCTGGCGTGGATGCGACCGGGATCGAATATTTCCTGCATGGCACAACCGTAGCCACCAACGCCGTGCTTGAGGGCAAAGGCGCGCGGGTCGGCCTGATCGTCACCGAGGGCTATCGCGACATCATGCAGATTGCGCGCTCTTATGTTCCCGGTGGTCTCGCCGCTTGGATTATCTGGCCGAAACCCACTCCGATGGCGGCGCTGGAAGATACCGTAACCGTTAAAGGCCGGATGAATGCGCAAGGTGAAGAGGTCCGTCCGCTTGACGAGGCATCGGCCCGCCAAGCATTAACGCTGCTGAAAGCACAGGGCGTCGAGGCCGTCACCATTAGCTTTATGAATGCCTACACCAACGGCGCACATGAAAAGCGCGTCGGTGAACTTGCCCACGAGATCATGCCCGATGTACCGGTATCGCTCAGCCACGAAGTGCTGCCAGAAATGCAGGAATATGAACGCACATTGACGACGGTTGCAAATGCCGCAGTGCGCCCGGTCGTTGGCAAATATGTTTCCAACCTGCGAAGCCAGCTTGCGGCGTCTGGATTTGCCGGCAAGCTTTCATTATTGCGTTCAGATGGCGGTCTCATGTCGGCCCAAAAAGCCGAATTGCACCCGGTCAATATTCTGATGTCAGGCCCTGCAGGCGGGGTAACGGGTGCTTTATGGGTCGGCAAGAACGCCGGCATCCGGAACATACTGACGCTTGATGTCGGCGGTACTTCCACTGACGTTGCGCTCATCGAAAATCTGGAGCCGCGCCGCGTGCGTACGACTGAGGTCGGTCATCTGGCGGTGCGCGCATCCTCGCTGGATGTGAAGACCGTTGGCGCAGGGGGCGGTTCCATTGCGTATGTGCCAGAACTGACCAAGGCATTGCGTGTTGGTCCACAGTCAGCCGGCGCCGTGCCTGGGCCCGTAGCTTATGGAAAAGGGGGCGAGGCACCCACTGTAACCGATGCCAATGTTGTGCTGGGTTATCTGCCCGAAAATCTGCTGGGCGGCAGTTTTAAACTTGACCGCGAAGGCGCAAAAAAATCGGTCCAAACCATCGCCGACGCTCTCGGCATTGACCTGATGGCGGCTGCCCGCGGCATCATCGATATTGTGAACGAAAATATGTTCGGTGCGCTGCGGATGATCTCGGTGCAGCAAGGCTACGATCCGCGCCACTTTGCGTTGATGGGCTTTGGCGGCGCAGGGCCGCTCCATGTGAACGCGGTCGCGCGATTGATGGGAAGCTGGCCAGCGGTATCACCTGTTTCCCCTGGCGTGTTATGCGCGCTTGGCGACGCTACGACGCGTATGCGCACCGAAACAGCGCGTAGCTTTTCGCGTCTGGCAACGACAACCGACGCGGCGGAACTTATCGGCATCCTGAAGGAAATGGCGGATCAGACACGCGCCGAGTTGCAGTCGGACGGTATCGAGGATGCCGATATCAGCAGCGAATTTGAAATCGACGTGCGTTACGCTGGGCAAGCATTCGAAGTGCCGCTGACCATCACCCCTGATGTGCTCGAACGTGACGGTATCGAAGGCATACTGAAACGTTTCGATGAGGAGCATCTACGTCTTTTCACGTTCAACATGGATACGCCGCACGAAATCGTGAACCTGCGTGCGGTCGCCTTGGGTCAGGCGCTTGATTTGCCCGCTGCTGAACTGCCCAAGGGCGATGGCCACCCTGCGGCGGCCAAAATGCGCGACCATGTTTTGTGGATGGACGGCAAGGAACAAGCTGCAATTATTTATGACCGTTCCAAACTCCGACAGGACGACATCATTCCGGGACCTGCAATCGTCGTCGAAATGGACTCGACCACGCTTATCGAAACCGGCTGTGTCGCGAACGTCGACAAGGTCGGCAACATCCTGATCAATCTGGCTTGAGGAGGCGAACGACATGCCCGCCGAAATCATCGAAACAAACAAGATTCCATTCAACAAGGTCGCTATCGATCCAGTGACCCTCGACATTATCGAAAATGCGCTTCGAAACGCCCGGATCGAGATGGATGCGACACTGGTGCGCACCGCGATGTCCCCCGGCATCCGCGAGCAGGGCGACGCTTTCCCCCTAATTGCCGATCATACCGGCAAGATGATTGTTGGTCAGTTCGGCAGTTTTATCGGCGGCTTTCTAGATAATTTTGAAGGCACGCTGGAAGACGGGGATATGATTTTCCTGTCCGACCCTTATTCATGCGCTGGCGCTGTCAGCCACTCGAACGACTGGCTGGTGCTCCTGCCGGTTTTCAAGGATGGGCGGCTGATCGCTTATACTTCGATGTTTGGCCACCAATCGGACATTGGCGGCAAAGTCGTTGGATCTATGCCAATTAACGCGCGTTCGATCTTCGAAGAGGGTGTCCGGATTCCGCCTGTAAAAATCTGGAAAAAAGGCGAGTATAATGACGACCTGATGAAGCTCGTCATGCACCAGACGCGCAAACCCGATTGGTGTCAGGCGGATTTGAATGCGCTTATTGCTTCATGCCGCGTCGCTGCACGCCGGGTCATTGAAATGGCGGGGCGCTTTGGTGACGATGTCTACATCTCGGCAACGCAAGAACTGCTGGCGCGCAATCACCGTGCGATGAAATCGCTCATTGCCATGGCGATTGGCGAAGATCCTGTAAGTTTCGAAGATTACATATGTGACGATGGTATGGGCGCTGGCCCATATAAGATCAAATGCACGATGTGGCGTGAGGGTGAGAAGGTCGTACTCGATTTTGCTGGTACCGACCCGCAAAGTCAGGCGTCGATCAACTTCTTCCTGAACGAAAACATGTTCAAAATGTTTTTCGGCATTTACATGATCATGGTCTTCGATCCCCAAATTCTTTTTAATGATGGCTTTTATGATTTGATCGACGTCCGCATTCCGGACGGCTCACTTCTCAAGCCGAAATTTCCAGCAGCGCTCTCGGGTCGTACGCACGCGCTGGGCCGCATTTTCGACATTCTAGGTGGGCTGTTGGGCCAAAAAACACCAGAATTCTTAAATGCGGCCGGTTTTTCCTCCAGTCCGCACCTTTTTTATTCGGGCAACGATAAAAAAGGCGACTGGTTCCAGCTCTTTCAGATTGGCTTTGGTGGCATTCCCGGGCGTCCAATGGGCGATGGTCCCGATGGCCATTCGTTATGGCCAGGCTTCACAAATGTGCCGAATGAATTTCTGGAACGCTATTTCCCGCTAATCATTGAGCGCTATGAAACCGAGCCTGACAGTGGCGGCGCAGGTCTGCATCGCGGCGGTAACGGCATTCATATGACCTACCGGTTTCTCGCGGCCGGTACGATCTCGATACATGACGACCGCTGGTTTGTGCCGCCATGGGGCGTAAATGGCGGAGAACCTGGCAAACGTGCAAGCAAGCTGCTCGAAAAAGCCGATGGCACGACGCATATCATCGGCAACAAGGTCGAGGAAGTGCATGTCGATGAAGGCGACCAATTGCACTTCATTACATGGGGTGGTGGCGGCTGGGGCGACCCGCTTGACCGCGATCCAGCATTGGTGGGCAAAGAAATCCTTCAGGGACTTGTTACCGCCAACGGCGCCCGAGATTATGGCGTGATCGCGAGCGAAATCGGCGTTGTCGATCTGGCGGCAAGTGAAACCCTGCGCTCAAAATTGCGGGCGGAGAGGGGCACATTGCCGTTGTTCAACTATGGCCCGACTATCGAAAATCTGCGCGCAAATTGTGCAGCAGAAACCGGCTTGGCAGCGCCAGTCCAGCCAGTGTGGACGAATTTGGAGGCGGCAGAGTGAGTGCATTAAAAGGTTTGCGCGTAATTGAACTCGGCCAGCTTTTGGCCGGGCCGTTCTGCGGCCAGTTGCTTGGTGATATGGGTGCAGAGATCATCAAGGTCGAACCTCCCGGCGCGGGCGACCCCATGCGTGTATGGGGGCAAGGCGAAGAAAAGGTCCAGTGGGAAGTTGTTGCGCGAAACAAGAAATCCGTCTCGGCGAATTTGCGCATTAAAGAAGGCCAAGTGCTGGTCCGCAAGCTGATTGCAACCGCCGATATATTGGTCGAGAATTTCAAGCCGGGAACAATGGAAAAATGGGGGCTTTCGCCCGACATTTTGCTCGCCGAGCAACCCGGGCTGATTATTGCACGCATGTCAGGCTACGGCCAGACGGGTCCTTATTCCGACCGCGCGGGATTTGGCGGAATCGGCGAAGCGATGGGTGGCTGGCGCTATATTGTGGGCGAGCCAGACCGTCCGCCCAGCCGGATGGGTGTCTCGATTGGTGATACGCTGACTGCGACTTATGGTTGCATGGGAATATTGGCCGCGTTGCACCATCGCAGCCGAACCGGCCAGGGGCAGGTTATTGACGCCGCGCTGTATGAAAGTGTGCTTCAGGTTATGGAGGGACTCGTTCCCGAATATGACCATGGAGGCTTCATCCGCGAGCGTTCAGGCTCCATCCTGCCCGGTATTGCGCCCTCTAATGTCTACAGCTGCAAGGACGGCGAGTATATGATCGGAGCGAACAAGGATTCACTTTGGCAGCGGCTGGCGACGGCGATGGGTCGGCCAGAACTTGGTGCGGACGAGCGCTATGCAACGCATGTGGCGCGCGGACATAATCAGCTGGAACTTGACGAATTGATCAATGCCTGGACGCAGACATTGACAGTCGATGAAGTGGATGCGTTGATGATTGCGCATTCCATTCCTGCAGGTCGCGTTTATCGTGCACCTGAAATGCTCGCAGACCCGCATTTCAAGGCACGCGAAGCGATTGTTGAGGTCGAGACGGAGAGGTTCGGCAAACTGAAGATGCAAGGCGCTTTTCCGAAATTCTCAGCGACCCCCGGCGGCATACGTTCTCCCGCTCCATCCATCGTAGGTCAGCATAATGCCGAAATTTACGGTGGATTGCTTGGAATGGCCCCTGGCGAACTTGCAAATCTAGAGGCGGCAGGCGTCATCTGATGACGCCGGAAAATGACGAACTGACTGAAAACTATTCGGGCGCTTTTGACGGACATCTTTCGTTTGGCAAATACCCGGCGCTATTGATCGTTGATTTCGTCATGGCATATCTGGATCACGCGTCTCCGCTTTACGCGAATGTTGAGGGCGCTTTGGCGAGCAATATCCGCCTATTGGCCGAAGCGCGCGCGGCCAACATTCCGGTGATCTTTACCAATGTTGTCTATGAAGCGGATGGTGCAGATGGGGGCTTGTTCTACAAAAAGATTCCGGCGCTCAGCGTTTTTGTGAAAGGCTCGCCACTGGGTGCCTTTCCTCCTTCGCTTGAGCCGCTGGATGGCGAACACGTCATTTCCAAGCAATTTGCGTCAGCGTTTTTTGGTACCTCGCTTAGCGAAACCCTCGCCGCCCAAGGTATCGATACGCTGCTGATTACTGGTCTGTCCACATCGGGATGTGTGCGCGCAACGGCGCTCGACGCATTGCAGTCGGGCTTTGCACCCTTTGTTGTGCGCGACGCATGTGGTGACCGGCATTCAGCGCCACACGATGCCAATTTGTTTGATCTTCAGGCTAAATATGCAGAGGTTGTATCCGAAAGCGAGGCCTGCGCGCTAATGCGTGCAAATGGTTCATCGACCCCCTGACTTTTTGAGCCGGCGCTGGACGCAATGGCAACGGCTAATTGCTAGTGCAGGCTTCGGGACGTCGGCGGGGTGGTGGGATTTTTTGAAGGCAGCTTTTGGAACCGTCAGACTATTGCCCGCGGAGCCCACATGCACCGGAGAGCGGAAATACAAAAGCTCCCGATCTTTCAACCGGCTGCTCTGTTTAAATTGAATTGACGGTCTTAAATATATCGCACGCGCAAAGTCTGCTTGTCCCTGCGGCGCAATGAGAAACCTACGCTAGCCATTCGGAGCATCATCATCCAAGTGGCCGGTTCGGGTCCTGCAGATTGCATGGCTGTAATCCCAAATACGGCGTTTGCAGTCTTGCCAACAAAAGTTGCTTGCCCGGTGGTCAAGTTGAGAGTGTAGAAGTTATTGGTGTCTGCCAGATAGCCAAATCAAGACGTAAAGATTCACCCCAAGCACACAAACGTATATCTTCTCGAAAAAGCTTCATCTCATTCAAAGTTCATTAACTTTTTGGTCAACGAACAGCACGCAATGTTGGCGCGCGTACGCTATTTGGCCGTGTCCGGACGGTCAATTAACTGAGCCCCCCACGGCAAAAATGGGCGAGGTCGGCTCGACGAACATCCGAGCGGTGCATCTCGAAATCAGCAAGGACAGATTCCATGTAGTATTTACTGCATGACAAGAACTCTTGACAGACGGATATAGCCCCTGTAAAGAGCTCTTGTCACCAAGGAGTGTGCTAGTTGGAAAATCATTTGAAAGAATATCGCGAGAAGGCCGGGTGGAGCCAGGGAGAATTGGCCCAGCGACTGGGTGTTTCGCGGCAAACGATCAATGCGGTTGAAACCGACAAATATGATCCCAGCCTGCCGCTCGCGTTACGGATGGCAAAGCTGTTTGTCTGCCAGGTGCCAGATATTTTTGTCGATCATTGGGAAGCGGAAGGAAATTGAGATGAACATCATGACATCGGAGGCGAAAATGCAAAAAGGTCGGAAAGTGATTTTTCAGATCGCTTTTGGAGGCTTGCTTGGCGGACTTGCGGGCTATTTTGGCATGGGCTTGCTAGATACTGAAAAGATGGCAATCGATCAGGTGGTCGTCAGCGGTGTTGGCCTCGTTTATTTGCTGATGGGATTGATCTGCGGCTTTGGTCTAGTCGCGCCCAAATTGGGGTCCAGCATCTTGAATGTTGAGGACGCAGACGAGATCCGTGATCAACGCCGCGTTTTGACCGGTTCGACATTGTGCATGATTGCGCTGGGCACTGCCTTGATTGTTTTACCCCTGGCTGGAGCGGATGGACCGATCTCGCCGGTTGCGGCTTTTGGCGGACTGCTGGCGGTGCTGGCGCTGCTGATTGTGGTGTCGATCCGCGATTGGAAATATTATGACGAGATGATGTTGCAGCTCAGCCGCGATGCTGGGAATCTGGCTTTTTGCGGCATTGGGTCAGTGATCTTTATCTGGGCCTCTGCGGCATCGCTGGGGCTGGTGGTCGCGCTAACGCCGCTTGCGCTAGTTGCGACTATATCGGGCGGGTTCTTGCTCGCCATTTTTGTCGCCAGCGCCCGAAAAGGTTTGCTGCGACCACGCTGACTTCCGAAAGCGGGTAATGTGCGGCCGAAGGACTTCCTGATGTCTCTCGAGTGTCAGGCCTGAAATGAAAAAAAAGCCGGAGCAGCGATTGCTGCCCCGGCCCTTCCTCCCCCGAGGAACTGGTGATTTAGAATTTGAACTTTGCAGACGCGCCATAGAAACGTGGCGGTGAAGGATAGCCCGAAAGGCTGCCCGACTGTGCAACGGACGCGAAGATGACTGGATTGTATTTTGGTTCGGTCAGGTTACGTCCCCAGATGCTCAGTTCAAGACCATTTGCAAACGCAAAGGCGACGGACGCGTTAAGCGACTCAATCGCAGCTTTGTTCGGTAGGCCTTGAGCAATCTGATATGCGCTGTTGAGCTGGTAATCGGAATGCAGGATAAGTGCGTTACCGCCACCGACCTCGATATTGTACGTACCGCCGACTGACACGCTGTGCTTCGAAATGCCACTGGGTGTAAAGCCAGTCAGGTCGGTAGGCGATATGTTGTTTCCGGCGTTAAATGCGGAGCCGCCAGTGAATTTGTCATATTTCGGATCGAGATAGGTATAAGAGGCCGTGAAGTTCAGACCACGTGTTGGCGAGATTGTAGCATCGATTTCCACGCCCTTCGTTGACTGCTTCTCAGCGTTGCCAAGCACAAAGCCTGTACCCGAAAATACATTGCTTTGGAATCCTTTGAGAACCTGCTTGAAGATAGCGAGGTTAAACCCGAAGCCGTCAAATTGACCCTTTAGCCCTATTTCGTAAACAGTAGCATCCTCCGGTCCGGCAAAACGTGTGCCTGTCGTCAAGTTGTTTAATGCAAGACCTGCACCGCGAATAGGCGATGCTGCCGGAGCTGGGCTCTGAGCGGACGAACCCGGGATGAAGTCAGTCGGAAAAGGTCGGCTGTCAGTCGACAGGTTGAATGATGTCGCCTTGAAGCCCGTGGCATAGGTAATATATCCGCTGATCCGTTGATCGAACTTATAACTTGCGCGGAGCGTGTAGGACCAATCGCTATCTTTGGTCTTTCCGCTTTCAACGGCGTTCGGATAATTCAGGAATGGTGGAAGGAATTGCAACGGACGAAGTCCGAGGAACGGGTTAAAGGTAGGGTTGGCTGCCACAACAGCAGGAACACCGGCATTTACGCCTGTTCTCACCAAATCGATGCTCGAAAACACGTCGGTTGATTGGTTGTTGGATACAACGGCCTTACTATCTTTGGTATAGTTAAATCCACCGGTCAGCGTGAGTCCGTCAATAACTTCAAAATCGACCTGCCCAAAGAAAGAGTAGGACTCATCTTTATAATCGAAATTCTCGGTCCGGCCCTGGCCTTGCGCGCCGAATTGTGTTGTCGGCGTTGCAGCAGGCAGACCATTGAGCACGCGAATAAGGGCTTCGTTGCCGCCATATGCGCCACCGCTAAGCAAATTCGCATAGTTCCGGAAATCACGGCCGAATGTTAGGCCCGACGATATGTCGATATTTTCCTTAAAGTAGAAGCCCCCTAATAGGAAGTTCAATGGGCCGTCAAAATCGGATGCGATGCGCACTTCCTGCGTATATGTATCGATTTTAGTATCGGCAAAGTTGGATCCGATAAGATCGGCACTGGTAAAATCAGAATCTTGATTGGTGAAGGAGCGAACTGCACGATAAGCTGAGACGCTTGTTAGCGAAAGTTGATCAGTCAAATCCCAGTCGACCTGACCCGAAAAGCCGTAATTCTTAATATTGTTGACCGATTCAAAGTTTTGGTACGTGTCATATGAAAACGGCTTGTTACGATCTATGTTGCCTCCCAGCGCACCCACCGCAGCTCCAGTTGGACCATTGAAAACGTTGGCAACGGCGCAACATACTTCGTCAATCTTGTCGTAGTCGCCAATCAAGCGAACTTTGACAGTATCGCTTGGCTCCCAGAGAATTTGACCGCGAAAACCGAAACGGTTGCGGTCGTTCGATTTCGTATTCAGGTTGACTACATTGATGTAGCCATCACGCTTGTTGTAGTTGCCTTCAATCGAAACGGCGAGGGTATCAGCGATTGGGCCGGTCACGTTTCCGCGCACCACAATCGCGTTGTAGTTACCATACGAGATTTCAGCACCACCGCCGAATTCGAACTGCGGTTCTTTGGTGACGATACTGATGATACCCGCAGATGCGTTTTTGCCAAACAGTGTAGATTGCGGACCACGCAGCACTTCAACTCGCTGAATATTGGCAAGGTCGCCAATTTGTGCTGCTGAACGCGAGCGATATACGCCATCGATGAACACACCGACTGATGGTTCAATACCAGCATTATTGGCGCCATTACCGAAGCCGCGAATGATGAAATTGGTATTTGCCGAACTCTGAAGTTGTCCAACCTTGAGTGAAGGTACAAGTGTCTGAAGGTCGATCAGATCGCGAACCTGCGCACGTTCGATTGTTTCCGCGCTTGTGACAGAAACCGATATTGGCACATCTTGCAGCGTTTGTTCCCGCTTGGTCGCGGTCACGATGATGACATTGTCGTCAGCTTCGTCGCTGGCCTGGGGTGTGTTGTCTTGTGCAAAGGCAGCTGATCCCACGCTCAGCGAAGCGATGCTGATAGTTGACAGCATAGCCGTCTTCAGCAGATGATTTCCCAATTTCATGTTCACTCTCCTGTTTGTCTCTCGTTCCCGTCTTTTGCGGGTTTTTCTTGGGGATGAAACTTTGTACTTGCCCCCAGCATCCCACTGAGCTGCCGTAAAGCATGCCAGCTAATAACCGCACAAATGCTGCGCAGCAATTGCTTAGTTTCATTCACAAAAATATAGTGGCCTGTGCGATAAAAATGTAACGAACGTTTGCATGCGCAATAATGCGAAAACAGAAAGCGATTATGCCGAAAATGGTCAAAAAGGGCGATCTGCCTTCAAAAATATGTGCGGCCTGCGAGAAGCCGTTCGCTTGGCGCAAGAAATGGGCCAAGGATTGGGAGAATGTTCGCTTTTGTTCGGACCGATGTCGTCGGGCACGCTAAATACTGCGACCAAATCCAGCCGACTTTGCCGTGAAAACATTGCCAAGGCAACAAAGCGAAATTGCTTGGGGTAGATTTGATATCCGTCTGGCACATTAGGTCCTGCGTTGCCAATCGATATCCTGTCGTCAGGCCTCGCGTTCTGCCACATTCTGCAAGGGGCATTCGAGCCGCCAAGAAAAACCAGACGGCGCAAAATTCCTTTGAACATCACCGTTCAGGCCGAGTCTAACCATTTTTTCTGTCACGGTCGAACCAAACCCACTGCCCTTTGGGGGGATAACTGTAGGGCCATCGGTTTCCGTCCAGGTCATTACGAAATGATCGGATGCAGAATCCGAACCAATTTGCCAGGCGATCGTGATACGTCCCCTGTCATCGGAAAGTGCCCCGTATTTACTGGCGTTCGTTGTAAGTTCATGGATGGCCATCCCAATTGTCTGCACCGACGAGGGTGACAGATCCACCCGATCGCCACCAATGACGATCCGACCCTCGATAATGTCCTTGAAATGGCTTAGTTGGGCACGCACCAGCGTGTCGAGTTCGACGCCCTTCCACTCTTTTTCAACCAACAGATCCTGACCCGCCGCGAGCGATTGTACCCGGTCGGAAAATTTCCGCATGAATTCTGCATGGTCTTCTCCGCGCGTGTGGTGCGCAACCGACATGACAACCGCGAGAAGATTTTTTGCGCGATGGTTTACCTCACCCATCAGAAGTTGAACGTGACTGTCACGGTTTGCCTGTTCGGTGATATCGAGATTTGTACCCACCACCCATTCGGTCTTTCCGTCCGATCCAGCCCGCCCTGTTTCTACGGCGCGAATGAAACGCACCGCGCCGTCATCACGGCGACGGATGCGGAATTCGCGTTTGCTGGCACTGCAATTTCGGACAGTATCTTGCAATATGGCGTCTTGTTGTTCGACGTCGTCCGGATGGACGCTGTTGATATAGTCACTGTATTGCACGGATCCGTCGGGTGTCGGCGAAATGCCATAAAGTTCAAACATCGTCGGATCCCAAAGGATGTTGCCTGACGCGACATGCCATTGCCAAAGCCCGATCCCGGCGGTTTGAATGGCCAGCTGCGTTTTTACTTCGCTTTCATGGAGATCATCAATGGCCTGCTTTCGTTCGGCAATCTGCAGTTCGAGTTCTTGGACAATGTGATCCTTGGCATCCACCAGGTCCCTGTTTACTTCGCGTTCACGGATCAACTGTCTGTTGGCCGTCTGCATGCCAAGCACCAGCAACAATTCGGTGGTCACGACAAAGATATAAAATGCAAGTGGGACGCCAGCGCCTTCGAGCTCGAATGTGTTAACGGGCGGGATAAAATAATACCAAGCAACTAAGCCGCATATCACCGCAGACAGGCATCCCATTCGAACGCCGAATAAGAAAGATGTTATAATGACCGCTGGGAAGAATGTGACGAATGGAAATCCAGAAGGCAGCACAGGATCGGCAATGATACGCAGCAGCCAGGCCACTGCCAAAATCGCTATCGTAAATACCAACCTGACAAGAGGGCTGCCACTTGCCAAAGGAAGGCTTTCAATCCACCGCGTCACCCGAACCGAGTTGGCGTGCTCCGATATTTTCTTCGCCATACCAACCTCAACGAAACCGCTTCACTACTTCCGACGAGGTACGCCTAAAGCTAACGTTCTAAGGAACCGGGGTAATCGCCCGCGGCCATGTTTGTCAACGACGCCATCATGCAACATGAGTGGGGTTGCGCAAGGAGACGGAAAACGTCCGCGGGTTTACCTGAATTCTGGTCTTCGGTTGTTATTGCGCAAATGCATTTCGTTCAATGCAGGCAATCGACCAGTTGGGCCCTACAAACTACGCGTTGTTCCGCGTTGGCTCAATTAAATCCTGTGACAATTTCGAGAAATTGTTGGCGTCCGTTACGCCATCTTTGCTTAACTCACCGATGTTCTTAAAATGCAAATCGTGCGCTTTATTCGATTGCTCGGCCTGACTTTCCAACTTTTCGATTCTGGCTTCTAGCGACGAAGTGTCAACCGTGGATTTGGAACCGTCCGCAAAATCTTTGGCAATGTTCTCTAACTCTGCCCTTTGGTTATCTGACAGCGATGGCCCGCCGCAGCTCGATAACAGCAGCGCTCCGAATATTGCCTATCTACGCATATTCCCCCCCCTAAATGTTTCAGTACTCTAGCATGTGTATATCCAAATAGACCAACTGCAATGGCTCAATCGATCCTTGATCGCCTTCCCGAAAATGGAAAGCTGCCAATGTTGCAAATGGTCTGTATTTGTTCCAATCACGATGCATGTCGCGCAAATGGTTCGCCACTATCACCTTTGACGCTGATACGGTGGATAAACTAAGCTGGCAGGGAAAAGGCCACTGGCTTGCGTGGGTGGATTATCTGGCGGGGCTTATGCGGCTGGACGTATCCTAAAGAGCGAGGGATTATCAACATCACTATCATGGACCAACTGCCGGCCAAGTCTCACCAATCAGAGGATTTATTAGAATAGTCCCTCAACGCTGATGCGTAGCAATGCATGCGATTGGAAAATGCCTCACCTAACAATGAAATGAAAAAGCCCCGCCGTTTCCGGCAGGGCTTCTTGAAATCAAGCAGGTCAAATTAAATCAAGCAAAGCGAACGCGTAACCCGGTTTGCTTCTTGCGACGAAGTGAAAAGCCGATGCCGCCCATACCGAGCATCATCATCATCCAAGTTGCGGGTTCTGGCACTGCACCCACCGAACCCACCGTCTCAATTTTCGTGCCTACTGCGTACGCATATTTTATAGTTGCGCTGCTGCCGGCAGCGAGATCGCCAATACGATATGCTAAATTCAAGCCATTATCACCGGAAGTGTTGTTAGCCGAACCAGCCAAGACCGTGTAGGGGTTGATGTTTGAGCAACAGCTCGAGTCAATGCGAGTGTTATGCTCAAAAATTTCACCATTCAAGTTCACTAGCGCCAAAGTCCGACCGTTAGCCGCGCTGGCGGACCCGATGAAATCGCTCGTTCCATACAACGAATTGCCACGCTGGTTCAGAGAGTCAAATCCACCCGAGTTGGGGTCGACCGACCTTGCGAAAGCAAGGTTAGTGATATTTTGCAGAGCCGTAATTGTAGTAGTGACGTTGATGATTTCATCACCATCATTGAAAAAGTATGAGTTTACGATGTTGAGGAACGCGTTAGCGCCAGTCCAGGTTGCAGCATTGTTGAAACCCAACGCGGCTGCGCCGGTAAGGATCGTCGGGCCTGATATCGTAGCGAAGGACGATGTACCGGTGTTGTCGTTTCCGATAAATCCAGTCTGCGTGGAGTTTACGGAAAAGCCTTCGTGAGGAGTTCCCGGAGTTATATAGTCTGTAGCAGGGTCAAAAGTCGCCGTTCCCGATGGGTCATGGATGAGGCCAGGGCTAATAGATCCGTTACTACCTAAGGTACCGCGATCGCTGATTCCAACCTTGATGTAGTTGCCATCAAGCACAACGCTTGCGCTGGCAGGAGCCGCCGCTGCTATTGCCACTAGTGCAATTGCAAATCCAATATGCTTCATAATATTCCCCTAATTGACTTAAATTGAGCAACAAATGCAGAACGCATTTGGCTTTTGTATGGTGAACTTAAATCGTGAAATTACGTCGGATGCGGACCCAGGCGGCACTTTTATAATTGCCTCGATATGCTATATTGCGGTGTCATAAATTGGCTGTCAACCAACAGTTAATATAGCATTAACTATAAACGTCCCATGTTGGGACGCTATCCTAGGATCGACCAATCCAAACAAAACTAGTGATAATAGAAGTCACCGTAGGGAGGTGCATCCGGATACTGTTAGCGCGTCGATAGGAATTGCCTTTAGCCAGAATATCGTTGACGCTGAGACGGAAGAGCCCCCCCGGTTCGCACGGGGCTTTCTCGTTTGATTGAAGAGCGGGATTAGCTGACGTCAATACGGTTTTGACTGTATCAGCTGTCCATGATTGCAAGGCGCTGGTCGATATCCCAAGAGCCGGTGCATCCCTGATTGTCCGGCTCGCGTTCGTCTCTGGCTTCCTGATCGTGGCTGGCTTCGAGGTCTGTGTCGCCGTCGATCTCGTCCAAGCGCTCAATAAGGCACTCTGGAACGGCCTCCAGTTCGTGCCTTAACAGCTTGCGAATGGCTTGGCCTATCAGGGCTATGGGGAGGGTCTTTCCGGTATGCCTAGCTTGCTGACGGGCGCTCATTGCAGCGCCCCTTTCTGACGCATTGCAACGATCTGCACGGGTTGGGACATGAAGTTGCCGTTGATCTGCGCGCTAAACCTGCGGTTTGGAATTTGGCATAGTGGCGAGATAGCATGATGCTGGCACGATTGGGGCATGTTACGATGATGAAGTCACCGCCTGCGCGTTGTTCGCACGTGGGATTGCCTTCCGACAATATAGGTGCACTAACGCTACCGGCTCCACTTCGACGCCGTTGCAGCATTATAAGGGTTGGAAGGCCGGGCGCTGAGGTTACCGCCTCACGCTAGGTCGCTCATTGCATCATGCAGTAAGCCATAAAATATTTATCATGCTGTATTGCCTAGCGTCAAGTCACCCTTTGATATATTTATTATCACATGGACAAGCGACAATGCAAAATGGGCCGAGCGGCTTTGGGATGGAACGCAAAACAGCTGGCGGATGCAGCAGGACTTGGTTCTGCGACGGTGGCAAGGTTTGAACTGGGGCAGGTGGTCGCGCCTGAAACCGTTGCAAAGATGAAATCTGCGATGGAGTCAGCGGGCGTGCAATTTTCGCGGATGGCAGCGATGCTTCAAGTCGCTGTGCCTGAATAATGCACAGTGACGCGAATAATTACCAGATGTGAGCAAGGCTCATGATTCTTTCTGTAATAATCTACTTGGAGCTGGATCGTTTCCTGCCTCTGCCGGATAACTCCGTTTTGTTTGAGTAAGCAATCATGTTTCTATTGATTGGCTTGGTCATGGCGCCACGTGGGCTTGAACGACCTGATGAATAATCCTGGTCTGGCCAAGTGCAGAATCGGCTGCTTTAATTGCTGTGCGATTGCTAGCGCCAAAATCGAAGGGAAATTCGCAATGACCATTCAGTTAAGTCATTGAATGGTGCCGGCTACAAGGTTCGAACTCGTGACCCCCTGATTACAAATCAGGTGCTCTACCAACTGAGCTAAGCCGGCACTCGGCGCGTGCCATAGCGTCAAATGACGCCAAAGGTCCAGCCCTCAGTTGCAGCTATTTCGCAATTTAATGATTTTGGCGCCCAATTTTGTGGATTTGCAGCAACCGAGCGCAGCCAAGCTGCAGTAATTAGGGCGTCGGTGGCATGATCGGTGTACCGTTCCAATGGCTGATGCGGTCGCGATCCAAGTGCCTGGCAGGGCCGTGTTAAGTCCAGCAGCATCACGAATTTTGCTTCGGCCCTTGGCGACACCAGCCGCACGGGCGGCGATTGTTGTGTAAATCTCAACGACCACCTTTCCACTGACCGGCAGGGCATCGATCGGCCAGATGGCGACACTGTCTGTTATTTTATTGAGAAAACGCATGCCCGCAAAGCTTGCCTTTGCCACCTGTGATGCGCCGATGGCGTCGTAGACGGTGGACGTCTTGCCGCTGCTGTTCTTGTTCAGGATTTCGCACTGCCGCCAAAAAAGGAAATCTGCCTTCGTTCCGTCTGCTGCGCCAAAGTAAAAATGGCGGCGGTGAAGATTTTCAAGGAAGGAGGCCGCGCCAAGATCGGGGTCATCGCACACAGCCTCGACATAGGCCCAGAACTGCTTGGCAGTCGAGGGCAGTTCCTCTCCTGGCAGATAAGCTCCGCGCTCAATATGTGGAGGCGCGAAGCTGAAGTCGAAACCGATGAGCAGGTCGTCATCCTGCGCCAAAAGCCAGTCCGCTACTGCCTGGCGCGACCAGAACCTGTCGGGAGGCGTCACAAGCTGCGGAGCGTCGTCACCCATATCACAGACAGCAAGCGCGATGCCCCGATGCCGGCTGCCTTTTGCGCCGGACCAGTCAGCGCATGCGAAACGGGTAAACCGCCGCTTCATGCCCTTTTGCGTGCCGAAAGTGCCTTGATGTGGCGATAGATCAATGGTCGTCCTGCTCACTATTGCGCGTGCGCAGCCGGTCCCAATATTGCATCCGTTCGATAATCTTGCGCTCAAATCCCCGTTCGACGGGTGCATATAATGCTGCTGGAGTTACGTCATCGGGCCAATAATTCGCCCCCGAAAAACCTTCACCGCTGTCATGGTCATAGGCGTAGCCAGCGCCATAGCCGATATCCTTCATCAGCTTTGTCGGCGCGTTGAGAATATGCGCTGGCGGCATGAGCGAACCTGTCTCGCGTGCCAGCTTCCAAGCAGACTTCTGCGCCTTACAGGCAGCGTTCGATTTGGGCGCTGTCGCGAGATACAGGCACGCCTGCACAATGGCGAGTTCGCCCTCCGGACTTCCCAGAAATTCGTAGGCATCCTTTGCGGCAAGACATTGGACGAGTGCCTGGGGGTCAGCGAGGCCAATGTCCTCACTGGCAAACCGCACCAACCGGCGCAGGACATATAACGGCTCCTCGCCCGCGACCAGCATGCGCGCCATCCAGTAGAGCGCCGCTTGCGGATCGGATCCGCGCAGGCTTTTGTGCAGGGCGGATATCAGGTTGTAATGGCCCTCGCGGTCCTTGTCATAAACCGGCATTCGTCGCTGCAGAAGTGCCGCCATAGCTTGGGGGTCGAGCGGGTTCTCAATGTGGATTGCGAACAGGGTCTCGGCCTGGTTAAGCAAAAAGCGGCCATCGCCGTCGGCGCTCGATATCAACGCTGAACGCGCATCCGGCGTCACGGGCAGGGTGCGGCCACTGACGGCCTCTGCACGGACAAGCAACGTTGAAAGCGCATCGTCGTCCAGCCGCTTGAGGACCATGACCTGCGTGCGGGACAGCAAGGCGGCATTCAGTTCGAACGACGGATTTTCAGTGGTAGCACCGACCAATGTGACCACGCCGCTTTCGACAAAGGACAAAAACCCGTCTTGCTGCGCGCGGTTAAAGCGGTGGATTTCGTCCACAAACAACAAGGTCTGTTTGCCAGCTCGGGCCATTGTTTCGGCCTCAGCAAAGGCTTTTTTGAGGTCCGCTACACCCGAGAAGACCGCCGATATCGGTTTGTAATGCATGTCAACGGCATCTGCCAACAGCCGCGCAATGCTGGTCTTGCCCGTGCCCGGCGGGCCCCACAGGATCATCGAGGATAGCTTGCCCGCAGCGACCATGCGGCCAATGGCGCCTTCAGGTCCAGTCAGATGCTCCTGGCCAATCACGTCGTCCAGCTTCTTGGGGCGAAGCTGGTCCGCAAGCGGGGCGTTTTCGGGGGTGCGTGCCGGGACCTCCGGGCTCTCTCCAAACAGATCGCTCATATGACAGTCTTGGGCTTTTGCATATGATGGTGTGACCGCGGGCGCTGTGAAGAGGTTCCGGAGCAGGCTTGCCGGATATGTCGACGCAACAGCCTAACGCGATGCACTGGCGCGTGCTGCCTTTTGGCGGATGAGGCGCAGATAGGTGTCGACCATCGTCTGGTTAATTGCATCCCAGCTATAGTCGCGCGACCTTTGCTCGCCTGCTGCGCCATGCTGGGCGCGCAAATCTTCGTCGACGCAATAAGCCTGTAAGGCATCTGCAAATTGGTTGATCGCCCCTGGGGTGATGAGCCGCCCCGACATCTTGTCGACCACCAGACTTTGGCTACCCGTGGCCTTGGCTGCGACGACCGGCAGTCCGCTTGCCATCGCTTCCAGTGTCACATTTCCAAAGGCTTCAGTGACGGAAGGGTTGAAGAACATGTCCATGCTTGCCACTGCGCGGCCGAGGTCGGTCCCCACTTGAAAGCCTACGAATTTGGCATCGGGAATGCGCGATTCAAACCACAAACGTGCTGGACCGTCCCCTATGACCATGACCTGATGCGGCACCTTTCGCCGCTTCAGTTGGTCGATTGCATCCGAAAAGACATCGAGACCCTTTTCCATCACCAGACGGCCAAGAAAACCGATCACAGGTAATTGGTCCGCCATAGCCTGTCCACGCCGCCAGGCCATGTCGCGGCGGCTGGGATCAAAAATCTCACGATCGACGCCGCGCGACCAGATGTCGATGTCGTAGTTCATGCGTTGTTGGCGCAAGACTTGAGCGAAGCTTTCGGATGGGGCGACCAAAGCGTCGCATTTGCGATAGAGACGGCGGATCCATGCCTCAATGAGGGGCTCTACAAAGGACAGATTATAGTACCGGAAATAGGTCTCGAACCTGGTGTGGACAGAACATAAAACTGGTAGGTCGCGTTTCTGTGCCCATTTGACCGCTTGGCGAGAGGCACGGTCCGGGCTCGCGATGTGCAAGATGTTGGGATTGAAGGCCTCCAGATCGCGCCGCACAGATCGGGACATAGCCAATGGGATCCGATATTCGGGTCGATTAGGAATGGCGACCGACGGTACGCTCACAAGGTCGCCGGTGGGGGCAAATGCAGGCTTTTCGATTGTCGGCGAGTAGATCCGCACCGATGCGCCTTGGCTCAACAGATAGCCCATAAGCCTATTCAACGCCTGATTTGCGCCATCACGGACGTAATTGTAATTGCCGCTGAAAAGCGCAATGCGAAGGTCGCTGGTCTGCATCGCAGCGCTTTTATCGGCGGTAGCGCAAAATGCCAATGGGAATGGTGCATTTGGTGGGATATGGTGCGGCGATGATCTTAAGCCAAGTCGACACGTTGCTGATTGGAAAGCCGAATCCCTTTCGCGCCGATGGTACGATGAGTGCTATGGCGCGTGCGCCGGTCGACCGTCCCGTTTTCTTGGGAAAACTTGGATTTGAAGGTGACCAGGTCGCTGATCCGACCGTTCATGGCGGTCCGGACAAGGCGGTCCATTTCTATCCGGCCGAACATTATCCCCGCTGGATCGCCCATTTTGCGGCGGAAGGCTTCGCACATCCGCTGCTGGATCATCCTGGCGCATTCGGAGAAAATATCAGCGCGTCAGGGCTCACTGAAAACACATTGCGTATCGGCGACCGGTTCCGCATTGGCAAGGCGCTGGTCGAAATTGCGCAGGGGCGCCAGCCCTGCTGGAAACTGGACCATCATTTTTCCGTGCATGGATTGTCGGGGATGGTCATCAAGACTGGCCGTTCTGGCGGATATTTCCGTGTTATTGAAGAAGGCGAAGTGGCACCTGGTGACTTGATCCAGCAAGTAGATCAGGCGCCCCATGATTGGACGGTCGAAACGGTGTTCCGGCTTTTGATCGGTGGTGGGCACCGTGCGAAGGAAAGCGGGAGCGATCTGGGCGCACTTGCAGATTTGGAAACGCTTGCCGCCACGTGGCGCATCAGAGCCCGTAAGCTGGCAGGCTAGGCAGAAGCTTCGCCAACAGAGTTGCCCAGAGTTGGCAGAAATCCTGCTAAGTTCACACTAAGGCCTCACCTAAATGGCCGAGGACACATATTAACGCTGATTGCATGCTCCTGCAGCAATTGGGCGGTTGGCGATGTTCAATTGCCTTGCTGACAGGCCAAATCCTACATTGCAAGTGGGTGGTGTTGTCATTTCTCTCAACCGTGATCCTGAAACAAGTTCAGGATGACGATTAAGTACAAAGCGGCGTGAAGGATATGCGTAAACTTGCGCGGCCTGAGCAGTAATTACTCACCTACTTCGTCGGTTGCACGTACCGGCGCATAAAGCCGGATCCGCGTGACGCGTTTCTCGTCAGCTTCCAATATTTCGAGTTTCCAACCGCTTGCTTCATGCAACAGCATCTGGCCAATGTCGGGCACTTGCCCTGCAATCACAAATGCCAGCCCTCCCAGCGTGTCGACATCTTCGTCGACTTCGGACAATTTGGGATCGATGGCTTCTGCGAGATCATCGAGCTCTGCCCGGGCATCGGCTTCCCACAGATCAGGGCTGAGCCGGGCAAATAGCGCCTCGGGCTCTTCGTCGTGCTCGTCCTCGATTTCACCGACAATCTCTTCAACCAGATCCTCAATAGTCACCAGACCCTCGGTTCCCGAATATTCGTCAAGCACGATAGCGAGATGCGTGCGGGTGCGGCGCATTTCGTCGAGCAAAGCAAGCACGCTCATATTCTGGGGTACAAAACGTGGCTGACGAATGAAGGACTCAAGGCCTGTCGGTGGTGTCTCACCCGATGCGAGAACCGCAAATACGTCCTTGATGTGAATCATCCCGATAACGCTGTCGAGCGTATCGCGATACACCGGCAGGCGGCTGTGGCCATGTTCCGCAAAGGCCGCGATACAATCGGCGAAGCCAGCACTTTCTTCAATCGCAACGATGTCGCTGCGTGGCACCATGACGTCATCCACCCGATGCTCGCTGAAGTGCAGCAAATTGCGCAGCATAGTGCGCTCGACAGCGGTCAGGTCACCGTCATCGTCAGATTGTCCATTGTCTTCGCTATCTTCCTCATGCTCGGCAATCGCTTCTTCAAGCTGCTCGCGCAAGGTGGGCTCATGGTCGCGGCCGAAGAACATGGTCTTTAGCCGCTGCCATATTCGCCCGTCATTATCGTCGTCGGTTACGGTTTTTGAACCGTTAAAACTGTCACCCTCAGGCATGATGGAAGCGTACTGGCCTCTTATTAGTCGATTTAGACGTCATATGGATTGTGAAGCCCCATCGATGCAAGCGCTTTTACCTCAAGCGCCTCCATCGATTCAGCTTCCGCCTCTTCGATGTGGTCGTAACCGAGCAGATGCAACATGCCGTGGATCACCAGATGGGTAGCATGATGCGCGACCGGGATATTTTTTTCTTTGGCCTCGGCTGCACAGGTTTCATGAGCGAGAATGATATCGCCGAGGAGAAGTTCCATTTCTGATGGATCACCGGGAATATTGATCACCGGAGGCGATACCGGTTGTGCATGGTGAAACTGTTCAATTTCATCCTGTTCCAGCATAGGGAAACTTAGAACATTTGTAGGCTTATCCTTGTCGCGCCATTCGCGGTTAAGCGCATGGACTTCGGCATCATCGGTAAGCTTGATGCTCACCTCAACCGGTGCAGGATGGGCGTCAAGACCGGGGAGGGCGGCAGCACGCACGGCGGCATCAACCGCTTTTTCAACTTCGCCTTGCCCAAAACTGCTTTTGCTCCAACTTATTCCAATGTCGAGTTCGACGTCAATCATGTCCGCCCTCATAGGCGTCGACAATCTTGCCGACGAGCGGATGGCGCACGACATCGCTGCTGTTGAAGCGGATGGTCTGGATGCCGTCGACGCCCTCAAGCCGCTGCACCGCGTCGTTCAGGCCAGACATGCGTTCGCCGCCGGGTATGTCTACCTGATGCGGGTCACCGCAAATGACCATGCGGCTGTTCATGCCGAAACGGGTGAGAAACATTTTCATCTGGGCAGCAGTGGTGTTTTGCGCTTCATCGAGGATGATGAAAGCATCTGCCAATGTGCGGCCACGCATGAAAGCGATTGGCGCGATTTCGATTTCGCCTGAGGCAATTCGCCGCTCCACCTGTTCGGCAGGCAGGCAGTCATATAGAGCATCGTAAATCGGCCGCAGATAGGGGTCGACCTTTTCCTTCATATCCCCGGGCAGGAAGCCAAGGCGTTCGCCCGCCTCGACCGCTGGGCGGGAAAGGATCAGGCGTTGTACCGCGCCGGTAATGAGCATGGCAACGGCCTGCGCAACTGCCAGATAGGTTTTGCCTGTCCCTGCAGGCCCAAGCGCGAAGATGATCTCGTCGCGTGCCAGCGCCTCCATATAGGGAATCTGCGTAGCCGAGCGCGGAACCAGTGTTTTCTTGCGCGTCCGGATCATGATTCCGGGTGCATCGGTGGAATCCTTGCGGACAATGCCCTCCAGCGTGGGTTCAGCAGTCATGGCGATGATCGATTGCACGGCTTCGCTGTCCATTTCCTGTCCGCGCGATATGCGCGAATAGATGTCGTTGAGGACGTCGCGTGTCCGGCCAATTGCGCCAGCCTCGCCTTCGATCTGGACGCGGTTGCCGCGTGCCGAGATATAGACGCCCAACCGGTTTTCAATGGTCACCAAGTTACGGTCAAATTCGCCAAAAACCGCGTTGATCAGATGCGGTTTGTCGAAGCTCATTTCCAGCCGGGACAGGTCACCGGCTTGCGCTTGGGCTTTTTTTGCCATTCAGGCAGCTGCTCTCATCGTTGGTTCACCTTTCAGGCTGAGTGGTCCAGAATCGGTCATCTCGACTGTAATGATATCGCCGATAGAAAGGTCTGGCGCAAGCACATGCACCGATTGAAGCCATGGAGATTTTCCAATGAGCTGCCCAGCGAACTTGCCGGGACGCTCAAGCAGAACATCGCAGACTTTTCCCACGGTCCGGTTGTTGAACGCGGTCTGGTCAGCGACGATCTGCGCCTGCAACCGCTGAAGCCGCTCGTCCATCACATCCATGGGGATTTGTTCGGCCATATCGGCGGCAGGTGTGCCTGGTCGTGGGCTATACTTGAACGAATAGGCTTGCGCGTGGCCCACTTCGCGCACGAGGCTCAACGTGTCTTCAAAATCGGTGTCGGTTTCACCGGGGAACCCGACAATGAAGTCCCCCGAGAACGCTATGTCGGGCCGCACCGCGCGGACGCGGTCAAGGATACGCAAATAGCTGTCGCGGCTGTGGCTTCGGTTCATCGCCTTCAAAATGCGGTTCGACCCCGATTGCACGGGCAGATGGAGGAAAGGCATCAACTTTTCAACATCGCCATGCGCGGCGATGAGCCCCTCGGTCATGTCGTTCGGATGGCTTGTCATATAGCGGATCCGGCGAAGGCCGGGCATCCGGTCGAGTGCACGGATCAGGCCATCAAGCCCTTGCATCTGGCCCTTGTCATCTTCGCCATCCCATGCGTTGACATTCTGCCCGAGCAAGGTGATTTCCTTGGCGCCTGCGTCGACGATCGCCTTGGCCTCATCAAGCAGGTCATTCCAGCCACGCGAGATTTCGGCCCCGCGTGTGTAAGGCACAACGCAATAGGTGCAGAATTTGTCGCAGCCTTCCTGTACCGTCAGAAACGCCGAAGGCGCCTGTTTGCGGCGCGCAGGTAATTTGCCGAACTTGTCGAGGCCGGGCAGGTCCAGATCAACCACACGTTCGCCGCGTCCGACCGCTGCGACCATTTCGGGCAGGTTGTGATAGGCCTGAGGGCCAACGACGATGTCGACTTCTGGCGCCCTGCGGCTGATTTCGCCGCCCTCGGCTTGCGCGACACAGCCGGCGACGGCAATGACCGGGCTACTGCCGTCCTTGCGGCGCAGGCGGCCAATCTCGGAATAGACCTTTTCAGCCGCCTTTTCGCGAATATGGCATGTGTTCAGGACAACAAGGTCGGCATTGGCTTTCTCGTCGGCAGGCGTCATGCCCTGGCTCTCGAACATTTCGGCCATGCGTTCGCCGTCGTAGACGTTCATCTGGCAACCGTAATTTTTGATCGAATAGGTTTTGGGGGAATCCGTGCTCATAGAGCGCGACTATACATAGCGTACGCTGTTGCCGCCACCCTCCATCGCAGCGCCGATCCGCGCACGTGCTTCGGCAGAAATGGCCTTGCGGTCGGGATAATAGACAGGGTCAAATGGCTCGAGAAAATGCAGTGTGGCAGTAATCGGTTTCAGATAGGACAACAGCCGCCAGAAATTCTCGGTGACCTTTTCGTCGCCAACCCATGCAACACGCGGCGTATGGCGCCCGTAACTCAGGTAAACGGGTTGAACGAGCATGTTCTCCGGTGGTGGCACGAGCGCCGCGAACAAGGATGCCTTGAATGGCAGCAGTCCCGAGCCATCGTGAGTCGTGCCTTCAGGGAAGATCGTGACAGGCTGATCGCCAGTCATGGCGGCGCGCAGATCATCGACCTGACTGCCGATGCTCGTGCGGTTTTCGCGACTGACGAAGATTGTGTTATTGATCTTGCACAACCAACCGATCAACGGCCAACTTTCAATGCCGTCATTTGCGACGAAGGTGCAACCCGTGACACCGGCCATTACGGGGATATCAATCCAGCTGTGGTGATTTGCGGCGTAGAACACGTTGGCGCGGACGCGGTTGCCAGTGGTTGCGGTCGCAATGCCACTGGTCCAGCTGATGGACAACAGAAACAGGCGGGGCCAGGGCGAAGGCTTTTGGAACAGCCGCCATAAATTGTGGAGCAGAAGTGCTGTCACGAGGCTGGCAGCCATCAGCAGCAAGCGTGCTGCAAACAGGAACTGTCCGGCGATAAAAATCGCCGGATTGCGCCGTTCAATCCTTGCGGTCGATGGCGACGCCATAAAGCTCCATCCGGTGGTCAACCAGGCGATAGCCAAGCCGCTCAGCGATAATTTTTTGAAGCGCCTCGAGCTCGGGGTCAACAAATTCAACCACCTTGCCCGTTTCGACATCAATCAAATGGTCGTGATGCGCCTCCGGCGAAGCCTCATACCGTGCGCGACCATCGCCGAAATCATGCCGGTCCAATATTCCGGCCTCTTCAAATAGCCGAACGGTCCGGTAAACGGTAGCGATCGAAATTTTGGGATCGATGGCCGAAGAGCGCCGATACAATTCCTCTACATCCGGATGGTCATTCGAGTCGGAAATGACGCGGGCAATAACGCGCCGCTGGTCGGTAATGCGCAGGCCGCGTTCGTTGCAAAGCGCCTCAATGTCGATTTTGCTGTCCATCCATCGAGACATTTAGTGGCACGGCGTGATTCGTCAAAGAAAAAGGCCGGGGTAAGCCCCGGCCTTCATGTCCAATTGCAGTCTGAAAAGCTTATTTCACTTTTTTCCGGCGACCTGACCCCGGCGCGCGTCCAAGGCCGATTGCCTTGGCGAGTTCACGGCGTTGCTCGGCATAAGCAGGCGCAACCATGGGATAATCGGCAGGCAATCCCCACTTTGTGCGGTAATCGTCCGGTGTCATGCCATAATGCGTCATCAGGTGGCGCTTCAGCATTTTTAGCTTTTTGCCATCATCGAGACAGACAATGTAATCGCGTTTTACAGAATTTCGCACGGGAACAGCGGGCTCGAGTACCGTTTCCGTTACGATTTCAGGACCGGAAATACCCGACAATGCGGCATGTACGTTGCTGATTAAAGTCGAAACGTCGGATACGGCAACGCTATTGTTGCTGACATGAGCGGCGACAATGTCTGCAGTCAACGTAATTAATAATTCAGAAACCTCGTTACTTTCTGGTGACATATGAGAAATCCTTGACCCGTTATTTTGTTTTGTAGAGATTTCATTATATACCTGTTCGACATTAGATCGTCAATAAACACTCAAATTGTAACTTATTATTTTAAAACCAGGTTCATCGTAATCGCGTCCGGACTAATTCCTTCAGCACTTTTATAGTAATTTCTACGGCGACCAATGGTTATAAACCCTGATTTTTCATAGAAATCATGAGCGTTATTGCCATCGCGGACTTCGAGAAAAACTTTCGTGCGTCCTGAAGTTCGCGCGCGACCGATTATTTCCGATAGTAGCGCTTTACCGATTTTTTGTCCCTGAAGTGCGCGAGAAACTCCGATCATCAACAATTCTTCATGTTCAAGAACCCAACGGCTAATGGCAAAGCCGGCAACTTCGCCCTCAAATTTGGCCAACAAGAGCCGACAATCAGGCAGAACAAGTGTTGAAAGACATTGGGCTGCTGTCCACGCTTCGCCAAATCTTCGGTCAAAGGCGTCATCCATGACCGACATCACAGCGGAAATATCGCCCGCGCTGCCCTCGACCACGCTGATCATGGACGGATTGCAGCCGGTTTTGCGTCCGGCGCGCGACCATAAATCGGCACTGGGGGCAGCGCTGCGCGCGCGAAAATCAGTTGCCATTGGCGCGCATCAGGCAATGTTTCAAACCACACGCGATCCCCGCGTGGCGGATCAATATCACCTGCGACCACCCCAGCGGTAAGAAGTTGATTTAGCTGTTCTGGCAACACCGATCTGGCTGGCGAAACAGACTGGCCGGCTTCGTCAAAGGCTTCGAAGCAATATTCGCCATGGCCACCTGTCATAACGACGTCGATTGGTCCGGATGCGTCATCCTGCGACTGACCCATCGCAGCCACCAGCGCGAGGCAGCTATAGCCATGGACCTCAATGCGCCAGGCGAGACCCAGAGCCTTTGCGGCCGCAACGCCAACGCGGATTCCTGTAAAGCTGCCGGGCCCGGTATTGACCATGATTTTGTCTGCCTTGCCCTGATCGGGCAGGGATGCGATCAGCGGCAGGAGCCGTTCGGCGTGGCCACGCCCGATAACCTCAAATTGCGCAGCAACGGGCCGGTCATCGTCAAATAACGCGACGGAGCACGCCCGTGTCGCCGTATCGATGACCAATGTCCGCATAAATCAGACGACTTGGTTGAACCGGTCGAATGCCGGACGCGGGCTGCGTTCAAATATGCTGCTTTTGTCGCCATAACCAAGCGTGCAGATGAAATTCGACTGCACCGGGGTTCCGGCGAAAAATGCTTCATCTACTGCGGCATTATTGAAACCGGACATTGGCCCCGTATCCAACCCAAGCGCACGCGCGGCGAGCATGAAATAGGCGCCCTGCAGGCTGCTGTTACGAAAAGCCGTCTTTTCGATCAGCGCATCATTACCGACAAACCAGCTGCGCGCGTCGGTATGCGGGAAAAGCTCGGGAAGATTTTCGTAAAACTCCAGATCCATTCCGATAATCACTGTCACCGGCGCCTGAAGTATTTTCTCGCCATTGCTTGGCATCGTGCATGCGGCAAGCTTTGCCTTGGCAGCGTCGCTGGTGCACCAAATGATCCGCGCAGGCAGGCAATTTGCAGATGTGGGACCAAATTTCATGAGCTCCCAAATTGCCTCAAGCTGGCTTTGGGTAACGGGCGTATCCAGATAGCCATTATAACTGCGCGCGGTCCGGAACAGCTGGTCTAGCGCAGCGTCATTTAAAGATGTAGACATCATTATGCTTTCAATTAGAAATTTTATTAGGCGGCGCGGACTTCAGTCACTTCCGGAACATAATGTTTCAACAACTGCTCGATGCCGTTTTTCAATGTAGCGGATGATGATGGGCAGCCTGAACACGCACCCTGCATCTGCAAAAAGACCACGCCCTTTTGAAATCCACGGTAAATGATGTCGCCGCCATCATTTGCGACGGCGGGTCGAACCCGCGTTTCGATCAGCTCTTTGATCTGGTCCACAATGTCTGCATCGTCCGGATCATCCAGCGGATAATCTGCGTCACCCGAAGGCACAGCGAAGCCAGCGGCTGCCGGTTTGAACAAAGGCATGTTGGCGCTGAAATGATCGAGCAATATGCCAAGTACATCCGGCTTCAGGCTTGCCCACTCGACGCCAGGTGCGGCTGTGACCGAAATGAACGAATGCCCGAAAAACACACCGGTCACATCACCAAGGGTAAATAAGGCCTCGGCCAGAGGTGAAGCTTCCGCTTCCTCAGGGCTCGCAAAATCGCGCGTTCCGGTGTCCATGACCACGCGGCCGGGCAGGAATTTTATGGTGGCAGGGTTCGGGGTGAGTTCGGTTTCTATCAGCATAGCTCGCATGTGGTGCTGTGGCGGGCAAAGTGCAAGCCAGAATGTCTTGACAGCAGGCAAGCCCAGGTTGACGTAACAGCCGAGAAGGAGAGCAAAAATGGTGCGTCAGTCAAACAAAACAGCGTGGATCACAGGTGCTTCGTCGGGAATTGGGGAGGCGCTGGCCAAATCATTCGTGGCGGCGGGCGGCTTTGCCATCTTGTCTGGCCGCAATGTCGCTGAACTACAACGTGTTGCCCGCGAGAGCGGTGCCGTAGAACGTTGCCTGATATTGCCCTTTGATACGGTTGCTTATGATGGTCTTGCGGATCAGGTTTCCAAGGCTATTGCCTTTCAAGGCGGTGTTGACGTGGTTGTGAACAATGCCGGGATTTCGCAAAGGTCACCTGCTGTCGACACCGATTTTTCTGTCTACCAGCGGATAGTGGATGTCGACTTGCTCGCGCCAATTGCGCTTACCCAAGCCTTGCTTTCGCATATGGTTGGGCGCGGCAGTGGCCAGATTGTGATGATCTCAAGCGTAGCCGGTAAGGCAGGCATACCGATGCGTACCGCTTACTGCGCTGCGAAACACGGGCTGATTGGTTATGCTGACGCCTTGCGCAGTGAAGTCGCAGGGCAGGGGGTCAAGGTCCTTGTTGTTGCACCGGGGTCGGTCAAAACCAACGTCTCGCGAAATGCGTTGAACGCCGATGGCTCGGTGCGCGGAATCAGCGACGCCGCGATCGACAGTGGCATTGACCCGGATAAGGTCGCCAGTGTCATCTGGGAAGCTGTGGCAAGCGGCAAGCGCGAAATCGTGATCGCAGAGGGCATGGAGGCCAACATTCCCGTGTTGCGTGCGCAGGATCCGGAAAAATTGTTCGACATGGTAGAAGCCATGGTCGCCGATGGTTACGCCAGGAAAATTTCGGCGCAATAAATCGAGTGCTTTGCGTGTTTCCTAAATCCGGCCAGCCCGTAACGCAGCGCCCGCCGCAAAGGGCGATAAGGCCGTAATCGCCAGGGACGTGGCCGCCAGCAACTGCATGGCATTGCCCGGATCTTCGGCAAGCGTGCCAGCGCCAAAGATCAGCAACGGGATCGTGATGGGGACCAGCAACAGGCCGCCGAGTGCGCTTGCGCCGCTCAGCCCTGCCGTCAGTGCTGCAATCATCACGGACAGTCCCGACAAAGCAGGCAAAGCCAAAGCAAGGCCAAGGAGAAGTGTCCCCAACTGCGCCTCGGGCAATCCGATCAGCGCCGAGCCAATGACGGAGGCCAAAAGCAGCGGCAGGGCAAAGGCAAAGATCTGCCCGATGATTTTGGCCAAGGCGACGAGTTCGTCCGACCAGCCGCGAAGCGCGAGCTGGTCCAGAATACCTGACTGGCGATCAGGCAATATCAGCCTTTCAATCGGCAGAAGCGTCGCAAGCAGCGCGGCGATCCACAATATGCCGCCGCCCGTGCGCGCGAGCAGCGCTTTGTCCGGGCCAGTCACAAAGGGAAAGAGTGTGGCCACAGCCAAATAGAAAACAACCGGAAGCCACAAGCCGCCGCCTGTCCAGGCCAATCGCACCTCGCGAGCCACTAGCGCTGCAAAAGCCCTCATGCAACGACGCCCTTTTGGTCGAGCAACAAGCTATGCGCGACGTTGATAGAGGGAGGCTGATGGGCAGCCACCAGAACGACTCCGCCGGACGTGGCATGGGCCGTAATCGCCTGATCAAGCCGCGCGCAACTGGCGCTGTCTAGGCCGTTATAGGGTTCGTCAAGCAGCCAGATATCTGCTTTTGATGCGATAACGCGCGAAATGCTTGCACGCTTGCGTTGTCCGGTCGACAGAAAGCGGACCGGAATGTCGGCGAGGCTTTGTAAATCCATATCGGCGAGAGCCGAACCTAGTTCTACTTGCGTCGCGCCGTCCATGTCGGCCCAGAACCGAAGTGCCCTTTCGACGTTCAGATTGGCATCCAAAGCGAGATTTTCGTCTGCCATCGCGATGCCGCCTTCCGCGTTGACCACGCCGGATGTCACTGACAACAAACCCGCGACAAGGCGCAGCAGGGTCGATTTGCCGCACCCGTTGGCGCCTCTTATCCATATGATATCCCCGGCGCGCGCCACGAGCGTAAGATCGCGCAGCACAAGCCGGTTGCCGCGAATGACCGAGACATTTTCAATGCTGAGTGAAGGCAAGGATGCTTGACGCGAAGACATAGGGCGACTTAGGCATGATTTCATTGAATTGCAAAAGCAGGATTAACCTATGGACGTTTCAAAACTGGATGATGCGGCACGCGCTGCGGTTATGGCTGAGCTGCCGGAATGGACCTATGACGCTGACGCCAGGGGCATCCGCCGGAATTTGCGCTTTGCCGATTTCGCCGAAGCGTTCGGTTTCATGACCCGTGTGGCGATCCTCGCCGAAAAAGCCGACCATCATCCCGAATGGTTTAACGTCTACAACCGGGTAGAGATTTTGCTGACGACGCATGATGCCGGCGGCCTTTCGCAACGTGACGTTGATCTGGCGACCGCCATCGATAGCATCACGGCTTAGTCTGAACGACGTCGCCAAGACCGCCCAACAGTCCCAATTGTTTCCGCAACCGGTTTGGAAACCATCGGGCCGAAAAGGCGAGCTGCTTTGCCATCTTGTTGACAGGCGTGTGCACCTTGTCGCCGTGGATCGCTTCCCACGCGGCAGGGCCAATGATGGATACAGGGCTGACTTCAACACCAGCCGATTGCAGCCTCTCCTTGCCAGTCATGTTGCTCCCGGAATCGATGCCGCTGATGATGTTGGTATCGATAAAGCCAGGCATGAGGCTGCGCGATTTGATTCCATATGGCCGCCATTCGATATCATGGGCTTCGGCAAGTCCGCGCACAGCGAATTTGGTTGCGCTATAAACGCTTAATCCGGCTGAGCCATAAATACCGGCAGCTGAGCTTGTGTAGAGCACGCACGCATCGGGCGTATTTTTGAGCAGATCGAAACAGGCGCGCGTTCCGCTGATAACACCTGTCAGGTTGATCGCAATCATGCGGTCAATGTCTTCGTCGGTCATATCCTGAATTGGTCCGCCCGACCCGATACCGGCATTGTTGAACAATACGGTCATGTGGCCGTTGGTGTGCTTTGCAAATTCGGCAACAACGGATTTCCATTGCGCCCGGTCGGCCACATCCAACCGATGCTGGGACCATTGGCCAGGCGGCAACATGGCGGCTGTTTCGCCGAGTCCCTTCTCATCAATGTCCGCAAGGCCGATAAACCAGCCCGCATCGGCGAAATAACGCGCAACTTCGCGGCCCAGACCGGATGCGGCACCTGTGATAAATATGCTTTTCTGTGTTTCTGACATGATGAGGCCTCCCCTTATTCACATGGCTGTCAGCGACATCAATTTATCGAATACGTCAACTGATTATTGCAGGTGGGAAAAAGGCTGGATACATCAATATGCCATAAGGAGCGATTATGTTTCGTTATTGGTCATTGGTGTTATTTGCCTTTTACAGCCAGCTTCCGACGCCCGCTTTGGCCGAGGTCGTGGCGACATTTTACAGCCATGATTTCGGGGATCATTTTCCGCACGCATTTGTAAAATTGCAAGGCAAGGTCGACTCAACCGGTCAGGCAGTCGATACCAATTACGGCTTTACCGCCACCACCGTTTCACCTGCGATATTGATGGGTTCAGTCAAGGGTATGGTTGAAACCAAGGACGCCAAATATATTGCCTCCAGCAATCCTCATTTTTCGGTCACGCTGACCGACGCGGAATATCTGCGCTTCATGAATTTTGTAGACAAGTGGCGCAACCTGCCGGGCAAAAGCTATAATCTTGGAAAGCGCAACTGCGTGCACTTTGCCATGGAAGCCGCCGCATTGCTTGGGCTTAGCGTCAACCGGAAGAGCCGCTATTTCAAAAAACCGAAGACATTTCTGCTTGAAGTGATGGGAATGAACAAAGGGTTGAGGCCTTAAATCGCCTGAAAGCCCTTTTCATAGATATACCATGTAAAGATGGCTGCAGCCCCGCGATGGGGACGCCACCGTTCGGCGATGTCGCGAATATCCTTTTCAGACGGCCGCGTCTCCAGCTTTAATAGACGACCTACGCCCTCCTGAACGGCAAGGTCGCCTGCAGGCCAAATGTCGGTGCGTCCTTCGGCAAACAGCAAGTAAATTTCAGCGGACCAGCGGCCAATACCTTTTACTTTTGTGAGATACGCAATCGCTTCTTCGTCATCGGCGGGCAGGGCGTCGAGTGGCAAGTCGCCGGACAGCACAAGTTCAGCCAGTGACCTGGCATAGCCCTGTTTCTGCCGGCTCAGGCCACAGCCCCGCAAGGCGTCAAAATCCTGCGCCAGCAAATCCTGTGGCGGGCATTCGGGACCAATGAGCGCCTCAAGCTTGTTCCAGACCGATGCCGCGGCGGCAACGCTGACCTGTTGTCCAACGATTGTGCGCAGCAATGTGGCATAACCGGGCTCGCGCAGACGCTCGTCCGGATAGCCAGTGACTGCAAGCGCCGCGGCAATGCCGGGCTCAATGGCTGCCAGTGAATTCAGTGCGGCGTGAAGCTTCTTTTTTGGGATGCCCATGCGCGTGTGTTAACCCCGCCGCACGGTTGCGGCGTACAATGCGATGGCTGCAGCGTTGGACACGTTCAAGGATTCCATCGGTCCGTTCATGGGTAATTTGGCAAGCTGGTCGCAATGTTCCTGAATATTGTGGCGCATGCCGTCGCCTTCGGCACCCAGAACCAGCGCGTTGCGCCCGGGAGTGAGCGCTTGTTCCAGCGTCACATCTGCATGGCCCGTCAGCCCGATTCGCCAATAGCTTGCCTCAGCGATTTCCTCGAGCGCACGGGCAAGGTTGACCACACGCACCCACGGTACGACTTCAAGCCCGCCCGATGCAGCCTTAGCCAATGCCCCGGATTCGGGCGGAGAGTGCCGGTCCTGCGTGACCACCGCAATCGCACCAAAAGCCGCAGCGGTCCGGAAAATCGCGCCGACATTGTGTGGATCGGTCACCTGGTCGAGAATCAGGAAAGGCCGGTTGTCGTCATTGGCGACGGCCAGCGCATCGGTTAGCCAGACGTCCTCCAGCGGTGCGACTTCAAGCACGATGCCCTGATGCGGCGCGTCTTTCGGCACAAAGCGCGCAAGGTCATTTACCTCGGCATATTGGACCGTGAGCCCGTCAGGCACGACAATCTTGCCGATTTCCTCCCTTGTACCCCACAAGTTGATGAGGCGGCGTTCGGGATTATCCAGCGCTGCATAGACAGCGTGCCGCCCGTAAAATTTGGGATTACCGCTGACGACAGCTGCGCCACGACGACGATGGCTCTTGTGTGAAGACATTTCATTACCCTGTGCATTAAAAGAGAACGTTATGCCGTCCTTTCCCACTTGAGGCATTGACAGGCAAGGGCCGTTTCGCCATTGGGCTGCTTCTTCGACGGGACCGGCCCTCATGCAATTGCGTGATGCCCCGACGAAGATGTGGACAGGTGGCCGAGTGGTTAAAGGCAGCAGACTGTAAATCTGCCCGGTTTTCCGTACGCTGGTTCGAATCCAGCCCTGTCCACCAATTTCTTATTCACCGATGTTCGTGAAAAGCTGTAGAAGTCCAGCAAATGCTGGGCTATAAGTGCCTATATCGTCCGCACACGTCTGTTGTCGTTTGCATGCAGCCAGAGGCAAGTGTGGGAAAAGTGTGGGACAGGAATTGCGTTCCCCACACTTTGGCAATTCGAATTCGTTCGGAAAATTGTGGGGAAGCGAAATGGGCAAGCTGACGGCAATATCGGTAAAGACGGCGCTTACGATTCCAGGCACCTATCAGGATGGCGATGGGCTGTTACTGAAAGTTACGGGGAAAGGCGCGGCAAGCTGGGTTTTGCGGTTCCAGCACGACGGAAAGCGCAAGGACATAGGGCTGGGCAGTGCAAAGCTGATCACGCTGGCAATGGCGCGCGATAAGGCGCGCGAATTACGGATGGCTATAAAGGTTGAACGGCGCGACATATTGGCGGAACGCAAAGACGCCACCTCTGCCAAAGTGACATTCCGGGAAGCCGCAATCCAATATCATGCGGAGAACGAAGGTGGCTGGAAAAGCAAGACTTACGCGCGCCAATGGCTTGCGGCCCTTGAAAATTACGCTTTTCCCAAACTCGGAAACGAAACGACGGGCGCAATAACGGCGGCTGACATAATCAACACTCTAAGCCCTATTTGGCAGGACATTCCCGAAACAGCGCGACAGGTACGCAACCGCATCTGTGCGGTCCTCGATTATGCTCATGCCAAGGGCTGGCGATCAACCGAGTCGCCTTCGGGAAATGGCAGTTTGAAAGCGGGGAGGGGACTGCCACGACAGATAAAGGAACAGGTTCATCGTAAAGCGATGCCCTATGTAGAAATCCCTTCCTTCATTATCGCCCTACAAAGGAAACATTCATATGGTCGGTTGGCACTCGAATTGCTGATCCTGACTGGTGTGCGCTCACAGGAAGCACGACTGGCGACATGGCATGAATTTGATTTAGAAGCGGGACTTTGGGCCGTTCCCGCCGATCACATGAAACGGGCAAAGGCCCATATTGTCCCTCTAAGCCGAGCGGCTTTGTCTGTGCTAAACAGGGCAGCGGCACTGAGACTGGCAGGGAGCGACTTTGTCTTTCCGGGTGTAAGTGGCGGGGCAATGAGCGATATGACGCTCTTGAAGGTGCTGCGGGACGCGGGAGAGCCATACCATGTCCATGGCTTCCGTTCCGCTTTTACCGACTGGGCAGCAAATGAGGACTTCCCTGATGCCATTGTCGAAGCTGCATTAGCCCACAAGACACCTGACGCAGTGCAAGCCGCCTATCGCCGCACAACCTATCTGGGGACGCCGGACAAGCCCGGAGAACGAGTGCGGTTGATGGAGGCGTGGGGAACCTATTGCGCCAGTGCCAGCCTCGCGGCCAGGGTTGTTCCATTTCCGGGTGCTAAGCGCGGCGTCTAGTGGCCTCGCTGTCGTTATTGTTATGATAGCCGGGCCTAATCTGGCAACGGTGTGAGTGCGTTGGTGTTGCTTGACCGGTGATTGCGCGTCTTATTGCCAAGCAGGAAAGTGAAATCGCAGATGCCTGAAAAACGCCTCGTAGGCGGGATTGAACTTGGCGGTACTAAGTCATTGGTTGCCGTCGGCTATGACGATGGCACGATTTTGGAACGCGCCATCCTACCGACTGTTGCTCCAGAATTGCAGGTTCGTCAATTTGCCGCATTCTTTAATTCTCGATGCGAAAGGCTCGGGCCGATCGAAGCACTGGGCGTTGGCGCATTTGGCCCAATCGTGGTTGACCAACATGCGGGCAACTATGGCAGGTTACTGCAGACCAACAAGCCGGGATGGAGCGGTTTCGATCTCGCTTCGGCTCTCCGGTCCGCCATTGGTCTTGCCCCCAATATAGTCACCGATGTTGCCGCTGCAGGTATAGCCGAGGCGGCTCTTGGAGCATTGAGCAAGACGGACCTTGGCATTTACTTAACTGTTGGCACCGGTATCGGGGGCGCGATCATCTGTCACGGCAAACCGCTTCCTGCTCTGCTCCATCCCGAGATCGGCCATATTGCTCTACAAAGGCACAGTAATGATAAAGCTCTGTCGACCTGCCGTTTCCATCCCAACTGCGCAGAAGGCCTTGCGGCCGGTCCGGCGATCCTGGCCCGTTTTGGGCAGTCACTCAGCCACTTCTTACCTGGCAGTGCCGAGCACGCCCTCATTGCGGACTATTTGGGACAACTTTGTGCGAACCTTGAGCTTATCCTGTCACCGCAGCGCATCGTTCTGGGAGGTGGTGTCGGCAAAACACCCGGGTTGGTAGCGGCGACACACGCGGCGATGCTTATTCATCTGGGTGGATATGCACCCGAAGAAATTAAGTCCGACCAATATCTCTGCGTGCCCCATTTTGGGCAAGACGCGGGAATAATAGGCTCCTTACTTGTTGCTGAACTGGGATAGTTATTGAGCGCCAAATAGACGACTGTAGTTGGGCCGAGAGCGGTCTATCTGCTTTTGTACGCGGATTGTGAATAGCTGCCGTTTAGGCCGTCAGAACGCTTGGCTGTCGGCACCAACGTCTCGGACGTTTATCGGCTGCGCGTTTGGATAGGATCGTCGGATTATCCTTGTAATCAAAGGGCTCAGCTTGCCGTCATCTCTGCGGCAAAAGTTTAAGGCAATAGTTCCTTCAACGGGCGCTGACTGTTGGCTAGTAACTCTCGGTCGATTTGCAACCTACCGCTGACCAAGGCTTTGCCTTGCACATAATCCTTCACAGAATTTACGCAGTCCAGCGCGATAACAGCTCCATTTTTTAAATAAATTGCGGAAAAACTCCGACTTTCGGGATTACCACGCAACACTACCTCGTCATAGCCCATGGAAAGTCCGACCGTCTGAAGCTTTAGATCATACTGATTTGACCAAAACCAAGGAACCGCCAAATAGGGTTGGGCTTCACCACAAATTGTCTTTGCGACGATGGTGGCCATGTCGTTGGCATTTTGAACAGATTCCAGCCGGATCTCGGTGTTGTTCGCATATTGATTCACATGGGCTGCACAATCGCCGATAGCAAAGACATCGGGCAAGGAAGTGCGGCAGTGCCGGTCAACCGTTACACCGTTATGTCCGCATGCTCCTGCCGTAATGAGCGGTTCAACGGCGGGTATAATACCGATACCAACAATGACTAAGTCTGCTGGAATTACTTCGCCGTCAGACAGACGCACACCCGTGGCATAACCAATACCTTCAACTGCAGCTACAGACACGCCGAGCCGAATATCAACATTTTGGGATATGTGCTCCGCCTCATAGAAGCGTGATATTTCGGGACCGGAAACCCTTGCAAGAACGCGATCAAGTGCCTCAAGCAACACAACCTTTTTGCCGGCTTTTGCCAGAACGGCTGCAGCCTCTAATCCGATATACCCGCCGCCTATTATGACAATTTGTTTAGCTATCTCTGATGCTACTCTCATGGCATCCGCATCGGATTTGGTCCGGACACCTTGCACATTTTTGAGGTTTCCGCCGTCAATTGGCAACATACGGGGGGACCCTCCAGTCGCCCATATCAACTGTTTATAGCCAAAAGTTGCACCGTTCTCGCCAGTAACGGTGTACGCTGCCGGATCGACCGAAACTATCCGATTGCTCAATATCATCGTAATGTTCCGGTCGTGCCAGAATTGCATAGGGCGGATCTGGATGCGCTCGAAGGTTTTCTCGCCAGCAAAATATTCCTTCGACAAAGGCGGACGTTCATACGGAATTTCCGGCTCATCGCCGATCATCGCTATCGTGCCTTCAAACTTAAGTTGTCGCAGCATGATGGCGGCCTGCGCGCCAGCATGCCCTGCACCAACGATCAAAACGTCATATTTCATGCAGCACTTTATCCCCGCTAATCTCTCGATGTTTTGGATTTCGAAAATTCCAGTTACAAAAAACTATGATCTTCGCCGATCAATCGCGGAGCACTAATGGTTAATGCTAAAGCTCCCCCGATGGATTCTCGGACGTCTGCTTGATTCAATTCTCCGGCCCGCTCCGGTCATTTAGCCAGCCTAGGGTAGTCACTCGAGGAGTGTACGAAGGCGTTGGACCGCAGCCGATGGTGCAGCCAGAACCGGAACAGCGCTTCTGGCCTGAACGGCTGCTCGTGCTCGTGACGTTGAAAAATGGGCGAGCATAATTGCATCTACCCCCCCCAGTTCACCAGCGCGGCTTGCAATCAGCCTGTTGTGGGTTTCGGCATCACCAGCGCGTAGGGCGGTCATCGCATCTTCGACCAGAATCGTTTTGAGAATTGCCGCTTTCCCCATTGATGCTGCGTGTTCGTCAAACTCGGCTTCCATCGTTTGGATCGACGGTTGAAACGTTGCGACCATACCAACGTTGGATCCTATTTCGAGCGCGGCTTCGAACATTGCATCGTTAGGTTTTAGGACGGGCACCGAAAATTCTCGTGACATTTCATCGATTACTGGCCCGAAAGCCGAACAAGTAACGAGGATAGCGTCTGCCCCAATCTTCAGCGCATATCGCCCCAACCACAAGAACCGTTCAGTCATTGCTGCCGATAAAGCAGGTTCGCGGGCCCGGTCAGGTGTGAGCGAATCGTCAAGTAAGTTCACTAGCTCCGGCTCCGGCCAGATTTCGCGGAAAGCTGAATGTATCGGATCAAAGGCCACCTGGGTGGCGTGCAAGAGGACTATACGAGGCGACTTTGTCATAATAATTTACTCGAAAAACGGCTTGAGGCCAGCAACCTCGCAAGCCGACCGGACGTCCGGTGAAAAGAGCACATCAAAAAAGATGTTTGAGCCTGCGGCATTGGCAGAACCGTTGAAAAGCGCCGCGCTGAAGTTAGTGGTTTCTTGGACCGGGGCTGGAAACGGACCAATCAAGTCGATCTCCGGCACCGCAAGCAGCTCGCTGATCTGCTGCACAGCGATGACTGCTTCGCCGCTGGCGACCTTTTGACCGGTTAGACCAGCTGGAATTATAAGAGCCTTTTCGCGAACAGGTGCGCCTATTCCCAGTTCGTCAATGAGCCGTTCGAAATACATCCCGCTTGCGCCAGCGCGCGAATAAACTACGCGGGGACTTTCGAGCAGCACCGAGCGCAGCCTGTCTACCGTCGATATGTCGGGTCGCGGCGCCCCGCGGGCAACTGCGAGGCCAAAGGCAGCTTGAGCGAAGCGGCGACGGCTTGATCCCTCAATCAGGCCCTTTTCCTCCAATTCGTCTAAGGATGTGTCGATTGCGACGATGCCATCGGCGCGCTCGCCGTCTGCGATCCTTTGCATCAACTTGGCTGTAGGATCCCAAGCCATCTCAACCGGTGTTCCAGCCTCGAAGAGTTTAGGCAAGACGTGGTCCTCCACGATCGCTCTGATTATCAAAGCGCTCATTATTCTGACGGGCGGATCATTTACCATCAACGTGCCTCAGCGAGTGTATTCAAACGGGAACGGGATGCTATCTAATCGATCATCTATCCACTTGCGATCGACCGTTCCGTTTCGAACGCGGTCGCGTTGGGCTACTTCACCTGCGAGGCGCTTTGACGCTTCTTCGTAGATCTGTTCGGTAAGATCGAAAGGCACACAAATCACGCCATCGTCATCGCCGACAATGAGATCGCCTGGCATGACAACCAAGCCGCCTACCGAAATGGGTACATTTATCTCGCCTGGCCCTGTCTGATAAGGGCCCCGCTGCGTGATGCCTGCCGCGAAAACGGGAAAAGTGTGATTGGCTACATGATTGGAATCGCGGATAGCTCCATCAATTACGACCCCGGCTAGACCTCGCGTCTCGGAGTGAGTCAGCATCATTTCGCCCATTAGCGAGTTTGTGCAGTCGCCAGCGGCATCAACGACGATCACATCGCCCGGAAGGGCGCTGTCTATAGCTTTATGGATAAAGAGGTTGTCACCGGGTCGCGTGTGGACAGTATAAGCTGGGCCTGCAAGAACTGTCCCTTTGATATGCATTGGTCGAATCCGCGGGCCAGCGGCGAACAGCCGGGACATGCAGTCCCCTATCACCGCCGATGGGATCTCCCGAAACTTCTCGACCGTTTCCCGAGAAACACGGCGACTAGGCTGGAGGATTGCTCTGAGCTTCACGTGCGGTCTCCTGAACTAAATAGCATTGTTGCTATACGTCGGGGTACGTTGGGCAAATGAATCTCGCCAATAGAGATTGCAACGACGAGCTATAAAAGCAATGTATGGCTACATGAAGTATTTTCTTGATATTCGACGGCTCCGATATCTCGTCGCGATCGCCGATCATGCATCGCTCTCAGGTGCAGCTAGGTCTCTTCGTATAGCTCAGCCCGCCCTCAGCCACCATATTAGGCAGATCGAGTCTGTGCTAGGAACGAAGTTGCTTAACCGTCACCCAAATGGCGTGACTCTCACTGAGGCGGGACATTTGTTGCGACGGCATGCTGATCAGATCATCGCTCAGATCGAGCAAGCTCAGGACGAACTTTTGGCACTAGGGGGCGCTTTGTCGAACACCCAACTGCGCCTTGCTATCATCCCATCAATTGCAGCAGACCTCACTCCGATTTTGCTGGAGGAGTTTGCAAAAAGCAAGCCTGCCGTGTCTTTGCGCATCATCGAAGCCGGAACGCGTGGCAGTCTTGACATGATTCAGGACGGCACAGCGGACATTGCGATTTCGCTCTCGCAGGTTGAGGACGCCCCACCGATTGCCTGGGAGCAGATGCATTTAGTTTGCAAAGATGACGCGCGTGGCAACGTGGCCTTTGCTGAGGTTTTGGCAATGCCACTTATACTGCCTTCATATGGCAATCCCCTCCGTAAAATGCTCGAGAACTCGAGCCACAGAGGCGGGCCGTTGCCTGAACGTGGTCCTGGAAATTGACGGGTCGGCTTCTCGCATTAGAGCGACATTGTCAGGTCAGGGCAGCACGATCCTCGGGGCTACGTCTACGAGCGACCTTGCATCTGCTCTAGGCCTGGTTGTTCGCCCGATTGTTTTGCCCATTATACAGCGGCCGTTGTTCTTGGCCGCGCGCCGCGGGCTTGCACCAGAGCTCGTTGAGAAAGCACAGTCGACACTTTCAGTTGCTTTATCCCGGGTCGCAAGCCTTGATGTCGTCAATAGTAGCTGAGTCACAACGCATTATTCGCCACCCAAATTACCGGCGTTGCGTGTAATATTAGACGGATCTGAAGCGACACTCTAGATAATCACTTGGAGACTAAAAATGCCTTCTTTTGATGCGAATATCAGCCAGCTATACACGGATCTCGGTTTTCTTGACCGCTTTCAGGCTGCAGCGAACGATGGATTTCAAGGAGTGGAGTTTCGCGGTCCTTATGATTACCCAGTCGATGTGATTGGAGAGCAGCTTAGTACCAACGAACTTGAACCTGTTCTATTTAATTTGCCTGCGGGAGATTGGCTCGCCGGAGAGCGCGGGATCGCTTGTCACCCAGGGCGAGAGGCGGAATTTCAGGAAGGGTTAGATCTCGCAATAGAATATGCTCGTATACTTGACTGCCGCCGTCTGAACTGTCTCGCGGGGCTTATGCCGCCTGATGTCGATTACAACGATCTAGAAGATACGCTGGTCGCGAACTTAACTTATGCATGTAAACGGCTCGAGGGCACGGGCATCATGTTATTGATAGAGGCGTTGAATCGACGCGACCTTCCGGGCTGTATGTTGGCTGGCACAGACAGCATGGAGGTAGTTCGCTCGCGTGTAGCGGCGCCAAATCTCCGGTTACAATATGATTTTTATCACACGCAGGTCACGCAAGGCGACGTGCTTCACAACTTCACACAACTCCTCCCATTAATAGGTCATGTCCAGGTGGCAGGTAATCCGGGCCGTCACGAACCTGACATAGGCGAACTGAACTATGACTATATTTTTAGTGAGATTGATAGAGCCGGATATGAGGGCTGGATCGGCTGCGAATATGTTCCGTTAAACGGAACATCCGAAGGCCTCGGCTGGATGAAGAAGTGGCGTTGATACGTAGGTCGAAATCTCCCTTGCGATCCGTCATTTAATTATAAGCTTTTCTCCGGCTTGGCGATCGAAGCGCGCATTGGCGAAAACCGCCAACAGGGAAATCGCCGTTACGGTCCACCAAGCAGCAGAAAAGTCTCCGACGCTCACAAACTTACGATCGTTGAGAGCCATCGAAACATCGAGTGCGATGCCGGCTACGCAAACTCCAGTCGCAAGCGTAAACTGCTGGAATGTACTATAGAAGGAAGTGGCTGAGCTCAACCGCGCAGGGTCCACATCGTCGAAGGCAATTGTGTTATACGCGGTGAATTGAAAAGACATCGCAAAGCCGGAAACCACTAGCACCGCAAAAATCATAGAGAGCGGCCAGCCCGGGCGGAAAAACCCGCAAACCGCGAAGCCTCCGGCCGCTAGAATTCCGATGAAAATAAGGCTCGAACGAAAACCGAATCGGCGGAGAATGGTCTGCGCCAGACCTTTCATGCCGAGGGCTCCTAATGCTGTTGCTATTGTAAGGAATCCGCTTTGCGCAGGTGACATGCCAAAACCCAGTTGCAGCATCATAGGCAGCAAGAACGGCTGAGCGCCTTGCGTAATCCGGGTAAGCGAGCCGCCAATCATAGACAGCCGGAACGTAGGAATCCGAACCAGCGATACGTCTAAAATCGCGTTTTCAGTCACTTTTGCGTGTAACAAGTATAGTGCACTTAAGCCGAGGCCGGCGAAAACCATCAGGGTGGCGTTAACTGCTGCACCCTGCCGACCAATAAGTTCAAAGCCGCCCAATAAGCACGCTAAAGCAGTTGCTGAAAGTGCGAACCCCTTAACATCTAAGGGCGGCGGCGACGGAGAGCGCCAATCGATGAAAAAGCGTTCAGCTAAAATTAGGCCAAGCACGCCAATCGGCACATTGAGCCAAAAGATCCACCGCCAGTTAAACCAGTCAACTATGAGGCCGCCAAATGGCGGTCCGATAATCGGTCCCATCATAGCGGGCACCATCATCCACGCCATCGCTGTTAACATGTGATGCTTTGCAACTGAGCGAAGCATAATCAGTCGCCCGACTGATATGATCATAGCGCCCCCAATGCCTTGACCGAGCCGTGCTAACATGAGCGCCGCAAGGCTATTGGTTAGCCCACAGAAAACTGAGGTGAGAACGAAAATAGCAATCGCACACTGAAATGTAGTTTTCGCGCCAAACCGATCCGCCAAGGCTCCAGAAGCCGGAATAAATATCGCAAGCGCCATAAGGTACGCGCTGAGGGCAATACCCATCTCTGACGGCAGCACCCCTAAGTCGCGCGCCATCGAAGGCAACGCTGTAGCCAAGACTGTTGCATTGAGGCTTTCCATAAATAGGGCGCAAGAGATGACCAGCGCAACCGTCCGGTAACTGGCATCTCGTTTGACTAGCCTGCCAAGGATCGGTTCAGTTGAAAGACTAACAGAGGCGGACGGGTCACACCCGGAAGGGCTACTGCCTTGCGATGGCTTAGGCTGCATGTGCTAGAACTTGGCTAAGGCGTGAGATGCGACAAGGCGGTCTTTGCCACATGCAAAACAAATTAATCTCGAGGGCAGCGAAAGATAACACTGAGGGAATTTCGCTCCATCTTTTCGATTTAGGCTTCCGGTTGTGTTTTCTGCCATCTCTGCTCCAGCGGCGCTTCACGCTAGCGAAATCAGACTATTGCTGGAACGGGCGTTCCGAGCGCCCGACGTCTAGCGCGATGACAATCTAGATAATTGCCGAAACGGTACCGAAATCTAAGATCCAGTCTAATTCTATCACGAGTTAAACTTATTTCCCCGAGTAATATGCTTTCACCGCCGGCCCCACCGGCACTCGTGCCTGTTCGCCTTGAGGGCGGCAGCCATTATCTAGAATAGCATATAAGACTGACAGCAAATACAATTAGCGTCCCCCTGATTTGGACTGCACTATGTTGCAGGGAAATTCTCAAACAGTTGAGGGGGGAACTTAAATGTCTTTGTATCGCACTTCGCTTATCCATCTTCTTGCGTCGGCCGCTTCACTGTGCGCGGTCCCTGCTTTCGCCGCAGTTGATTTAGACCAGGCAGCGCCTGAACAATCATCTAACGACGAAGCTGCAAAACCTTCGACGGACGGTGACATAATCGTCACGGCAACGCGCCGAGAAACTACAGTTCAAAACACACCCATGATCATTAACGCGGTGGGTGCGGATACATTAGAAAAGACAAATTCAAGATCTATCGCAGATATTGCGGCACAGGTGCCTGCGTTAAGTGTTCAGGATCAGGGGCCCGGCCAGAAGCGCTATACCATCCGAAGCATCACTGCGGCGGGGGAGCCGCAGGTCGGCCTTTATCTTGATGAAATTCCAATCACTGGTTTTACAGGGGAAAACACCAGCGCTGGCTCACAGCAGCCGGATGTCAAACTATGGGATATTGAACGCGTTGAGGTTCTCCAAGGCCCGCAAGGTACGCTATATGGTGCCGGATCCCAAGGAGGCACAATCCGCATTCTGTCCGCTAGACCTAATCTTAGCGACTTCTCAGGAGTGGTGAACGGCACATTGAGCAGCGTAAGTAGCGGTGGAACCAACACCTCGCTAAATGGAACACTCAATGTTCCAATAATTGAGGATAAATTGGGCCTAAGAGTAACGGCCTATCGAGATGTGGATGCAGGATATATCGACGAGTATTACCTGCAAAAGGAAGATACAAACGCCGTAAAAGCCCGAGGCGGGCGTTTGAGTTTACGCGCGAGACCAGTCGAAGACTGGACGATCGATTTGATCGCGTACTATCAGAAAACGCATTTCGGTAACCTCTTCAACATCAATCCTTCATTTGAATCAGTCGCAGCGACCCCATGGGTAGCCGCCAATTTCGTGAACCAGTCAGGCGATGATAAATTTCAGGCGTATAACCTAATCACGTCTTACAACATGCCGTGGGCGACGTTGAGTCTGGCAGGATCCTATCAGCATCGTACCCTAATTAACCACAAAGACTCGGTCGTAACCCATAACTTTTCTTGCCCTACCCGGGACTATGTTAACTGTCAGCCAGTTGATCAGGTACGAGCTCGGCTGGCCGCAGGGACCTTGCGCGCATTGCGGAACTTTCAGGACGTCGAGAGCTATTCCGGCGAAATACGCCTGAGTTCGGCCGGCTCAGGACCGCTACAATGGACTGTAGGCGGCTTTTACCAGAATCGAAAAAATCAATTCCAGCTTCTCTCTGGGCTTGCAGATGCCAATGGCGACTATGACGGTGAGCCAGCGCGAACTAGGTTTGCGCGGGCAAACCAGGACGACACACGGCAGATTGCCGGCTTTGGTGAGGTCACTTACAAGCTGACAGATTCGCTCAGTGCAACTGCGGGCGTAAGAGTATTTGAAGTAAGACGTGACCTGGATTCGCAGTCGCTAAGAGCTTCCGCGACTGAGATCACCACGGGTACCGTTTTCCCAACCTCAAAATACAAGGAATCTTCTCAAACCTATAAGTTCCAAGTTAACTGGAAGATTACCCCGGAAATGCTGGTCTACGTCGGAGCCTCCCAAGGATTCCGTCTTGGCGGGCCCAATCTACCCTTGGGTCTGACACTCGACCTGCCGCCGCCTTACAAATCGGATAGCATTTGGGATTACGAACTCGGTTTCAAGAGCGGTTGGCTCAATAACCGTGTCACTCTGAACGGTGCATTTTATTACATGGTATGGTCAGGTATCCAGGCACAAGGAACCGATGTTACCGGCGCTTATTCGTTCATCACGAATGCCGGGGACGCAAAAGCCGTTGGCGCTGAAATGGAGTTATCCGCGAAACCATTAGACTGGCTGCAGCTTAACATTGGCGGCAGTTATACGGACGCGAAGCTGATTGGCGAACAACCGTTTCAGCCTTTGGCCATCAACAAAGTGTCTCCGGGAGATCATCTGCCCTACACACCTAAATGGACAATCAATAACAGTGCACAGATTGATTTTTCGCTTGGCTCTGTTCCGGCTTGGGTCCGCGGTGACCTAAGCTATCAAAGCGGACGTAACACTGCTTTCAACCCGATTAGCCCTGCTTTCACTACTTTGCCTGATTGGTACTTGGTCAACGTCAGCGCCGGTGTAACCATTGCTGAGCGCTATGATATCAATGTGTTTGTCCGAAACTTGATGAATGACGTGACCTATGTCTCAGGTTTCTACAATGCCCAAGTTCCGGTCGCGATCAATTCGTCGCCACCACGGACAATCGGCTTAACATTGAACGTTGATTTCTGAGGAGAGTTCGTCCCCCGCCAGCAGGCGGAGGGGCGGCACCGCAAGGCGATAACCGGGCAAAGCGCACGCCAGTTCGTGCAGAGAGCGAGATATGGGTCTGGAAATGTTCAGTTTCATTGGAACCTAATTTATTGGAACCTAATTTAAGGTCAGAACCAAAGCAGAAAGGGCAAAAGATGATTTCAAGCGACCAAAATGATTTTCTCACACAGACTGGCCCCGAGACGGCTATGGGTAATCTTTTCCGTCGCTACTGGATTCCCGCCATGCTTGCCTCTGAGCTGCCAGGACCAGATTGTGCTCCTGTTCGCGTATCCCTTTTGTCCGAGAAGTTAATTGCATTTCGCGATACATCCGGTCGGATTGGGCTCATGGATGAATTCTGTGCGCATCGGAGAGTTTCGCTCTGGTTTGGCCGAAATGAGGAAAACGGACTTCGCTGCGCATATCATGGCTGGAAGTACGACGTGAACGGGCAATGTGTGGAAGTTCCGTCCGAACGCGAGGATTTTTGCAAGAGGGTTAAAGTCAAATCATATCCTGTCGAAGAAAAAGCAGGTGTCATCTGGGCCTATATGGGGCCACTGGAAGAAAAACCCCCGCTTCCAAGTTTCGAATGGATAGACTTGCCAGCAAGTCATTGTTTTCTGTCCAAGCGTTGGCAAGAATCAAATTACCTGCAGGCAATGGAAGGCGGCATCGACTCCGCTCACGTTTCATTCCTACATTCTGGCGACGTAGTGCGCGATCCCCTACACAAGGGGACCGCCGGCGCGAAATACGCCGCGAGTACCAAGACCGAATTTGATGTCATGGATTCCATCGGAGGTCTCGCAATCGGCGCGAAGCGTCCAGCTGAAACAGGCCATCACTATTGGCGCCTGAGTCAGTGGATGATGCCATGGTATACTTTAATCCCCCCTTATAAGGGCAATGCACTCAACGGTCATGCTTGGGTGCCAATGGACGACCATAATTGCATGGCCTGGACTATGACATTCCATCCAACCCGACCGCTTACAGAGGAAGAAGTGACGCTGATGGAAACCGGTCACGGGGTCCATCCAATTCTAATTCCGGACGGTTCGTTCCGACCTGTGGCAAATCGTGACAATGATTATCTTATGGACCGAGAAGCCCAAAAGGCGAAAATTGTCTATAGCGGGATTAAAGGGATCGCAATCCAAGACTCGTCCCTGCAAGAGAGCATGGGACCCGTCTGCGACCGCTCTCAGGAGCATCTGGTATCGACAGACAAGGCGATTGTTATGGCGCGGGCCAAGCTTCGGAAGGCCGCTCTTGAGGTGCAGCAAGGCGGGAAAGCTCCTGCATTGGACCCGCAAGGACAGCGCGTCCGTTCGGCCTCATTTATCTTGCCGGTAGACGGGCCATTCCGGGAAACGGCTCTTGAGGCGCAACAGGTTCGAGTTGGCGAACCATTCGTCGCGGTCTGACTGATGATGAACGCGCTGCGAGGTTTGAATGCTGCGGTCACGTTGGCTGATATAGGCGTGATGCCGTCTGTTGTTGACGCCCTAATAAGTGCTGGAGCAAATGTGGTAGTTGATAGAACCGGCGAGGGTGACAGGCTGCAGTCGGTTGGCCAGGTAGCCGACGATACAGATGGTTTTCTCTCCAGATGTGAAAATGCGCTTGGGCCACTTGATATACTCGTCGTCGGTTCCGGTATTGTTCGTAACAAGCCCATTCTGGACGTCGACGAGGCGGAGCTTCGACATACAATCGAGAGCGAACTTATTCAGCCAGCGATTTTAATGAAGCAAGCTGCCATGAGAATGAGCCCTCGTGGTAAAGGACGGATCATCGCATTCGGTTCCATGTCGGGTAAAACCGGTGTCCATCACAACACTGCTCCTTCAGCAGCGGCTAAAGGCGGCGTGTTTTCCTTTGTTCGTGCGCTCGCGGCAGAAGTTGCCGAGAGTGGCGTTACCGTTAACGCGATCGCGACCGCATTATTTGAACCACAGACGGCCACGATGACATCAGAAAAAAGGGCGAAGCTCTTATTGGCAGTCCCGGTCGGTCGTTTCGGCCGATCGATCGAAGCAGCGCACGCCGTGCTCTATCTTGCAGATCCGAATGCTGGATACGTCACAGGCGAGTGTCTCAATCTGTCAGGTGGCCGGTTTATGGATTGAATTGTCGATCGGCAATAAACACCAGGAATAAGATTGCTACCAAACCAAATTAGACATCGGCGTTGAACGCTGAATAAATACATTCGTAAATCCCGAGTAGAAGAAAGGTATGTTATGTCGGCTGGCGCTATTCCCCAATATCGTGACGAAGTTGCTGAAACGATTGCAAGCTATGTCACGAATGTTTCTGGCGAATTGGACTTAAAGACCCAAGTAGCGTCGAAGCGCGCTCTCCAAGACTCTGTTGCGGTTGCGCTCGGAGCGTTTGGTCATCCGGCTACCCAGTTTGGCAGACGCTTCGCAGAATTGATGTCGTCGCCAACCGGACCTTGTGTGATTTGGGGAACATCCATCCGATCAACGCCCGATGTCGCAGCGCTTATCAACGGATCCCTCATGCGTGGTTACGACTACAACGACTTCTTCGTTGGTCGTCGCAACAGTGGCCACCCCTCAGATATTACCACAGGTGTTATCGCGGCAGCGGAGTGGAAGGGCGTATCGGGCCCAAAACTGCTCGAAGCTCTAGCTGTTGGATACGAAGTTGTGGCAGCGATGTTCGATTGTTTCACCACCGCGCCCGGGGGCTGGGATTACACCAACCTAACTGGCATTGGAGCATGCGCAGCAATCTCCAGAGTGATTGGCCTTGATTATGACCAGACCCGCGAAGCGCTTGGCATTGCCATCGTGCCACATATGGCGACCGACGAGGTCGAATCGTGCGAGCTAAACAAGCGCGGTGACCTCACGATGTGGAAACGGTTCAACGGCAGCGATGCGGTACGCAATGCGTTGCAGGCTTGCCTTCTTGCCTCCGTAGGTATCGAAGGCGCGATCCGACCTTTCGTGGGAAGCAATGGTTTCCTGGCAAAGATGCAGAACGACCATAGTACCATCCCGCTCCTTAAAGAGCTGCTCGATCCGGCGAAGCCACTCAGCAGAATAGCGGACACCTACATGAAGCTGTATCCCGTCGGATCGGTTGGTCAAAGTGCGATCAGTGCGGCGTTGGAAGCACGCGGGCAGGTCGCCGATCTTACGGAAATCAGCGAAGTTAGAGTTTATTCTGAAGAGGGTGCGTATGACCATCTGGTCGCGATCCGGCAGGACCCTTACAATCCGATCTCGCGTGAAACTGCTGACCATTCGATGCCTTACATCGTTGGGGCGGCGGTGCTTGATGGATACATCCGCGTGGAAAGCTTTGATGTTGATCGGGTCATGGAACCCTCACGTCGCGCCTTTGTCCGCAATCAGGTGAAAGTTATTGCTGACCCAACACTAGGCGCCATCACGGATGGAAAGTTAAAGCGAGCGAGTGACGGTTACCTGTCACGGGTAGAGATAGAACTCAAAGACGGACGCATATTACATGGCGCCGCCAGACCTTTCCCGGGTCATCCGAAAGCTCCTTTTACAGACGCCGAGATAGAAGAAAAGCTTCGTTACAACGCGGAACAGTTTGCCGATAAGCAAACCACTAATTCGATCATAAGCTTGCTAGGCAAAGCCGAAGAGCTTGCAAATGTCCGCGAGCTAACGGCCCTGCTTACATTCGATTGTACAGCCAAAATTGCGGTGTCTGGGTGAAATCATCGTAACAGCTAGGTCGTCCCGTCCGAAGCGAATCGGTCTTAGTTCAAAGCGTGTCACTATTGACACTGCTTTGAACGCCGGATAGCTTTTTTACAAATTACCAAATTGCGCTTCCTCGAGATAAGTTTTGACATAATTTTTTAGCGCGGGACGACTCGTATTCGAGGATTAGAAAGGCAACTGAATATTGGAATTGCGCCAGTTTCGCTATTTTGTCGCAGTTGCGGAGGAGTTGCACTTCAGCAGAGCAGCACAACGCCTGCACATCGGGCAGCCCCCACTAAGTTTGCAGATTCAAGCAATTGAACGTGAATTGGGGGTTTTGCTTTTCAAGCGAGACCGTCGCAAGGTTGAGCTCACCGATGCGGGCAAGCTTTTCTTGGTTGAAGCAAGAAACGCATTGGAACAAGTGCAGCGAGCCGTCGATGCAGCCAAACGCTTCGCAAGGGGTGAAGTGGGCACCTTGCGGGTTCATTTTACAACATCAGCCCCTCTGTTGCCGAACTTCGCAAAAGCAATCAGGAGTTTCCACGACAGCTACCCTGATGTGCATTTAGAGCTAAAAATACACAGTTCTTTGTTGATACTGGACACGCTGAAATTAGGCAATTTGGATGTAGGCTTCATCCGTCCAGCAGCTGGAACAGTCTTGCCGCGTGAAGTAAGTTCGGTGCCGCTTTTCAAAGACAGGCTTATGCTGGTGCTTCCGGCTAACCATCGTCTCGCAGATCTGCAGGGGCCTGTGTCTTTAGCCGATTTAATCGACGAAGATTTTTTGCTCCGTCCGGCAAAAAAGGACGGCGGATTTTACCAGCAGATCTTTTCACTCTGCGCAGAGGCGGGCTTTACGCCTCGTGTGGTGCAAGAAATTCAGGATACAGCAACTGCGTTTGGTTTGGTCGCGGCAGGGCTTGGTGTTACCATTGCGCCTAAATCGCTCCAAGCAATCCATGTTTCTGATATTGTCTGGCGAGATATTAACGTAGAATCTGGCGCAGAAAGTAGCGTGCTTCTAGTTTATCGCGAAGATATGCCATCGCCACTTCGCGATAAGCTAATTCAAAGCTTTCGCGATGTAGTAACCGATTCGTCGACGCCACCAGCCGGCCAACTCTGATTTTCTCCCCGAATGATTAGCACTGTCAAACATATTGGAGCTTGATGTGGGCCTCCCCTAAGGTGCTGGGTGACATGCTATATATTGAGGAGGCCGCCATTCGTCCCGAAATCCTGATCACACAGCCGATGGTTCCGAGTTGTGTAGCATCCCTTCGCGAGCACTTCGTCGTACACAGTCTTTCGGCTGCAGAGGATGGCGAAGCTTTGATCAACGATATAGGTCACCGGATTAAAGGCGTAGCTGGCGGCAAGGTATCTGCGGCGTTGATGGAAAAGCTGCCTAATTTAGAGATCATATCCAACTCCGGTGTAGGCTATGACTCAATCGACGTGGCGGCCGCGAAAGCCCGATCCATTCGAGTTACGAATACACCCAATGTCCTTAATGATGCGGTTGCAGAAATTACGATCGGATTAATGATCGCCCTTGCGCGGGAGATTGTTCACGCTGATCGATTTATCCGTACCGGGGGTTGGCTTACGAGACAGTATCCCAATGTTGGCGAACTGACAGGGAAGGTGGTCGGCATTGTAGGTTTGGGCCGCATCGGGAAAGAGATTGCAGCGCGCGCGCAAGCAATGAAGATGCGGGTCGCCTACCATGGGCGTCGGCAACAACCCCGCGAGCCATACTTGTTTTACGATGATCTATTTGCAATGGCGCGTGACGTCGACTGGCTTGTCGTAATAGCCCCAGGCAGCAAGGACACCCAAAAGCTCATATCGCGAGAGGTACTTGCCGCGCTCGGTCCTGCTGGCTTTCTAGTGAGCATGGCCCGGGGTTCAATGGTTGACGAAGACGCCCTTGTGGAAATGCTGGGTGACGGATCGCTTGGCGGAGCAGCTTTGGATGTCTTCCGCGATGAGCCTAATGTTCCAGAAGCGTTGTTCGCGATGGACAACGTCGTGCTATCACCGCATCAAGGCAGTAAGACTGTCGCGACGCGGGACGCCATGGGTGCCCTCGTCGTTGCCAATTTAGTGGCGCATTTCGCAGGCAATCCGTTATTGACTCCGGTGGTCTGAGAAGATGCTCATAGGAGCTATAGCGGACGATCTGACAGGGGCGACTGATCTCGGCTTGATGCTCGTAAGGGCTGGTCTGCGAGTGATTCAATGCGTTGGTGTGCCGCAATCAAAACTGCCCGATAACAATAACCAGGCGATTATCGTGTCCCTCAAGAGTCGGACCGTTCCCCCTGAGGATGCAGTCAGCCAATCGCTCGCCGCGTTGGCGTTTCTGGTTTCCAGCGGCGCTGACCGCTTCATTTTCAAATATTGCTCGACTTTTGATTCAACGGATCAGGGAAATATCGGTCCGGTGATCGATGCGCTCATGAAACAGCTAGGAGAAACGCGGTCGATCGCATGCCCAGCGATGCCGGCAAATGGCCGCACAGTATACCAAGGCCACCTATTTGTAGGTAGTTCGTTGCTTTCGGAAAGTTCGATGAAGGACCATCCATTGACTCCGATGCGGGATGCCAATCTGGTTAGGGTGCTGCAACGCCAATCACGCCATAGCGTATCTTTAGTGCCACATGAACTGGTGGCTAAAGGAGCTGCAGAGCTCGAGGCTCGCTTTTCGGATCTGGAAGGCGTGGCGATTGTTGATGCTATAGATGACGCTGATCTCATCCGGATCGGTAAAGCGGCCCGTAATCTGAAACTAGTAACTGGCGGATCAGGCATCGGCTTGGGATTAGCAGCTAATTTCCCGCCTGAGGAAATTGAAGTGGCACCTGTGCCCATTGTCCCGGCTAGCGGCGGTGCAGTCGTTCTAGCGGGTTCGTGTTCTGCGGCGACCCGTAGGCAAATAGCACTGGCAGCGGCTGCAGGTGTCCCAACCATGCGGATTTTTCCAGCATCGCTTCATAGTGGAGAAACAACGATAGCAGACGCGGTAGACTTTGTCCGCAGCGCAGATGGGGCGCGTCCGCCCATCCTCTATTCCAGCGCTGAGCCGGATGAAGTAACCCAGGCACAACAAATGTTAGGTCAAGAATCCGCCGGTGCGCTGATCGAGCAGTTCTTGGCAGAGGTTGCTCGCGTTCTGCTTGATAATGGGACCAGCCGCTTTATCGTGGCGGGGGGCGAGACATCGGGGGCGGTTACTCACTCGCTTGGGGCCGATACTCTCATAATTGGACCCGAAATCGACCCAGGTGTTCCGTGGACTTCGTTTAAGCACAGAGGCAGAACAATTGCGCTTTGTTTAAAGTCTGGCAATTTTGGTTCTGATGATTTTCTTCTCAAGGCCTGGGATCAACTCAAATGACTGCTATCCTAACTGAAGAAACCCGTTTGCGTGATCACATCGTTCGTGCCGGTCTCTCGATTTTTGAGCGACGGCTTACTTTCGGATCAACGGGCAATATTAGCATTCGGCTGAACGACGGCAGGTTGTTAATGACTCCAACTAATGTATCGCTCGGCGCGCTTGATCCAGAGAGGCTTTCACTTCTGACGGATAGCGGAGAGCTCGTTTCGGGGGACATGCCAACCAAAGAGGCTTTCCTCCACCGTTGCATGTACTGCGCGCGGGCCGGCGATCAGGCAGTGGTTCACCTTCACAGTACGCACGCGGTTGCTGTCAGCATCCTGGCGGACGTAGACCCGGACGACGTGTTGCCAGCGCTGACTGCCTATTACGTTATGCGCGTAGGGAGGCTTCCCCTGATACCCTATTACCCGCCGGGAGATGCTGCTCTCGCAAAAGCGGTCGAGGTTAAGGCTACCAAGCACCATGCGGTCCTCCTAGCGAATCACGGTCCCGTGGTGTCGGGCAAGACGCTCCTAGACGCACAATATGCCATGGAGGAACTCGAAGAAACAGCGAGATTACACCTGCTTCTTGATGGCAGGAACATAAGGCCTCTGACGCCCGAAGAGGTCTGCGCGTTAAACGGATAAACCAAGAAATTCACATGAGAGGTGCAAAATTAAGGAAGCAAGAGCGAGATAATTTCGGAATTTAGAAAAACTGGAATCGCAGTAAACATGGCGGATTTTGATCAAGAAAAACAACAAAAAGTCCCGCTCGGCATCGTTTTTTCGGTATCGATCGCATTTTTTATGGAAAATTTTGATGGTACGGTTCTTGCCACTGCCCTTCCTTCGGTTGCCCATTCTCTAAACACCACTGTTGCGGCTGCTAGTATAGGCATCACGGCTTATTTTGTTAGCATCGCGATATTTATCTCTCTTAGTGGATGGCTAGCCGATCGCTTCGGTACACGAACAATTTTCACCGCAGCAATGTGCCTATTTGCCTTGTCGTCACTTGCATGTGCTTTCAGTAACTCACTGGGCAGTTTTGCAGTGGCCCGTGCCCTTCAGGGGGTCGCGGGCGCGATGATGGTTCCAGTTGGCAGATTGATAATTCTGAAGAATGCACCACGGTCCCAGTTGGTAAAGACTATGTCTTTAGTGACAACGCCGGCTCTCATGGGCGCGGTGCTTGGCCCCCCGGTCGGAGGCTTGCTATCAAGCTACGCAGATTGGCGCTTTATATTCCTTATTAACATCCCGATCGCCTTTGTAGGTATTGTCCTCATCAGACTTTATATCCCGCAAATGCGCGAGGAGCGCCGCGGCTTCGACTGGCTTGGCTTCATTTATAGTGGAGGCGCCGTGGGCTTTTTGATGTTCGGCCTGCAGTCACTGGTAGATAAAAGATTTCCATCCGATCTAACTTTTATCATTTTTACCGTAGGCTCCATCCTCTTTGTTCTTGCTGCTCGGCACGCTCGCAAAACGAGCGACGGCCTGATTGATCTATCTCTATTAAAATACGAAACTTTCAGAAGCGTAGTAATTGGTGGTGGGTTGTTTTTTATATTTATCGGATCTGTTCCATATTTATTACCTCTACTTTTACAAATTGGACTTGGTTATTCTGCTTTTCTTTCTGGGATGGTTGTTTTTAGTTCTGCACTTGGCGGTCTATTTGTAAAACAAATTGCGCCTTATATGATGCAAAAATTTGGGTTTCGTTCAGTTCTTATATTCAATGCGCTGGGCGTGGCGGTCGCAATGGCAGCAAGCGCTTTTCTAAGTGGAGAGATTTCCGTGTTTTTTGTGGCGGCCATTCTGTTTGGCTTTGGTTTGCTGCGATCGCTTCAATTTTCTGCCCTCAATACCATGGTTTATGCTGAGGTGCCCCTTGAACGGTCCAGTCGTGCGACCAGTCTGGCCGATACATTGAAACAGTTATGGCAAGGGTTCGGCGTTGGTATTGCTGCAGTTGTCGTTGAGGTGCTGCAGTCTCAATTACCTCAGGAAAAACACCTCTCAGCGTTCGAATTCGCAATTGAGGTAATGGCCCTGTTCGCATTCGTTGCTGCTATCGTTTTTTATAAGCTCAGCTCTGACGCGGGAAGTGCAGTCAGCGGCCATAAGTCATCATGACAGGGAAGGTTTTAATTCAATGGCGTCTGATAGTCATACTGTGAACTCTTCATCATCCCCCTCACGCTTTAGTAATCCGTGGACGATAGTATTGGGGGCAGCCATTTCACTCGCTTTTGGCGCTGTTCCCATTGTCCAGTATACCGCCGGCTTATTCATGCAACCGCTCGAAGCGGAATTTGGCTGGAACCGCGCTGAACTATCTCTCGGAATTTCTTCAGTACAGTTTATCAGCATACCATCTGTGTTGCTCGTGGGCTGGGCGATGGACCGATGGGGTGTCAAGCGGGTTATCGGGCCACTTATATTCCTATTTTCCATCAACGTCGCGTTGTTGTCATTCACCAACTCATTGGCAATGTTCGTTGCGCTCTACGCGTTGTTTGGAATGACATCCGCGGGATTGAATCCGGTCGGTTATCTGAAAAGTATCTCAACCTTTATAAATCGCCGTAATGGCTTGGCCATTGGTCTGGCGCTTTCTGGTACAGCTGTTGGCGCCGCGATTGTCCCGAATTTCGCTCAATCTGTGATTTCAGAATATGGTTGGCGGACAGCTTATTTAGCTCTGGCACTTCTCCCGCTGCTCGTCGCACTCCCTTTTACCTTGTTATTCATAAGGGAGCCTGCAGCCAGTGCCGCGACTTCGGTTAGGGCGATTGAGTTAGCCCGATTAGCGCCAGCGAATTCGCTTGTTGGTCTGACTGTTCGGGAGGCGTTTCGTACCCGAAGCTTCTGGATCTTAGCTTTGGCGCTATTTCTCGTCTCTTCGGTGATCAATGGCACAATCGCCCACGCTGTACCCTTTCTTGTTGATCAAGATTATTCCGCTACCGATGCCGCCTCCGTTCTCGCCGGTGTCGGGCTTGCAAGCATTGTGGGACGGATAAGCTCGGGTTATTTTTTCGACCGTTTTTTTGCGTCACACGTGGCTGTGTTCTTTTTCGTCCTTCTGATTTTTGGGTTATACCTGCTCGACAGTCTACAGGCGCCAAATATAGCAATGTTTTGCGTCGGCCTGACACTTGGCTTTGAAATGGATATGATTGGCTACCTCGTGCCCCGCTATTTTGGCCTCAGAAAGTTTGGTCAAATATATGCTATATTGTTTGGCGCTCTCAATGGAGGCGGTGCCTTCGGACCTCTAGTGATGGGCGGAATTTACACCTGGCAGGGTTCCTACCATTTGGCTTTCATGGGTTTCGGCTTGATGATGGCGGCGGCGTGTGTTTTGATTCTTAAATTGCCTGCATATCCGTACCAGAATTTAGCGAATAAGCCTGGGTGAGTGCATTCATTTCTGGGAATGCATTAGCGTCAACGAGTTGATGCATTAGCGTCAACGAGTTCGAGATAGTGTTATGGATAACAGCAAGGGCTCTGAGCATTATTCGTCTGACCTCGGCATTTGCAGCCCAGGGACGTCATTTGATTATGATATGAATGAATGTCTGCCTATCCAAATCATACACCACAAAGCGAGCTGTCAGCAGCGACAAACAAATCCACCATATCAACCTTACCGATGTAATGTCCGCTTATGGCGAAAGAGACGGCTCTTTTAATGGCTGATATTGGGCGCATTGCGGCCTTAGAACATGACGGCACATCCCGTCGAATGAACTCATGACAGTTCAACAATAATGGGCTGAGTGCTGTGTCTCGCGTTGCGGGTTCCGGCTAGAAAATCAGCGTCATTGGCTGCAGTTATATTTTTAAAAATAAGTCTAAACTCAACGAGAGAAGCTTGGGTCACTTGGCCGTCATCGAGAGGATTATGCTATTATCGAGACGCATCTCAATGGTCTTGAAGTCGACGGTGCCGCCAAGCCGTTCACTTAACATTTTTACACGCCCCAAGATAATTTCAGCGCTATTTCCATTGGCCAGAGACGGACTGCCACGCACACGCCGTCCGTTATAAATCAGGCCTTCGTGATCAAGTTGGATCGGCCATAACTTTGCTTGCGTCACTCGGCCATTTTCGATCTCGAGGTCGGCGATTAAGGATTGCCATGCCTCAGGTCCGTAGGCGTCGTCGGGCTTTTCCGTTTGAAATATAAACGAAGAGAGCCCGTGGAATAGAGGAGCACCCTTGTAATACTCGATACCCTGTAACTCCGGCACGCCATGTGCAACGAAAGTGCATGCACCTGCATCAATAGCAGCCTTGGCTAAGGCACGCTGCCACGCAGGCGTATCGGACTTTTGTTTTTCCCAATGATGATTGTGCAGGTACGCAATGACTGCCGCGCTAGTACCACGAGCAACTCGTATCGCCGCCAGGTAACGCTCCACGTCTGATGGCGTAAGCTCACCGTCAGGTTCACGAACGATCTCATTAACCCCGGGCCTTGTTATTGTCGCGGCAGCTCCATCGCGGATCGCTCCTGACGCCGCTGCTACTAGTGCAACTGTCCCGCGCCCCTTTACGAGTGCGGGCTTACTTGCAGTAGCGAGATTCCGGCCGGTCCCGGCGAAACTTAGACCGCGCTCATCCAAAGCTTGGATGGTCGACATGATCCCCCCGGTATTTAAATCCCATGCATGATTGTTCGATGTCGCAAAAAGGTTCACGCCCAACGAGGTCAGGCAGTCTATGACCGAGGGATCACCTACATGAAGCACTTCGCTATTGGCGGGACGCGTTGATGTGCCAGCTAACGGTCCGGAGATTACGGTTTCTAAATCAGTGAAGACTGCGTCCCGACCGCTCAGCAGCTTGCGAAATTTTGCGCCATGTTGCCAACCGATGGCACGAATGTCAGTCTTGATTAGAGACTGGCCTAGCAAGGATATGCGCAGAGGGCGCTGCGATTTCATGGCTGGTACGGCCACGGGCAGAAAAGCCACAGAAATGCCTGCGCCCAGAAAATGGCGTCGGGATTGAGACATAATTGACATTAGCATTAGCGCCTCCATTAAATTGTCATACGAAATTAAACGAAAAAATGACAACGTCATGCCACTTTGTTATGATCATATCCCCGAGGGGCATAAGCTTTTTTATCGTGCGGCACAGCGCTAGTGCAGCTGCATGTCCGTAAAAGGGGGAATAATTTAGCATGAAATCCTATCGCTCAGGCAAAACACGCCGTCCTACCAAAATAATGATAGCAGCTGGTATCAGTCTTGCAGCTTTAGCGTGGCCAACCATGCTTTTAGCGCAGACCGCCAATGAACCCGCGTCGGAATCCGAAGCAGTGGCTGAGGATATCATTGTTACAGGTTCGCGTATCAACAGAAGGGATGCGGACTCTGTTGGACCAGTGTTGACGCTTACTTCCGAAGACATCGCTAAATCAGGGACGTCGTCGGTAGGCGAGTTGCTGCAGAAACTCCCATCAGCGGGTGTCAGCCTTAATTCCAATGGGACGCAAGGAACCTCCTACGGCGCGAGCTCTATTAATCTTCGCTATCTGGGCGGCGGTGAGGGCAGTGGAAATAGAGTTCTTGTTTTGGTGGACGGGCATCGCTGGGTAGACGGCGTTGGGCAACGCGGCTTCCGTGATTTTGTCGACCTTAACACAATGCCACAGGGCATGATTGATGGCATCGAAGTGCTTAAAGATGGTGCTTCTGCTATATACGGTGCCGACGCAATTGCTGGCGTCGTTAACATCAAAACTGTTCAGCCCTTTGATGGACTGCGTGGATCTGTACGTGCAGGTGTCACCAGCCACGGCGACGGCGCTGAATTGTCGAGCGTACTTACGGGCGGCAAAACATGGGACCGAGCATCTATTGTGCTATCCGGCAGCTATTTTAAATCACGGCCAATTCGCACAGACGCGCGGGCGCTTACCACGTTGACCTTGGTTCCTCAAACCGCCCTTGGTACAAGCCCCAACGGACTTTTCATCCTGCCTGGTCTTTCTGGCAACACCTATTTCGGGACACCGACGGGTTTCGCCAGCAGCGCTACCCCTGCTGTGTTCAATAGCAGCACCATCGGCGCAGGAAGTTTAGCGGATAACGCATTCCGTCGCGGTGCCTTGCCCGATGATTTTTACAACACACAAGCTCAGGGCATTTATTCTACTGGCCCCTCCGAACGTTACGGCTTCTATGGACGGTTCGATTACGAACTGACGGACGAAGTCGGTCTTCGGCTTGAGGGCATCTACAACCGCCGCAAGTCCAGTCAGCTTTTCTCGCCAGTGCTGCTTGATGTTGGCGGAAGTGCCGGCACGGTTCGTGGATTTTCGATTCCAAACAATCAAGCATTTAATCCTTTTGGTACAGCAAACGGCGTTCCCATCGCCAATGCTTTAGCCTTTGCGTCAAACAGTGCGTGGCGGATCCGTAAGGTCTTGACTGATGTCGGTAACAGAAACAATTCGCAGGATGTAGAGACCGTGCGGCTATCGCTTGGCCTCGATGGCACTTTCATGATTGGTGCAGGTGAATGGCGCTGGGATGTTTTTGGTTCCTATTCGCGCAATAGCATCGACACTATGGCGGAAAATGGCATCAACTATGACAATCTGTTTTTAGGACTTGGTTCACCCACTACCTGCGCGGCAACGGCCGGCTGCGTGCCTGTAAACCTGTTTTCACCAATGACTGAGGCGCAGGCAGCTTACATTCGGTATACTACACGTGAATATAACCGGACAGAACTTTACAACGCGGCATTTAACGTCACAGGCAACCTGTTCGAGTTGCCAGCCGGTCCGGTCGCATTGGCTGTCGGCTATGAATATCGCCAGAACCGAGGATTCGATGCGCCAGACGCGTTCGTCAATACGCCATCACGTTTCTTGTCTTCACAATATACCTCGACCACTTCGCAAACGCGAACGGTCACGGTCGGAAGCTATGATCTGCATGAGGGATATGCGGAATTGAACGTACCTTTGCTGCGTGATCAGCCTTTCGCGGAAAGCTTGGAGCTTAGCCTTGCTGGGCGTTATTCCGATTATTCAACTGTCGGAAGCAAAGTGACGCTAAAGGCAGGTCTTGGGTATCGCCCAATTCAGGACATTTTGTTCAGGGGAACCTATTCTCAAGGGTTCCGGGCACCATCCATACTTGAGCTTTATCAAGGTGCCCGCCAAACCAGCTTTCAAGGCACTGATCCGTGTAATGGAGGCGCTAGTGTGAATGCGTCACGACCCGGATGCGCAGGCGTGCCCACAGGTTACAACCAAGCCAATTTCAACCTTAATGGCTTAATACCCGGCGTAATCAGCGGAAACACGTCGCTCAAACCTGAAACTGCAGACACATTCAGCGCTGGTGTTGCGATCTCGCCTGACAGCATACCAGGCCTATCGTTAACCGTAGACTACTATAAAATTGAGATTAGCAACGCGATTGCATCGCAATCAGCGACGCAGATTTTGCAGCTTTGCGCTGCACGCGGGGACGTCTTTTGTGACCTGGTACGCCGAGATACAGGCACGGGAGCCATTCTCGAATTGCTTCAAGGCGCGCAGAATTTGAATTCAATCGAAACTGACGGCGTTGATGCAACACTGCGCTATGATTTCAATACCAATGCTGGCCGAATTTCAGCAGTTGTCGATGCGTCTTACCTCAACTCGTTCAAAACGACTGCGCCTAATCCAGCTGGAGGCGCACCCATTGTAGATGAGCGCGCCGGTAAAGGCGACGCACCGCGTTCGACCTATCCGCATTGGAAAGGCCAGACGTCGCTCGGCTGGACAGGCGATTCAGTCGATGCCACGTTACGTGCACGGTACATTGGTTCTTCAACAGACGCCGTTAATGCAGTGAAGAACAGCAAGACCAAAGCTATTGTCTATACGGATTTTGAGATGGGCTTTAAAGTGGCCGACGATGCCGCACGATTTACCATCGGTGTCAACAACGTCTTCGACAAGGCCCCGCCTGCTTCCTATGCGAATGCGCCCATTAACTATGATATTTACACCTATGATGCGCGCGGCCGGTTTATTTACGCGGGCTTCAACGTAAAAATGTGAATGAGCGGATGCCGGCCGCAGCATGATAAACTGCGGCCGGCATCTCTCGCCGCTTGTATCAAAGTTATAGGATAGCAGGAACATGCCAGCGGACATCGGTGCACGTAGTTGGCTCAATAAGGTTGAGCGATGGGGCAATGCCCTGCCGGATCCTGTATTTATATTCCTCGGCCTGATCGCGACCCTTATGTGCGCGTCAGTTGTCGCAAGCTATGTGCAATGGCAGGCGGTAAATCCTTTAACCGGCGAAACTGTCGTCGCGCGAAGCCTTCTGTCTGAAGACAATATACGAAAATTGCTCACTGAAATGCCGGATACGATGGCGCACTTCCCACCATTGGGCTTAATTCTGGTTGTGATGTTAGGTGCTGCGGTGGCAGAACGGTCCGGCCTGTTCGCCGCGCTTATGTCTCGCGCCATGCGCGACATCCCCGTCCGTTTTCTCAGCCCCGCCATCTTTTTGATTGGTCTGTTTTCGCACCATGCCGCTGATGCGGCGTATGTCGTGCTCATTCCCTTATCGGCAATTATTTTTGCGTCGGCAGGAAGGCATCCTCTTGCCGGAATGGCAATCGCCTACGCCGGGATTTCAGGCGCGTTTGCGGCAAATCTGGTACCGGGGCAGTTTGACGTTCTGATGCTTGGAATTACCAAATCGGCAACTACGCTGCTGATACCCGACCACAATTTGAATCCTTTGGGCAATTGGTGGTTCACCGCCGCGTTGGGAATAATATTGATACCCATCGCCTGGTTCGTAAACGACCGGATCGTTGAACCACGTCTAGGAGCGTGGACCGGGGTTGCGCCAGGAGAGGAGAGCACGCACGATTCCGAACCTGCTAATGAACGCCGGGGCCTGATTTACGCTGGATTGTTTGCATTATGCTTGTCCGGCCTTTTCATCTCGTTGGTGACAATACCCAATTATACGCCGCTTGTGGACGTAACAGTGCAGGGACCTGCCCGGATGCAGCCATTTTATGCGGCACTCGTAGCGGGGTTCATGCTCTTGTTCCTGGGCAGCGGCTGGATTTATGGCGCGGCCGTAGGCACCGTCAAATCACACCGCGACATTGTGCGAATGATGGGTGAAGGACTAGCAACACTCTCCCCCTTTCTCGTGATCGCCTTTTTTGCAGCGCATTTTATTGCGATGTTTAGCTGGTCAAACTTAGGACCCGTCATCGCAATCAATGGCGCTGACTGGCTTCGCACCCTTGAGCTGTCGACACCCGTACTTCTGATCATGTTACTATTGATGTCCTCAGTTTTTGACCTTTTGATAGGATCGGCGTCAGCGAAATGGACGGCCATGGCACCAATTGTGGTGCCCATGCTGATGCTGCTTGGCATATCGCCGGAAATGACAACGGCTGCCTATCGAATGGGCGACTCGATATTCAACATCGTCACGCCGGTGGCCTCTAACTTCGTGCTTGTCATGGTTTTAGCGCAACGCTGGAACAAGGATTTTGGTGTTGGATCGCTGATTGCTTTGATGCTGCCATTTTCGATGGCGATTGGACTGGTTGGGTTGTGTCTTGTTGGCATCTGGACGGGGTTGGACCTGCCTGTGGGTCCAAGCGCTCCCTCGACCTTCCAAATGGCGCCGCGATGAGCGTCACCATTTTATCAGATATCATGGTCAAAATGCGTGATGGGACGCATCTTGCAACGGATGTCTATGTTCCTGACGCTGACAACGCCAAGCCGGCCTCTGTTCTATTAGAGCGAACGCCATATGATAAACTTGGAACTAACCATTCCGACTTCAGCGTACGTGACCCCCGGCCACTTTCAAAGCCCGAGATTGCACAGAAGTTTGCCGAAAGGGGATATGTCTTCATCCTTCAGGATTGTCGTGGCCGCTATCGGTCTGAAGGTGTTTTTCAGAAATATTTGTGCGAAGCCGAAGACGGGGCCGACACTATTGCTTGGATCATCCAGCAACCGTGGTGCAACGGTAAGGTCGGCACCTTGGGCTTATCATACGGTGCACATGTTCAGGCCGCGTTAGCGAGTTTGAACCCAGAGGGTCTCGGAGCAATGTTTTTAGACTCCGGTGGGTTCTCGAGTGCGTATCATAGCGGAATCCGACAGGGTGGTGCCTATGAATTAAAACAGCTGACCTGGGCAATGAAACACGCGTTACTGTCACCTGAATCTGATGCAGATCCTTCGCGGCGCAGTTCGCTGGAAAAAGCAGACATCCGCGAATGGCTTAGCGTGGAACGATGGCGTAAGGGGCACTCGCCCATCAGTGCAGCGCCTGAATATGAAGATTTCATTCTGGAGCAGTGGAAAAACGAGACATTTACCGACTTTTGGAAACAGAGCGGCATTTACGCGCGCGGTTCATATGACACGTTTTCTGATGTGCCTATGGTGCATATGTCGAGTTGGTATGATCCATATGCTTTGACAGCGATTGAAAACTTCACCGAACTTTCTTCACGAAAAGCGGGGCCAATCAAACTCATCATGGGCCCTTGGACGCACGGCAAAAGGTCTGTGACCTTTGCGGGCGACGTGGATTTCGGAGAAACCTCAACCTTTGACGCACAATTTGGCGATTATGTCGCCCTACGTGCAAAATGGTTTGATTATCACCTTAATGGTTTGGGGATCGAACCACTACCGCATCCTGTGTACTACTTCCAAATGGGTGGGGGATCCGGGTGCCGACTCCCCAGCGGAAGGCTGGACCATGGCGGTAGGTGGCAGACTGCTGAGAGCTGGCCTTTGTCTGGAACTACCGTGCGCTCCTTTTATATTCAGCCCGATGCATCATTGTCTGAAACCGCCCCACTTCAGTCTAAAAAGTTCACATATAGCAGTAATCCGTATGATCCAGTTCCGACCATCGGCGGTGCCATTGCTTCGGGGGCACCGGTCATGGAGGCCGGAGGTTTTGACCAACGTGAAACTTCCGACGTCTTCAAATCAAGACCACCTTTTCGCGCGCTTTCAGATCGGCCTGACATTTTGATATTTGAGACGGATACTTTGAAAGAAGACCTGTATGTTACCGGGCAGGTGACAGCGGAACTCTTTGTTAGTTCAACCGCAATCGATACGGATTTCACGGTCAAAGTGGTTGATGTGTATCCACCGAGCGAAAGCTATCCCGATGGCTATGCGCTTAACATTACCCATGGCATCCTAAGAACGCGTTTTCGGGAGTCTTTCGAGCAGCCCAAGCCGATGGAGAATGGCAAGATTTACCAAATAAAAATTCCTTCTTTTCCCTTAAGTAATGTATTTTGTGCGGGGCATCGTCTCCGGCTGGAGGTCGCGAGCAGTAACTTTCCGCATTTTGACATAAACCCGAACACCGATTGGCGAGTGGAGGGGGTAGCCCCATGTGTTGCGCACAACAGCGTGCATGTGGGAAAACTGCATCCATCGACTATCTACATTCCCATAATTCCTGCTACTGAGTAACGATGCGCAAACCCATTAGAACTGACGTGGGTCAGGCCGACAGAGAGGTAAGCTTTCGTTCGCTGCGCGTCTTTGCGGAAATCATGCGCACAGGATCAGCGACGGCAGCGGGCAAGCAGTTGTCCCTGTCGCAGCCTGCGGTCAGTAAATTAATTTCACAGTTAGAAGCAAAGGTAGGCTTTGACCTATTCTATCGGGATCGCGGTAAGCTCGTTCCAACCGCGGATGGAACGAAATTAATGCAAGAAGTTGACTTGACGTTAGCCAGCCTCGACCGCTTTAACAGTCTCGTCCGAGATATTGCTGGCTATTCAGCTGGGACAATCCGTGTTGTGGCTCCACCCAGCTTTGCTGAAGGCGTGCTGCCAGAAATCATTTCTAGATTTCGCGACCGGCTTCCAGGTGTGGAATTCAGCATCGATTCTCGAAGCGTAGCGACCGCTCGGTCAATGATTGCCATGAGGTATGTCGATTGCGGTTTTGTCAAACTACCAACCGATCAGAAAGACCTTGAATTGGATGAAGTTGTGACAAGCGGAACCCTGTGCGTTATGCGCGAGGATCATCCGCTGGCAAGCCGCGAGACAATATCTCCTGTCGATATAGGTTTGCACCCTTTAATTCTTCTGGGTGCTGGCGGATATTGGCGCACACAGGTCGATGCCGCATTTATGTCATTTGGATTGAAGCCAGTTGTCGCAATAGAAACGCATACACACGGGTCTGCTTGCGCTTTGGCTGGGCTAGGAAACGGTATGGCCATTCTCAATGAGCTACTTGTACGCCCCTACATTCAGGCCCAATTGGTCACCCGACCCTTTATTCCTGAGATTACGCACACCTATGCGTTTGCCGTGTCCAACGTAGCAAGGCCGTCACGATTGACCCAAGAGTTTAAAAAAGAGGCTCTGTCCTTTTTTAAGGCAAATTAGGAACCGCTGAACAACAATTGCCCGCAAAAAAACCCCTTCCAAGGTAAGCGTGGTCTGAAGGCCGCACCGGTTATGCGGCGAGCTTGTCCAGGTCTTGTTGGGGTTGCGCAGCCATGCCGTCAGACACTTCGAGGGCTTGGTAATCAAGCTCGGGGGCGACCGTAGGCAGTACATATTTTATCGAAAAGCTGCCGCGCTGGTCCGGATGGTAATAGTGCGCTTTCGCAAGTGGCATGGGGTCCACCAACCGTTCGGCTAGGCTGAGCAATGCTGCTTTATGAAACGGCACTGCTTGGGCCAACGCTCGCAACACCGTCGCCTCATAGCTCTTGTTCCATGCAATCACGGCACCTTCGGTGGGTAGCAGATCCTTTGATGCAGCGCGTTCAATGGCGTCCCTTCAGGTAGATCCCTTAGGTCATAAACTTGCTGTTCAGCCCAAGCACCAGCCAATCTTTTGCCTGTGTTGGGTAGTTCCGCAATGGGCCATTCCGGTGGCTCCGGTTCAAGTCGCCTGCAATAGGCCACAAACTCGCAATCGGATGGCGTCGAGCAATGAGCCCCTGTCGACCATACGGGTCGTTCGCCACCTAAAACGCGCCGCGCTTCCTGCACCACGCTATGACGATCAAGCGCTATCGCCTTGGCATCGTCGTATAGTTCAGTATCTTTGAACAGCTGTGCGTAATTTCCGTAATCCTTGAGTATGAAGCCGTTGTTGAGGTGACGGACCGACGCATTAGCTATCTTCAGCCCACTATTCTCGGCCACCCAGAGCTGTGTTGCGACATCCGAAATATGATAAAGTTTACTGCTGGTAGAGTCCTTCACCTCTATCAGTTCCCAAGCCTGTACGCCTTCAACGTCAACTGGGTTCAATATATCTATGCGCACCAGTACGCCACCATGCTCAAGCGTAGCTTCAAAAATGGGCCGGTCAGCCAAAGCGATCAGTTCGGCAGTCCGATCAAGGGCAGCCTGCATATCAGGGTCAGCCTCAACTAACGCTCCGTTCGGTATTAGTGTCCTCGCTACAGCACCAACTTCTGTCCCAGATTTAAGCCGTTCCTTTGCGCTATGCTGCTTTGTCGTAGCCGCTTGGGGCAGGTGCACCTGTAGCCAAAGCCTGCGTCGGCATTGTTCAAACGCAGCGATGCGTGATTTAGAAAGCCTCAGGGATATATAATTCTGTTCAGGCGATTCATTCATGCCAGTCATAATATTGCTCCAAATATTGTAATCGGCAGCCCCCACCATGTTGGCAAATGCAAACCGTTGCTATCATTATCTTGAATGGATGATGCCATCAGCGCACGCGCGCCAAAGGATCAGATCGATTGTAGCTGCGCGGTACCCAGTTTCCTGCGACAGACGTTCGCATAGCTCTTGAGCCGTCGTGCCGCTGAGCTTTGCTAGTCGCAGCATGTGCACATCAGGCTTTGCCACATTAGAGCCTAGGTTCTTAGCCAGGTGAAACTTTGTGATCGGCCCAATCCATGGCAGGGTTTCACAAAATGCTATCAGATCGTCAGTTTGCAGAAACCGACGAAACAGCATGACGCGGTCGTTCCATATTTGGTCAATGGCGATCGACTTGCCAGGATGGCCAAACACCGTTTTGCATGACCTGCCCGCAAGCAGTTCCTCCATGCACTTTTCATATATGCCGAGCGCCACGATATTGGACATGCCACTGTTGCAGATCACGTATATGGCCTCACCTGCAAACCCGCGCGCTGTGGTCGGTGGTCTAATGTTTTCTGACCAATGGATGGCCAATGCGTAGCCAGCATCGCGAACTGCCTTGGCAATCAACTTAAACTGTTGTTTGCCAATGGGGTGCACCACGTCGATGAGTGGCGGCTTTCGTGCCATCAGTATTCCGAAGCGAGCAATATAGTCAGTACCCGGGTCGTGACTTCAGGATCTGCAGGGTTGGGGGAACCATATTCCATCGACCGATCATAATAATCGATCTTCCAAAAGACCTTGTCAGTACCAATCGTCACGCTTCCAAAGTCGTGTTCGTCGTATGGGTCGTTGTCGGGGCTGAATGCGTCAAAGGCTGCAACTGCATCGACGATCAGGGGAAGCTTCCCAATGCCTAAAGCCGTAATGCCTCGCGTAATATATAGCTTGCCGCCCCGGTGCCTGCATCGAAGATCATCATTTAACGTTCGTACCTTCTGGGCGTGCAATTGGCCTGGGCTTAGGTCACAGTTCATCTCTACGTGGCTTTCCATTGCCTCGTCCTTTCTTCTGATTGTTGGGGTGGTTGCTATTAGGGCGTGATCACAGCATGGTGATGAGCTTACGCTGGGCGTCCCGGTCGCCTTCAATATAGCGTTCTGTCGTCGTCAGGGCTCGATGGCCGGCAAGCTCCTGTATGTCTCGCAACGACCCACCAGCTTTTCCGATAGCTCGGGCCGTTTGGGTAATGAATGTTCGACGTCCGCTATGAGACGAGCAGCCATTCAATCTAAGCCGGTAGTAAATGTCGTGAAACCAATTGACGACACTCCTCGCGGTCATCGACCCTCCGCGTTCGGATAACACCACAGGCCCATCCATTGGGCTTCCCATCGACCTATGATAGTTGGCTAACGCAGCCTTCAAATCGACATGCATCGGTATATTTCGGCCACTACCGTATTTCGCAATGTGTCGTGAGACACGCAGCTGTTCGGATATCCTTCCGTTCGTCTTCAAAACCATTGGCCACGTGAGGCCAGCGATCTCGCATGCTCGCAGTCCAGCCTTGAAGCTGAGCATAATTATCACTGTGTTTCTTAAATGGTGCCTCTGACCTTGGGCATGTACGAGCAGTCGTCGCACATCCCCCGGCTCGAGCACCCGAGCGGGTAATCGATCCATATCACTTTCTTTCGATATTGATGGGGGTGCTTCGCCTATCAATGTTAGGCTGGCCTAGCCATAATAGCACAAACAATAACTACTGTCAAATTACATCATATTATCATATACTTATGTAATTTTGAAATGGAACGGAAGAGATATTGCTCTCGGTTTAAACATTGGCACCGAGCACACTTGGCCGGCATACGAACGGCCAGTCATTGCGAAAATGCCTGACGTCCCCTGTTTCAGCAGCTATTAAAAGTGGCGGAATTATCGGAGGTGGTAAATTAGGCCCAGAGATGCGTACACAGTAAAAGTGTGGGGTAGAATGTGGGGCAGACTTTTGTGATCGCGCTAATAGCATTTTAAAACAGTAATTTGAACGTAGGGTTCGGTTCAAGCCCTGCCACCAATTTCTTTTAAGCATCGTGACGTTTTATCCGCCGAAGGACTGGCTGTTTGCGCAAGGCGACACGAAAGAGTGCGCGGCCTTATTCAATTCCCAGCTGTCTGCGGAATCACCCCCATTGGGCAATGCGCACGATTCCGGAATATCATGGCATAGCTTGCACATTGCTAACGCGCGCCAATTCCGATCTGAGGCGTTCCTCGTCAAACGCATGTTCCCTGAACTTGCCGTTACGTTCAACCCAAAACAGAAAAAGGTGCGCAGACCATTGGTTGGGATTGGGGTGCACGCGACCGTGGCGCAAATCCATTCCGCGATACAAAACCGCGTCACCCGGTTGCATCTCGACCGAGGAGAAAGGTTCCTCGCCAAAATCGTCAAAGCAGGGTCCTTCGCTGCTGACCGGTTGCGATCCTACTGCCAGTGGCCATGGCACGTTGTCGCTATAGGCCAAGGTGAGCGACACGCTGTGTTCGCATGAGGGGCGGTCGGAATGGACCCGGCAGATATCGTCTTTATGATAAATACGAAAATAGTCGTAGCTCGGTAACAGGTCAGCGCCTGTAATCTCGCCGATTATCGGTGTAAGGCCCCATAAAAAAGTTGTCAGCGGCCGGTAGAAATGTCCTGATATGTCAATCGTGTGCTGCTTGGACAAAGGGTGCGTCTTGGCAAAGGTCTCGAAAGATTTGCCTGCAGCATTGAGATCAATCTGAATTTGCTTGAGGAGTATGGCAGCAACCTCCGGGGGAACCAGCTCCCGAATTGTCACATATCCCTTTTTTTTATAGTCGCCTTCGATTCGCATACGACTGATTATCGCGCTTCAACCTCGTCGCGAAGCATGAACTTCAACTTAGGCAGCTTGGCTTTTTTCCACCAAATTGGAGAACCGACAAAAACTTTTCGGAAATCCTTTGCATTTCCAAGCCGTCGATATACGTCCACTCGCAGCAGCGATGCTAATGCACCGAAATGCATCCCTAAGACGGTTCCTTTGCAGGGACCGTCTTTTTAATGTTAAAAATAAGAGCCTGCGCTCTGCGGCGCCGGAGCCCTCCCAAAAAGTGATACGACCGGTCGCCAAATCTTTGACGACCAGTCGATCAGCCAAAATCGAAAAAACGCTTAGCCGTAGGTGACCGTTAATCGGCGCTTTGCACGTGTGCGCATGCCAAAGCCAACGACGGCAAAGCCCAAAATCATCATCATCCATGCTGATGGCTCAGGTACGGCTGCAGCGACCAAACTAGAACTGGCGTTTCCGAGGGTGGAAATGCCGCCGCCGCCGTTAATTCGATATTGGTCAGCCGGACCCACGGACGGTTGGAAGAATGCTACGTTCGTGAACCCACCTGCGTTGAAGCGTACACCGCTGCCATCGAGAAAGGTACCGCCGGTCGTAAAGTAATAGTACGGCCCTGCCTCCGCGAACAACCCGCTGATTGCCAGCCCGTTTAGCGCTCCGCTGATGTTGGTGATGGCAAAGGCCGTTTCTCCCGATATGGCGACCGCAGTGTCCGAAGTGGTGAAAACTCCCTTGAGTGTTTGCGGAGGTGCGCCAAAGAGCGAACTAGTTGATTGATAGTTGAAGATATACTCGGCAGCGTTTGCTGGCGTCGCTAACGCGCTCAATACAAGCGCGCTTGCCACCAGGTAAGATGCTTTCTTCATAGGCTTTTCTCCATTTGGCAAAATCTTGCCGGGTTTACCTCGAACAAGAACGCACGAGATACGAACAACAACGGAGAAAATATGTTTTGGGATGCAATTATGCTTAAATAAAAATTAATGCTGTTTAAGTGTTTGAAGAACAATTTCAAATATATAAAGTGCTGGGATGTTACAAAGGTTTGCATCTCTATTCGTTTGCATGTAAGTAATTGAAACACATGTAATACTAATGGGGGCCTTGTGTACGGCGTATTTGCCTCACGGGAGTGGTCGACGCCAGTTCCGCTCCTGGCCTTCTTGAGCCGAGCCGACATTATAACTTCCCCGATAACGGCTTTGCCGCGCGCGTGGATGGTGCTTGATGCGTTCCCGATAATGTGACACGCGCTCGTCAATGTTGTTTCGGGAGAATGTTCATGAGAGTTTTGCGCACGCCGGAGGCGGCTTTTGCCGGTCTTACGGACTATCCATTTGTACCGCATTATGTGGATATCAAGGACGCGCAATCGGACACCAATTTGCGTGTACATTATATCGATGAAGGACTGCCCGACGCACCTGTCGTGTTGATGATGCATGGGGAACCAAGCTGGTCTTATCTTTACCGCAAGATGGTCGCGCCCGTTGTGGCTGCCGGCTTCCGTGTCGTTGCCCCCGATCTGATCGGATTTGGCAAGTCGGACAAGCCCGCTGCGCAAGGCGATTACAGTTATGCGCGCCATGTTGCCTGGATGCGGGCATGGGTGGAGCAGCTGGATTTGATGAATGTGACCTTGGCCTGTCAGGATTGGGGATCTTTGGTTGGCCTTCGCCTCGTGGCAGAGATGCCGGACCGGTTTCATTCCGTTGCCCTTTCTAATGGCGGTTTGCCGGAAGGCGGCGACGCACCGCGCGCTTTTAAAATCTGGCGCGCTTTTTCGAAATGGAGTCCAGTGTTTCCCATTGGCAAGATTGTCAGCGCGGGCACGAAGCGTGGGCTCTCGCCCGACGAAATTGCGGCTTATGATGCGCCATTCCCGGATTCGTCGTTCAAGGCAGGCGCGCGTATCTTCCCCAGCTTCGTGCCGTTTGGAACCAATGTTGCGCTGCCGGACCAGAAGCGCGCATGGGCGGTGCTCGACACATGGGACAAACCATTTTTGTGCTGCTTTTCGGACCAGGACAGCATTACCCGCGGTGGAGAAAGCCGCTTCATCGGACGCGTTCCGGGAACCGCCGGGGAAAACCACCGAAGCCTGCATGGCGGTCATTTCATCCAGGAGGACGACCCCCACGGATTTGTCGACTGCATATTGGAAGTCGCGCGCGCCTCGTAACGTTTATGCGTTAGGCCGTGCCGCGTGTGAGTAGCCTGACGGGTACCGGGGTGATGTCGGGTACTTCGCCTTTGAACACGGCGAGCAACGCCTCCACCAGCATTTCGCCTGCCTGCACATAATCCTGTTCGATTGTCGTAAGCGGCGGCTGCGCGTAAGCGCCCATTGCGATACCGTCAAAGCCGATCACGCACACATCCTTGCCCACGGCGATATCATGCTCGTCCAGCGCGCGCATTGCGCCCAAAGCGATAAAATCATTGGCGCAGAACAATCCGTCAAAGGTCGACATTATCCCGGATCAAGCCTTTGACTGCGGCATAGCCCTGATCTTCGCGTACGGCATTTTCCGGAAGTGGCGGGCAAATGGCGTGCATGCCCCTGTTCGCCACTTCGGCCAGATAGGTGGTAACCCTATCCTGGAATTGTGGCTGCTCGCTGTTGGTCGGACCAATATAGGCAATTTGCTTGCAGCCCTTTTCCAGCAAATGTTCAATGGCCAACCGCGCGCCTTGTACATTGTCGCTCTTGATGGATATGAGGTCTTCCTTGCTAGCGCCCCAGCAGATCATGGGCGTCTGGTGCCGGGCATATTCGCCGAAAAAATGCCAGCCTTCGAGATTTTGACCACTACCGATGACGATCAGTCCATCGGCTTGCCGACTGCCCGTATAATTGGCGAAAAAATTGGCGGGTGAATCCTGAAACGAGATAATGAGATTATAACCGCGTTCCGAAGCGGACGCAGCAATGCATCCAAGCAGCGACAGATAAAACGGGTTTATGTTCGCCTTATTCTCGCCTTGGCGACACAGGATGACAAGTGCGATCGAATGGGTTTGTTGGGTGCGCAGGCGAAGCGCATTATGGTCGACAGAATAATTGAGTTCATTGGCGAGCGCGACAATACGCGCGCGTGTGTTCTCGTTGACCTTTTTATCCCCGCGCAAGGCACGCGACACCGTGGGTTGTGACACCCCAAGCATGGCCGCAATCTGATGCGCCGTAATCCGCCCCTCTTTACCCATGCAGCGCCGTTAGCATCCGCAAACGGTCAAGTCACGCGGCGAGGGCAGTTTCAGGTGCAACAAAGGCAAGACCAAGGCTTTCGGCCACGGCCTGGCTGGTAACCTTGCCCTTGTGGACATTCAATCCGGCGAGCAATCCGCGCCCTGTCTCCGTGCTGCTCTGGAGCGCGGCAACACCCTTATCCGCGAGTGCGAGACCATAAGGCAGAGTTGCATTGTTCAATGCGGCCGCACTGGTTTGCGGCACCGCGCCCGGCATATTCGCCACGCAATAATGGATGATTCCATCAACCACATACGTCGGGTCGGCATGCGTGGTTGGGCGTGAAGTTTCGAAACAACCACCCTGGTCAATCGCGACATCGACAAGGACCGAGCCAGGCTTCATACGTTTGAGCATTTCGCGCGTGACCAGCCGCGGCGCGCTTGCACCGGGAATGAGCACTGCGCCGATGACGGCGTCAGCTATGCTGATTTCATGGTCAATCGTCTCAAGCGTCGAGTAACGTGTGCGTACGCGGCCGTTGAACATCTCGTCAAGCTGGCGCAGGCGCGGGATCGAGCGGTCCACTATCGTGACCTCGGCGCCAAGGCCAACGGCCATGCGCGCGGCATGGGTGCCGACAACGCCGCCACCAAGAACTGTCACGCGGCCAGCCGGAACGCCGGGAACACCGCCAAGCAAGATGCCTGCACCGCCTTCGCTGCGGCGCATGGCTTCACCAGCGGCTTCAATTGCGAGGCGACCAGCGACTTCGCTCATTGGCGCAAGCAAGGGCAGCGTTCCGCGATCATCGGTCACCGTTTCATAAGCAATCGCGGTGCATCCGCTCGCGATGAGGCCCTTCGCCTGCTCTGGATCAGGCGCAAGGTGCAGATAGGTGAACAGCAATTGGGCGGGACGAAGTTGAACCCACTCGCTTGGCTGGGGCTCCTTGACCTTAACAATCATTTCGCAGCCGGCAAAAATTTCTGCTGCTGTTTCCGCAATTTCAGCGCCAGCAGCGCGATAGGCATCGTCGCTTGCCATGATGCCAGCACCAGCGCCAGACTGGACAACGACCTGGTGGCCATGGGCGACATATTCACGCACCGCGCCAGGGGTCAGGCCAACGCGATACTCATGGACCTTGATTTCGCTAGGGACGCCAACACGCATGATTTTGCTCCTCTAATATCTTTATACGCAAAAATAGCATCGTCCGCAGGGCAATACTGCGCAAAGATTCGACTTATCGGTCATATAAGCGCATATATTCTTCGTATTTTAGCTTTTGGATAAAGATTTTATGCAACTTGATCGGACAGACCGTAAATTACTTGGCGCATTGGTGGTCAATGGCCGCGCGACTCAAATGGAATTGGGCGAGGCCGCTGGCCTGTCCCCAAGCGCGGCCGCCCGCAGGCAGAAGTCTCTGGAAGACGAAGGCATATTGCGTGGCTACCGGGCGGACATTAATTTGCGGAAGCTTGGCCTTTCAGCCACCGTCATGGTCACTATCACGCTCGACAGCCAGAGCGAAGAAGCCATGGCAACGTTTGAGGCCGCGGTCGTGAATAGCCCGTCCACGATTCGATGCCACCTGATGAGTGGCAGAAACGATTATCTGCTGGTTGTCCGTGCGGCGTCCATTGAAGATTACGAGATCATTCACCGGCAAGAAATTGCCCGTTTGCCGCGCGTGGCGCGGATTGAAACCGCATTTGCGCTGCGTGAGGTCGTCAACAGGACGGTCCCACCGCGCGTTTTTGACCGTTAAGTGTGTGTCGAGCTGTGCCAGTAACTGACTGGGTGGTGGCGAGGGCAGGAACTTGTCCGGCCCAATCTGGTTTATATCTCCAGAAATGGAGGCATGTTATGGGCCGGACAATAGGTATCAGCGTAGGTGGATTGATTTTGCTCGTGGTGATCGTTGCAATATTATTCTGATAACGGACGGCATCGGACTGCCCGATAGCCACGCAGCAAGTTTGCACGGGCGTTAGCCGCGTCGGATAGTGTCTCTGAAGGGCCTTCAGCGGTGAGGTGTGTCGGACCCGCTCGCATTCAAGCGATTTGCTCAAGCAGATCGCCAAGCTTGCCAAACATTTCGTCAATATGCGATTTCTCCAGAATAAGTGGCGGGCTTAGCGCGATGATATCGCCTGTCGCCCGCACCAGTAAGCCGTTGTCAAAGCACGCATGAAACAGTTCCGTTGCCCGCTTGGTCGGCGCACCAGCGCGCGGCTCGAGTTCAATGCCTGCAATGAGGCCAATGTTGCGCACGTCGATGACATGGCGTTTTCCGCGCAGGGAATGTGCTGCCTGCGCCCAATATGCCCCAAGCATATGGGCCTGCTCGAATAATCCTTCGTCCCTGTAAATATCGAGCGTTGCCAGCGCTGCTGCCGCAGCGAGCGGGTGGCCGCTGTACGTATAGCCGTGGAAGAGTTCGATGCCGTCCGCCGTCGCATTGACCACGTCATCATGAATGCTTCTGCTGACGGCGACGGCGCCCATGGGTACTGCTGCGTTGGTCAGCCCCTTTGCCAAGGCAATAATGTCGGGCGTGACCCCCCAGGTTTCAGACGCCGTCGCGCCGCCGACTCTGCCAAAGCCGCTGATCACTTCGTCAAAAATCAGGACGATGCCGTGTCTAGTGCAGATATCGCGCAATCGCTGCAAATAGCCGACCGGTGGAACAAGCACGCCTGTCGAACCGGCAACGGGTTCTACGATGACGGCCGCAATAGTCTCTGCACCATGCAACGTGACCAGCCGTTCCAGATCGTCGGCCAGGTCGGCACCATGCTCGGGAAAGCCATTTGACCATGCGTTACGGGCGATATCATGGGTATGGCGCATATGGTCAACGCCGGGGAGGCCTTGCCACGCACGGCGGTTGTTGACGATTCCGCCCACTGAAATTCCGCCAAAACCTGTGCCATGATAGCCGCGTTCACGACCAATCAAGCGTGTGCGTGTGCCATGACCGCGTGCACGTTGGGTCGCGAGCGCAATTTTTAGGGCGGTATCGACCGATTCACTTCCGGAATTTGTAAAGAAGATACGGTCAACACCGTCAGGCATAAGTAAGGCAAGTCGGCTAGCCAGTTCAAACACCAGCGGATGGCCAAGTTGAAAGGTTGGACCAAAATCAAGCGTAGCCGCGCAACTGGAAATGGCGTCCACTATCGGTTGGCGGCAATGCCCGGCATTGCTGCACCAAAGTCCGGCTGTCCCATCAAGGATTTGGCGACCATCTGCGCTTTGGTAATGCATGTCCTTTGCGGACACGAGCAGGCGAGGGTGCGCCTTGAATGACTTGTTGGAAGTAAAGGGCATCCAGAATGCCGCCAAGGGATCATTTTCAAGCATCTGTCCTTCTTCACTTATATCGCAATCTTGCGCAAGACTGTGGCTGTTTTGTCACATCGCTTAAAAAGGACAAGGACGTTGACACAAAATTGCTTGCTTGGTGTGCGCTTTGATGTTTGTGTGCACGTGCACAATAAGCGCAGGTAAAAACAAAGTTAACTATTGCGCGGGCAACAAGATCAAGCGGGATGAGAACGGCATATGCCGAAGGCGGCGCATTGCGCAGGACTTCGGGATCGTACTGATACACCTAAGAAGGGGGTAATTTTATGCGTAATTCCATTTTGAAGCTGGCAGGCATGAGTATCGCGATGAGCGCGATGACGATTTCCGCACCTGCTTTTGCTCAAGACGCAGCTGCAGAAAAAGCATCTGGTCCAATCACTATTACCGGCGGCGCTGCAGTTGTTTCCGACTATCGGTTTCGCGGCGTATCGCTGTCGGACAAGGATTTTGCCTTCCAGCCATATCTGACTGTCAAGCATGAATCCGGCCTATATGCTGGTGTTTGGGGCTCGAATTTGACGCCAAACGCGGGCGACGACATCGAAGTTGATCTTTACGCCGGTTTCGCTGGTGGCGATGCCGTTACCTATGACATCGGCGCAACCTATTATCTTTATCCTGGTATATCGGGCCTCAATTATGTCGAGTTCACCGGTAAGCTTGGCACCACCGTCGGTCCAGCATCTGTCGGTGCGCAGTTGAGCTATGTTCCAAGCCAGGATAACACGGGCGACAACGACAATATCTATGTCGCCACCAATGCAACCATTGCTTTGCCGGATTCGCCCTTGTCGATCGTCGGTTCTGTCGGCCTTGAAGATGGCGCTTTTGCTGGAGCCTCGTCCAAGGTTGATTGGTCGCTTGGCCTAACGGCGGCCGTGGCGGGCTTTACAGTTGGCGCGTCCTACGTTGATACCAATCGACGCTCGACCTTTGCCTTCAAGGACAGCGCGGCGGGTGTCGTGTTCTCCCTAAGCTACGGTTTTTGATAAAGCATTAGCATTTGGGCCTTTTCAAAACGGTCCGATTTAGAATAGCTGCATGCCGGGCTTGACCTTTCAAGTCCGGCATGCGCTTATCTGGCTTACAGAAATCTGGTGAAACAAAATGTCCGTCAATCTTGCGAATTGGATCGCTGAGCACAAAATCGATGAGGTAGAGTGCATCGTTCCTGACATAAATGGCGTGCAGCGGGGAAAGGTTCTGCCGGCAAAGAAGTTTTTGTCATCGGTACGGGACAAATCTTTGCGGATACCTGGCAGTGTCTTTATCTGCACCATTGATGGCCATTATCCAGAGGATATTGCCGACATCTGGGACAAGGATCCGGACAAGATCCTGATTGCAGACCCCGACACCATTTGTGTTGCGCCTGGCTTCAAATCACCAACCGCCTTTGTTATCGCCGACGTGTTACACGGCGACGGAACCGACGTTGAAATTGCGCCACGCACAATATTGAAAAAGGTACTGGGACTTTACGCAGATCGCGGATGGAAGCCGATCATGGCCCCTGAAGTTGAATTCTATCTGGTCAGCCAGAATGTCGACCCCGATTTCCCGTTGATGCCACCCACCGGTTCAAGCGGCCGGGCCGAGACGGCAAGCCAGCCTTATGGCCTCGAAGCGATGAATGAATATGAAGACATCATCGACCACATTTATGATGACTGTGAGTTGATGGGTCTGGATATCGATACGATGATCCATGAAATGGGCGCTGCTCAGCTTGAGGTAAACTTCATTCACGGCGACCCGCTGAAGCTTGCTGACCAGGTTTTCCTTTTCAAGCGCGCGGTCCGGGCTGTTGCCAAACAGCATGGCGTCTATGCGACCTTCATGGCCAACCCCATGGCTGGACAGCCCGGTAGCGCCATGCATATTCACCAGTCTGTTGTGGATGCGGAGACAGGCAGAAACCTGTTTTCTAACGCCAATGGACGCGACAGCGCTCTGTTCCGCAGTTATATTGCAGGGCTTGTAAAATTCATGCCGCAGGTGTCACCGCTTTGGGCGCCCAACGTAAACAGCTTCCGCCGGATGCGTCCGGACAGCGCAGCCCCAATCAACGTCCAGTGGGGCGAAGATAACCGCAGCTGCGGTTTCCGCGTGCCGATATCTGACAAGGCCAACAGGCGAGTCGAAAACCGTCTGCCGGGGGCTGACTCAAATCCCTATCTCGCAATGGCTGCATCGCTTGTATGCGGCTATATAGGCATGGTGGAGCGAATGATTCCGGCGAAGGCGATTACGGGCAGCGCGTATAACCGCGCCCGGACGCTGCCGCGCACGTTGGAGGCAGCGCTGGACAGGTTCAGTGTCTGCAAACCGGTGCGCAACCTGCTTGGCGAAGAGTTTTTCGACATCTTTTATGCCGTCAAGGACTATGAATTGTTCAACTACCAATCGGTCGTGAGCAGCTGGGAGCGCGAACATTTGTTGCTACGCGTTTAAAAATGCTTCTCCCGACCGGCGACCCTCTGTTTGACCAAAGCTATTATGCCGCTACGGCCAATGCGGCGCCGCCATATAAGTCCTTATGGGGTGATCATTATGCTGACCTGGTCGTCATAGGCGCTGGCTATACCGGACTGTCTGCCGCCTTGCGCGCGGCCGAACTGGGTACGAAGGTCATCGTCCTTGAAGAATATTTTCCCGGCTTTGGCGCGTCTGGCCGCAATGGCGGGCAGCTCATTCCAGGATGGCGATGGGATGCACGGACGCTGGTCAATGCATTCGGCAAGGATGACGGCAAAGCCATCTTCAACCTGTCGTTGAACGCACGCGACAGAGTCATCGGCCGCATTGCCGGACACAACATCGACTGTGACCTTAAACCTGGCCACGCGACAATGGCATGGAACGCCGCACATTACCGCGATCTCGCTGAAGAAGCCGAATGCCTGGCACGTGACATGGACTATCACGGTGTCGAATTGCTGTCCCCGGACGCCGGACGCGACGTGGTCAATAGCCAACTTTATCATGGCGGTATGTTGGACCGGCAGGGGGGACATTTCAATCCGATGAATTATGCGCTTGGCCTGGCGCGCGCAGCAACCGACGCTGGCGTCAAGATTTTCACAAACAAGCGCGTGATAGGCGTGAAAGAGCAACAAGACAAAGTGTGGGCAGGGGTTGAAGGCGGCAATGTCTTTGCCAAGAAAGCCATGCTGGCGACCGATACCAAAACCGCAACTGTGAACCGGCGATTGGGTGGCTACGCCATGCCCATCCTCAATTACAACATAGCTACGCAGCCGCTGGGCGAAGACCGAGCGAGATCGCTGATCCCGTCTGACATGGCGATTGCCGATACGAGATTTGTGCTCAATTATTTTCGGCTGTCTGCCGATAACCGCCTTATTTTTGGCGGCGGAGAAAAATATTTGCCCTCAATGCCAGCCAGTGTCGACGACTTTGTGCGCAAACATATGCTTCAGGTGTTTCCGGACCTCGCTGACGTAAAAATTGACTATCGGTGGGGCGGAGCAGTTGGCGTGAGCCGGAATCGCCTCCCGCATGTCGGCCGCACGGATGGAGGCAGAATCTGGTTTGCCCATGGCTTTTCGGGGCACGGCGCGTTGCTGACGACGTTGTACGGGGAGGTTGTGGCGGAAGCGATGGCAGGGGAATCGCAGGCATATACGACCCTGTCCCAACTACCTTCCAAACCATTTCCCGGTGGAACTATGCTCCGGTGGCCGCTGCATGTGGCTGGCATGCTCTATTACGCGATGCGTGATCGCTTGTGATTGTACGGCAAGCCATAAGCCGAATGCGATCGCGTGAAATTGCGCAATTCGTTTCGGCCAACCCGAAATCCAAAGCCCATGCCCAAACTGCCCAGGGATGGTTCCAGGGCGTGCCTTTCCACTGGATGCTTGATTGGTCCAGCCCGTTCCCGATCGTCGCCCAGAGTGCCTCTGGAGCGACCCTGACGAGCGTGGACGGGCAGGTCTTTGACGACTTCTGTCTTGGTGATACCGCAAGCATGTTTGGCCATTCGCCAGAGCCGCTTGCCAAGGCGATCGCAGAGCAGGCCGGGCAGGGATTAAGTTACATGCTGCCTACCGCGAAAGGCGCAGAACTGGCCGAAATGCTCGTGCACATGTTCGGATTTCCGCAATGGCAAGTGACCACAACAGCAAGCGAGGCGAACCGGGCAGTCATCCGCTGGTGTCGCGGGTTGACTGGTCGCGACAAGATTCTGATCTTCAACGGTTGCTATCATGGTGCAGTTGACGATGTGTTTGTGGATTTGCGCGATGGCCATGCAGTCAACCGGCCAAGCCTGATCGGGCAGGTGCAGGACCTGCTGCCGACGACCGTAGCGATAGAATTCAATGATGTGGACGCGCTGGCTGCTGCGCTGCGCGGCGGTGACATTGCATGCGTGTTGGCTGAGCCAATGATGACGAATATCGGCATGGTGCGCGACGCTCCGGGCTTTCTGGATACCCTGCGCCTGCTGTGCGACGAAACGGGCACGATATTGGTATTTGACGAGACGCATACCATTTCGTCGGGCTATGGCGGCCATAGCAACTTTTCTGGTCCGAAACCTGATATTCTGGTCGTCGGGAAATCCATTGGCGGCGGCGTGCCATGCGCGGTTTATGGTTTTACCGCAGGGATTTCTGAAAGGATGGCTGCGCTGAATACTTCGCGTCCGGCTGGCCACAGCGGCATCGGCACAACTTTGTCCGCAAATGCGCTCGCTATCACGGCGATGCACGCCATGCTGGGACAAGTCATCACGCGCGCGGCATATGATCACATGCTGTCGACAGCGGACCATCTGGTGTCGCAGTTGAATGCGGTGATCGCTTCGCATACGCTGGACTGGCACGTCAGCCAGTCTGGCGCCCGCGTTGAACTGGTCTGTTCAGTCGTCCCGCCGCGCAACGGGAGCGAGGCGCGCGCGGCGATGGACCATGAACTGGAAAGCTTCATTCATCTCTATCTTGCCAATCGCGGTATTTTGCTGGCGCCGTTTCACAACATGATGTTGGTGAGTCCAGTCACGCAAGCTTCGCAAGTCGACCGGCTCGCGGCGGAGTTGAACTCTGCGTTGACTGAGCTACAAGCATCTTAAAATTCAGGCGAATGAAAGCAAAATCATGACAATCAAGCGGGCAAAATCATCAGCGATCATTGCGCTGCGCAGCGAGGCCGAAGCATTTTTCGCGGCGCATCCGGATATTGATTCGATTGAGATGATCTACACCGACATGGGCGGCGTCCCGCGCGGAAAGCGTCTGCGGCAGCATGAGGTGTTGTCGGTTTATGAAATTGGACGCTTTTTTCCGGGTTCGATCGCGGTTGTCGACATTACCGGTCGGGACACCGTGGAAACAGGTCTGGTCTGGGAAGATGGCGATGCCGATCGTTCGATGAAGCCAATTCCAGGCACGCTGGTGCGCACGCCTTGGGCTGGCGATAATGCGGCGCAGTTCATGGTCGATTTTTATGAGCTCGACGGCCAGCCACATGATCTTGACCCGCGGCATGTCCTTGGTCTTGTTGTGGACCGCTTTGCAGAGATGGGTCTGACGCCGGCTTTGGCGGTTGAGCTGGAATTTTACCTGTTGGATCCAAAGCGCGCACGTGACGGGTCTATCCGGCCGGCGCGGCCCGACTACAACCGCGAAACGCCGCAAATGGTTGAGGTTTATGGTTTGCGCGAGTTGGATGATTTTCGGCCCTTTTTCGACGAGCTTTACGAAACCTGCGATATTCAGGGTCTGCCGCTGGAATCCGCCATTTCCGAATTCGCGCCCGGACAGTGCGAGTTAACCCTACGCTACAAGCCCGATGTGCTGCGCGCGTGCGACGATGCCATCATGTACAAGCGCGTTGTGAAGGCGGTTGCGCAGGCTCACGGTCTTGAGGCCACGTTCATGGCAAAGCCATTTGCCGAGCAGGCCGGATCGGGGATGCATATTCATGTGTCCATGAACGACAGTGACGGGAAAAATCTGTTCGCGTCAGATGATCCGGAAGGCACGCTCATGCTGCGCCATGCGATTGGCGGGATGATATCAAGCGTTGGTGACTGTTTTGCCTTGTTTGCGCCGCACGCCAACAGCTATCGCCGTTTCAAGGCGAACAGCTACGCCCCGGTTGCGCCAACATGGGGGGTCAACAATCGCACCGTTTCCTTCCGCATCCCCGCTGGTCCGGCATCAAGCCGCCATGTCGAACATCGCGCATGTGGGGCCGACGCCAACCCATATCTCGCAGTAGCGGGCGTGCTGGCTGGCATTCATCACGGGATCACCCGCCAAATGGATCCGGGACCGGCTGTGGTCGGCAATGGCTATGATCGCGATGGATCGGGTGACGATAAACCGCCAAGCAACTGGTTTGCTGCGGTTGACCGCTTCCACTCGTCAGCGCTGATGCGCGATTATCTCGGGAGCCGCTTTGTCGACATGTTTACGATCGTCAAGCGGGTTGAACAGGACCGCTATTTCGGTCAGGTCCCGACGATCGATTACGACTGGTATCTCCGAAACGCTTAAGCCTGGATCGGAAACCGCGCCAATATATTTTGAAGCACGGCCGGATTCAGCAAGGTGCTGAATTCGCACCCGACGATGGTGCCGTCGTTCCAGACGATCTTCGCCTGCAGCGCGGCCAGCCCCGGCAGTGTCAACCACACCCGCGTTCCTGGCGCCATCCCGGTCAGCGCCTCGCACGCAACACCCGACAAAGACAAATCGCGGACGATAACCGAGAAACCCGGCGATCCCGACGGACGCATGATAGCCGGAATTTTCAAGCGAACCCGTGGCGCGCTGCGGTCCTCTTGCGCTGCGTCTTCGTAGCGCTGATAGATTTTGGCGGTATCTGGCATGTTTTTCATGACCCAAGCTTCCCATGAGGTTAACCCTCCCTACAAACGCCCGGTGAATTTACCGTTTCTCATCACGGTAAATATGCCATTTACCAATTATACCGGCCGGTCTTGCATTTAAGCGCGGTCGCGGCCATATGCGGCGTGGGAGTCGGATGGACGTGGCACTCGCCAACCTGGTCAGATCCTGACGGAAGCAGCCATAACGAATTCGCTGCGGGTCATTCGGCTCCTACTTTTCCCCGCCTTTCGCTTGAGAAGACTTCGACAAATGTCGATCACCATTCTAACATCTGGATAATGCCCGACTCTAACCATCCAGATTTCGCCGAACGCGACCCGGACATGCCCGACGATGCTTTGGGACTTGGCCTGGATTTGCCGCTCGCTCCCAAGACGCCGGCACCGTCCGCGACGACGAACCCGGTGGCAGCAGGTGGTGCGGCGTATCGTGTGCTTGCCCGAAAGTACCGTCCGCAGACCTTTGCTGAGCTGATCGGACAGGATGCCATGGTCCAGACGCTTGGCAACGCCATCAAGCGTGATCGCCTGGCCCACGCTTTTCTGATGACTGGGGTGCGCGGCGTTGGAAAGACATCGACCGCGCGTCTGATCGCAAAGGCACTCAATTGTATTGGCCCCGATGGGCAGGGCGGACCAACAATTGACCCGTGCGGATCTTGTGAACCTTGCGTCGCGATTGCCGAAGGCCGACATATTGACGTCATCGAAATGGATGCCGCCAGCCATACCGGCGTGGACGATGTGCGCGAAATCATCGAGGCCGTGCGCTATTCTGCTGTGTCGGCGCGCTACAAGATCTACATCATCGACGAAGTTCATATGTTGTCGAAAAACGCCTTCAATGCGCTGTTGAAAACGCTTGAGGAACCACCGGGCCATGTGAAGTTCTTGTTCGCAACAACCGAAGTGAACAAGGTGCCGATCACTGTGCTGTCGAGATGCCAGCGCTTTGACCTGAAACGTATATCGACCGAGAAGCTGGCCGCGCATTTCGCCGAAATATCGGCGAAAGAGGCAGTCACCGCTGAAACCGAAGCATTGACGCTTATCGCACAGGCTGCGGAAGGCTCGGTGCGTGACGGATTGTCTATCCTCGATCAAGCCATTGCGCATGCCGATATGGAAGGCGATGGACAGGTGACCGCTGCGCAGGTCCGTGAGATGCTGGGTCTGTCCGACCGCGGCGCGATCCGCCGCTTGTTTGGCTTGATCCTGACAGGTGACGCACCGGCGATGCTCGCAGAAGCGAAAAACCAGTACAATCTTGGGGTTGAGCCGCTGGCGATGTTTGCAGGGCTCTTATCCGAGGTGCACCGTCTGACGCTCGCCAAGGTTGGCGCACCGCGCGACAGCGCGCTGGATGCCGAAGCGGCTGCGGTGGTCGACGATTATGCTGACCGATTGTCCTTTCCCGTGTTGCACCGCTTGTGGCAATTGCTGCTGAAGGGGCAGGAAGAGGTTGCGCGCGCAGCGGTCCCGCTCGATGCGGCCGATATGGCTTTGTTGCGTGTCGTGCATGCGGCAACGCTTCCGGATCCCGGCGAACTGGCAAAGATGATCGGGGAAGGGGTATTTACTGCGCCTCCACCTGCATCAGCGCCGACTGCTCTCGATATCCCGCAGACCGCCGCGGTCCAATCGTTGATGCCCTCGGATTTCAATGCCCTTCTTGACCGGTTGGCGCGTGACGGCTTTGTCAGTCTCGAAATGACCATGCGCGATGTAGTACGTCTGGTCGAATACGCACCGCCTATGCTTGCCTATCAATTGGCCGGGCCAGTGGCTCCAGGATTCGTGCCTGAGTTGCGCGATGCACTTGCCAAGGTAACAGGTGCGCGCTGGGATGTTGAGGAACGCGCCGGCGACGCGCAACCAAGCCTGCTTGAGCAAGAACAGGCCAAGGCCGAGGCGGAAAAGAGGACTATATTGGAGTCACCTTTGGTCAAAGCGGCCTTTGCCGCGTTTCCAGAGGCGGAGCTGCTCGACAGCGACGAAAATGACATGAAATGGAGTAGAAGCGCATGAAGAGCATGGAAGAGATGATAAAAGCGGCGCAGGAAGCCGCCCAGAATATCCAGCAGCAAATGGAGCAGGTGCAGTCAACGCTTGATACCATTCACGTCGAAGGCGTGTCCGGCGGTGGTCTCGTCAAGGTACGCGCCACGGCAAAGGGCAGGATCTTGAATGTCGCGATTGATGACAGCCTCATTATTCCCGCGGACAAAACTATGCTTGAGGACCTGATAACTGCGGCATTCAACGATGCCCGCGAAAAAGCTGATGCTGCCAGCAATACAGAAATGGGCAAAATGTCGAGTGGCCTGCCATTGCCAGCCGGGTTCAAATTGCCATTTTGATAGCCCTGCCGGCGTTTACAGACCAAGGTTGATCACGTTTTCCCCAATAAAATCGCGGCAAGAGGTGCACATGCATTGAAAGCCCGCACAAAGCGCTCATATTAAGGGAGAACAGGCCTGTCGCCATTTTGAGCGGTGGCCAATTGGAGTATGTATGGACCTCAACCTTCCATTATTGCCATTGCGCGATATCGTCGTTTTTCCTGGCATGATCGTGCCTTTATTTGTTGGGCGGGACAAGTCAGTCGTTGCTCTTGAAAAGGCGATGACGTCCAACAAAGAAATTTTTCTTGTCGCACAGCTTGATCCTGCCGAGGACGATCCTGACAAGGATGATTTGTACAATATCGGGGTAACAGCCTCAATCATGCAGTTGCTTAAGCTGCCCGACGGCACGGTACGCGTGCTGGTCGAGGGCAAACAGCGCGCTGAACTTCGCGACCTTGTCGAGCATGGGTCTGACTATGCTGAAGCCTCAGTAACACTCTTAGAAGAGCAGAGCGCTGAAGGACCAGAAGCAACTGCGCTTATGCGTTCGGTGAACGAACAATTTGAGAATTATTCGAAGCTGAACAAGAAAATGCCAGCGGAAACGGCTGTTCAATTGACGGAGATCGATACACCTTCCGCGCTTGCCGACGCCGTTGCCGCCAATATCCAGCTGAAGGTGTCGGACAAGCAGGCGTTGTTGGTGGAAGCCAACCCGCTTCGCCGTCTGGAAATGGCTTTTGCCTTCATGGAGGGCGAGCTTGGGGTTTTGCAGGTCGAAAAGAAGATCCGCGGTCGCGTCAAGCGCCAGATGGAAAAGACCCAGCGCGAATATTATCTAAACGAGCAAATGAAGGCTATCCAGCGCGAGTTGGGTAACGACGATGGCGAAGGCGGAGATGAAATCGCCGAGATTCAGGCCAAGATCGACAATATGAAATTGTCAAAAGAGGCCAAGGCAAAAGCAAATGCCGAATTGAAAAAACTGCGTGGAATGGCACCGATGTCGGCGGAAGCTACGGTCATCCGCAATTATCTCGACACGCTTTTGGGCATTCCATGGGGCAAGAAGTCAAAGCTGAAGCGTGACATCGCCAAGGCTCAGGATGTGCTTGATGCCGACCATTTTGCTTTGGAAAAAGTGAAGGACCGGATCGTTGAATATCTTGCGGTTCAGGCGCGAACGAACAAATTAAAGGGGCCCATATTGTGTCTCGTCGGACCTCCAGGTGTGGGTAAGACCTCGCTTGGAAAGTCGATCGCGAAGGCGACCGGACGCGAATTCATCCGTCAGTCGCTCGGCGGCGTGCGTGATGAGGCAGAGATCCGCGGTCATCGCCGCACCTATATTGGTTCGATGCCAGGCAAGGTTGCGGCTAACCTGAAGAAGGCTGGCACGATGAATCCATTGTTCCTGCTGGATGAAATCGACAAGCTTGGGCAGGATTTCCGGGGCGACCCGGCGTCAGCCCTGCTTGAGGTGCTTGATCCCGAACAGAACAACAAGTTCAATGATCATTATCTGGAAATCGACCTCGATTTGTCTGATGTCATGTTTGTGACGACCGCCAACAGCATGAACTTGCCGCGGGCGTTGTTGGACCGCATGGAGATCATCCGGCTAGAAGGCTATACCGAGGACGAAAAGCTGGAAATCGCCAAGCGGCATTTGCTCGAAAAGCAAATTGAAGCGCATGGTCTGAAACCAGAAGAGTTCTCAGTTAGCGAAGATGCCTTGCGTGATCTTATCCGTTATTACACCCGTGAAGCAGGTGTGCGGACGCTTGAGCGCGAGATTGCGAAACTTGCGCGTAAGGCGCTGCGCCGCATTCTTGAGGGCAAGGACAAAAGCATTGCTATCACGCCAGATAATTTGGCGGATTTCTCGGGCGTTCGAAAATATCGGCACGATATGGGCGAGGAAGAGAACCAGATTGGCGCCGTCACTGGCCTTGCGTGGACTGAAGTCGGTGGTGAGTTGTTGACGATTGAGGCTGTCACTGTTCCTGGAAAGGGACAGATCAGGACGACCGGGAAACTCGGTGAAGTGATGGGCGAGTCCATTCAGGCAGCCTTGAGCTATGTGAAGGCGCGCGCCCCGAGCTATGGCATCAAGCCAAGCCTGTTTGCCCGCAAAGATGTGCACATCCACTTACCAGAAGGTGCTGTTCCCAAGGACGGGCCTTCCGCCGGTATTGGCATGGTCACCTGCATCGTGTCGACGTTGACGGGCATTGCTGTGCATCGCGACGTCGCGATGACAGGCGAAGTGACCCTGCGTGGCCGCGTGCTCCCAATTGGTGGCCTGAAGGAAAAGCTGCTGGCGGCATTGCGCGGTGGGATCAAAACCGTGCTGATTCCAATGGAAAATGAAAAGGACCTGGCTGACATTCCGTCGAATATAAAAGACGGCCTGGAAATCATTCCCGTTAGCCATGTCGATCAGGTTCTGGCACGCGCCCTTGTAGCACCGCTTGTGCCGGTAGAATGGACTGAAGCCGACGATCTCGCAGCAGCCTTGCCTGCGAGTATTGGCGGCGAAAACGGAGCTTCGGTCACCCATTAACCATGTGCGTCCTGCCTTAAGTTCTATGTTAATGGCAGGACGCACGGTTTTTAACCTAAAATGACGGTTTTATGCCGATATTTCCTTTGACAGCGACGGCATTCTCATCATTATCCGGCCACCGGCGCAAGCCGCAACTCAAGTAAGCAATAAATGAGTCTCACATAAATTTTTGAGAGGGGGGTTCCCATATGAACAAGCAAGATCTCGTCAGTGCAGTAGCCGATGCAAGCGGCCTGACAAAGGCTGATGCTGGCAAAGCCGTTGAAGCGACTTTTGAAGCTATCACTGGCGCATTGAAGAGCGGTGGCGAAGTTCGTCTCGTTGGTTTCGGCACCTTTGGCGTTGCAAAGCGCAAGGCGTCGACTGGACGTAACCCACGCACCGGTGAGCCAATGACCATCAAGGCATCGACTCAGCCAAAGTTCAAAGCCGGCAAGGCGCTTAAAGACGCCGTCAACTAAGACCGACGAATATATATTTGTTGAAAAAGGGCGGGGCGAAAGCACCCGCCCTTTTTTGTGTCCGCGTCAACGACACATCATGCGCGGGACACATGCTTAATATGTTATAGGACGTGACGTTTCACGCGCGCCAAATAACCACCTGCGCACAAGACCAAGGGCGCAACATTATAAGTCACCAACGCCATGCGCGACTTGCCCAATCAAGCGGCCAAAGAAGTGGTAATTTGAATCCGGGCGGGCGCAGGAAACGGCAGGATCGCAGCAGGAGCGAGACGGCGCATTTCGCCCAGGATAATCCGGCGCTCGCGCTGCACGGAAGTAGCGAACTCCATATCGATAACCTCCTGAATACGTGGCATGGAAGCCCGAATTGTCAGCACAATAACGCTTACAGCAGCGCCAAGCGCAGTCATAAAAAGAAGCGAAGCGATGATAGTCATGGCACTGGTCCTTTCTTTGCCTCCGACCGAAATAGGCAGGAGCTTTCTAGATCATATCTGATCCGTATTCTCCCCTTTGTTCACTATATGTTCCTACATGTCAAGTGACATTGTGCCAGCGGAACATGGCTGTGTAACCTTGGGGATTAGCTGTGGATAACCAACAAAAAGGACAAAGGTTCAATGGTATGACAGGTTAACGCGCTTTTAGTGTTCCACGCCGTTCTGCAAACCATTGTTGCAACATCTGCTGCGTGCAGCCGGTAAAGCCGCCCGAGCCATTGACCGAGCAGCTGTTAGGTCGGAGGTCGCGGGCAAATGAATCGAGTGTTTCGACTGCTGAAGTCCAGGAGCGGTCGGTGACAACAGCTTCCTTTTTGCGCAAGGCCAGCGGAATGCGATATCGTTCGTTTTCCGGGACCGTCGCGCACACCACAATTTCGTCGCCCTCTGGTTCGCGACATTTTTCTTCACCAAAGGCAACAAGGAAAGAAATTCGCTCCGGCATTTCGGATGGAGAGGGCGGTGCGTCGTCCTGCGTATAAGCGCCCACTGACGAAACGAGCGCGCTGATAGTAAGAAGAAGTTTATACATAGCGCTGCTCCTGGCAAGTTCTGGCCAAGAATTAAGAGCTTGCCGTGAACCTCATGTTAATCGTCAATTGCGGTATCCAAACTAATGCGCAAATCGTCCGACGGCTACACCACCGCAACAAAAACCTGAGCATCATATGAGGCGCCGTTTGCAACCCAACCGCCTTAGCGCTTGACGAATCCCGTCAGCGGCTATAACGGGCCCCTCATTCCACATGGGAAACGCACATACCGGTGCAGATCTATGTCTTTCAGGCAATAGTGACGTTCTAGTTTCCCAGAGGCTCAACCGGAAGGAGAAGTACCATGGCGGCACCTGTCGTTACCATGCAGCAATTGCTTGAAGCTGGGGCCCATTTTGGCCACCAAACACACCGTTGGAACCCGCGTATGAAGCCGTATATCTTCGGTGCGCGCAACGGCATCCACATTCTAGATCTGTCGCAGTCCGTGCCATTGTTCGCACGTGCACTTGATTTCGTTGCCCAGAGCGTTTCGTCGGGTGGCAAAGTCCTGTTCGTAGGTACCAAGCGCCAGGCACAGGGTCCAATCGCTGACGCAGCACGCGCATCGGGTCAGCATTTCGTCAACCATCGTTGGTTGGGCGGCATGCTCACCAACTGGAAGACCATTTCCAACTCGATCAAGAAGCTCAAGACACTTGAAGAGCAGCTTTCGGGCGACACGCACGGTTTCACGAAGAAGGAAATTCTTCAGATGACCCGCGAGCGCGACAAGTTGGAAATGAGCCTTGGCGGTATCCGCGATATGGGTGGCATTCCTGACGTCATGTTCGTCATTGACGCCAACAAGGAAGAACTCGCCATCAAGGAAGCCAATGTTCTTGGTATTCCGGTGATCGCGATCCTTGACTCCAACGTTTCGCCTGACGGCATTGCTTTCCCGGTTCCTGCAAATGATGACGCAGCGCGCGCCATTCGTTTGTATTGCGACGCCATTGCCACTGCGGCAACCAAGGGCAACGTCAACGCAAAGGTCGCCAAGGGCATCGACCTTGGTGCGGAAGTTGAGCCTGCGGCTGAACCAGCTTTGGCTGAAAAAGCAGCACCAGTGGCCGAGGAAGCAGCGCCTGCTGCTGAAGAAGCAACCGCGACAGAATCGTAATCAATTTGTCGTCACCCCCGCGTAGGCGGGGGCCCAACCCCTGACGTTAGTGTAAATCGCGAGCGCAGGTGTTGGATCCCCGCATGCGCTGGGATGACGCACTTAAATGAGGTCGATTTGGCCTCTTGCAAATTTTGAAAGGACAAAGTGATGTCTGCAATTACCGCTTCAGCCGTCAAGGAACTGCGTGAGCTTTCCGGCGCCGGCATGATGGACGCCAAAAAGGCGCTTGAAGAAACCAATGGCGATATCGAAGCCGCAGTGGATCTGTTGCGTGCCAAGGGCCTTGCAACCGCTGCCAAGAAATCAAGCCGTACCGCTGCGGAAGGCCTTGTCGGCGTTGCCGTCGAAGGCAACAAGGGCACGGCTATCGAAGTCAACAGCCAGACAGATTTCGTCGCGAAGAACGAACAGTTCCAGGAATTTGTGACTGCCGTGAGCCAGGTTGCATTGAAACTTGCCGCAAACGACTCTGAAGCAGTCTTGGCCGCGCCGTATGGCGATGGTGAAACTGTTCTGGACCGTCTGACCAACAACATTGCAACGATCGGTGAAAACCAGGTTATCCGCCGCGTGAAATCGCTGTCGGTCAACAATGGCCGCGTTGTGTCTTATGTCCACAACGCTGCTGCTCCCGGAATGGGCGGCATCGGCGTTCTCGTAGCGCTTGAGAGCGAAGCCGATGCGGCGACCCTTGATGGCCTCGGCAAGCAGCTGGCTATGCACATTGCTGCTGCATTCCCGCTTTCGCTCGACGAAACCGGCCTTGATGCCGAAACGCTTGAGCGTGAGCGCGGCATTGCTCGCGAAAAGGCATCGGAAAGCGGCAAGCCAGCTGATATCGTCGAAAAGATGGTTGAAGGCGCGGTGAAGAAATTCGCCAAGGAAAATGCCTTGTTGAGCCAGCCATTTGTTATGGACGGAAAAACCCCGATTTCCGACGTTGTTGCCGCCGCTGGTAAAGAAGCCGGCACGCCAATCGTGCTGAAGGATTATGTCCGCTTCCAGCTTGGTGAAGGTATCGAAAAGGAAGTGTCTGACTTCGCGGCTGAAGTGGCTGCTGCGGTCGGCGCATAAGAACCAAAAGCCGTTCGTGTTGCGTGCAATCGGGACACCCCGCTTGAGTCCAATGCCCTCAAGGCATCTCGATTAAGTACGATGTGAACGGCGTTTATGTGCCGCAATTAAATTACGGCATAAGCACTTGGCGATGTGGCGCGCGGCTCCTATAGCTGGGCGCCATTATCGTATCGGGACGAGGGACAATATGGGCGCACATGGTTATCGCCGCATTCTGCTGAAATTGTCAGGCGAAGTGCTGATGGGCGATCAGGCCTATGGCATTGATCCCGACACCGTTGCCCGGGTTGCGGAGGAAGTAAAGGCTGCGCAGGATACGGGGCTGCAGTTGTGTCTTGTGATCGGCGGCGGCAACATCTTTCGCGGGATGGCCGGGGCGGCCAAGGGCATGGACCGGGCGCAGGCCGACTATATGGGCATGCTTGCGACCGTCATGAACGCGCTTGCCATGCAAAATGCGCTGGAGCAGCTTGGCGTCCCAACACGCGTGCAATCTGCTATTGAAATGGACAAGGTCTGTGAGCCGGTTATCCGTCGCCGCGCCGAACGGCATCTCGAGAAGGGGCGCATTGTTATTTTCGCCGCAGGTGTCGGTGCGCCATTCTTCACAACCGACAGCGGGGCTGCATTGCGCGCCGCCGAAATGCAATGCGACGCGTTGTTCAAGGGCACTTCGGTCGACGGCGTTTACGACGCTGATCCTAAGAAGGTATCATCGGCAACCCGTTATGAAACATTGAGTTATGACCGTGTACTCGCAGATAATCTGAAGGTTATGGACGCTAGCGCCGTGTCGCTGTGCCGTGACAACAACATTCCCATCGTGGTTTTCTCAATCCGCGAACAAGGCAATATTTTGAAAGTGCTCGACGGAAGCGGCACTTCCACTGTGGTAACAAGCGAAGGAAACTAATCCATGCCGCAATATGACAAAGCCGATGTAGAGCGCCGCATGAAAGGCGCGGTCGATTCTTTCAAGAGTGACCTGTCGGGGCTTCGCACTGGCCGTGCCAATGTAACCTTGCTCGACCCCGTTGTGGTTGAGGTTTATGGTTCACACATGCCGCTCAGCCAGGTTGCAACGGTCAGCGCCCCTGAGCCACGAATGCTCTCTGTTCAGGTCTGGGACCGCGCAAATGTTACGCCGGTGGAAAAGGCCATTCGTTCGGCTGGGCTTGGCCTCAACCCTATTACTGATGGTCAGATGCTGCGTTTGCCTATTCCTGATCTTACGGAAGAGCGGCGGAAGGAATTGGCAAAGCTCGCCGGACAATATGCCGAGAAAGCCAAAATTGCGATCCGCAATGTTCGGCGGGATGCCAATGACGGGCTAAAGACCGACGAAAACAAGAAGGAAATCAGTGAAGACGATCGCAAGCGGCTTGAGACTGAGGTCCAGAAAATGACCGACGAGATGATTAAAGCTGTGGATGATGCCGCAGCGCATAAGGAAAAGGAAATCCTGAGCCAGTGATTTTGCTGCGGGCTCTTTTTCAACAGAAACCGACTGCGCCTAGTTGGTGATGGCTATCGTGGAAGCCCAAGCGCGCATCGAGGCTGGAACTGGTAAATTGCCTCGCCATGTGGCCATCATCATGGATGGCAATGGCCGCTGGGCGAAAAAACGCCTGTTGCCGCGTGCAATGGGCCACAAGCGCGGGGTCGAAACCGTGCGCAATATTGTCCGCGCTGCAGGGGAGCTGGGGCTCGAGACTTTGAGCCTTTATGCATTCTCCAGCGAGAATTGGAAACGGCCAGAGGATGAGATCAGTGATCTCATGGGGCTGATGCGGGATTTCATCAAATCCGATCTTGACGAATTCGCGGCCAATAATGTGCGGCTAAAAATTATTGGCAATTACAAGGCATTGGCGCCTGATATTGTGGAGATGCTTGACGAGTCTATCGCCCGAACGGCGAAAAACAGCCGAACCACGCTTGCCGTTGCATTAAATTATGGATCGCAGGATGAAATCGTGCGTGCCGCATGCGCTGCCGCGGCGCATGGCGAAATCACTTCGGCGTCGATTGAGGCAAATCTTGATACCGCTGGTCTGCCGCCATTGGATTTGCTCATTCGCACCTCGGGCGAACAGCGCTTGTCCAATTTTATGCTTTGGCAGGCGGCATATGCCGAGTTCTGGTTTACGCAGACATTGTGGCCGGACTTCAGCAAAGACGAACTTGCCGCCGCCTTGAACGAATTTTCCAGCCGCGAACGTCGTTATGGTGGACGATGACCAATAAGGTTGAACCACTTGTGAAGCCCCGGTCGGACCTCGGCATCAGGACTTTGTCCAGCGTTGCCATGATGTCGGTAGCCATCCTTGCAATATGGATGGGCGGATACGCCTTGATGGCGCTTGTGCTGGCGGTCGGGCTGGGGGTCTATTGGGAATTTTTCAAACTGGTGTTTGGGTTCGCAAAAAGTCCGCTGGCCCGGATCTTGTGGCTATTGGCAGGTGTGTTTTATGTTGGCCTTGCCTGCTTTACATTATTGCTGTTCAGCGCCCCGTTTTTTGGCATGACTCCAGCCATCATGTTGATTGCAGGCGTCATTGGTACGGATGTTGGCGCTTATTTCGCGGGCCGCAGCATTGGTGGGCCGAAAATTGCGCCGCGTATAAGCCCGTCGAAAACATGGTCAGGCCTCTTTGGCGGCATGCTTGGTGCAGGATTAGCCATGGTCGCAATCCAAGCCGCGCTTTATGCTTCGAGGGGCGGCCATCCCGGCGATGGCGATGTATATCTGGCATATGGTGTACCGCGGCTCATGCTGACCGGCGCGGTTTTGGCGGTCGTGGCGCAGTCCGGTGATTTCTTTGAAAGCTGGATGAAGCGACGCGCTGGAGTCAAGGATTCAGGACGATTGATACCTGGCCACGGAGGGCTGTTTGACCGCACCGACGGCCTCATCGCCGCTGCCTTCGCCGCAGGAGTCATCACGCTTTTCCAATATGTGGCAGGCAGCTAGTCCGTGACTCGCAGCGTATCGATTTTTGGGGCGACGGGCTCGGTTGGCATGTCCACACTCGATCTTATTCGTCAGCATCGCAGCAACTATAAGGTGATTGCGCTGACGGCCAATGGAAACGCAGCGGCGATTGCGCAATTGGCGCAGGAGTTTGATGCCGACCTGGCCGTTGTGGCAGACGAAGCGGCGTATGCTGACCTTAAGGAAGCGCTGGCTGGAACCGGTATCGAAGCGGCTGCCGGCCAAGAAGCTCTTGTAGAGGCCGCCAGGCGCAATGCCGACTGGACCATGGCATCGATCGTAGGCTGCGCCGGATTGCCCTCTACCATGGCTGCAATCGAGGCTGGGAAGACCGTTGCGTTGGCCAATAAGGAAGCATTGGTCTCCGCGGGCGAATTGATGATGGCAGCCGTGCGCCGGTCAGGCGCGAAGCTGCTGCCGGTCGACAGCGAGCATAATGCCATTTTTCAATGTCTTGCTGGCGGCAAGTTGGATCAAGTGCGCAAAATCACGCTCACGGCCAGCGGCGGTCCTTTTCGTGCGTTCACGATTGAAGAAATGCGCGAAGTGACGCCGGCACAGGCCGTTGCACATCCCAATTGGGACATGGGCGCGAAAATCAGCATAGATTCTGCGACCATGATGAACAAGGGCCTTGAGCTGATCGAGGCATTTCACTTGTTTCCTGTCGGTCTTGATCGGCTGGATATCCTTGTCCATCCGCAATCGGTCATCCATTCGATGGTTGAATATGTCGATTGCTCCACGCTCGCGCAGCTTGGGTCACCAGACATGCGCATTCCAATTGCAAGTGCACTTGCCTGGCCCGAACGCATCGCCACGACCTGTAAGCCGCTCGACCTTGCAGCAATCGGACAACTGAGCTTCGAGCAACCGGACCTGGTCCGTTTTCCTGCCTTGCGGCTGGCGCGGGCTGCCATTTCCGAGGGTGGCCCGAACCCAGCGATATTGAACGCTGCAAACGAGGTTGCTGTCGCCGCATTTTTAGGTGGCCGAATTAAATTTCTGGAAATTGCAGATTTGGTTGAAGCAACTTTGACCGCTTATCTGCCCGACGCGCCCGCAAATTTGGACGATTTGTTCAGCATTGATGCAGACGCCCGGCTTTATGCGCTGCGCGAATTGGAGAAACTGAACAGTGACAACTGAATCCCCGCACATTCTGCTCACATTGGTCGCGTTTCTGGCGCTCATTGGCTCGCTGGTAGTGGTTCACGAGCTAGGGCATTATTTTGTTGGCCGATGGTTCGGCGTGAAGGCCGAAAAGTTCTCCATCGGTTTTGGCCCGCAGATTTGGGGACGCGAAGACAAGCGCGGTACATTGTGGCGGGTTGGCCTTCTCCCGCTAGGCGGCTATGTCCAATTTGCTGGCGACATGAACCCGTCCAGCCAAGCGGACGAAAGCTGGCGGAACCTGCCTGAGCATGAGCGCAACCAGACATTCCAGTCCAAGACATTGTGGCAGCGTGCGCTGATCGTATTTGCCGGGCCTGCCGTAAACTTCATTCTCGCCATTCTTATCGCGATGTGTTTTCTGCTGGCGTTTGGAAAATCTGTTACTCCCCCCGTGGTGGACGTCGTTCAACCCGGAAGCTCGGCGGCCGTCGCTGGCGTGGTGAAAGGTGACCGGATACTCTCGCTAAACGGCCGGACCATCGAAACATTTGATGAGATGGCGAGCGAGGTGGTCATGATCCCCGGCGAAAAAATTGTCCTCGAAATCGACCGGAACGGCGATCGTCTTACAAAGCAGGCCATAGTGGCGGCCGTGACCGAAGTGGATCGGTTCGGCAATGAATACAGGATTGGCCGAATTGGCGTAGGCGCAAGCAAAGTTGAAGTACGCGAAGTGGGCCTACTGGAGGCGCCTTGGGCCGCGGTGGTGCAGACCGCCAATGTGTTGCGGCAGCAAGTCATCGGACTTGGCCAGATTATTTCCGGCCGACGCCCGCTTTCCGAATTGGGTGGACCGCTTAAAATCGCGAAAGTGTCGGGTGAAGCGATGAGCGTTGGCATTCTGACCTTCATCAGCCTCGCCGCCCTTATCTCGATTAATTTGGGGTTCATCAATCTGCTGCCAATCCCGATGCTCGATGGAGGGCATCTGTTGCTCTACGCAGTTGAGGCAGTGCGGCGGCGTCCAGCCACCCCGCAAGTGCAGGAGTGGGCTTTCCGTGCAGGATTTGCGATGTTGGCAGCATTCATGATTATGGTGACATTCAACGACCTAGCTTCTTTCGGGCTTTTCGGAAGCAGCTAAGGGCATTGCAGACTTGATTGCGCGCGCTGCATCGGGCAGGGACGCAAAATTATTTTAGCGGCAATTTGCCAACGGCCGTTGGGGGCCGGACATCAGATCGGATGACAATGAAAAGTAGACCTTTCGGCAACTTCAAAAGCTTTGGCGTATATTTGATGGGTTCGACTGCACTTGCAGCTACGGGCACGATGACTCCGGCCTTTGCCCAAGCTGCGCCGCAGGCTACCAGTCAGCCCGTTATCGCTGCGCCTGTTGTGCCTCAGGCAACCGTGCAAGGCGATGTTATCCAGTCCATCACTGTCGTTGGTACCCAACGACTCGAAGCTGATACCGTAAGGTCCTACATTCGTTTGCGTACCGGACAGGCATGGACTCAGGTCGCAGCCGACCAAGCGCTTAAAGATCTTTACGCGACCGAATTGTTCGCCGATGTATCTGTGCGCAACAATGCAGGCGCCGTTGTCATTGAGGTGCGTGAAAACCCAGTGGTCAACCGCATCATCCTTGAAGGCAACAAGCGCATCAAGAATGACAAAATCGAGCCGGAAATTAAACTGGCCCCACGCCAGATTTATTCCCGTTCCAAAGTGCGTGCCGACGTTGCCCGTATCATTGAACTGTACAAGCGGCAGGGGCGCTTTGCAGCTGTTGTCGAACCCAAGCTGGTTCAACTGGACCAGAACCGCGTCGATATCGTGTTCGAGATTACCGAAGGACCGAAGTCGAAGGTTCAGCAGATTAATATTATCGGCAACGATAAGTTCTCCGATGGCCAGCTGCGCGGCGAGATGATTACGAAACAATCGCGTTTTTACCGCTTCTTCAGTTCGGGCACCAGCTATGACCCCGATCGTCTGGCTTTTGACCAACAGAAATTGCGACAATTTTACCTGACTCAAGGCTATGCAGATTTTCGTGTTGTATCGGCTGTTGCTGAGCTTACCCCGGACAAGCAGGACTTCATCATCACTTACGTAGTTGAAGAAGGTGACCGCTACAAATTCGGTGATGTAAAGGTTGAAAGCCAAATCCGCGATTTTGACTCCCAACGTCTGACCACAACCTTGCGGATGAAAAAAGGCGATTGGTATGACGCCAAAATGGTCGAGGATACGGTCGAAAGCCTATCGGAAACCGCCGGTCTGTTTGGTTATGCCTTTGCCGACGTAAATCCTGACTTCCAGCGTGACAAAGAAACGCTGACAATGGGTATCACCTTTAACGTAGCTGAATCACCACGGGTATTTGTGGAACGTATCGATATTAACGGTAACACGTTGACTCAGGACAAGGTCGTGCGTCGCGAATTCCGTCTGAACGAAGGTGATGCCTTTAACAGTATTCAGGTGAAGCGCACGGCGGAGCGCATCAAGTCGCTTGGATATTTCCAGGAAGACCTTGAGGTTGAACAGGCGCAGGGCAGTGCACCCGACCGTATTGTTCTGACCACCAATGTCGAAGAAAAGGCTACAGGAGAATTGTCGCTTTCGGCTGGATTCTCGTCGATTGAGAACTTCATTTTCCAAGGTTCGATCAAGCAACGCAACTTCCGCGGGCTTGGGCAGGAACTGCGGACCAACATCTCCTATTCGTCTTATTCGAAGTCGGCTGAAATCGGCTTTACTGAGCCATATCTGTTTGATCGGTCGATTGCAGTTTCAGGTGACATCTTCCGCCGCGATTTGAACAGTTTCAACTTTTTCAATAACCAGCGCAACACCACCTATCAGCAGGCGACCACTGGGTTCCAGCTGCGCGTCGGCGTTCCCGTCAATGAATTTATCTATTTCCAGGGCCGTTACGGACTGAGCCAGGATGATATCTCGCTTGACGAAAACCAGTTCTTTACGGACCCCGATGGAACAGGCCCGCTTCCTGCTTCTTGCGACCCTGTGGTTGCTGGACGATTCTTGTGCGATGCGATTGGCAAGCGCCTGACGTCATCGGTCGGCTATACATTGCTTTATGATGATCGGGACAACCGGATTCGCCCGACCCGCGGTCAGAGTGCTGGCATCAGCCAGGATTTTGCAGGGCTTGGCGGCAGCGTCAAATATATCAAAACCCGCATCAACGCGGATAAATATTGGAAGCCATTTGGCAATTTCGTGGTCGGTCTGTCGATCGAGGGCGGTTATATCCATCCGCTCGAAAACCGCGGGCTGTCGTCGCAAGGTATTGACGATGTGCGTCTGACCGACCGTTTCTATCTTGGTGAACCGCAGATGCGCGGGTTCGACATCCGTGGTATTGGCCCACGCGTGCAACGTGTATTCTTCCAAGGCTCGGTCGTGAACGGTGTTGCCGTGAACACGCCGCAAACCGACCGGAACCAGATTCAGGATGATGCCATTGGCGGACGCTTTTATTATCTGGGCCGCGCCGAATTGCAGATACCGCTCGGCAGCGGCGCAAAGGAATTGGGCTTGCGTCCATCCGTGTTTGTTGATGTGGGTTCAGTTTTTGACGTGACGCGTCCAATTCTGCAAACAGTGCAGCAACGCGAGATAACGACAACGGGTGCGCAGGGCGCCCCGCTTTATTATTTTGTGGATACCGCGGGCGCTCTTCAGACCTCAGTCACCGCAGTCAACGCCGACGGTTCGGCGCGTGTCCCGGCCTTACGCTTTGAAGAACGTTTCTTTGGCGACACGTGGAAACCCCGCCTGTCGGTAGGCTTCGGTGTGAACTGGAACTCGCCCTTTGGACCATTCCGGATCGATATTGCCCGCGCTTTGTTAAAGCAGCCGGGTGACGACACTAAATTATTTACTTTCAACGTAGGAACGCAATTCTAATGAACATTCGTAAAACCGCCCTCGTGGCTGCTCTTCTGTCAGCTGCTGTTGTAGCTGCACCCGCATCGGCCCAAGTTTCAGGCATAGCTACAGCGGACACATCCGTCGCAATTGTCCGTTCAAAGGCGCTGAGCACCGCCTATCAACAGATCGGCACCCAATATGCAGCCCTAGCGCAGCAAGTTCAGACAAAGCGTCAGGAGATTAACAATCTGAACGCCCAGCTTGACACCAACAAGGACAAGGAACTGACTCAGGCAGAGCTCGACGTCGCAATCAAGGCAAAAAGCCCAGTGCTTGCCCAGCTTGATGCGAAACAGAAAGAGATCAACGCGCTTCAGGATCCCGTAATTCTTGCCCAGCTTTATGCCGTCGAACAGATTGCACTGAAATATGAAGCTGCGCAGCAGGCTGTGATTACCGCGAAACGGATCAACGTCATCCTCGCGCCCGATGCATTTGTATGGGCGCCTGAATCTGCCGATGTGACCGCCGCGATTACTGCGGAACTTGATAAGGCAGTGCCTACTGTGCCGATTACGCCGCCAGCAGGCTGGCGTCCATCGCGCCAGATCGGTGCTTTGTACCAGCAGATCCAGCAGCTGATTAACGCTGCTGCCCAGCAAGCTCAGGCTGCTGCGGCTCAGCAGCAACAGGCCGGTGCCCCGGCACCAGCAACGCCAGCGGCAGCTCAGCCCGACGGTCGTTAATCCAAATGTCGGGCGGCGATTTCAGCAATTATGACGTGCGGCGGGTCATGGCGGTGCTTCCCCATCGCTACCCCATGCTGCTCGTCGACCGTGTTGAGGAACTAATTGTCGACGAGCGCATAACTGCGGTCAAGGCGGTCACGATGAATGAGGGGTTCTTTCAGGGACATTTCCCTGGAAGGCCCATCATGCCCGGCGTGATGATTGTCGAGGCGCTGGCACAAGCAGCCGGTGTGTTGGCGATGGAAAGCCTTGGACTTATCGGCTCAGGCAAGCTTGTTTATTTCATGTCGATCGACAATACGAAATTTCGGGCCCCCGTCGAACCCGGGTGCCTTTTGCATTTGCACGTCGAATTTGTTCAGAAGCGTGCACGGGTCTGCAAGTTCGCTGGTCGAGCTATGGTCGGAGACCAAGTCGCTGCTGAGGCCGAATTCATGGCGATGATTGCCGAGCCTCCTGCTTAAAAAATCGAAGCTCGTCATTCCAAACCACGTTGGGGATGATGCGAAAAACTCGATTATGGCGGGGTTGAGCGATCGAAACGGCATGTAGTCATACTGAACTTGTTTAAGGATAATGAGCGTCAGCAATTCCATGTTGCTATCTGGCCAACGCACCGCTATGCGCGGCGCTTCCGAATTTAGGGCTTCCGGTCGGAAACCGGTCGCTAAGCAAAGGAATTATGTATGAAAGCCGACATTCACCCCGATTATCACATGATCAAGGTGCAGATGACCGATGGGACCATCTTCGAAACGCGTTCCACCTGGGGCAAAGAAGGTGATACCTTGGCTCTGGATATCGACCCAACGTCGCATCCGGCATGGACGGGTGGCTCGGGCCGTATGCTTGACACGGGTGGCCGCGTTGCCCAGTTTAACAAGCGTTTTGGTGGCCTCAGCCTCAAGAAATAAGGTTTTGCATGTGCCGGGTTGACGCCCGGCATGTGATAATCCTAGGGCTACAATATGGCCCCAAGTTCAGGAACGCGTCTGCCTCAGTGACGCTATGGCGATCGTAGCTCAGTTGGTTAGAGCGCTGGTTTGTGGTACCAGAGGTCGGGGGTTCAAGACCCCTCGGTCGCCCCATTTCCTCCTTTCATATTCCGGGTGACAATTGCACAGCGTAATATTATTACGCCAAGCAGTAATTTGATTCCGAACGTGTAGGTTCGGAAATTTCGCACAGGGGAATCCATAATGCCCGCAATTTGGGACTTGCCAGATTTTGACTCGCACGAGGCGGTCCATGTTTTTGACGACCATAAAACGGGGCTCAAGGCGGTCATTGCCGTGCACTCGACCCATTTGGGTCCTGCAGCGGGCGGAACGCGATTCTGGCATTATGGTGACTCCCAGGCCGCCATTACCGATGCGCTGCGCCTGTCGCGCGGCATGAGCTACAAAAATGCCATGGCCGGACTGTCCGCAGGTGGCGGGAAGGCCGTTATCTTGGCGAATGCGCAACGGACCAAACCGCAACAGATGCTTGATGCATTCGCGCGGGCAGTGGATTCTCTTGGCGGAAAATATATCACGGCGCAGGATGTCGGTATGTCTGAAGCTGATATGGTCTCCTTATCCAAGGTGACAGCGCATGTGGCCGGTTTACCCGATCAAGGCGGCGATCCTGGCCCTTACACAGCGCGCGGCGTCTATCTGGGTGTGCAAGCCGCGGCTAAGCATGCGCTTGGCACCGATAACATGGAAGGCGTCCACGTCGCCATTCAGGGCGTGGGTAGTGTCGGTGGCGGCCTTGCCCGCTATCTGGCTGCGCAAGGTGCAAGGTTGACACTGGCGGACGTCGACGCGCAACGCGCGGCTGACCTCGCGGCCGAATTGGACGGGATCAGCGTCGCTGCGGATGACATCATGCAGGTTGAAGCAGACATCTTTAGTCCTTGCGCATTGGGCGCAGTGCTCACCGAATCCACCGTTAACGCATTGAAGGTCCGCGCCGTGGCAGGCGGTGCGAACAACCAATTGGCAACCGGGCCAGAGGGCAGGTTGTTGGCGGACCGTGGGATACTCTATGCGCCTGATTATGTGATCAATGCGGGCGGGATAATCAATGTTTTGCGCCACATTGATAATGCCGATGACGCCGAGATCAACCGCCGTATAGATGCCATTCCTCGACGCCTTTCGGCAATTTGGGCTGAAAGTGATTCGGGCGGTAAGACACCAGCGGAAGTCGCAGACAATATGGCACAAAAGCTTATTGGCAGATGATGCCAAATCCATTGGCGTAACGCTTTTGCGGTGCTAGACGCACAACCCAATCATGCATCGCTTCGCCAATCCTGCCCGTTTTTTGCGAATCGCAAAACCGCTGACGCCAGCGTTGTTTTGGCCCGGTCTGCTGCTCGCGCTTGGCGCATGCATCTGGGGTCTGTTCTTCACGCCGACTGAACGGTTGATGGGCGATACCGTCAAAATCATCTTCATCCATGTGCCTGCCGCTTGGCTTGGCATGGGCGGATGGACAGGCATAGCGATCGCGAGCATCGTGCAATTGGTGTGGCGTCATCCCCTTGCGGGCGTGTCGGCGCGCGCAATTGCAGTTCCTGGCGCGACCTTTGCGGCCATTTGCCTGATTACTGGTTCCATCTGGGGGCGCCCTACTTGGGGGACCTGGTGGGTTTGGGATGGTCGGCTGACGTCAATGCTCGTGCTGTTTTTCCTCTATCTTGGCTATATCGCACTTTCCAACGCATCCAGCGAAAAAGGCGATACCAGCCGCGTAGCGGCCGTGTTCGGTATTATCGGGGCGGTAAACATACCCATTATCAACCGGTCGGTTATTTGGTGGGAAAGCCAGCATCAAAAGGCAAGCATCACCTTAGGCGGGTCGTCGATTGATAGTGCATATCTGATTCCCCTGTTTGTCGCAGTTGCAGGGTTTAGCCTACTGTTCGGTGCGATCGTCTTGATGCGGATGCGCGCCGCACTTGGAGAAATGCGCATTGAGGCCCGAATGCGCCGGATGGCGGAGATATGATGCCCCACGCACCGTTTATCATTGCTTCATTTGCGGTCGCTGCCGTCGGAATGACCTGGCTTATTGTTTCAAGCTACCTAGCGATGCGCCGCGCAGAGGCGTCGGCTGACGCATTGAAGGAACGGCGATGAAACCCAAGCATCAACGATTGATATTGGCCGCCATTGCAGTAGTGGCACTGATCGGGGCGGGGCTGATTGCGGCAGCCGCATTGCGTGACGAGGCGTCCTATTTTTACACGCCAACGACGCTTGCTGCCGCAAATGTGGCGCCCGGCAAGGCGGTCCGGCTTGGCGGGATGGTGCAAAAAGGTTCCATTAATCGGGGAGCCGACGGCGTTTCGATAACCTTTACCGTCCAGGACCAGGACAGCAGTCAAAAAGTTGTATATCGCGGCATTACGCCTGACTTGTTTGTGGAGGGTTCGGGTGTCGTTGCCGATGGCCGGCTTGGGCCAGGCAGAGTTTTTGTGGCGGATAGCCTGCTGGCGAAACATGACGAAAATTATGTGCCCAAGGAACTGGCCGACATCGACATGACTTCGGCCGAACATACAAAGGACACGCTTTCAAAATGAAGGCTTTGACATGATTGCGGAGGCAGGACTGGCTGCACTCTGGCTTGCGGCTGCTATGGCACTGCTTCAGCTTGTCGGCGGATTGACTTTGTTGCGTGGCGGCGCAGGTCAGTTGGTCCCGTTGATCAAGCCTGCGGCTTATGTGCAAGGTGCTCTGTGCGCTTTCGCTTTTTTCGCACTGATGTGGCTCTTTTACGTGACAGATCTCTCAGTGCTTCTGGTTGCAAGCAATAGCCACATTGACAAGCCTATGATTTTCAAACTGGCCGGCACGTGGGGTAACCATGAAGGATCGATGCTGTTGTGGATATCGATACTGTCTGTATCAGGCGCGGCGATAGCACTTCTCGAAAAGCGCATCGAGGCAAAGACATTGTACGCGACGCTTGCCGTGCAAGGTTTCCTGGCGCTTGGTTTTTTCGCGTTTCTGTTGTTTGCATCAAATCCGTTCGAGCGGCTCATTCCTGCGCCGCTGGAAGGTGCGGGGCTTAATCCGCTGCTTCAGGATGTCGGTCTGGCATTTCATCCACCCACGCTTTATTTTGGCTATGTCGGCCTATCTGTTGCATTCTCTTTTGCCGTCGGGGCGCTGCTCACCAACCAAGTAGGTCCCGCCTTTGCACGCGCAATGCGTCCTTGGGTCCTGGCAGCGTGGATATTCCTGACGGTTGGCATCACCGCTGGCAGCTATTGGGCATATTATGAATTGGGCTGGGGTGGCTGGTGGTTCTGGGACCCCGTTGAGAATGCTTCGCTCATGCCATGGCTGGCCGCAACTGCGTTGCTGCATTCGGTAAGCGTTCTTGCCACGCGCAATGCACTGCGTGCGTGGACGATCATGCTGGCGCTCGTTGCCTTTGCGATGTCGATGGCGGGCACATTCCTTGTGCGGTCAGGCATCTTAACCAGCGTGCATGCCTTTGCAGTCGATCCACAACGTGGGTCGTTCATCCTTGCATTGATGTTGCTATATACGGGCCTCGCCTTTGTCATTTTTGCACTGCGCATTGGCACAGTAAAGCAGGGCGAGCCGTTTGAACTGGTCAGCCGCGAGGGCGCAATCGTGGCAAACAATATCTTCCTGAGCGTGATTTTGGCGATCGTGTTGATTGGCACGCTATATCCACTCGCCGCGGAGGCTATGGGTGACAAGATATCTGTTGGCCCGCCATATTTCAACAAAACGACAGCGCCCATCGCTGTGCTGTTGATGCTTGCTTTGCTCATCGGACCAATGCTGCGCTGGCGGCGCGACACGATCATACGGCTTAAATATTGGCTGATGGCGGCTGTAGCCATTCTGTTGTGGAGTGCCATAGCTGTATGGAAATTTGCGCCTGAAATAGGGTTGTTGCCGCTGCTTGGAATTGCTCTGTCGCTCGCGCTCGCGGGAGGGGCTTGGCTGCCGCTGCGGGGCCGCAAGCTTCTGCGTACGCCGCTTCCCGTGTTCGGGATGGTCATCGCCCATTTCGGAATCGCGGTGAGCGTGTTTGGCATGGCGGCCGAATCCGGCTTTTCTTCTGAAACCCTTACTGCGCTTGCACCTGGTGAAAGCGCCAAGATTGCAGGATGGCAGGTGAAGCTGGACGACGTGAAACCGGTTGTCGGCGCAAACTGGGTTGCGGTTGAAGGCGAAATGGTCGCGCGTAACGGCAGCAAGGCCTTTGTGTTGCGTCCGCAGTCGCGCCAGTTTTTCAAACCCGAAATGCAGACGAGCGAGGCAGCACTGCTGACGCGTTGGAATGGCCAGTTATATGCCGTGATTGCACAGCCTGATCAGCAAGGTGACGGCCGCTGGCAAGTGCGTTTGTGGTGGAAGCCGTTTGTCACTTTCATATGGTTTGGCGGCTTATTGATAGCTTTTGGCGGAGCGATCGCTCTTCTTGGCCGCATGTTCCGTCGCGCAAAAAGGCCTGCGCAGAATAAGTGGGCAACCGAGTGAACCGGCCCTGGTTGCTTTGGGCGCCACTCGCCGTTGTCGCGCTCATCGGAGGGCTAGCGGTTTACGGACTTGTTGTGCCGAAGGACGATCAGGTCCATTCCGCAATGATCGGGCGAAAACTGCCGCAATTCAGTCTGGGTCCGGCTACACCGGGCGTTCTGCCCTTGTCCGACAAGGACATGGCAGACGGCAAACCGCGCCTGCTAAATATATTCGCTAGCTGGTGCATCCCTTGTAAGGCTGAGGCGCCCCAGCTCGAGGCATTAAAGGCGGCCGGGGTTGAGATCGATGCGATTGCCATTCGCGACCGGCCGGAGGATGTTGCGGCATTCCTCACGGAATTTGGCAATCCCTACCGCCGTATTGGATCTGATAGCGAGATGGCAGTCCAGCTCAAGCTTGGTTCGTCGGGCGTTCCCGAAACCTATATAATCGGAGGCGACGGCACGATTTTGCACCAGCACATTGGCGACATTCGGCCCGAACATGTGCCTATGCTGATTGAAAAGTTGAAAGCTGCCACGTGAAGGCATTTATTCCTTTGCTTCTTGTCCTGACATCGCCCGTGATTGCGCAAGGCAGCGGCCCGACGCCTGCGCTGGCGAACCGTCAACTGGCAGATCCTGTGAAGGAGGCGGAGGCGACGCAACTGATGCACAGCTTGCGTTGTATCCAGTGTCAGGGGCAGTCGATTGCCGACAGTGACGCCCCGATGGCAGGGACGATGCGCGCCGAAGTGCGCCAACAGATAGCAGCGGGTCAGAAACCCGATGCTATCCGTGACTGGATGGTTCAGCGTTATGGTGAATGGGTCAGTTTTGAACCCGAGTTGAAAGGCGCTGGGTTGTTGCTCTGGATTGCGCCTCTCATTTTATTGTTGGTCTCGATTTTTGTAGCTCGCGGTCTGTTTCGGAGGCGCACATGAACGGTTGGGTTGCACTTGGAATTTTGTCGGTCATCAGCCTCGTCGTGCTGGTTTGGTTTGTCCGTTCGTCCAAAGGTCTGTGGCAGATTGCTGCCGCGTCGATATTATTGGGTATGACAGGCTATGCGCTTCAGGGTCGCCCCTACACCCCGCCGTCACCGGCGAAGCCTTTAGCGGCGAGCGAGGTTACCGCTGTGCAGCTAGTCGATATCAGGGCAGATATGGACCAAAGCTTCGGCTCTGCAAAACGTTGGCTTGTCACCGCCGATTCCTTTGCCAAACAAGGCGATTACCCGTTGGCAGCGGCTTATATCCAATCAGGGTTGAAAAGCGATCCGGAGAACCCTGATCTTTGGTCGGCGCTTGGGTTGCAATTGATGTTGGCAAGTGAAGGGCAAATGTCCCCGCCTGCTCAATTGGCCTTTGATAAAGCGCGCGCGATCCGCCCGAACTATCCCGCTCCTTATTATTTTGCGGGGCTTGCGCGGCTATTTGCTGGCGACCTCGACGGGACAATTTTGTTGTGGGAAAAAACCGTATCGCTGGCGACTCCCAAGGCCAAATGGAAGACGCATATTGAGTCGCAATTGGCAGCAGCCAAGACCCTGCAGGCACGGACAGCCGCCGCACAGACCGGCGCTGAAGTTAAGTGATTGATAAAACGTGATATAGATGCGTCGTTTATCGGATATTGCTTTGTTGTGGAGGTGTGTGGGGCATGCTATTGCGCGCGTCCCAGCCAGTTTTGACAAGGTAAATGGGGCATAAGCCGGGGAAACAATATGGTTGGACCGCAAGCCGCAGACGATTTTGGTCACAGCGACCAAGATCATAACGACAGCCACGCCCCTAAGGGATCGCTTCTGGCTTTGTGCGTCGGCACCATTGGTGTGGTATTTGGAGATATCGGCACGAGTCCGATATATGCCTTCCGCGAAACATTTTCGGGCCACCATCCTATCAACCCTGATCCTTTGCACATCAAAGGTGTGCTGAGTCTCGTATTCTGGTCCATGATGATTGTCGTGACATTCAAATATGTTTTTACGATCATGAAGGCTGACAACAAGGGAGAGGGCGGAAGCCTTGCTTTGCTCGCGCTCATCAACCGCCAAACAGCAGGCGCGAAATGGACCGCGCCGTTCATCATGCTTGGTGTGTTTGCAACGGCGCTCTTTTATGGTGATTCAATGATTACGCCTGCGATGTCGATCTTGTCGGCGGCAGAGGGGCTTAAATATGTAAGTCAGGGCTTTAGCCCGTGGATATTGCCGATTGCCGTAGTCATCATCGGCGCCTTATTCTGGTTTCAGTCGCGCGGTACGGCAAAGGTCGGGGCGTGGTTTGGGCCAATCATGCTGGTCTATTTCGCAACGCTCGCCGCTCTCGGGGTTATGCACCTCATAAAGATGCCGCTGATCATCTTCGATGTACTGAACCCGCTAAACGCCTTTTATTTTTTCTATAATGACGGTTTCCGGGCATTTGTAGCAATGGGAACGGTCGTTCTGGCCGTCACAGGTGCTGAGGCGTTGTACGCGGATATGGGGCATTTTGGACGGCGGCCCATCAAGTTTAGCTGGCTGTTCTTTGTTTTGCCAGCATTGATGCTGAATTATATGGGGCAGGGGGCGATGATATTGACCATGTCGCCTCAAGAAGCGCAATTGGCCATTCGTGACCCGTTCTTTTTGATGGTGCCTGACATCGTCAGCACGCCGGTGATCATATTGACAATCATGGCCGCGGTTATTGCCAGCCAAGCCGTCATTTCGGGCGCTTTCTCATTGACTCAGCAAGCCATACAATTGGGATTCATGCCGCGCTTGAGCATCTTGCACACAAGCGAAAAAGCGGCAGGGCAAATTTACATCCCGGCGATCAACTGGGGCCTTGCAGTGATGGTGCTGTTGCTGGTGCTTTTCTTCCAGTCTTCGTCGAACCTTGCTGCGGCCTATGGGATCGCGGTGACAGGAGCGATGTTCATCGACACCTGTCTGATTGCGGTCGTTCTGCTTTCGCTCTGGAAATGGCCAAAATGGAAAGCCATACCCATCCTCGCATTGTTTTTCATAGTCGATTTCGCTTACTTGGGTGCCAATTTGCTCAAGGTGCCGTCGGGCGGATGGGTGCCATTGCTCATCGGTCTCGTGATCTTCTTACTGCTCACTACTTGGTCGCGTGGTCGTGCGCTGATGCGTGAGCGGATGGCGGAGAGCACCATGCCGATGGATATTTTCATCAAGTCCGCCGCCAACAGCGCAACCCGCGTTCCTGGTACGGCGATTTTCATGGCCTCGGCGGCCAGTGGGGTTCCGTCCGCCCTTCTGCACAACATCAAGCATAATCGTATTCTGCACGAACGTGTGATTATCCTGACGGTGCAGATCGAAGATGTGCCTTATGTCGATGTCAATGACCGGATCATATGCAAAGATTTGGGTGAAGGCTTTTACCGCGTGAAAATGCGTTTTGGATTTCTGGAAGAGACCAATGTACCGGCAACCCTTGATAATGTTGATCTGTGCGGACCCAAATTTGACATGATGCACACGAGTTTCTTCCTGTCGCGCCAAACATTGATCGCCTCCAAAATTCCCGGAATGGCGATCTGGCGGGAAAAACTGTTTGCATGGATGTTGCGAAATGCGGCCAATGCGATGGAATTTTTCAAACTACCTAGCAACCGCGTGGTCGAATTGGGAAGCCAGGTTGAAATTTGAATATTTTTGCAACGCTGTGACGCCGTCGAACGTGTACATCATCTCGCTGGCGCTTTACGCGCAGTCCTGAACCGGTCTGAACCGCATATGTCGCTCAACCAGCGCGATCCGTTTCAGAGCTGCGTGAACTTTGACAACCTTGACCGCGGTTGTGATCTATTGTGGCAGGCAACAAAATGACGCCAAATCAATTTAGCACTGGACGAATGTTGCTTCATATGGCTATCCATCGCGCATAATGGTAGTATTCACCAACTTTTCTAGCCTATTGCGACTTACACGCCCTTAGGCGTGCCTGTTTTGTCGGCATCGTCCGGCAACCCGCCTAAGGGTTTTCATAGCCGATAAAACATGTAGCCCGTATCTCGGGCATTTAAGCGAAGTTGCCAGTTCTCATGATGTTACCCGACCCATCCCGTAAATACCGATCTTTTCCGCAAGTCGATCTACCCAACCGGCAATGGCCCGACCGAACAATCGACCGCGCTCCGCGGTGGCTTTCAACTGATCTGCGCGACGGCAATCAGGCGCTGGTTGATCCGATGGGTGCAGAGAAAAAGAGGCGCTTTTTTGACCTTTTGGTGAAAATCGGCGTGAAGGAAATTGAAGTTGGTTTTCCAAGCTCCGGCGCAACAGATTTCGACTTTATTCGCGGACTGGTCGACAGCGGTGCAATCCCTGATGATGTGACGATTTAAAGCCTAACACAGTCGCGACGTGATCTGATCGAGAAAACCTTCGAAAGCATGGCCGGCGCGCCGCGGGCTATCGTCCATCTCTACAATGCCGTCAGCCCAGCGTGGCGAGACATTGTCTTTAACCTCGACAAACCTGGCGTGAAGGCCATCGCGATCGAAGGTGCGCAAATATTGAAGGAGCAAGCGGCAAAATACTCTCAAACCGACTGGCATTTTGAATATAGTCCGGAGACATTTTCGACAGCGGAACTCGAATTCAGCCTTGAGGTGTGCGAAGCGGTGATGGCGGTGCTGGAACCAACGTCCGCACATCCGCTGATCCTGAACCTGCCAGCCACGGTTGAGGCAGCCATGCCCAACATCTACGCTGACCAAATCGAATATATGTGCCGGCATATCAGTGCCCGCGACGCGGTAGTTATCAGCCTCCATCCGCACAATGATCGCGGCAGTGGCATCGCTGCGGCCGAACTTGGCCTGTTGGCAGGTGCTGATCGGATTGAGGGTTGCCTCTTCGGCAATGGCGAACGTACCGGCAATGTTGATTTGGTTACGCTGGCACTGAATATGTATACTCAAGGATTGAACCCCGGGCTCGATTTCAGCGACATTGACGAGGTCATCCAGACGGTAGAATATTGTAACCAGTTGCCCGTGCACCCGCGGCATCCTTATGCCGGCGAGCTGGTATTTACAGCATTTTCCGGATCGCATCAGGACGCGATAAAAAAAGGCTTCGCCGCGCATGAAAGGCAAAATGACGAAATCTGGCGGGTCCCTTATCTGCCCATTGATCCGGCCGATTTGGGGCGCAATTACGAAGCGGTAATTCGCGTCAACTCGCAAAGTGGTAAGGGGGGAGTGGCATGGGTGATCGAGCAGGATCAGGGCCTGAAGCTGCCCAAGCGGATGCAGGCAAATTTTTCGGCCACCGTGCAGGACCTGTCGGACCGCACTGGACGCGAGCTGACGAGCACCGATATCTGGGAGGCGTTTCAGACCCGCTATCACCTTCATGGTGACGGCCGGTTCAGCCTCATTGATTTCCACGAAAGCCAAAGCCTCCGACAAACCGACGAGCGGATATTTGCCGGAACGATACGCATTGACGGCATTGAACAGAGCGTGAGCGGTCGTGGCAACGGGCTGATCTCAAGCCTTGCCAATGCGCTTGAGGTGGCACTTGGCGGGCAACTGGACATCATCGACTACAGCGAGCACGCAATTGGCCACGGTACGGACGCGCGAGCGGCCGCTTATGTCGAATGCCGTGTGGGCGACGGTCCCATTTTGTTCGGCGTCGGCATCAGCCGCGACGTTGCAACCGCCAGCGTCCGCGCAATATTAAGTGCTGCCAATGGTGCAGGCATCGGTAACGCGCGCGCCATATGACATCGATGATTAAGTGGGCGTGGCTTCATGCCGCTACGGCATTGCCTGTCACGCAACGGCCGTTTGACAGCCACGTCCGGCTGTGGCTAACCCACAATTAAACAGTCAATTAACAAGGGATTCGACGCATGGCACTTCCGGCAATTTTCGATAATCTTCGGCTACCCATTATTGGTTCGCCATTGTTCATCGTGTCGGGGCCTGAATTGGTAATTGCACAATGTAAGGCAGGGATTGTTGGATCCTTTCCTGCGCTTAACGCTCGCCCGCAGGCACAACTTGACGAATGGTTGCACCAGATCACTGAGGAATTGGCCGCGCATAACCGCGACAATTCAAACCGGCCTGCTGCACCTTATGCGGTTAATCAGATCGTGCACAAATCGAATAATCGCCTGCAGGAAGATATTGCCACCTGTGCCAAATGGCAGGTGCCAATCACGATTACGTCCCTTGGCGCTCAGGTCGAACTGAACGAAGCCGTACATAGCTGGGGCGGGATCGTATTGCATGATGTGATCAATGATCGCTTTGCACATAAGGCGATCGAGAAAGGCGCTGACGGACTTATACCTGTGGCGGCCGGCGCTGGCGGCCATGCAGGCGTGACGTCGCCTTTCGCATTGATGCGGGAAATTCGCGAATGGTTTGACGGGCCGGTGGCGCTCTCGGGATCCATTGCGCATGGCGCCTCGGTTTTGGCAGCGCAGGCCATGGGCGCCGACTTCGGCTATATTGGCAGCGCGTTTATTGCGACGAAGGAAGCAAATGCGGTTGAAGGTTACAAGGACAACATCGTCGAGGCAAAGGCCGCGGACATCGTCTACTCCGACCTATTTACTGGCGTTAGCGGAAATTACCTGCGCCAGTCGATTGAGCGTGCGGGGATGGACCCCAACAATCTGCCCAAGGGCGATATTTCTACGATGAACTTTGGTTCCGGCGGCAACTCCGAAGCCAAGGCGTGGAAGGACATTTGGGGTTCGGGCCAGGGCATTGGCGCAATCAAGGAAGTGCAAAGCGTCGCAGAATTTGTCGACCAGCTGGAAGCGGAATATCGCGCTGCGAAAGCCAGCCTTGATGCGCGCTATATAGGATAAGCAGTATTTCCATTTGAACATGACAAGCTAACGGTCAGGGACTGCCCCCACAAGAACAGCCCCTGATAAAATCGCTTAGCTTGTCTTTTCAAACGCGACGCTGATGTCCAGCTTAACCTCGTCCGATACGACGGGAATGCCGTAAGCCACTCCAAATTCGCTGCGTTTGATCGTCGTTGTCGCATGAAAGCCAATCGTCGGCTTTTTGTTAAACGGGTTGGCACCCGCACCCGAAAATGTCGCGTCGAGCACTACGGGCTTGGTGACACCGTTGAGCGTCAGATTGCCTGTGATCTTGGCACTCGTGCCTCTCGCCACAACGTTGGTCGAGACGAACTTCGCATCAGCGGGTGCTGGACCGAAAAAGTCAGCCTTTCCTCCGTCCTTGCCAGCGCGAAGCAAATGGCCGGTCAGGCCAGCGCTCGCCGTCACGACCTTGCTCACGGGAATAGTGATATCCACCTTCGCTGCGTTCGGCTTGGCAGGATCAATGGTCAACGTTCCAGTCGAGTCTCCAAAGATGCCGAAATAGTCGTTGAACCCGAAATGGCTCACTCGCCAGCCAATCAGCGTGTGGGCTGGATCGGTGTTGTATGTCCCGGCAGTAACGCGGGTGACATCCTTCGCGCCAGGCACTTGCGGAGCATTCTGTGCGATCAACGGCACCGCGATCAAGAGGGGAAGGGCTAGTAAAAGCTTACGCATTAGGTTGCTCCAGACAGAAAAAGGGAGGCATCAATGTCGATGCCTCCCCTCCATGAGTCAAGCTGGGAAAATGCGTTTAGTTCTTCGCCTGATCCACCAGTTTGTTTTTCGCAATCCAGGGCATCATGGCGCGCAATTTTGCGCCTGTTGCCTCGATAGGATGTGCCGCGGCGGCCTTGCGCGCTGCCTTCAGTTCAGGCTGACCCGCGCGGTTATCGAGCACGAAGTTCTTCACGAAACGACCTGATTGAATATCGGCCAGAACGCGCTTCATTTCCGCCTTTGTCTCATCGGTAATGATGCGTGGGCCAGTGGTGATGTCGCCATATTCCGCAGTGTTAGAGATCGAATAACGCATGTTGGCAATGCCGCCTTCATACAGAAGGTCAACAATCAGCTTAGTTTCATGCAAGCATTCGAAATAAGCCATTTCAGGGGCGTAGCCAGCTTCGGTCAAGGTTTCGAAACCGGCCTGGATCAAGTGGGTGATACCACCGCACAACACGGCCTGTTCGCCAAAGAGGTCGGTTTCGCATTCCTCGCGGAAGTTGGTTTCGATGATGCCGCTGCGACCGCCGCCTACACCGCTTGCATAAGCAAGCGCGATGTCATGCGCATTGCCGCTCGAATTTTGCGCAACGGCAATCAGGCACGGCACGCCGCCACCCTTTTGATATTCGCTACGCACGGTGTGGCCGGGGCCTTTTGGCGCGATCATGATGACGTCTATGTCGGCGCGTGGTTCAATGAGCCCGAAATGGATATTCAGGCCATGCGCGAATGCTAATGCTGCGCCAGGCTTCATGTTCGCGTGAAGGTCATCGGCATAGATCGCAGCCTGGTGCTCGTCGGGTGCCAGCACCATCAAGATATCGGCCCAAGCTGCGGCATCGGCATTCGCGAGTACCTTGAAACCGGCGGCTTCAGCTTTTTTCGCGGTTGCAGAGCCAGCGCGTAGAGCAATAGCTACCTCAGCCACGCCGCTGTCGCGCAAATTCTGCGCATGCGCATGGCCTTGGCTTCCATAGCCTACAATTGCGACCTTCTTGTCCTTGATTAGGCCAAGATCGCAATCTGCGTCGTAATAAACTTTCATTCTTATTGTCCCTCTTCTTTGCCATGACCCCGTTTCAGGTGCGGGGTTATGACGATTGTATCAACTCGTGCCGGATCCGCGCATCAGTCCGACAATCCCGGTTCGGCCAACTTCGACAAGACCGACTTCACGCATCAGCGTCACAAAGGTGTCGATTTTGTCAGGACCACCTGTGATTTCGAAAATGAAGCTGTTAACCGTCGCATCAATGACTCGGGCGCGATAAATATCAGCCATGCGCATAGCTTCGACGCGTTGGTCACCCACGCCGCTCACTTTGACAAGGGCAAGCTCGCGCTCGACATGCGGTCCCGCTTCAGTGAGGTCCGTGACCTTATGCACAGGGACCAGTCGCTCGCATTGCGCAATAATCTGGTCGATGACGGGCGGGGGGCCTCTGGTGACGATCGTAATGCGGCTTGTCGCATGGTCTTCGCTGATATCTGCAACAGTCAAGCTGTCGATATTGTATCCGCGCGATGTGAACATGCCGGCAATACGCGCAAGCGTTCCAGCCTCGTTGTCGACGGTCAGCGTCAACACGTGCCGCTCGGTGATTTCCTGCTTTATATGCATTATACGAGCGCCTTTGCTTCGTCATCCATCGTACCGGAGACTTCGTCCGAATGCAGGATCATATCGGTGTGCGCTGCGCCCGACGGGATCATTGGAAAACAATTGGATGTCTTGTGCACGCGGCAATCGAACATAACTGGGCCATCATATGCCAGCATCTCTGCGATTGCATCGTCCAGCTTGGTAGGGTCATCGCAGCGAATACCTTTCCAGCCATAAGCTTCGGCCAACGCCACGAAATCTGGCAAGCTGTCCGAATAGCTTTCGGAAAAGCGGCTTTCATAGGTCAGTTCCTGCCACTGACGCACCATGCCCATCCATTCATTGTTGAGGATGAAAACCTTTACCGGAAGGCGATATTGCGTGGCCGTTCCCATTTCTTGAATATTCATCTGGATCGATGCTTCACCTGCAATGTCGATAACCAGCGCGTCGGGATGGCCCATTTGAGCACCAATCGCTGCGGGTAGGCCGTATCCCATCGTGCCAAGGCCTCCACTTGTCAGCCACTTGTTTGGCGCGTCAAAATGGAAATGCTGTGCGGCCCACATTTGGTGCTGACCGACTTCAGTGGTGATGATCGGTGACCTGTCCTTCGTTGCCGCAAACAGGCGTTCGATCGCATATTGCGGCATGATTTCTTGCGTGCTGCCGGGATAGCTCAAGCAATCGACGGCGCGCCAACCGGCAATCCGCGCCCACCAATTGTCTAGAACAGGCGTCTTGTATTTCCGACCTTTCCAGACGTCGATCATTTGCCGCATGGCAGTGCCCACATCGGCAACAATGGGTAGGTCAACGCGGATCGTTTTGTTGATCGAACTGCGGTCGATATCGATATGGATTTTGATGCTGTCGGGCGAAAACGCATCGAGGCGACCTGTAACCCGGTCGTCGAAGCGCGCACCAAGGCAAACCATGACGTCGCACTGGTTCATCGCCATATTGGCTTCGTATGTACCGTGCATACCCAACATTCCAAGCCACGCGTCTCCCGAGGCAGGATAGGCGCCAAGGCCCATCAGCGTGGATGTCACTGGTGCGCCGCTCAACGCCGCCAATTCGCGCAAGGCTTCACTTGCTGCTGGGCCTGAGTTGATAACGCCGCCGCCCGTATACAATATTGGCGCCTTCGCATGGGCCAGCAATTCGACAGCGCGGTTGATTTCCGAATAGTCCGCCTCGCCGGCAAATGTGAAACGTGAAGGTGTGGGGCGCTTCACATCGGTTGATGCGGTGGCCACCTGAACATTTTTGGGGATATCAATAACGACTGGCCCTGGGCGACCTTTTGTGGCGATTTTAAATGCCTCGCGTACGGTAGATGCCAGGTCGGCCGGATCCTTAACGAGATAATTATGCTTCGAACAATGCCGGGTGATGCCAACGGTATCGGCTTCTTGAAATGCATCGGTACCAATCAAGTTGGTCGCAACCTGACCGGTCAGGACAACAAGCGGAATCGAATCCAGAAATGCATCTGCAATTCCTGTCACGGCATTTGTCGCGCCAGGCCCGGAGGTAACCAGCACTACGCCGGGCTTTCCGGTGGAGCGCGCGTAACCCTCCGCCGCGTGCGCTGCGCCGGCCTCATGCCGCACAAGAACGTGGCGGATTTTCTTCTGTTGAAACAGCGCGTCGTAAATCGGCAGCACAGCGCCGCCGGGATAACCGAACACCGTGTCCACGCCCTGTTCGATCAGGGTATCAATCAATATTTCTGCGCCGGATTTTTCGGGCACTGGAACGTCCTCACTAGTTAGGCTGCCGTCCTATGTTGCACTGCAGTAGGGGAAGCAAGAGCGGGCTAGCTAAAGATTACAAAATGGCTTGTCAAACAGTATCATTGAAATAATATTTCAAAATTATCTATATTTGAATCATTAATCTCTGTTTCCAGCCTTCGCCATTGTATGGGCGCCTGATTTCGGAACCAGGTAAACTGCCGCTTTGCATATTGCCGCGTCGCGATTTGCCCGCGTTCCACTGCGTCCTTGCGGGATGAAACACCATTCAGATAGTCAGTGATTTCGGGGACCCCGATTGCCCGCATGATGGGTGCGTCACCCGGAAGATCAAGCTTTAGAAGCGCCTCAACCTCTGGTATGGCACCTTGCTGCATCATCATTTCAAAGCGTACATCGCAACGCTGATAGAGCCAAGCGCGCGGCGGCAGAAGCAACAGTGGACACAATGAAATCTCGGCGCCTATGCCGCCCGTCTTTGTTTTGCGCCATTCCAATATGCTTCGCCCCGTGCTTTCCACGACCTCAAGCGCTCTGGTAATTCTGCTGATGTCGGTACAAGCCAATGTTGCGGCTACTTGCGGGTCCTGCAGTTGAAGTTCTGCGTAAGCCTCGTTCACGGACATCCCCCTGATCCGCGCACGCAAATCAGGATCAACCTCTGGAATGGGTGCGATACCCTCCAATAGGGTCTGAATATATAGTCCACTTCCGCCAACCAAAATCGGCGTTGCGCCAGAAGCATGGGCTTGCGCAATCGCCACTTTCGCATCTGCCGCCCATCGGGCCGCTGAACAAGGCGTCAGTCCGTCGAGATAACCAAATAGCTTATGCGGCACAGTGTCTTGTTCTGCCGCAGTCGGTTGAGCGCTCAATATCGGCAGATCGGAATAAACTTGCGCGCTGTCCGCATTGATGATTACGAAATTACCTGATTTGGCGAGGCGCAGCGCTAATGCCGTCTTGCCGCTCGCCGTGGGACCCGCAATAAGCGCGACCATATTCTGAGGATTCGGCATGTTCATCTGTACCCTGATAGCAGCAGACACAACGGAAAGCGGTATAATTTCCGATGCGAAGGATCGCCTGGCGTCTGCCGGCTGCGTCCCCGCTGTGGTAAGTTGGCTTGCCGAGAAAAAAGCGTTCGATATCGCGTTCGACGGCGATGTTGCACAGGCCAGATTGGCTTTGTCCGACTTGGAAACGCAATATGACGTTGTTGTTCAGCGTGAGACAGATCGGCGCAAAATGCTCTTGGTGTCCGATATGGACAGCACCATGATCACGGTCGAGTGTATCGACGAGCTGGCGGATTTTGCAGGCATAAAGCCGGAAATTGCAGCTATTACCGAACGCGCTATGGCTGGCGAGCTAGATTTTGCAGAAGCACTGAAAGCACGTGTTGCGTTGCTCGCTGGACTTGATGCGTCATTAATCGATCAATGTTTGCGCGAACGCGTGCGGCTGATGCCAGGCGCGGAAAATCTGGTACGAACAATGGCGGCATGGGGTGCACATTGCGTGTTGGTGTCGGGCGGATTTACCCAGTTTACTGGACCAGTCGCAAACCTGCTTGGCTTTACCGAGGTGCATGCGAATGTACTTGAAATTAAGGACGCCCGACTGACAGGGGCGTTGGCAGGTGACATAGTCGACGCTGCCGCCAAACGGGCAGTACTGGTATCGGCCGCACATTCCCGCACAACCGGTATAGGTTCAGCACTCGCAGTAGGCGACGGTGCAAATGACATGCCAATGATATTAGCGGCGGTTGCGGGGGGCGGCCTTGGTGTGGGCTATCATCCACGGCCACAACTTGCCGAGGCGGCCAATTTTGCTGTCCGCCATAATGATTTGACGGCGTTGCTCTTTGCACAAGGTGTGAAACCTAGTGATTGGATGAATTGAAATCAGGAAACAAATTGAGTGTGACACCGTTATCGTTATGCTGTGGCCTTAAGCCCAATATCAGGAGCATATCATGCGCAATTTTCTGCCGATCCTCATCATTCCAGTTCTCGCCAGTTGCTCGACCCTGCAGTCGTCGAAATCTGCCGAGGTGTCGGAAGTTGTTACCGCAGACCTTGCCCGCGCTGATGGCAGCTGGGCTGGCGTTGCCACTATATCCCGCCGTAGCGACGGAATTTTCCTAAGTCTTTCGGCTGAAGCTCCCGCAGCGGGCATCTATGGTATGCACCTGCATTCTGTCGGCAAATGCCAAGGTCCGGACTTTACGAGCGCGGGCCCACACTGGAACCCGGCAATGAAGCAGCATGGTCGTGACAATCCGATGGGTGCGCATGAGGGCGATCTGCCGAATGTTGACGCTGGTCCAGACCGCAAAATTACGCTTGAGTATAAGCTGCCTGAATTCATGCTGTCAGGGGCAACAGGCCTTCTCGATGCCGACGGCGGGGCTTTGGTCATTCACGAAAAGGCTGATGATTATAGAACAGACCCAAGCGGGAACAGCGGAAAGCGTATCATCTGTGGGGTATTCAAATCCGGCAACCGGAGTTAATCTACACCTTGTCGGCATACAACAGGCATCCTGGTGCCACGCGTTCCAAGATGGTGCTGATATCTTCCTTGGCAAAGGCAAAACAACCCTGACTGCGTCCGATTTTGCCCTGTTCGTGAATCAGTGTCTGGTTCACATACCAGGCAGGGTGAATGACGATGGCACGCGCCTCGGCCTGATTGTTTTCCGGATCTAGGCCTATGAGGCGACGGGATTCGCCATACTGCCCGATATATGTCTCTCCTACGAGATAGCTGCCGGCAGAGGTCGCTTCTGAACCTTCAACGTTGGAAAAATTTTGAACCCAACCGCTATGACCCGGATCAGAACCCTTTCCATGCGCCACGAGGTAACGCGTCGAGTGGCCATTGCGCAGGTCGACAATGTAAAAGCGCGGATCGCGAGAGGGTTTGGAAAAATCTGCGATTGCCAATAAATCATGATTGTGGATTCGGGCTTTATGTGTCGCCAATGCGGCCTTGGCGCGGCTTAACAACAGGTGAGAAGGCGACGCCACGGCATTACCAGTGCCTGGCAAAAACAAAATTTCAGCTGAGGTGGCTGGCACAGCGAGCAAGCTTGCGCCTGCAACTGCCGAATGGAGAAACTGTCTGCGACCGATTATCATGATACCAAGATAAGGCGCAATCCTTTACATAAACAGACCAGAGGCAGACGTCTCGGCGCAAAATGAGGCCGGTTAGCCGCATTGCGCTCACCGAACTCCTCCCGCCGCAAAGCAAAAATTTACCATCGAAATTTTACATTATTTTTGTTACAGCGCGCTGGCCAGCGCGATAGCGCTCTCTTTTCAACGCGGTCAGGGGCATTTTCATGAAGTTCGGCGGGGTTATACGCAATTTGCATCGCTTTGTTGCGCTTGCGTTGATCGTCACGATGCCAATGGGTGTGATGGCATCCGCGCAGGTCGCGCAAAGTCAGATGCCGCCCGTCGAACAAAATCCGACCCAACAGCCTGTTCAGCGTAATCAACCTGTGACGGTTCCGCCAGTAAACGGGCCAAAGGTTGTACCATCGCCGCTAGCCACGCCTTCGGCAACACCGCCACAGGTGGCGCCCCCGATCGTCGTCGTGCCGGCGGCGGCACAAGCTGCGCCAAAGCCGCGCAAAAAAGGGCCAGTTGACGCTTTGAAGCCAGGCCAGTTCGTTTGGGTTGCGCAAGATACCTATGAAGGACCTATGAAAATTGTGGTCGTTTTGGATATTCAGCGGATTTATGTTTTCCAGAACGACGAGCTGATTGGCTTCAGCACGATATCTTCAGGGAAAAAAGGCAAGGAGACTCCAACTGGCTTCTTCACGATTTTGCAGAAGAATATAGACCATAAGTCAAATCTCTACAGCAATGCGCCCATGCCGTTCATGCAGCGACTGACATGGGATGGAATAGCCATGCATGGCGGCCAACTGCCCGGATATCCTGCTTCGCATGGATGCATCCGCCTACCACTGGCGTTCGCTAAAGCTTTGTTTGGCGTGACTCAAATGAACCAAGAGGTATTCGTTTTACGTGACACGGCAACACCGGTACAAAGGCCCGAGCCCAAGCCGGTGATTGACCCCGTGGTTGTGCAGCCACCTGTCGTCGATCCTGTGACGACTCCACCTGTTTATACTCCACCAACAACGGCACCATTTCCACCCGAACCATCGAAAACTATACGCCCCTAAACGCTCAACTAAGCAGCACCCGATAGCCGAGACGTATATATCTTCCGGTTCGTTTAATACGCAGCAAAATGATCCGTTGCGGGCAGGCGTGAACACCTCACTTCGGCAATTGACGTTTACGCTAACGTAAAGTAGTGACGTTACTGCAACGAAGAGGGAAGGTGCCATGGAATCTTTTACGGGTGAGGAAAGGCGTGCCGATGCTACGATCGAAACGCCTGACGCATTCAATCGTGAATCCTTTACGATTTCGGACTTGTCGATTGAATTTGAGGTAACTGCGCGGGCGCTGCGGTTTTACGAGGACCAAGGTCTTATTTCTCCCGAACGCATGGGTTTGGCGCGTATTTATTCCAAACGCGACCGGGCGCGGCTCGCATGGATTCTGCGGGCAAAACGCGTAGGCTTCAGCCTTGCAGAAATTCGCGAGATGATCGATCTATATGACCTCAATGACGGTCGGAATATTCAGCGCCGAGTTACTATTGAAAAATGCCGGGACCGGATCAATTTGCTGAAAGCGCAACGTGACGATATCGAAAGCGCAATCAACGAACTTACCCAATTTGTTTCTACTGTCGAACAAGTGGAAGCTGCCGAAAAATCTAATGCGGCCTGACGCTGCAACAAACGTATTTTAAAGGACTTTTAATGCCACGCTATACCGCCCCAGTTCGCGATATGCAGTTCATCCTCAACGAAGTTTTGGGTGTCGAACGCTTTGCCAATCTGCCAGGCTTTGAAAATGCCAGCGCTGAAATGATCGATGCGATCCTGACAGAAGGTGCCAAATTCGTCGAAGGCGTGCTTTTTCCTTTAAACCAAATAGGCGACTTGCAGGGCTGTACCCGGCACGAGGATGGAAGTGTCACGACTCCTGATGGCTTTAAAGAAGCCTATAAGCAGTTCTGTGAAGGCGGCTGGGGCACATTGTCGGGGCCAGAGGAATTTGGTGGGCAGGGCATGCCGCATATCGTCTCAATGGCTTTCGAAGAGCTTATGGCTAGTTCCAACATGGCATTTGCGATGTATCCGGGCCTCACTCAAGGCGCGGTTTCAGCAATATTGGTCAAGGGAAGTGATGAGCAGAAGGCCAAATTCGCTCCTAAAATGATTTCGGGCAAATGGGGCGGAACAATGAACCTCACCGAGCCGCATTGCGGCACTGATCTCGGACTCATTCGGACAAAGGCTGTTCCGAACGGCGATGGCAGCTACGCTGTGTCGGGCACCAAGATTTTCATCTCGTCTGGCGAACATGACCTGACCGAAAACATCATTCATCTGGTGCTGGCAAAGACCCCAGGCGCGCCGGACAGCGTAAAGGGCATTTCACTTTTTATCGTGCCCAAATTTATTGTGAATGACGATGGTACACTTGGCCCGCGCAATGCACTGTCATGTGGCTCCATTGAACATAAAATGGGTATTCACGGCAACGCGACCTGCGTGATGAATTATGACGGCGCGACTGGCTATCTTGTCGGCGAGGAGAATAAGGGCCTTGCCGCCATGTTCATCATGATGAACATTGCCCGGCTGGGTGTCGGGCAGCAAGGTCTTGGCGTTGCTGAAGTCGCTTATCAGAATGCCGTGCATTACGCGCGCGACCGCCGGCAGGGGCGGGCGCTCACCGGACCACAGGACCTCGACCAAAAGGCCGATACCTTGTTCGTCCACCCCGACGTGCGCCGCATGCTGATGGATGCCAAGGCATTTACTGAGGGCATGCGCGCCTTGTGTTTGTGGGGTGCATTGCAAGCCGATTTGCTCCACCATGCGCAAACCGAAGAGGAACGCCAAATGGCGGATGACTTGTTGTCGCTACTCACACCTGTCATCAAGGGCTATGGCACGGACAAGGGCTATGAAGTCGCAACCAACGCGCAACAAGTCTATGGCGGCCATGGGTACATTGCCGAGTGGGGTATGGAGCAATATGTCCGCGATGCCCGTATCGCGATGATTTATGAAGGTACCAATGGCGTTCAAGCCATGGACCTGGTGGGCCGGAAGCTGGCCCAAAATGGTGGCCGCGCGATTCAGGCCCTTTTCAAAATCGTGGATGAGGAATGCGCTGCTGCAAAGGCTGGCCCGCTTGCGGACCTTGCTGGCCGTTTGGAAAAAGCGAATGGCGATCTCAAGGCATCGACCATCTGGTTCATGCAAAATGGCATGGCAAACCCGAACAATATCGGGGCTGGCGCACATCATTATATGCATATCATGGGCATCGTTGCGCTCGGTTTGCAATGGCTCCGCATGGCAGAAAGCGCTCAGAAAGCGCTTGACGCAGGTGCTGGCAATGCAAGCTTTTATGAAACCAAGCTTGTAACTGCGCGCTACTTCGCCGAACGCGCGCTACCTGATTGTGGTGCGCTTCGCCGGAAGATCGAAGCTGGCAGTGAGGCTATCATGGCGCTGACACCGGAAATGTTTGCAGCTGCGTAACTACGGTCCGAACATCGTCTGATAACAAAATGCCGGGATGATAAGTCCCCGCATTTTTGGTTATTCAACAGGCAAGAAATCCGGAACTGACAGATAGCGTTCGCCGGTATCATAATTGAAACCGAGCACGCGGCTGCCCGCAGGCAGTTCGGGAAGCTTCTGCGCGATGGCAGCAAGTGTTGCACCTGACGAGATACCCACCAACATCCCTTCTTCGCGCGCAGCACGGCGAGCCGTTTCCTTTGCAGTGTCGGGATCAACTTGAATTACGCCGTCCAACAGTGCGGTATGCAGATTTGCCGGAATGAAGCCAGCGCCAATGCCCTGGATAGCGTGCGGGCCAGGTTGGCCACCACTGATTACAGGAGACAATGTTGGTTCGACTGCAAATACCTTCAAATTTGGCCAGGTCTTTTTGAGAACCTCTGCACAACCGGTAATGTGTCCGCCTGTGCCAACGCCTGTAATCAAGGCATCGATGGGGCTGTCGCCAAAGTCTTCCAAAATCTCCAGCGCCGTCGTGCGGACATGGACATCGATATTGGCAGGATTCTCAAACTGTTGCGGCATCCAGGAATTTGGCGTCTGCGATACCAGTTCAAGCGCGCGTTCGATCGCCCCCTTCATACCTTTTTCGCGCGGGGTCAGGTCGAAGCTTGCTCCGTAAGCCAGCATCAGGCGCCGACGTTCCAGCGACATCGACTCAGGCATCACGAGGATGAGCTTATAGCCCTTGACCGCCGCAACCATGGCGAGGCCGACGCCGGTGTTGCCAGACGTGGGTTCAATGATCGTACCGCCGGGTTTCAGGCTGCCGTCCTTTTCAGCGGCTTCAATCATCGCCAGGCCAATTCGGTCCTTGATCGATCCGCCAGGATTTGACCGTTCGGATTTAATCCAGACGTCCGCATTGGGGAACATACGTGCCATGCGGATGTGCGGGCTGTTGCCGATGGTTTCGAGGATCGACTGTGCTTTCATCCTATTGCTCCTTAATCAACCATATTGATCTGTTTGGCTGCGTTGCGCACGTAGATGCTCAATGCGCGCAACGAGCGCCGGGTTGATGATCGGATTGCCCTTAAACTGCAGACTGTCAAGCAACGAAAGGCCATAAGGCCAGTCGCCAATTCCGGAGTCCGCATTTATATGCCCGAACAAGCCGGCATTGATAAACCGCGCGCGCCACCGCCTGGCCAGCTTCTGTGCATGTTGGATTCCGCAATAGGGGTCATTCTGGCTGCCGACGAGTAATGTGGGGAAGGGCAGGAAGACACGCGGTGCAGAACCAAATTCAGCCAACTGCGAACCCTTTGTCACGCTATCGACGTCGGGCGGTGCGACGAGTAGGGCACCCATGATGTCAAGCTCTGCGGCTTCGGGTTCGTGCTTAACCCACCATGCAACAGCATGGCATCCAAGGCTGTGCGCCACGAGGATTTTCGGACCTGAAATCTGGCGAATTGCGATCCCCAGATTGGTTATCCACGCCGAACGCCGTGGGCTGTCCCATCCGCCAAGCTCGGCGCGAATGCTGCTGGGAATGCGCTCCTGCCATCTGGTTTGCCAATGGTCGGGACCGCTGTTGTTGAGACCTGGAATCAGGAGAATAGTCGGGATTGGGTCGGGGCTAGACATAATCGGCTCCTCTTGCAAATTTGAAAAATAAATATGCTGGGCCGTTTGTGACGGGTGCCTGTGTAATATCTCAACTAAATTGATTGACAATAGGTCTGCGATGAAGTGCCTGCGAATTCGGCTACTCCGCTTGCAAGTTTTTCTTTTGGTTTTGTGCGCGGTATTGCGGCTCAAATGTCCGCGCATTTTTCAGCTCCGGGAATAGGCCGGCCCAAATGGCAGTGATCATTATGGCTCCGGCGCCGCCGGCCACCACTGCCCCTACTGGACCAAGGGCGGCGGCGGCCAAGCCCGATTGCAGTTCACCCAACTCGTTGGATGCGGAAATGGCAAGGCCCGAGACCGAGCTCACCCGTCCGCGCATCTCGTCTGGCGTATTCAGTTGAACCAGCGACGAGCGGACATAGACTGAAAGCATGTCCGATGCGCCGAGTATTACCAGCATAACCAACGCAACAGCCATGCCAGCGCCCATGTCGAGAAATTCAATCCGCGCATCGCCAAAGACGCTGCTGCCAATTTCGTGGCTAAGGCCAAAGCCGATAGTGGCCACACCGAACACCACGACGGCCCAGAGCATTTTTGCCCCAACATTATAACGCAATGGCCTGAACGCGAGTATTAACGCTACCGCCGACGCACCTATGGCAGGGGCTGCCCGCAATTGCCCGAGTCCATCAGGACCGACCATCAATATATCGCGTGCATAAACCGGAAGCATCGCAGTTGCGCCGGCTAGAAGCACCGCGAACAGGTCAAGCGTGATTGCACCTAACAAGAAGCGTTCAGACCAGGTATAACGAAGCCCGTCGACCATTTGCCGGATGGGATGAATCTTCTTTTCCATCGGTGGCGGATAGACTGGCCGCACAAAACTCAGGCTGATGGTGGCCATAAGCATCAGTCCAGACGATACCCAATAAGGCAATGACGGGCTAGAAGCGAACATGAGCCCGCCCGCCGCCGGGCCAATGACTGAGCCAATTTGCCATGCGATTGAACTCAGCGCGATCGCACGGGGCAGAGATGCCGGGGGCACGATATTAGGAGCGATGGCCGACATGGATGGACCAACGAACACCCGCGCGACGCCATGCAAGGCGGCAAAGAAAAACAGCAAAGGCAAAGTTAGGGCATCGGCGTAGGTGAACCAACCCAAGGCCAAAGCGACCAGCATGTCGATGCTGTTGGCAAGCCTTGCAACGGTTCGCCGCTCCCACCGGTCCGCCGCCCATCCCGCCACAGGGGTTAGCAGCGCAAGTGGTACGAACTGCACCAGGCCAAGCAGGCCGAGCTGCAAGGACGCCTCGCGAATGGACATGCCGTAATCGCTGCGCGCGATGTCATAGGCCTGATAGCCAATAACGACGACCATACCCATCGTTGCGAGCACTGCCATGAACCGCGCCATCCAGTAGAAGCGAAAGTCGGCTATCTTAAGCGGATGAATTTCGGCGGGAAGGTCGGACATGCACTGTCGCCTATCGGCTTGCGACAGCAAGTGCAATGGATGGGCATCGATTTATGCAGAACAAAAATTGGGTCCCGACTTCAGTGGTTCAACCATCATCGTCCGGCACACCACGATAATTGTTTATAGTTTCGAATATCGTCGTCAACGCTTCGCGCTCCTCCAGTGAAATTTCAGGGCGCCAGATTTCGAACAGCAAAATGACTCGTGTATCGCGGCTTCGGTTCCAGGCTTCATGTTCGAAGCTGTCATCAAAAATCAACGCTTCTCCCGAACGCCATGCGCGCGTTTCGTTACCAACGCGAAGCGCGCAATCGTTTGGAACGATCAGCGGGATGTGGCAAATCAAACGCGTGTTCAGCAAACCATGATGCGGCTGAATGTGCGTTCCCGGCTTAAGTAGCGACCACAAGGCAATTGGCGATCGCTGGTCGATACGAGGCATAGGTGCCATTTGCAGCATCTTCATGGTTACAGGACAACGCGCAGCACTTTCCGGCACAATTTCGCCGTTGCGCCAGAAATAATAGGCACCCCAGCTTGGGTCATTGATCAACGGGTTCGCCGCATGTGGTCGGTCATCTGTGGCTTCTACATAAGGCGCAAAGTCGTTTCCGTCGGCTAACACTGCGTGCAACTCATCTAGCATGCCGGGCACGGCGTCTTCAATTTCTCGAAGCCAAGGAAACTCGCTGCGCTCGTAAAATTGCCGCTGCGGCAGTCCCGGAAAATAAAAGCTGGAAGGCTCCTGCAGATATAGCTTTTTTCGTCCCAGAAGCATGTCGATCGCATTTCCCACTCTTCCATCGCGGGAGAGGCCAGCGGCCCGGATGCCCTCAAAGAGATGCTGTTCAAATTTAATTTGTACCTGACTGACAAATTCTCTGGCGCGATTCAGCATTGGGGAAATCGCGGACGGCAAATCTGAAGTTGAATCGGCCTGATTAAGTGCCGCTTGAAAGAAAGAGTTTGCCGCGCGATCATCGCCGGCGCGCGCTTTTAATTCTCCAATAAGTATCAGCGCAGGCAGATTGCGTGGTTCAAGGTCGAGTTGCCGGAGCAATGCCGATTCTTCTGCAGCCTTATCGCCTGAAAGACTGCAAGCCTGTGCAAGCAATAGCCACGGCATTTGACTGTCTGGCAGTTCTGCCAACAGTCGCCGTGCATGAATTGCGTCACGTCGCTGCAACGCCGCTTTGGCGTCGCTGATAATCGTTGAAGCCCCCGAACCCATTTGTATACCATAACCGCAAAGGCCTTATATTGACCAGCACAGATAGATCGAGCGATGTATCTATTCTCCGCATTGCATTCCAAAATGCAATGAACGGGTAGGGGGCATTCAACTGTTTACGCTTTTAATATCCGCCCATTGGCAAAGCGGGATTGATGACGAAGTTTTCAGGATCTTGTGATCGGGGTTCTTGTCCATTGAGAAATGACATTAGATCTTCAATCAACCGGTCCCGATCGGTTTCGAATAGGCCATGAGGCGATCCTGCATATTCCAATAAGCGAACGTCGCTGATCATCGACGCAGCCATCCGTGCCGTAGGATCAATCGGCACTGTTTTGTCGGACGTACCATGAATGATCAAAGTTGGTACATTGAATGCAGGCAAATCTGGACGGAAATCGGTCGATGAAAATGCCTCCGCAGCTTTCAGTGTAGGGCGTAGCCCCGCTTGCATTGCCATACTCCATGCCCAGTCAAGGGTCGCGCTGCTTACGGGCCGACTGAGCAAGCCAATACCGAAAAAGTCATGCAGGAAGGTACGCATAAATGCAGGGCGATCCGTTATCATTTCCTGAGTCATCTGTTCGAATGTCTCGAGCGGAACACCATCCGGATTATCATCGGCTTGCAAGAGATATGGCACAACAGAGGACACGAGCACAGCACGCGCTACCCCAGCGCCATCATAGCGCGACATGTAACGGGCGACCTCCCCGCCGCCCATCGAAAAGCCCACCAACGTTACATTTTCAGCCGCATTTGTAGCCTTCATGACATCCGCCAGATCGTCGGTCAGCGAGTCATAATCATAGCCGTCCCATGTTTGCTCAGACCGTCCGAAACCACGCCTGTCATAGGAAATAACGCGGTGTCCGGCGTTAACCAAGGCTTCGGCCACGGGATCCCAACTATCTGATGTAAGTGGCCAACCGTGGATGAGAATGACGGGGTTGCCTCTGCCCCAATCCTTAACATAGAGCCACGCGCCGTCGCGGGTTTCGATCATGGGCATATTCAGTCTCCAATGCATTTTAACTGCATAGGAAACCAGCAATGCATCCTGACGTTCCGTGAAATAATATTCGCTTCACTTGCTGTCAGAAACGGATCAGCCGATACTTACAAAGCTGTCCATCACCCTTTTGCGCCCCGCTTGTTCAAAATCGATCTCAAGCTTGTTGCCTTCAATCAACGCAATTGCGCCATAGCCGAATTTCTCGTGAAATACCCGCAAGCCGATACTCAGGTCGCTTCGCCCAACATTGCCTAAGCTTACCGCGCTTCGGGTGTTTTCCGGAATGCGTTGAGGTCGCGCGTTAAAACCGCCCGAGGTCGCCGCCCTTTGCCAACCCGGTCCGCGCGCACCAGCGCGGGTCGCGTTTGCGGCAGCCAAATGGGCAAAGGGATCGGTTTGCTCACTCCAGTTTGCACGCCACAAAGACGCGCCGCCGGTCATGGTCTGCTCCGCCTCGATATGATCGAGCGGCAATTCTTCAATGAACCGGCTTGGAATACTGCTCGTCCACTGGCCATATATCCGTCGGTTTGCCGCATGAATGATTGTGCATCGGCGTTTCGCACGGGTAATTGCGACATAAGCCAAGCGGCGTTCTTCCTCTAACGAGGCAAGGCCGCCTTCGTCGAGCGCGCGTTGTGATGGGAAAATACCTTCTTCCCAGCCGACCAGAAAGACATTGTCATATTCCAGCCCCTTTGCGGCGTGGATCGTCATGATGGTCACGCTTGCGCCACTATCACCACGGTCATTGTCCATGACCAGGCTGACATGCTCCAGAAACTCGCCCAGCGTTTCATATTCTTCCATGGCGCGGGCAAGTTCGCTGAGGTTTTCAAGTCTGCTCGATGCCTCAGTGCTGCGTTCGGCTTGTAAAACGGCCGTGTAGCCACTTTCATCCATGATCAGTCGTGTCAAATTCGCTGGAGACATCGTACCAGCCTCGTCACGCCAACGGGCAATGTCGACGACCAGGTCCGCCAGTGATTTTCGAGCCTTGCCCGTGAGCTCATCGGTTCCGACGAGGCGTGCCGCTGCGACTGATAGCGGTGCACGCTCCGCGCGTGCCACTATATGTATTTTCTCTACCGCCTTATCGCCAATACCGCGCTTGGGCACGTTAACAATCCGTTCGAACGCCAGATCGTCGGCTGGCTGATTGACGATACGCAAATAGGCAATTGCGTCGCGTATTTCCGCACGCTCGTAAAAACGAAAACCGCCTACTATTCGATAGTTGACGCCAATTTGTATGAAACGATCCTCAAACTCTCGGGTCTGGTGCTGTGCGCGCACCAAGATTGCGACGCTGTCGAGACTTTCGCCCTTATACTGCAGCGCCTCAATCTCTTCCCCTACGCGCCGCGCCTCTTCTGGACCGTCCCATACCCCGATGATCCGGACTTTTTCGCCTTCGTCCAATTCAGTCCACAATGTTTTGCCGAGCCGCGCACTGTTGGCATCAATAAGGCCTGATGCAGCGGCAAGGATATGCGGAGTACTGCGGTAATTCTGCTCAAGTTTGATGGTTTTTGCGCCAGGAAAATCCTTCTCAAACCGTAGAATGTTTGCAACCTCCGCTCCGCGCCATGAATAAATGCTTTGATCATCATCGCCAACGCAGCAAATATTTTTACGCTTCTGGGCAAGCAGACGAAGCCACAAATATTGAACGGCATTGGTATCCTGATATTCGTCGACCAGAATATATTTAAACTGTGCCTGATATTTTTCGAGGATGTCGCGGTTGTTTTTAAGCAGGTTCAGACCATGCAATAGCAGGTCACCGAAATCGCAAGCGTTCAGCGCAAGCAGCCGCGCCTGATAGAGCGCATACATCCGCTGTCCCTTGCCATTAGCAAAGGCTTCATTATCAGCCGCATCCAGATCGGCAGGTGACTTGCCCGCATTCTTCCATTTGTCGAGTAAACCCGCAAGCCCACGCGCAGGAAACCGCTTTTCGTCCAGATCTTCGAACTGAATGAGTTGTTTTAACAAGCGTATCTGATCATCTGTATCAATGATTGTGAAGTTGCTTTGTAACCCAATGACTTCTGCATGGCGGCGCAGCAATTTTGCGCCGATGCTGTGAAATGTCCCGAGCCAAGGCATTCCCTCAACTGCAGATCCCACCATGGCGCCAATCCGCTCGCGCATTTCGCGTGCCGCCTTGTTGGTGAAAGTAACTGCGAGAATTTCTGATGGCCAGGCCAGACGCGTGTATAAAATTTGCGCCATCCGCGCCGTCAGCGCTGCCGTCTTGCCGGTTCCAGCCCCAGCAAGCAGCAATACGGGCCCTTCGGTCGTAAGCACGGCTTCGCGTTGCGGAGCGTTCAATCCATGCAGCCATGGCGGCTCCATTTGGGATGGGTCGGTCTGGACCTGAATATCTGACATAAGGCGAACAGTTAGGGAACGCAGCGACGAACCGCAAGCGCTGTTCGGCGAGTTGGCGGAACTATTCGCCACCTCTGCGATTTTCCCAATGTCCATCAAAGGAGAGACAACATGCGTAAGACCTTATTATTTGGTGCCGCAGCATTGATCGCTATTATCGGGACTGACCCCGCTTTTTGTTTTCAGAATGAAGCACCTACAACATCGCAAATACAACCCGACCAACCCACAGGACCGGAAGGTCCGTCCGTCCCACCGGTTGACGACCCTTCACAGCCCGCACCTCCGGTCACCGAGCCTTTGCCTCCTGAAATGCCGCCATCGGCGCGCGAATCTCGCGACGTGCCTTCGGCCCCCAACAATGGAACCAACACCGGCAGTACAGATGCGCCAATCGGTCCAATGGCTACCCCGCCATCGTCAAACGATCAGCAAGCCATCAGCGGTGGTACGACGACTGCAATGATGGCGCCGCAACCTGCGAGCAAAGAATATCCTGTATGCACGCGCACTGTTCAGGATAGCTGCAGAAACCCCGGCGAGGGTCCGAAAGTAGCAAAGAAGCCCCGCCGTTAAGGTTGAGCGAGGCGCAATAGCGTAATACGCGCCTTGCCCACGTCACGTACCGTGTCGATGGTAAAGCCCTTTACCTCGACATCTTCTTTGACGCTGGTTTCGACGCTGATCCATGCAGATGGCGCGAACCAGCCAAAGCGGACAAGCTTGTCCAACGCGACAGCACCAGCGCCGCTCAGATAGGGCGGGTCCATCAAGACCACGTCCGCGGGTTTAATTGCTGTCCCAAGCGATAACACCGAAGATTTCCTCACGTCGCATCGGTCTTTTGCCCCAACTTTAACGATGTTTTTTTCAAGGGCATCCAGAGCTAGATGATCCTGTTCAACAAATGTGCAATGCCCTGCTCCTCGTGAGAGCGCCTCCAGACCGAGAGCGCCAGAACCTGCGAACAAGTCGAGCACCCGCAAATCCTCGAAAGATCCAAGCCTGCTTGTCAGCATCGAGAACAATGTTTCTCTCGTGCGGTCAGCGGTCGGTCGGGTAGTATCGCCTTTCGGCGCAACTAACGGCCGCGAGCGCCATTGCCCGGATATGATTCGCATTATTTCAGGGTCTTTCGAAATTCGATCAAATCAACGCGGCGAACTTCGCCGACCTCACCAGGCGCAAGTTCGCCTAATACAAAGGGACCATAGCGCGTGCGGATAAGGCGGCTGACTTCAAGCCCTAAATGCTCAAGCACGCGCCGAACTTCGCGGTTTTTCCCTTCAGTCAGCGTCATTTCGACCCATCCATTCCGGCCCGTCCGCCGTTCGAGGTTCGCGTCAATCTTGCCATAGGTCACGCCGTCGATCTCAACGCCGTGAATAAGCTCTTCCAACTGTTCCTGACTGACATCGCCGAAGCATCGCGCCCGATAAGTGCGTTCGACCCCAGTGGAAGGCAACTCCATCTGGCGTTTGAATTCGCCGTCGTTGGTCAGCAGAAGCAATCCTTCGGTATTCAAATCCAGTCGTCCGATAGGCATCAGGCGCGGCAGATCCTTCGGCAGGACGTCATAGATTGTTCTTCGTCCGCTGAAGTCGCGTTCGGCAGTGAGGCAGCCTTCTGGCTTGTGAAACATGTACAGCTGTGTTGGCGCAGGCTGGCCTACTGCCTTGCCGTCGACGGCCACACCATGCAGCGACTTAAGCAATGTTGCAGGTGTTTCCACCTTTTCATTGTTCAGCGTCACCCGGCCATCGGCGATCATGCGCTCGATCTCGCGGCGAGACGCAACGCCAGCGCGCGCCAGCAGCTTTGCGATGCGCTCCTCGCCGTCCTTACGCTCAAGCGCGCCTTTACTGGGCGCGGCGTTGGGGTTTGGTTTGCGCGACGGTTTGCTTTCCCAACGCAGACGCGGTGGCTTGATTGGACGGGCGGGTGCTTTGGAAGGAGGTTTAACCATGAAGCGGCTTTGACGCATGTTGCTTTAAAAGTCACTGGCCATTCAGGAAAATGCCGTTAGTCGTTGTCGCAATAATCTCGGAGGGGTCCGCATGTCAGTCGATTTAATGCGTTTTATCATTTTTGCCGGGATACTGCTCGCGCTGCCGCTGATTGCGCTTACGGTACCTGCATTCCGGCCCTATTTGCGCAAAAATCCGGTGATTACGTTCTTGCTGGGCATCTCCAGCGGCTTCCCGTTAACGTTGCTGGTGGCGACTATGACGTTCTGGCTGGCCAAAGTCGGGATCGACACAGCCACGATCGGTTTTGCCGTCGCACTCGGCATTCCGTACACGATCAAATTCCTCTGGGCGCCGTTGGTGGACAAACTGCATCTGCCTTTTCTGACGCGCATCTTCGGGCAGCGCCGCAGTTGGCTGTTTTTTGTCCAAGCATTGCTGTTCGTGTCCATTTGGCAGTTGGGAGCGAGCAATCCGCAGCCGGGGGATATGGGTTTATTTGCCGTCTGGGCACTTATTACAGCCTTCCTGTCGGCAACACAGGATATCGTCATCGACGCCTATCGTATCGAGATACTCGATGAAGAAGAGTTTGCACATGGTACTGCTACCAACCAGTTCGGATACAGAACGGGCAATCTGATCGCTGGCGCCGGAACGATCTATTTCGCCTCGCAGGAAGGCCTAGGCCTTGGCTGGTCGACAGCCTATGGCTTGACAGCTTTTTGCATCATTCCGGCGATTATTGGCGCTTTATGGGCGGGACCGGGTAAATTTGTCGATCGCTTTGCAAATGTTGAAGGTATGAAACCAAAGCAGTGGCTTACCGAAGCTGTCGTCAATCCATTTCGTGAATTTCTGACGCGTCATGGCGCATTTCTGATCCTTGGGTTCGTGCTCGTATACAAAGTCGGCGACGCAATGGGGCAGGCGATGCTGAGCCCAATGATCGTTGATCTGGGCTTTTCGGATCTCGATTATATTTCGGCCAATAAATTATGGGGCTTTGGTGCATTGATCGTGGGATCGGCTTTGGGCGCGCCATTCATCCTTTGGCTTGGCATGGGACGCGCATTGCTGATCTCCGGGCTGCTCATGATGTTTTCCAATGTCATGTTCATGATATTGGCGGCCACCGGTAACAGCTATTGGATGATGGTCGCCGCCATTTGTACAGAAAATCTGACCAGTGGTGTCGGGCTGACGGTCTTTGCGACCTACTTGTCCGGTCTGTCGAGTATCGCTTATACCGCAACGCAATTTGCGCTTTTGTCATCATTTGCCGGAGTTGGTCGCACGTTTATGGCTGGACCTGCAGGAATCATTGCAGAAAAAGTAGGCTGGGTCGGTTTTTGGGGTTTCACGGTTGTCGCGGCGATTCCCGGTATGGTCCTGCTTTGGCTTTTATGGAGTAAGGGTTACGTTGTGCAAAGCATTCATCAGGTTGAAGCAGTTGACGAAAAGGCGTTGAAAGAACCCGTTGGGCCGCTGCGTATTTTTGGTTTTATTCTTGTCGTTGTGGGGCTGATCGGACTGTTGCTTTCACAGCCGCTTGAGTTCGCAACCAATCTCACTTTGACTTTCGCAGCTCTGTTATTTGCGGGCGGGCTTCTTGCGTGGAAAGGCCAAGCCAAAAGTTTTACGCAATCCTGACGTCAATCCGGTACCTGATCGTTCAGGCGAAGGACTTCGCCAGCTAGATAAAGCGAACCGCAGATGAGGACATTGACTGGCTGTTTGTGTAGCGCAAGCTGTTCCATAGCTGCCGTAACATCGATCGCTGGTCGTACTTCGGTAATGTCCAACTGTGACTGCGCCAAAGAGCACAGTTCCGCTGGATCATGGTGCTCATGGGCTGATATTGGCACCGCGATAATTGATGCAATCTTGTCCGCGATCGGCTTCAGAAACCCCAGCGCATCCTTGTTTTTCAAAATGCCGACAATGACATGCACGGGCGTGCCGTCGTGAAGCGTCCTGGCGATTGCGGCGCCAGCGTCAGGATTATGACCCCCGTCCAGCCATATGCTTGATCTATCGGGAAGTCTGGCCGTTAAGGGTCCTGCTGCGAGTTTCTGCATGCGTGCAGGCCAGCTAGTCCACTCCATTGCCGCGGACATGGCTGCTTCTGGAACGTGCAACGCGGTTTGGTGACGCAACATCGCCACGGCCAGAGCGGCGTTATCCGCCTGATGCGCGCCTGTCATTCGGGGCAGGGCCAAATCAAATTTTCCCGACTCATCGCGATAATGCAGTCGCCCACCATAAATGGTAGCATCCCATCTTTCACCGCGCGCGTATAATATTGCTTCGTGCGCGGACGCCTGCTTGGCGACCACATTGGCCATTGAGGGCCGATACTTTTGTGTAATCATAGGCGCTGACGGTTTGGCGATGCCAGCCTTTTCAAACGCAATACGGTCGAGCGGGGGCATGTCTGGCACGCCTTCTTCTGCCGCCAGAAGAAATGCCTCATGATCAAGCCCGAGTGAAGCAATGCCGCAAGCGACAGGATTGGTCAGCACATTGGTCGCATCCAACCTGCCGCCGAGACCCACTTCTACAATACATGCATCCGCCATTGTCCGCGCAAACGCACAAAAGGCGACGGCGGTGGTAACTTCGAAAAAGCTCGCTTCCAGTCCTTCTGCATGGTCGAGAACCTCGGACAATAGCGTGGATAAAGCGTTGTCGGCAATCAACCGCCCTGAGACCCTGATCCGTTCGTTGAAGCGAACCAGATGCGGGCTTGAGTAGACATGCGCAGTTAGTCCCGCCGCCTCAATGGCGCCGCGCAGGAACGCACATGTTGAACCCTTGCCGTTGGTACCTGAGACGTGGAAAACCGGCGGCAGGCGATGATGCGGATTACCAAGCCGTTCCAGCAGCGTAGCGATCCGTTCCAGACCCAGCACGTCTTTGCCAGGCGACAACATGGTCAACCTGTCAAGCTGTGCCTGAACGCCGGGATCAGTCGAGAATGCGTGGTCAGGCATTGTTGCCGAATAGCTTCAGAAAATCCACTCGTCACCCTGAACTTGTTTCAGGGTCTATTTATTGTCCAGCATTAACGGATGCTGCTGCTCGATGGACCCCGAAATGAGTTCATGGTGACAATGCTTCGAATGCAACGGGCAGTTACTTCAAGCCGCTTTTTTCTCTGGCGCAAGATAGCCGATCAGTTGCGACAGGACGCCGCGTAGGTCATGCCGGTGCGTGACCATATCGATCATGCCATGTTCAAGCAGATATTCTGCGCGCTGGAAACCTTCGGGCAACTTTTCGCGGATCGTTTGCTCAATTACGCGTTGCCCGGCGAACCCGATCAGCGCGCCTGGCTCAGCAATCTGCACATCGCCAAGCATTGCGTATGACGCTGTAACGCCGCCCGTAGTGGGATCGGTTAGCACGACAATATAGGGCAATCCGGCATCATGGAGCATCTGGATGGCTACCGTTGAGCGCGGCATTTGCATCAGGCTCAAAATGCCTTCCTGCATGCGTGCACCGCCCGCAGCGGTGAAGATGATGTAAGGACATTTCGCACGGATAGCGGCCTTGACTGCGTCAATGAACGCTTCGCCGACCGCCATGCCCATGGAACCGCCCATGAAGGCGAAATCCTGCACGCTGACGACAACGGTTTGGCCGTTGATTTCGCCACGTGCGCTTTGCATTGCGTCTGTTTCGCCGGTGGCGAAGCGTGCAGCCTTGATCCGGTCGACATACTTTTTTGTGTCTTTGAACTTCAACGGGTCTTCGCCCACGACGGGTGGCTTGAGAATGTCATAGCTCTCGTCGTCGAACAAGGCATCGAAGCGCGCTGCCGGTCCAATACGGCCGTGATGGTCACATTTCGGGCAGACCGACTGGTTCTCCTCAAATTCCTTGAGGAAGATCATCGCCTGACAACCCTTGCACTTGTGCCATAAGGTTTCGGCGGTTTCACGCTTGGCGATGAAGGGGATGGCGTTACGGACGCGGGTGACCCAGTTCATTTTCAGGCCTTTCTGGCTGCGACGATGGCTTGCTTCAATGATGCCACATAATCACGCAGAGGACCAGCGGCGTTCGCTTTATGCTCGGCAACGAGTTCGACCAGCGCTGAACCAACAACAACTCCGTCGGCAACACGGGCGATATTTGCGGCCTGTTCAGGTGTACGTACGCCAAAGCCAACGGCGACAGGCAGGTCAGTTTGGGCTTTTAACCGCGCGACAGCTTCGTCGATGCTTGTTTGCGCAGCAACTTGAAGTCCAGTGATGCCGGCAACGCTGACATAATATAGGAAGCCGGACGCCCCATTAAGGACTTGGGGTAAGCGGGCGGCGTCGGTTGTGGGAGTAGCGAGGCGAATGAGGTCAATGCTGGCATTGCGCAAGGCTGGTCCAAGCTCCGGGTCCTCCTCGGGCGGAATGTCGACGCAGATCACGCCATCCACGCCAGCCTTGTTGCATTCAGACGCAAACCATTCGCCGCCGCGGATGGTCATGGGGTTGGCGTAACCCATCAACACCAAGGGCGTGTGTGGATGGCGTTTGCGAAATGCTGAGGCGATAGCGAAGATCTCTGCGGTGGTGGTGCCCGCATTCAGGCTGCGGATATTTGCTTCCTGAATGGCCGGGCCATCCGCCATTGGGTCCGTGAATGGCATACCAAGTTCAATGACATCGGCCCCGCCTTCGACAAGCGCGTCGAGATTAGCGCCGGTGTCGCAGTCACCAGCGGTAATAAAGGTGACAAGTGCGGGGTGCGGCTTGGAAAAAGCGGACGAAAGACGAGTCATATCACGTTACCCTGAACTCGTTTCAACTTTGGTGACTGACCTTTCAAGGTATTACTTTGCGACGATGAAAGGTAAAATACTGAATCAAGTTCAGTATTACGGTCCTTTTGACTCATATCTGCGTCCCAAGCGCCTCGGCCACAGTGAAGATATCCTTGTCGCCGCGTCCGCACAGGTTGGCCAGGATAATCTGGTCGCGGTCCATTTTCTTGGCTTCACGCTCAACGGCAGCAATGGCGTGGGCAGGCTCAAGTGCAGGAATGATGCCTTCGGTGCGGCACAGCAGCTGGAATGCGGCGAGTGCCTCCATATCCGTCACGCTGTCGTAGCGCACGCGACCGATTTCCTTGAGCCAGCTGTGCTCTGGTCCAATGCCGGGATAATCAAGGCCAGCCGAAATGGAATGTGCTTCGGCAATCTGGCCATCGGCGTCCTGAAGCAAATAGGTCTTGTTGCCGTGGAGTATGCCCGGGCGTCCGCCGGCCAGGCTTGCCGCATGTTCTTTTTCAAGTCCATGTCCAGCGGCTTCGATGCCTAGCATTTCAACTTCTTTGTCATCCAGGAAAGGATGGAAAAGGCCAATGGCGTTCGATCCGCCACCGATCGCTGCGACCAACAGGTCAGGCAGTCGGTTGATGCGTGACAGCATTTGCGCACGTGCCTCTTTGCCGATCACGCTTTGGAAATCGCGGACCAGTTCCGGATATGGGTGCGGGCCGGCGGCCGTCCCGATGATGTAGAAAGTGTCATGGACGTTGGCGACCCAATCGCGCAGACCTTCGTTCATGGCGTCTTTCAACGTGCCAGCACCGCTGGTCACCGGAATGACCTCTGCGCCCAACAAGCGCATGCGGAACACGTTGGGCTGCTGCCGCTCAATGTCCTTGGCGCCCATATAGATGAAGCAAGGAAGACCAAATCGCGCACAAACCGTCGCTGTCGCAACACCATGCTGGCCAGCGCCGGTTTCCGCGATGATCCGCGTCTTACCCATTCGGATAGCGAGCAGAATTTGGCCAATGCAATTGTTGATCTTGTGCGCGCCAGTGTGGTTCAGCTCATCGCGCTTGAACCAGATTTGCGCGCCTTTGCCCGCTGGAGCATCCTTTCGGACTTGCTCGGTCAATCGTTCGGCATAATATAGAGGCGAGGGCCGGCCGACATAATGCTCAAGCAAATCATCGAACTGCGCGGCAAAAGCGGGATCCTGCTTTGCTGCGCGATATTCGCGTTCGAGATCGAGCACGAGCGGCATAAGCGTTTCGGCGACGTATCGTCCACCGAACTGGCCAAAATGGCCACGGTCGTCGGGCTGGTTGCGGAATGAGTTAGGGGTGAGTTCAGCTGTTGTCATAGTCGCGCACCGCTTGGCAGAAGGCTGCAATCTTGTCCACATCCTTGACGCCCGGTGCAGACTCTACGCCGGACGATGTGTCGACCAATTGCGCGCGTGTTTCACGCAAGGCGTCTCTTACATTGTCGGGGTTAAGGCCGCCTGCGAGACCCCAGGGCAGCTTGTGTTGATGCTGGGTCAATAACGTCCAGTCAAATCGCACACCCGTGCCCCCAGGCAAAGCTTGTGCTGGCGCATCAAACAGGATCAGGTCCGCTGCATCGACATATTCGTCTGCGTTTTTCAGTGAGGCTGCGTCGCGCACGCCAAAGGCTTTCCAAATCTCTATGTCGACAAAGCTCTTTAGCAATCGTAACCATTGCGCGGTTTCCGACCCATGAAATTGCACGATATCGGGCTTCACCACTTCAATAGCTTTGGCGGTAAGACTAGGCTCGGCATTCACCAGTAGCAGGACAACCTTCAAACCTGCAGGCGCGCGCAGCCGCAGTGCCGCCGCTTGCTCCAGTGCGACATGGCGTGGGCTTTTTTCAAAATGGACAAGGCCGATATGCGAGACACCGGACTTTGCCGCAGCGTCGATGCTGGCTTCATTGTTCAGTCCGCAGATTTTGATGTGGGTTGGCATGGCAATGCCATTAGCGAACCGTTTCCGTCCCGTCATGCTGAACTTGTTTCAGCATCTTACTTTTTTCAATTTGTAAGTTGAGACTTCAAAACGGCCGCAGCGTGCGGTCGATATCAGTTTTGAATCAATCGTAACAGGGTGCCGTCCAGATCGACAAGATAGGCTATCAACATGCCGCTTGGCTCCGTCCTTGCTGGATGTAGTCGCGGCCAGCCGGTTGTCTTAACGGGTATCTCTGCATCTACACAGGCCTGGTAAAAGGCTGCCATATCGTCCAGCCGCAGACAGCAGCTAAAGGAACTATGTGCTGGATCGAGATCGGGATAGCGGAAAAATTCAAGCGTGAGGCCGTCTCTTTCCAGAATCAGCCATCCGTGATCATGCCACCGTGTTTCGAAACCCAACTTCACATAAAATGCGACAGTCTTGTCAAAATCACGCGACGGCAGGTTGGGCGTGGCGTGATCCGGCACTACAGAGTGCCCATAATCGCCCGCGCAGCATTATCGGGGCTTTCCGCCTTCGTAATTGGTCGCCCAATCACAAGAATGCTTGCGCCATCATCACGCGCTTGGCGCGGCGTCACCGTACGCTTCTGGTCGGCAGCAGTTCCACCCGCAGGACGAAGGCCTGGCACTACAAAGAAACCATCTTTCCAGATTTTTTTGACGGCCTTCACCTCATGTCCTGAACACACGATACCGTCCAGACCGGCCTCTTGCGCGAGTGCCGCAAGCCGCTCGACCTGCAATTCCGGCGAGTCAGGAACGCCAATGCGATTGAGGTCATGGTCATCAAGGCTCGTGAGCACGGTCACCGCCACTACCTTTGTGTGCGCGCCAGCGGCTGCCTTTGCATCTTCCATCATTGCGCGGCCACCCGCTGCATGAATGGTAACGATGGCCGGCTCAAGTGCATTTATGGCCTGCATTGCTTTTGCCACGGTATTGGGAATGTCATGCAATTTTAGGTCAAGGAAAATAGGCAGGCCGAGTTTCTGCACTTCGTGAACGCCATGGTGTCCATTAGCACAGAAAAATTCGAGACCGAGTTTAACGCCACCCACCTGATTCCTGATGCGACGTGTAAGTTCAAGCGCGTCTTCGAGGTAAGGCGTGTCAATGGCGACGAAGATCGGATTGGTCATGTCTGGTCGACTGCGGTATATGTCGGGCGTGGAGGGACTGGCGACGGAGCCAAGGTCCGCTGGTTTCCTTCAAGTGTCAGTATGCGCCGCTTCATTCGCCACACTTGTGCGCGGTGCAATATGTACAGTGGTAAAAAGCCAAGCATGAAGGCCAGAATTACCAATGCAGGCAATTTGGTATCAAGACGAAGTCCGCCCCAAAGGCTAATGGACACAGGCTCCCAATTGTTGGTCGCAAACACGATTAGCCCAACGATAACTGTCACCCAAATCAGCGTTTTCAGAAATCGCATTGTGCGCTCTCTCCTTCTTGCGTCTATCCTATGGCAACTTTACCCCTTTGGGTAGAGGATAGTGACTAGTCGGCGTAATCCTTGGCCAGAATCCCAGATCTAACCAAACACCCGTTCAAAAATCGTCTCGATATGTTTGAAATGGTAATCGAGGTTAAAGCGCTCCTCAATTTCCGATGCGCTCATTTTCGCCGCCACGTCGGGGTCAGCTTTTAGTAGTTCCATAAGCGACTCTGCGCCGTCCGACTCCCACACCCTCATGGCATTACGCTGTACGATACGATAGCTGTCTTCGCGGCTGATTCCCGCTTGAGTCAATGCCAGCAATACGCGTTGCGAATGGACCAAGCCGCCCATGCGGTCGAGATTTTTCTGCATGCGTTCGGGGTAAATGAGAAGCTTGTCGATCACGCCGGTCAGGCGGCCAAGCGCGAAGTCGAGCGTGATGGTAGCATCCGGGCCAATATATCGTTCGACACTCGAATGACTGATATCACGTTCATGCCACAATGCGACATTTTCGAGCGCTGGCGTGACATAGCCACGCACCATACGGGCAAGGCCAGTGAGATTTTCGGTCAGCACGGGGTTGCGCTTATGTGGCATGGCCGAACTGCCTTTTTGCCCAGGCGAAAAATATTCCTCGGCTTCCAGCACTTCAGTGCGCTGCAAATGCCGGACTTCGGTTGCCAGGCGTTCAATTGATGAGGCGATGACGCCAAGCGTTGCAAAATACATGGCATGGCGGTCGCGCGGGATGACCTGCGTTGATACAGGCTCGACGGCAAGGCCAAGCTTGCTTGCGACATGCGCTTCGACAGCCGGATCAATATTGGCAAATGTACCGACCGCGCCAGATATAGCACAGGTTGCGATTTCCGCGCGTGCCGCCACTAAGCGAGCACGGTTGCGGGCAAATTCTGCATAAGCCTGGGCAAGTTTCATCCCGAATGTCACTGGCTCTGCATGGATTCCGTGGCTTCGGCCAATTGTCGGCGTAAACTTGTGCTCCATTGCACGGGTTTTAATGGCCGCCAGCAAAGCGTCCATGTCCGCAAGCAACAAGTCGGTTGCTTGAGTCAACTGCACGGCAAGGCAGGTGTCAAGAACGTCGGACGATGTCATTCCCTGATGCATGAAGCGGGCTTCATCACCAACCTGCTCGGCAACCCATGTCAGGAACGCAATCACATCATGCTTGGTAACTGCCTCAATGGCATCAATTGCGGCTACATCAATTTTTGGGTTTGTATTCCACCAAGTCCACAATGCCTGAGCAGCAGACGTAGGCACTACGCCGCGTTCGGCCAATGCGTCCGTCGCATGAGCTTCGATCTCGAACCAAATGCGGAAACGGTTTTCCGGCTCCCAAATTTTGACCATGTCGGGGCGGGAATAACGTGGGATCATGGTGATAGCTTTCTGCTTGCAGCGGGATTCGTGGTTCCGTTAGCAGGCAGCTTTGCCACCGTCAAAAATGCATTAAGCTGTGGATTGGTGAAATCCATGCTTTGCGAGCGTATGTTGCCCCGCTATCGGGGCATCAATGTCTGATATTGTAGATACTCCTGCAGAAGATCCCTTTGACGCGATCGTCGATTTGCCCTTTGATGCGGCGCTATCGGAGCGTTACCTGATCTATGCGATGTCAACGATAACCGCGCGGTCTCTGCCGGATTTGCGCGACGGGCTGAAACCGGTGCACCGCCGATTATTGTGGGCAATGCGGCTTTTGAAGCTGGATCCCGCGAGCGGTTACAAGAAATGTGCCCGCGTCGTTGGTGATGTCATTGGTAAATATCATCCGCATGGTGATCAGTCCGTTTATGACGCGATGGTGCGTCTGGCGCAGACATTTTCGCTGCGCTACCCCTTGGTGGACGGGCAGGGTAACTTCGGTAATATCGACGGAGATAATGCCGCAGCCTATCGATATACCGAGGCGCGCCTGACTCGGACGGCGATCGAGCTCATGAACGGGCTCGACGAAAATGCGACTGATTTCCGACCAACTTACAATGGTGAGGATGAAGAGCCCGAGGTCATGCCCGGTCTTTTCCCGAACCTGCTGGCAAATGGCGCAAGCGGTATTGCCGTGGGCATGGCGACGAGTATCCCATCGCATAACGCGGCAGAAATCATTGATGCTGCGATGCTGTTGATCGACAATCCCCAGTCCAGCCACGAACAATTGATGGAAATTGTCCAAGGCCCTGATTTCGCCACTGGCGGCGTGTTGGTCGACAGCCGGGCCGTAATCAGTGCGGCCTATGCGTCGGGGCGCGGCGCCATGCGTGTGCGTGCACGTTTTTCCAACGGGTGGCAGGGTGATGGTTGGGAGCCGACAGGCGTTGAAAAACTGCCTGGCGGCACATGGCAGCTTGTGGTGTCTGAAATTCCGTATCAGGTCCAGAAGGGCAAATTGATCGAGCAGATCGCGCAGCTGATCGCTGACAAGAAGCTTCCTATTCTCGACGATATTCGCGACGAAAGTGACGAGCATATTCGCATTGTTCTGGTGCCGAAAAGCCGGAATGTGGATCCCGAAGACCTTAAAAATGCGTTGTTCCGCCTTACTGATCTGGAAACTCGCTTTTCATTGAACATGAACGTTCTTGATGCAGACCGAACGCCAAAGGTCATGGGGCTCGGCGAAGTGCTGTTGCGCTGGCTGAAGCACCAGATTGATGTATTGATCCGCAAGTCGCAGCACAGACTTGAAAAGATCGATTCACGGCTTGAGCTTCTGCAGGGCTATATCATTGCCTTTCTCAACCTCGACCGCATTATCGAGATCATCCGGACCGAGGACGAACCTAAGCCAGTCATGATTTTGGAGTTCCAGTTAAACGACCGACAGGCTGAAGCCATTCTGAACATGCGTTTGCGATCGCTTCGCCGGCTTGAGGAGATGGAACTCCGGCGCGAACTCGAAGGGCTGCAGGCCGAGCGCGAAGAGCTTGTGAAATTGATTGAAAGTCCGGCGCGCCAGAAAACGCGTCTGAAAAAGGATTTGTCGGCTTTACGCAAGAACTACGCAGAGGACACCGAGCTCGGTCGTCGCCGGACAACATTGGAAGAAGCAGGCCAAGCCCGCGAGATATCACTCGAGGCCTTTGTGGAACGCGAGCCGGTTACGGTGATCATGTCCAAGCGCGGCTGGATCAAAGCCATGAAAGGGCATGCCGACTTGTCGGCGCGCGCTGACTTTAAATTCAAAGAAGGCGACGGACCTGCGTTTGCATTTCATGCGCAGACGACCGACAAAATTCTGATCGCCACTGCCAATGGCCGCTTCTACACGTTGGGGGCGGACAAGCTGCCAGGCGCGCGTGGCTTTGGTGAACCCGTTGGCACAATGATCGATATCGAAACTGGAAATGACATTGTCGCAGTGTTGCCCGTTGCTCCAAACGGACGGATGCTACTTGCGGCCACTACAGGTAAGGGTTTCATTGCGCGGATGAGCGATGTGGTTGCGGAGACTCGCAAGGGACGTGGGGTCGTCACGCTTAAGCCGGGAACGCGTCTTAAGGTTGTGCGTCTTGCACCACTCGAAACTGACGACGAGATGATCTTGCGCGACCAATATGTTGCCGTTGTCGGTGACAACCGGAAACTTGTCGTTTTCCCGATGACCGAAATTCCCGAAATGTCCAAAGGGCAGGGAGTCACGTTACAACGTTATAAGGATGGCGGCCTTGCTGACGCCATCTGCTTCCGCATGAGTGAAGGACTTAGCTGGGCAATGGGCGGCGATAGTGGACGAACACGGACGGAGAATGACATGTCATTGTGGCGTGTGGCGCGCGGTGCTGCCGGCCGTCTCCCGCCACAAGGCTTTCCGAGAAACAACCAGTTTGATTAAGATTAGCTGGAAATTAACCATGCCCAGAGTGACGATTTTTTACAATCGTCCCCCATGAACGCGGATAATGAAAAATGTCCGTCGCCTCCAAAATGCTTCATACGTGAATATCCAAGGCGGTCTTACGCCCGTGCAGAAGGCATCGGGCCGCGATGATATCGCTGATTTTGGATGGATTTCTGCGCTTCCGATTGCCGGCGCCTTGTTCAAAGCGCATAAAAATATTGTCGAGCGGGTAATCGCCAATACAAAATTCGATGAACTTGTTCTGGGATATGGCAGGGCGTCGGGTCTCAGCATGGCAAATATTGCCGAAAAGATTCTAAAAATGGCTGATGAGAAGCGGGACACGCATTTCGAATGCTGGCGTTCGAATGATATGATCCAGCCGCGCGAATTAGAAATCAGCATTTCCCAATTTGGCGCGGACAGTGATCTGTTTTTGCTATCGATGTTCGACCGCACCGCTGAGGCGATCAGCCAGTCGAATTTGCGTCGTGAAATGTTGAGTGACAGCCTGACCGGTTTTTGCAACCGCACCGGTTTCGAGGAACAGGTTGAGGATGCCGTAATGGCGATGTTGTCGTCGGGCATCACCGCTGCTTATGCAATTATTTTGGTCGATCTTGCCCGTTTTAGCCGAGTCAATGAATCGGTAGGCGCCATGGCTGGCGACGAACTCATCATTACGGTTGCACGTCGCCTGAATGCACGCATCCGAAGTCACGAAATTCTGGGCCGGCTTGGCAGCAACGAATTTGCTCTGTTTGTGCAACTGGATCACGACAGCACTGACATTGCGCGTATTGCCCGGCGACTGAATGATGCCTTTGTTGAGCCCTGCAAATTGTCAAATCTCGAGATTCAAGTCGAATGCGCGTTGGCAGGGGCCGTCGGCCTTGTCGGGCAGGATGAGCCTACCGATACGTTGCGGCATGCACAAATCGCGCTCAAACGGGCGAAAACAACAAAGACGTTTGAAATTTACGCTGCAGGATCGGTTGATATGGAAAGGCGCCGGTTTAGCCTCGAAACCGACTTGCGCCGGGCATTGAAGCGCGGTGAACTAAAACTGCATTACCAGCCTCTGGTAGACCTCGACAGCGGCTCGCTAAGTGGCTTTGAAGCGCTCGCGCGTTGGGATCATCCTGATCTTGGGCCGATCTCACCAGTCGACTTCATTCCCGTTGCAGAAGAAAGCGGACTTATAGTCCCGCTGGGCCGATGGGCTTTGGAAGAGGCAGCGCGAACAATTGCAAAATGGGATGCGCGAATCGCTGACCGGCAAGAGTTCCGTATTTCGGTAAACATGTCTGCGGTCCAGATGCAACGCGATGATATCGTCGACGCTGTTTCCGGTGCGCTCAGGGGCGCCGACATATCGGGTAACCGAATGACAATCGAACTGACCGAAAGCGCTTTCATAAATGATCCGGCGGGTGCCAAGAAGTTGCTTGATGCGCTGAAGGGGCTGCATACCGACGTGGCGATGGACGATTTCGGGACGGGTTATTCAAACCTCGCCTTTCTGCAGCAATTGCCGATTGATGTTCTCAAAATCGATAGAAGCTTCGTTACCGAGATGACGATCAACAAGGACAAACGGGCAATTGTCCGGGCCGTTCTTTCTTTAGCGCGGGCACTTGGTATGAAAACAACCGCTGAAGGTATTGAAAGCGAAGAGATATCTATAATTCTGCGGCGACTTGGCTGTTCGGTGGGCCAAGGGTTTTATTATGCCCGGCCGCTGACAGAGGACGATGCTTACGCCTTTCTGATGGCCGACAAAGCAATATTGATTGTTTGAATTGCGAGCTCGCGCTGGCGGCCAACCGGCGGAAATCCCTCTTCGATCCAAGCGGTCTCGACAGCTTGTAAGGATTTGGCAACCAGCGGGCCTGCGGGTAGACCCATTTCAATAAGCATGCCACCCTTCATGGCCAGAGTTGGCATTTCCCAATGTTCCAATTGTTCAAGACATGGTGGCACGTCATGATCGGTTGCGAACAGCATAATGACATCACGTGCGACATCAACATCCGCACGATATGCGATTGAGCGAATATTTTCTGGTGTGGGGGCGGGCGCCTGCAATCGGCGGGCAAGACCTTCACGCAATTTGTTCGACAGCTTCAATCGCGCCGCGACTTTATCTACACATGCAGGATCATGTGTTAACAGCGCTAGAAAGCGGGCGGGGAGCGATACCGACTGGTCAAATTGCTGTTCGCGGCGGACTAACCGTCGCAAATCGGCACTAGCGGTACCCGATACTTCAGGCAAAAAAGGCGTAAAGATGCCATTTGTGATCATTAACTCGATCGACGCGACGGGGTCTTTTAGCGACAACAGACGGCTGAGTTCCTGCGCAATGCGTTCCCGCGAAAGAGCCGTTAGCCCATAAGCGCCTTTTCGACATGCCGCAATTGCTTCACCGTCGATCTGACCGCGTCCATAGCGAGCGAGAAAGCGGAAGTAGCGTAAGATGCGCAAGAAATCTTCGGCAATCCGTTGACCGGCATCGCCAATAAAACGCAGCTTGCCCGTTTCCAAATCATTCAAACCGCCAAAATAGTCGAATATTTCGCCCGACTTGGGGTCCGCATATAAAGCGTTGACTGTAAAGTCGCGCCGTGACGCATCTTCCCGCCAGTCTGTGGAAAAAGCAACGGTCGCCCGGCGGCCATCCGTTGCCACATCGCGCCTTAGCGTGGTTATCTCGTAATTTTTGCCATCCACCGCCGCGGTGACGGTGCCATGTTCAATGCCAGTTGGCACGGCTTTAATGCCCCCGGCTTCCAACCGGTCAATAACTTCTCGGGGTAATATTGTCGTGGCGATATCAACATCGGATACCGGCATGCCAAGCAAGCTATCGCGCACTGCGCCGCCGACGTAGAGCGGGCCGCCATGGTGATCTTGCAAGAGCGTCAGTACTTTCTGCAGTCCCGCAGCATGCTGCCAATGTGTGTCAGGAAGTCGCATGTTCACTCAACCTCCGCACCAGATTGGCGATTATGCCTGCAGTTACGCCCCATATGCGTCGCTGGCCCCATTGGATATCATAATATGTGCGCTGTTGCCCATTCCAAGCGGCTTCTTTCTTTATGGAATTGGCAGGGTCAAGCAGGAACGCAAGCGGCACCTCAAACCAGTCGGATACTTCGTCCGGATTGGGCCGAAACACAAGGTCAGGCGGTATGATGCCCACCACTGGCGCAATGCTGTAGCCGCTGCCTGAAAAATAGGTATCAGCAACGCCGATAATCTCGACTTGTGACGGCGGGATATTCAATTCTTCGTGCGCCTCGCGCAGCGCCGCAGCGATTGTCGTGTCGTCACTGTCATCAACCTTGCCCCCGGGGAAAGCGACTTGGCCCGCATGGCTGCGCAGCCAGTCAGGACGTTGTGTCAGAATAACACCCGGTTCCAGACGGTCAGTGATGGGTATCAGTACTGCGGCAGCTCTATGGATTTCTGCGCCTAGATGCCGCTCGTCCTCAACCTCAATGCTGAGTCCCGGATCTAGTGCCATCTGTAGCCGTTTGCGCCAATTCATGCAGGCGGGGCCAAATCGAATTTCGCACCCTTGCTCCAGATGCACGGCGACCCCGGGCTTTCGGCAAGTGCGAGGTCAGCCAACTCGTAATATACAGGGCGAGCCAGTTTTGCCCACAGGCCGCCGCGTACCTGCACATATAGCAGGCCGTTCCGCATCTTTATCGGATGATCGGCGTCGGCAACTATCAGGTCGTCGCTGTTTAACCGGAACGCCAGCGTGCGACCGCTTCCTTCGCCCTCGGTCTGCAATTCGGCTGCGATAAATGCAGCGTCATCCACAATGATCGATAGCTTTTGCTGTGGCGTGACCAGCCAATGCCGTCCGTCTGCGTCGCGGCGAAGCAGGCTTGAAAATGCGCGCACCATTGCAGGCCTGGTTATTTCGCCGCCTTGGTGAAACCATTTACCGTCAGCCGCGATACGCATTTCGCTATCGCCTGCGTGAACTGGCGCCCAGCTTTCTACGGGTGGAAGTTTCCTGGCGGCCACCAGTTCCGCAATGTCGGAGAGATTAAGATTGGCAAGATCAGGCGCATCATAAGGCATTGGCCTGCGATACGGCAACAGTTGGCAGTCGTCAAAGCCTAGTCGGCTGGGCTCAGCATGCCCTGGGCTGGAAGTTCAATCTGCGCCAAATTACGCAACAATAGCCGCCGTGGTTCCCATGGCCCGGGCAATATCCAGCCTGCCGTGCCGTCCGCAGAAAAACCAAAACGGCCATAAAATTCTGGATCGCCTATCATAACCATTGGCGCGTCGTTGCGCGTGGCCGCGCTCAACATCAATTGCATCAGCTGCTTACCAATCCCATTATTCTGTCGGTTGGTTGCAACGGCAACAGGGCCAACCAAGATCAGTGGTGCGTCTGCCACTCGGATTGGCCAGCATTGGATACTCCCGACGAGGACCTTCTCGTCCAGAATAGCGAAGGACAAATGATCGATGGCAATCATGCCTTTTCGGAGCAGATACGCTGTTCGACTATGTCTGTTCGGACCGAAAGCATCATCCAGCAATACATTGAGTGCGTCTTCTGTAACCGCAGATAGATTTGTAATTTGCTGCATAATTTGACGCGCCGGGTTCGTTGTAGTTGCGAACAATCTCGGCGTGCCCTGTCATTGCATGTTCTATTTGTCCAATCCAATGTTGCCCCGACATATAATGCATGGGGTAAATTGCCTTTCCCCGGAACATATATTAGCTAGCGCACATTAGACCATGTTGTTGCGCAGGAGATTGATTGGTGAACGAACAAGAAGTACCTGCGGAGACGCCAGAAGCGACAGTATCGGCTGATAAAAACGTCGTGTCGAACGCGACAACAGCCAAAGCTGATTTTGCCGGCAATTTGGTGTTGCTGGCGGGCGCAGGCGCACTTTTGTGGGGCTTGTTATCTGCAGTCGGCACGGGCTGGGGGCTCTGGGCCTACACTTCAGGGCTTAAGGGCGTGACATGGGCTTTTTTCCTGGCGCTTGGTGCGATTCTTATTGGCGTTCTGCGCGGCTGGATGGCGCGGAAATCAATTTCCCCGCCACCGCGCTCACGCCGCTGGGCTGGCATGCTTTTGGCGTTGTTGTATGTCGGATGGATGGGGACATTTCTCATAAAGGCGCTGACCGTTCCGGCTATCCATGATGTGTCGACTGATTTAGCTGACCCGCCAACATTTCAGACTCTGCAAATGCGTTCCGATAATTTGGACAACATTCCGGGCGCTGATGATGAGGAAATGCAGGGACTCACGCCGCAACAGCGCTGGGCCGTAGTTCATCAAAAGGATTATGGCGACATTCGTTCGGTACGGATTAACGAGCCAGTGCCAATGGTCATTGCAAAGGCCGAGCGTCTCGCAACGGCGCGGGACTGGGATGTTGCAATTGCATTACCCGAAGAAGGCCGCTTGGAAGCGACCGATACAAGCGCATTCTTCCGGTTTAAGGATGACGTGGTATTACGGGTTCGCCCGTCGGACACCGGAGAGGGCAGTATTGTTGATATGCGCTCCGTCAGCAGGGTTGGGCAAAGCGATCTTGGTGTTAATGCCAAGCGCGTCCGATCATTCCTTGCTGACTTAACAGGGACAGTGTCGGCGGCGCGTTAAGCGCCGCCTTTTTGGCTGTCATTTTTTTGGGGTCAGCTTCAAAAGACGACCTTCAGAGCCTGAATTTTCATCTTCAAGCAACCAGATAGCACCGTCGGGTCCCTGTTCGACTTCGCGTATACGCGCGCCCATGTCCCACTGTGCTGCCTTTTCCGCTTTTTCGCCATCCAGTTTCACCCGCACCAATGCCTTTGCACCAAGCCCACCTAGAAATGCGCTTCCCTTCCAGTCCTTGAACAAATCGCCCGAGTAAATCATCAGTCCAGCCGGCGAGATGGATGGGTTCCAAAATACCTTTGGCGCTTCGAACCCGTCACCTGGAGCATGGTCCGGAATGTCGCGCCCATCGTAATGGTTGCCATTCGAGGCCTTGGGATAACCGTAGTTGGTGGCCTTTTTGACCAGGTTCAACTCGTCACCGCCTGCAGGGCCCATTTCCTGGTTCCACAAGCGCCCCTGCGAGTCAAAAGCGATGCCAAGAGGGTTGCGATGGCCATAGGACCAGATTTGAGATTTTATCCGGCCCTGATCGTAAAAGGGATTGTCCGATGGAACCATTCCGCCATCTGTTAACCGGACAATCTTGCCCAGATTCTGGTTTAGGTCCTGGGCGGGATCAAATTTTTGCCGCTCGCCGCTGCTGATATACAACATGCCATCTGGCCCGAATGCGAGGCGATGGCCAAAATGGCCTCGACCTGTAACCTTTGGTTCCTGACGCCAGATGACTTGGACGTCGCTTAAAGAAGCTTTGCCACCAACAATATTCAGTTTGCCGCGCGCAACAGCTGCGCCAAAACCGCCTTCGCCAGCTTCTGCATAACTAAGATAGATGTATTTGTTGTTTGCAAAATCGGGGTGGAGAATGACGTCTCCCAGCCCGCCTTGGCCGCCATACGCAACGGCAGGAACCCCAGATACGTCGACCGTCGCGGCTCCATTTTCCCACAGCTTCAGCTTTCCTTTTTTCTCGGTAACAAGCGCGTAGGGGGTGCCGGGTATGAATGTCATTGCCCATGGTTCGTCAAAATCGGCAATGACGCTGACGTCAAACGGCCTGTTACTTGTGTCAGAGGGCGCGGCGTCGCTGGACGAGGGCTGACAGGCGGCTGCCAGAAATGACACGCCAATCAGGAACGACAATTTGGACATAATGCAAAACTCCTCTTATCTATTTATCTATTAACGTCCGAATTGGGAATTGGACCCAAATTGTGCAAGAGGCTTGCAAATGAAAGCCTTCTAAGCTATACGGACATCATCCTTACATTGTGAAAACTTGAAAGGGCTGGCGCCAGTGGGGCCGGCACCCAAAGTCATTTCATGTCGTAAAAGAAAGACGAAATTTGCCTGATCTGGATAAACTGAGCGATTTGATAGCACCTGAAGCAGAAGCCTTGGGCTTTGCGCTGGTGCGCGTGGCGTGGTTTTCCAACGGCGCGCAGGGCAGCGACGAGCCGACCTTGCAGGTCATGGCCGAGCGGCCCGAGACCCGTCAGTTGAATATCGACGATTGCGCTGCGCTTTCGCACCGCATTTCGGATTTGTTTGACGAACTTGACCCCATTGTTGAAGCCTATCGTCTCGAAGTCAGTTCGCCAGGAATTGACCGCCCGCTCACGCGCATTGCAGATTTTGCCGACTGGGTCGGGCATGAGGCCAAGATCGAGTTGAGCGAACCGATGGATGGCCGCAAAAACATTCGCGGCGACCTCGCAGGTGTCGATGGCGAGAATATCCACGTCGATGATCGCAAGGCAGGGCGTCTCACCTTTCCCTTTTCAGCGCTTGGCCATGCCAAGCTGCTCTTGACAGACCGACTTATTGCGTCGACTGCGCCCATCAACAGCGATGGAGTGGACGAAGTAGAGGCTGACCCCATTCACGACGAAGCACAGGAAGACTAAAAACATGGCCAGTAGTATTGCCGCGAACAAGGCTGAATTGCTTGCAATTGCCAATGCGGTCGCCACCGAGAAAATGATCGATAAGGCGATTGTGATCGAAGCGCTCGAAGAAGCTATTCAGCGTGCCGCCCGTGCTCGTTATGGCGCGGAAAATGACATCCGCGCAAAGCTGGACACCCAGACTGGCGACCTGCGCCTTTGGCGCGTTGTCGAAGTCGTTGAAGAAGTCGAAGATTATTTCAAGCAAGTCGATCTGAAACAGGCAGACAAGTTGCAAAAAGGCGCCGTGGTTGGCGACTTCATTGTTGACCCATTGCCCGCCGTGGACTTGGGCCGCATTGATGCCCAATCTGCAAAGCAGGTCATCTTCCAGAAGGTGCGTGACGCGGAACGCGAGCGCCAGTTCGAAGAATTCAAGGACCGCACTGGAGAAATCATCACTGGCGTCGTGAAGTCGGTTGAGTTCGGCCATGTGGTCGTCGACCTTGGACGTGCCGAGGGTGTTATCCGTCGCGACCAGCAGATCCCGCGCGAAGTTGTGCGTAGCGGCGACCGCGTTCGTGCGCTCATCATGAAGATTCAGCGCGAAAATCGTGGACCGCAAATTCTTTTAAGCCGTGCGCATCCCGATTTCATGAAGAAACTGTTCGCGCAGGAAGTCCCTGAAATTTATGACGGTGTCATTGAAATCAAGGCCGCCGCACGTGATCCGGGCAGCCGCGCCAAGATTGGCGTGATCAGCTATGACAGCAGCATCGATCCTGTCGGGGCATGCGTTGGCATGAAGGGGAGCCGTGTTCAGGCTGTCGTGCAGGAAATGCAGGGCGAAAAAATCGACATCATTCCATGGTCGGAAGACACGGCGACATTCATCGTTAATGCGTTGCAGCCAGCCACTGTGAGCCGCGTTGTGATCGACGAGGAAGAAGGCCGGATTGAAGTTGTCGTTCCTGACGATCAGTTGAGCCTGGCGATTGGCCGCCGCGGGCAGAATGTCCGTCTGGCGTCGCAATTGACTGGCCGTGGTATCGACATCATGACCGAAGCGGAATCGAGCGAGAAGCGGCAGAAGGAATTTGTCGAGCGGTCCGAAATGTTCCAGCAGGAACTGGACGTTGATGAAACGCTTGCCCAGTTGCTGGTCGCTGAAGGTTTTAGCGAACTCGAAGAAGTCGCCTATGTCGATCCGTCCGAAATTGCTGCCATTGAAGGCTTTGACGAAGGCCTGGCTGAAGAACTGCAGAGCCGTGCACAAGAAGCGCTGGATCGCCGCGAAGAAGCAAACCGGGCCGAGCGCCGCGAATTGGGCGTTGATGATGCTGTTGCAGAACTTCCAATCCTGACCGAGGCTATGCTTGTGGTCTTGGGCAAGGCCGGTATCAAGACGCTCGACGATTTGGCTGATCTGGCAACCGACGAACTGATCCAGAAGGCGCGCGAACCGCGTCGTAACGAACGCAGCGATCGCGAAATACGCCGCAACCGGACGGAAGACAAGGCGGGCATTTTGGCCACTTTTGGTCTTTCCGAAGAGCAGGGTAACGAAATCATTATGGCGGCCCGTGCGCACTGGTTCGAAGACGAAGATGGCGCTGCGGCACCTGGACTCAAAGAGGAGGACGCGATTGCAGCGGACGACTCTCAATGAGAACCGACACTCCCCAATAAGGAAGTGCATATTGTCAGGTGAGCATGGGACCCGCGCCCAGCTCATTCGGCTTGCGCTTGGCCCTGATGGCAGCATTGCGCCCGATTTGTTCGCTAAGGCCCCCGGTCGTGGCGCGTGGATAGGCGTGACGGAAGATGAATTGTCCAAAGCAATAGCCAAAGGAAAATTGGCAGGCTTGCTGCGCCGTGCGTTTAAAACGGACAAAATCGAGATTATCGACGACTTGGCCGGCCGCATTGATCGGGGCCTCGAACAGGCGTTTCTGGATCGCTTGGGGTTGGAAGCGCGCGCAGGGCATCTTATCTTGGGCGCAGAGAAAATCGATTCCGCATCGCGCAGTGGGCAGGTTCGCTTGTTGCTGCATGCGTCGGACGCCAGCACGGATGGCGCCGGTAAACGCGATCAGGCTTGGCGAGTGGGCGAGGATGCTGAAGGGTCCGGGAGGGGCGGCGTGAAGTTGCCCGTGAATCGCGACGTTTTATCTGCAGCGCTTGGACGCCAAAATGCTGTGCATGTTGCACTGATTAACCAAAAAGCGGCTGACAGGGTGATGCATCATCTTGGACGCTGGCTAAATTTCAAAGGATGCAGTAATGCGCCACTCGATTCCGCTGCTTCGGTTGCGGATTTGCGGGGCCTTGATACTGACATCTCCGCAATTGACTGAGTAAGGACGGGTTCTGTTTCGATGAGTGATGATACCAACAATAAGCCGACTTTGACGCGCAAGCCGCTCACTTTGAGCCGCTCGCTTGAGTCAGGTGAAGTCAAACAGACCTTTAGCCACGGCCGCACCAACAAGGTTGTGGTCGAGGTGAAACGCAAGCGGCTCGTGGGCAAGCCAGGCTATGCACCTGAACCCGAAGGTGCCGCGCCCCCGCCACCGCCGCCTCCAGCGGCAGCTCCTGCCGCTGCAACTGCTCCAGTCCGCGCGCCAGCGGCGCCCGCTCAGCGTCCGGCTCCAGTTGACATGCTCAGCCGTCAGGAACGTCAGGCAAAGCTTCTACGCGAAGCCGAAGAGGCTCGCTTGGCGATGCTTGAGGAAAGCAGCCGTCGCGAAGCCGAGCAACGCGCCCAGCGAGCTGAAGCCGAGCGCCTGCGTGCTCAGGCAAACCGAGAGGAAGCAATTACGCCTCCGCCGGCGGCACCTGTCGTTGATGCGGTTGTCCCTGTTGAACCCGAAACAGTTGAGCCAGTTGCAGAAGAATCCAACAAGGATGGTGCTGCGCCAGCCCCGCGACGCTTTACGCCTGTAGAAGCTCCCAAGCGTCCTGAGCGCGAGCGTGAGGAAGTCAAAAAGGCTCCGCACCGTCCAACGCGTGGTGCAGCGGATGATCGCCGCCAATCTGGCAAGCTGACTGTTACGCGTGCGCTTGAAGGCGATGATGGCGCCCGTGCACGCTCGCTCGCCGCGCTGAAGCGGGCCCGCGAAAAGGAAAAGCGTCTGCATGGCGGCGGAAGCCGTCAGGCACAGGTCAAGCAAACACGTGACGTTGTCGTTCCTGAAACCATCACTGTGCAAGAACTTGCCAACCGTATGGCTGAAAAGGGCAGCGATCTGGTCAAGGCACTGTTCAAGATGGGCATGCCAGTCACTATCAACGAAACAATCGACCAGGATACTGCGGAATTGCTGGTTGAAGAGTTTGGCCACAACATCACCCGCGTGTCGGATGCTGACGTCGACATCTTCCACGACGACGACGTAGATGCCCCGGAAACCATGAAGTCGCGTCCCCCGGTCGTGACCGTCATGGGCCATGTTGACCACGGTAAGACATCGCTTTTGGACGCCTTGCGCGGCGCCAATGTCGTATCAGGCGAAGCCGGCGGTATAACGCAGCACATTGGCGCATATCAGGTGAAGGCAAAGGATGGCTCAGTCATCACCTTCCTCGATACGCCGGGCCACGAGGCATTTACCCAAATGCGCCAGCGCGGTGCATCGGTAACGGATATCGTCATTCTGGTCGTTGCAGCTGATGACGGCCTGATGCCGCAGACTATCGAAGCCATCAAGCATGCCAAGGCAGCCAATGTTCCCATGATCGTCGCGATCAACAAGGTCGACAAGGAAGGCGCCAACCCGCAAAAGGTGCGTGAACGTCTGTTGGAGCATGAAGTTGTGGTCGAGGCGATGGGCGGTGAAGTCCAGGACGTTGAGGTTTCAGCGCTCAAGAAGACTGGCCTCGATACCCTGCTTGAAAAGCTCGCGCTGCAGGCAGAGGTCATGGAATTGAAGGCCAATCCGGATCGCGCAGCTGAAGCGGTGGTTGTAGAGGCGCAGCTTGATAAGGGCCGCGGCGCGGTAGCAACTGTTCTGGTGAAACGCGGCACGCTGAAGCGCGGTGACATTTTTGTTGTCGGCGCGGAAAGCGGCAAGGTGCGCGCGTTGATCAATGACAAGGGGCAGCAAGTTGCCGAAGCTGGCCCCGCGACACCTGTCGAGGTGCTTGGCCTTACAGGTGTGCCATCTGCAGGCGACGTATTGACCGTTGTTGAAAATGAAGCCCGCGCCCGTGAAGTTGCATTGTATCGTAAGGAACAGTCGACCAAGGTGCGCACTGCGCAGGTAACGCCAAATCTGGACAATCTGTTTGATAATCTGTCCGCGACACGTGCGATGGAATATCCTGTTGTGATCAAGGGCGATGTGCAGGGTTCGGTAGAAGCCATCGTGACCGCGCTTAACAACATCTCTACGGCCGACATCAAGGTGCGCGTGTTACTCGCGGGTGTTGGCGGTATAACCGAGTCCGACATGTTGCTGGCGGCAGCATCAAATGCGCCGTTGATTGGCTTTAACGTGCGTCCGAACGCCAAGGCAGCCGCGCTTGCCAAACGTGACCGGGTGCGCCTGAAGTACTTCGATGTGATTTACCACCTGACCGCCGACATCGCCAAGGAAATGGCGGGTGAACTTGGACCGGAAATTATCGAGACCGTTGTTGGACGTGCCGAAGTCAAGGATGTGTTCAAATCGGGCAAGCGCGACAAGGCCGCTGGTCTGTTGGTCACCGAAGGCGTCATCAAGAAGGGTCTTTATGCCCGTCTTACCCGCGAGGACGTCATTGTGTCGAAAACAACCATCGCGTCGCTGCGTCGCTTCAAGGACAATATCGACGAAGTGCGTGCTGGCCTCGAATGCGGTGTCGTGTTGGCGGACACCAACGATGTCAAGGCAGGCGATATGCTCGAGGTCTTTGAGATCGAGGAGCGTGAACGCACGTTGTGATTTTAGCTCGTTCGAGAGTAAAAAATTATGGCTAAACATAACGATACTGGCCCTGAGGGCCGCTCGGTCCGCCTCTTGCGCGTAGGTGAGCAGTTTCGGCATATTTTGTCCGAATTGCTTGCGCGCGGAGAGGTGCACGATGACGTTTTGAACAGCCATAGCGTGAGCGTAACCGAGGTCCGCATGTCCCCAGATCTGCGGCATGCAACGGCCTTTATCAAACCATTACTGGGTGTAAATGAAGCTGTTGTGCTGAAGGCGCTACGCACGAACACGGCGTTTTTCCAAAAGGAAGTCGCTGCACGTGTCAGCATGAAATATGCCGCGAAGCTGAAATTCCTAGCGGATGACAGCTTCGATCAGGCGACTCATATTGAAACGCTCCTGAGTGCGCCGAAAGTTCAGCAAGACCTGACGGAAGATGAAGCGGGTGATGCCGCAGGCGACGCGGGCTGATGGCGAAGCTGTATTTTTATTATGCGTCGATGAACGCAGGCAAATCCTCCACATTGTTGCAAGCGGCCTTCAATTATGGCGAGCGCGGCATGAAGGTGATGCTTTGGACAGCAGCTATTGATGACCGCCCCGGTTTTGGCGCGATCAGTTCGCGCATTGGATTGGCAGGTGACGCCAGCCGGTTTGATGCCACTACAGATATCGAAAAGGCAGTGCTCATCGAGCATCAAGAGACGCCTTTGGCATGTGTCCTCATTGATGAAGCGCAGTTTCTGACCAAAGAGCAGGCATGGCAGGCGGCAAGTCTTGCCGACAAGGCAGGAATTCCCGTTGTCTGTTATGGTTTGCGCACCGATTTTCAGGGTGAGCTTTTTCCGGGCTCTGCGGCATTGCTGGGGATTGCTGACAGTCTTGTCGAGTTAAAGGGTGTATGTGATTGCGGCAGAAAGGCCACGATGAATTTGCGCGTCGATGAATATGGCAAAGCCGTTGTTGATGGCGCACAAACCGAAATTGGCGGCGATGATCGCTACGTCGCGATGTGTCGAAAACATTTCAACGAGGCGCGCGCGCACAGTTAGTTTTTCATTTGGCGTTCATCCGCGTGCCGATATACCGCGATACATGGTGAAAACTGTAATCTCCGTCGCATTAGCCGCAGCCATTTTGGCTGGTGCTGTTGAAGCCAAAACACCAGCCAGCCGTGTCTGGCCTGAACTTGGTGTCGAAACGCAAATCAATTTCCCCAACCAAGGGGCAATCCGCAATTTCGAAGTGGACGGTAACGACGGCATCTGGTTGGAAGACCGCCAACGTCGCTGGTACTATGCCGATTTTATCGGCGCATGTCAGGAACTGAATTTCGCTCGTGCTATTGGATTTGATACGCGCGGTTCCGCAACCTTCGACAAATTCAGCACGATTCTGGTTGCTGGCGAACGGTGCCCGGTTGCGAGCCTTGTGACGTCCAATAAGCCGTTGCCCCGCAAGGAAAGGCTGAAACTTCGCAAGGCCACTGTGGAGGCGAGCAAGGACGTTGTAGCCCCTTCAAATTGACTTAAATTGGCCGTGCCGTAAAGGGCAGGGTATGCATGGTTGGGTCATCCTCGATAAACCATTGGGTCTAGGTTCGACGCAAGCTGTTGCGGCGGTAAAGCGTAATTTGCGCGAGGCAGGCTTTGGCAAAGTGAAGGTGGGCCATGGCGGCACGCTTGACCCGCTGGCAACCGGCGTGTTGCCAATAGCCTTGGGGGAAGCGACCAAATTATGTGGTCGGATGCTGGATGCTTCCAAAACCTATGATTTCACCATCAGCTTCGGGACGGAAACCAGCGGACTTGATGCCGAGGGAGAAATTGTTGCTACTTCAGGGCATCGTCCAACTACGGACGACCTGAAAACCGTTTTGGCCAGATTTACTGGCCCAATAGAGCAAATTCCGCCCGCATATTCCGCGATCAAGATTGACGGAAAGCGTGCTTATGACTTGGCCCGGGCGGGTGAAGTCGTTGACATGAAATCGCGGTCGATAACGGTTTATAACCTTAACCTTCGTCATGCTGAACTCGTTTCAGCATCTATCGTGCAACCCAGACCGGAGAGTGTCGATCCGGAATGGAACCTTAAACAAGTTCAGAGTGACCAGCCGCTGGCTTCAGTAACCTTATCAGCGGACGTATCCAAAGGCACCTATATCCGCAGCTTGGCCCGCGACATCGCCATAGCTCTCGGCACAGTGGGCCACGTAACGATGCTCCGCCGCACCCGCTCAGGTCCCTTTGGCCTTCAATGCGCGATTTCGCTGGACAAACTGAATGCATTCGGCCAAGGGGCAGGCCAAGAAGACATTATCTTGCCGATAGAGGCAGGGCTGGTCGACATCCCGGCTCTTGATCTCTCCCCGGAACAGGCAAGGGCAGTCCAACAGGGCCGCATCTTGACCGGGATTGCCATGAAAGATGGGCTACATTGGGCGAGGGGCGCAGATTTGCGGCCTGTTGCTTTGGTGCAGAACGTCGACGGGACATTGAAAACCGTCCGTGGCTTTAACCTAACTTCATGATGTTCGAAGGACAAATATGACGATAACTGCAGAACGTAAAGCCCAGGTCATCAAAGAACATGCTCGCGAGCCTAACGATACCGGATCACCAGAGGTGCAAGTTGCAATCCTGACCGACCGGATCAATGCCCTGACGGCACATTTTAAAGACCACCACAAGGATAACCATTCCCGTCGCGGTCTTCTTCAGATGGTCAACAAGCGTCGTTCGCTTCTCGACTATTTGAAAAAAATCGATGGTGAGCGTTATGCCGCCCTCATCGCGAAGCTTGGTCTTCGTAAGTAATTCAGACTTTCGGCCCGCCTTGGCGGGCCGTTTGCATATTGCGTCACCGAGATATGATTCATGGTGACGAACTACCGCCTCTCCTATTGGAATCAGTTCAGATGATGGGTCGGTAACAAGGGCAGTCTGGCAATGAGGCCGAACTGTCATCGGGGCTCAAAATGCTCCATCCGCAGCGGATCGGTATGTCCGCAACTCAAGAGGCCCCGCATCGCATAGGGCATGCGGGTCAAAGGAAAATCTATGTTTAATACGAAAACTGTATCAATCGAGTGGGGCGGACAGACCCTGACACTCGAAACGGGCAAAGTTGCCCGTCAAGCCGACGGCGCTGTTATGGCATCGCTTGGCGAAACTGTTGTGCTTTGCGCGGTTACCGCCGCAAAGTCTGTGAAGGATGGCCAGGATTTCTTCCCGCTGACCGTTCATTACCAGGAGAAATATTCTGCAGCTGGCCGGATACCCGGTGGCTTTTTCAAGCGCGAGCGCGGTGCGACCGAGAAGGAAACGCTGGTTTCGCGTCTTATCGACCGTCCACTTCGTCCGCTATTCCCTGAAGGTTTCTATAACGAAATCAATGCGATCGCGCAGGTTCTTAGCTATGATGGTGAAAACGAGCCGGACATTCTGGCACTGGTTGCTGCGTCTGCCGCGATGACCATTTCAGGCGTTCCGTTCATGGGGCCAATCGGCGCAGCCCGCGTTGGTTATTTGAACGGCGAGTATATCCTGAACCCAACGGACGAGCAGGTTGCCGAAGGCGACCTCGATCTGGTCGTTGCAGCAACTTATGACGCAGTGATGATGGTTGAATCCGAAGCCAATGAGCTTTCGGAAGAAATCATGCTTGGTGCCGTCTTGTTTGCGCACGATGCATGTAAGGAAGTCGTCAAGGCTATCGTCAAGCTTGCAGAACAAGCTGCGAAGCAGCCTTGGGCGATGGCAGAGCAGGCTGATCTTTCGGCTGCCAAGGACAAGCTCAAGAAGCTGATCGGCAAGGATATTGCCGCAGCGTACAAGCTGACCGACAAGTCGGCGCGCTCGAACGCTCTCAATGCTGCGCGCGCCGCCGCCAAGGAAGCTTTCACCGATGCGAGCCCGCAAGACCAGATGGCGGCAGGCAAGCTGATGAAGAAGCTTGAAGCTGAAATCGTTCGCGGCGCCATCCTCAAGGATGGCACCCGCATCGACGGACGCACGACCTCGCAAATTCGTCCGATCCTGGCAGAAACGCATTTCTTGCCACGTTCACATGGTTCGGCGTTGTTTACCCGTGGTGAAACGCAGACCATCGCGACCTGCACCCTGGGTACCAAGGACGCAGAGCAGATGATCGACGGTCTTGGCGGTTTGCATTATGAAAATTTCATGCTGCATTACAACTTCCCACCCTACAGCGTTGGTGAAGTCGGGCGCTTCGGCGCACCAAGCCGCCGTGACATTGGCCATGGTAAGCTCGCATGGCGCGCGTTGCACGCTGTGTTGCCAACCAAGGAAGAGTTTCCGTACACAATCCGTATCACCAGCGACATTACCGAATCCAATGGTTCGTCGTCGATGGCCTCGGTTTGCGGCGGAAGCCTTGCAATGATGGATGCTGGCGTTCCGATAAAGCGCCCAGTTTCGGGCATTGCAATGGGCTTGATCCTTGAAGGCAAGGATTACGCAATTCTGTCGGACATCCTCGGTGACGAAGATCATCTCGGCGATATGGATTTCAAGGTAGCTGGTACATCAGAAGGCATCACCACGATGCAGATGGACATCAAAATTGCTGGCATCACCCGCGAAATCTTTGAAGCTGCATTGAACCAAGCCAAGGAAGGCCGCGCGCACATACTAGGTGAAATGGCAAAAGCCTTGGGCGAAGCCCGCGGTGAATTGTCCGCACACGCTCCACGTATCGAAACGATGCAGATCGACAAAGCGAAGATCCGCGACATCATCGGTACCGGCGGCAAGGTCATTCGCGAAATCGTTGCGACCACAGGTGCGAAGGTCGATATCGATGACGAAGGTCTTATCAAGATTTCGTCGTCCGACATTGCGCAAATCGAAGCTGCACGTAAGTGGATTTCGGGCATCGTCGAAGAAGCAGAAGTTGGCAAGATCTACGACGGAAAGGTCGTCAATCTGGTTGATTTCGGCGCATTCGTAAACTTCATGGGCGGCAAGGACGGTCTCGTCCACGTCAGCGAAATGCGCAACGAGCGCGTTGAGAAGGTTACGGACGTTGTCAGCGAAGGCATGGACGTCAAGGTCAAGGTCCTCGAAATCGATCCGCGCGGCAAGGTTCGTCTGTCGATGCGCGTCGTTGATCAGGAAACCGGTGAAGAGTTGGAAGACACACGCCCGCCACGTGAAAAGACCGAGCGCAGCGATCGCGGCCCTCGCCGTGAAGGCGGCGGTGGTGGTCGCGGTGAAGGCCGTGGCGACCGTGGCCCACGTCGTGATGGCGGTGGCCGTGACGGTGGACGGGGCGAAGGCCGCGGTGACCGTGGTCCACGCCAAGAGCGTTCAGAGGGCGAAAACAAGGGCGGGGGCGATCCCGACCATGTGCCAGCTTTTCTGAAGGACTGAGCTTCACATTAGACCCGGCGATCATTCGCCGAACAGAATATCCTGCAAAAGGATGGAGAGGAAAGGGGTTGCTTCGGCAGCCCCTTTTTTCGTTAGAGAATGGATATCCAAAGCAACGGTCCCTTGGGACTGTAGTGATCCTGTCAGCAGCACCAATTTGACAGTCAGTTCATCACCTATACAGCAACATTCCGGCACGCTCGGTACGTCTTTATCAGTGTGCCCAAGCAAAAGGCTTGGCGGGGCCGACAAGATTATCTAGGGAAAGTCCATGAACAAAAAAATCCTCGTACCCGTGGCGGTTTTTGCCGTATCCTCCTTGCTTTCCGGCTGTGCTGCATTGGGTATAGGCGGCGGCGGTGCAAAGCCGGGTAGCAACACCCGTTATGTCGCGCGCGATGTGAACACGCTATATACGGCGGCGAAGGTCAAGCTTGATAACAAGCAATATGAGTTAGCCGCTGCGTTGTTTGACGAAGTTGAGCGACAACACCCATATTCCCCATGGGCGCGCCGCGCTCAGCTCATGAGTGCCTTCAGCTATTATATGGCGCAGAAGTACAATGAATCGATCCAGTCATCGCGCCGGTTCCTCTCGATTCACCCAGGTAACAAAGACGCGTCCTATGCGTATTATTTGATTGCTTTGTCTTATTACGAGCAAATCAGCGACGTGACTCGTGATCAGAAGATTTCGGAACAGGCGCTTGCGGCACTTGGCGAAGTGCAACGTCGCTATCCCACATCGCGGTATGCTTCAGATGCGACCTTGAAAATGGACCTGGTGCGCGATCATCTTGCCGGCAAAGAAATGGAAATCGGACGTTTTTACCAGCGTCGCGCGCTTTGGTTGGCGTCCTCTTTGCGTTTCCGTGAAGTTGTCGAAAAATATGATACAACGACCCATGCACCTGAGGCATTGTACCGCTTGACGGAGAGCTATCTTGCCATGGGTGTTCCTGAGGAGGCCAAGAAAGCTGCTGCGGTTCTCGGGGCCAACTATCCCGGCAGCGAATGGTACGCCCGTGCGTATAACCTGATTCAGAAGCACGTGCCCGCAGCGTAATGCAATGCTAACGGCGCTTTCGATCCGCGATGTCGTGCTGATCGAGGCACTGGATCTAGAGTTTGCAGGCGGACTTGGTGTGTTGACCGGCGAGACCGGCGCGGGCAAGTCCATCTTGCTCGATGCGCTTGGTTTGGCGCTCGGTGCCCGCGCCGATAGCGGACTTGTCAGGTCCGGCGCAGAAAAAGCGCAAGTCACTGCAAGCTTCGATGCACCCGCACATGTTGCAGTATTTCTGGCAGAAAACGACATCGACATCGATCTGGCTGAACCGCTGATCATTCGCCGGTCGGTCAAGGCCGATGGCGGGAGCAAAGCATTTATCAATGACCAACCCTGTTCGGCTGCATTGTTGCGCGAACTTGGCGCAGCATTGGTTGAAATTCATGGCCAACATGATGATCGTGGCATGCTCAACGCGCGGGGGCACCGCGGTTTGTTGGACGCTTTCGGCCGAAGCGACACCGTAACGGTCTCCGCCAATTTTGCCGCATGGCAGGATGCAAAAATGCGTTTGGATATTGCGCGTGAGGCACTGGAAAACGCTGCCCGTGACCGCGAATGGCTTGAACATTCCGTGGCCGAGCTGTCCGCGTTCAACCCACAACCCGGCGAAGAAGAACAGCTGGCTGGCGAACGATCCGATATGCAGAAGGGCGAAAGGATTGCAGAAGATCTGAAAGGCGTTCTTGATAGTTTTGACGGGCCCAAAAGTGGTCTGTCACTTATTCGAAGCGCCGCCCGCAAACTTGACCGGTTGGCCGATGCGCATCCTTTGTTGGCAGAGGCCCTTACTTCGCTTGACCGAGCGGTGATTGAGGCAAGCGAAGCTGAGGACAAGCTGAACGCAGCTGCACGCGCGATTGAGTATGAACCAGCACGGCTCGACGAAATTGAGGAACGCTTGTTTGAACTGCGCGCATTGGCGCGCAAGCATAGTGTCGCGCCCGATGGAATTATAGCTTTGCTAGAAAGGCTCACGGCGCAGCTTCACTCGATTGAAGCTGGCGGCGAAGGTCTGGCGTTGTTGGAAGCTGAAGTTGCCGCCAAACATGGTGCTTACGTCGAATCCGCGACGGCGTTGTCATCGGCGCGTCAGGCATCTGCAGCCAAATTGGATGCGGCTGTCAAAAACGAGCTTGCCCCGCTCAAGCTCGATGCAGCGCAGTTTCAGACAGCCGTCGAGCGGCTTCCCGAGGATCGCTGGACCGCATATGGCATGGACCGCGTCGAATTTCTGATTTCGACCAACTCCGGCGCGCCGTTTGCACCCTTGGCGAAGATCGCGTCGGGCGGTGAATTGTCGCGTTTCATCCTCGCGCTTAAAGTGGCGCTTGCCGAAGAAGGCGGTGCCGCCACGATCATATTTGATGAAATTGACCGAGGCGTCGGTGGGGCAGTTGCAGCGGCGATTGGCGAGCGTCTGGCGCGCCTCGCCACGCGCACACAGTTGCTGGCCGTCACCCATAGCCCTCAGGTTGCAGCCAGAGGAAAGGCGCATTACTTTATCGCCAAATCGAGCCAAGGGACCGTCACCCGCACGGGCGTTACGTTGCTGGACGCTGCAGCACGCCGGCAGGAGATTGCGCGTATGCTGTCGGGTGCAGAGGTCACAGACGAAGCACGAGCTCAAGCAAAGCGCCTTCTGGAGGCCGTATGAGCGGCATGAACAGCTTATGTGACGGGGTGCAACCTTGACTGAGGCAGACGTTGCGAATGAGCTCATGCGGTTGGCAAGGCAGATATCCTACCACAATAAGCGCTACCACGCCGAAGACGCCCCGGAGATAGCCGACGCCGAATATGATGCGCTGGTTCGCCGGAATAATGAACTTGAGGCTGCGTTCCCTCATCTGGTGCGCGCCGACAGCCCGAACAGGCAGGTTGGAGCCGCGGTTGACGGATCAGGTTTGAAGAAAATAACCCATGCCAAGCGCATGATGAGCCTCGACAATGCCTTTGCTGCGCAGGATGTGTATGATTTCGTAGCGCGCGTGCGACGTTTCCTGAACTTTGCTGCAGATGTGGATGTAGCCTTGACGGCTGAGGACAAGATCGACGGCCTGTCGCTATCTTTGCGATATGAAAATGGCGTACTCAAGCAAGCAGCAACGCGCGGTGACGGCAGCGTTGGTGAAGATGTCACCGCAAACGTCGCCTATATCGCGGATATTCCGCAACAGCTTCAGGGCGACGTGCCCGCGATTTTTGAGATCCGTGGCGAAGTATACATGGCGAAATCTGACTTTGTCGCAATAAACGAGATACAGAAGGCAAAGGATGGAAAGCTATTTGCCAACCCGCGTAATGCCGCTGCCGGATCACTGCGGCAAAAGGATGCAAAGATTACTGCAACGCGTCCTTTGCGTTTTCTTGCACATGGTTGGGGTGAGGTGAGCGCTTTGCCAGCCGATACACAAAGCGCCGTCATGGCCGCCATTGCGTTATGGGGTGTGCCGGTTTCGCCATTGCTGCTGCGGTTAGAAAACAGCGAGGATGCATTGCGGCATTATGCCGATATTGAGCGCCAGCGTGCCGATCTGCCTTATGATATTGACGGCGTCGTGTACAAGGTTGACCGCCTGGACTGGCAAGAACGGCTTGGATTTGTTGCAAAATCGCCGCGTTGGGCCATTGCCCACAAATTTCCGGCGGAGCGCGCTGAAACGACGCTGGAGATCATTGATATTCAGGTAGGCCGCACCGGTAAGCTCACGCCTGTTGGGCGACTAGCGCCCGTGACCGTGGGTGGTGTAGTCGTTTCCAATGTCACCTTGCATAACCGAGACGAGATTGAACGTCTCGGCGTGCGTCCGGGCGACCGTGTTGTCGTGCAAAGGGCAGGGGACGTCATTCCCCAGATTGTCGAAAATCTTACGCGGGACGCGGATCGTCTGCCTTATGCCTTTCCGTTAGTCTGCCCGCAATGTGGATCGGAAGCCGTTGCGGAAGAGGGCGAAGTCGACGTGCGCTGCACTGGCGGACTGATTTGCCCCGCCCAACGGGTTCAGCGACTGATCCATTTTGTCAGCCGCGGTGCGCTCGATATCGAAGGCCTTGGCGAGAAAACGATTCAGGAGTTTTTTGACCTCGGATGGCTGGAAAGCCCCGCCGACATTTTCCGGCTGCGCCGACGTCGAGCCGATATTTTGTTGCGTGAAGGATGGCAGGATAAGTCTGTGGATAATCTGTTGGCAGCGATTGAGACAAAGCGCGTGCCTGATGGTGCCAAATTGCTGTTTGGTCTGGGAATCCGCCACATCGGGGCAGTCACCGCGCGCGATTTGTTCAAAACCTTCGGGACGGCAGAGGCCATTGCCGACATCGGCCTGAAGATATCACAGCAAGACGCCAATGCCATTGCCGATGTTACTGCAATTAACGGAGTGGGCGGCGCCGTTGCGGAGGCACTGGGCGATTTTTTTCACGAACCGCACAATTTGGCGGTCTGGAACGATCTTCTCAATGAGGTGCATCCGCCAGCTTATGTGTCGAATGTCCGAGAAAGCGAATGGACCGGGAAGACCATCGTTTTTACAGGAAAGCTCGAAACGATGAGCCGCGAGGAGGCGAAAGCGCAGGCTGAAGCGCTTGGAGCGAAAGCTGCAGGCTCGGTTAGTGCAAAAACCGATCTCGTTGTGGCCGGACCCGGCGCGGGTTCAAAATTGAAGCAGGCAACTGCCCTTGGCGTTCAAGTGATCGATGAAGGAGAATGGGCGCAAATCGTCGCAAGCGCATAATATTGCTGCGGAGATTGTTGCTGCTAAACGGTTTCAAGTGTAACCAGTTCGGATGAAAAATTTCACCCACGTGTATGAAACCCCGCCGGAGGGGGCAAATGCCGATTGGACAGTGCCGCAAAACTGGGAAGCGTTCAGTGCAGATGCGCACGCTATGTGGGATAAATTGTTTGCACGGCAATCCGAGATGCTTCCTGGTCGCGCGGCTGACGCGTTTTTGCGCGGTATTGACGTTCTAAAGCTGTCCCAGCCGGGGATCCCGGATTATCGCGAATTGAACGCACGGCTTATAGCGGCCACCGGCTGGCAAATTGTCGCTGTGCCAGGGCTGGTGCCTGACGATGTATTTTTCGACCATCTCGCCAACCGTCGATTTCCCGCCGGTAACTTCATCCGGACACCCGAACAACTCGATTATCTTCAAGAACCCGACATATTTCATGATGTCTTCGGACATGTGCCGATGCTCGCCGATCCGGTGTTTGCAGATTATATGGTGGCATATGGAAAAGGCGGTTTGCGATCGCTTGGCTTCGGCGCGCTGGACCATTTGGCCCGTTTATACTGGTATACGGTGGAATTTGGCCTCATTCAGCAACGGAACGGCCTGCGGATCTATGGCGCTGGCATCGTTTCAAGCTACGCAGAGAGCATTTTCGCACTCGACGACCCAAGCCCAAACCGGATCGCGTTCGACTTGCTGCGCGTGATGCGTACCCACTATCGCATCGATGATTTTCAACAAAATTATTTTGTCATTTCCAGCATCGATGAATTGTTAAAAGTCACCGTGGAAACGGACTTCGCGCCGCTGTATGCGCACTTGGAGGAATTGCAGGATATCTCCGTGGGGGAAATTCTCCCGGATGATCTTGTCATCACCCAAGGATCGCAAGCCTATGCAAAGGGCGCCGGTCGCTAATAGAGGGGGACATAGCGACCGGCAACCCAGCTGCCTTTTATGGCAGCAGCACGGAATCGATTACGTGTACGACGCCATTTGACTGCATCACGTCAACGGTGGTCACGGTGGACTGTCCGCCCTTGGCATCGGTGATGACTACGTTTTTGCCCGACAAGCGTGCGCTCAGCTTCTCGCCTGCTACGGTGGTCAGCGTGGCTGTGCCAGCGCCCGTTTTGATCGCGGCGACAATGTCGGTCGACGTAAGCTTGCCTGCCACCACATGGTAGGTGAGGATCTTCGTAAGTGTCGCCTTATTTTCGGGCTTTACCAGTGTACCAACAGTGCCCGCGGGAAGCTTTTCAAAGGCAGCGTTGGTCGGTGCAAAAACGGTGAACGGACCTGGGCTCGCGAGTGTGTCGACCAGACCAGCAGCCTTCACTGCTGCAACCAAAGTGGTCAGATTTGGAGCAGCGGAAGCGTTTTCCACGATTGTTTTTGTGGGTTCCATAGCGGCGCCGCCGACAGTTGGGTTGGACATGTTGCCATGACCAGCCATCTTGTGATGATCAGCCATTGCAGCGGTCCCGACGAGAGTTGACGAGGCCAATGCGAGGGCGACAATTAAACGATTTGAACGTATCATGATTCAGCTTTCCTGTTTCTAGGCACTGCCAACCAGTGGCGTGCTGAAAACAGGTACGGATGCTTTGGCGGCGCAGATGCATCGACACTGAAAATAAATCACAAAATTGTGATTTTTCCACTTGCGAGTATCGGCCCGGTTGCAATGCCATTAGGCGCACCCTGCGCCTGTTCCGGCGTTATTGCGAGGAGAGCGCCTTCATTGAGGAACTGCTGCAGCTCAGAGCTTACCCGCATTTCAGTTGGCTTGCCAACCTTCATCATACCAATCGATCTCGCCTTTCCATCAGCGGGTACGACCCACAATTCGGGATATAGGGCGCCAGTGTCCAAGGCGACGGGGGTTAGAAGCATGGTCCCCCGATTACGGTCATAAAGGGCCGTAATAGCTGCCTTGCCATTCTCGCTACCCAAAGCGGCTACCATAGTTGTCGGGTTGGCACTGGGTGGAACTGAGGTCGGTTTCTGGACCAACAGGATTCCCATGAAAATGGCGGCGGTCATCGATATTCCGGTCAAGGCGCGCCAGAAGACGAGCCTTCCTGTTCCAAGGTCTTGCTGCGTATCGGCGGGCAGCGCTTTTTCGATTTTCGACCAAAGATCCGCAGGCGGCGCTTGTTCCGGCCCAAGCAATGGATTGAGCCTTAGGCGCCATGCCTCCACTTCAGCAGCGAAATCGGGATCGGTAGCTATCCGCGCAGCGACCACAGCCTCTTGGCCAGCATCCAGCAGTCCAAGGACAAATTCACCAGCTTGGGTGACATCTTGTTCGGTCATGACACTCATGCTGCTCCCTCCATGCAGCTGCGCAGCTTCAACAGTGCCCGTCTAATTCTGCTTTTAACGGTACCCAAAGGCTGCCCTTCATGTTTGGCAAGATCGGCATAAGTTGATCCGCCGATGAAGGCACTTCGAATGAAGAGCGCATCGCCTTGATCGAGCGACGAGATACAATCGTGCAAGATTCGCTCATCTGCCACTTCAATCAATTGCGCGTCCGCTAGGGGGGTAGCGTCGGCAATATCTGCTGCCTCTTCGATTGCGGTTATACCAGCCTTCTTTTTCGCACGCAGCCTGTCAATGGCACGGTTGCGCGTTACGGCAACAAGCCAGCTGATCGGGCTGGCCCGACCACTTTCAAAGCTCGATGCTTTGTTCCAAATAGTGAGATAGGCGTCTTGCAATGCATCTTCCGCTTCGTTCCGGTCTGGAAAGATACGCAAGCATACACCAAAAAGCTTCGCTGAGGTTGCTGTATAAACTGTCGCGAACGCGTTGCGGTCGCCACGCCCCGACTGAACGAGCGCTTCGGCGAGCCTGGCGCGTCGCGCCGAATCCAGATCTGCCGCGGAGGGATCGATGTTCATCAACGCCGATATGGCTTAGGCTTCCTGACGACGCAATCCTGCTTTTTCTACCAAGTTCCAAATTCGCCAGGTGGCTGACTGGTCACGCCACTTGCACGAATTGGGCGCTGCCAGCCATATCTCCGGCGTTTGACGAGCCATAGGCACGGCCAGTCGCCGCAATCGACACGTTTTTCGACGCGAAAACCATGTCGCCGATACGCGGCTATCACCGCGGCCGATTGCGTATTCAACAGGCCCGCTAATATGAGCGATCCACCCTCGCGCAATATATCGGCAAGTGACGGCGCCAGCTCGATAAGCGGGCCCGCCAGAATATTGGCAATGACAAGATCATATGGACCTCGTCCGGTGATTAGGTCATGTGCAGTTCCCGCAGCGACGCAAAGTGCCAGTTGACCTTGGGATACACCGCAAGGCACACTATTCGCTAAGGCATTTTCTTTCGTGACGTCTACACTGACAGGGTCAATGTCAGACGCAGTCAAATAGGCACGATGCCATAAATGATGCGCAGCAAATGCGAGTAAACCAGTGCCAGTGCCAATATCGGCGATGAGATCGAAGCGTTTACCCGCACGCTTCATATTGTCGAGCATAGCCAGACAACCGCTGGTCGTTTCATGTCCACCGGTGCCAAAGGCTCGGCTCGCCTCGATCAGAAACGGTACTGTGTCTTTGGGCACCTTGCCCTTGTTGGATGCCGTATGGACGTAAAAGCGACCGGCCTGGACAGGCTTAAGGCCTTGTTGGCTCAAGACGACCCAGTCGGCGTCGGGAAGTTTTTCGATCAGCGGCTTTGCATGTGTAGCGCTGCCAATGCGGCAATGGATTGCGTCAATGACGGTCTGATCTGGCTTTACCGAAAAATATGCGTCTAGCCGCCATTTGGCATCGTTAAAGGCTTCTACCTCGTCGGCAACGATTGTTGGCATCGGGTCGAGTGAAGCAAGCCACTCGTCGTCCTCGTGAAGCGCCTCCGCCTCAGTGCGGGTGCAGGGAAAGCGGACTTTCCAGTTAGCGGACATAGCTTGCGCCGTTTACGTCGAGTACGGCTCCAGTCATTGAGGGCGGCGCCTCCAATGCGCAAAATCTCGCCATAATGGCGACCTCCTGTGGATCCGCCACTTTGCCAAGTGGTATATCAGCAAGCAACTTGTCGCCGCCGCGGCTTGTCAGATAGTCCTCGGCCATGCCTGTCATGGTAAAGCCAGGGCAGATCGCGAAAGCGTAGATACCCTCCCGTGCGTAAGCCCGAGCGATGGTCTTTGTCATCGCGACCATTCCTGCTTTTGATGCCGCATAATGCCAATGCGAAGGGCTGTCGCCGCGATGGGCAGCGCGGCTTGCAATGTTGACGATGCGACCCGAAGCGCCGCGCTCCTGCCAGTGAAGAACGGCCCGGCGACATAGGTCGGCGCTGGCAGTTAAATTTATTTGCATGGTGCGATCCCAGCCTGCCAGCCATTCGGCATCTGGTCGCGATATCGGGTTTTCTTCAAAAATGCCGGCATTGTTGATGAGAATGTCAATGCGGCCATCCAATGCCAAAAGCGCTGAAGCCCAGAGACGTTCCGGCGTGGACGGATCGTTCAGATCGCCGTCTTTGCTGGACGTTTCGAACAACTTTGTTGTTGTCGGGTCAAAACTTTTGGCGGTAGCAGCGCCAATACCGCGCGATGCGCCAGTGATCATGATATGCGTTTTCATCGGCGCTGCTTTTCACAGCGCCGATAAAATTTCAACCAAAGTTATTGTCCGAGATTCCCGACGAACCGGGTTGCGTTTGCCTGAAGCGACGAAATTTTCTCATTAACTTCGCTAAAGCCACCTTCCAGCAACATGATTTCGGACACGACATTTTCCGTGTCCGATCGGATAGCGGAGATTGTGTTTGACATGAGGTCAGCGGCAAGCGCGGTTTCGTCCACCGACGCTGTGATCATCGTTACTGTCTGGGCCTGATCTTCCATTGCACGACGGATACGCTCGGCAGACAATTTGACCTCGTCGACCGTTTCGCGAATCGACGCGTTGGATTCGACCGAAGCTTTTGTGGCACTTTGAATCGCGGAAATCTTTTGTGCGATTTCGTCCGTGGCTTGAGCTGTCTGGTTGGCAAGACTTTTGACTTCTTGGGCAACGACGGCAAAGCCGCGGCCAGCATCACCTGCACGCGCGGCCTCGATCGTAGCGTTAAGCGCGAGGAGGTTGGTCTGTCCGGCAATATCGCGGATAAGCCCGAGGATCGATTCGATCGAATGGGACTGTTCCGAGAGCGTATCTGTAGCCGCCGCACCTTTGGTCGCAACATCTGCTGCACGGTTTGCAACGTCAGCCGCTGTCTCAACTTCGGTGCGCGCATCCTCGATGGCGCGAATAAGGCCAGCCGCCGTTTGTGCAGCCTCACGCATCGCAATGGCCGACTGTTCCGAAGCAGCCGCTACCTCTGACGCCTTCGACAACATGCCATTCGCCATTTGTGAACTGCTTGCCGCCTGCTGCCTCAACATGGCAGTCCGGTCGGCAACTTCGTGCGCCGCGGTTCCGATGTCGGATTCGAATTGCGCGGATTGCTCACGCCGCCTGCTGGCATTCTGCTCGGCATGAAAAGACGAATAGCACATAGCCATTATGGATAATTCCAATCCAGTGGCGGTCAGAATGGCCGATGCCAGTTCCTGATAATCCGGTTTATCGACCCCATATGCGGTTCCAAGAAGCTCCAAGGTGCGGGCATTGGTTCGGGTGGAGGCAGCATTCACATATTCCAACGGAATACCTCGCTGGCAGGAATCCATGACTTGGCGTGTAAGATATTTGGACCATTCAACGCTATCAATCTCTCGCAAACGCCGGCCAATGAAAGCTGCCGTCTTGGTTCGGGTATTTTCTATGGTCTCAGCATCATCCAGTTCCGGGAATTTGCCCATCTTGATCCAATAGTCCCAATAATAGCCGCTGAGCTCGTAAAAATGGTCTTTCAGCAGGTCGCCGACCTTACGGCAGCGGGGCGCCAGGCTTTGATCCTGATTGAAGACATCAATGATCGTCTGGACGTTCGACAGCTCAATGTCCCGTTTTTCTGCCATTTTTCGTTCCTGTTTATCGGTTGTTCGCTATGCGGTTCGATTATGGTGTAATAGCTGTTAATTGGTTAATAGCTGGTTATGCGGCAAGCAGTTGCGCAGTGGCGAAACGCAATTTCCCGATATAGATTATTGCACAAAAGCGCTGGCGGATTGCGCGTTTCGCACCGGCCGGGCCTTGCACGACGGCGTTAAACGATTAAAGAGCGACGCAACGTCGACCACTGACACATATGAAGGACGCTGATATCATGGCGAAAAACCCTAACCGACCTTTGTCGCCGCATTTGCAGGTGTATCGTTGGTCGCCGCAGATGGCCATTTCGATATTCCACCGCGCAACCGGATTTATCCTGGCCACCGTCGGGATGATGACGTTGCTTTGGTGGCTTTCAGCGATTGGTGGCGGCGCTGAGAGCTATACAACGTTCCAACAATATGTTGTGTCGGCCGGTACAGATGCAACCGCTTTGCAAATCGCCAGCAACTGGTTTTTCCGGCTCGCTGGGTTAGCAGTCACCTTCAGCTTCTTTCAGCATTTGGCGTCAGGACTTCGCCACCTCGTCCTTGATATCGGGGCGGGATATGAATTGAAGGTCAACCGGACATGGGCATCGGTTGCATTTGTGGTGGCCTTTTTTGCAACTGCTTTCGTTGTCCTGTTTGTGGCATCGCGTTTTCTTGGAGTTTGGTGATGGACAGTAGAACATATATAGGCCGCGTTCGTGGTTTGGGTTCGGCCAGACATGGTGGAGAGCATTGGCTGAAGCAGCGATTGACTGCGATTGGCAACATCCTTCTGACGATTTGGTTCGTTGTGTCATTGTTGCTGATGCCCAATTTTGAACATGCGACCTTGGCGCAATGGCTTGCCCAACCCGTCGTTGCGGTTCCCATGATATTGATGATTGTCAACATCTTCTGGCATGCCCGCCTTGGGCTTCAGGTCCTGATCGAGGATTATGTCCATGACGACGGACTGAAGTTTGCTACCATGGCGCTTCTGAATTTCTACGTTGTGGCCAGTGCCGTATTTGGCATTTTCGTCGTTGCAAAACTCGCATTTACCGGAGCTTCCGCCTGATGTCAGACGCATATAAGATTATTGATCACACTTATGACACAGTCGTCGTTGGCGCTGGCGGGTCGGGTCTGCGCGCCACCATGGGCAGTGCCGAAGCCGGATCTGAAAACCGCTTGCATTACCAAAGTATTCCCGACCCGTTCGCACACAGTTGCCGCGCAGGGCGGGATCGCTGCTTCATTGGGCAACAACTCGCCAGATCACTGGACCTGGCACATGTATGACACGGTCAAAGGCTCGGATTGGCTCGGCGACCAGGATGCGATCGAATATATGGTCCGCGAAGCCCCTGCGGCGGTATACGAGCTTGAACATGCCGGTGTGCCATTTTCGCGCAACGCAGACGGCACAATCTATCAACGGCCCTTTGGTGGCCATATGCAGAACATGGGTGAAGGCCCCCCGGTCCAACGCACCGCAGCGGCTGCAGACCGTACTGGCCATGCTATGCTGCATGCCTTGTATCAGCAGAGCCTGAAATATGACGCTGACTTCTTCATCGAGTATTTTGCGCTCGACCTGATCATGGAAAATGGCGAGTGCCGCGGTGTCATTGCCATGTGCATGGAAGATGGCAGCATCCACCGTTTCAAGAGCCATGCCGTGGTGCTGGCGACTGGCGGATACGGCCGCGCCTATTTCTCGGCAACATCGGCGCATACGTGCACTGGCGATGGCGGCGGCATGGTACTTCGGGCTGGTCTGCCGCTTCAGGATATGGAGTTTGTCCAGTTCCACCCCACCGGCATTTACGGCGCAGGCGTCCTTATCACTGAAGGTGCGCGCGGCGAGGGCGGTTACCTGACCAACAGCGAAGGCGAGCGCTTCATGGAGCGTTATGCTCCATCGGCCAAGGATCTTGCATCACGTGACGTCGTCAGCCGGTCCATGGCGCTCGAAATGCGTGAAGGCCGCGGCGTTGGCCCGCACAAGGACCATATCTTCCTGCACCTGGATCATATTGATCCCAAGGTATTGGCCGAGCGCCTGCCCGGAATCACCGAAAGCGGCAAGATTTTTGCGGGCGTTGACTTGACGCGGCAGCCACTGCCAGTGACGCCAACGGTCCATTATAATATGGGCGGCATTCCGTGCAATTATCACGGGCAGGTCGTCACCAAGGTTGGCGATGATCCCGAAGTCATTGTGCATGGCCTTTATGCTGTCGGTGAGGCCGCCTGCGTTTCAGTGCATGGCGCAAATCGACTGGGTTCAAACTCGCTTATCGATCTTGTTGTGTTTGGACGCGCCACTGGTCTGCACCTTAAGTCATCCTTGACGCCAGGGGCGCCGCATAAGGCTTTGCCTACCGATGCTGCCGATCTTGCACTCGCGCGTCTCGACAAGTTCCGCAATGCCAAGGGCGGCACGCCAACTGCTGAAATACGGCTTCAAATGCAGCGCACGATGCAGAAGCATGCGGCCGTTTTCCGCGACACGGCGCTGCTGGCAGAAGGTGTCACCGAGATGCAGAAGGTCAACAAGCTGATGACCGACGTGCATGTCACCGACCGGAGCCTGATCTGGAACACCGATCTGATCGAAACGCTTGAGCTCGACAATCTCATGGCGCAAGCCGTTTGCACGATCGAAAGCGCCAACAACCGCAAGGAAAGCCGCGGCGCACATGCGCATGAGGATTTCCCCGAGCGGGATGATGTCAACTGGATGAAGCATACCGCTTCGTGGTTTGACGGTTGGGCCGGATCAGGCGGCGGCGTGAAGATCGATTATCGCCCGGTCCACGATTATACGCTGACCGACGAGGCAGAATACATTAAACCAAAGCCACGCGTTTATTGATATTGGTGAAGACGGAGGCTGTAATGTCCAGGCTCCGTTTACGTTTTGCATGATCGAAAACAGAACAGGCGACTATGATTTCGTCGGCTTGTGTACGCGCAGCAAAGGCTTTGACTGCAGATGTTACTGTTTCGGCATCGCCAATTGCGCTCGCCGACAACACATCACTTAACGCTGCGCGAAATTGTGGCGGTAAAGATTCGATATAGCCGTCCACCGGTGGCGGCAATTGTCGCGGATTGCCGGTGCGCAAGGCAACGAAGCTTTGCATCAACGAACTGGCAAGATATTCGGCCTTCCGCGTCGGTGTCAGCGGCAACAACATTAAATGCAGCCATCGCATGCGGTGCATCAAGGACGGCACTTGGGCGGAAATGGCTGCGGTAGATGTGCAAGGCCTCGTCAAGCATCTGCGGCGCAAAGTGGCTTGCAAAGGCAAAGGGAAGGCCAAGTGCGGCTGCAACCTGCGCTCCGTAAAGGCTGCTACCCAGGATATACATCTGCACATTGGCGCCAGCGCCAGGTGTCGCGACAATGCCGGTTTGGCCATCGTCGGCGAAATAGCTCTGCAACTCCATAACATCGCGCGGGAAGGCATTGGGATCACTATCAAGCGTGCGCCGGATTGCGGCGGCGACGCGCTGGTCACTCCCCGGTGCGCGGCCAAGGCCTAAGTCAATTCTGCCCGGATAGAGCGCATCCAATGTGCCAAACTGCTCGGCAATCACCAAAGGCGAATGATTGGGCAGCATGATGCCACCTGAACCGACGCGGATCGTGGAAGTGGCCGCGGCAATATGCCCGATGACGACGCTGGTTGCAGCGCTGGCAATGCCGCGCATGCCGTGATGTTCAGCGACCCAGTAACGGGTGAAGCCAAGGCTTTCCGCGTGCGCGGCAAGGTCAGCTGCATTGGCCAAGGCTGAGGATACATTGCCACCTTCGACAACGGGAACGAGATCAAGAAATGAATATGCGGTCATGATAGCTAGATGGTATCCCACGGCGTCAAAACCAAGCGCAATCAACTATTCCCCGGTGGCGTTCGATATTTTCACCTGTCGCGGTGGCTGTTGGCGCTGTGCAGCGCTCGGCCAGGCGTAGCCATTTGGGGCTTGGTGCGGAAGGCGATTGCATTTGGAAAGTCACACTATGGTCGCACCAAAAACGATCCAGCTTGGGTGCAGGTGGCAGCGAAAGATGAGGCGCGCAGGGATCAAATATGGCCCTTTCCCGATAAATTTTCTCAACGCTGACAAAGAGCATAACGTGCAACGGGCAGGCGCAGCGAATCTCTCAAATGAAATCCTACATTGCAAACGATGATTGATGGCGGGGTGCCATCGCCAAACCATCCGATCCATGCCCAATCGACTATTGTGGTACCGCATGCCATATGCACTCCTGTGCTTACCAACCTATATATTCCTTTTCTCGTCACAACCTTGCTGATCGAGCTGACGCCAGGGCCAAATATGGCGTGGCTAGCCTTGACGAGCGCGAGCCAAGGCAAACGATCGGGCTTTGCAGCGCTGGCAGGGATTGCTCTTGGCCTGGCGATACTTGCGGCTGCATCGGCGGCGGGGCTGGCGGAATTGGCAATAAGGCTTCCAACGGCTTTTCATCTGCTTCGCTTTGCAGGTGTCGCCTATCTGTTATGGCTGGCTTGGCGAACATGGGTAGGGGAAGAGGATCTTCCAACTCATGCCGTTGCCAATAATGCAATTTGGGCTTGGTTCCGTCACGGCCTTTTGTTGAACCTGCTTAATCCAAAGGCTGCAGTTTTTTTTATTGTCGTATTGCCAGCTTATGTCAGGCAGGACGCGCCAACTGCACCGCAAATAGCTCTGCTATCGGCAAGCTATGTGGCGATCGCGACGGTCGTCCATCTGGTCATCGTGGCGCTTGCTGCGCAAGCACATGGGTGGATAACAGTGGGAAACAGAGCACACATCGTCCAGCGGGTGTTCGCGGTTTTGTTGGCGGCAATTGCCGTTTGGTTTTTGCTAAGCTCACAATAGTCCCCCGCATCGATGGCGCCATGCCGCCTAACGCCATCGGAGCATAGACCGATCAAGCTGCGGCACGGACTTGACCCCCATAAGTCGCATATCGCGGTCAATCTCGTCGCGGAGTTTGCCGACGATGCGTTCGACGCCGGGTTGGCCTGCTGCTGCCAGAGCATATAAATATAGACGCCCGCCGGAACAGGCAGTCGCGCCCGCAGCGAGAGCCTTGAGGACATGGCTTCCGCGCTGTACGCCGCCGTCACAGATGATATCGATCTTGCCGCCGACGGCATCCGCAATTTCGGAGATCTGGTCAAAGGGGGAGCGTGATCCGTCAAGTTGCCGTCCGCCATGGTTTGACACCATGATCGCGGTTGCGCCGATGTCGACTGCGAGCTTTGCATCGTCGACAGACATGATGCCCTTCAAGCAAAACTGGCCGCCCCAGTCCGACCTGACCTTCTCGGCCATTTTCCAGTCCATCGAGGTATCCAGCATCGTGTTGAAATATTCCGCGACCGAGACAGCGACATTTGTGCCCGCGTCGACATGTGTTTGCAGATTCGGCAACGCGAATTTTTCGCGGAACATATAGTTCAGCGCCCACATCGGGTGGATGGCATAGCTCATCACCGAAGCCGGTGTGAAACGCGGGGGCGAGGTGAAACCGCTGCGCTGGCATCGCTCGCGGTTGCCGGAGACGATTGTATCCACGGTCAGCGCAACGGCATCAAATTTCGCTGCCTTGCAGCGTTCGATCATCGACGCGTTCAGGCCCTTGTCCTTGTGGATGTAGAGTTGGAACAGCTTGGGCGTTTTGATGGTCCGTCCGACTTCTTCGATGCTGACCGTCGCTAGCGACGAAATGCCGAACCACGTGTTGAACTGTTGCGCTACCGCTGCGACCGCGCGCTCGCCTTGCCAGTGGAACAGGCGCTGCAACGCAGTAGGCGACAGCATAAGCGGCATGTTGATCCGTTGCCCCATCACCGTCACGCCCATGTCAATTTCTGACACCCCTGCCAGCACATTGGGTACAAGGTCGCAATCGTCATAGGCTGCACTATTGCGCAGCTTGGTACGTTCATCGTCGGCGGCGCCGTCAATGTAATTGAATATGGGCGAGGGAAGCCGCGTCTTTGCCAGACGGCGAAAATCGGCTACATTATGACAATCATTCAAACGCATGCAGGGCTTATGACAGACCTTGCAAATAATTGCATGCATTTGGATCCTTGGCCTTAATGCCGCGTTGCAGGGCTTCCACGCGCTGCGCAGAGGTTCCATGTGTGAACATGCTTTCTACGGGCGCGCGTCCAGCTTGCTTCATCAATGTATCGTCACCGATGGCATTTGCGGCGCGCATGCCTTCTTCAATGTCGCCGGGTTCAATTCTGTCCGCATTCAAGCCTGCCCAAACACCGGCAAAACAGTCTGCCTGAAGTTCCATGCCAACCTGAAGCTTGTTGCCATCGGCTTCGCTTGACCGGGCCTGAAGCGTACGCACCTGATCGGCAATACCGGCGAGATTCTGAATGTGATGCCCGACCTCATGCGCAACTACATAGGCATAAGCAAAGTCACCGCCAGCGCCCATTTGCTGTTCCATTTGCTGGAAGAAGCTGGTGTCGAGGTAAATGCCTTGATCGGATGGACAATAAAATGGACCCATTGCGGATTGCGCCGCGCCACAACCCGACTGACCACCACCTTGATAGAAATTGAGTGTCGCTGGCCGATAATTTTTGATGAGTTGCGACCATGTATTTTCGGTGGATTTAAGGACGCGGCAAGCGAACAATTCGGTTTGCGTGTCGCAGGCCACGTTAGCACCATTTTGCTGCTGGTTGATTTGCGGGGTGACACCACTACTGCCAGAACCCAACATGCCGCTCGACATCACAAAATAGCCGACAACTCCGATGACGAGCAATGTGCCACAACCCAGTTTGCGCCCAAGCAGCATGGGCAGCAGACTGAACAACAGCCCGAACATGCCGCCGCCGCCACCGCCGCCGCCAAAGCCCATGCCGCCCGAGCCCTGATCTCGCACGTTGCTGCTTGGGTCGAGGTCGTCGAGGCGCATGTCATTCTCCCTTGTTGTTCTGTACCAACATTGCGTTTAGCGACGCAAAGCGCAAGTCACGATCATTCATAACGCAAAGGCACTCTCCCATGTTCCTCAAAGGCAAAACAGCACTTATCACCGGATCGACCTCGGGCATTGGACTTGGCTACGCCCGCGCACTGGCAGCTGAAGGGGCGCATGTCATGATCAATGGCTTTGGTGACGCGTGTGAGATTGAAGGATATGTGGCAGAGCTAGAGGCGCTGAGCGGCGGGAAAGCGCTTTATCACCCCGCCGATATGACCAAGCCAGACGCGATTCGGTCAATGGTTGTCGAATGCAGCGATCAACTTGGTTCGCTGGATATACTGATCAACAATGCCGGTATTCAGCATGTGGCACCCGTCGATGAATTTCCCGAAGACAAATGGGACGCGATATTGTCCATTATATTGTCCTCGGCCTTTCACACGACAAAGGCGGCATTGCCCGCAATGAAAGCGAGAGGCTGGGGCCGGATTATCAACACCGGTTCCATGCACAGCCTTGTCGCATCGCCGTTCAAGGTTGCCTATAACTCAGCCAAGCATGGCCTTGCCGGTTTCACAAAGACCGTTGCGCTTGAGGTGGCGACGCAAGGCATCACGGTAAACAATATTTGTCCGGGCTATGTCTGGACGCCGTTGGTGGAAAACCAGATTCCCGACACAATGAAAGCGCGCGGCCTGACCCGCGATCAGGTGATCAATGATGTTCTGCTTTCGAACCAGCCGCAGAAGAAATTTGTGCAGGTCGACCAGTTGGCGGCGCTTGCCCTATTCCTGTGTCGCGACGAAGCCAGCGCAATTACGGGCACCAATCTGTCAGTCGATGGTGGTTGGACAGCGCAATAGGCGTCGATTGGCTCGCTTTACTGATTGGCAACAGCCATGGTTGATGCGTCGGTGCCACTTTCTGCTGCCGGGGCAGATCCTGGCATATTGAACGCGGGCGGTGTGTATCCGCTGGCCTGGCTGGACTGACCTGCATCTGCATTGGTTGTGCTCGATTGTGCCGACGTCCCGACGGGTAAGCCAAAGTCTGGTTGAATAGGATTGCCATCGATTGTGGGCTGCCCACTTTGCATGTCGCTCACAGACTCTCCATCATATTGCATTGGTGATGGGGCGGGCGGCGGCGGTGGCGGTGCAGCATCCGGAGGCGGAGCCGATCTAGCAGGCGCGTCTATTGCTTCAGGAGCAATTGGGTCAGTCTCAGGCACGGCCAATGCAATTAACCCCGCAACCGAAATCACCCCGAATATCATTTTTTGAATATTGTCCACGCGTCTCAACCTACATGTTCGAGAACAGGGATAATGGCGGGGCGTTAATAAAATATTAGCGATAGGAGCAGGGGAAAAACAAAAAACCCGCCGGCATCGCTGCCGGCGGATAGTTGCTTTTCCTCCCCAGGAAAACACGATGTAGAGGCTAGCTTATTTTCCGCCTGCGCTCCCAAGCCTATGGTACAGTCTGGCAAATTTGACGGACTCGGGCTTGTCCTGAATGACCTCAAGATAATGTACAAGTGCCCGGCGTAGAAGTGTCAGATCTTCCGTAGACAGGACCGCACGTGCGCGTGGTGGTTCGCTCATGTTATTCGGTCCTTACGCTGCTTGGCTGAATTGGTTCATGGTATTGTCTTTACCGCCAGCCTTCAACGCAGCTTCGCCAGCGAAATATTCCTTGTGATCATCACCAATGTCGGAACCAGACATGTTCTGGTGCTTGACGCAGGCGATACCCTGGCGGATTTCCTTGCGCTGAACGCCAGCGACATATCCAAGCATGCCCATCTCGCCGAAATAATCCTTCGCGAGATTGTCGGTGCTGAGCGCTGCCGTGTGATATGTCGGCAAGGTAATCAGGTGGTGGAAAATACCAGCCCGCTTTGCGGAATCGCGCTGGAAATTCTGAATGCGCTCATCCGCTTCGATACCAAGCTCTGTTTCGTCAAAGCTTGCGCTCATCAGGTTCGCGCGGTCATAGCTTGAAACATCCTTGCCATCAGCCGCCCATGCGTCAAACACTTGCTGACGGAAATTCAACGTCCAGTTGAAGCTTGGCGAGTTGTTATAGGCGAGCTTTGCGTTGGGAACGACTTCACGGATACGATCTACCATTCCGGCAATCTGTTCAATGTGCGGCTTTTCCGTCTCGATCCAGATCAGGTCGGCGCCATTCTGGAGCGAGGTGATGCAATCCAGAACGCAGCGATCCTCGCCAGTGCCTGAGCGGAATTGGAACAGGTTCGAGGGCAGGCGCTTTGGTCGAAGCAGCTTCCCGTTACGGTTCAAGATGACGTCGCCATTTTGCGCAGTCGCCGGGTCGATTTCCTCGCAATCAAGGAAGCTGTTGTACAAATCGCCCAAATCGCCTGCGGCCTTTGATACCGCGATTTGCTTTGTCAGCCCGGCGCCAAGCGAGTCGGTGCGCGCTACGATGATCCCGTCTGGAACCCCAAGCTCAAGAAACGCGTAGCGGCAGGCGCGGATCTTCTGCAGGAAATCCTCATGCGGCACGGTGACTTTGCCATCCTGATGCCCGCATTGCTTTTCGTCAGAGACCTGATTTTCGATTTGCAGGGCGCACGCACCGGCTTCGATCATCTTCTTTGCAAGCAAGTAAGTCGCTTCGGCGTTACCGAAACCGGCGTCGATATCCGCAATGATTGGAACGACGTGCGTTTCGTGGTTCTCAATTTTGCCCATGATGGCCGCTTCGCGTGTTGTATCGCCCTCGGCGCGGGCGTCATCCAGGTCACGGAACAAGATGTTCAGTTCGCGGCTGTCTGCCTGGCGCAGGAATGTGTAAAGCTCTTCGATGAGGGCAGGGACGCTCGTCTTTTCATGCATTGACTGATCGGGCAGAGGTCCAAATTCACTGCGAAGCGCCGCAATCATCCAGCCCGACAGATACAGATATCGCTTTTTTGTCGTGCCGAAATGCTTCTTGATGGAAATCATTTTCTGTTGGGCGATAAAACCGTGCCAGCAACCAAGCGACTGCGTATATTGCGCAGGGTCGGCATCATAAGCTGCCATATCGTCGCGCATGATCTTGGCGGTGTAACGCGCAATGTCCAGACCAGTCTGGAATCTGTTCTGGAGCTGCATCCGCGCAACAGATTCAGGGCTGATCGAATCCCATGTTCCATTATGTGCAGCGATATGTGTGCTGTTGGCGTCAATCAGTGCCTGGTAAGACATTTACAATTCCTTCGACTATCAAACTTATGTCGAAGCGTATTGACCGACATGCATGATAAGGCGAGTCAATTTAGTAATATTTGTTGTATGCTGGTGGACTGAATTCCAAATAATCTTGTAAATATGTAAATTCTGTGACAACACTCACAAATGGCTGAACAGAAATTATTTGCAGGACATGCAGTCCGACGCATCCGTCGCGCGAGCGGCCTAACGCAAGGCGCCATGGCCGAGGCATTGGCAATTTCGCCATCCTATTTGAACCTGATTGAGCGGAATCAGCGGCCCTTGACCGCAACACTGCTTTTGAAGCTTGCCCAATCCTATGATTTTGACCCGCGCACACTCACTGGCACGACACCGGGCGGTGGCGTCGATGCCATTCGAAGACGCCTCAGCGATCCGATGTTTTCCGACTTGAGCGTCGACCGGGCGCAGGTAGAGGAATGGATTGCTGCAAGCCCGGATGCCGCCGAGGCATTCTCCCGGGCTTTTGACCGACTGTCCGGTGGCTCGCATGGCGGGGCAAGCACTTCGGCGGGAGGCACGCTTAGTGAACCGGAATCGATTGCGGCGGCGCGCCGCGAAATCGAACGCTGGCGTAACCATTTTGCCGATCTGGATTCGCAGGCCGAGACACTCGCCGACGATCTGCGTCTCGCCAACGCCGATCTTTATGGTGCGATATCCGAACGCTTGCGCGTGAAGCATCAGCTTTCGATCCGTATCCTGCCAGTGGACGTGATGCCGGACCGGTTACGCCGCCTTGACCTCCACGCCCGCCAGCTTCAGTTGTCTGAACTGCTGGATCCGGCCAGCCGAACCTTTGCTGCGGCTTTGCAACTTGGCATGTTGGAGGCAAAAGCGGAAATTGAAGCTCTTGTTACCGGCGCATCCTTCACCGAGCGGACGGCAGAGCGTGTATACCGGCGTCATTTGAACAGCTATTTCGCCGCGGCGGTCATGATGCCCTACGCGCGCTTTCTGCGTGCGTGTGATGCGACGGGCTACGACATCGTTCTGCTTCAACGCCGATTTGGTGCAGGTTTTGAACAGATAGCGCATCGCCTGACGACATTGCAACGTGTGGGCCAGCGTGGCCTCCCGTTCTTCATGTTACGGATCGACAGGGCAGGGCAGAGCAGCAAACGTTATGCCGGAGCAAGCGCATCGCCGTTGGTCGAAACGGACAAGCGCTGTCCATTGTGGCAGGTGCACAATGTATTTGCGCGACCAGGTACGCTAATGCCACATTTGGTGGAACTTGAAGACGACAGCAGATGGTTCACTCTGTCGCGCACGGTTCACCCGCAAACGGCCGTAAGTGGTGACGTCGAGGCAGAATTTGCCATTTGCCTTGGCATTGATGCAAAGCTGGCGGCACCTTTGGCTGCGGCGCGTGGTCTCGATCTCGTCAATGGTCACGCAACAGCAATTGGACTTGGTTGCCCGGCATGTACGCGGCCCGAATGCCCCCAACGCAGCGCCCCGCCAGCCGGCCGTGTGCTCGTTTTCAATGAGCGTGAAAGAGGCATGTCGCCCTTCACCTTTGACCGCAGCGCTTGAGCGGCAATACACGCAGGAAGGCAATTTCAGGGGATTACCGGCGATTAATCCGCGGCGAAGTCCCGCACCTTTTGCCCGGTTCCGCGTGGCATGATCATCACCTCTTTGCCGTTGGCGATGATCAAAAGATCGTCAATGCCGTGAACCGAAACGCGAATTCCGTCTGCATGAATGAGATTGCCGCGACTGGTGTCAATGCGCACTGTACCGGACGACACATTGGATTCTGCATCCTTCTGGCCAATGTCATACAGCGCGTCCCAACTGCCAACATCCGACCAGCCCATGCTCACCGGCGCGACAGCTACCTTGGTTGCATTTTCCATGATGGCATAGTCAATGCTGTCCGCAGGGCATGCCGCGAAGCTGTCATATTGCGGGTACACTAGGTTGCCGCTTCTCTCGAGTTTTGACATGGCATTTCGCACCGCAATATCCATTTCGGGTGCAAAGGTGGACATCGCATCCAAATAGGCATCAGCCCTAAACAGGAAGATGCCGCCATTCCAGACATGATCCCCTGTCGCGATCATATCTGCTGCGCGCGCTTCATCAGGCTTTTCCACAAATCGCTTCACTTCGTGAACGCCGACCTTAATTTCGGAACCCATTTGAATGTAACCATAGCCAGTTTCTGGACCGGACGGATTTATTCCATAAGTCGCCAACCACCCATCTTCGACCGTTGGCAAAAGAGATTTCGTGGCGGCGTGAAATGCTGGCTCGTCAGTGATCACATGGTCACTTGGCATGACTATCATGACAGCATCTGGACTGTTCACCGAATGCGCCGCGAGCGCAATGGCGGGGGCCGTATTGCGCGCGCAAGGTTCAAGCAAAATTATGGCATCATGCACATCGATCTGCGCAAGTTGTTCCTGAACAAGCGGTGCATGGACGGCGTTGGCGACTATGATTGGAGCAGCAAACTTCTGCCTGTCCATTACCCGCAGGACCGTGAGCTGAAACATCGTGTGAGTGTCGGTCAATGCTAAAAATTGCTTGGGCGTTTGCGGTGTCGACATTGGCCAAAGCCGTGTTCCGCCGCCGCCGGACAATATGACAGGAGTAATGGTCACGATTTTTCCTGCTTTGGGGAATCTGAATGAAGGCCCGTATCGCTGAAGTAAGGCCAGTAATCAAACACGAAAAAAAACGGCTTATATCCAATAATTTACAAAGAGAGTGTAAAATTAACCGACACTTTACTGTTTCAATATAGCGTTGCCTATATGGAAGCGCCGAAATGAATAGGCTTTTAAAGCAATTTATGGCGCCAGCTATAGCTACGTTTGCGCGATTGCTGTTTGTTCAATCGCACGCCGGTAGACGCCCAAGCAACGGTGCGCTTTAGATGCAGGGCGCGCTTTTACAACTTGCCCTTTGGGGACATTTTGCAGCGGCTTGTGCATATACCGCGCTCGCCATCTGGTTGATTCACCAATATAAGGGGAAAAACGGTCGGCAGGCCCTGTTGATTGGTGCAATGGCGCTGACCTCGCTCTGGGGTTATGTTGCCACCTTTGTCGCGCCGCTTGGTATTTCTGCGCAACTGGCAGAGACCGCGCGAAATGTCGCCTGGCTCGCGTTCATGTTTTCGCTGTTGCGCAACAGCGATGGTCGACAGCAGCCAAGTATCAAGATGATTTATGTTGCCCTGGCATTTGTGTTGATATCGCAATCCATATTCGATCTCCTGACCTTCTCGACGTCCGTCGGGACCTCCGGAGCCACATATGTCCTGCAAGCGTCGGTCCTGTTGCGCATGATATTCGGCGCGGGGGCCCTCGTGCTCGTCCACAATCTGTATTCTGTTTCCGCCCCGGAAACACGGTGGGGCATCAGCCTGCCCATGGCTGCGCTTGCAGCGATGTGGACGTTTGATCTCAACCTTTACACCATCAGTTATCTCACGTCGGAGATTTCTGCCGACTTACTTTCGACCCGCGGCATGTTTATGACATTGCTTGCGCCGGTCTTTGTCATTGCCAACAAACGGAACAGCCAATGGCGGCTTCAACTATCCCGGACGGTGGCGTTCCAATCCGCCTCCTTGCTGTTGATTGGAGCCTATCTGCTCGCCATGGTGTTGCTGGCGTCGGCTATCAATATGATTGGCGGGACCTATGCGCGCCTTGCACAGGTCACCTTGATTTTCGGGATGTCAGTCGCCGCCTTGCTCATCTTGCCGTCGGGGCCATTCAAGGCATGGCTCAATATCATCCTGATTAAGAACTTTTTCCAACACCGTTATGATTATCGTTCCGAATGGATGCGCTTTGCAGACACGATCGGATTTCCATCGCCGGAAGCAGCGCCGTTTTACGAACGAGTCATCAAGTCCTTGGCGGACATATTCGACAGTCCGGGCGGTTTGATCTTTGTGGCCGATGAAGGCCGCCTTACGCTTCAGGCGCGATGGAATTGGCCAACAGCGCAGGTCCCGAGCAATTGCGTCACATCATACACAATGCCATTCTTTGAATCGACGGGTCATATCCTTGCCATGGATGATGTGCGTGCAGGCAAGGACGATCGTTGCGACCCAAGGGCAGTGCCGCAATGGCTTTACGATGAGGATCAGGCATGGGCTGTGGTGCCGCTGGTCCATTTTGGCAAGCTCACTGGCCTTGCCGTATTGGCCCGCCCCCGTTTCCCGCGCAGGCTCGACTGGGAAGACCTAGATATGCTGCGAACGGTAGGTCGCCAGTTGGCAAGCTATCTGGCGGAAGCATCCAGCCAACAGGCGTTGACAGAAAGCAGGCAGTTCGAACAGTTTAACCGCCGCTTTGCATTTGTGATGCATGACATCAAAAATCTCGTCAGCCAGCTGAGCATATTGGCGCGCAATGCGGAGAAACATGCAGACAAGCCGGAATTCCAATTGGATATGGTGGACACCCTGCGGTCCTCGGTGGACAAGATGAATGAGCTGCTCGCGCGCCTGTCGCAGCATAACAAGGCGAAACATAATGTGCCGTCGGCCGTGGATATCGGTGAGGTGATCCTAAATGCAATTCGCGCCAGCCGCCTAGTATATCCCATCGAGACGCAGTTGGCACCGAACGTGTTGGCGGTAGCCGATTCCGCCCGTCTCGACACCATCATTGGTCACCTGGTCCAAAATGCCATTGAGGCGTCGACTGATGGCGCACCCATTAAAATCGCAGCCAAGCGCACGGGTGACCAGATCGCCATCAGCATCATCGACAAGGGCGTAGGTATGACCGAAAGCTTTATCGCGGACGATCTATTCAAACCATTTGTGTCTACCAAGCCGACAGGATTTGGTATCGGGGCCTATGAGGCCCGGGCATTGGCGCTGTCGATGGGAGGGAATTTAAAAGTGTATAGCCGACCCTCCAAGGGGACGACATTCACGCTTTTATTGCCCGCAGCGACCATCGGCGGAATCCATTCCAATCATCAAGAGGCAGCATAATCATGGCCGACGCCAAACAGAAGCTCCTGATCGTCGAAGACGACCTTGGCCTCCAGAAACAGTTGAAATGGTCCTATGAGGATTTCGAGGTATTTTGCGCATCCAACAGGGAGGAGGCATTAACGCTGCTTCGCTCGGAGGAGCCCGATGTCGTGACGCTGGACTTGGGACTGCCGCCGGATCCCGACGGCGTGACTGAGGGCTTTGCCGTTCTTGACCAGATGCTGAAGCTTAAGCCTGACACGAAGATCATTGTGGCGTCGGGGCATGGGGCACGTGAAAGTGCCCTGCGTGCGATTTCAGCGGGCGCCTGGGATTTCTATCACAAGCCTGTTGATATTGATGAGCTTCATCTGATTGTGCGGCGGGCATTTCATGTCCGCGCGCTTGAGGTGCAAAACGCACTTTTGCAGCAACCCGATAGCGATGGCGAACTTCTGCTTGGGACGATCCTGACCGGAGCGCCCGAGATGATGAAAGTTGCCAGGACGATTGAGCGGATCGCGCCAGCCGATGTATCGGTCATGCTGTTAGGCGCAAGCGGGACGGGCAAAGAGTTGCTCGCGCGCGGGCTGCATAATGCCAGCGGTCGACGCGACAAGCCGTTTGTCGCCATCAATTGCGGTGCCATTCCGGACAATCTTTTGGAGTCCGAGTTGTTCGGCCATGAAAAGGGCGCTTTTACTGGCGCCATAAAAACCACAGAGGGCAAGATCGAAATCGCCCATGGAGGGACGCTGTTCCTTGATGAGGTCGGCGACATCCCGCTTCCGCTTCAGGTAAAGCTGCTGCGCTTCCTTCAGGAGCGCACAATCGAACGCATTGGTGGCCGCAAATCGATCGCGGTTGACGTGCGGGTGGTGTGCGCGACCCACCGGAACCTAAACAAGATGATCAGCGATCAGAGTTTCCGCGACGACCTATATTATCGGCTGGCAGAAGTTACAGTCAAAATACCGACCTTGGCCGACCGTACCGGTGATGCCATTTTGTTGGCAAAACATTTTGTCAGCCGCTTCGCACGTGAGATGAATCCTTCGATCAAGGGCATGTCGACAAGCGCTTTGACCGCTATTGATTCTTGGCCGTGGCCTGGCAATGTCCGAGAACTGGAAAATCGGGTCAAGCGCGCCGTCATCATGGCGGAGGGTAAATTTGTAACCGCGGATGATCTCGATTTCGGCGATGAAGATGAAGGCGATCTGTTGCTTAATCTAAAAGCCGCACGGGAGGCTTCTGACAGAAAGGCCATCAAACGCGCCATTTCGCGCACTGAGGGTAATATTTCAAGTGCGGCCAAGTTGCTTGGGATCAGCCGGCCGACATTGTACGATCTTTTGAAGCAATATGATCTGCAGATGTAACTGGCGGCACACTTAAAAGCTAAACTACAAAGGCCATGCTAGCTCATTGCAAGTAACTCGGCCGGATCGATTCCAGCGCGCTGCATCTGTGCCTTCACGTCAGGCCATATATTCTGGACGAAATTTTCGCGTTCAAAACTGCGCAACTTTGCAATTGCGCCGCTGGCGACAAACAGGCCAACACCGCGTTTGACGTCAACCAGGCCGCTGTCCTGAAACAACTGATAGGCCTTGGCAACCGTAAGGGGATTTGCACCCTGATTCGCGGCAAAGGCCCGAACCGAGGGAAGCATTTCACCCTCCTTATAATTACCGTCCAAAATCGCCGCAGCAATTACGTCACGTAATTTCAGATACACAGGCTTTACGTCATTTTTCATAACAAGCTTACTGCCATAATACAGTAGGGCGCGTCAAGCATGGGGGAAATACTAGGGGGTGTCAGGCCAATGACGAATGATGTTGTCAGCGGCAGGTCTCGGGCGCTCTTCCAATGGAAGCGAAGCTGTACCCATGAAAAACAACCCAGCTATTTTCTCATCCCCGTGGCAGATTGCCTCGCGCACGACGGGGTCATAGGCTAACCAGCCGGTGATCCAGCTCGCAACAAAGCCGTTGGCATGTGCGGCATGAAGCAAGTTCATGCCAACCGCCCCAACGCTCATTTCCTGCTCCCAGAGTGGGATTTTTGTGCTTGGCTGTGGTGCAAAAAGCAGGACGACCAAATTTGGCGCCATCAAAGCCGGCGCGACTGCGGCGTCGCCCTGTGCCTGCCGGGCTTCGGGATTGGCCGCATAAAATGCTTTTCGCAGAAGATCGGCAAATGCTGCGCGGTCCGCAATGTTCACAAACCGCCAAGGGAAGAGTTTGCCATGGTCTGGCGTGCGCATTGCCGTTTGCAATATCCGTTCAAGCATTCGGGCGTCGGGCCCCGGGGCAACCATATCGCGCGGTTTGCCTGACCTACGTGTTTCCAGATAGGAGGTGACGGAAGATAGATCGTTGAACATTCTACTCTCTTCATCGAAATTCGACCATTCCCGCAATATAATTCTTCACACGCGCAATTTTTTCGGTAGGTTCCCGGCCAATCGTCCCTTTCAATGGGGCATCAAACATAACACAGATGAGGGGTTTCGCACGATGGCGACATCATATGCGCAAGACGGGGATGCGGCCGGGACAATTCTTGGCCATCCTAAAGGGCTTTTCGTACTATTTTTCGCAGAGATGTGGGAGCGTTTCTCTTATTACGGGATGCGCGCACTTCTCATTTTCTATCTGACAAAGCATTGGTTGTTTTCGGATGAGAAGTCGGGCGTCATCTACGGCGCCTACACAGCCTTGGTATACATCACCCCGGTCTTGGGTGGCTATCTGGCGGATCGATATCTCGGACAGCGAAAGGCCGTCACATATGGCGCGGTGCTGCTCACCTTCGGGCATTTTCTTATGGGATTTGAAGGTTCAGGCGGTCAAGACGCGGCCTCGCTGAATATATTCTGGTTGGCGCTTGCCTTCATCATAGTCGGATCGGGCTTCTTGAAGGCCAATATCTCGGTTATTGTCGGACAGCTTTATCCCCGGACAGATGTTCGTCGTGACGGTGCGTACACCATTTTCTACATGGGCATTAACTTGGGCGCAGCCTTGGGCTCATTGATGTGCGGCTATTTGGGTGAAACCTATGGCTGGTCCTATGGCTTTGGCGCAGCGGGCGTTGGCATGCTGCTTGGGCTCATTGTATTCATCATATTCAAGCCATTATTGCTGGGTCGCGGTGAGCCATCGAACCCCGAGATGTTGAATAAACCGGTCTTGGGCATCAAGCTTGAATGGTTGCTCTACATTGTCGGCCTCGTGGCGGTGGTCATCTGCTGGTGGCTTGTGCAAAATCAGGCCGTTGTAGGTACTCTGCTTGGTATCGCAGGCGCCCTTTTGGTGGGTTATGTCCTTTGGACAGCGGTTCGTAAGCTGGAGCCGCACGACCGTGACCGCATATTTGCGGCCATGTTCCTCATCATTGGCTCGATCCTGTTCTGGGCGTTGTTTGAACAAGCCGGTTCATCGCTGAACCTCTTCACGGACCGGCATGTGGATCGCGCCGGCGTTCCTGCGTCGGTATTCCAGTCGCTGAACGCTATCTATATCGTGTTGCTGGCGCCGCTGTTTGCCTGGCTCTGGACCACGCTTGGCCGCAAGGGGCTTGAGCCGTCTGCACCGGCAAAATTTGGCCTTGGCATTGTGCAGCTTGGTATCGGCTTTCTTGTGCTGGTTGCAGGATCGGCCGCTGCTGGCGCGGACAGCATGGTACCCGTCCTGTTCATCTTCCTGATCTACCTGTTCCACACCACTGGCGAATTGTGCCTTTCCCCCGTCGGGTTGAGCGCGATGAACCGGCTGGCACCTGCGCATCTTGCGTCATTGATCATGGGGACGTGGTTCTTTGCCTCGGCCACAGGTAACTTTGTCGCCGGCTTGATTGCCGCAGCGACGGGATCGGAAGCTGCATCGGGCGAAGGCGCTGGGCGTGAAGTCGTTATGGCGGTCTACAGCCAAATTGGCTGGATCGCGATTGGCGTCGGCATTGCCGTTGTCGTTATCTCGCCGCTGATCAAGAAGTTGATGCACCTCGATACATTGCGTGATGATGGTCATCTTGAAGGCCAGGCCGAGGCAGGCGAACCTGCTGCTGCTGGTATTCACCCAACTAACCGGAGTTAATCAATGCCGATTTCCAATGGATTGCGCAGCGCCTGTCTTGTGCTGCCGCTGGCCCTCATGGCCTGTTCCAACGCCGAGGGGCCCAAGACGGCCTCGTCCGAGCCCGCAGCAAAGCCAGGGGAAAAGGTGCCAGCGCCATTTCCGTCAACGTATAAGGCCTATCCGGGCGTCTCCACCGCTATTCGCAATGTTACCATTTTTGATGGTGAAGGCGGCAAGATCGACAATGGCGTGGTATTCATGTCCGGCGGCAAGATCAGCAGCGTTGGGGGACCCGGCACCGCCATCCCGGCTGATGTTGCGGTGGTCGATGGTACCGGCAAATTTGTGACTCCTGGAATCATCGACATCCACTCGCATTTGGGGGACTATCCAAGTCCAGCGGTTGAGGCGAACAGCGATGGTAACGAGGCTACCTCGCCAACAACACCTGAGGTTTGGGCTGAGCACAGCGTTTGGCCGCAAGATCCCGGTTTTAGCCGTGCTCTGACAAATGGCGGAATTACGTCTCTTCAGATCTTGCCTGGATCCGCGAACCTTATGGGTGGGCGCTCGGTCGTCTTGAAGAATGTATATGCCCGGACTGTTCAGGGCATGAAGTTTCCTGGTGCACCTTATGGCATGAAAATGGCGTGCGGGGAAAATCCCAAGCGTGTATACGGCAGCAAAGGTCGCATGCCGTCGACGCGCATGGGTAACCTCGCCGTTAACCGCCAGACCTGGATCAAAGCGCAGGAATACAAGAAGAAGCGCGACAGCGGCAAAGACTTTACCCGTGATATCGGAATGGAAACTCTGGCTGGCGTGCTTGATGGCGACATCAAAATCCAGAACCACTGCTATCGTGCGGATGAAATGGCGATCGTTCTCGATATGGCCAAGGAATTTGGCTATAAGGTAGCGGCATTCCACCATGCGGTCGAAAGCTACAAGATTGCCGATCTGCTGCGCGATAATGGTGTCTGCTCAGCCGTGTGGGCTGACTGGTGGGGCTTCAAGATGGAGGCCTATGATGCCATTCCGGAAAATGCAGCGATCCTGCAAAATGCAGGCGCTTGCGTCATCATCCATTCCGATGATGAAAACCAGATTCAGCGTTTGAATCAGGAAGCGGCCAAGGCGCAAGCTGATGGCCGACGGATGGGTATCAATATCAGTGATGCCGAAGTCATAAAATGGCTGACCTACAACCCGGCAAAGGCACTTGGCATTGAAGACAAGACTGGCAGTCTGAAGCCAGGTAAAATGGCCGACCTCGTTTTGTGGAACGGCAACCCGCTGAGCGTGTATTCGCGGCCTGACAAGGTGTGGATCGACGGCGCGCTTATGTTCGACGCCAGCAACCCCAAAATTCGTCCGGTCAGCGATTTCGAGCTTGGCCAACCAGGTGAAGGAGATGTGAAATGAGGCATTTCCTCTACGCCGCAGCGGCAGTGGCAGCATTTGCAACGCCCGCTGTGGCGGAAACAATCGCTATTACGGGCGGCCGCGTGGTCGTCGGCGATGGCAGCGCTCCAGTTGAGGGCGGCACAGTAGTCATTCGCGATGGCAATGTTGTGGCCGCAGGCTCTGGCGTTGCTGTACCCGCCGGTGCACGCCGCATTGATGCAACGGGCAAATGGGTGACTCCTGGTATTTTCGCTGGGTTTACGCGGTTGGGCCTATCCGAAGTCGATGGCGTCAATGGAACCAATGACAAAAGTGGCGGCAAAAGCGGATTTTCCGCCGCGATTGATATAGCGCCCGCGATTGATCCTTTCCGCTCACCTTTTGCTGTTAACCGCTCGGCAGGCGTCACACGTGCTGTGGTGGCTCCTGAAGCAGCGGACAGTATATTTGCTGGCCAAGGTGCTATTGCGGACCTCGGGGCTGACATTGACCCTGTGACAAAGGCCCGAGCCTTTCAATTCGTCGAATTTGGAGAAGATGGGGCGGCTGTTTCGGGCGGGAGCCGGGCCGGCACCCATCTGCATTTTCGCGCCATGCTGCGTGAGGCGCAGGACTATGCCGCTGGACGCGGTACTTTCGATGATGAATTGTTGAAAGCCGAAGACGCCAAAGCGTTGTTGTCCGTGCTTCGGGGTGAAACGCGCCTTTTGATCCATGTTGAAGGTGCAAATGACATGCTTCGGCTGATCGATTTAAAGCGTGATTTCCCGTCGGTAAAAATGGTGTTTGTCGGCGCAAGTGAGGGATGGCGCATTGGTGCGCAACTGGCGCAAGCTGGCATTCCAGTGATTGCGTCAGCGCTTAATGATTTGCCCGCAACCTTCGAAGCGTTAGGTGCGACGCAAAGCAACATTGGACGGATGAAGGACGCTGGTGTTCAGGTTGCGATTGGCATGATCAATGACCGCGATTCTCACCAGTTGCGGTATACAACGCAATATGCAGGCAACTTGGTTAGCCTTCAGTTTGTCCCGGGTGCGACTGGCCTGACCTGGGATGAGGCATTTGCCGCGATCAGTTCGGTCCCTGCCAATATCATGGGCATGGGCGACAGGTTTGGTAGCTTGAAAGCCGGCAAGGCTGCGGATGTCGTCATTTGGGACGGTGACCCACTAGAGTTGTCCAGCGCAGCCACGACGGTGATTATTGACGGTGTCGAACAGCCACTTGGCAACCGCCAGAACCGCTTGCGTGACCGCTATGCACGGCCAACAGAAGGTGATCTGCCAAAGGCATATGACTGGTGATCTGACGGCGCGATATTAGAGCATCCGGCGAGGGAGTGAAGCTTTTGGACGATTATCTGTTGTTGGCTGTGGCCAGTATTTCGTTCGTCGGAAGCCACTTCCTTCTTTCGCATCCATTGCGCGCGCGCCTTGTGGAGCGACTAGGCGCCAATGGCTTCATGTTGCTCTATTCGGCGGTATCATTTGCGACTTTTGGCTGGATGATCATCGAATTCGGGCGTGCACCCAAAAGCGATGGCTACTGGCCAGTTGGTAATGTCATCTGGATTGGCGCAAGCTTGCTTACGCTTGTTGCCGCAGTGCTGTTTTCAGGCTCCTTTATTCGCAACCCGTCGCTTCCCGGCGTGCCTGAAGCGTTGGCGGCTCAAGCGCCAGCAGGGGTTTTCAAAGCGACACGCCATCCCATGATGTGGGGCTTCGCGTTGTGGGGTGTGGCGCATATTCTTGTCGCGCCGCGCACCGATAACTTCATATTTTCGGGCAGCCTGATTTTCCTCGCTTTGGTCGGTGCCAAGGCGCAGGAAATCAAAAAACGCAAACTTATGGGCAGCCAGTGGGAAGCCTGGCTCCGCCGGACGCATTTTATGGTTCGTCCGGCTGCCCTGTTTGGCGTCGGCATCGGTCCCTGGATCGCGGGCGCGGTTCTCTGGGGCGCGGCGACCTGGGCGCACCCCTATTGGGGCGTGGCCGGCGCAGGCCTGTTTCGCTGGGTTGGCGTTTAAAGCCGAACCATCTTCATTCCCCGTTCGCCATAGCGTGGGCCTGCGGTACCGCCGCGTGGAGCAGCAGCGTCCAGCTTGGCAAGATCATCAGCATCGAGTGCAATTTCACTGGCTTTCGCGCTGTCAGCCATTGTGGCGCGCCGTTTAAATCCTGGGATAGGAACGATGTCGTTTCCTTGCGCCAATATCCACGCAAGCGCGACCTGCGCATGCGAAGCTTTGTGCTTGGCGGCAATGTCACCCACCACGTCAACAATCGCAAGATTGGCCGCGAAATTGTCGCCTTGGAAACGCGGATCTTGCCGCCGCCAGTCATTTTCCGGTAACTCATCAAGGCTGCGGAAGGACCCTGTCAGAAATCCCCGACCAAGCGGCGAGTAAGGAACAAAGCCAATCCCGAGTGCGCGGCATGTGGGGAGAATTTCATCCTCAATGTCGCGTTCCCAAAGCGAATATTCGCTTTGCAAGGCCGAGATAGGCGCAACAGCAGCAGCCCGGCGCAGTGTTTCGGGGCCAGCTTCTGACAAACCGATATGCTTGATCTTGCCCTCAACAATGAGGTCAGCCATCGCACCAACGGTTTCTTCGATCGGGATGCCGGGATCAACGCGATGCTGGTAATATAAATCGAGACAGTCGACGCCGAGACGCTTCAATGTGCCTTCGACAGCCGTCTTTGCATTCGTAGCCGAGCCATCAACACCAACAATATTTCCGCCATCGAATTTGAACCCGAACTTGCTGGCGATGACAAGCCCATCGCGTTTGCCTTTGATGGCTTCGCCAACCAGTTCCTCATTTTGAAACGGGCCATAAATCTGGGCCGTATCGAAAAAATTTATGCCCATCTCGATGGCCTGGTGAATGGTCTTGATTGCCTCGTCGGGGTCAGCATCTTCGCCATAAGTGATGTTGCCGCCCTTGATCATTGGCATGCAACCGACGCCGATAGATGATACCTTCAGGCCGTGGCCAAGCTCACGATAATGCATGGTTCTTCTCCTTTTCGGGGGCTTCAATTACCGTCGCAAGCGCTACGTCCATTTGCACATTTCCGGTGGTGCGGAAGATGTCGGGTAGCGTCTCAACAGCAATCAAAAGCGCGAGTGGTTCAATGGGAATGCCAAGCGCCAAACAGATTGGGGCGATAGAGGTCACGAAACTGACTGAACCGGGAAGGCTGACTGCACCCATGGATGTGAGTGCCGCAATGAAAATCGCAAAGCCATAGTCGAAGGCATTGAGTTCAACACCAAACCAGTTGGCAACATAGAGCGCAACGGCGAGGTTCATCGCTGGGCCTGTGACACGCAATAAAGCAACGGCCATGGGCAAGACCAAGCCAGCGGTGGTCTCCCGAACGCCAAGTTCTTCTGATTTCTTTAGCATGAGCGGCAGACTGGCGAGCGAAGACTGTGTGGATACAGCAAAAGCCTGGACAGGTGCGATTTGCCTAGCGAAGTCCCCGAAACGGACTTTGCCGGCAAAGACAGCCACTGGATAAGCGAATGCACCGACGATAATGCCAACTAAGGAAACCGTGGCGATGTAGTGGGCCACAGCGCCCAATGCAGCGAGCCCCGACCGTGCCCCGACGACAAACGCCAATGCAAACACACCAATGGGCGCAAGCTTTAGGACCCATTCGATTACGATAATCATCGCGTCGGCAAGCGCGCTAAAAAAACCGGCCATTTGGGCGCGTGGTCCCTGTGCAAGGCGCGTGATGGCAAAGGCAAATACCAAAGTGAAAATCAAAAGCGGCAGGATGGAATCATTGGCTGCCGACGAAATCGGGTTGGTGGGAACCAATGCGACAATGAAATCACGCAACGGGGGCTGCTCTGCTACCTCTGGTACGCTTGTGAGCGCCGCGCGGAGCGCTGCTGCGCTTTCAGCCGGCATTGGCCACAATGATAGCAAAGCGGGCGTCAACAACGCCCCCATAGCGGCGGACAGCACCATCATGCACACTATCCACGTCACCGTGCGTGCAGCCATTGGGCCAGCCCGCGCCGCTTCGGCGCTTTTGACGATGCCAGTAATGAGCAACGCCACCACCAATGGCACTACCGTCATTCGTAAACCATTGAGCCAGAGGGAGCCGACAATATCGAGCCAGTAGGCGATTTGCGTGCCAATGGCTGGGAGCTGGGCAGCGGCAAGAATTCCAAGAGCAAGCCCGATGACGAGTGCGAGGAGAATACGGGTGGCGTTTGACATAGTATCGGGTCTTGCCAGCCCGTTGCTCGCTATGCAAGGGAGAGGCGAGGCGACGCGGAAAAATCAATAATCGACCGCAAAAGAGCAGGAACACACATGGCGCGCAAATATTTCGGCACAGACGGCATCAGGGGACGCACAAACGCGGGATCCATGACACCCGAGATGGCCATGAAGGTTGGCCAGGCGGCAGGCCGCCATTTCCTGCGCGGCGGCCACAAGCACCGCGTTGTCATTGGCAAGGATACGCGGCTGTCTGGCTATATGATAGAAAATGCCCTCGTCGCTGGCTTTACCAGCGTTGGCATGGACGTTGTACAATTTGGCCCAATACCGACACCGGCGGTTGCCTTGCTGACTCGATCCATGCGCGCGGATTTGGGCGTCATGATTTCGGCCAGCCACAATCCATATGAAGATAATGGCATCAAGCTGTTCGGTCCGGACGGCTATAAACTGTCGGATAAAGATGAGCTGGCCATTGAGGCGCTGCTCGATATGCCAGTCACATTGGCTGACGCAGCAGATGTGGGGCGCGCGCGACGGATCGAGGACAGCCGCGGGCGTTACATTCATGCAGTGAAAGCTTCTGTGCCTGAACATATCCGTTTCGACGGACTGCATGTGGTGCTCGATTGCGCCAATGGTGCAGCATATCAGGTTGCGCCGACCGCCATCTGGGAACTCGGCGCGAAAGTGACGCCAATCGGCATTGAGCCGAACGGAAAGAATATCAATCACAAGGTCGGCTCTACCCATGTTGTAACGTTGCAAGAGACCGTCGTGGCCTCCGGCGCCGATATCGGGATTGCGCTTGATGGGGATGCAGACCGCTTGATCGTCGTGGATGAATTGGGTCGCATAGTTGACGGTGACCAAATCATGGCACTTCTTGGATGTGCCATGAACCGCAATGGCAAGCTTACAGGCGGCGGCATCGTTGCGACCGTGATGTCCAACCTGGGGCTTGAACGCTATCTTGAAAGCCAAGATTTGCGCCTCATCCGTGCGAAGGTCGGCGACCGTTATGTCCTCGAGGAGATGCGCAAAAATGGCATCAATGTCGGCGGTGAACAATCTGGCCATATGATCCTGCTTGACCACGCAACGACCGGTGACGGTACCGTAGCGGCTCTGCAAGTGCTTACGCAATTGGTCGAAAGCGGCAAACCGGCCAGCGAATTGCTGCACCTTTTCGATCCCGTGCCCCAGCTGCTCAAAAATGTCCGCTTTTCGGGGGGCAAGCCGCTCGAACATCCCGATGTTCAGGCCGTCATTGCCCAGGCAGAGGCTGAATTGGCTGACAATGGCCGGCTTGTTATTCGGCCGTCAGGAACAGAGCCTGTTATCCGCGTTATGGCGGAAGGCGACGATATGGCTGACGTCGAGCGTATTGTTGACCGTATTTGCGATGCTGTGCGGGCTGCAGCATCCTGATGGTGGATGAAAGGCCAGCCCGGATATTGATGATTGCTGGCTCCGACAGCGGGGGAGGTGCCGGGATTCAAGCGGACATCAAAACTGTAACTATGCTTGGTGGGCACGCCATGACCGCGATTACTGCGGTGACTGCGCAAAATACGCTTGGCGTTGACGCCGTGCACATGATCCCAACGCAGATGGTGATTGACCAGATTGCTGCTGTTGTCAGCGATATCGGTGTAGACGCCGTCAAAATCGGTATGATTGGCACTGCCGATACTGCCCATGCTGTAGCTGACAGCCTTTCTGAACTTTCGTGCCCAATCGTATTCGACCCCGTCATGGTGGCCACCAGCGGCGCGGTGTTGGCCGACGCAGACACCATATCGGCATTTGAAAGATTGATGCGGCTCGCCACGCTGACAACACCCAATCTGCCAGAGCTGAAGGCGCTCGGTGGCAAGAATGCCCTGCTGGCGCGGCGACTCCCGCTACTATTAAAGGGCGGGCATGCGGAAAGTGACGTTATCGTCGACGAACTTCATTTGGCACCAGGGCAAAGCGAAACTTGGAGCGATGCGCGGATTGAAACGCGCAGCACGCATGGAACCGGGTGCACATTGGCCACGGCAATCGCCACTGGATTAGGGCAGGGAATGGAATTCATTCCGGCCATACAGCGCGCGCGCCTTTTTGTTCGACTTGCCTTGCTTGATGCGCCGGGATTGGGGCAAGGACATGGACCTATGGGACACCAGTCGGTGCGAGAGGATGCGATGGTCATCGGACCGTCGCTAAATCAAGTGACGGTCGGCTGTAGTGATTATGTAGCATCGGTTGCCTTTTATAAGGCGCTTGGGTTGCACCAGATCGTGGACAGTCCGGGCAATGGCTACGCCCGATTTGAAGTGCCCAACGGCGTAACGTTTTCCATTCATCAAAACGACGATATCGCGACAACTGCAGTGGTGTACTTCGAAAGCGGGCGGCTTGATGCCTGGGTGGCCGAATTAGCCGGCAGGGGGCTGTCATTCGAACAGTTGCCACGCGATGAAAGTTGGGGCTGGCGAGAGGCACGGCTGCTTGATCCTGCCGGCAATGTCATCTGTTTATATAGTGCGGGCGAACACCGACGCTATCCGGCGTGGCGGATATGATCGTCGGCGTCGATGAGGCCGGACGCGGGCCACTTGCCGGGCCAGTTGTGGCGGCGGCAGTCATGCTTTGCAAGCCCCGGCCAGCCGGGCTTGATGACAGCAAAAAGCTTACTGCTGCGCGTCGGGCTTCGCTGGAGGAAACCATCAAGCGGCGGTGCCAATGGGCCGTTGGCGTTGTCGAGGTTGAGGATATCGACCGCCTCAATATTTTCGGTGCAACGATGCTTGCCATGACGTTGGCCGTTGATGCTTTATGTAGCAAGCTTGCATGCGATCCACTTGAGGTGCTTGTCGACGGGAATATGACGCCTGCAGGGCGCCGCCCGGAATGGCGGTGGACAGCGCGCGCGATTGTGGGCGGCGACGCCATTGAGCCATGCATTTCAGCTGCCTCCATCATTGCCAAGGAGCATCGCGACCGGATGATGTGTGCAGCCGCGCAGCAACATCGCCAATATGGCTGGGAAAAGAACAAAGGCTACGGAACGCCCGACCACCTTGCTGCACTTCGGCAGCACGGCCCGTCGCCGCTGCACCGAAAAAGCTTTGCGCCGGTGTCCCAGCTGATCCTGATTTGAGTTTTATTGTGGAAGTGAGTCCTTCGGGCAACACCACTAGGGATTGAGTCCACGAAGAATCACAAGACTCCACATCTTGTGCCGGACTCGTTTCGTTCTCTCCAGATGAAGCATCTGGGCGCGCGACATGTCAGAATCATCCCGCAAGAACGTTCTTGACCTTGCGTGCGGGGTGACTCATCGCGGGCTGGTAATCGCCAGGGGAGTGGGCATGGGTGTCATCGAGAAAATCAAGCCAGCAACAAAATCGAAGCTGAAACCCGCGATCGAGCTTCCGCGAAACCAGATTATGCGCATGGACTGTATTGAGGCGATGCGATCCCTACCTGACAGCTCAATCGACATGGTCTTTGCTGACCCACCCTATAATTTACAATTGGGTGGGGACCTTTTGCGTCCGGACAATAGCAAGGTTGATGCCGTCAATGACGAATGGGACAAGTTCGCCAGCTTTGCGGTCTACGACGCGTTCACGCGCGCATGGCTGGCAGAAGCGCGGCGAATTTTGAAACCCAACGGTTCCTTATGGGTCATTGGCAGCTATCATAACATTTTTCGTGTCGGGACGGCTGTTCAGGACGCCGGATATTGGATCCTGAACGACATCATCTGGCGCAAGGCCAACCCTATGCCAAACTTTAAAGGCACTCGTTTCACGAATGCCCATGAAACTTTGATCTGGGCATCGAAAAGCGAAAAATCGAGATACACATTCAACTATCGCGCGATGAAGACGCTGAATGATGAGCTGCAGATGCGCTCGGATTGGCTCATTCCGATTTGCGGGGGACAGGAGCGGTTGAAGCGCAATGGCGTCAAGGCCCATCCGACACAAAAGCCCGAAGCGTTACTGTATCGAATATTGCTCGCTTGTACGAAACCAGGCGATGTTGTTCTGGATCCATTTTTTGGAACAGGAACGACAGGCGCGGTTGCGCGGCGGCTTGGGCGCGATTGGATCGGCTGCGAACGCGAAGAGATTTATTGTGAGGTTGCCGAAGAACGGATTGCGGCCGCTTTGCCGTTGGACGAAAGCGCGATCAAAACCATGCAATCGCCAAAAGCTGCGCCAAAGGTTGCATTTGGCCAGTTGGTCGAGGCCGGCTATCTCAATCCGGGCACCAAGCTGTTTGACCGGAAACGCCAATTTGAAGCAATTGTCCGCGCGGATGGTTCCATCATCTGCGGGGCTGTCGATGGCTCGATTCACAAGGTGGGCTCTGCGATCCAAAATGCGCCGAGTTGCAATGGCTGGACCTATTGGCATTTTGCCGCCGCAGATGGCGCAATGAAGCCGATTGATGATTTGCGTCAAACCTATTTGCTCGCCACTGAACCGTGACGATCAAAATTTATATTCGTCCCACTGGCTTTGTGGAGAGCCCGCAGCGGCACGATGAGGAAAGCTTGCGGCTTGCCGGAACGATGCTGTGGTTTTCGCAATTGGAATTTATCCGCCGCACGCCAACAGTGACGCAGAGGCAGTTGATATCCGTGCGCAATTGGCGTGAATTTGTGGATGCGTTGTCAGACGTAGAGCGGGAAAGAGCCGGACAGCTCTTAGCACACTTAACGACGCCGCGTGCTGCACTTCAATTGGGTGCGCGCACGATCAGACTCGATCAACCGCAGGTCATGGGAATTGTAAATGCTACGCCGGATAGTTTTTCGGACGGTGGCAAGAATTTTGACCCTGAAGTTGCGTCCGAAGCTGCCTTCATGATGGCAACCGCTGGCGCTGCTATTGTCGATATTGGCGGTGAATCCACCCGTCCCGGTGCTGCCCTGATTTGGGAAGGTGATGAACTCGCCCGCGTGGAACCGTTGATTCAGAGACTGGCTGGCGCAGGAACGGCTATTTCCATTGATACACGCAAGGCATTGGTGATGGAGGGCGCGGTCAAGGCAGGTGCCAATATGATCAACGACATTTCGGCCTTGTTGTATGATGACCGGGCGTTGGAGGTTGCAAGAGCGAGTGACGTCCCAATTGTCTTGATGCATGCGCCCAGCCAAAGCAGTGATCCGCATAAGGATGGCGTATATGAAGACGTCGTATGCGATGTGTTCGACTGGCTTGAAGCACGTGTCGCGGCTGTCGAAGCTGCTGGAATATCCCGCGACAAGATATTGGTCGACCCAGGGATCGGATTTGGCAAATCCCTGGCCGAGAATTTGGATATCATGAACAATTTGGCAATCTACCATGGCTTGGGCTGCGCGATCTTGTTCGGTGCAAGCAGAAAACGTCTGATTGGCGCGCTTTCTAATGAGGCCGCGGCCAATGAACGGCTCGGCGGATCCATATTTCTCGCAATGAAAGCGGTTGAGCAGGGTGCACATATCGTTCGAGTGCACGACGCCGCCGAGACCGTGCAGGCCATTCAGGTTTGGCGCGGTCTGCGGGATACGGCATTGACCGCGCTGGCATAGGATACGGCCATTTGGCTGCCTTGACCACCAGCACGGCGTCGGTCAACATGCGCGTATTAAAGGAGAATTGATGTGCTTCTAAAATATATTGTCGGCTATATAGCGACTGGCATTGCGTTTGCCCTGATAGATAGCGTCTGGCTCCGCAGCATGTACACGCGCCTTTATCAGCCCGAAATTGGTGAACTGCTTGTGAAGGGTGGTTTCCGAATGGGGCCGGCGATTGTTTTCTATTTGCTGTACATATCGGGGATGATGATTTTTGCCGTAGGTCCAGCGCTGGCGTCAGGCAAATGGCAGACGGCATTGGTCTGGGGTGCCTTGCTGGGTTTCTTTTGCTACATGACCTATGATTTAACCAACTATGCCACGCTAAAGGTGTGGAGCACGAAAATCACGGTGCTCGATATTATCTGGGGCACATTTCTCACCGGTTCAGCGTCGGTCGCTGGTTTTTGGGTGACCCAGGCTTTGTTGGGTAAAGGCAGCTAGGCTGCGTCGCTGATCCCGAGGTCGGCCAGTTTTCGATATAAGGTTGAACGCCCGATACCTAGGCGCCGGGCGACCTCAGTCATCCGCCCGCGATAATGCCCGATTGCAAGCCGGATGACGTCGGCCTCAATCTCATCAAGAGGCCGCATGTTTCCGTCACTTTCGTATAATGTGACGCCAATGCCATCGTTCGATCCAGCGCCGGTTGACCCGCCATTTCCGGGAACACCCACGGTTGCTGATATTTGGGGAAATTCTTCGGGCGTTAAGGCGTCGCGTTCACACAGAACTGCAGCGCGAAACAAAGCACTTTGCAATTGGCGCACATTACCAGGCCAGTGATAATCGCGCAGCATCGTCAATGCCTCATCCGTGATGCCAAGGCTTCGAAGACCTGGCTGGCTCGCCATTCTTCCAAGGAAATGGCGCGCAAGGGCAGGGATGTCCGATGTGCGTTCGCGAAGCGGCGGTATGGTGAGTTGAACAACGTTCAATCGGTAGTATAAGTCCTCGCGAAACGTCCCAATTGCCAGCTGGTCGGCGAGGCACGAGTTGCTGGCGGACAAAAGCCGGACATCCACACTGTAGCTTTGCGACGAGCCGACAGGCGAAATTTCGTTTTGCGTTAACAGTCTTACCAGGCGGACCTGCGTTTCAGGCGGTATGAGGTCAACCTCGTCTAAGAATACGGTACCACCTTGGGCTTGCTGGAAAATACCAATGCGCCGGTCAAAGGCACCCGCAAAAGCGTCCTTTTCATGGCCAAACAGGACAGAATCGAGCAACGATCCTGAAATTGCACCGCAGTTCACTTTCAAATAGGGCAATTTGGAACGCGGGCTTGCTGCCTGAATGGCGTCAGCGACTACTTCTTTGCCAACCCCATACTCACCTTCAATGAATATCGGCGCACGACTTCGCGCAGCTTTGGCTGCAATCGCAAGCGCGGTGCGAAAGGCTGGTGCGGAACCGATGATTTCTTCGAAGGCCAAAGGCTGCGCTATTTTTTCTGTCAGTGGCTGAAGTTCGCCGAGTTCCTTGCTCTTGTCTGTGGCAAGGCAGAGCGCGGCGATAAGCCGTTCAGGTGCAACGGGCTTAATGATGTAGTCGGACGCACCAGCGCGCATTGCGTCAATTGCAGCTTCGTTTGAACCAATCGATGTCAAAAGCAAAACTGGCAGTGCAGGTCGGCGCGACTTGAGTTCCGAGATGAGTGACGCTGAATCTGAACCTGGCACCCATTGGTCCAGCAGAATCGCATCGAGCATCATACCATCTTGCGTACCGAGCATAGCGATTGCGGTTTCGGCATCGCGGGCAAATACAGTTCTCCAACCCGCACGTGACGCTATCGCCGACACGAGCCTGCATTGCGCAGGTTCGTCGTCGATAAGCATCAATAATCGGGTTTCACGTTCCTGCATCTGTTGTCCAAAACCAGTGGTTGAACCGGTTGGTAACGCGAAACGGTAAAGAGCGAATTAAGGTGGAATGATATTTTCTTTATTCATCCTGCTTGAGCATTGGAAATTCACCAGTTAAGGCTCACCAGCAATATAAGTTTATATGGAGGCTGTTTTGACAAACGATCACGACCTTGGACCTGCTAAAGAGACATATTCCAGTTTTGTTACATTTTTTAAATGGGGCACGATTGTCGCAGCGCTTGTTACCGCTATTGTAGTTCTCATTATCGCAAGCCGTGCGGCGTAAGTGGTAAAGATCGCTGTACTGAGGGAAACTGCACCCGGCGAAACCCGGGTTTCTGTGTCCCCCGAGACCGTCAAGAAATTCATCGCGCTTGGTGCGACTGTTTCTGTAGAAAATGGTGCAGGGGCCGGTGCGTCAATCGGTGACAGCGACTATGAGGGCGCCGGCGCAGCGCTGGAAAGCGCGGCTTCTGTCCTGAAAGACGCAGACATTGTGCTTGGCGTTCAAGGACCCGAGCCGAAAGCACTGATCGGGATGAAGCCAGGGGCATGGCTCGTTGCGGGACTTGATCCTTTTGGACAACGCGCACGTGTCGATGAATATGCAGAAGCGGGCGTTGAAGCGCTGGCCATGGAGTTCATGCCGCGTATCACCCGCGCCCAGTCAATGGACATATTGTCGTCGCAGTCCAACCTGTCGGGTTATAAAGCGGTAATTGAGGCGGCGTCCGTATATGGCCGGGCCTTTCCAATGATGATGACTGCCGCGGGCACGGTGAGCGCCGCAAAAGCGTTCATCATGGGCGTTGGGGTTGCAGGGCTTCAGGCCATTGCAACCGCGCGTCGTCTGGGTGCACAGGTTTCGGCGACCGATGTGCGTTCGGCAACCAAGGAACAGATTGAGTCTTTGGGTGCCAAGGCAATTTTTGTGGAAAATGTTGCTGGTATCGAGGGTGAAGGCGCTGGCGGCTATGCCACCGAAATGTCGGATGAGTATAAGGCAGCGCAGGCGGAACTGGTATCAGCACATATCGCCAAGCAAGACATTGTTATCACTACAGCACTGATCCCTGGCCGTCCGGCACCACGTCTGGTTTCGGATGCACAAATTGCAAGCATGAAGCCCGGATCTGTGATTTTCGATCTTGCTGTTGCGCAAGGCGGTAATGTCGAGGGATCCAAGGCAGATGAAATTGTCGTGAAGCATGGCGTGAAGATTGTCGGCTACAGCAACACTCCAGCACATCTGGCGGCCGATACGTCCGCATTATTCGCGCGCAACCTATATAATTTCCTGTCGGCCTTTTGGGACAAGGAAGCAGGCCGTCCTGTTTTGCCCGACGACGACGAAATCACTGCAGCAATTCGCCTCACCAAAGATGGCAAGGTCGTGAATGAACGCCTGTTGGCGTAAGGGGGCATAATGGACTTTATTTCAATTTTATCCATCTTTGTGATGGCCTGTTTTGTGGGTTATTATGTCGTCTGGTCAGTAACGCCCGCACTGCATACGCCTTTGATGGCAGTGACGAACGCGATTTCCTCAGTCATTATCGTCGGCGCTTTGATTGCGTCTGCTGCAGAAGGATCGCCTACCGCCAAGTGGCTCGGGTTGATTGCGGTGGCCTTAGCCAGCGTCAACATCTTCGGCGGTTTTGCGGTGACGGCGCGCATGTTGGCGATGTACAAGAAGAAGGAGCGTTAAGTTGGAACATACCGCTCCTCCAGCATGGGTCATGCTCGCTTATCTGATTTCCGGCGTGTTTTTCATTTTGGCACTTCGCGGCCTTTCCTCACCGGCGACGTCGCAACGTGGCAACAGATTTGGTATGGCCGGCATGTTGATCGCTGTTGCGACGACCTTAATCACGCACGAAGTGGCATCATTACCTGAAATTATTGCCGCTATCGCGATTGGCGGCGGCATTGGCTGGGTAATTGCCCGAAAGATTGCGATGACTGATATGCCGCAACTTGTCGCGGCGTTTCACTCGCTTGTCGGCATGGCTGCCGTTCTCGTGGCTGCGGCGGCATTTCTAAATCCTACGGCTTTCGGCATTGTGGGCCCTGACGGGCTTATCAACCCGGTCAGCCGTGTCGAAATGGGTCTAGGCATCGCCATTGGCGCGATCACATTTTCAGGGTCGGTCATCGCGTTCCTGAAACTGGCCGGCAAGATGTCAGGCGCACCGATTTTGCTGCCGCTGCGCCATATCATTAACCTCGGCACGCTAGCTGCCATACTTGGCCTGATCGGCTATTTTACCGTTGATCAAAGCCCGTGGATTTTCTGGACGATCACCGCACTTGCATTTTTGATTGGCTTTTTGCTGATCATCCCAATCGGCGGCGCCGATATGCCCGTCGTCGTATCGATGCTGAACAGCTATTCGGGTTGGGCGGCAGCGGCGATGGGGTTCACGCTCCATAACACCGCAATGATCATCACTGGCGCGCTGGTGGGCTCATCGGGTGCCATATTGTCCTACATCATGTGCAAGGCCATGAACCGCAGCTTCATAAGTGTTATTGCAGGGGGTTTTGGCGCTGAAGCGGCTGTGTCCAGCGGCGAAGCCAGAGAACAGCGTCCATGGAAGCGCGGCTCCGCAGAAGATGCTGCCTATATGATGCAACAGGCAGAAAGAGTCATCATCGTTCCCGGCTACGGCATGGCGGTCGCCCAGGCACAGCACGTATTGCGCGAAATGGCCGATGTCCTGAAAAAGCAGGGAGTGAGCGTGAAATACGCCATTCACCCCGTCGCAGGACGCATGCCTGGGCATATGAATGTTCTTCTGGCAGAGGCATCGGTCCCCTACGATGAGGTGTTTGAATTGGAGGACATCAACAGCGAGTTTGCACAAGCAGATGTTGCCTTCATCATTGGTGCCAATGACGTGGTGAACCCCGCGGCAAAGACTGACAAGACATCGCCGATTTACGGCATGCCTGTTTTTGATGTGGACAAGGCCAAGACTGTGTTCTTCGTCAAGCGCTCGATGGGAGGCGTAGGCTATGCCGGCGTCGACAATGATGTGTTCTACATGGATCAGACGATGATGCTTCTGGCTGACGCCAAGAAGATGTGTGAGGATATCGTGAAAGCCTTGCAGCACTAGGCCTATTCACGCTATCGCCGAACAATAGCCGCCCCGAGACATCTTGGGGCGGTATTTGTTTCTCTGGTAAAGGTGATGAAGATGCGCAAACTTGGTCTGATCGGCGGTATGAGCTGGTATTCCACGGAGTTATATTATGCGCGCATCAATAAGCAGGTTCTTCGCCGCACAAATGGAACATGCAATGCCCCGCTGCTGATCGAGAGCCTCAATTTTTGCGACGTGGGCAAGGCCAGTACGGCTGAAGAATGGGCGCATGTCGCAGAAGTCCTTATTGCCTCTGCGCAACGGTTGGAACAGGCGGGAGCGACGGCGTTGCTGATTGGTGCTAATAGTATGCACAAGGTCTTTGATGATGTTGCCGCTGCGGTGGAAATCCCGCTTATTCATATCGCCGACGCCGTTGGCGAAAAGATGAAGGCGGATGCGGTTCCTTCGGCAGCATTGCTCGGCACGGCAAATGTCATGGCGGAAAATTGGTATCGTCAACGCCTGGTAAAGCTTGGCGTTTCCTTGTTACCCGCTGAAATGGAGGATGTATCGGACCTGGATCGAATCATCTATCAGGAGCTTATGCACGGTTTGGTAAAGCGCGATTCCGAACGCACGCTGAAAACGATAATCACCGAGATTGACCAACAGGGCATCAAGGCTGTTGTGCTTGGCTGTACTGAATTGAGCATGATTGTCGACACGAAGGCCAATGTCCTTCCGATTTACGACAGTACGGAGATCCATGCCGATGCAGGCGTAGACTGGATATTGGGCGACCTTATCTAAACATTCTTGGCATTTATTATCCTTTGAGGCATGCTGCCATTATGAGGATGAGAGAGCTGGTATTCGCTGGCGCTGCTATATGCGCGCTTGTTCAACCATTGCAGGCCAAAACCATATTGGTTGAGCCTGGCGACGGCGCTCAGGAGCGATTGCAGGAAGCGCTTATTGCAGCTGTACCGGGCGATGTAGTCGAACTTGGGGCGGGCAGATTCATGCTGACCGATGGACTGTCGCTGGACGTCAATGGCGTTACAGTAAAAGGGCAGGGTGGTATAGAAACCACGCTCGACTTTTCGGGACAGCAAGGCGCCGGAGAGGGACTTTTGGTGACAGCGGACGATGTTGTCCTTAGGGAATTCGCTGTCGAGAACAGCAAGGGCGATGGGATTAAATCCAAAGGCGCCGATCGCATTGTGTATCATAAGCTTCGCGTGGAATGGACCGGCGGTCCCAAGGCATCAAACGGCGCATATGGAATTTATCCCGTCGAAAGCAGGGATGTCCTGATTGACTCAGTGCTGGTTCGCGGCGCGTCCGATGCCGGCATATATGTTGGGCAGTCGCGCAACATCATCGTCCGTAATTCCACAGCAGTGGAAAATGTGGCGGGTATCGAAATTGAAAATAGCTTCGACGCAGATGTGTACGATAATATTGCTACGCATAATAGCGGCGGCATTCTGATTTTTGATCTGCCCAATTTGCCGCAGACCGGCGGTCACAATGTTCGGGTTTTCGGGAATATCATTGTCGATAACATGACCCAGAATTTTGCGCCAAAGGGTAATATTGTGGCAAATGTACCCACCGGAACTGGCGTCATGATAATGGCAAACCGCCGAGTTGAGATATTCGATAATGTGATCGGGGAAAATGGAACGACAAATATCATGGTCGTTGGTTATCGCTTTTCTTTTGCGGATCCCAAATATGACCCGATACCCCGCGAAGTCGTGATGTGGGACAATCAGCACGGCCGTGCTGGATGGGCACCGCAGTTCCGTGGTGGTGCTGAAATAGCTGCTGCAATGGGGGGGAGCTTCCCGGCTATTTTCTGGGACGGGGTTGGCGGTCCGGATCTGCGCCCAGTCATTCAGGATGACGTTGTTGCGTTATCTTTGGGGCTAAAGGATGTAGCGGCGGATACAGCAACGGCTCAGCCTTCGCCACTTGCACGTTCGACATCTCGCCCGGCCGCCTTGCCCGCAATCATACTACCTGAATCGATGGAAGCCATCGTCCGCTAATGCGTTTTGTTCTTCCGTTTCTGGCATGTTTTGCCGCCGCTGTCGCGACCTCCGCAGCGCCAAATGGAACATCGGCAAACGTCATTGAAAGTGCAGCTATGCCTGCGACATTGTCGGCTTTTGGCTTTTTTGATGGAAGCGCTGGGCGCCCTTCTTCGGTACTCATTCCGTATCAGCTGCGCACCCCGCTTTTTAGCGATTATGCAACCAAGCAGCGGTTTATTTACTTGCCGCCCGGAGCAAATGTGGCTGCTGGCACCGATGGCCGTCTCGTTTTCCCTGTTGGCACCGCATTGATTAAGAGCTTTGGCTATCCGGCGGCCTCGGGCGGATTGAATGTCATTGAAACCCGCGTACTTTTGTACAGGCAGCAAGGATGGGTGGCTTTGCCCTATGTCTGGCGCGCCGACGGCAGTGATGCCGACTTGCGGGTTGGCGGAACGCGCATAGCTGTGACTTTTGAACATGAAGGCACCAAAACCTCAATCAATTATGGCGTTCCGAACAAAAACCAGTGCAAGCAATGCCACGCGTCGGCCGACGAAATGACGCCGATCGGTCCTGTGTGGCAAAACATGCAGTTTCCAAGGGCAGGGGACCGCGAGCGTATGGCGAAAATGCTACCGACGCTCGCGCGGCTCGAACCATTTGCGCAATGGGATAACGCGAAGAGCGGATCGTTGGAGGAACGCGCCCGTCAATATCTCAAAGTAAATTGCGGCCATTGTCACGCACCCCGGGGCTCTGCAAGCAACAGCGGACTTTTCCTTGACGGCTCCGCGAGCGACCTGGCTGCTTTTGGTATCGGAAAACGACCCGTCGCTGCTGGCCGGGCAAGTGGTGATCTCGATTTCGTTATTGCGCCAGGTAATCCCGATGAATTTATCATGATCAGGCGCATGGAAAGCACAGACCCTGGCATAGCAATGCCGGAGCTTGGCAGAACAACCGTGCATCGCGAAGGCGTCGACTTGTTGCGCGAATGGATCGCGGCGATGCCGTCGTCGGCTCACTGACGCATAAAACGTTTCAGCTGATATTGGCCGCCATCCCAGCCTTCGAAGACGGCATTGATTCCGGGGTGATCAATCGGCCCTTGTTTGTGGTCAGGCAGTAAATTTTGCTGGCTGACATACGCGATATAGCTGCTCTCGGCATTTTCAGCGAACAGATGGTAGAATGGCTGTTCTTTTGCCGGACGTACTGACTCGGGAATGGACTCATACCATTCCTCGCTGTTGGCAAAGACTGGGTCAATATCGAACACAACACCGCGAAAATCAAAAATCCTGTGACGTACAACATCACCGATAGAAAACGCAGCTTCGGCTATCTCGGGTAGGGGCAATTCCTTGGTCATATTTGCAATATCATATCTTCAGCGACACAAATCAACCTTGTGGCTTGGCAAACCGAGAAACATCAGTTAATGGCCCCGCTCTGTCATAGGGACGCGCCGTTTTTGCGGCAATGACCAGTTCCTGTGAATTGCGGAGAGATGGCTGAGTGGTCGAAAGCACCGCACTCGAAATGCGGCGTGCCGGTGACGGTACCTAGGGTTCGAATCCCTATCTCTCCGCCAACATTTAATGTTCGCTTCTTGAGCTTTGTCCTCCAATACCTTTACAACTGTGTCGTATTTTGGATTTTACCTACAAGGGACATGATGTAGCCACGTATGTTAGTGGCAGACTTAATTTTGGCAGATATCGAATTTAGTTGGCGCCCTCGTTGCATTCAGATCCCCGCAAAAGGGGTGGCTTTACCAGTTCCTCTTCGCTAGCAGCAATTTCGAATGGTCATTGGGAATCACCTATGCGTAAACTGGTAGTAATCGTTGCTTTGTCGTCCGCCCTTGCTGGATGTAGCAGCTCTCAATTGGGCGGCGCTGGTAGCGTGTCAGATGTAAAGGTCGTCGACAGCGACGTCTTGCCGGAACCAACCCGGCTCGATCTGTTTGAGCAAAATCGACCTTATCTTATCGGGCCATTTGACAAGTTGACGATTGATGTCTTTGGAATTGAGGAGCTTAGCAAACAGGAAGTCCAGACAGATGCTGGCGGACGTATTTCTTTCCCTTTGGCAGGCATAATTGAAGCAGCCGGGAAGACCCCCGGCGAACTTGAGGAAGAGATTGAAGGCAGATTGCGCGGGCAATATGTCCGCGATCCTCAGGTAACAGTGAACCTCAAGGAAACCGTTAGTCAGGTTGTAACCATTGACGGCCAAGTGCGCGAACCGGGGCTATACCCCGTGATCGGCAAAATGACACTGATGCGAGCGGTGGCCGTTGCGAAAGGTACCGCTGAATTTGCCAAATTGGATGATGTCGTGATATTCCGGACGGTGAATGGCCAAAAAATGGCGGCATTGTACAACCTGAAATCCATTCGCCGCGGTCTTTACAATGACCCCGAAGTGTTCGCCAATGATGTTGTTGTAGTGGGTGATTCACAAGCACGCAGATTGTTCAAGGATGCCCTCCAAGTTGCGCCGACACTGCTGACTCCGCTTGTTTACTTTCTCCAGACGAATTGATGGAACTACCTTACGAGATGTTTAGTGTTTTACAGTCGGGTGCTTTAGTCAATGCCGGCCATTTCGACAAAACTGCTGCTATAAATATCGTCTTTGAGCGCAGTGGTTGCTTGTTTAATCTGATGCTCTAACTGGGAAAGATACGTTAGCCGGTGCTTCGTAAAGTCGATGTCGCTGACTTTTTCCAGCTGGCCGCACAGATGAGCCAACGATGTTGCACCCATGTTGTTACCCGAGCTTTTAAGCGCGTGGGCGCAAAAGCGGAATTCGGCAACATTCAGCGTTTTGACGGCGCTGCGTAAAGGTTCAATCGTCTGTTCCATATCTTCAAGAAATCCGTCGATCATGGAATCGACGAATGCTTGATTGCCGATCGATAGCAGGTATTGAATCTGCGCGCGGTCAATCGGTTCACTGTCATGTGCGTTGTTGCGCTTGATGGGCGCAGATCTTTGACTTGGTTCCGAGCGTTGGACGACTTGTTCGCCGCGTTGGTTGGGTATTTCAACGCAATATGTTTCGATTGTCGATAATAGCAACTGGGCGTCTACCGGCTTAGTGATCCGTAGATCCATGCCTGCATCAAGGCACTTCATTTCAGTTTCCGATGTTGCGTCGGCGGTAACACCAATTATCGGTAAACGGCTGCGGCTGCCTTCACTTTCACGCCACATCATGCACGCGTCAATGCCGTTCAAACGGGGCATGTTGACGTCTAGCAACAGAATATCTGTCTCGCCCTTTTGTAGCTCGATGAGCGCTTCATCACCATCTGTCGCCATTGCGACAGAATGGCCCGCGGTTTCGAGGATAGCCGCCAGAACGTTCCGGTTGGTCCTGTTGTCATCAGCAACCAAAATCCGCTTCGGCGTGTAGGTTTTGAGTTCGTCGGCGAACTCGACCTGAGTTATGCGCAATTCTGCGGGCAAACGCGCGACCAATATTTATCGCACTATTAATTTCTACCAACTCGGCTGATGGCGCAAGGCTCGTGGTATAGACTGGTGTGTGCCTAATGCTCTCCAGCCCAGCCATCTCCTGTTCGGAAACAAGAACGGGGGCAACGTCAGCTTCAGCAAACATATCCCATATATGGTCTTCAGGCGCGATCTTATGGGCTAGCGTCTGCGCGATAAGTGCGATCTGGAATTGCTTCAGATCCAGGCCGTCGATGGAATCGAGTAGCGAGATGCCATCTGTGCAGCTTATATGACGAACACTCGAAGTTTCCAAAGTTTGCACATGTAACAAGAAGTCAGTGTCCATCGGCCCTATGGCAAGGATGTTAACTGGGAAACCACTCGAAAGCTCGATGCGCGGGTAGGCTCCTGGAGATATTCCAACGGAACGTCTATCCGGAAAGTGCTTCCTTGGCCGAGTTGGCTTTCGACGGTAATGGTCCCGTCAACCTGTTCAGCTAACTGCTTACAAATAGATAATCCGAGGCCAGTGCCGCCAAAACGGTTCATTACGGTTTCGTCGGCTTGCTGGAACGGCTGGAAGATTCGCTCTTTAGCTGAATCGGCAATTCCGATGCCAGTGTCCGATACCGCAAACCACAAAGCACTTTGGTTGTTACGAATGGCTTTGCCGCAACTTATCGTAATCGAACCCGCTTCTGTAAACTTTGCTGCGTTACCTACCAAGTTTAGCAATATATTCCGAATGACGCTTACGGGCCCGTCTACCAGATTGTCACTCATTGGCTCAGCTTGAAGGTGGAGCTTTAAACCCTTCTCTTCCACCCGCACGGTCATGATGTCACGAATTTCAGTTAGCAGATCGGTTGGACGAAAGACCGAATGCTTGACTTCAGTCTTACCTGTACCAGCCTTTGCGACATCAATAAGTTGCTCGATCAGATGGAGTAGATGTTCGCCGGCCAATACGCTCGCTTCTACCATATCCTTCTGTCCGCGCGGCATATTCGAATGACGCAGGTGATTGCCGTAGCCGATGATCGCATTTAGCGGCGTTCGCAATTCGTGGCTCACACTAGCAAGAAAAAAGCTTTTGGCCTTGCTTGCCAAATCTGCTTCCTCTTTGGCGTCGGAAATGTTCCGGATAAGTGTCGAACAATAGGCAGGGATCGCGAGAAGCGCTACTGTCAGTACGACGCCTAATATCAGATTTTGCTGCCAATATGTCGTTGAAACAACGACCGCTCCAAAGCTTAGAGCTGACAGAATGGCTGTGCCAAGCAGCCAATTTATCCCGAAGCGAAATCCATTGCTCAATATCATCCAGAGCAACACCGGGTAAAACACAGCCATATGCTCAGGTGCATGATGCATAACGTAAAATGCTAAAGTTGCGTCACATAGCGTTGCTGAAAGCCAGCGTCTTTGTTTTTTCCAGACACCTTGCCGATACATGATAAAAAGCACTGTATTGAAAACGAAATAGGCCGAGAATGCTGATAAAATAAGCAGGTCATAGCCGAGGAAATAGGACGAACCGCCCGACAGAATGGCAAGCATGATTCGACTGGAATGCATTGGCTGTTCTGAAGACGGGTCACCCCTAAATGTGCGCCACAGTCGCATCATTTCGTCGCCAGTCCGAACTGCGCCCGCCCGCTGCTAAACAATTTGCGCAGATCCTGGACGGACAACGGGCGGCCTATCAGGAAACCCTGAACTTCGTCACATCCGGATGCGCGCAATAAAGCAAATTGCGCTTCGGTTTCGACCCCTTCGGCAACCACGCGCATATCAAGTGCATGCGCCAAATGAGCGATCGTTGAAATAATGGCGCGGTCGGTCGCCGATGTTTCGATACGCGAGATGAACGTCTGGTCAATCTTGAGTCGCGTGGCAGGCAAATCTCTGAGATACTGAAGCGACGAATAGCCAGTCCCAAAGTCGTCTATCGAAATCTGGATACCACCGGCCCTCAGGGTGGCCAGTTGCTCATGCACTTTTTGATTGTTGTCAATCAACAGCTCTTCAGTGATTTCAATCGCCAGCTTTCCGCGCGGCACGTCGTATTTGGCGGCGAGATCAAGAATATCATCGCACATGGCCGCATATTGGAACTGCTTGGGCGACACATTGACCGCGATATGCGGAAGATCGACGCCTTGCTGTTTGAACTCTGCGATCTGTTTGCAAACGGCTTCTACAACCCACGCACCGATGCGGCCAATCAGGCCGGAGTCATTGGCAACCTTGATGAAGTCCGCGGGGACCAGTCGCCCCCGCACTGGGTGGTTCCACCGCACCAACGCCTCTAGTCCGACATAATCACCAGTATTTGTGTCTACAATCGGCTGATATTCCAAAAAGAACTGATCATTGTTCAATGCTTCGCGTAAATCGGCTTCAATACCTGCGTTCATTTGCGCAATATGGTTCATCTGGGGCGAGAAAAAGCAAAAGCAATTTCGTCCGGATGATTTGGCTTCGTACATGGCAAGGTCAGCCAGGCGAAGCAGCTCATCGGGGGAGGTACCGTCTTCCGGGATCAGCGCAATACCAATGCTTGCTCCAATAAGCTGTTCGACGCCGCCAATCGTGTATGGCTCACCAATCTTTGCGAGCAGGCGTGAGCAACTCGCGGCAACCGAACTGCTGTCGTCCAGATTTTGGAGTACGATGGCAAATTCGTCGCCACCGATGCGTGAGGCAAAACCATTACTGTCCAACGCTGCCGTCAGGCGTTCAGCGACTTGACGTAACAGGACATCACCGGTTTGATGGCCGCGTGTATCATTGATGACCTTAAACCGATCAAGATCGAGCAGCAAAAGTGCGGCGCCGCGATTGCTGGACTTGCTGTCGTCTATCGCCGTGTGCATGCGTTGAGCCAACAACGTGCGGTTTGGCAAGCCAGTCAGCATATCGTGGAGTGCCAAATGCGTGCGATGCTGTTCGGCAAATTTGCGTGCCGTGATATCCAAGCCAGTCGTCAATATGCCGATGGCCTGATTATCTTTATTCAAAAGTGGCGTTTTGTTGCAGTGAAAAATCAGCTCGACGCCCTTACTGACGAACTTCTCCTCAAAGTTTGGAATGTTGACGCCAGTTTCCAAAATGATTGCGTTTCGGCGCATTTCGCGTTCGACGAGATCTGCTTCCATAATTTCGGCAATAGGTTTGCCGACAAGCTCATTGGGGTCGCGCCCGAACAATGCTGCCTGATACGAATTCAAAAACAGAAATTTGCCATTTCGATCGGTCGCGTTGATGAGAATTGGCGTGGTGTCGATAATTTGCTCGAGCATCGACTTGCCGCTTTTGTCTTCGGCATTTGGATCGTTGTTGACGCGATTGATTTCGAGCGATTGGTTGATTTCGCGCTGACGGTAATGTTGTCCCAACAGCAACAAAGCACGGTCGCGAAACTCGATGTGCGTGACTGGCGTCTGTAGAAAGTCCGTCGCACCAGCGTCGAGCGCGGTAATCCGGCATTCACGGTCCTGCCTTGCCGTTATGATGATGGCCGGAATATGGGCACCAATTGTGCGCGATCGGATTTTACTGATGAATTCCGCACCATTCATTTCCGGCATGCGGTAATCAACGATCAGGAGGTCGGCAGGTTCGGTTTCAAGCCACTTTAAAGCATTTACGGCGCTGTGAAAACACTTCGCAGAAAATTCAGGACCCATCATGGCAACATACTGCGCGTAAACGCGAAGATTGGTTGACCGATCATCCACAATGACAATGCGCGCTTGCATTGTGATGCGCTAGCCTGAGAACCTCAAGGAATGGTTAAAACGCTGTTTGCTATTGGCAGTTCAAACCATATCGGATGCGTTTGAATTTCCGCCATTTTCCCGGCGACAAGCTGTTTTATTCGAAAGATACTGTAACAACTTATGTTTGAATGTTTTTTGTCACATTTCGACTACGATTAGTGCCCGGATTTTGCATCCATATTCCTGAAACGGGATCGGATAATCACCCCTCTGATCGCAAAAGACCCGGGTTAACAAACCTAGAAATGCGAGAAAAATTTTTACATGAAAGCTGACCTTTGCCGGACGTGCCTATGCCGCAATATTACTGACAAACGCATCCAGCGCAGGTCCAAGCTTGGGCGCAATCTGGCCATCGATTGAGCGAAGGCCAGAGCGCCGCGGGCGGCTTGCTATCCACCCAAGCTCGTCAGGCGATGCCGATCCGATATGACGCATATTGAGGCGACATACGGCGCTGAGTTCATGCGCAAATGCATGCCAGCTTAACATCTCTCCGTTGCTTATATGCCAGATGCCGTGAGCGCCATCGATCGTCAAGTTAAGTACGACGTTTGCCAAATGCGGTACATAAGTTGGAGATACTTCATGTTGCGACGATGCCAGAAACGTCTTGCCCCTGCGTAATTTTGCGACAAGATGATGCGCGAAATTATGTGTATCAAAGGGCGCAAAGAACGCCGCGGTACGAATGACCAACGGCATCGCCATCTGCAACAACAGCGCGTCCGCTTTCGCTTTACTTGCACCATAAATGTTGAGTGGGTTCAATTTCGCACCCTCCATGTAGGGCACCTTACTTTCGCCATCCAGATATTGTATAAGCGCTACGAGGCGCTTGCTTCAGCCGAAGCGCATACATTATTCGTTGGCCGGCTCGCGACCTACAAAATTACAACATGGATCAGATAGTAGGTCAGGCGCTGGCTACATGGCGCAAGCGGGTATCGGCGGACCAGGACGCGAAAAACGTGGTCGAGGCTGTGCAAGCCGTCGGCTAATGCCAACGATTTGCCAGCGATAGGGTCAGCGTTGGCGTCAATCCGATAGATCGCGCCGGGCGTTCGTTACGCCTGGAGCGACACTGGAGGCAATGCACAGAAGAAACAGCATTGTCGGGTAGCTAAAGTACAATATACCATCATAAAGCGAATAGATGAGCAACCCAAAGACGCCACCCACGCCAGCGGCGCTTGGTCCTGGGCTATAAGGCCATTTCCACTGGCGCAATGCAGGCGCGAATATCATGAACACGAGCAGAGCCGACAATATCCCGCCCGAAAACAAAAGCTGGAGCGGGTAAGTTGTGCGGATGAAAAAGTTCGTCCGGCTTTGGCTGTTCCAAATTTGCCAAATTGATTAACGCCCCAGCCGAGTAAAGGTCGTTCGCTAATCTTTGTAATCGTCCCTTTCCACAATCCAGTTCTGCCAGAACTTGCGTCACCTTCGGCCGTCACATCTGCAAACCCGGTGGCCTGGGCTATACCATAAATCTCATGCGGAATGGGCAGTGTGGCGACAACCGCAGTCGCAGCAATCGAAGACGATATGAAAAAAGTTGCTATGGTCTTGCGATTACCGGTCGAAACACAGCATGTTGCAAAGATGGTCACCAGTGCTGCCAATAAAGGACCGCGCGATCCCGTCCATAACGCCAGCCCAAGCCCTGCCGAGCCAAACAGTACCGGCAAAGCCCAGCTCAGCCATGTGTTGGTGCTGTTGCGATAAGCTATCAGACTGAACAGGCCTGCGGTAACCAGGGCAAATGCAAAATGTCCCAAATGCCGGACATTGTTCACACCCGGAATTCTTGAAATCCAATCATCACCCTGCGGACTATTCGTGGCAATGTGAAAGGCCCAAATCAGGATATACAAAGAAGCGCCGCACCCGATAGATATCCATAATGTACGCAAAAACCGCTCTCCGAGAGTTTTCCGGACGTCAACAAGCGCGAGAAAAAACAAGCCAGCGAGCATCAGTTTGAAAAAGCCTATGGCTCCAGATAGAATATCGTTTCCGGTTTGAAAGGTTGTGAGCGATGCGATGAACAGCCAAGCCAACAGTGCTGCGCTTGAGATGGTCGGAAGTTGTTTTAGAGCGCGAAACGGCGAAAATATTCTACCCATTGCGATGATAACGAAAATCAATTGGATGATTGGCACTGCAAAGGAATTTGCGCGCACAAAGACCTGCCACCCTTCCGGCTGACTGGTGATATCCAGCGGCAGCAATACCATCCAAATTGGCAACAACCCGACGATTGCCGCACCTAGAAACATTTTATTATGCGATATACGAGCAGCCCGAGTTTCGGAGGATTGCGCAACCTGCGAATGGGTAACCTTGTCGAATGAAATTTTGGTCAGCTTGCTTGCTCCCTCGAGATGTAGATGCGACTGTTCCATGCCCGACAATCTACAAGTGGTTAGTATAAAAAAGATATGTTTTGGTTAACAGATGGTCGTTCGATCATCTTGTACGCGATGCAGCATGTGGGTTGCGGGACGACCCATGCTAATCCGTTACTCCGCACCAGTCGGGTTCGGGCGTGCATTTCCAGAAGAACCGTTCTGGCGTTTTGTCGTGCGAAGCCCTTCGCGTTTTACTATTAACTCAGCCCGCGAAGCGACCCCAAGCTTGCGATACACGCTGTTCAGGTGAATTTTAACATTCCCTTCCGTCAGGTTGCAACAGTCAGCAATCTGGCGGTTGACGTAACCCAAGGCAAAGCAGTTCCACAATTTCCACTTCGCATTTTGTCAGCAGCATTTCTTTTTTGTCAGCGGATCGTCTGAACGAACGACGCGACTTGGTCGGTTCACCGAATATTGCGAAGCCGGCTCGGTAACGCCGCGTACGAACCATTTGCCGCCGGTCAATACGTGGTTAAGACTATAGCCCAAAAAAGCGATATCACGAAAAAAACCGTAATTAAACCAAGTATTTGGTCGCCGAGGATCCAATCTTTAGCAAGGCGAATGCTCATTGCGACAGAGGGAACAGTCAATCCAAATGCAATAATGGCGCCGTCGAACCCACGCAGAAGCAGCATGGCAGCCAGAGTGAGGCTGATGTCGCCAAAGATAAGACCAGTCAGAAGCCTAGAATTGCGAGGTGGCCTGGCAACAGACAACAATGTTGTCGTCACCGTTCATCCCAGCCGAGCAACACAGAGTAACTGCAACACGGGTATAACAGATGGATCGGGCGAGCCCGCCAAAAGGGCCACATAAGTGACCGCGCAAATCGACAGTTTTGTCACCGTCCAGACCCAGAACATGGCGATCATCCGCACCCTGTTGAGTAACTGGATGGCTGCAGCGTCAATTCTGTCCATGAGGTGCCCTAATAATATAACTATGGGTCCAAACACAGACCATATCTTTCTGGATTTAAATGACTTTAAATTCCTCTAATCCAAAGGCCCGATTGATTACAGTGCGTTCGTGCGTGCGGCGGCAACGCATTTTCTCAGCTACAATGATCCGAAACTGCTGAACAGAAATGCGTACTCATAGTCTGACGAAACGAACATATTGGGATGGTTGCCAAAAGAGGGCACGTGGCTTAGCGGTGGGATATGTCTATTAAGCCACATTATGAAGAGCAATATCTATCCCTCATGCGGCAGATATGGGAGTATGGCACAGTACAGCGCGATCGCACGGGCGTGGGCACCAAGGCTCTTTTTGGGGCAACGATGCGCTTCTCGCTTGCTAACGACGCCATACCCCTTTTGACTACAAAGCGGGTGTATTGGAAAACGGCTGCGCGCGAGATGCTTTGGTTCCTCACCGGCAACACCAATATCCGACCACTTCTCGAACAAAAGGTGCGGATTTGGACTGATTGGCCACTCGATCGATATCGCCGCGAGACAGGCGAACAGATATCTCAGGAAGATTTCGAGCATCTTATCGTCGAGGATGAAGAGTTCGCCCGAACATGGGGCGATCTTGGTCCTGTTTACGGCGCGCAATGGGTAAACTGGCCGCGTTATGAAGCGGTGGGAGACGGTTTGTACCGCCGGACCGAAAAGGGCATCGATCAGGTCAGCCTGCTGGTGGAAAGTCTGCAAAAGAATCCCGGATCACGCCGTCACATCATTGAAGGCTGGAATGTCGCCGAGCTTGACCAGATGGCACTGCCACCGTGCCACAAAACCTATCAGTTCCATGTCGCCGACGATGTTTTAAGCTGCATATTGTTTCAGCGGTCTTGTGACCTTGGCCTTGGCTTTGCCTTTAACGCATTTTCCGCAGCCTTGCTGACCCGGATGTTGGCGGCGATATGCGGTTATCAGGCTGGTGAACTTATTTGGCAGGGCGGCGATGTTCATCTTTACCTGAATCACGCTCCATTGGTTGAGGAGCAATTGGCTCGCTCGCCTGGAGGAAACCCCAAATTGCGGCTTTTGCGGACACCGTCAGACATTTTTGACTTCCGCATCGATGATTTTGAGGTCGTGGATTATCACCCGCAACGGCACATTTCCGCGCCTGTAGCCGTGTAAGCCCCGCTTAGGTCAGTGATATTGACCTAAAACCTTGTTTGAAATATTATAACAAGCATGGATAATAAATTGCCTGAGTCGTTTGGGCGAACGGGAGCGGAGACGAATATGGTGCAGCACATGAAAGACAATCTCGCGCCGCTGCATCTGCATATCCCCGAACCCAAATTCCGTCCTGGTGACGTGGCAGACTTTAGTGACGTCGTTGTTCCTGAGGTCGATGCCAATCCACGCCCCGACGAGCATGCGCAACCAGCAGATATTCACCCTTTGGCATATGGCCTTGTTCGTGTGCTTGGGGATGACAATCACGCATCGGGCAGCTGGAACCCCGGTTTGAATGCCGATACCTTACGCGCAATGCTGCGAAAGATGCTGCTTCTGCGGGCATTTGACGACCGCATGTTCCGCGCCCAGCGTCAAGGCAAAACAAGCTTTTACATGAAGTCGTTTGGCGAGGAGGCCACTTCAGTTGCAACGACCATGGCTTTGCATGCGGACGACATGTGCTTTCCAAGCTACCGGCAGCAAGGCATATTGATCACGCGCGACTATCCGCTCGTCGACATGATGAACCAGATTTATTCCAACCGTGGCGACCATTTGAAAGGCCGCCAATTGCCGGTGATGTATTCGGCGAAGGAATATGGCTTTTTCAGCGTCTCGGGCAATTTGACGACGCAATATCCTCAGGCCGTTGGCTGGGCTATGGCATCGGCTTCGCGCGCGGACACCCGTATCTCGGCAGTCTGGTGCGGTGACGGATCGACGGCTGAGGGCGATTTCCACAGCGCCCTGACATTTGCGGCTGTATATAATGCGCCAGTCATCTTCCAGGTCGTGAACAACCAGTGGGCGATATCATCCTTCTCCGGCTTTGCAGGCAGTGAGAGGACGACATTCGCCGCGCGCGCCATCGGTTATGGTATCGCTGGCCTTCGGGTGGACGGTAATGATGCCCTTGCGGTGTATGCAGCCATGCAATGGGCAGCCAATCGTGCGCGAACAAATGGCGGCCCGACCCTCATCGAATATTTCACCTATCGGGGTGAGGGGCATTCGACCTCCGACGATCCTGGCGCCTACCGCGCGGCGGAGGAATATGCCTTGTGGCCATTGGGCGACCCGGTCACGCGTCTGAAGGACCATCTGATCACGATTGGTGCGTGGAGCGACGCCCAGCATGACGCGCTTATTCTCGAATTGTCCGACCATGTGAAGTCGGTTCAGAAGGAAGCTGAGCAGAACGGCATATTGGGCCACGGGCTGCACCACCCGTTCGAAACGATGTTCGAAGATGTTTTTGAAGAAATGCCCTGGCATTTGAAGGAGCAGTGCGCGCAAATGCTTGAGGAGCAAAAAGACAAATTTGGTCCCGAGTGGGAGGCACGATGATGTCGGAACCTGCCACAAAAACGATGAACATGATTGAAGCCATCAACAGCGCGCTTGATGTGATGCTGGCGAAGGACTCCGAAGTCGTCGTCATGGGTGAAGATGTCGGATATTTCGGCGGCGTGTTTCGGGCTACTGCCGGCCTCCAGAAGAAGCATGGCAAAACCCGCGTGTTTGACACGCCAATCAGCGAATGCGGGATCATTGGGGTTGGCGTTGGCATGGCTGCCTACGGGCTTCGACCTGTTCCTGAAATCCAGTTTGCCGATTATATCTACCCCGGCCTTGACCAGCTGGTGAGCGAGGCGGCGCGTCTGCGATATCGCTCAGCAAATGACTTTATCTGCCCGATGACCGTGCGCTCGCCTTTTGGCGGCGGCATATTTGGCGGGCAAACGCACAGCCAGAGTCCGGAAAGCATGTTTACGCATATTTGCGGCATCAAGACCGTTATTCCCGCAACGCCTTATGATGCCAAGGGCCTGCTTATTGCAGCGATTGAAGATAATGACCCGGTGGTCTTTTTCGAACCAAAGCGCATCTATAATGGCCCGTTTACCGGCTATTATGACCGGCCCGTTGAACCATGGTCGAAGCATGAGGGAAGCGCTGTTCCTGGAGGATATTACCGCATCGATCTTGGCAAGGCCGCTGTCGTGCGTGAAGGAGAAGCGCTTACGGTGTTGACCTATGGTACCATGGTCCATGTAGTCAAAGCAGTGGTAGCCGATCAGGGCATTGATGCCGAGATTATCGACCTGCGCACATTGTTGCCGCTGGATATCGAAACCATCATGGCATCGGTGCAGAAAACGGGCCGCTGTATGGTGGTCCACGAAGCAACGCGGACGAGCGGTTTTGGTGCAGAACTGGCGGCGCAGGTTCAGGAACGGTGCTTCCATTATCTCGAGGCGCCCGTTGAACGCGTCACCGGCTTTGACACTCCATATCCGCATAGCCTTGAATGGGCCTATTTCCCCGGACCGGTGCGCCTTGCCCGCGCCTTTGACAAGATCATGAAGGACTGACCGATGCCGAAATTTACATTCAATTTGCCGGACATCGGTGAAGGTATCGCAGAAGCCGAAATCGTTGCCTGGCACGTAAAGGTTGGCGACAAGATTTCCGAAGACCAGCCTTTGGCCGACATGATGACCGACAAGGCGACAGTTGAAATGGAAAGCCCGGTTTCGGGCGTGGTGACAAGAGTTGCGGGTGAGGCGGGCGACGTGATCGCTATCGGCGCGATGCTTGTGGAAATCGAAATGGCCGAAGACGGCGGCGATGTTGCACCGGAAACGGAAACGCCAGCCCCGGGCCCGGAATTGGTTGCTGTAGTGGAGGATGAGAATCCGCATGCTCCAGAGCCAGTGACGGCGACTGAAGTCGTACCGTCTCCTTCGGTGCCAGCACCTCCCGCACCACCTGCACCAGCAGCGCTGACCAATGGAGGCCATTCCGACAGGGTCATGGCCTCGCCTGCCGTGCGCCAGCGCGCCAAGGACCTTGACGTCGATTTGACACAGGTTAAAGCCGCGGGCGGACATATTCGCCATGCAGACCTCGATGCTTTCCTCAATTATGGCACCGGCATGGGTTATCGTCCTGCACATGCAAATGCCCGGCGCGAGGACGAGGCGGTAAAGGTCATTGGCATGCGACGCCGCATTGCCGACAATATGGCTGCGTCGAAGCGGCACATCCCGCATTTTACCTATGTCGAGGAAATCGACGTTACCGCGATTGAAGCGATGCGCGCCGATCTGAATGCCAATCGCGGCGCGAAGCCCAAGCTGACTCTGCTGCCCATGCTGATCGTCGCCATCTGCAAAACTATTCCACAATTTCCGATGATCAATGCTCGGTTCGATGACGAAAATGGCATTGTCACCCTGCACGGCGCTGTCCATCTCGGCATGGCAACGCAAACCAACGCCGGTTTGATGGTCCCTGTTATTCGCGATGCGCAAGACCGCAACATCTGGCAGTTGGCCAGCGAAATCACGCGTCTTGCGGAAGCGGCGCGCAGCGGTTCAGCCAAGAGTGAGGAATTGTCGGGTTCGACCCTGACGATCACATCGCTTGGTCCACTTGGCGGTATTGCGACCACACCGGTGATCAACCGGCCTGAGGTTGCCATCATTGGTCCGAACAAGATTGTCGAGCGACCGATGTTTGTTGGCGACAATATCGAAGCGCGAAAATTGATGAATTTGTCGATCAGCTGCGACCATCGCGTCGTCGATGGATTTGATGCGGCAAGCTATGCTCAGGCGCTGAAAAAGCTTATCGAAACGCCGGTTATATTGTTCGCAGACTAGAGTTTGAAGCCGGAAAGGCTTGTTTGGTCGAACTTCAGCTTGAACGTCACAAACGGGCCTGAACGGCTGTAGCGGGCTTCTTCGAAATCGCGGTCTTCGAACCCGACGATATTGTAGCCGAATGTGATGTTCGCGTTTTCGAATGGCGTGACTGTCAATTGCGGACCAATGGCGTAAGCGACATTGGATGCCTTGCTGCCAATGCGCACGGTTCCGGACACGCCGACATCCGCCAATTTGCTGATATCGTACTTGAAATCGCCGCCGATGACATTGCTCCAGCCCTTGACGTCGTCGCTGCCGAAACGGTCCGTGGCGTAGCGCGTTCCCCAGAACAGCGCATATTCGCCGCGTTCAACGAAGCTGCCTGAACGGGAATCAATGGGCGTGTAGTTAACCGAAAGGCTGTTGATAATCCGGCGTGAGCTTGCATCACCGTTGATATTCAACAAGGCATTGCCGATGGGGCCCGTCGCGCCGGCCACGGCACCGCGCACCGCATCATAGCGGAATTCTGTCTTGTTGAGGATCGACCATTCGCTGTTCCCCGGACGGTGTGCCCAGCTGATTTCCGCCTTTGCTGCCGTCGTTCTGGCGCCCATATCCTGTTTGGCGCGGAACCAGCTGAACGCGCCCCCTACAGCGCGGCCTTCACCAATTTGGCGGAGTACCGCTGTGATCAGGCCGGAACGCTTCGTGGTTTCGCCGTCGCGGACCTCAGCGCGGCCTGTCCAGCTCCAAACTGTACCTCGGTAGGTTGCACCAGCAGTGACCGCCGTAAAGTCCTCTGTGAGTGCTCCAGACGCCCCCAGGAAGCCGCCCGAAGCGACTGGCTGGTCGGGGTTGACGACGTCGGCACGATTTATCCCGCTTATGGTTTTGTTTCCGTCCAATGTCATGTCGACCGACCAATGTTCGCTGATGCGGAATGATTGCGCGAGACCATAAGCCGCATAAGTGCGCGGACCATATTCGCTAATGTCCTGCTGGTTGGCGCTGGCAAGCACGCGGCCGCCGGCCCATGGTGCCAGGTCGAAGCCTATCCGTGCGGTACGCGCGTCGATATTTGCGCCCTTGGCAATTTCATAGCCGGCGACGAGTGCGACGCCGGATTTTACCTGATAGCGCGCCGAAATATTATGCCGCGCAGGGAAGTCGATGCTTTCGTCTTTGCCGCCGAGCGCAAATTCCGTTTGTGCCGACAGTTCCAGCTTTCCGTCCAAGAAGCGCTGTGACGCCCCAAGCCGGGCAAGCGTTAACTCATTTGTGGTTCCGTCGGCAAGTGCGTCATTGGCATAAGTGAGGCCAGCGCGGAATGTCGTTTCATCTGAGCGATATTCGATCTCGCCAATTGCCGCCCTGCGGCGCGCGTCGTTGCCGAAAAATTCTTCCTGATAGGCAATCAATGAAGCCGAAAGCTGTTCCGACAAACGCACCCTGCCATCGACGCCGAACTTGCGCGTGCCAGTTTCCGAACGGTTCTGCTGGCCAACGCCGAAGCCTGCTTGTTGCTCACGGATATAAGCGAGCACGTCAAAGTGTGCGTCATGATGTTCGGCTTCCACCAGCCACGCGGTTGCGCCGTCTGCGCTTGGGACAGCGGCCGAACGTTGGGCCTGCGAATTCGTGCCGGCAAACTCCGCGCGAATTTCGGTGCCGACACCAGGGCGGTAGATAATGTCACCGCCCACAAGATCAGTCTTGCTGATGTCGCTTTCGTCATGAACCCCGGTTGCCGCGATCTGCAGCTTCGCATCATCGCTAGTCCAGCGCACCCGCCCGCCTGCGTTCGCGACCCGCTTGCCAACGCCATCCACTTCATACTCTGCGATGATGAACTGCGGATCGAAGCCTGACCCGCGCGAAAGCACCGGTGCGCGGAAACTGATGCTTCCTGAGAGATAATCGATATCATAATCGATGTGACGCATCAGGACCTTTGTTTCGATGATACGATCCGACCGGAGACGGTCGCGTGTTTCGATACGCACCCGTTCGGTGTTCGCAATGATGTCGCGGGCGCTTAACCGATAGGGACCTGACAGACCATTGCCCTGAATTTCCTCACGGCGATAACGGTAGGGCGTGTCCGAACCAAAGGCAGTCGCCTGGATCGCATCATTGCGATACTCAGCCTTCACACCGTTGAACGACCGCTGGTATCGCGCAAGTTCAGGCTCATCGATGCCCGTCTGGTAATCCCCGAACAAGGCATAAAACTGGGGGCGTTCCAATTTCAGATATAGACGGCGGACCGAGGCAGCATCGTAGCGCTGGTTGGTGCCATCTGCATAAATTGTGTAATAACGGCGTGGATCGATGATCCCGGCAAAGCGGGTCTCGTCCTCTTTCTTGTCGCTGTCATAGGCCATGGTCATCAACCATTTTCCGGTGACTCGGCCCTTTGCATATAACGCAATGCGGCCGTCGATATTCAGGGGAGCATCGTCGCCTACCAACAATTCCAGACCTTCTTCAAGCTTGTTGAAGCCTATGGTTCCCGCAGCAAAGCCCACAACCGTCCAAGGCCGGTCGCCCGGGTCAAGCCATGTCTCAATGCGCTGCGTTCTGCGTACTTCGCCATCGACAAAGTTAAAACTGACCGCGACAGTGCCGGACGCGGTGGTTGGCTCGAGGTCGATATAGGCCAAGCCATCATCACCACGCACATGCCAAACGGGCGCAGCGCGCTCCAACCCGGACAACTGATTTGCCTGCTGCGCATCGATCTCCACCGCTGCTCTGTAAGGGTCGGACACTTGGAAATCGCCTACCGAGCCATGTTGTACTGGCTTGCCGTTCCGGTCGGTCAGGCGCACAACGATGCGTGGACGCGAAACGCCGTCCGCGACGAGAACCGACTGCGCCTTGATGAATTCAGCCTTCATCGGTGCGCGTGCAAAATACACGCTGCGCTCGAGTGTTTCGACGACAGCGCCAGCCCCATCCTTGATGCGCGCCACAAGCTTGTTCTCGCCGTTTTCTATGCTGACCCCGCGCCAGATTGCGATATGGATCTGGTCGTCAGCACTTTTCTTGACGCCGTCAAAGTTGAGCGCGCTTACGCTGACGCCATTCACCAGCAATTCCACCGTCTGACCGGCACGATGTTTGACCGCAATACGAATGGATTTCACGCGCGGATTTTGGTTGATGTCGGGATAGACAAAGCCGGTTCCGGGTTCCTGACCGGCAAACCAGTCACGCTCGGCACCTGCTGCCTGGGGATCAGTCAGGATAGGCGCCAGTTCCGCGGAAGATGTGCGGGTGTCAGCGCGTGGCTCTGTTGCCATTGCGCGGAAATCAGCGCGTTTGAGTGCGCCACCTCTACCCTCCACAAACCGCGAAATTGGGCTGCCGGCGCTTCGACTGTTGTTGGTGCAGTTAACAGGGGCGCGATCCAGTGGAAAGCTGCCTGGGTCAATCTGGACCACATGCAGGCCAGGAATGAGGCCTTCAAAATGATAGCGTCCGTCCTTGTCGGTCACTGTATATGTGCCGTCCTGCAACATGACGCGAATGCCGGCGAGGCCCTTGGCGAGACGCGGGTCAACTTTGCAGCCACCTTCGGTGACTCGTCCGACAAGCGTAAAACGATCAGAAATGCTGTCCTTGACGATCCGGATCGTCGCGTCGACGGTTGCGCTTTGCGCACCACGGCTGTCGACGGCGGACGCTAGATTGATTGCCTCACCAGGACGTGCGTCCTGTCTGACTTCAGCCAGATATGTCAGCAGACCTTTTCCGCCCGCGGCAATCGATGGCACGGTGACGCTAAAGCTGCCGCCGTCGCCTGCTAGGCTTGGGGCAACGCTAGCGCCCTGATATCGAAAACTATTCTTCCGAATGCGCAGCGCGTTTGGCAGTCTGTCCGTGATCGTTACCTGACCCGAGTTTCGCGTCCGGTCGGCATTTTCGATCATGATCCGATACTGGACAATATCGCCTGGCGCTGCCGTGACCGTTGAGGTTTCCTTACGGATATTCAGTGCGCCACCGGGCCGGTCGAGGGGAATGTCGATACGCACAGGGGCAGGGTCGAACAAGGTAATGGTGCCGACGTAGGACCCTGAACCTATAACAAAAGCGCCGCCGTCCGGTCGCGTGAGCGTCGATAACTCTCCGGGCGTTGACGTGGAGGGAAAGGTGTAAGGCGAGGGCGGTGTGACTATTAGCCGATATGTCCCTCGGCGCAAAAACGGAAACCGGTAGAAACCGGGGCCAAACGTTATAGACATGGCCACTTGAGTCAGTGACTGACGACCCGGTGACAACTGTGCTCGGGAATACAGAAATACCGTCGTCACCGAACACATCCGCCGGTTGACCTGTGGCGACGTCCAATATGGTGACGCGCGTGCCATCAACCGGAACTCCGTCGCCGCTATCAAAGGTGACCCCAAATGGATCAACAAGGATCTCGACACCAATATGGCCAACGGTGGATCCGTTCATTGGATCGTCGAGATCAACGTCGATGCTGTCGCCCGGATTGACCGAGAGAGCACAGTCGCCATGAACAGGTGTAGGCGGGATCGCTTTTGTATTGATAAAGCCGGTAAACCGTCCGCTGTTTACCGAGTCTTCCGTAAAAGAAATACGTTCCTGGTCGCCGTTTGAGGTTGTGATCAGGGCGTCGAATGAATCAATCGCCGCGCTGCTAACATTCTTTCAACGGTGCGTCTACGCGAATGATAAGCGGTTCCCCCGCACGGATCGCGGTGGTTGATACAAGACTTGCTGCGGATAACTGGGTGTCCGCATAGGGGCCGCCCAAGGCCATAGGGACCCGACCATTATTGCCTGCACACATCGAACCAGGCAGAGGCTGCGTGATCGATCCGGGACCACTTGATAACCGGAATAAGGAAATGCCAGGAGGTGTCGGCGTCGATTCTATAGCAAATTCGACCGTGTTGGAGTTGATCGTCAGCTTGCTTCCACCTACATCCCACTCAGCCAGCGCTGTGTTGGCAATCAGCCGTGGGGCAGTTTGCGCAGACGCGTCTGTGCAGGCGGCAGAGAGGAGCGTCCCTGCAGCCAGCACAAAGGCGGCTTGCCTTATAAATTTGGTTAACGCATTCATTGCGAACTTGGGCGGTGGCAGGCTCAGCCGCACCGCCCAATATTCCTTAATTGATGGTTGCGCGGAAGATTAGCGCACTGGAGTTACCACCGGTAATATTCGTCAATGAACCCGCGACGGTATTTGCCGGCGTTCCGAAGCTGCCACCGTCTGCGTCTCCTGCGCTGTCGGTGGTTGCCGTGCCGCCACTACATGTCTGGCTCACGCCTGGCGACGTTACGGTTCCATTTATGCGGATCGAGGCTGGAACGAACGTGGTGTTCGTTGGCACAAGGTCGGAAATGCTTATGTTGGTGGCAGTTGCGCCACCAGCCGCGTTGGCAACCGAGATGCAATATTCCACGACAGCGCCAGGAATGGATTTGAAATTACTCGCGCTGACGCCGTCGCTGATGACTCGGCTGCTTTTGAATACGCTGAGGACCGCAGATGAAACCGTATAGCTGTCGGTGGCGACGTCGATACCGTCGCGTGCAGCAGACGTGCCGCCAATACCGGACTTCACGGTGTCGGCAAAAACCGTTTCAACAGTGGCGGCGCCGTTTGCCGTAGCATCGCCGACTGCGGTGATTGCACTGCCGTTACTTTCCAGGGCAGTTGCACTTAATTGAACACCCGCAATCTGGCCGTTAGTGACGGCAAGCGGGACATTGCCCACAATGAAGATAAACCGCGATTGATCAAGGCCAAGATTGTCTACGGTTGTCGCGATATCGGTCCCTGCCTCGTAGGTTCCGTTGCCATTTGCATCGACAAAGAACGAGAATGCCGTCAGGTCAAAGCCGTCTTGTCCGCCGTGCGCCGCGTTTGTCAATGTTGCCTGCTGTATAGCTGCGAGGCTGAAATCGAGCGTGTCGTTTGATGTGTTGGTCAGCTGGAAACGGCGTAACCTGTGCAGTCTGGCCGGGGTTCACGGTGGTCGTTCCGGTCGTCGCGGCTTCAACCAAGCTAAAAATGATCTTGCGGTCGACCTTGAATGTGTCCGATGCGGACACTGCTGTCTGGGCAACGGAACCCACCTGATAATTCACGTTTACCGTGTTCAAAATGTCCGTGCCTGGTGCAGTCCCGCCAGCAAATGCAGGCGCAGAGCACAGCATTGCAACGGAAACTGTCGAACAGGCAGCGAGCAGTTTAAGCGTACTGGTCATGGCTTAATACTCCTGGTTCAATAAATTGATTGCGCCCACCGCCGCAATCAGGACGGTCTCACGAGCCATCAGCCGACGGTTCGAAGAATTTCTTTATTCTTTCAAAAGGGTTAAAGTCGGAATGGTTGATCATTGGATGACCACCCTGAAGGTAACGGTCCTTGTCTCGCCGGCAGGAACATTGCCCGCTAGAACAGCTACACGTGTTCCGTTGAATACACCTGCGTCGGCATCAGCCATGTCAGTTAAGGCGACTGGGGCCGCCGCTCCGGACTGGATCGTCATGGACCCGTTCTGGTAGGCGGATCCTGCAGGTATAGGATCGACGATGTTGAGGTTGTTGAGCACGCCCGCGCCCGAAACTGTTGCAACGAGGCGATAGGTGACGACTGCCCCGGGAACAGGGCGTTGACCGCCGAACGGATCAGTGATTGTGGCTGTTTTGACCAAAGTGATTGATGTGGCTTGAACCGCCAAAAAGCCATTCGCCGTAGCATCTGCGCCAGTGGCACCAACAACGGCGTTTCCGCCGCCTTGCCCTTGACCCGGAAAAGATGTGCCGGGCACACCGGTGCCAGTCACTGCCGCCGCAGTCAGGCTGACATTTGCTCGGGCACCGTCAGGAAGACCTGAAGGAGTCGACGTGATGACAAAAACAGCTTTGCTTTGATCTGGCGCGATGACAGGATCGTTTGATCCGGCAACATAGACCACATCGACGCCCGCGTCATAAACCCCATTGTCATTGCTATCGATAACTATCTGTTGGAGCGTCGGATCAAAATCGTCGCCTCCATTCGCCGTATTTACCGTAAACGAAAAAGCTTCGTTTCCGTTACCAGTGTTAGTAATGCGAAACGACTGAACATTGCCTGCTTTGCCGGGACTGGTGAGAACATCGCCCGGATCAGTCCGGACGACTGTGACGTCAAGCAATTCGTCGACTTTGATCGAAACCGTGTTCGAGTCGATAGTGACAGGGCCGCTTGCAGTGTCAAAGGTGGCGGACGCGATATTCTGAATATCGGTGCCTGCAACTGTGCCTGCAGCATGGGCTGGAGAGCTCATACAGAGCAGGAGAAGCGCACAGGCGATGCCAGACCGTGGCTCGGTCGGCCAAGGCATGCGTTGCGGCGCGCTGAAATAAGATCGACCTGAACATCGCACGGACATGTGCCAGAACAGTATCAAGAAACGGTTAATTACCCCGACGTCGATTAACCAATATAAATATATGAAATATATACATAATATGTAATTTATCTATTGTGCAGGGGTTTAACACTATAAGATTTTACAACGTTTGCATTAGATTTATCTCCGACACGGAAGCGAACTGATTGCACGCAAATGACCGTTTTACGACAAATGCCGTTGACAGAATCTTGCGTCGCTTATAGTGCGCCCCCACCGCAAGTTAGCGGGTGTAGCTCAGTTGGTTAGAGCGCCGGCCTGTCACGCCGGAGGTCGCGGGTTCGAGCCCCGTCACTCGCGCCACTTCCCAGGTTTATGCTTTGGGTGGCGCGCGAAAAGATCCCGTTTCCATCCAGATCATCAGTGGACGCATCGGCGCGATCCAAATGATCCCAGCCACCAGGTAAATAATAGTTTGGACGGCAATATGTTGTGCGCCGATAAATTCGGATGCACTCACGACAATCACTGACCAAATCAAAATGATCAGTAATATTGCGAGCATCCCTGCTGGTTTGCGCCAGCTGGGTCGTTTTTGGGGCAGGTTCATAAGGTAATCCACGATTTTTCGGTGAGTATTGCATCCATTGGAACATCCCAGATGTCCGTTGCCAATACAGGCGCGCACTGTATCGACCAGGCAAGGCCGACCTTGATCGCGTGGTCAAGAAGGCTCAACGCCCGGTCATAATAGCCTGCCCCCTGACCAAGCCGCATCAGGCGGTCATCATAAGCGGTCAGCGGGGTCAAAACTATGTCAGGCTTGTATTCGGGAGCACTTTCGTGAGGTTGCTGAAGTCCGAAGGGGCCGGCAACCAATTGGTCACCCGGTGACCAGCGCAGGAAGCGCATTGGGGAAGACCGGCGCGTCACATGCGGCAGGGCAATCTCGCAGCCCAACTCATGAGCCTGCGCCAAGAGTGAAGAAGGGTTCACCTCAGAACCTATGGCCACATAGCCAGCTATAATTTTGCCTGATTGCAGATATTGCGCGAGCGGACTTGGGACCTTTGAAAACGCCAACGCGCGGTTCTGCGGCGAAAGCGCGTCCACAAACTGGTCGCGCATATTACGATATTCCAACCGCTGCGCCTGTTTGTCATATTCTTGGAGCACAAGATTTCCTGATGAAAGTTGGCGGAACCACCATGGGTCGTTTCCCGGAATATCCTCTGACGCCAGGACGTCAGGTGGGCACCGTGTGATCTGGACCTTACAGTTTCCCGTACGGCCCAGGCAGGGACAGCTCCCTTAGATAGATAATCGCCTCAGGGATGTTCTCATCAGTTCGTGCCGGACAGTTCCGCCATTCGCCAATATAGGCCAGTTAAGTTAATTCTCAAGCCTAAGCGCCAGATTTTCCAATCGGCTTGCAAGTCCTTCTAATGCCTCGGCAGATTGTGCCGTCGCCATGCTTGCCTGAGTGTCTCCGTTTGGAGACGAGTCGCCCGCGTTCGCGTCATGCAGCTTATCTGCGAGTAGCAGCGCAGAAAACAGCAAGGTACGCGTCTCGTTCAGATTGCCCGAGCCACCCGCTTCTTGCGCGCTTTCATCGACCATAGCGCCCAGTGCGGCAAGCCGAGGCTCTTCGCCAGGATTACAGCCCACAATATAGTCGCGGCCAGCGATCGATAATTTTACGTCGGGCATCAGCTTACACCTGAGAGAATTTTGTCGATATCGTGAATTGCAGCAAGTGTTTCCGATTTAAGCTTTTCATGCCGCTCGACAATGTCGCTCGTCGCACTGTCTGCGGGAGCGGCCGTCAACTTTTCAATGCGTGACAAGGCACGCTCGATCCGGCCAATTGCGACGATAAATCGTTCATCTGCCATGGCTTAGCTTCCTTTCATGAGGAACTGTAACAGACAATCGACATAATGGAAATGAATGAAAGCCAATATTGAGACAGATTCCCTTCGGAAATTCCGCTTGGCTGACTTGACGCTAGGCACTTGCATCCGCAAAGGGTTCGCACCAACGACTCGGCGGTATCGCATAGATTGATATGCCCCGCCTCCTGCTTCCGTTCGGGAGTAACAAGTGGGGATAGAACATGACCGTCAGTGACCAGCAAATGGCCAATGCAATTCGGGCACTGGCCATGGATGCTGTGCAGGCCGCCAATAGTGGCCATCCCGGTATGCCTATGGGCATGGCAGATGTAGCTACGGTGCTATATTCCAAGTTTCTGAAATTTGATCCCAAGGCCCCTCGTTGGGCCGACCGCGACCGCTTTGTGCTGTCGGCGGGTCATGGTTCGATGTTTGCCTACGCGACTTTGTACCTCACAGGCTACGAAAGCCCAACGATTGAAGACATTCGGAATTTTCGTCAACTGGGGAGCCCATGCGCAGGGCACCCTGAAAATTTCCTCATTGATGGCGTAGAGTGCACGACGGGTCCGCTAGGACAAGGATTGGCAATGGCGGTTGGCATGGCAATCGCCGAGCGTCATTTGAACGCGCGGTTCGGTGATGATTTGGTGGATCATCGGACATGGGTTGTTGCAGGTGACGGTTGCCTCATGGAAGGTATCAACCACGAAGCGATTGGCCTGGCAGGTCATCTTGGACTTGGCCGCCTGATTGTTTTCTGGGACGATAACCGGATCACCATTGATGGCGCCACTGACCTGTCGACAAGCGAAGACATAGCCGCACGTTATCGCGCATCGGGCTGGCATGTGGAAGCATGTGATGGACATGATTTCAATGATATAAATCGTGCTATTAAGACGTCACTTCAAGATGAGCGTCCTTCGCTGATTGCTTGCCGGACCCTGATCGGCAAGGGGTCGCCCAACAAACAAGGCACAAAGGCCCCGCATGGCAGTCCGCTTGGCGCCGAGGAGATCGTCGCCACCCGAGCAGCTCTGGATTGGCCTTATCCTGCCTTTGAAATTCCCGGCGATATCCTGTCTGCATGGCGTGCAACAGGCGACAAGGGTACGGCCGCCCACGCAGATTGGCAGGCACGTTTGGCGGCGTCGGCGGAGGCACAAAAATTCGAGACGGCGATGGCCGGAGACCCCAGCGGCGCGTGGCTCAAGCCTCATCTGGATAACTTAATCGCCGCACCGCAGAGCATTGCAACGCGCAAGGCATCCGAGATAGCGTTGACGGCTGCAACCGCAGCTATACCGGAATTGCTCGGCGGGTCTGCTGATTTGACCGGCTCAAATTTTACCCGAACAGTATCGACTGATACCTTGGATAAAAACGATTATTCTGGCCGTTACGTCAATTATGGGATCCGCGAATTTGGCATGGCTGCGGCCATGAATGGAATGGCGCTGCATGGCGGGATCATTCCCTATGGCGGCACGTTCCTCATCTTTTCGGATTATTGCCGCGCTGCGATCCGGTTGTCGGCGCTTCAGGAAACGCGCGTTGTATATGTGATGACGCATGATTCCATCGGCGTGGGCGAAGATGGTCCAACGCATCAGCCGATTGAACAGGTCATGTCGTTGCGGCTTATTCCAAATCTGGATGTTTATCGGCCTTGCGATACAATCGAAACGGCCGAATGCTGGGCCTTGGCTATCGAAAGCGCGTCGACGCCATCGGTTCTTGCCCTGTCCCGACAGAATCTGCCGCAGCTACGCTCCGACATAAGCAAGAATTTCTCGGCGCTGGGAGCATACACATTGATCCCGGCCAAAGCTGCGCGGAAGGTCATTTTGATTGCCACAGGCTCCGAAGTTGCGATTGCAGCGTCGGTGGCGGAACGGCTCGAACAGCAGGGCATTGGGGCCGATGTCGTCTCCATGCCGAGCTGGGAGCGTTTCGACGCTCAGGACGCCGATTACAGGGCATCTGTTTTACCGGTCGGCACGATGCGCGTCTCAATCGAGGCGGGCACGACAATGGGCTGGGAGCGTTATGTTGGCGATGGTCTTCGGATTGGTATCGATAGCTTCGGTGCCTCTGGGCCAATTGATGCACTCTATGATTATTTCGGCCTGACTGCTGACAAGATTACCCCGCAAATTGTGGCCCGCCTGGGCCAATAGGAGCAAATATGACTGTAAAAGTAGCAATCAACGGATTTGGCCGCATTGGTCGCTTGGTCGCGCGCGCGATCCTGGAGCGTGATGACCATGACCTTGAACTGGTCGCAATCAACGATCTCGCCCCGGCCAAGGCAAATGCGCTTTTGTTCAAGCGAGACAGCGTCCATGGCCCGTTTCCCGGCACTGTGGAAGCCGACGGAAATGACATCATCGTCAACGGCAAGCGTATCCATGTCACTGCAGAACGCGACCCTGCCAATCTGCCGCATGGTGCAAATGGCATCGACATCGCGCTTGAGTGCACCGGCTTCTTCACTGATCGGGCGAGCGCCGAAAAGCATCTGGCAGCTGGCGCAAAACGCGTTCTGATTTCAGCGCCTGGAAAGAATGTCGACAAAACCGTCGTATTTGGCGTGAACCACGACGTTCTGACGTCAGATGATGTGATCGTGTCAAACGCAAGCTGCACCACCAACTGCCTCGCACCACTCGCAAAAGTTTTGAATGATGCGATCGGTATCGAGCGCGGGCTGATGACGACAATCCACAGCTACACCAATGATCAGAAAATTCTCGACCAGATCCACGACGATATGCGCCGTGCACGGGCAGCAGCGATGTCTATGATTCCCGACAACAACTGGCGCAGCGCGGGCGGTTGGCGAAGTGATGCCTGAGTTGAAGGGCAAGCTCGACGGCTCGGCCATTCGCGTTCCGACGCCAAATGTCAGCATTGTAGACCTCACATTTACGCCGAAGCGCGATACATCGGTTGAGGAGGTCAATACATTGTTGAAGGCAGCGTCTGAGGGCAAGCTCAAAGGCGTGCTGGCTTATTCCGACGAGCCTTTGGTCTCCATTGATTATAATCATTGCCCGGCGAGTTCAACGATCGACAGCCTTGAAACGGCAGTCATTGACGGCAAGCTGGTCCGTGTGTTGAGCTGGTATGACAATGAATGGGGTTTTTCAAACCGCATGGTGGACACCGCCGGCGTCATTGGCAAGTTGCTGTAAGGAAATCCAGATGGCATTTCGCACGCTCGACGATCTGGGAGATATCAAAGGAAAGCGCGCGCTTGTGCGTGTGGACCTGAACGTCCCAATGGCCGACGGGCGTGTGACGGATGAAACACGTCTCCGTGCCTTGCTGCCAACGGTTCTCGAACTGGCTGACAAGGGTGCCAAGGTGCTTCTGCTTGCCCATTTCGGTCGCCCCAAGGGCGCCAAGCACAGCGAAATGTCGGTATCGATGGTGCTTGATACCCTTCAGGAAGTATTGGGCCGTGAGGTCATGTTCGTGCCGGAGATTGCAGGTGAAATTGTTGCGCAGTCGGTTGGTATATTGGCCGACGGTGACATTGCTTTGCTTGAAAATACGCGTTTCTGGCCAGGGGAAGAAACGAACGATCCCGAACTTGCCCGCGCCGTTGCTGCAAATGGCGATTTTTACGTCAACGATGCCTTTTCGGCGGCGCACCGGGCGCATATGTCGACCGAAGGGCTGGCACATCTCCTGCCGGCTTATGCAGGTCGGTCCATGGAAGCGGAACTTAAAGCGATTGAGGCAGCTCTTGGCGCGCCCGAACATCCTGTCGCTGCCGTTGTGGGCGGCGCAAAGGTGTCAACAAAACTCGACGTGCTGAACAATCTGGTGATCTCAAGTTGACCATTTGATCATCGGCGGGGGTATGGCCAACACCTTTTTGGCTGCGCGCGGTGTAAACGTGGGCAAGTCACTGTGCGAACATGATCTCGCCGACCAGGCCAATGCGATCATGGATGCCGCAGACACCGCAGGCTGCATCGTACATTTGCCATATGACGTCGTGACGTCAGTCGAATTCCGAGCAAATCCGCCCATCCGGACGGTGAACGTGCATGAAGTTGCGGCAGATGAAATGATCCTCGATATCGGGCCAGCTGCTGTTGAGGCATTGGCGGATGTGTTGAAAAATTGCCGTACTCTGGTATGGAACGGTCCCTTGGGTGCGTTCGAGATTGAGCCCTTTGACGCCGCAACCGTTTCGTTGGCACGCACGGCAGCTGCGTTGACACGCGAAGGTTCGCTAGTATCGGTCGCTGGCGGCGGAGATACGGTTGCTGCTTTGGCACATGCAGGGGTGTCGGAGGATTTTACGTTTGTCTCGACCGCAGGTGGTGCATTTCTCGAATGGATGGAGGGCAAGCCGCTTCCAGGGGTTGATGCTTTGAATATCGCTTAAACACACGGGGCAATGCCCCGTTTTTTTCGACTGTCGATGCATACGTATGCCCGACAAGCTTATACGGGATGTTTTATATGAATTTCAATGAGATGCATGAAAAAGTTGCTGCTGGCTCAGGATTTATTGCAGCTTTGGATCAAAGCGGCGGTTCTACGCCTAAGGCATTGCGCGGATATGGCATAAATGAAGACGCTTACGCCAACGAACAGGAAATGTTCGGTTTGATCCACGACATGCGGGCGCGGATAATCACTTCGCCAAGCTTTTCGGGCGAAAAGGTGCTGGGTGCCATTTTGTTTGAGCGTACAATGGATGGCGAAGCCGGCGGAAAGCCAGTGCCACAGGCGCTTCAGGATCGCGGCGTCGTGCCATTTCTGAAGGTCGACAAAGGATTGGAGGACGAGGCAGACGGTGTTCAACTGATGAAGCCAATGCCGGGTCTTGATGACTTGCTGGCTCGGGCGAAGGCCAAGGGCGTGTTTGGCACGAAAAAACGTTCCGTAATCAACCAGGCCTCGCCTTCGGGCATATCCGCGATCGTGCAACAGCAATTCGATGTGGCCGAACAGATATTGGGCCATGGCCTCATGCCCATCATCGAGCCAGAAGTGAACATCAAGAGTTCCGATCGCGCGCAAAGCGACGCCCTGTTGCGCGATGAACTGCTGAAAGCCCTTGATGGTCTTTCTGGCGACCATCAGGTGATGTTGAAGCTATCTATCCCGGCTGAAGCAGGGACCTTCGATCCGCTTATCAGCCATCCTCGCGTGTTGCGTGTCGTTGCATTGTCAGGCGGCTACGCCCGTCCCGAAGCCTGCGCCGAACTCGCAAAGAACAAGGGCATGATCGCAAGCTTCTCGCGCGCGCTGCTCGAAGATTTGCGGCACCAGATGACCGAAGCCGAATTCGACGCTGCTTTGGGCGCTGCAATTGATGAGATCCACGCCGCTTCGGCGACCTGAGTTTGGAGAGGGGCCGGCGGCAGATGCGCAAGATGTTTGCCGCCGGCCTTAAGCCTCGCTAAGGAGCGCGGCATGAAAGAATTTGCTTGCCAGTTATACCTCATTTCACCGCTTGATGTCGGCGGAGATTTTCCCGCTAAACTTGAAACTGCATTGTCTGCTGGACCAGTCGCAGCGTTCCAGTTTCGTGTGAAAGGCGTGGACCAGCATGAAGCTGCCGCGCTGGCGGAACCCTTGCAGGCTATTTGTGCCGCGCATGACGTTGCGTTTATCGTCAATGACAGCGTTGCGCTCGCCAAACGGTTAAGGGCAGATGGCGTCCATTTGGGGCAGGGTGATGGCGACGTGCGTGAAGCGCGCGACGTTCTGGGTCCTGATGCACAGATTGGAGTTACCTGTCACAACAGCCGTCATCTGGCGATGGAAGCGGCAGAGGCGGGGGCCGACTATGTTGCCTTTGGTGCATTTTACCCGACTAACACCAAGCAGGTCGATCATGTGGCTGAACTGGACACGCTGCAAAAATGGTCTTTCGTTACCGAGGTGCCTTGTGTGGCGATCGGCGGCATTACCGCCGACAATGCAAAGCCATTGATTGACGCGGGCGCCGACTTTCTTGCGGTGAGCAGCGCGATATGGGATCACCCTCATGGTGCTGCCGAAGCCGTGAAATCGTTCAACGCGCTGCTTGCCTAATTGCCTTTGCATCGCTAAAGGCCGCCACCAATGGCACGTTTTTGCGTGTCTGCTCTTTCCATCTGTCAAGCGAGTTCACTCATGAAAATCAACGCGGTTGAAATCAAGCCGGGTAACATTCTGGAATATGAAGGTGGCCTGTGGCGTGTCGTAAAGACCGCGCATACCCAACCGGGTAAAGGCGGTGCTTACATGCAAGTCGAACTCAAGAACCTTCGCGATGGCCGCAAGAACAACATCCGGTTTCGTTCCGCCGAAAGCGTCGAGAAGGTCCGGCTCGATCAGAAAGACTTCCAGTTTTTGTATGCCGAGGGCGACAATCTCGTCTTTATGGACAAGGAAACCTATGATCAGGTGACCTTACCAAGTGATCTTTTGGGGGACGCTGCGGCCTTTCTTCAGGACGGGATGGATGTCGTCATGGAAATGTATGACGACGAAGCGCTTTCGGTTGCATTGCCCGACCAGATAGAAGCTACCGTCGTTGAGGCGGATGCCGTCGTAAAAGGGCAGACCGCCTCATCCAGCTACAAGCCTGCAATTCTGGATAATGGCGTGCGCGTCATGGTGCCGCCCTTTATCAGTTCGGGCACGCGCATCGTGGTTGACGTTTACGAACGGGAATATGTTCGGAAGGCCGATTAATGCCAGCGCTTACCGGTCTTTTGACCATTATGGAAAAAGCTGCCCGTAAAGCGGGGGGCAAGTTGCGCCGGGATTTTGGCGAAATCGAACATTTGCAGGTGTCGCAAAAGGGACCGGCGGATTTCGTGTCAAAGGCCGACGAGCGCGCCGAAGACACCATATTCCGTGAACTGGAAATTGCGCGCCCCGATTGGGGTTTCCTGATGGAAGAGGGCGGCGAGATAGCGGGTAGCGAAGGCAAGCCCCGTTTCATCGTTGATCCACTCGATGGCACGAGCAATTTTTTGCACGGCATTCCACATTTCGCCATTTCCATTGCTGTACAGGATCCAAAGCCTGACGGCTCGGGCTGGGGTGATATATTTGCTGGACTGGTTTATAATCCCATTACCGATGAAAGCTTCTGGGCTGAACGCGGCAAGGGTGCTTGGTTGGGCAACCGCCGTTTGCGGGTATCCGCGCGTCGCCAGTTGAACGAGGCGCTGATCGCGACCGGCACGCCGTATAAAGGCCATGGCGATTTTGACGAATGGAGCAACATTTTCAACGCCATTGGTCCATCGGTATCCGGTATTCGGCGCTTCGGCGCCGCAAGCCTTGATCTGGCCTGGCTAGCTGCGGGGCGCTATGATGGCTTTTGGGAAAGCGGCCTTTCGCCTTGGGATACTGCTGCGGGATGCCTGCTCGTGCGCGAAGCCGGTGGCTTTGTAACCGACTATCGCGGACGAAGCCCGCATATCGCGGATTTGCAGGTATTGGCAGCAAATGACATATTGCACAGCAAGCTGCACAAGCTCCTAGTCGGTGCGATAAAATAAACCGCGAAAAATGCCGAAAAAATGCCGAGTCTTGGCCTTGCAGGTCAAGGTTCTTCTGCCTAAAAGCGCCGCAACTTAAGGGGCTTTGGAAGCGAGTCTGATATGACTGATGTGTCGCAATATCTGCCAATACTGCTTTTCCTTGTGGTGGCGCTCGCGTTGTCGTCGGCTTTCGTGTTTTTGCCGATGGGCGTTTCAAGGCTGACGGGCACCCACAAGCCTACCGAAGCCAAGCTTACCGAGTATGAATGCGGCTTTCCCGCATTCGAAGATTCGCGCAGCCAGTTTGATGTGCGCTTCTATCTAGTGGCGATTTTGTTCATTATATTCGATCTCGAAGCTGCCTTTTTATTCCCTTGGGCCGTCAGCCTGGGTGACACGGGCTGGGTCGGATGGGGCACGATGATGCTGTTCCTCTTCGAACTGGTCATCGGATTTATCTATGCATGGAAAGTGGGAGCACTCGAATGGGAGTAATCACACCAACGCTGTCGGACGTGCAAACGCCGGATGCCGCCTTTTTCAAGGATATTGAAAGCGAAGTGAACGACAAGGGGTTTGTTGTTTCATCGGCTGAAGACCTTTTCAATTGGGCGCGTACAGGTTCGTTGTGGCCGATGACCTTTGGCCTTGCGTGTTGCGCGGTCGAGATGATCCACGGCTATATGCCGCGCTACGATTTTGAACGTTTTGGCATCGCGCCGCGTGCATCTCCGCGGCAGTCCGACGTGATGATTGTGGCTGGCACTTTGTGCAACAAGATGGCGCCTGCGTTGCGTAAGGTGTACGACCAGATGTCTGAGCCGAAATATGTCATATCCATGGGCAGCTGTGCCAATGGCGGCGGATATTATCACTATAGTTACAGCGTTGTGCGCGGTTGCGATCGCGTTGTGCCCGTGGACATTTATGTGCCTGGATGCCCGCCGACTGCGGAAGCGTTGCTATACGGTATCATGCAGTTGCAGCGTAAAATCCGCCGGACGGGGACTATTGAACGGTGAGCCATTCAGCGCCCCTTATTACTACGCCCGATGGCACCATTGACGCCATTACCAAGGCGCTTGGTGCGCACATGGTTTCTATCGAGGAAGCCAATGGCGAGATAGCTGTCCATATCCGGCGCGATGCGCTGGTCGAATGCATGATTCAGCTGCGCGATGAATGTGCGTATCAGCAACTGATGGAAATTGCCGGCGTTGACTGGCCGGATCGCGATCCACGGTTCGAAGTGGTCTATTGCCTGCTCAGTCTCACCAACAACCACCGCATTCGGGTGCATCTTGCGACCAATGAAGATGGAGCGGTACCATCGGTTACCTCGATCTGGCCAGTTGCGGGTTGGTTGGAACGCGAAGTGTTCGACATGTATGGCGTACTGTTTGCCGGTAACGCAGATTTGCGCCGGATTTTGACAGATTACGGTTTTTCTGGTCACCCGCAGCGCAAGGATTTCCCGCTATCGGGATATGTCGAGCTGCGATACTCGGAGGAAGAAAAGCGCGTGAAATATGAGCCGGTCCAACTGGCGCAGGATTTCCGCAATTTCGATTTTCTCTCGCCGTGGGAAGGCGCCGATTATGTTCTGCCGGGCGATGAGAAGACTGGTGAAGGACCAGGAAAGGGCGCAACGCAGCGCATGACCGCTGAAGAGGTCAAGAAAGACCCGGTCAAGCCAAGCGCGCCGCCTCCGTCGACACCCAAAACAACCGACAACACCACGCAAACGGGTGCTGGCAAGGCTGCGAACAAGGCGTCGGTTAAGCGCACTGTCCGCAAGCCAATGGCAACGGGAGACAAGGCATGAGCATGCAGCAGGATCTCGCGCCGACGACTGGCGACGAAGTCATTCAGAACTACACCATCAACTTCGGCCCGCAGCACCCTGCGGCGCATGGCGTTTTGCGCCTTGTGATGGAACTTGATGGCGAAATCGTTGAACGGCTCGACCCGCATATTGGCCTTTTGCACCGCGGCACTGAGAAACTGATCGAGTACAAGACCTATTTGCAGGCACTGCCCTATTTCGACCGGCTTGATTATGCGTCGCCCATGGCGATGGAGCATAGTTACGTTCTCGCGGTTGAAAAATTGCTCGATCTCGAGGTGCCTATCCGCGCGCAATATTTGCGTGTGTTGTTTGCCGAGCTAACGCGCATCAAGAACCATACGCTGAACATCGCGCACCATATCATCGACGTCGGCGCGATGACGCCGCCACTGTGGCTTTATGAAATCCGGGAGGATATCATGGGTTTTTACGAACGGGCAAGCGGCGCGCGGATGCATGCCGCATGGTTCCGTCCGGGCGGTGTCCATCAGGACGTGCCGCTGAAGCTTTTGACGGATATTGCCGAGTGGCTCGATGACCGGATGCCGCGTTTGTTCGAAGACGCAATGGCGCTGGTCGTCGACAACCGCATCTTCAAGCAGCGCAATGTCGATATCGCGATTGTGTCGAAGGAAGACGCGATCAAATGGGGCTTCTCCGGCCCCATGATCCGTGGCGCAGGTATTCCCTGGGATATCCGCAAAAGCCAGCCTTATGACGTCTACGCCGAGATGGAATTCGACATTCCGGTTGGGACGCGCGGCGATTGCTATGACCGGTTCATGGTCCGCGTCGAGGAAGTGCGTCAATCCGTGCGCATTATGAAGCAATGCTTGCAACAGATGCCCGAAGGCCCGGTCTGCAGTGACGACCGAAAGGTTGCGCCGCCAAATCGTGCCGAGATGAAGCAGTCGATGGAAGCATTGATCCATCATTTCAAACTTTACACCGAAGGCTTCAAAGTACCCGCAGGAAGCGTCTACGTGGCCACTGAGAGTCCGAAAGGCGAGTTCGGGGTGTATCTGGTCGCTGACGGCACGAACAAGCCCTATCGCTGTAAAATCCGCCCCACCGCGTTTTCGCATTTGCAGGCGATGGATTTCATGAGCCGCGGGCATATGCTTGCGGATACCACAGCGATTTTGGGCGCGCTCGACATCGTGTTTGGGGAGTGTGACCGCTGATGTCGCGTGAACTACTCTTTTTGGCCACATCGGCCTTTGGATCGGTGGCGTTGGTTGCGGCCTATCTTTACCTCTTCCATGCCGAGATTTCGGCAAAGGAAGTCGGCTCGACCGCAGCGGCCATGATGTTCGGTGCATATGTTGGACGCGTTTGGGGACGGAAAGAACCACATGGCTGACGCAGTACATATCCCTGATGAAGCAGAGACCCGCGCGAAATGGGGCAGCTTTGCCTTTTCGCCAGCCTATAAGGCGAAAGCCGAAGTCTATGTCGGGCGCTATCCCGCCGGGCGGCAACAGTCCGCCGTGATGGCGCTGCTTGATCTCGCCCAGCGCCAAGTCGGTGAAGAAACCCAAACTCAGGGCTGGTTGCCAGTGCCGGTTATCGAATATGTCGCCCGCTATCTCGAGATGCCTTATATGCGGACTTATGAAGTCGCGACTTTTTACACGATGTATAATCTCGCGCCGGTTGGCCGATACCACGTCCAGGTCTGTGGAACGACACCCTGCATGTTGCGCGGGTCGGACGATATCATGGCGGCGTGCAAGAACCGTGGCCTCGTGAAAGGTGCGACCACGCCGGATGGCATGTTCACGCTGAACGAAGTCGAATGCATGGGGAATTGCGCATCAGCGCCAATGGTCCAGATCAACGACGACAATTTCGAAGATCTTGACTATGACAGCATGACAGCAATCTTGCGCGATCTTGCAGACGGAAAACAGCCACAGGTCGGAACGCAGTTGCCCGGACGGCATACCGTCGAACCTTATGGTGGAGCGACGACGTTGCATGCCATGGTTGACAAGAACCATGATTATCGGAGGGAATGGAAGTGATCCAGTCCATCTCCTTAAACTGTCACCCTCGAGCCGAAGGCATGCATCGCACAGCTGTTTCAGGGGCTATTCCGCTTCTCGATCATTCGGTCTGCATTACGCAATGGATGCTGAAACAAGTTCAGCATGACAGCCGTTTAAAAGAGGTGGCGATCTAATGGAATTTCTCCCCCTCATTGGCGTTCTGATCGCTGTGTTTGTCGCGTGGAAGCTGCTGACTGGCATCATCAAACTTGCTGTTATTGGATTGCTCGTCGCGGGCGCCGCTTGGTTTCTTCTTGGAGGTTTGGGCTGATGCTCGCTGACAAAGACCGCATTTTCACCAATCTTTATGGCTATCAGGATTTTGCCCTGAAAGCGGCGCTAGCGCGCGGGGACTGGGACAAGACTGCTGACCTGATGAAGGCCGGTCAGGATGCGATTATTGAGGAAGTCAAAGCCTCAGGATTGCGCGGACGCGGCGGGGCAGGTTTTCCAACAGGTATGAAATGGAGCTTCATGCCAAAGGCGCCAACGCCTGAACGTCCAAATTTCCTTGTTATCAACGCCGATGAATCCGAGCCTGGCAGCTGCAAGGACCGTGAAATCATCAGGCACGACCCGCATAAGCTGATCGAAGGCGCTTTGATCGCCGGTTTCGCGATGCGCGCCCGAGCTGCCTATATTTACATTCGCGGCGAGTATATTTTTGAGGCAAAGGTTCTCGAAAAGGCCGTTGCCGAAGCCTATTCGGCAGGCCTGCTCGGGAAGAATGCCGCAAAGTCAGGCTATGATTTTGATGTATTCGTCCACCGCGGCGCTGGCGCCTATATTTGCGGCGAAGAAACCGCGATGATCGAAAGCCTTGAGGGCAAAAAAGGTCAGCCGCGCTTGAAGCCGCCATTTCCTGCGGGCGCAGGGCTTTATGGTTGTCCCACGACCGTCAACAATGTTGAAAGTATTGCCGTTGTCCCGACAATATTGCGGCGCGGCGCGGCATGGTTCAAAAGCTTTGGCCGGGAAAACAATCACGGTACGAAGCTTTTTCAGATCTCAGGTCACGTCGAAAAACCATGCGTCGTCGAAGAAGAGATGGGCATTCCGTTCCGCGAGCTGATTGAAAAGCATTGTGGCGGGATCAGGGGCGGTTGGGACAATCTGCTCGCCGTCATTCCGGGCGGATCGTCGGTGCCGCTGGTACCAGCGGCGATGATGATGGACGTGCCCATGGATTTCGATGGCTGCAAGGAAGTCGGCTCCGGCCTTGGCACTGCTGCCGTCATTGTCATGGACAAGTCCACGGACATCGTGCGCGCCATCGCCCGGCTGTCCTATTTCTACAAACATGAAAGTTGCGGCCAATGCACACCTTGCCGTGAAGGCACTGGCTGGATGTGGCGCGTGATGGAAAAGATGCGAAGCGGCAATGCCGATATCGGTGATATCGATACATTGTATGATGTCACCAAACAGGTCGAAGGCCACACCATTTGCGCGCTTGGCGACGCAGCGGCATGGCCAATTCAAGGCCTAATCAAGCATTTCCGCCCGGAGATGGAGCGCCGTATTCACGAAGCCAAGGGTGACAATATGTTGGAGGCGGCGGAGTAATCATGCCTAAAGTCACTGTAGACGGCCTGGAACTGGAAGTCCCCGCAGGCGCGACTGTTTTGCAGGCGTGTGAAATGGCGGGCAAGGAAATTCCGCGTTTTTGCTATCATGAACGGCTGTCCATCGCGGGCAACTGCCGGATGTGTCTGGTTGAAGTTGCACCCGGGCCACCGAAGCCTCAGGCTTCCTGTGCGCTTCCGGCAGCAGAAGGCCAGATCATCCGCACCGATACGCCAATGGTCAAAAAGGCGCGTGAAGGCGTGATGGAGTTTTTGCTCATCAACCATCCGCTCGACTGCCCGATCTGCGATCAGGGGGGCGAATGTGATCTGCAGGACCAAAGCGTTGCTTATGGTCGCGGTGCTTCGCGGTTTGAGGAAAACAAACGCGCGGTGACCGAGAAATATATGGGTCCGTTGGTGAAAACCGCGATGACCCGCTGCATTCAATGCACCCGCTGCGTGCGGTTCGCCGAAGAAGTTGCTGGCATCGAAGAAGTCGGTGCGATTGGTCGCGGCGAGAATATGCAGATCACGACCTATCTTGAGCATGCGATGCAAAGCGAGCTTTCGGGCAATGTGGTCGATCTGTGCCCAGTTGGCGCACTGACATCGAAACCTTACGCGTTTGAAGCGCGCCCTTGGGAATTGAAGAAAACACCAAGCATCGACGTGATGGACGCCGTTGGCACAAACATCCGTCTTGATAGCCGGGGCAGGGCCGTGATGCGTGCCTTGCCGCGTATCAATGACGATGTGAACGAAGAATGGGCGTCGGACAAAACCCGTCACGCCGTCGATGGCCTTACGCATCGCCGTCTGGACAAGCCCTATATCCGTAAAGAGGGCAAGCTTGCAGCAGCAAGCTGGGCCGAAGCATTTAACGCCATCAAGGCGCAATGGTCCGGCGAAGCTGCCGTTTTGGCTGGCGATCAGGTCGATTGTGAAACCATGTTTGCCGCGCGCGAACTGGCTGGCGCGTCAATGCTTGAAGGCCGACAAACAGGTCTTGCCTATGATACATCCTCACTGTCGGCGGTTAACTTCAACTCGACGATAGCCGGGATTGAAAACGCCGACGTCATCCTGCTGGTTGGCAGCGATCTGCGGCGTGAAGCCCCGTTGGTGAACACACGCATTCAAAAGGCTGTGCGCAAGCGCGGGGCAAAGGTGTTTGCCATCGGACCAGTCACTGACCTGACCTATAAGGTTGAATGGCTGGGTGATGATCTGAGTGCGTTGGTTAAGGCGCCCAAGGCACTAACTGACCTGCTTAAAAACGCCGAACGTCCCGCCATAATCATTGGCGGCGGCGCACTGCGCTATGAAGGCGTTCATGGCGCGGCATTGGCCTTTGCCAAGAAATTCAAGCTCGTGCGCGATGGCTGGAATGGCTTTAACGTCCTGCATTTTGCAGCTGCGCGCATGGGTGGCCTCATGCTCGGTTACGCGCATGAAGGTGGCATCAATAATTTGGCGGCAAAAAATCCAAAACTGGCTTTCTTTCTTGGGGCGGACGAGGTGGATTACAGCCTGTTTGGCAACAGCTTCAAAGTCTATGTCGGCCATCATGGCGACAATGGCGCGCATAATGCCGACGTGATCTTGCCAGGTGCGGCTTATTCAGAAAAATCGGGAACGTATGTGAACCTTGAAGGCCGTGTGCAGCGAGGCGAGATGGCCGTTTTTCCGCCCGGCGATGCACGTGAGGATTGGGCAATATTCAGGGCGCTTTCAGACGTCCTCGGCAAGCGGTTGCCATTCGATAGCATCGATGCCCTGCGCGCTGAAATGGCGAAGGCTGTTCCGGCACTTGGCGTTGAAGGATTGGCCGATTATGGTTGGTCCGCTCCTTCACTGTCGTCATCAGTCAACGGCAAGATCGCGGACTACCCGATCAAGGATTTCTACCTAACCAACGCCATCTGCCGCGCGTCTGAGACGATGCGGAAATGTTCGGCAGAACTCGTGCACGGACAAGAGTATCTGGAGGCTGCGGAATGACATCCTTTTTCCAAAGCCTTGGCATGAGCTACGACGGCGCGTGGTTTACGGCGACCATCGCTGGTATCCTGTTGATTGCGTTCCCGTTGATGCTGGCGGTTGCACTTATCATTTACTCGGAACGTAAATTGTGGGCCGCCTTTGCCTTGCGCAAAGGACCGAACGTGGTGGGGCCGTTTGGCATTCTGCAATCTTTTGCCGATGGTTTGAAGGTTTTCTTGCAGGAAACGATCATTCCCAGCGCGTCGAACCGCGGGCTGTTCCTGATTGCACCGATCATCACCTTCACGGTCGCATTGATGGCATGGGCCGTCATTCCCTTTGCCGATGGCGTGGTATTGTCGAACATCAATGTCGGCTTGCTCTACATTCTCGCGATCAGCAGCCTGGGCGTCTATGGCGTGGTGATTGCCGGTTGGGCGTCAAATTCCAAATATCCCTTTTATTCGGCGATGCGCGCCGCAGCTCAGATGATATCCTACGAAGTTTCGATTGGCTTCATTCTGATTTGCATTGTCCTGTGGGCAGGCACCTTCAACATTGGTGGAATTGTGGAAGGCCAGCGTGGACACATCTTTGGCTTCATCAACGCTTACGCTTTTAATCCGTTGCTGTTCCCCATTGCCATCATGTTCCTCATCAGCTCGATGGCAGAGACAGCACGTGCGCCATTCGATTTGACCGAGGCAGAAAGCGAGCTCGTCGCTGGCTACCAGACCGAATATTCGTCGATGGCCTTCGCTTTGTTCTGGCTTGGCGAATATGCCAATGTCCTTTTGATGTGCGCGTTGAACGCCATCCTCTTCTGGGGTGGATATCTGCCACCGTTTGACTGGGCGCCGCTTTACCTAGTCCCCGGGATCATCTGGTTCTTCGCCAAGATACTGCTAATGTTTTTCATCTTTGCCTGGGTAAAGGCAACCGTGCCGCGCTATCGTTATGACCAGCTGATGCGTTTGGGTTGGAAGGTGTTCCTGCCAATCTCGCTGTTTTGGGTATTCCTCGTCAGCGGCTACCTTATGTTTACAGGACATTTCGCATGACCAGCATTGCCCACCTTATCAAGACCTTCACTTTGTGGGAATTCGTCAAGGCGCATGTGCTGACCTTGAAATATTTCTTTAAACCCAAGGCGACGATCAACTATCCCTTCGAGAAAAACCCGTTGAGCCCGCGTTTCCGTGGTGAGCATGCGTTGCGGCGCTATCCTAATGGAGAAGAACGCTGCATTGCGTGCAAGCTGTGTGAAGCGGTTTGCCCGGCATTGGCCATCACGATCGAGTCCGAGCCGCGCGACGACGGCAGCCGCCGCACTACGCGCTACGACATTGACATGACCAAGTGCATTTACTGCGGCTTTTGCCAGGAAGCATGCCCGGTTGACGCTATTGTCGAGGGGCCGAACCTCGAATTCGCCACAGAAACGCGTGAGGAATTGCTCTATGACAAAGCCAAGCTCCTCGACAACGGTGCCAAATGGGAACGCGCAATTGCCGCGAACCTTGCCGCCGATGCACCCTATCGTTAAGGGCGACGCATCGTGATTCAGCTTGTATCATTCTATATTTTTGCCAGCATCGTGATTGCCTCTGCAGCGATGGTGATCTTTGCCCGTAATCCCGTGCACAGCGTGCTGTGGCTGATTGTTGCGTTCTTTAATGCGGCAGGCCTCATGGTGCTGATCGGCGCAGAGTTCATCGCAATGCTGCTGGTCATCGTTTATGTTGGCGCGGTTGCAGTCCTATTCCTGTTCGTCGTGATGATGCTCGACATCGATTTTGCTGAATTGCGTGCTGGTTTTGTGAGAAATGTTCCCCTCGGGATTTTGCTCGCGGTGGTGTTGGTCGCCGAACTGGTACTCGGCATTGGGGCCTATCAAGCTGGCGCGGTGAAGCTTGGAACGGCGGTGACAGGCGCCGCCACTGTTTCATCCACGGTTCCGAATATCGAGGCCATTGGCGCCCTCCTTTACAGCAAATATGTTTTCCTGTTTGAAACCGCCGGATTGATCCTGCTGGTTGCTATGGTGGGAGCAATCGTTCTGACGCATCGTCGAAGCCATGGAACGCGGGGTCAAAGCATCAGCAGCCAAGTCCAGCGCCGTCCTGAAGACGCGACGCGGAATGTTAATCAGCCAGTCGGGCAGGGGATCGAGTTGTGATTGGTATCGAACATTATCTCGTGGTTAGCAGCATCCTGTTTGTAATGGGCGTGCTTGGCATTTTCCTGAATCGCAAAAATGTCATCATCATATTGATGGCGATCGAACTCATATTGCTTGCGGTGAACATCAACCTCGTGGCGTTCAGCGTCTTTCTGGGTGACCTGACAGGTCAGATTTTTGCAATGTTCGTCTTGACTGTCGCAGCTGGCGAAGCCGCCATCGGGCTCGCCATTTTGGTTATCTACTTCCGCGGTCGCGGCACCATTGCGGTTGATGACGTCAACCGGATGAAGGGGTAACATCCAGTGACTGCAATTCATATCATCGTTTTCCTGCCGCTGCTGGCTGCGCTGGTCGCAGGTTTGGGCCATCGTTTTATTGGCGCCGTTGCCGCCAAAACAGTGACCACCGCAGGCTTGTTCATAGCGGCATTGCTGAGTTGGCCAATCTTCATCGGTTTCCTGAACGGCAGTGAAACCGCATATGTGCAGCCGGTCATGACATGGGTGCAATCGGGCGACCTGTCGTTCGACTGGGAACTCCGCGTCGATGCGCTCACTGCGGTGATGCTGGTCGTCATCACCAGCGTTTCTGCGCTCGTCCACCTCTATAGCTGGGGCTATATGGAAGAGGACCCCGACCAACCGCGTTTCTTTGCATATCTGTCGCTCTTCACCTTCGCGATGTTGATGTTGGTCACCGCCAATAATTTGGTTCAGATGTTCTTTGGTTGGGAAGGCGTTGGCCTCGCATCCTATTTGCTGATTGGGTTCTGGTACAAGAAACCAAGCGCGAATGCTGCGGCAATCAAAGCCTTTGTGGTCAACCGCGTGGGTGACTTGGGCTTCATGCTTGGAATTTTTGGTATTTTCTGGCTGTTCGGCACTGTCTCGATTCCGGAAATTCTCGCAGCTGCGCCGGACAAGGTTGGCTCAAGCATCGGATTTCTCGGCCTTCGCGTGGATACGATGAGCCTGTTGTGCGTACTGCTTTTTATTGGTGCGATGGGCAAGTCAGCGCAGCTTGGCCTGCACACCTGGTTGCCCGACGCGATGGAAGGCCCGACACCTGTGTCAGCGCTCATTCATGCTGCAACCATGGTCACCGCAGGCGTTTTCATGGTGTGCCGTCTTTCGCCGCTGTTTGAAACAAGCCAGTTTGCACTCAATATGGTGACAATTGTGGGGGCGACGACGGCGCTGTTTGCGGCGACCGTTGGCCTTGTGCAGACGGATATCAAACGAGTCATCGCATATTCCACCTGCTCGCAACTTGGATATATGTTCTTTGCAGCAGGCAGCGGTGCTTATGGTGCTGCCATGTTCCACTTGTTTACGCACGCATTCTTCAAGGCGTTGCTGTTCCTGGGTGCTGGATCAGTCATCCATGCAATGCATCATGAACAGGACATGCGTTATTATGGTGGCCTTCGGAAACATATCCCGCTGACATTCTGGGCAATGATGGCCGGCACGCTTGCCATTACTGGCGTGGGCATTGTTGGTGTGGGCGGTTTTGCCGGTTTCTATTCGAAGGATGCGATCATCGAGGCGGCATTTGCCAGCGGATCCACCTACCATATGTACGGATTTGCGATTGGCGTCATCGCCGCGCTTTTGACGAGCTTCTACAGCTGGCGTCTCATGTTTCTGACTTTCTTTGGCAAACCACGCTGGGATCAGTCGGAGCATATCCAGCACGCCGTGCATGATCACGACCACCATAACCCGCCTGCGCAAGTAGATGCAGGCCATGATCATGCTGATCACGCCCATGCTGCGCATGGAGATGGTACAGGTGGATATCATCCGCACGAAAGCCCTTGGTCGATGCTAGCCCCGTTAGCATTGCTGACACTTGGTGCTGTTTTCGCGGGATTTGTATTCCACAATCAGTTTATCGAGGCAGAAGCTGGCAAGGCGTTCTGGGCCAACAGCACGTTGTATTTCAACGAACATCTCATGCATGCGATGCATGCTGTGCCTTTGTGGGTAAAACTGTCATCGACAGCCGCGATGCTTATTGGTCTGACGACTGCGTTTTTCATGTACCAGCGTTCCGACGATGCGCCGCAGCGTCTGGCCGCAACATTCGCGCCGATTTACAGGTTCTTCCTCAACAAATGGTATTTTGACGAACTGTACAATCTCATCTTCGTACGTCCGGCGTTTTGGCTGGGACGCCTGTTCTGGAACCAGGGGGACATCGGCATTATTGACCGCTTCGGTCCAAATGGTTCGGCGGCTGTGGTTTCCTTTGGCAGCAAGATGGCTGTCCGGCTGCAGTCCGGTTATCTGTATACTTATGCGCTCGTGATGCTTCTTGGATTAGTCATCGCGGTCAGCTGGATGATGGTGAGAGTATAATGAGTGCGTCCGATTTTCCCATATTGTCCATCATGCTGGCAATCCCAGTTGCGGCGGCGGTAATTTGCCTGTTTGTTCGCGCTGAGCTTGCGCGAATGATCGCGCTCATTGCAACCATGGCAAACCTGGTGCTGGGTGTTTTCCTTTGGGTCAGCTATGATGCGGCGGGCGCGCAATGGCAGTTTACCGAAAGCGCCGGGTTGTTCGGGCCGATTGGTTGGCGCCTTGGTATTGACGGCATTTCGTTGACGCTAATCATGTTGTCCGTGTTCCTGATGCCTATTTGCATCGGGGCAAGCTGGACCTCAATCCAGAAGCGCGTTGGCGAATATATGGCGGCGTTTTTGCTCATGGAAACGTTAATGATCGGCGTGTTTGCTGCGCAGGATTTGTTGCTATTCTACATTTTCTTCGAGGCTGGACTTATCCCGATGTATCTCATCATCGGGATCTGGGGTGGACAAGACCGTATCTACGCCTCTTACAAATTCTTCCTGTACACATTGCTCGGGTCGCTGGTCATGCTGATCGCGATGCTGTGGATGATCCAGTTTGCCGGCACGTCTGATATTCCGACATTGCTGATTACGGATTTCCCTATAGCGGCGCAAAAGTGGCTTTGGCTGGCGTTTTTTGCGTCTTTCGCGGTCAAAATGCCGATGTGGCCAGTGCATACCTGGCTCCCTGATGCCCATGTTCAGGCACCTACCGCTGGTTCAGTCATTCTTGCAGGTGTTCTCCTGAAAATGGGTGGTTACGGCTTCCTGCGTTTCTCGTTACCGATGTTTCCCGAAGCCAGCGCGGATTTCATTCCTCTGGTATTCGGGCTCTCGATGATTGCAGTAGTCTACACGTCGCTAGTCGCTCTGGTGCAACATGACATGAAAAAGCTCATCGCCTATTCATCGGTTGCGCATATGGCTATCGTGACGGTCGGCCTGTTCACTTTCAACCAGCAAGGCATCGAAGGCGCTATCATCGTGATGCTGAGCCACGGTCTTGTGTCAGGCGCACTCTTCTTGTGCGTTGGCGTCATCTACGATCGCCTTCACACACGTGAAATCAGCCGGTACGGCGGATTGAGCGTAAACATGCCGAAATATGCGTTGCTGTTCATGCTGTTCACGATGGCGAGCGTTGGCTTGCCCGGGACGAGCGGATTTGTCGGCGAGTTTTTGAGCCTGGCTGGTGCCTATAAGGTTTCAACCTGGGCGACGTTCATCGCGACCACCGGAATTATATTGGGCGCTGGCTATATGCTCTATCTCTATCGCCGCATCGCTTTTGGGCAGCAGGTGCATGATGATGCTGCTGCAATGCCGGACATGAACGGCCGCGAAATGTGGCTTCTTGCGCCTATTGCTGTGGTTGTCCTGTGGATGGGCGTCTATCCTGAGACATTCCTCGCACCCATCAGGCGCGATGTTGCCACGATTGTCTCCCGCGTCGATCGCGCTGCACCTGCAGGCGACAGCAAGCTGAAATTGGTTGACCCTACAACTGCGCGTTTCCGCGTAGTGCATGGTACGGAAAAGAATATGGCTGAGGGGAGCCATTGATAATGGAACTGAATGCTTCTCTCTCACTGGTTCGTCCGGAACTCATCCTGAGTTTCTCGGCGCTTGCATTGTTGTTGATCGCGGCCTGGCGCGAACAGGCCGGGCGGTTGATCAGCATATTGGCGGTCGCCGCCCTTTTTGGCGCAGCGGCATTTGTGTTCTCCTTCATGGCTAATGGCACCGATATTTCGGCATTCGATGGCCTTATGGTCAATGATGCCTTTGGCAACTTCTCGAAGATCCTTGTATATATCGCCGCCGCGATTTCGTTGATCATCGCACCGCGGTTCCTGGAAAAGGCTGGCGCCATGCGCGCCGAATATCCAGTGCTTATCCTTTTGTCCTGTATCGGCATGGGCGTGATGGTGTCGTCAACGGACCTGATTTCGCTGTATATCGGTCTCGAGCTGCAGAGCCTTTCCGCTTATGTCTTGGCCAGTTTTGTACGTTCAGACGGCCGTTCTGCGGAGGCCGGTCTCAAATATTTCGTGCTTGGTGCACTCGCGAGCGGCATGTTGCTGTTTGGCGCATCTTTGGTCTACGGATTTGCCGGATCAACCAGCTTTGCCGCAATAGGTACAGCCATGGATGCCAATGTAGGGCTTGGGCTAATTTTTGGCATTGTGTTCATTCTCTCTGGCCTTGCCTTCAAGATTAGCGCTGCGCCGTTCCATATGTGGACGCCGGACGTATATGAAGGCGCACCAACGCCCGTTACAGCCTTCTTTGCCAGTGCCCCAAAAGTCGCCGCAATTGCTTTGACCATGCGAATCGTGCTGGAGGCATTTGGCTCGCAAATATTGGTTTGGCAGCAAATCATCATTGCCGTTGCGCTGATGTCGATCATTATCGGCGCAGTGGGTGCTATTGGGCAACAAAATTTGAAACGTCTGATGGCTTATAGCTCTATCAATAACGTTGGTTTCATCCTCATTGGTCTTGCCGCTGGAACCGAGCAAGGCATTGCCGCCATGCTGGTCTATCTGACGATCTATGTCGCAATGACGTTGGGCAGCTTTGTCTGCCTCATGCAGTTAAAGGATCGAGACGGCAGCTATCGTGAAACGTTCGCCGACATTGCGGGTCTATCAAAAACGCGTCCAGCACTCGCTGCGGCTTTGGCGATTTTCATGTTCAGCCTTGCCGGTATTCCACCGTTATTCGGGTTCTGGGGCAAGCTCGTTGTATTTAACGCCGCCGTTGCTGCTGGCTTACTGCCCTTGGCGGTCATTGGCATCACAGCCTCCGTCATTGGTGCCTTTTATTATCTCAAGGTCGTCAAGGTCATGTATTTTGATGATGCAGTGGATGTCATTGCCGAAAGCGATGACAAGGTGCTGGTCTGGACTGGTGGCGTACTTGCTGCGGCGAATTCGCCACTTGGATATTTTGCCATACCCGCACTTGGCATTTGGACGGCATATGCCGCAAAGGCCCTCTTCTGACGCCGATATTTGAAGAAGTCCCGCTGACCGGTTCGACGAATGCGGACCTTCTGGCGCGCGCCGCCGAAGGCGCGCCGGAAGGATTATGGCTGCGGGCCGATGCCCAGGACGGCGGTCGTGGCCGCCTCGGTCGTGTTTGGGAAAGCCCACTAGGTAATCTATTCGCAAGTACGATTGTCCGGTTGCGCGATTCTGATCCTGCGCCTGCTAGCCTCGCTTTTGTAACCGCAGTGGCTGTATTCGACGCGGTACGGCAAATTGCGCCGCATCTGGGTATTTTCCTGAAATGGCCGAACGATGTTTTGTCGCAGGATGGTTCTAAATTAAGCGGAATACTGCTTGAACGCACGTCTGATGCAGTGGTGATTGGAATTGGCCTGAACCTGATATGGCACCCGCAAAACCTTGATCGAAAGGTGTCCGATCTCTTGACGCTTGGCGCGACCCCGCCAGATGCACAAACGGCGTTGGAAATAGTGGCTGAGGCGTTTGGGCGCTATTTGGCGATGTGGCGTCAGTCCGGCATCCAAGTTATCGTCCGCGAGTGGGAGGCCCATGCGCACCCGCGCGGCACAGCGTTATCCGCGCAGCTTCCCAATGGGGAGAATCTTCAAGGTCTTTATGAAGGGCTTGATAACGATGGTGCTTTGCGGCTTGGCTTGGCGGATGGTGCAATTCGTGCCATTCACGCGGCCGATGTTTTTTTGATTTAACAGGGATGAGCTATGCTGCTCGCAATTGATACAGGTAACACCAATGTGAAATTTGCGTTGGTGGATGATGCAGGCGAAATATTGCAGCGCTGGCGTATCGCGACCGATGCACGCCGCACAGCGGACGAATATGCTGTGTGGCTCAACCAGTTGATCCAGATGGCCGGATACCAGCGTGTGGACATTCATGCGGTCATTATCGCGACAGTTGTTCCGCGCGCACTCCACAATCTGCAACTTTTGGCGACGCGCTATTTCGGTTGCGAGGCATTGGTTGCAGGGCGCGGCACGGTTGGCTGGGGTATTCAACTGCGCGTTGCTGAACCACATGCCGTTGGCGCAGACCGTGCAGTCAACGCGATCGCGGCACAATCATTCGCCACCGGTCACAAGATCGTCATCAGTTTCGGTACCGCCACGACTTTCGATTATATTGGCCCCGATGGCTCTTATCGCGGAGGCAGCATAGCGCCAGGCGTAAATTTGTCGCTCGATGCCTTATATGCCGCTGCCGCCATGTTGCCGCGAATTGCAATCGAGCCACCGCCAAATGAAAGCGTGATTGGCACAACGACTGTTGGACAAATGCAGATTGGCATCTATTGGGGCTATGTGGCGATGATCGAGGGGATTATCGCGCGGATGAAAGCTGAAATAGGCGAACCGGTATCGGTCATTGCAACCGGCGGTTTGGCCATCTTATTTCAGCAACATGGCCATTTATTTGACCGGGTAGAACCCGATTTGACGCTGCGGGGGCTGGCGCTTTTGTACAGGAATAGAGAACTTACGTAATGACGACCCCAAAAAATGAATTGCTTTTCCTCGCGCTCGGCGGGTCCAATGAAATCGGCATGAATGTCAATTTATATGGCTGCCAGGGCAAATGGGTTATGGTTGATCTTGGCCTCACATTTGCAAATTCGGAATATCCCGGCGTTGATCTCGTGCTGCCTGATCTCGAATTTATTGAAAAGCGCAAGGATGACCTGTTGGGCATCGTGCTCACGCACGGGCATGAAGACCATATTGGTGCCGTTGCTTACTTTGCTGCTGATCTCGGCGTACCGCTATATGCAACGCCGTTTACGGCGACGCTGATCCGCGGCAAACTGGAAGAAGAAGGCATTGCCGACATCGTGGAACTCAATGTGATCCCGATGGAAGGTGCATTTTCGTTGGGCCCGTTTGATTTCAAGTTGGTGACCTTGGCGCACTCGATTCTCGAAATGAGCGCCTGCCTTATAACGACGCCATATGGAAAGATTTTCCATACCGGCGATTGGAAGCTGGACGCGCGCCCTGTCTTGGGTACGCCCTCAACTGCCGATGCTTTGACTGCCATTGGGGACAGTAAAGTGCTGGCTATGGTGTGCGATTCCACCAATGTCTTTAATCCCGAAACCAGCGGCAGCGAAGGCAGCGTCAAGGACGATTTGTTGAAGTCGGTAAAAGCCGCCAAGGGCAGGGTAGTAGTCACGACCTTTGCCTCGAACGCGGCGCGGTTGCAGACTTTGGGTGAAGTCGCACGTGAAAGCGGTCGAACCTTGTGTTTTGCGGGGCGCTCGTTGCACAGGATTATCGAGGCCGCACAAGCCAATGGCTATCTGAAGGATATGCCAAAGACCGTGGACATGGAGAGCGTCGACAGTCTTCCGCGCCATGAGGTCATTGTCGTCGCTACAGGCGGGCAGGGCGAGGCACGGGCCGCGCTTGCACGGATTGCCGAGGGAAATCACCCAGTGAAGCTTGAAGAGGGTGATACGGTCATCTTTTCCTCCAAGCAGATCCCTGGCAACGAAATCGCCATCGGCATCATCATGAACAAGCTTGCCGAGCGGAATATCCTGACGGTGACCGAAAAGCAGGCACATGTGCACGTGTCTGGCCACCCGGGCCAGCCTGAACTGGCGGCGCTATACGATTGGGTCCGGCCTGAAATCCTGATCCCCGTTCACGGTGAGCGCAGACACATGGCCGAGCAGGCGCGCTTTGCACTTGCGCATGGTGTTCCGAAGTCAGTGGTACAGTCCAATGGAGATGTTGTCCGCTTGGCACCTGGCGAGCCCGCGATTGTCGGGAAGGAGCGCACAGGACGTTTGATCCTGGATGGCGACACCATCATTGCCGCCGACGGTGCGACGCTCAACGAGCGTCGCCGTCTTTCGTGGTACGGACTGATTTCGGTTGCCTTTGCGCTGGATGGGCGGGACAAGATGCTCGGTAATCCGGAGATCCGCTTGCATGGCGTTCCAATAGAAGAGGATCTGGATGATTTTCTGGAAGAAGCCAGCGCTGCCGCGGTCAAGGCAGTGAAAGATCATCGCGGAGATTATGACAAGCTGCGCGAAACGGTTCGCTTGGCAGTCCGCCGGGTTGCGGTCAGTTGGACGGGCAAGAAACCAATTGTTGATGTTCTTATAGTGGAGACCGCATGAACTGGAGTTCAATTGTTGCGATCTATGCGCTTTTCTGGGTCATGACTGCGTTTGTCATATTGCCAATCGGAATTCGCACGCATGACGAGCTGGGGCTTCCGAAAACGCCAGGTCAGGCGGATAGCGCCCCCGGAAATTTTCAGCCCGGCAAGATTTTGCTGCGTACAACTTTGCTGTCGGCTGCCCTGTTTGGACTATATTATGTCAATTATATCTATGGTTGGATTGACCGGCACAGTTTCGATTCACTGATCCATCGTCCCAAGTAAAAGCTATTTGCGAAGGCGCTCAATTGCCTGCGCAAGCGCCACGTACAGCTTCCCGATATCCGATGACAGCAAAGTTACGCCAATTGCGTTACCATCGCGGGTGCTCAGCAACAGACGCATAATCGCTTCGAAATCGTGGACATAACGGTTCACATGCTCGCGGAATTCACTGTCATCACCATAATGTTTGACGATGATCTTTGCCTCACCTGAATCGAGAAGACGCACAGCACGGCGCGTAAACACGCCGCGGTCGCCTTTCAGATAGGCGGCCCATGCAGTGTCGGTAACCTCGTTCGACAATATCTTTGCAACGTCAATTGCGGTCGAGTTCAACGATTCAGTCAATAGCACCATCCTACGGGCAAAGCTGTCCTCATGAACCGAATCGAAGCTGCTTTTGCTCTCTGCAATCCGGCTTTCAAGGCTCGTCGTCATCTCGTCGAGTTCGTCGAGTTGCTTCACGACCATCGAGGCGCCTGTTTCAGCCAGCGCGATGTTCCGGTCAACAGCATCGCGGACAGTATCATTCATCGAGGCTATCTGCGCATCGAGGGCATTGGCCAAGGCGACGCGATTTTGTTCGGTCAACTGGTCGGCAATGTGTGCAAGTTCATCATCGAGTATCTTGCGGCTGCTTTCTGCAGCGGCGCGTGTGGTTTCCCGAACCCGCAGCAGCGACGAAACAAGCCTTTCATTCGCTTCGGTCGACATATCCTCAAGCAGGGCCTGTGTCTGTTTAAGTGAAGCACTCAGGGCATCTACCTGCTCGTGACGTGCTGCAAAATGCGTTTCGCTTTCGTCCATTAGCGACCCTACGGCGTCACGTTGGGTTGTAATGAGATGCTCAAGTGCATTCAGCTTTTCCAGCATGCCGTCGCTTAACTCTTCCAACGTTTCCGCGCTCGACAATGCTGCCTTAACCTGTGCAATGCCGTCCGTCATCCGCGCGTTAAGATTACTCATGGCAGCAGGAATGTTCAGGCTGATTTCTTCATTCGCTACGCCCAATTTTTCCACGAGTTTGTCCGATTGTCCGATAAGGTCGGCAGCAAGTTGTTGATTGTCGGACAAGGCTGATCCCACCAGGCGGGTACTTTCGCCAAGCGCGGACACTGCAAATGCAAGTTTGGACGTTTGGTCGGTTGCTGCCTCGTCCACTTTGGCAATTTTGGCGGCGCTCTCTTCGATGTGCCCGCTAATGGCAGCAATCATGGCACGAATGCGGGCTTCCTCTTGTTCCGACTGCGACCCGATATCATTCAGCGCCTGACGCAGTTCAGTCAGGCTTGTTTGAATGTGCGCGCCGCTTCCCGCCAACAAGGTGTCGATGTCGCCAGACGCCTGCGCAATACCGTTGGAAATCGCCTGCGACGCACTGTCCATCAGCGTCGCCATTTCGGCGCTCCGGTCAAGAGCTTCAGCGCTTTTGGCATCAAGCAATTGAACGCTGCCGCTTAACGATTGCTCCAGCCTGACGGAAAGATCGTCAGCGCGGGATTCCACATTATCGATATACGCGCGTACGGACTTGCCGGCGTCACCCACGCGCTCAAGTATAGAAATCAAAGCCTTGATTTGCATTTGCGCGTTATTTCCAGCGCTTCCGATCTGGTTGGTGACATCCTTCGCAGCGCTTGTGACGACGGGCAGATGCTTGCGCAGCTGTTCCAAATTCGTATTTGCAGCATTGCTGACGGCTTCCAGCGTTTTGGCTTTCTCGTCGCTATCGGCAAGCGCAGCGGACAGCATTTGCGCCGATTCTACCAATTTGGTTGACGACTGCCTGCCGACGGATTCAAGTTCGCGTGCATTTTGGGACAGAAACTCGCGCGCCAGCGCAATTTCTTCGTTCACCGTGCGCATTCGAAGCGCAAGTGCATCGCTTTCGTTCCGAAGCGAATATGCAACGTTGCCAAATCGGTTGGCTTCGCGGCTGCTGTTCCGCATCACGAGCAACCACATTACCGCGATTAACAGACTGGGCATGGCCCATGTTGCAATCAGCGTGACAATGCGGTCGTTCGTTAGTCCGGCCTGAGCTTCCGGCCAAAACGTGAAACCAAAAAAGACGCACCATGCCGCAAAGGCAATCATCAATATTGTCGGAGCGATAAACTGCGCAATCCCGCGATGTCGCGGCGTTTCGTCCGAATAATCCTCATAATCCGTTGTGTATTCATTAGTGGGAATTGCTTCGGCTGAGCTGTCAATCATGTCCGGGACGCTCTCTTCAGCATGTGCTTCGGTGGGGTTGCGGTTTAGGCCGACGATTTTGGAGCGAATGGTCATGATGCGGTATTTAACACATTATTTCGGTAGAGAAACGCAAACTTAACGATGTTTTGGCTATGACGGCCAAATGTCGTTCGATTATGGCTCATTTGACACAGCACTAAAAGAAGCGGTCGGAGACGATGCAGCGCTGATGGCGGAACTGCGAATGTCATTTATCGAAAGCGCCAAGCGTCAGATCAGCCTGCTTTCGCGCTCACGTTGCGATGCCAATTGGCAGTATTCGAGTTGGCGGCTGCGTGGATTGGCCGCAAGTTTCGGCGCGACATATCTGATGGCTTTGGCAGAGGAAGCAAGCGACGGGGCACCTGGAGATCCTGTTGTAGTCCAGAAACTTAACCGTGCCTTAGTGGACATCGAGCGTTTGCAAACATCATAAAGCGGTAAGCGCCAACAGATTTCTGTTGGCAAAACCGCCCTATTGGCCATATCGGGCACATGCTGACCGCCCGCATGCAAAATAGTCCGACCATAGCTTTGCTCTCTGTCACATGTGACGGCAGCGTTAGCTCTGACGCACTTATGGACAGTGCGCGCCAGGACGTGGCCGGCGGATCGTTGATAGAATATCAGATAACAACTTTGGCCCGTGTTGGAATCCAGCGATTTTTGATCGAGGTCGAAAATGTGGATGGGTCATTGATTTCGCTTGCTGAACGTTGTCGGACAAAAAACCGCACTGTAGATTTTGTGCGAACGGGTGCAGACCTTCAACGATATATCAAACCCGATGATCGCATTTGGGTCCAATCCGGGCTTCTATATGCGCAGCTCGGGCTGATCGAAACGCTTGTAAAGACGAACGAAAATTTCGTTGCAACCCTGGACAGTCGAGCGGAAAATTCGGCATTTGAGCGCATCGATTTGAATACCCGATGGGCTGGTGTTTCAGTAGTAGGAACCGACATCATCGCCGCGTTAGGTGATTTGCCAGAGGATTGGAGCCTGCTATCGTCGCTGCTGCGTCAGGCCGTCTTGGCGAAGGTTCCATTTCGCTCTCTAGCGCAACAACATGTGCAGAGCGGCACCCTGACTATTCTGACCGGCGCGCATGATTTTGCCGCGCTTAATCGGCAGATATTATTGCGGCGGGTAGCTAGCCGATCGGGATTTGTGGAAACGAAATTATTCGGTCCCTTATTGGCAACTCTTGTGCCTGTCATATGGCAAAGTCCAGTCGCGGTTTTAATCAGTAAATTTGCAGCGCCGCTGGTTGCCCTAGCAGCCATCGCGCTCGCCTTGGTGGGTTTTGCTACCGCCGCGTGTCTGGTTGCGTTTGTGGCCATTTCAGCCATATCCTTGCGCTTGACGGTGACGGATGACGCTGACGGCGGCAAACATATTCAGATGATGCCGGTCTTAACGTGGGTGCTCATCATATTGGCAATGTTCAGTGCTGTTTATACGGATAGGTCGTATCGATATAACGGTCTATTCGGTGCCTTCGCTGTGGCGGCACTTGCGTTCCTCACCCAAAAAATGAGCATGCCGGAACGCGCGAGAAAGTATCTGGATTCACAAGCTGGGCTCACATTGTTAGTTGCTGCCGGTTCGGCTTTTGTTGGCATCAGCACCACGCTCCAGTGGATTATGGTTCTGCAGCTTAGTACCTTAATTGCCATAAGCTTAACAAGCGACACAAATGGGAAAAAGGCAAAGCAAGCTTAAAGCCGCGTTAACTGAAAAACGCTATAGCGGCGGCTGAGAATAGCACAGGATTGGCGTTGAACCTACCGCTTGGCCATAATGAAGATTTGCTTTCGGTTGCGACGGCCCACGCGCGCGATGCAGACGCTCTGTGCCTCGATGTGGCTTCGATAATTTTTCCGTCAGCAACACATTCGCCGTCGGAAGCGACCATCAGCGCGGTGTCGGTCAAGCTCCTTCAAATCGTACGCGATATTGAAGTGCGCCTTGCCGGACATGCCCGCGAGCCAAAGACATGGCCCTTATTGGTGAGTTCCGGCTTTCTGCGCGAAACAGCGTTGGTCGACTTTGCTATGGCGCGGGTAGCAGAGGACAGGCTCAGTAGCCGGCTTGGCGTCGGCCAACCCGCATTTGTCACTGGCCTATTGGATAGTGTCGATGAGAATGTCCGTGGCGCAGCTCAGATTTTGCTGGCGGCTGACAGCCTTCACCTGCGCGCACAGGGGCGCACCTTTCTGAACCTTCCGCCCGAGTTGTTGCACAAATGCTGCTGGCGCGTCGTTGCCGCGCTTGAAGTGTCACAGGGCGAACGTTCGGAAGAGGTTGGAAAGGCCGCGCAGGAACTGATTGCTTCATATGACGAGGCACATACGGCGCAAGCTGCGGCGCGTAAAATAGTCCACTTCCTCGGCGACGCTGGCCTTTCTGACTTTCTAGACCCGCACAAATGCGGTGTGCATCTGTTTGTTGCGCAGTTAAGTGCTGAACTCAATCTGCAACATGACCACATATTAAGGATTATGGACTTTGAATCGGCATTTGGGTTCATGGTCATGTTGTCTGCGATCGGCTTGCCCAAATCAGATGCCTTGCGCATTTTACTCAACCTGCGAAGCCAGATGCTGACGCCTCGTGAGGCCGCGGTGTTTGAAACAAGCTATGCCGGGCTGCACCCACAGGCGGCATTGGACGCGGTCGCATCTTGGTCAGCATCACGCCTGTCGCTTTTGACCTTTGGTTTGAAATGATCGGGCAGGCTACTTTGGAACGGCCCGTCACGGGGGAATTGTCGCGCGATGGCCATCTGCTGCGCGCAGACGACGCCCTGGAAAGGCTGCATTTGCGGGCAGGTGGTTTGGATGGGGGGATCATCGCTTGTCCGGCGCTTTTTGGTCTCGTGCAGATCGTTTCCCGCTTGCAAATGCGCCTGGCGCGCGTCGTGACTGTATCTGATGGTTCCGATAATTTGGAATTATGGGTTGAAGCAGAGCCCGCCGGTGAAAACGTCCGGCTCGCCATATTGAGCTGGCGGAACAAGTCTGAACGGGATCTGGTTTCCTCTGCCAAACCGGAATGGGCGGGTGGACCAGAAGAAGCACTTACCCTCAGCTTTGACGCCTCGCTCAGGCTCATTCGCGCAAGCGGCCCGGTCTGCGACGTCATTCACCATGGCGATTTTGGCTCTAGCGCACATGACGTTGTGCTGCGACTGATGGGCCACGATGCAGATGAATATTTAAGCAAGATGGAAAATTTTGCCGCCATCGATCGGGCTAACATCAGCATCGACGAAAATAGTGACATTCTGTTGTGGGGGGAACCAGAAATGAGTCGAGACGGAAAACCGTCCGGCTACACACTTTACATTTCGACGGTGCCTGCAAAAGCCGCGGTTGGCCTGAAAACGTCCTCCATACTACATCCGGGAGCGCTATTCGGGAAAAATCTCACGCCTGTACTGCGCCAACCACTCAGCAGGATCGTAGCCAACGCTGACACCATTGGCAGCGAACTTCTTGGCCCTGTTCGTCATAACTATGCAATTTATGCCCGTGACATTGCAAACGCCGCGCGCCATTTGACGGCACTGGTTGAAGATTTGGGCGACCTTGAGGCTGTTGAACGTCCCGGCTTTACAACTGCACCGGACAAAATCGAATTAGGTGATATGGCGCGCCGCGTCGCGGGGCTGTTGGCGCTAAAGGCTGCTGACCATAGCATTACGTTACACGTGCCCGATGAAGCGACGGTGGTGAATGCGACAGCCGAATTCCGACGTGTACTGCAGATCATGCTTAATCTGGTCACAAATGCCATTCGTTACGCCCCTGACGGAACGACGGTGAAAGTCGAAATATCAGCTGAAAAAAACTGGTCGGTTATTTCGGTATCGGATGAGGGAAGCGGCCTACGCGAAGCCGACCGAGAGCGCATCTTCCAGAAATTTGAGCGTTTGGGCCGAACAGGCGACGGGGGTAGTGGCCTTGGCCTCTATATTTCGCGCAGGTTGGCAAGATTTATGGGTGGTGATCTTACGGTCGGGGATGCTGAAGGCGGAGGCGCCAAATTTACGCTCCGCCTTCCTCGATAATCATCGCGCGTCAAAGCCCTGATAAGGGCGTTGATTTGGTCCGGTATACAACTGGCGTGGACGACCGATTTTCTGGGCTGGATCTGAAATCATTTCATTCCAATGGGCAACCCAACCCACAGTGCGTGACAATGCGAACAACACCGTGAACATTTCCGTCGGGAAACCAATGGCTGACAAGATGATGCCCGAATAGAAATCGACGTTCGGAAACAGCTTCTTCTCGATGAAATATGGGTCATTGAGCGCCATTTCCTCAAGCTGCATCGCTACGTCGAAAATGGGGTCGCTGATTTTCAGCTCAGTTAAAACCTCGCGCACGGTTTTTTGCATCACCGAGGCACGGGGATCATAATTTTTATACACGCGGTGACCAAAGCCCATGAGACGGAAAGGATCATTCTTGTCCTTCGCCCGCTCGATATAATGCGGAATGCGGTCCGGCGTGCCAATTTCATGTAGCATGTTCAATGCCGCTTCATTTGCACCGCCATGTGCTGGGCCCCAAAGGCATGCAATACCCGCAGCGATACACGCAAAGGGGTTGGCGCCTGATGATCCAGCGAGACGAACAGTTGACGTTGAAGCATTTTGCTCATGATCGGCATGGAGAATGAAAATCCGGTCCAAAGCGCGTTCAATGACTGGGTTTACGACATATTCTTCAGCAGGAACGCCAAAGGTCATGCGCAAGAAATTGCCTGTGTAGGACAAACGGTTGTCTGGATAAACGAAAGGTTGGCCGACTGAATATTTGTATGCCATCGCCGCAATTGTAGGCATTTTGGCGATAAGCCGGTGGCTCGAAATCATACGGTGTGTTGGATCGCTGATATCAGTCGAGTCATGATAAAATGCCGATAGCGCGCCGACAACGCCGCACATGATGGCCATGGGATGGGCATCGCGTCGGAACCCGCGGTAAAAAGTCGCCAGTTGTTCATGCAGCATGGTGTGGCGTGAAATTGTATAGCTGAATTGCTCAAGCTGCGCCTTGCTCGGCAATTCGCCATAAAGCAGCAGATATGACACTTCCATAAAACTGGATTGCTGCGAAAGCTCTTCGATCGAATATCCGCGGTGAAGCAAAATGCCCTTGTCACCATCGATGAAAGTCAGCGCAAACTCGCAACTCGCAGTCGACGTAAAACCCGGATCAAAGGTGAAATGGTCGGAAGCGCCATATAATTTCCGAATATCAATAACGTCCGGGCCTTCGGTACCCTTCAGAATCGGCAGGTCAAAGCTGGTATCGCCAACGGTGAGCGTTGCGTTATTCTCGGCCATTTTCAAACTCCATATCTTGATACGTAAAACGGACCACCCATTGTCTGGGGATATTTTCTTTCTCGGTCGGGTACGCCGGACACGCCCGATACGACTACAAAAAGGCCCTGCAAATGCCAATTTTTCATGGGGAGAAAATGGCGTTGTTATTGCCTTGCCAATGGTAGCAAATTTTGCGGGCGTCAAGGCAAACAATAGAGGGACCTAGAGGTATAATCTGTTCTTTGGCGCATTGGTGATAACTTATTGGTATAGCATCGTAATATCGAAATCTGAATGATGATAATGTCGTGTATTTCAGGCGCAAATTGGCGCTGTTCGATGTCATAAAAAGTTTGATTGACCGCGAACGGAACGAATTGCCGCTTTGGCGGCAAGAACTGCAATCCAAATACCGGCAATGGAAATGGCAGCAGCCTGCAAACGCGTCGATATTGTTTTCAGCGACCGATGATTGCCACCGTCATGCCGTCCCAAATGGATAAAGGCAGATCGCAACTTCCTGAACCTGAATGGCGGATTGGCAATTTATCTTGCAAAACAGCATGCCGTCACAGTGCAAGAGGATAACCGGAACATGCCATGGGTAGAGGTCGCATATTCGGCCCGCACCCGTGACGTGACAAGTCAATGATATCTGCGCAAAAGTCCCGCCAATTTACCCTGAACTTCAACTTCATGCTGTGCGTAATATTGCGGCGCATAGCTGCCATTGGCAGGATCAAGACGGATCTGTTGTCCTTCACGCCGCAAATATTTCAATGTTGCCTCTTCGCCTCTAATAAGAGCAACAACAATCTCGCCATCGCGCGCTGTGCTCGCCTTACGGATCAAGGCATAATCTCCATCAAGAATACCGGCTTCGATCATCGAATCACCTGACACTTCAAGGGCGTAATGTTCGCCAGCGCCCAAAAGTGCCATGGGGACCGAAAGCGAATTTTGTCCTTCAAGCGCCTCAATAGGCACACCCGCAGCAATCTTGCCGTGAAACGGTATCTCCATCACATCATTTGCAGCAACGGGCAGTTGAATGGATGGCTTGCTATCCTTCTGCGTAGGCGCAAGACGCGTGACGTTGTCGTTCCGCAAATTCCCGCCCTCGGGCAATTTCACAACTTCAAGCGCGCGCGCCCGGTTGGCCAAGCGCCGGATGAAACCGCGTTCCTCCAATGCGCCAATAAGACGATGCACGCCCGATTTGCTTTTCAGGTCCAACGCCTCTTTCATTTCTTCGAAAGAAGGCGATATGCCACTTTCGTCAAGTCGCTGGTTGATGAAGACAAGCAATTCATGTTGTTTGGCGGTCAGCATTTTCAGGGTTCCATCCTATTGAACATGAACGGAACGATTAGGGAACAAAAGAGGTTAGGTCAACCCTAATCGCACATATGGTTTCCAGAACTTACGACAGTCGCAGATATTGAACCTTTGTTCCCATAGCACGGGGCCTCACATGAGGCGGTTGAAGCAACAAGGCGTTGGCATATGCCAGCGGCGCCGTCAGGCCGCTGTCTTGTCCCGTCAGCGGCGTGATAACAGCCCCATCAATTGTGGCGCGCAGATATTCTGCGCGCACGCCACCTTCTGGTAAGGCTGTTGCACTTACTGCCTCAAACAATTCAGGCAACGGCGTCAAACAACCAGCCATGTGGCGAATGAGCGGCAGCAGAAAAAGGAATGCGGTAACAAATGCAGATGATGGGTTACCGGGAAGTCCAAGGACAATCGTATCACCTATCTTTCCAGCCATGAGCGGTTTGCCTGGACGCATTGCAACTTTCCAGAAGTCCATGTTTGCACCGATGTTCTTCAATGCTGTCTGCACCAGATCATGATCACCGACAGAAGCGCCGCCGGTCGTAACAATGATGTCCGCGCTTTTTGTCAAAGATTCCAGTGTGGTTTCAAGTTCTGCAAGATTGTCGGAAATGATCCCCGCATCAAATGTCTCACATGGGTAATCCGACAACATCGCATGCAGCATTGGGCTATTGGACGAAGGTATCTGTGCCAGGCTGCACGTTACCCCTGCTAAAGCAAGTTCATCGCCTGTCGCAACTATCGCGACGCGTGGCCATTGGCCTACACGCAATGTTCCATGCCCAGCCATTGCCGAAACAGCAATTGGCCCTGGCCCTAGTAAGGTACCCCTACGCAATATTTCCGTTCCAGCTTCGAAATCGCTTCCTGCGCGGCGGATGTGGGTGCCGGGCATTGGGGACAAAATTTGCGTCGCGCTTACATATGCACCGTCACGCGTGGTGTTCTCTTGAATAATTATAACATCCGCGTCTTGGGGCACATGCGCGCCAGTAAAAATACGCACCGCTTCGCCTTGGCTTAGCGCCCCCGAAAAGGGATGTCCCGCCGCACTTTCGCCTATGACGCGCCATGGACCGGGAAAGTCGGCTGTTATAACGGCATAGCCATCCATTGCCGATAGATTTGCTGCAGGCTGAGTTCTTATGGCTTCCAATGGCTCATGCAGATAATGGCCGGCAGCTTTTGCAAGTGGATGGGTAATGGCTGGCAACTGCGAAGCCAGCGCCAGCAGTCTGGCTTGTGCTTGATCAACCGATATCACGCGTGCCAATCGCCCGATTTACCGCCGGTCTTGGACAGCAAACGGATACCCGAAACGACCATAGACTTGTCGAGCGCTTTGGCCATATCGTAAAGGGTTAGCAAGGCAACCGTCACGGCTGTCAGCGCTTCCATCTCTACCCCGGTTGGGCCAGTTAAGCGCACGCGGGCTTCAACGCGGATCGCCGCGGCTTCATATTCAAATTCGACGCTGACTTTCGACAACATCAATGGATGGCATAGAGGGATTAGGTCGCTGGTCCTTTTCGCCGCCATGATGCCGGCAATTCGGGCAGTGCCAAGGACATCACCCTTTTTCATATTGCCTGCGCGAATTGCCTGAAGCGCTTCTGACGACATGCTGATGCGGCCCTCGGCAACAGCTTCGCGCGCGCTATCCGCTTTCGCCGAGACGTCGACCATATGTGCGCCGCCATCGGCACCAAGATGCGTCAGATCAGCCATTTCCAGTCAAAAGCCTTTTCGTTGCCGCCATGATATCATCCTGGCGCATCAGGCTTTCGCCCACCAGAAATGTGTTGATCCCAGAGTTGGCCATACGCAGGCAATCTTCGTGCGTTGAAATGCCGCTTTCGCAGACGAGCAATATGTCGTCCGGCACGAGTTTCGCCAGACGCTCGGTCGTGGCCAGGTCAACATCGAAGGTCTTCAAATTACGGTTGTTCACGCCGACGAGCCTGGACTTAAGGTGTTTGAGCGCACGGTCTAACTCTTGCTCGTCATGCACCTCGACGAGCACATCAAGCTTTTTCTCAAGTGCAGCATCCTCGATTTCGACCATCAACCTGTCGTCAAGCGCCGCAACAATGATCAAGATCGCGTCGCCTCCCATTTGTCGTGCCTCTGCGCATTGCCATGGATCGACCATGAAATCCTTGCGAATAACGGGCAGGGTGCAGGCGTTGCGCGCGGCGATCAGATAATCCTCATGCCCCTGAAAATAGGGGGCATCGGTCAACACCGAAAGGCAAGCTGCTCCACCCGCTTGATAGGCCGCGGCATGTGCAGCGGGATTGAAATCCGCGCGGATCAAGCCCTTTGACGGGCTGGCTTTCTTGATTTCGGCGATGAGCGCAATTCCAGCATCGCTCTTTTCACGCAACGCCGCTTCAAATCCGCGTGGCGCACTTGGCTCTGGCCAATGTGTCAGGCCCTGCATTTTGCGCGTAGCGACTTCGATGCGCTTGGTTGCGCAGATTTCGGCAAGCTTATCCGCCATCAGTAATCTACCCAACAATCCAGAAGTGTATTTGCGAGGCCCTTGTCAATTGCCTCTGCGGCTTCCTCTACGCCTTCAGGCATCGTTTGGACAACACCTGCGACCAACAAAGCTTCGGCCGCATTGAACAATACGGCGTCGCGATAGGGGCCAAGCTCGCCTTGCAGAAGTTTGCGAAGTTCATGCGCATTGTGCTGTGCATCGCCGCCGCGAATGGCCTCAACCGGATGCACGGGCAGTCCAGCGTCGGCTGCGCTGGTGCGTTGAAAACGGATACCGTCGGGCTGGACCACCGCGACTTCGTTGCCGCCGGCCAGACTTAGTTCGTCCAAACCTTCGTCACCGGAGATTATCCGCGAATGTTCGGTACCAAGATGGTGCAATGCTTCTGCATAAACGGGCACATAAGCCGGTCGCGCGATGCCAATCAGCTGCCGTTTCACACGTGCAGGATTGGCAAGTGGACCCATCAGGTTGAAAATCGTGCGCTTCCCGATGCGCTGGCGAATGGGCTGGATCCGTTTCATTGCCGGGTGATGGTTTGCAGCAAACAGGAAGCAGATACCAAGGTCGTTCAACGTTTCTTCCGCCATTCGCCCAGCGCGTTCCATGTCCAGGCCAAGCGCCTCAAGCGTGTCTGCTGCGCCAGCCTTGGATGATGCCGCGCGGTTACCGTGCTTTGCAACAGGAACCTCGCACGCTGCAACGACGATTGATACGGCCGTGGAAACGTTGAGCGTATGATGCCCGTCACCGCCCGTGCCGCAGACATCGATGGCGCCTTCAGGTGCAGAAATAGGAATGAGGCGTTCGCGCATCGCTTGAGCTGCTGCGGCGATTTCGACCATTGTTTCGCCGCGTACCGAGAGCGCAACAAGAAACGCCTCGATTTCATCTTCGGATGCACGGGCATCCAGGATGTCCGCAAAAGCCTTTGCTGCCTCGTCATGGTCGAACAAATGCTGCGGATCGGGAAGGATGCCAATCGGGTTCAACGCGGGCGCCTTTCGGATTTGCTGGCGACAGGTGTGACGGTTATACCGGCAATGCGCATGAAATTGGCGAGCATGTCATGACCATGTTCGGTCGCGATACTTTCCGGGTGAAATTGAACGCTATGAATCGGCAATGATTCGTGCCGGAAACCCATGACATGGCCGTCGTCGCTGCGCGCATTCACAACGAGTGAGGAGGGCACGTCTTCGACAATGAGAGAGTGATACCGTGTTGCCTGAAATGGTGAAGGCAAGCCTTCAAACAAACCAGTGCCGTCATGGGTGACCGGAGACGTCTTGCCGTGCATGAGACCGCCGCGCGACACGATCCCACCGAAATACTGGCCGATCGTTTGGTGACCGAGACATACACCAAGCAGCGGTTTGCGCGTCTCTGCGCACGCCGCGACCAAATCAAGGCAAATACCAGCTTCATCGGGTGTTTTGGGGCCTGGTGAAATCAGGAAGGCCTGTGCCCCCGACGAGATCGCCTGACCTGCGGAAATATCGTCATTGCGCACAACCTCGACCTGTGCGCCAAGCTCCATAAGATAATGGACGAGGTTCCAGGTAAAGCTGTCATAATTGTCGATAACTAGGATCATGCGGCGTCCCTAGCGGCTTTGCCGCGTGGGTGGAAGAGGCACTATTGTGCCAAGAGCGCAGCGAGATCATTCTTCCAGAATTTGGCCCAGGTATGCGTTCCATGTCCCTTGGTTTCCGGTGATGCCGGAATGAGGACGAATTTAGCCGACGGCAATCGCTTCATCGCCAATTCCGTGATTCCATATTTGGACGGATTGATGAAATCGTCGGCCGAATTGATCCACAACATGGGCGCCTTGATCGCTTCGAGTGTAGGCCATGGATTATAATTGCGCGAGGAATCGAGTTGGTAAATGATATCGTTCGCATCGTTGCGCGTGACGATCCGGGCAAAGGCTTCGTCTGTATATGCTTCGGCTGAAGCGCGGGTGGGATATTGCGCCTGAAGCGCCAGTGGATTGGCCCCGGCAATTAGGCTTAATGTGGCCGCAGTCCGCAGACCCGACAGAGGTGGAGAACTGTAATTGCCCTCGGCCCAAATTGGATCCGCCTTGATGGCGTCAATCGAAAGTTTGCGCCACATCCGGTTCTGCCCGGCTATTTCTACTGGCAGGCAGGCAAATGGAGCCAGCTTTTCGACAGCTTCAGGGTAACGCGCACCCCACATGAAGGCGTGCATACATCCCATGGATGTTCCCAGAATGAGCTTCAGTTTTTTGATCCCGAGCGTTTTAGTTACCAGTTGGTGCTGGGTCGCGATCATGTCGGCATAGTCGTATTTCGGAAACGCCATGCGCAGCCCATCGCTTGGCTTGGACGATTTTCCATGGCCGATATTATCGGGCAGGATGATGAAATATTTTGCCGTATCAAGAACCTGGCCAGGCCCGAATAACTCGCCTGCAAACTGGCGCTGGAAAAACTGCTGCCCCGTGCCGCCAGTGCCGTGCAGGATCATCACCGCGTTGGAGATATTGCCTTGCGCGTCGCGTTTGGGGGTTCCCAACGTCGTGTAATGCACTTTAACTTCGGGCAAACTTTCGCCAGTCGCAAATACATAATCCTTAAATACCGTATCAGCCTCTTTGAGGGCGGTATCTTGCGCGAAAGCAGGAGATAAAGTGGCCGAAAAAAGGGCGAGTGAGGCAAGGAGTAATGTACGCATGGCCTTATGCTAGCGGCGTTTACGTACCCGTCAAGTTACTGGCCAAATTTGGCTTCACCGGCGACTCGAATGGCCTCGCGTGCAGCCGCAATCAAAGCGCCAGCCTTTGCCTCACATTCGCGCTGCTCATATTCGGGGATGCTGTCGGCAACGATACCCGCGCCCGCCTGCACATGCATGATGCTGTCCTTTACAACTGCTGTGCGCAGAACAATGCAGCTATCCATATCGCCATTGGGTGAAAAGTATCCCACGCCGCCAGCATAAGCGCCACGTGTTTCCGGTTCAAGCTCGGCAATGATTTCGCACGCGCGGACCTTTGGCGCGCCCGAGACAGTGCCTGCGGGAAAACCGGCAAAAAGCGCATCAATGGCATCTTTGTCATCGGCAAGCTCACCCACGACGTTTGACACGATGTGCATCACATGGCTGTAAAACTCGACCATATAACTATCCGTAACCGTCACACTTCCGCTTTTGGTCACGCGGCCCACATCATTCCGGCCCAAGTCCAAAAGCATCAGATGTTCCGCGCGCTCTTTTGGGTCGGCTAGCAGGGATGCCTTGTTTTCCGCATCCTCGATGCTGCTTCTTCCCCTCGGCCTTGTGCCAGCGATTGGTCTGATCGTGATCTCGCCGCCACGTGAACGCACGAGAATTTCCGGACTTGATCCAATCAGGGCAAAGCCGGGAAGGTCGATGAAATACAGGAATGGCGAAGGATTGATCCTGCGCAATGCACGGTACAGATGCACGGGCGGCAAGTTGAACGGCGCGGTGAACCGCTGCGCCAACACGACCTGGAATATGTCGCCAGCAGCAATATAGTTTTTTGCTGCTGCGACCATTTCGATATAGCGCCCGGCAGGGAGTACTGGCTCAAGCTCCAGCGGCTGCGGGCCTGACTTTGTGTCAAAATGTGCTGTGCCGGTTTGCCTCGCGTTCAAGAGACGTTCCGCCTCATCCAGTCGCTCATGCGCAAGCGCGACGGCGGAACTGTCGTCCAAACCGGTCCAAACCGGCGAGACGAGAAACATTTCATCTTTCAATCGGTCAAATAACAAGATGACCGTTGGCCGGACGAAAAGCATATCGGGCAGTTCCAACGCAGACTGTGGTGCGCGCGGGAGTTTTTCGACTAGCCCAATGGTCTCGTATCCGAAATAGCCCACCAGACACGCCAGGGCAGGGGGCAGTTCCTCGGGTACATCCATTCTACACTCGGCCGCCAATGCACGCAGGGCATCCAGCGAAGGCAGTGGAGAGGGCACGAAGGCTTCCCTGTCGGTAATCCAGTGCCTGTTTATTTCGGCTCTGTTGCCCGCCGCGCGAAATACGAGGTCAGGCGCAATGCCGATCAGGCTGTGTCGGCCTCTGGTTTCGCCGCCCTCGACAGATTCAAGTATGAAATCCCCACGCTCTGCCTGAAACAGCTTCAGTGCAGCAGACACCGGCGTCTCGGTGTCAGCAATGCGTTTGCGCCATACCAGCTGCGGCTTAGTTGGCGTCACGGCTTGTCAGACGCGTACGCAACTCCGCTATACCGTCTTCATTCTTTTCAACGCCAACATGCTTCGATGCGGACACAACCATTTGAGCCGTATATTCCTGCTGAATAATGCCAGCCAATTCCTGCTTGCGTGCGGCCAGAATGGCTGCATTTCCGCTCGCATCGCCTTTGACGACATCGGTAAGCTGCACAATAAACCAGCCACGATCACCGCCAGCTTGAATGATCTTTGCCGTGCCCTTTTTCATTGCGAACATGAGTGACAACGGAGGCGGAACCTGTTGGCCCTGACGCGAGATATCTGCGCGGGTACCGCTCAACCGTTCGATCTGAGCACCCTTGATATTGGCAGCCGCAAGCGCGGCCTCAAGTGACTGACCAGCATCGACCGCCTTGCGGACCGCATCCGCCGCTTTTCGCGCGCCCTTTGCGCCCTCGGAAAAGGCCCATTGCTGCTGAACCAGCGCCTGGACCTGACCTAATGGCGGCGGCGCCGCTTCGTCAAAATCTGCTACCGAAACCATGGCAAATTTTTCGCCGGGAACCAGTTCAACGAGCTGCGCTTCCCCGCCCGTTTCCATCTGGAAAGCTGCGGGAAGGATGACCTGCATTTCGGGCATTGGTTTATAGGCCGGGTTGCTGACGTCTTGACCAGTTGCGAGCAGCTTTGGCGATGTAAGCACCGTTAAGCCATTCTGCTTTGCAACATCCGTGATCGTTGCTCCGCCGGCAAAGGCGTCTTCGATCTCGCCCGTCATTTCGTTGATCATTTCGTCACTGCGGGACTTCAACAATTCTGTTTCAATCTCGGTGCGGACGGCAGCAAGCGTCTTCGCTGCTACATTGTTGATGCCATCCACGCGCACGACTGCCCAGCCAAGCTTGCTTCGCGCTGGGGTAGCGACTGTCCCTTGAGCCGCTGCAAATACGGCATCGGCGACAGCCGGCGATGTGTTCGTTGCAAGGCTTTCTTTGGTGATGTTAGCGGTCGTACCAACCGCAAGACCAAGTTCTTTTGCGATTGCCGGCAGCGATTTGCCAGCGGCAGCCTGTCCGACGACCGATTTTGCAGCAGCTTCGGTTGGAACGATTATCTGACTGATATTTCGCGTTTGCGATGCAGCAAATCTGGTGGCATTTTTCTTGTAATAAGCAGCAATATCCGTCTCGGTGGGTTTTGCCCGTTGAGCAATGATGTCGCGACCGAATATAGCGTAGTTTATCGACCGCTTCTCGGGGATCGTAAATTTCACGGCATTATCGTTGTAATATTTGGTCAAGACCGCTGCACTTGGAGGAGCCGGCGGCAGAAAAGATGTTGCCGGAACAGCAGCGATCTGACCCGAGCGTTGTTCAAGCATCAACGACGCATAAGGCAAAATCATGCCTTCGGGCACGGGCGGACCGCTTGCCGTCGTTGGCAGTATTTGCTGCGCATATAAATTTTGCGTCAGGTCGTCGCGGATGGCTTTTTCGCTTACGCCGACTTGTCGTGCAAAGGCGCGGAAGGCTTCAGCGCTGAATTTGCCGTCAAGTCCCATCGCGCCGGGAATTTTGCGAATCTCCGAATCAACAAGGCGCTTGCTAACAGAAACGCCATATTCCTGACCAAAGACCGTCAAGGCATAACGGTTAATCAACTGTTCGAGGGTCGAATCCAGACCACCGCCGTCAACAAAGCTTGCCATGTTCAGCGTAGGGTTATCCTGCCGCTCCGCGCGCAAGCGATTTTCAAGAGCGTCGTTGAGTTCGCCTAAAGTAATATTCTGTTTGCCTACGCGGGCAACATTCCCGCCGCTAAGGCCGCCGAAGCTACCCGACCCGCTGATATCGCCAAGCGCGAAGGCGATAGCAATTGCGCCGACAAATAACAAAGCGAAGATGGCGCCAAATTTCGAATTTATAATGGAACGAATGAAGCTAATCATGAACGGCGATATCCTGAATATTTGGCATTACACGGCCTTTGGAAGCCGCTTTAGGCGGCAAGGCGTTGGCAATCAAGCGATAGACTTGCCCATATACCGGAAAGCATGGAATAGCCGTCCCGAGATTCGCAATCAGAAACACTTGGGGGCCAGATGCGCAAGTTGATAGTTGGAAATTGGAAAATGAACGGCACGTCGCGCGATTTGAGTGAAATCGAGGCCATTGCAGATTTGGCGCGGGAATATCCATTGGTCGAATCAGCACTATGTCTTCCAGCGACATTGATCCAGCAGGCATCCCATTTGGCCCCTTTTTTTGGGATTGGTGGGCAGGACTGCCATATGAATGTGACAGGTGCGCATACAGGTTGCGTTTCAGCGGATATGTTGGCCGACGCCGGCGCAGTTCTCACGATCGTTGGACATAGCGAGCGCCGTGCTGCGCAACATGAACAGGACACGGATATCCGCGCAAAGGCTCAGGCTGCACTTGACGCTGGATTACAAGTCATTGTCTGTGTTGGTGAGACGCTGGAAGAGCGCGAGGCGGGAAAAGCATCAGACGTCGTACTGGGGCAGTTAGAAAATTCATTGCCGGACTCCGCGACCGGAGAATGGCTCAGCGTTGCTTACGAGCCGGTTTGGGCAATCGGAACTGGGCGCGTTGCCGAATCCGCGGATGTCGAAATCATGCATGCAGATATTCGGAATGCATTGGTCGGCAGATTTGGCGCTGAAGGCCAGATTATGCGCATTCTCTATGGCGGCTCGATGAATGGGGACAATGCTGCGCAGCTTTTGGCTGTTCCAAATGTAGACGGAGGTCTAATTGGCGGAGCCAGTCTGCAGTCAGCAAAATTTGCGCCGATATTGGCGGCAGCACAAGCGATCAGCGAATAGCATTGAAGAATGGACGTTCGCTCGCTATGTGGGCCCCACAACCGGTAGCACGCTGCCTTTATATTCGGAATTTCAAATGGGTCTCTTTCACTTTCTCATCGTAGTTCAGGCCATCGTTGCCGCGTCGCTTGTCGGTATTGTGCTGATGCAGCGGTCGGAGGGCGGCGGTCTTGGAATGGGTGGAAGTCCGTCGGGACTGATGTCCGCACGTGGCGCAGCGGATTTTCTGACACGCACCACGACCATATTGGCGACACTCTTTATCCTGTTGTCGATTTCGTTGGCATTTGTTGCGGCGAAAAAGGGCGGAACGGGATCGATTGACAATAGCTTGCAACGCACGGAAGTTCCCGCGACGCAATCCTCGCCGGTACCGACCCCTAATGCACCTGCAACGGGTACGACTCCATCTCCTGCGGCACCTGCGCCAGCCACCGAAGTTCCTCTCGATAAATAATCGCGGTTCCAGCAAAAAAAGGCTTTTTACCAAGATTATTTTTCATCAGGCGGATTCGTTCGCTTGTGTTTTATTGAAAAGGTGGTTTAGGCCTTTTCTCCCATGACACGGTTTATATTCATCACCGGTGGCGTGGTCTCCTCGCTTGGCAAAGGTCTTATGGCAGCATCGCTTGCTGCCCTTTTGCAAGCACGTGGATACCGCGTCCGCATCCGGAAATTCGATCCCTATCTCAACGTTGATCCAGGCACGATGTCGCCCTATCAGCATGGCGAAGTCTATGTTACCGACGACGGGGCCGAGACTGACCTCGATCTAGGCCATTATGAGCGGTTTACGGGTGTTTCTGCCCGGCAGTCTGACAACATTACGTCCGGGCGTATCTACCAGACCATTATCCAGAAGGAACGTCGCGGCGATTATCTTGGCGCGACTGTGCAAGTCATTCCGCATGTCACGGATGCGATCAAGGAATTTGCCAAGGCCGAAACGCAGGATATGGATTTCGTCCTGTGTGAAATTGGCGGCACCGTCGGCGATATCGAATCGCTGCCGTTTATCGAGGCGATCCGTCAATTGCGGAACGAGCTCGGCCGCGACCAGACATTATCTGTGCATGTAACCCTGGTTCCTTATATCGCCGCCGCCGGAGAACTGAAGACAAAGCCAACGCAGCATAGCGTTCGGGAATTGACGTCATTAGGCATCCAACCAGATGTACTCTTGTGCCGGTGCGAGCACCCGTTGCCCGAGACAGAACGCGCAAAGATCGCTGCTTTTTGCAATGTACGCAAAGAGGCAGTCATTCCGGCGCTGGATGCAAAGAGCATTTATGCCGTGCCGCTGCAATATCATGCCGAAGGGCTGGATAACGAGGTGCTGCGCGCATTTGGACTGGAGTCAGAGGGTGAGCCAGACCTTGGTCGCTGGGATGATATTATCGATCGCCAGTCAAACCCCGAAGGTGAGGTCACAATTGGCGTCGTAGGCAAATATGTCGGTCTCGCAGATGCGTATAAATCGCTCAACGAAGCATTGACTCACGGTGGTCTCGCCAACCGGGTCAAGGTCAACATCAAATGGATCGACGCCGAGCTGTTCGAACAATCCGAACATGATATTGCTGCTGCGCTTGAGCCGATGGACGCCATTTTGGTGCCTGGTGGATTCGGCGAGCGTGGCTCGGAAGGGAAGATTTCCGCCGTTAAGTTCGCGCGGGAACGCCAAGTGCCATTTTTTGGTATTTGTCTCGGAATGCAAATGGCCTGCATAGAAGGCGCGCGCAACACCGCTGGTGTGGCGGGTGCTTCAAGTACGGAATTTGGACCCACATCCGAGCCAGTCGTTGGCATCATCACGGAATGGATGAGCCAGGAGGGCATTCAAAAACGGGAAACCGGCGGAGATATGGGTGGGACCATGCGCCTTGGTGCATATGACGCCGTGCTGGCAGGGAACAGCCATGTCGCAACCATTTACGGTAGCCACGAAATTTCAGAGCGCCATCGCCATCGTTATGAAGTGAACGTCCATTATAAAGACGCGCTCGAACAAGGTGGTCTCGTGTTCAGCGGCATGTCACCTGATGGCGAATTGCCCGAAATTGTCGAGCGACCAGACCATCCATGGTTCATAGGCGTGCAGTTCCATCCGGAACTGAAGTCGCGGCCATTTGCGCCGCATCCGTTATTTGCAAGTTTTGTGAAAGCGGCGGTCAACCAAAGCCGACTGGTTTAAATCGCACATCATCGGCTGCGATAGCACCAATTCCATGATGCGTCTGTTCAACGGTTAAGCACGGGGCGGGCGAAAGATCGTCCGCCCCGGTTTTGTTACCGCTTAAGCAGCGTGCGGGCCCTTTTTCTTGCCGGTATCGTCGTTTTCGATAACCGCAGGGATCGTCTTTGCAGCAATCGCAATCTTGCGTGGTTTCAAAGCTTCCGGCACTTCGCGCACCAGTGTAATGACCAGAAGGCCATCAGCCATATCTGCGTCTGTTACATGGATATGGTCCGCAAGCTGGAAGCGCCGTTCAAAGTTGCGGCTTGCGATTCCCATATGCAAGAAGTCGCGATTGTCGTTGCCTTCGGCTTGTTTGCTGCCGGTGACGATAAGCAAATTCTGCTGCGCAACGATGTCGATTTCTTCCATCTTGAAACCAGCGACAGCTACAGTGACTTGATAGTCATTTTCGCCAGTCCGTTCGATATTGAACGGCGGATAATTTTCGTTCTGCGCTGAGCGGCCAGTCGTTTCGAGCAGCTCGAACAGCCGATCAAATCCGACAGTATTCCGGCGATAAGGTGTAAAATCAAAACGGTTCATTTCAAATTCTCCATCAAGCAATTTGGTTCGTCGCCAACCCCGTAAATACAGCGGCTGGCATGTTTGTTTTGGAGCCTTTCGGCCTCCATTTCAAAAGATGGGAGTGGTCGATAAATTATCAAGACCAAAAAAGTGAATGATTATGCTGCAAATAAAAAACAAGGCCGCCCGAAATATCCGGACGGCCTCGCTCTGCAGCTTTGCTAGCGCATAGTTTCAGTCCGCTGCCGGTCCCCACCGGCGGGTCTGATTTTCCCCCTGAACCATCGGCCACGTTGGGCACTCGACGAATTCAAGTTCTTCATCTTCCTTTGCCCTATACATTGCAAATGGAACCGGACTCTGGCCAGCGCTTTTTTAAAAGCTGTTGCGCCGCTGCAACAATACTTGCGACTTTCCACAGGCCAACCTAAGAACATCATATGCCGAAATTCAGGACGAGTGTTCGCACATGATATTGTCGCGTTATGAACGCATGGTCGCGAGGCGCTACCTGCTTCCGGGCAAGGGCGAAGGTTTTATTTTTCTCGTTGCCAGTATCAGCTTGGTGGCGGTGGCCCTTGGTGTGGCTGCTCTCATCATTGTGATGAGCGTGATGAACGGTTTCCGGGCGGAATTGTTCGACAAAATCGTCGGCTTGAACGGCCATGCAGTGGTGCAGGGTTATGGCGGGCGGTTGCAGGACTGGCGTCAGATACTTCGAGATGCGAAGAATACGCCTGGGGTCACAGATGCTACCGCGCTTATTGAGCAACCACTGCTGACGACCTTCAATGGCCGTGTCGAAGCCATATTGGCCCGCGGCATGTCCGTGAATGACATTCTCAAAAATGAGACGTTAAAAGGCAAAACCGTTGCCGGAAGCCTGAAAGCATTGAGCGCGAACGAGGACAAGGTGGCTATCGGTTCGCGGCTGGCGCAAAATCTGGGGGTTCAAGTCGGGCAAAGTATCACCATCATCAACCCGGCGGGGCGCACCACGCCGTTCGGCACAGTTCCGCGCGAAATCTCCTATGAGGTTGCCGCGATCTTTGAAGTGGGTGTTTATGACTATGACAAAGCATTTGTCATCATGCCGATTGAGCGGGCCCAATTGTTGATGCTTCTGGGTGATGAGATCGGCATGATCGAAATCAAGACGGAAAATCCTGACAAGGTGAACGAAATCCTGGCGCCGCTTCTGCCAAAGCTCGAAAATAAGGGGCTTATTGTTGACTGGAAGAGCATGAACGCCTCATTGTTCGAGGCACTGGCCGTTGAACGTGTCGCAATGTTTGTCGTGTTATCGATCATTGTCCTGGTCGCCGTGTTTAACATATTGTCGTCGCTGATCATGCTCGTTCGCGCCAAGACGCGCGACATTGCGATTTTAAGGACCATGGGGGCATCGCGCAAATCGCTGCTGAAGATATTCATGACCGTCGGCCTTTTGATCGGTTCTTCAGGCATTGTTTTGGGCATGATCATCGGCGCGATATTCCTGTATTTCAGGCAATCTGTCGTCAATTTTATCCAGTTTGTTACCGGACAGAATTTGTGGGATCCGTCGATACGGTTTTTGACCGAGCTGCCTTCGAGAACAGACCCTGTCGAGGTGATGGCCATTTGCGGGCTTGCTTTGCTGTTCAGCTTCCTTGCGACCTTGTATCCCGCACTGAAGGCAGCCAGCACTGATCCAGTCCAGGTGTTGCGTTATGAATGATATTGTCCAACTCGTCGACGTCCGCCGCAAATTTGTGCAGGGGGACGTCACCATTGAGGTGCTGCGCGGTGTGAACCTGAGCATTGGCAAGGGCGAACTCGTTGCTTTGCTTGGTCCTTCGGGGTCCGGCAAATCGACATTGCTTCAGGCCGTTGGACTGCTGGAAGGCGGCTTTTCGGGATCCATCAAGCTTGATGGGGAGGAAGTGAGCGCTGCAGGCGTCGATCGCCAGACGGAAATTCGTCGGCAGAAACTTGGTTTTGTCTATCAATTTCATCATCTTTTACCTGACTTCGATGCCCTCGAAAATGTGATTTTACCGCAGCTGATTTCGGATGCATCGCCAGAAGACGCGCTTGCGCGTGCGACCTATTTGTTGAGCCAGCTTGGGCTGTCGGAACGGCTTCATCATCGTCCGTCAAAATTGTCAGGTGGCGAACAGCAACGTGTGGCGGTTGCACGGGCACTGGCTAATCGTCCCAAGCTTGTACTTGCGGACGAGCCAACGGGCAATCTTGACGAACATACGGCCGATATCGTCATTGGCGAATTCATGGCGCTCGTGCGCGAAGAGGGATCATCGGCTATAGTTGCCACGCATAATGAGCGATTGGCAGCCAAGATGGACCGCATCGTGCGGCTGCATGAAGGCAAATTGGGCTAAGGGGGAAGATATCAATGTCGGTCTATGATTTTACGGTGAAAATGCCTGGTGGTCAGGCAGAAGCTATGGCGGCGCATGCAGGCAAAGTGTTGCTCGTTGTGAACACGGCGTCAAAATGTGGCTTCACGCCGCAATATAAGGGACTTGAGGCGCTCTACCGCAAATATAAGGATCAAGGTCTCGAAATCCTTGCATTTCCGTGCAACCAATTTGGTGCGCAGGAACCCGGCAATGAAGAAGAAATCCAGAACTTCTGCTCGCTCTCTTATGATGTGTCATTTCCTCTTGCTGCCAAAGTTGATGTCAACGGCAAGGACGAGGATCCCCTTTGGCATTATCTGAAGCAGCAACAAGCGGGACTGATGGGATCGCGCGGGATCAAGTGGAATTTTACCAAATTTCTGGTCGACCGAAAGGGCAATGTGGTGGCGCGGCATGGACCACAGGTCAAACCGGAGGCACTTGCCAAGGACATTGAGGGCTTGTTGGCTCAAACGGCCTGATTGTCCACAGATTAGCCGAAGTTGACGATTGTCGAATCACGTTGGTGAATTAACATAGCGACATGGCTTTCGTACCCTTTGTTCCTTTGCGGGTATATTCCGCTTATACCATATTGGAAGGTGCGATTGAGCCTAAGGCCATAGGTGAAACTGCGCAAAAGCTTGGCTTTCCAGCGATCGCTATTTGCGATCGTAATGGTCTTTACGGCGTTATGCCGTTTCAGGACGGCGCAAAGGCAAAGGGCGTGCAGCCCATCATTGGCAGTTTGGTCGGGATAAGACGGCCTACGCACGATGGCAAATTTGTCCGCGACTGGTTGCCGCTTTATACGCAGAATGACACAGGTTATAACAATTTGTGCCGGTTGGTGTCGATGTCGCATCTCGACCGTCCGGAGGACTTGGATGCGCATATCACCTTCGAGCAGCTGGCTGCGCATCAGGACGGCCTGATCGCGCTTACTGGCGGGGGTGAAGGCGCCGTCACGCGATTGCTCAGCGAAGGCCAGGCCGACGCTGCCGGAAAGTATCTCTCGCAGCTTCAGGCGCTGTTTCCTGATCGTTTGTATATCGAAGTGAGCCGCCGCGGCGACCATGCCGAACTGGCGGCAGAAGACGCTTTGATTGATCTTGCTTATGCCTGCGACATCCCCTTGGTGGCGACAAATCCCGCCTTTTTTGCCGAGCCGGATTTCTTTGACGCACATGATGCCATGCTGTGCATTTCGGATGGTGCATATATTGAAAGCACCAACCGCCGCAGAAGCAGCCGCGATACCTGGATTAAAACGGGGCGGCAAATGGCCGAACTGTTTGCCGATTTGCCGGAGGCGCTTTCCAACACTCTGGTCATTGCCCAACGTTGTGCCGCGCTTGCCCCTTATAGAAGCCCGATTTTGCCGAGCTTGGCCGGCGACAGGACCGCAGAAGATGCGCAATTGCGCGAGGATGGCCGGATTGGTCTTGAAAAGCGGCTTGAGATCGCTCGAATAACCGAACCAGCCGAAAGACAGGTGTACTTTGATCGTCTGAAGTTCGAGGCGGACGTCATTTGCACGATGGGTTTTTCGGGCTATTTCCTGATCGTTGCCGATTTTATCAAATGGGCAAAGGAACAGGATATCGCCGTGGGCCCCGGGCGTGGTTCCGGCGCTGGTTCGCTTGTTGCATGGTCGCTGACCATCACGGATTTAGACCCTATCAAGCTAGGGCTCCTTTTCGAACGTTTCCTGAACCCTGACCGTGTTTCGATGCCTGACTTCGATATCGACTTTTGCGAAACGCGACGCGGTGAAGTCATCCGTTATGTGCAGAAAAAATATGGCACCCGTCAGGTTGCGCAGATCATTACCTTTGGAAAGCTGAAGGCACGGGCAGTTTTGCGCGACACAGGACGGGTTCTGCAAATGAGCTACGGTCAAGTCGACCGGTTGTGCAAGCAGGTTCCAAATCTTCCGGCCGACCCATGGGATCTGAAACGTGCACTTTCAGGCGTGGCCGAATTGCGCGAGGAATATCGCCGCGATGCGCAGGTCAAACGCTTGTTTGACCTGGCGATGAAGCTTGAGGGTCTTCCGCGCCACAGCTCGACTCACGCGGCAGGCGTCGTCATTGGCGACAGGGAACTGTCAGAACTTGCGCCTTTATACCGCGACCCGCGTTCCGACATGCCCGTTACCCAGTTCGACATGAAATATGTCGAAAGCGCGGGCTTGGTAAAGTTCGACTTTCTTGGGTTGAAGACCTTGTCAGTGCTGCAAAAGGGTAGCCAGATGCTCGCCAAGCGCGGCGTAGAGATCAATCTTGACCTTCTGCCGCATGACGACCCCGCCGTTTATGAACTGCTGCAGCGCGGCGATACGGTTGGGGTTTTCCAGCTGGAATCCGAAGGCATGCGGCGAACGCTTGCGGCGGTCAAACCGACAAATTTCGGGGACATTATTGCACTAGTATCGCTCTATCGGCCCGGCCCGATGGACAATATTCCGATGTTTGGTCGCCGGAAAAATGGCGAGGAAAGCATCGAGTATCCGCATCCGCTGCTCGAGCCAGTCCTGAACGAGACCTATGGTATCTTCGTATACCAGGAACAGGTCATGCAGGCAGCGCAGATCCTGGCGGGCTACAGCCTTGGCGAAGCAGATTTGTTGCGCCGTGCGATGGGCAAGAAAATTCAGTCCGAGATGGACGCTCAGCGCGAACGCTTCGTCAGCGGATGTGCCGCGCACTCCATTCCGCCCAACCGTGCAAACGAATTGTTCGACTTGATCGACAAATTTGCCGGCTATGGCTTCAACAAGAGCCACGCTGCCGCTTATGCCGTTCTGGCCTATCAGACCGCCTGGCTGAAAACGCATCATCCCGAAGAATTTTACGCTGCGTCCATGTGCTTCGACATGCACCAGACCGATAAGCTGGCGACGTTCATGGATGATATGCGCCGACTGGATGTCATGTGCCTGCCACCTGACATCAATCACAGTGAGGCAGAATTTACTGTCGAGACCAATGTGCATGGCGACCATGCCGTGCGTTACGCTTTGGGCGGGATCAAAAATGTTGGCGAACGTGCCATGGAGATTTTGGTTGCCGAACGGGCGAACGCCGGGCTGTTCAAGAGCCTTGATGACTTTGCAAACAGGGTGGATCCTGGACAAATCAACCGCCGCAGCCTGGAGAATCTGGCGGCATCGGGGGCCTTTGATGCGCTTGAACCAAACCGCGCTGCCGTGCATGCTGCCTCCGAGACGCTTTTGGCCGCTGCGCAGTCAGCGCGCGATTCGCGCGAAAGTGGGCAGGGCGGCCTGTTCGGGGAAGGTGGATCGGACATGGCTGCGTTGCGTATTGACACCAGTTTACATTGGGCGCCCGGCGAGCAAATGAATCAGGAGAAGGACGCGTTTGGCTTCTATTTTTCGGCGCATCCATGCTCGCAATTTGATGCACTCGCCTCCAGCCACGGGGCAAAACCATATGCAGTCTGGCTGGATAGCGGTCCAATTCCCGAGGGCGTTCGGCGTGCAGCCACGATGTCAGCACTTATCGAGGGGGTGCGATGGCGCGAGTCCCGCAAGGGCAAGCGGTTCATGATTGCTGACTTTTCCGACAAAAGTGGTCAATTTTCTGTACGTTGCTTTGACGAAGCTATCGGCAGCCAACTCGCCGAATGCGCCAAAGATGCCGAATGCCTTCTGCTTCATTGCGAAATGGAAATGCGGCCAGGTGAAGAGGTGCCAAGCTTTACTGTAAAAAGCGCAAAGGCGCTGAGCAGTTTGACCAGCGTATCGCGACTAAAGATGCAGCTTGATGTTACCCACGAAGCCGCGATGGTCCAGCTTGCACAAATGCTGGAACCCCTGGATGGCGGCCGAAGCGAAATGGTCATCAAAACGCGCGCAACCGACGGTCGTTGGGTAAAGATTATAGTTGGACGCCGTTTTCGGATTGATGCGTCATTGCTTGACCAAGTGCGGGCAATCGAAGGTGTTGAAAATGTAGAGCTTGCACCACTGGGCCCTGTTTTGGCATTGGTGCATTAAACCACGATCATGCGTGGATAACAGGCGCCATCTTTATTCAAGCGCGCCAGGTGTGGAGAGAATGTGATGCAAGGCACTATGCAAGACTGGGACCTACGCGTGCCGCGTTTGATAGATTACGCCGCGCGCGAACATGGCACGCGCGAAATAGTAACGCGATGGACCGACGGCAGTATTGAGCGGACAAATTGGGCGGGTGTGGCTTCAGAAGCGCGTAAGCTTTCGCAGGCCTTTGCGGGGTTTGGTCTGCAAAAGGGTGATCGCGTTGCAACGTTCGCCATGAACCATCATCGGCATTTGGCCGCATGGTACGGCGCGATCGGTTTTGGAGGGGTCATCCACACGGTCAATGTACGTCTGTTCGACGAAGACCTGATCTACATTATCAACCATGCCGAAGATAAGGTGCTGATGTATGACTCCATGTTTCAGCCCATCATCGACCGCCTGAAACCACATCTCGATACCGTTGAACATTATATCGTTTTTGATCAAGACGACAGCTATGGCGCGTTGATCGCAAGTCAGGACGGGAATTATGAGTGGGCGACAGGCGACGAGCGCGATGCCTGTATGCTGTGTTATACCAGCGGTACCACTGGAAATCCAAAAGGCGTTTTGTACCAGCACCGATCGACGATGCTGCATGCAATGGCGGAAATTGCGCCGGCTGTATTCGACCTCAGCCCGCAATCTGCACTCCTGCCCATCGTTCCGATGTTCCACGCCGCAAGTTGGGGGCTGCCTTTTGCAGGTGCAGCGGCAGGCGTGAAATTTGTGTTTTCAACCACCAATGATGCAGCAACCTTGCATAGCCTGATGTTACAGGAGGGCATTACGCATAGCGCAGGTGTCCCAACCGTCTGGCTGGCCATGTTTGCGCATCTGGACGCGCAGGCAGCTGCAGGACGAGACAGTTCGCTTGGAAAGCTCAAGCTTGTAACCATTGGTGGCTCGGCAGCGCCGCGTGCAATGATCGAACGGCTCATGAAAGCCGGTGTCCGCGTCTCCCATGCATGGGGCATGACGGAAACCTCGCCAATAGGCACGATGGGCGCGCCGACGCCGAACTGGGACGAGCTAACACTTGACGAACAAATCGACGTGGTTTGCAAGCAGGGACGCACCCCATTTGGCGTAGAGCTGCGCGTAATTGACAAGGATGGCAATGTTGCTCCACGCGACGGCGTCACATCAGGCGCGCTACAGATACGCGGGCCTTGGGTCATCAAACGCTATTTCAAGGCGGACGCAGATGCGGTGACCGAGGACCAGTGGTTCGATACAGGCGATGTTTCCGTCATTCATCCCGACGGCACCATGCAAATAACCGATCGCGTGAAGGATGTGATCAAATCGGGCGGCGAATGGATCAGTTCGGTGGAATTGGAAAACATCGCTGTTGGATGCCCGGGCATTGCAGAAGCAGGCGCAATTGGCATTCCGCATCCCAAGTGGGACGAGCGTCCTGTATTGGTGGCGGTGAAAAAGCCTGGCTCGGACGTCGACGAGGATATGGTTAAGTCATATCTGGCAGAACGCATCGTCAAATGGTGGATGCCCGACCGCGTGATCTTTGTCGACGAACTGCCGCATACGGGCACCGGAAAGATCCAGAAAGTGGCGCTTCGTCAGCAATTCAAGGATTTCGTGCTGGAGGATTGAGAAATGACCGAAGGGTATATTGATCCGAGCCGCGCTGCCTTTGACCTGTTCAAGTCGCTGCCACGTGGCGAGCCAATTAACATGCTCAACCTGTTGAAATTCAACAAAGCGGCTGTCTATCCCGAAGATCACCCCAATTTCGCACATCATTGGAGTGGCGTGCGGGCATATCAGGAATATGGCAAAACAAGTGGTCCGATATTTGCGCGGGTCGGTGGAAGCGTCATCTGGCGCGGCAGCATGGAGGCCATGGTAATTGGCCCCGAGGGGCGTCATTGGGACTCGGCATTTATTGCTTTTTATCCGAACAGCGCTGCGTTTTTGGAAATGGTCACGGATCCGGATTATCGAAAAGCCGTTGTTAACCGGCAGGCTGCAGTACAGACCAGTCGCCTGATCCGGTTTAAGCCACTTGAACTCAACGGTGCGGAATTTGCTTAAAACAGACTAAGCTGACCATCAAGATTGGGCGGAACAAACAGGTCACTGCGCACATTCCATTTCGAACTGTCCAGTCCGTAACGATTCTTTGCAATTTTCATTCTTGTACGAATAAGTTCAGACCATGGTCCTTGTCCCTGCATGCGGGTAAAAAACTCGGCGTCATTATCTTTTCCGCCGCGCATTTCTCTAATCAGGTTCATAACTTTTGCCGCACGGTCGGGGAAATGCACCTCGAGCCAGTTCCGGAACAGTGGCGCCACCTCATGCGGCAACCGCACGGGAATCCAGCTTATGCTTGAAGCGCCATGCTCGGCAGCGGCAGACGCGATGGCTTCTATTTCGTGATCCGTAATAGCTGGAATGATCGGCGATATGTTCACATGGACGTAGATTCCAGCGTCCGTCAGTTGGCGAACGGCTGCAAGGCGCGTCATCGGCGAAGATGCCCGTGGTTCCAGCGTTCGCGCGATTTTGGAATCAAGTGTAGTCACCGATATTGCGACACCGGTAAGCTGTTTGCTCGCCAATCGCACCAAATAGTCCATGTCCTCTACGACCCGCGCTGATTTCGTGGTGATGACGATTGGGTGCGACGTTTCGACCATCAATGCCAGAATGGAGCGGGTAATGCGATAGCTCCGCTCAATGGGCTGATATGGGTCAGTGTTCGTGCCGATGGCGATCGGCGCAGGACGATATCCCGGCTTAGCCAAAGTTTTACGCAATATGTCCGCAGCATTTGGTTTTGCAAACAGGCGGCTTTCAAAGTCGAGCCCGGGAGATAGATCATGAAAAGCATGGGTAGGGCGCGCGAAGCAGTAAACACAACCATGTTCGCATCCGCGATAGGCGTTCACCGATCGGTCAAAGGGGACATCAGGCGAAGTGTTGAACGACAGGATCGATTTCGCGAACTCCTCCGTCACCGTTGTTTTTAGAGGCCGTTGCCCGCCGTCCACCGCTTCACAAGCGTCAAGCCAGTCACCATCTGCCACCCGTGCATTCAAATTAAAGCGTGTCGGGACGACGTTATCAGGCGCGCCGCGTCCTTTTGTCAGATCGGGATGTTTGCTGTTCTGCACAGCATGGCTATGCCACGCGCAATAGAACAAATAAAGAACAAATAAAGAACAAATTAAATTTCGCGCAGCCGCGACATCAGGTCGACGAAATTGCAAGGCCGATGGCGATTGTCCAATTGATGCACGAGTATCTGATCCCATCCATCCTTTACTGCGCCATTGGATCCGGGAAGCGCAAATATATAGGTGCCGCGTGCCAGCACGGCGCAGGCTCTGGACTGAATGGTTGAAGTTCCAATGCTTTGGAAGCTCAACCACCTGAAAAGCTCTCCAAAACCCGGAATATCTTTGGTCTTGACGCGGTCAAGCGCTTCAGGGGTTACGTCACGCCCGGTCAAACCAGTTCCGCCAGTAGAAATAACGACGTCGATGTGGTCGTCATCGATCCAGTTATGGAGACGCGCGGTGATCATCGCTGTGTCATCCCGCAAAATTGCACGTTCACGAATTTTATGACCGGCGGACATTATCCGTTCGGCCAAGATACTGCCGCTGCTGTCGTCGTCCAACCCACGTGTGTCCGAGACTGTCAGGAGAGCGATATTTACAGGCTTGAAGGCTATTTTTTCATCGAGCGCCAATATTGCCTCCTGTTGCCCGCCGGGCCGTTACGACGCCATTTGAGTCAGGAAACTTTGGCCACATATATTGGGCCAACCCCTTCAAACTGCCTGATGCCTTGTTTTCACGCATTTCATAAATCCAATAATTGCGTAATATTATAGACACATAGCCGCGGGTTTCCCAATAGGGAATTGATTCAATGAACAATAACGGATCGCCATTGTCGCGAACCTCTAAGTTCCACCGTGCAAGTGGCGTCGGTCCGGCATTATAGGCCGCAATGACTTTTGGCAGCAATCCACCTGTCGCTGGAAGGTCGCGAAGCTTTTCCAGATAGGATTGCCCGTATTCAAGATTGACCGACGGACGGTCGAGTTCGGACGCCGTGAAAAAGGCGCCGCGCGCGCGCGCCATATCCTGCGCGGTTCCGGGGCGCACCTGCATAAGCCCCCGGGCGCCTGCAGGACTTATGACATCAGTCCTGAAGTTCAATTCTTGCAACGCGTGGGCGTAAACAAGTGCCGGAGTCACGCGCCATCCGCCTGTGGGTTCCCAGTTGGGCATCGGGTAGCGGGCCATGGCGCTGCTCTGGTCACGCGACGGACCATAATGCCCTAGCCAGAACTGCGTTGACGCAAGGTTCAAAGATCCAGCCAGCTGCGCGAGATTGGAGTGTTGCCGCGCGTCACCAATTTTGGCTTGATAACGCAATGCCTCATCCGCCAACTTGTTTTGGCCAATTTCGGTGAGGGCAACAGCGAGAACAGCATTCTGCTGGTCCTTCAGGCTCCCCCAGTCCAATTTAGCGGCCTTGGCCGCCTTATGCGCAATGGGCTCCATGCCGAGCGATTCACTGGCAAGCAGACCATAAAAGGTTTCAGGCAATTGAGCCGCCTTCTGCATCCTTACCTGAACATATTGTGGTTGCTTGGCCGCCATTGCCGCACGTGCGCTCCAAAATAGCCCTGCAGCCTTTAAATCATCATTCGTCGCCAGACGTGCCACATAATCAAATGCCTCATAAGCAGCGGCATATTCGCGCATGCGCCATGACGCGAGCCCATCAACCCAGGCTGCTTGCGTGGCCCAATCGCCACCTGCCGCTTTTGCCACCAATGCTACACGCTTGGCTGAGACATCATCATTTTCGATATAATAAGACCAGGCCACACGGTATCGAAGTTCGGTCAACGCATCAGGCGTCAGCTGACCGGCCTTGCCTTCCAGTATCTGTTCTGCGGCGCCCGGCTGGTCATTTTTGATAAAAACCTGGAGTTCAGCGCGGATATCATCGCCAGCTACATTATTTGGCAGATCGCGTTTGGGTGCGCCGCCCAGCCACGAAAACCTGCGGATGCCCGGCCGATCCGGCAGAACGTACGCACCGCGCTTGCGGGCCATATTGGCAAGCTGCTCGGCTTGCGGAAGATAAGGAGCTGCCGAAAGCAGCGATTGCAAGGCAGCGACATCAACGCGCGGGCTATTTGGTGCTACATATAATTCTGCCCGTGCCATTGCGGCCATCGGTCCCTGTGGCGCCGCATCAATCAGGCGCGTTGCTTCTTCCCATTTTTGCGTACGGATGGCATCGTATATTGCAGCAAAGACGGCTTTGTCTTTTGCGTTGAGCACCGTTGGGGCAGGTGGCGCGGAGAGGATCTCGCGAAATCCCTCGCTCGTATTTGCCTGGGCCACCGAGAATGGTGACAAGGACAATGCACATGCCAGCCACTTTGCTCTGCGCCCATTGATGCTCATTCGGTTGCCCTTTTTGCAAACATCTGCAGGTCCTTCCACGCCTGCGCTTTCAACGCGGGTCGTGCGATGAGTGTCCGCGGATGAAATGTCGCCAACGCTACTATGTTGAGGTTGTTATGATTAATATTTCGTAACTGTGCACGCGCATTCATCAATTCTTCGCCTAACAGAGCCTTGCATGCCGATGAACCGAGTATCACCACAGATTTTGGTCGGACCAGTTCGATCTGATGCCGCATAAATGCCGCAAGTTCGGGCAGGGCCTGATCCGGTACTTCGCTCGTTGATGGCAAGCTCGTCGCGAGCCATGAGGTGAAACAGGACGACAGATCTATCCCGATCGCAGACATCATGCGCCGCAACAAAATAGCGTTTCGTTGCGCGGCACCTGATTCTTCCATGATGTCGGGCAGGTCTGAAATAATCATGACGTCACATGTTTCGGGACCGACTGGAGGAAAGCGAACAGGGCCAAAGACATTGCCTGGCAGTGGCGCGCCCGCCATTACCATATTACGCAACTGTGCGATATTCGTGGGCCAGGCAATTTCAGGCGCTGCGGTGGGCTCGGTTTGCTTTTTGTCGCCAGAAACCATTTGTGTTGCGCCTTGGGATTGGGCCTGTTGTTCATCGGCGAGCCAATCGACTGTTGTATCACCGACAGCTGAATCCAACCCGGCGAGTTCCCACCAGCGCGTCAGCGACTCCACGACGGCAAATGCCGAAGATTCTCCCCGTTCCTCCATAAATCCCTTCAGTCACTGGTTGACGGCGGGGTCAATTGCTTGGCATGGCAATTTCCACAGGCTGTTCATATATCGGGATGGCCTGAATAGCATGCCGGGTAAAGGATAAAGGCAATGAGTGAACGCGAGTCGATGCCCTATGATGTTGTTATTGTTGGCGCGGGGCCAGCAGGACTTTCGGCGGCGATCCGCATAAAACAACAATCGCCCGACACGAGCGTCTGCATCCTTGAAAAGGGATCCGAAGTCGGCGCGCATATCCTTTCCGGTGCTGTGATTGACCCCAAGGCGCTAGACGAACTGCTGCCTGACTGGCGCAACATGGGATGTCCGCTTGCCGATACACCTGTAACGGATAACCAGCACTGGGTCCTGACCAAGACCGGCAAGTTCAACATGCCGCATTTCCTGACGCCAGGCTTCATGCATAACAAGGGCACATATACCGGATCATCTGGGCAATCTATGCCGCTGGCTTGCTGGGCAGGCCGAAAATCTTGGTGTCGAAATTTTCCCCGGATTTGCTGCTGCCGAAATCCTTTACAACAGCGATGGCTCGGTCAAGGGCGTAGCAACTGGCGACATGGGCGTTGCGCGCGATGGCAGCCACAAAGACGATTATATGCCGGGCATGGAGCTGCACGCCAAATACACGTTCTTTGCCGAAGGTGTTCGCGGACATCTTACAAAACTGCTCAAGCCGCAATTTGGGCTCGATAAGGATTGCCAGCCGCAGGTTTATGGCATCGGCCTAAAGGAATTGTGGGACATTCCGCCTGAGCAGCATTCGGCAGGCCGTGTTATTCACAGCCAGGGCTGGCCTCTGACGGATGCCAACGGTGGCGCGTTTCTGTACCATCAGGCGAACAACCAGGTCGCCCTGGGTTTTGTTGTCTGGCTCAATTATTCCAACCCCTATTTGTCGCCGTTCGAAGAATTGCAACGCTGGAAGACCCATCCCGAGGTCAAGAAGATACTCGCCGGTGGACGCCGTGTATCTTATGGTGCGCGGGCCATTAGTGACGGTGGCTGGCAGTCGGTGCCGAAGCTTGCATTCCCGGGTGGCGCGCTGATTGGATGCTCCGCTGGCTTTGTAAACGTACCACGGATCAAAGGTAGCCATACCGCGATGAAGTCAGGTATGATGGCGGCAGACGCAGCCGTCGAGGCGCTGGCTGCTGGGCGCGAACATGATGCCTTGGATGCATATCAGACAGCCTACGACAACAGCTGGGTCTCGAAAGAACTGCATATGGTGCGCAACGTCCTGCCGCTGGTGGAAAAATATGGCAATGTATTCGGAACGATGCTCGCCGGCGTAAATATGTGGCTGGAAAGCTTTGGTGTGCGCATGCCGTTCACCATGAAGCATCATCCTGACCACAAGGCCTCTGAAGAAGAAAAACGCCGCAGAGCGTATCGAATATCCCAAGCCCGACGGTGTGTTCAGTTTTGATCGTCTGTCGTCGGTGTTTCTGTCAAACACCAACCATGCCGAAGACCAGCCAATCCATTTGCAGGTCAAGGATATGGACCTGCAGAAGAACAGCGAGTTCATGGAATTTGCTGGCCCTTCAACGCGGTATTGCCCAGCGGGGGTATATGAATGGATCGAAGAAGATGGCAAGGACCCGCGCTACCAGATCAACGCCCAAAACTGCGTCCATTGCAAAACCTGCGATATCAAGGACCCGAACCAGAATATCAACTGGGTAACCCCGGAAGGCGGCGGTGGTCCAAACTACCCCAATATGTGAACAAGGCGGGGTTGCCGTTGCTGATGCAGGCTAAAGGTTAATCGTGGATCATTCTGAAGTCGCCTTCGCTAAGGTCAATCTTGCCCTGCATGTGCGGCGCCGGCGTAATGATGGCTATCATGACATCGAAACCTTGTTCGCGTTCGCGCGCGATGGAGACGTAGTGCATGGCAGATTGTCGGAGACGCTCTGTCTGGAAATCGAGGGGCCGTTCGGAGGCGGACTAGAGGCAGGTGACAATAATCTCGTCATGCAAACCGCCCATCGGCTGAAGTCACATTTTGGCGTGCGGCAAGGGGCAGCCCTGCGCCTCGACAAGCGCCTTCCTGTCGCTTCTGGCATCGGTGGCGGGTCAGCAGACGCAGCGGCGACAGCGCGCCTTCTAAACCGGCTCTGGAGGCTTAACGCCACCGAGCAGGAACTGGCGGACATCCTCGCTTTATTGGGGGCTGACATTCCCGCTTGTATATTCAGCCGTCCAAGCTTTGGCACAGGCACAGGCACTGCGCTCGAATTCTTGGACGACACCCCGATAGCTGCGCGGCATTTGTTGCTGGTTAACCCGCTTCAGTCGGTCTCCACTGCTGCGATTTTCAAAGCGTGGAATGGCGTCGATGGCGGTCCCCTCCAGTCTGGCGACATGTGGGAGGCTGCTCTGAATGGCCGAAATGATCTTGAGCCATTGGCGGCAGAGATTTGTCCCGTCATTACCGATATCTTGGATCGGCTATCGCAGAGCAAATCGGCACTCACGCACATGTCGGGGTCGGGGGCAACATGTTTCGCATTGTTTGAGACCGCGACAGAACTCCGAACGGCAGCTGCAACGCTTGACCCTGCTTGGTGGGTAATGGAAACAACGTTGCGATGAACGACGCACCCTTTGAAATTTTGGGAACACCGCGCGCAGGTGGCATCCTGATAATTGGCGATCATGCCTCAAACAAACTGCCTGCAGAAATTGACTTGGGCATCTATCCAGATTTGCTTGAAGAGCATATCGCCTGGGACATTGGCGTTCGCGCGGTGTCGCAGCTGCTTATCCAGAACCCGACATTTGCGGCGTTTTTGGGTAATTATTCGCGTCTTCTGGTCGACTTGAACCGTCATGAGGAGGACGAAGCCGCGGTTCCGCTTGATAGCGATGGCCGCTACATTCCTGGCAATGCGTTGACGCCGGACGCAGTCGAAGAACGATTGGCGCGCTTTCACCGACCATATCATGAGCGGCTGGAGCAGTTATTATTGAAGCACCGTCCTGCGCTCATTCTCTCTCTGCACAGCTTCACCCCATCGTTGAAAAGCAACCCGGACGAAAAGCGGCCGTGGGAAGTTGGAGTTTTGTACAATCAGCAGGAAAAAGCCTCTAAATTGGCCATTCCGTTTCTTGAGGATTCAGGCCTCTTGGCCGGTGACCAACTGCCCTATTCAGGCAAATTGCTCAATGCGACAATGAACCGGCACGCCGAAGCCAACAATATCCCTTATGTCGGGATTGAAATGCGACAGGATTTGGCCAGCACAAAAGAAGGCCAAGCAAGATTCGCGCGCATATTGACAGACATGTGCCATTTTGTTTCGGAACAGCTTGGCCTATCAACATAAAAAAGCTTAAAGACCGGGGCTAATAGGGAGTTCAAAATGTCACACGTGTTCGACAAGTCCAAATTGCCAAGCCGTCATGTCTCTGTCGGACCGGAACGTGCGCCGCATCGCAGCTATTATTATGCCATGGGGCTAACCGCGGAAGAAATTGCGCGTCCATTCGTAGGTGTCGTCTCGGCAGGAAATGACAGTGCGCCATGCAACACGACGCTGGATGCTCAAGCCGATATTGCGCGCGTCGGTGTTGAGCAGGGTGGGGGGATGCCGCGCAGGTTTAACACGATCACCGTCACTGACGGCATTGCCATGGGGCATCAGGGGATGAAATCCTCGCTCGTCAGCCGTGAAGTCATTGCAGATTCTGGTCGAGCTTTCCGTGCGTGGCCATTGTTATGACGCATTGGTTGGCTTTGCGGGCTGTGACAAGTCGTTGCCAGGTATGATGATGGCCATGTTGCGCCTCAACGTCCCTTCCATATTTGTATATGGCGGGTCTATTTTGCCGGGCCGCTACAATAACAAGGACGTAACGGTGAAGGACGTGTTTGAAATTGTCGGCAAATATGCGGCGGGTGCGTGTCCTTTGTCCGAACTCGAAGAACTTGAGCGCGTGGCTTGTCCCGGGCATGGCGCATGTGGCGGGCAGTATACGGCCAACACAATGGCATGTGTTGGTGAGGCGATTGGCCTTTCGATGCCCAACAGTAATATGGCGCCTGCGCCTTATTCGACGCGGGATCAGATTGCGCATGCCGCAGGTGTCCAGGTCATGGAATTGCTAGCGCGAAACATCAGGCCACGTGACATATGTACCCGCGAAGCCTTTATTAATGCAGCAAGAATTGTTGCTGCGACTGGTGGATCAACCAATGGCGCGCTGCATTTGCCGGCGATGGCCCATGAAGCAGGGATCAGCTTTGATTTGTTCGACGTCGCTGAAGCATTCAAGACGACGCCATATATGGCGGATTTGCAGCCCGGTGGACAATTTGTTGCACGCGACATGTACGACGCTGGCGGCGTTTACATGCTCATGAAGTCCTTGCTGGCCGAAGGGCTGTTGTACGGCGACTGTATGACGGTAACGGGCAAAACGCTGGGCGAGAATATCGACGCGATCACCTGGAACCCTGACCAGAAAGTCATTTATCCAGCGACGGCGCCGATAACACCAACCGGTGGCGTTGTTGGGCTGCGCGGATCACTTGCGCCGGAAGGCGCTATAGTGAAGGTCGCGGGGATGGATCGGTTGAAATTTACTGGCCCTGCCCAAGTGTTCGATTGTGAAGAAGATTGTTTTGCCGCAGTCGAGGCGCGGCAGATCCGTGAAGGTTCAGTCATCGTCATCCGTTACGAAGGCCCCAAAGGTGGACCCGGCATGCGCGAGATGCTCTCGACGACCGCAGCGCTTTATGGCCAGGGCATGGGCGAAAAAGTTGCGTTGATCACTGACGGGCGGTTCTCAGGAGCGACCCGTGGTTTCTGTATCGGCCATGTAGGTCCGGAAGCGGCGGATGGGGGACCTATTGCCCTGATCGAGGACGGCGACGAGATATTGATTGATGCCGAAAGCGGCATAATTGATCTGAATGTCTCTGCAGAAATACTTGACGAAAGGCGCAAAAACTGGATTCCGCGAAAAACGGATTATCAGTCTGGGGCAATCTGGCGCTATGCACAAAATGTTGGCCCTGCCTATAAGGGCGCGGTCACGCATCCTGGAGGTAGCGCCGAGACCCATGTCTACGCCGATATCTAAGCTGCTGGCGGCTGGGCTATTAATGAGCACAGTTGTAGCCTGTGATGGCGGATCGCATTCGTCGCAAGCAAAGGGCAAGCGCGACGAGCAAGCGTCGAACGATGGTAAAGTCGAATGTGCTCTTGAAGGGTCAGAGCGCTTTGAACGGACATGTTCCACTGAACAGATCAATGCGGATGGCGCCAAGATGCTGGTCATCCACCATCCCGATGGAGGGTTCAGGCGCTTTGACATATTGACCGATGGCCGCGGACTGGCGCCTGCAGACGGATTTGACGAAACCCGCATTGCTGTGCGCGAAGGCGGGATGATCGAAGTGTCTTCGGGGGACGACGTCTACCGGTTGCCAGCACAGATTAAGAATTCGGCAAGCGCAGACGCCAGTTGATTGCTTGACGCTTCAGGGGCATGGGGCGGTATGGAAATGACTGAAGAGATTATTCGTGTCGCTGCACGCGGTGATGGCGTGACCGCCAATGGCCGTTATGTTGCGCTCGCCGCGCCCGGTGACATTGTTGACCCGTCAGGTGGCCTTGTCCACGGACCCCACCATGCGACACCCCCATGCCAGCATTTTCCATTATGTGGCGGATGCCAGTTGCAGCATCTAGATGAAGACAGCCAACGCCTGTTCATCGCCGAAAGGGTAACCCACGCTTTGGCAACCCAGCAGGTGGAAATTGGCGAGGTTATGCCCGTTCATCTGTCCCCGCCCAACACTCGCCGCCGCATTGCCGTGCGGTCGGCATGGGCAGGCAAGCATTTCCAGCTTGGCTTCAGTACGGAAAAAAGTCACCGAATCATAGACTTAAGGCAATGTGACGTCATGGCGCCAGAATTGTTTGCGTTGCTTGCGCCTTTACGTGCTTTGCTTGAGCCGCGTTTGAACCGCGCGCGGCAAGTGCAGATCAAGCTGGCTATGGTCGACCAGGGCGTCGATGTCTTGATCGAAAACTGGATCGCCAACGATCTCGATACACACGAACTTTTGTCCGAGTTTGCCAAGGCCAATAGTATTGCCCGCTTATCGCTTGATGAAGGATATGGCCCGGTACCTTTTTACGAACCCGAGCCAGTGACCGTTACGCTGGGCGGGGTTGCAGTAGGGTATCAACCTTATGGCTTCCTGCAGGCGACGCCTGATGGTGAGACGGCCTTGGTGCACGCGGTCAACGAGATCGTCGGCGATGATACCATTGTTGCTGACTTGTTCGCAGGCTCTGGCACATTTGCGCTGTCCATGGGCACTGGCCGCAAGATATACGCGGGCGAGGCTGACCTTCAGGCAAGCCTTGCACTAAAGGCGGCTGCCGGGCGTTCTGGCCGAACGATATTTGCCGAGCATCGTGACCTGTTCAGACGGCCGCTGACGGCTGAGGAGCTTAACAAGTTCCAAACAGTCGTGCTCGACCCGCCCCGCGCGGGTGCCAAAGACCAGGTCGCGCAATTGGCCGCATCGAACGTGCAGAAAATTGCGTATGTCAGCTGCAATCCAGCCAGCTTCGCCCGGGATGCCAAAACTTTGGTAGCTGCTGGATACAGGTTGCAGCGGATCTGGCCGGTGGGACAATTCCGCTGGTCAACCCATATCGAGCTTGTCGGGCATTTCACCCGTTAGTGTAAAAGCACCGACATCACGGCGTGCACTACGAGCATGATGAGCGCCAGCGACGACAAGGCAAACAAGCCAAATCGCACCACGACGCGGTTAGACAGTATCTGCACCAAGCTATGTGCCACACGAAAGGCGACATATGCCCATGCAATGGTCGCGTTCAGATTATCACCTTGGCCAACCATCGCGAGAACCAGACATATTGCATAAAACACCGTAGGTGCCTCATGTAAGTGATTGTAATTGTCTGCAACCCAAGAAGCTTTATCCTCGCCCTTGGCTATAAGGACATCACGCAGTCCGCCGCCAGTTGATCCGACAATCTTGGTAGCATCAATGCCCGCCCGGCTCATGGCCGGAAGCCGCGTTGCGTACATCCAAATCCACATAATCATTGTCCACGCGGCAAGCGCGACAACTGGTCCTAAAATTGCACTTTCCATAAATTCCCCCCTTTAAATAGTCGCAAGAAATGCCTGAACTGCCAAAATCGTGAGGCAAATGGTCGATAGCATGAAGAAAAGAAACCGGATGCTCACAGTGTTGACCGTGGCTTGCCAGATGCTGTGAATGATGCGCAGACCCGTATAACCCCATGCCAGGTAAACGGACATGTCCGTTGCCCCACCCGAAATCGCCAGGATCATGACCGTGGCGTAAAATAATGTGGGCTGCTCCATGAGATGAGCGTAATTGTGCGATTTCCAGGCGACAGTCGGCGGCACGTTAGGGTCAATGTCCTGTCCGCGTCCACCAGGCGCCGCGCTTTTGAGATCCATGCCGATCTTCGACATCGCCGGCAGCCGCGTTCCTGCCAACCAGAACAACATCACCAGTGACCATAAAACCAAAGCAGCAGCCGGCGCCAAAATTGGCATGTGCATATGAAAAACCCTCCCCGTCCTTTAAGGATGGGGAGGGTGGTGCACCTCAAATAGATTGTCAATTGCAACTTATAGGTTTGAACTCAATGACCGCTTTGCGCGTACGCCGGCGTCGTTGGCAGGGGCCCAACCGTACAGCGTTGCCATGGGCTGGTCATCCACCATCACGGTCTCAGTCTCTCCAAAGCCGTTAAACTCAGTTCGCATGGCACAGCCATAAGCGCCGAGCATACCGACTTCGATATAATCACCGGCCTGGACATCATCTGGCAGGATGAATGGCCCCGCCATATGGTCCATATCGTCGCAGGTAGGCCCGTAGAAGCTGAATTCAGCCATCTGGGTCCCTATAGAGGTATCGGAGCGCTGAAGTGCCACAGGGAAGCGCCAGCCAATGTGAGCAGCATCGAACAAGGACCCATAAGCCCCGTCGTTGATGAACAGCTCTTGTCCGCGACGCTTCTCCACTTTCACGAGCAGGGACGCATATTCTGCGCACAGCGCACGACCGGGCTCGCACCACAGTTCAGCTGAATAGCTGATTGGCAAATCTTCGAAGCAATTATGGATGACGTCAAAATAGCCTTCGAGCGGCGGCGGTTCCATGCCGGGATAGACTGAGGGAAACCCGCCACCGACGTCGACGATATCCACGGTAACCGACGCTTCGACGATTGCCGCACGCACATGCTCCATGGCTTCGGCGTAGGCCGCCGGCGTCATTGCCTGGCTGCCAACGTGGAAACAGATTCCAAGGCTGTCTGCAACTTGACGCGTCGCAACGAGCAAGTCAGCAACTTCGGAAGGATCCGCGCCAAATTTGGAAGCAAGGCTGAGCTTTGCATGCTCGGACGACACGCGAATACGGACGCAAAGTTCAAGGTCCGTGGCTGCAACGCCATCCCTGGTGGTTGCGCGAACGATCTTGTCGAGCTCGTCATGGCTGTCGAGGCTAAATGTCCGGACGTTATGGTTGTGATAGGCCTGAGCGATAGCACGTTCGCTTTTTACAGGATGCATGAAGCACAATTTCGCATCCGGCAGGAATTTGTGCACCAGCCGGACTTCGCCAAGCGAAGCGACGTCAAAATGCGTGATGCCGGCGTCCCACAAAATTTCCAGAAGCGCAGGCGATGGGTTCGCTTTCACGGCATACAACGACTTGCCCTGAAACTTCTCAACGAAGAAACGGGCAGCGCGCGTAGCAGCATGCGGGCGAAGGAGCGTGATTGGTTCGTCCGGGCGAAGTGCGCGGACTACAGCAAGTGCGTCAGTGTTCTCGTACAATTCAAGGGACCCCCAAAAGATAAAGTAAAACAACAAGGCTGCCTTGCGGTTATTGGAAGTCCCCCTGGGGCAGCGGACGAGCGCATTAGCAAAAAATGGAGGGTTGTAAAGCGATTCGTTGCCTTTTTAGCTCAGACGGTCTCTGAACGCCGTCCAGTCGAAGGAACGGACGCATTCCAACGCGTCATTATCGCTATTCCAAAGCCAGATCGAAGGCAGCGGCACACCGTTAAACGTATTGGTCTTCACCATGGAATAATGGGCCTGATCAAGAAAAGCGAAACGTGCGCCAGGCTTCGCCGTGGCGGGTAACCGGTATTCGCCGATAACGTCGCCAGCAAGACAGGATGGACCACCCAAACGCACCACAGGCCCATCCAGACGCTCGGCAAGCATGGCGGGGCGATAGGGTGCCTCAATAACGTCAGGCATATGACAGGTTGCGCTGATGTCGGTAATGCCAACTTTCAAGCCATTGTCGAAGACATCAAGCAGCTCGCCAATCAATATTCCGGCGTCAAGTGCAATCGCTTCACCCGGTTCAAGATACACATCGAGGCCGGTTTCTGCGCGCACTTCCCGAATGAAAGCGACCAGCGCATCGCGTTGGTAATCTGCGCGAGTGATGTGATGCCCGCCGCCAAAGTTGATCCAGCGCAACTGACCAAAATAGGGCGCGATCTTTGGTTTGAGCGACTCCCAAGTTCGCTTCAGCGGTTCAAAGTCCTGCTCGCACAAGGTGTGGAAGTGCAGGCCCGATACGCCTTCAAGATGTTCGGGTTCAAGTTGGCTAACCGGAAAACCGAGCCGCGATCCGGGCGAGCAGGGGTCATATTTGGCCACTTCGCCTTCCGCATGTTCCGGATTGAGGCGAAGACCGACGTCCACGCTGGCATTCAGGAAAGACGCAAATCGACGGTGCTGCTGCGGACTGTTGAAGATGACATGGTCCGAAATATCAACGATTTCCGCCATGTCGGCTTCTTTGTAACCAGCGCAATAGGTCGCAATTTCGCCTTGGTAGTAATCACGGGCAAGCCGCGACTCCCACAGGCCTGAACTGCACACCCCGTCAAGATATTCCCCGATGATCGGCGCGACTTTCCACATCGAAAATGCCTTCATCGCGCACAAAATCTTTGCGCCGGAACGCTGCTTCACATCCGCCAATATGGCAAGATTGCGCCGCAACGCCATCTCGTCCACGACAAAGGCCGGCGAGGGCACGCGGTGAAGGTCAAAGCGGGCAAATGCCCCGGGATCGCCTGCTCTGGTTTCCATCAGAACTGCAGCGGCCCATCAAGTTCCTTCACCTGCCACGGCAGGCCATGCGCGTTGAGCATGTCCATGAATGGATCGGGATCGAACTGTTCAATGTTCCACACGCCAGCGCCGGACCAGGTCCCAGTCACCAGCATGGCCGCGCCAATCATGGCTGGTACACCAGTGGTATAGCTGACCGCTTGGTTTCCGGTTTCGGCATAGGCATCTTCATGGTCGCAAATATTGTAGATGTAGAGCGTCTTTTCCTTGCCGTCCTTGCCAAGGCCAGTGGCGATGCAGCCAATGTTGGTCTTTCCCTTGGTTGTTGGTCCAAGCGATGCTGGTTCTGGCAAAACCGCCTTTAGAAACTGAAGAGGAATGATTTCCTTGCCTTCATACATCACCGGGTCAATTCGCGTCATGCCAACGGCCTGAAGCACGTTGAGGTGCGTAATATAGGCATCACCAAAGGTCATCCAGAAACGGATTCGCTTGATTTCGGGCAAATGGGTTTTGAGGCTTTCGATTTCCTCATGATACATCAGATACATGTTCTTAGGGCCGACAGCCTCAAAGTCGAAGCTTTGCTTGACCGACATAGGTGGCGTTTCCACCCATGCACCGTTTTCCCAGTGCCGCGCCACTGCAGTAACCTCACGGATGTTGATTTCCGGATTGAAGTTGGTGGCGAATGCCTGGCCATGGTCACCACCATTGCAATCCAGTATGTCGAGGGTGTCGATCCGCTCAAAATAATGCTTCTTCAGATATGTCGTGAACACGCTGGTCACGCCGGGGTCAAATCCTGAACCCAGCAGCGCAGTAAGGCCCGCATCCCTGTAGCGATCCTGATAGGCCCACTGCCAATGATATTCGAATTTTGCGACATCCAGCGGCTCGTAGTTTGCGGTGTCCATATAATGCACGCCAGCTGCAAGGCAGGCATCCATGATATTGAGATCCTGATAAGGGAGTGCCAGGTTAACGGCCAAGCTTGGCTTGATCTCGTTCAGCAATGCTGTCGTTGCAGCCACATCATCGGCGTCCAGACCATAAGTATCAATTGCGACACCCGTGCGCTCCTTGACGGAGGCAGCAATGGCGTCACATTTGGATTTGGTCCGACTGGCAAGACTGATATGACTGAAGATATCAGGGTTCATGGCCATCTTGTGGACAGCAACCGATCCGACGCCGCCTGCGCCTATTACCAATATGTTGCTCATCTGCAGTTTCCTCTTATCAGAGATTCGTTCAGCGCACGCATATAGGGGCCTTTTATGACAGGACAAGAATTGGCTGCAGCCAACAGGACGCCAACACACGAAGGCGTACAAAAAGCGATGGTAAAAATTGCAGATATCCTGCCTAAGACGCCCTTGCTGCCACTTGAGGTGGATGGAGTGACCATCTGGTGCAAGGCCGAGATGCTTCAGCCGATCGGTTCGTTCAAGATCCGCGGCGCATGGCACCGGCTTTCGGACTTGAGCGCGGAACAGCGGGCACTTGGCGTCGTTGGCGTATCGAGCGGGAACCACGCACAAGGCGTAGCATGGGGCTCGCGGAGGCTTGGCATCAAGGCAACCATCGTCATGCCATCCAACGCTCCCCAGATGAAACTCGACGCGACAAGGGCACTGGGCGCAGACGTCGTATTGTACGACCGCGCGACCGAGTCGCGCGACGCCGTCGCTGCCGGCCTGACTGAAGAAAGCGGCGCGACACTCGTGCATGCCTTTGGCGATCCGTGGGTGATTGAAGGGCAGGGCACCACCGGTATCGAAATAGCCGACCAATTGAAGGCGATTGGCCTCAGCGGGCCAGACTTTATTGTATCATGCTGCGGCGGGGGCGGGTTGGCGTCGGGCCTTGCGCTGGCTTGTCCGAACGCAGAAATAGCCATTGTTGAACCCGAAGGCTGGGACGATATCATCCGGTCGCTTGAGGCGGGCGAGATACTGCCAGTCGAAGATTTGTTGTACCCGACATATTGCGATGCCTTGCAGACCCCGCAAACTTATCCCGTTAATTTCGACGTTTTGCGGCGGCGTGTGTCGCGCGGCGTCTCCGTGACAACAAACGAAGTCGCCGCGGCCATGCGCGTGGTGTTTGAAAAGCTGCATCTTGTTGTTGAACCGGGCGGGGCGGTTGCACTCGCCGCTGTTCTTGCTGGGAAATTGCAGCCGAAAGGCGTCACTGCGGTGACGCTTTCCGGCGGCAATGTGGATCGGGAAATCTTCGTAAAGTTATTGGCTCAGGCAGCCTGAGCAACCCGGATTTCTATCCGTCCCCAGATTTCCACAAGTGCAGAAGTCAAACCGCGCATCATAAGCTCATCATGTTGCGGACCGGGTGTGAAGCGCAAGCGCTCCGTGCCGCGCGGAACGGTGGGATAATTGATCGGCTGCACATAAACGCCATATTCGGCGAGCAATATGTCGCTGATCTTCTTGGCCTTGACCGGGTCACCGACCATTAACGGCACGATATGGGTGTCGCTCATCATAACCGGCAGACCAGCGTCGGCAAAAAGCATCTTTAGCATAGCGGCATTGGCCTGCTGTGCGTCGCGCTCTTCGCTTGATGCCTTCAAATGACGGACAGAAGCCAACACGCCGGCTACCAATACTGGTGACAGGGACGTCGTGAAAATAAAGCCTGGTGCGTAGGAACGGATCACGTCGATGATGTTCCGGTCGGCCGCGATGTAGCCACCCATGACACCAAATGCCTTGCCAAGTGTGCCTTCAATGATCGTGATTCGATCCGCCACTTCATCACGCTCGGAAATACCTCCACCGCGCGCACCGTACATGCCAACCGCGTGGACTTCGTCACAATAAGTGATCGCATTATATTTGTCGGCAAGGTCGCAAATCGCCCCAATCGGTGCGACATCGCCATCCATCGAATACACGCTTTCAAACGCGATGAGTTTTGGAGCTTCCGGGTCGTCGGCAGCCAGCAGTTCTTCAAGATGGGCGAGGTCATTGTGGCGCCATACCCGCTTTTCGCAGCCAGCATTGCGGATGCCAGCGATCATTGAAGCGTGATTGAGTTCATCTGAATAGATGATACAACCAGGCAGGACCTTGGCTAGCGTCGACAGGGTCGCGTCGTTGGAAACATAGCCGGACGTAAACAACAATGCGCCGTCCTTGCCATGCAGGTCAGCGAGTTCAGACTCGAGTTCTATGTGGTAATGCGTATTGCCGCCAATGTTCCGCGTTCCGCCGGAGCCCGCACCAACATCATGCAGCGCTTCTTCCATAGCGGCAACGACTTTTGGATGCTGTCCCATGCACAGATAGTCGTTGGAGCACCACACGGTGATCTCTTTGGGCCCATTATGTCCGGCAAAGCAGCGTGCATTGGGATACGATCCCTTGTTGCGCAGGATGTCGATAAACACGCGATAGCGTCCTTCGGCATGAAGCCGGTCAATCGCTTTTTCGAAAACAGCATCGTAATTCACGGATACTAACCCCGGTTTTATGCCGCAGCAGCGGCGTTACGTCGCCCATTAATCGCGGAAAACATAAAAATCCAGCGCGAACGACTTGCAACAAGCGTCATTCTGATGCGTCTTTTGCAATAACTTCACTCACAGTGATTTGATCTGCGTCAAACCATAGGCAGTTAATGCCGGCCGAAGCGATTCCAGCGCATCAATCTGCCCCGTGGTGACGAATCTTCCAGGTTCCTTTTGTTCAGGCCAATCCTGGTCTTTTGTCAGATAGCAAATCCGCCGCGCGATACCGCTGGCGCCATCGACAAATTTCATTTCCGGTGCGACGGTACGTAGTTCGTCTTCCACCAAAGGGAAATGTGTGCAGCCAAGGACAGTGACGTCAAGCTTAGTTCCCTCAGGCTGATCCATCAGTCCGCGCATGGCGCGTTGATACACTTCTGGATCTACGGGTTCGCCGCGGAGCTTGGATTCCGCCGCGCTGACCAATTCAGGCGCGGCATGGCGCAGCAATGTCATCTGCCCTGCATGATCGGCATGCAAATTGTCGACATAGGCCTGGCGTACCGTCGCTGCAGTTCCCAGCAACCCGATGACGCCGGTCTGCGTTGCTTCGGCTGCGGGCTTGATCGCGGGGACCGTCCCCACGACGGGCACATTCAACGCAGCGCGCACATGGGTGAGCGCAATGGTGCATGCGGTATTGCACGCAATGGTGACGAGACGTGGCTGATATCGTTCGACCAGGCGTCCCAGCAGAGCAGGCACACGTGCAGAGATTTCAGCTTCGGTTTTGGTGCCATAAGGCAGGCCGGCATAATCGGCGGCAAAAATTATCGGAGCGTTAGGCAATGCGGCTTGAACTGCCCGCAATACGGACAGACCTCCAATACCGGAATCAAAAAACAACAACGGCGCGGCAGAGGGTCGGGGCATCATCGCTTGCTGGTAATGCGCTCATGTATAACTGGCAAGCCGACGGCCTTGAGCGGGTGGAACAAAACAGCTACGCAATACAGAGATCTAGAGGATTCGTCTGGTGAATGATCTTTGGTTGAACATGGGTGGGGGATTATTGCTGGGCTATGGTCTTGGCTCCATTCCATTCGGCCTCTTGTTGACGCGATTGGTGGGTGCCGGGGACATCAGGACCATCGGATCGGGCAATATCGGTGCAACAAATGTCTTGCGAACCGGACGAAAGGGCATCGCGGCCCTGACCTTGCTTCTCGATTTGCTGAAAGGCTTTTTTGCCGTCTGGCTTGCGAACCGTTTTCTGCCTGGAGGAGAAGTTCTAGCAGCCGCTGGCGCGTTCTTCGGGCACCTCTATCCGGTCTGGCTCAAATTCAAGGGCGGGAAGGGCGTGGCAACATTTGCTGGAATCCTGTTCGGCCTGTTTTGGGAAGGTGGCGTGGTCTATGCAGTTGCATGGATAGGCATATTGTTGATCACACGCCTGTCGTCGTTAGCTGGGCTCGTCGCCGCGTTGTGCGCACCCATCGCAGCCGCCATCTTTGGATATTATGAACTGGTCGCCATGTTGTCCGCATGCACCCTCATCATTTTCTGGAAGCACCGTGAAAATATCGAACGATTGATGGACGGAACAGAGCCACGCATCGGCAAAAATAAAAGCTGACAACGCACATGAAGGCTGGCCAAGAACAATTCGACAAGCTCCGGCTCATACGCTCACCCAATATGAAAATAAGGTGCCGGCAGTATCCCAAGATGGCGGCGACGCAGAGCGCAGTGCCGTTATTGATCTGATGGGCATGACTTATGTGTCGGTGGATGAACTGGTACGCCAATCGCACAGCAGCCAAGCGACCGTGCAGCTAGTTTTGCTCGAGATTGAACTTGCCGGAAAACTGGAACGCGGTGCCCGTGGCAAGGTTCGCTTTGAAGCATGAAATAATCCCGCATTTTTCGTCTTGACGAGCCCCCTCTTACCCCATCAGCCTATACGCGTACGCGAGAGATTTTAGAAAAGCAAAATATATCATGCAATTAGTCATCGTTGAATCACCTGCAAAAGCCAAGACAATCGAGAAATATCTGGGCCCTGGATTCAAGGTCTTGGCGTCTTACGGCCATATCCGCGATCTGCCGCCAAAGGATGGCTCGGTCGACCCCGATAACGGCTTTGAAATGCTCTGGGATAATTATGCCGACAAGGCAAAGCAGCTGAAGGCGATTACGGACGAGGCCAAAAAGGCCGACGGCCTAATCCTTGCGACCGACCCTGACCGCGAAGGCGAAGCCATCAGCTGGCATGTGCAGGAAGTTCTGGCGAAGAAAAAGGCGCTGCCTGCCAATGTCGGCCGCGTGACCTTTAATGCCATCACCAAACAGGCCGTAACCGACGCGATGAAGCATCCGCGTGCGCTTGATGTCGATCTCATCGATGCCTACCGTGCACGCCGCGCGCTTGACTATCTGGTTGGTTTTACCTTGTCGCCGATATTATGGCGCAAACTGCCTGGTGCCAAATCTGCCGGTCGGGTGCAGTCGGTGGCGCTGCGCCTGATTGTGGAGCGCGAGCGTGAAATCGAAGCGTTCCGTGCACAGGAATACTGGTCGGTAAAAGCAGTAATGGAGCATAAGGGGCAAAAATTCGACGCCCGGCTGATCCAATATCTCGGCAAGAAACTCGACAAGATGGATCTGAAGACTGAGGCCAATGCGGAATTGGCACGCGTTGCAGTCGAAACAGGTAATTTCCGTGTGCAGACCGTCGAGACCAAGCCCGTGACCCGGAACCCGCAGCCACCCTTTACGACATCAACTTTGCAGCAGGAAGCAGCACGTAAGCTTGGGTTTTCAGCGAGTCACACAATGCGTATCGCACAGGGCCTGTATGAAGACGGTGCCATCACCTACATGCGTACTGACGGGGTTCAAATGGACCACAGCGCCATTTCGGCTGCACGCAAATCGATCTCTGATCGTTTCGACAGCGGCTATTTGCCGGATAAACCGCGCGTCTATCAGACCAAGGCGAAGAACGCGCAGGAAGCGCATGAGGCCATTCGTCCTACTGACTTCACCAAGGATAAGGTCGGGTCGGGTGACCATGGCCGGCTGTATGACCTGATCTACAAGCGCGCCATGGCCAGCCAGATGGCATCCGCACGCATGGAGCGGACAACAGTCGACTTGCTCGACGGGACGGGACAAACAAGCCTGCGCGCGACAGGTCAGGTTATGAAATTCCCTGGTTTCCTGGCGGTCTATGAAGAAGGCATCGACGACAGCGATAGCGAAGATGGCGCGATCCTGCCTGCGATGGCGGTAGGGGACACACCCGCCAAGCATGCCGCAGAAAAAACGCAGCATTTTACGCAGCCGCCACCCCGCTTTTCCGAAGCCACGTTGGTAAAGCGCCTGGAGGAACTGGGGATTGGACGCCCGTCTACTTATGCGTCAACTATTCAGGTGCTGAAGGACCGCGCTTATGTACGGGTGGAAAAGAATCGTTTCTTTGCAGAGGAATCGGGCCGACTCCTTACAGCATTTCTAGAACGCTTCTTCGAACGCTACGTCGCATACGATTATACCGCAGGTCTTGAGGACCAGCTGGATGAAATCAGCGGTGGCCGCGCCGACTGGCAATCGTTTCTGGATTCCTTCTGGCGCGATTTCAAACCAAAAACCGCCGAAGTCATGGAGCAGAAACCATCCGAGGTCACTGCCGAGCTAGATATTTTCTTGTCGCCATATCTTTTCCCGGAACGTGCAGATGGCACCGACCCACGCCTTTGCCCCAAATGTGGTGAGGGAAGGCTTGCATTGCGCGGAGGGAAGTTTGGCGCCTTTGTAGCCTGTTCCAATTACCCCGATTGTAAATATACGCGCAAATTCGCGCAGCCTGGTGGCGATAACGCTGAAGACACGGGCCCCGAAGTCCTTGGACAGCATCCCCAAACCCAGTTGGAAGTCAGCCGCAAATCCGGTCGCTTTGGACCATATTTCGAGATGGGCGAAGGCAAGGATGCCAAGCGTGCCTCTATCCCAAAGGATATCCCCGCCGAGGACATCGGACTGGAGTGGGCTGTAAAGCTGTTGTCATTGCCAAGGACCATAGGAACCCATCCGGAGAGCGGTGAGCCCGTAACCGCCAGCATAGGCCGCTACGGCCCCTATCTGGCGCATGCGGGGAAATATGCACGGTTGCAGTCAACCTTGGAGGTTTTTGAGACAGGCATGAACAGCGCTGTCGTCAAGCTGGCCGAGGCACTTGCCAATCCGGGCCGCGGACGGGGTGCTGCGCGCGCGCCGCTGAAGGAGTTTGGCAAGCATCCACGTACGGACGCCGAGATCAAGCTCATGGAGGGCCGGTTTGGCCCGTATGTGACCGACGGCACCACCAATGCGACCTTGCCAAAGTCGATTTCACCTGACGAACTCACGCTAGAGGAAGCAGCGCAACTGATCGATGCCCGCGCGGCAATGCCGTCCAAAGGCAAAGTGAAGAAGAAAGCCGCACCCAAGAAGAAACCGGCGGCGAAGAAGGCAGCCGCCAAACCGAAAGCAAAGGCGAAATAGCAGGCCTTTGCCGCTGACTATTCGACCCACTCGAGGCCGATGTCACGGTACAGGCTGCGGTCTTCATCCCATTTTGCGTGCACTTTTACGTGCAAATAGAGATGAACCTTGACGCCCATTAGCTTGGCGAGCTCGGTCCGCGCGGCCTCGCCGATTGCCTTGATCCGGGTTCCGCCTTTGCCCAATACAATGGCACGCTGCGTCGGACGCGCAACCAATATCTGCTGATGTATTTCCAGTGAGCCGTCTTCGCGCTCGGTATATTTTTCGGTTTCGACCGCACTGGCATAAGGCAGCTCTTCGTGCAGCTGCAGATATAATTGTTCCCGCGTGATTTCGGACGCGATCAGGCGATCGGTTGCGTCCGACACTTGATCCTCTGGGAAATGCCATTCACCCTCAGGCATATTGTCGGCCAGTGCCGTCTTGAACTCTTCCAGTCCGTCACTCGTTGCTGCGCTGATATAGTAAATCTGCTCAAATGCGCATTTGTCAGTTAATTTTGACGTCAATGCGAGCAGCTTGTCCTTGGCGGCGATGTCGACCTTGTTCAGCACCAGCCATTTGCGTTCGGGGCGATCCTTCAAGCCGTCGAGGATTTTTTCAACTTTTGGACCCGCACCGGCGCGTCCGTCGACGATCAACGCGATCATATCGGCATCGCCAGCGCCGTCCCATGCCGCAGCAACCATAGCACGATCAAACCGGCGCTGAGCTGCGAAAATGCCTGGGGTGTCCACCAATATGATCTGCGTTTCGCCAGCGAGCGCAACGCCCAGCATTCGGGTACGTGTCGTCTGCGCCTTCGGGCTGACAATTGCGACCTTTTGCCCGACAAGAGCGTTGACCAACGTAGATTTGCCAGCATTTGGTGCGCCGATGATGGCAACATGTCCGCATCTTTTTGTCATTTGTGTGCTTCCAGAAATGCAAGGGCAGCGGCGGTCTCTGCCGCCTGCTTGCTGTTGGCGGTCGCGCTGATGGGCGCGAAGCCTTTCACGGTGACGGTGATTTCAAATCGCATGGCGTGGGGAGGGCCTTCTTTTTTGGTGATGACATATTCAGGAACTTTTTTGCCGTGAGCGGCGCACCATTCCTGTAATTCGGATTTGGGGTGTTTGGGCGCTCCATTTGCCGTTTCCAGCAGGGGTCCCCATAATTTTTCGATCAAGGCGCGGGCGGCATCAAGGCCGTGATCAAGATATTGCGCACCAATGACTGCCTCCATGACGTCACCCAGTACATTGTCGCTTTGATTGGCACCATCATCGCGTGCCTGTTTGCCAAGCCGCATATGGGGCGGCAAGCCAATTTGCCGTGCTATTTCGGCGCAAGTCGCGCCGGATACCAAAGCATTGAGCCGGTGAGATAGCCGGCCCTCTGCCTCGTCCGGGTAACGGTGATACAGCATATCGGCGATGGCGAGGCCCAAAATACGGTCCCCCAAAAACTCGAGCCGCTGGTAATCAGGCTGGCCGGTACTGCCGTGTGTCAAGGCGCGGTGGTATAGCGCCCAATTCTCCGGAGCCACCGGCAATAGACCCGTCAGCCAGCTAACCTCGTCGGTGCTGTTCAAAACCCCTGTCCAATCCGGTCAGGGCGGGCTGCTGTAAACCAAGTCCACGGAAGCAGCCAATGCGACGAGCCGTCAGTCGAGAACACCGATATCAGCGCGCGCCCGACAAGATTTTCTTGCGGCACTATGCCGATTGCACCGGGCTTGTCGATCGGGGACCATCTGCTGTCGGCACTTCGGTCGCGGTTATCGCCCATGAGGAAAAGGTCATTTTCACCGACGACAAATGCTTGGGTGTTATCGCCTTCCAATCCGTTTTCCAGATCAAGGATTTCGTAGCTTTTCCCCTCGGGCAAGGTCTCACGATAGCGCGGATAACGGCACTGAGTACCCCCGTCGGCGCGCGCTTCCTCCATGTCGGGACGCCAGCACGGAAACGGGTTGCGATCAAGTTCCGCGGTATCCCGCATATTCTGGGTCACGGGGATCACAAGGTCTGCAACGCGCTCTTTCTTGACCGCGACACCGTTGATTTCCAATATGCCATTGCGCATCTGGATGACGTCGCCAGGCAGACCAATGACGCGCTTGATATAATCGGTGCCATTTGACATCGGCGCCTTGAACACGACGACATCGCCGCGGTCGGGTTGGCTGGCGAAAATTCTGCCGGGAATGAGTGGTATCGAAAAGGGCAGGCTGTATTTCGAATAGCCATAGGGCCATTTTGCTACCAACAGATAATCGCCGATCAGCAAGCGTGGCTGCATCGATTCCGACGGAATGTTAAACGGCGAAACGATAAAGCTGCGCAATATAAACACGAAGATAGCCAGCTTTAGTAGGAAGCCGCCATAATCGCGCCATTCGGAAACTGAAGGTTTGGTGGCCTCTGGCACAGGGGAAGGCGCGCTGGAGGCGTCAGGCTTTTCAAAATTTGAAGTCACATAATCTCGCAAAATAATGTCGCCTGGCGACAGATTGGCTGGCCTTTTATCCTGTAGACGCGTTATTTGCCAGCGCCGAGATTCACAAGACGGCGGCACGCCAGCAACATAGGGATTTATCATGACACATAACCACTGGACTGAGCTGGAAAAGCATCAGCCAACATCTCTTGTTGGCCTGTTCGAGTCCGATCAAGAACGCGTAGGCAAAATGACGATTGAGGAATGTGGCCTGCGCTTTGATCTTTCCAAAACGCATCTTGATGATGCTGCGCTGGATTTGTTTTCGTGTCTTTCATCCCAAATGAAGCTGGACGCCATGAAAACCGCCTTGTTTGCCGGTGACGCTGTCAACGTGACGGAAGGGCGCGCGGCAGAGCATCCCGCCGAACGCGGAAGCGGGGACGAAGAAGCCGTGGCGCACGCGCGCGCCCTCCAGCTCAGGATGCGCGGTTTAGTCGAGGCGATTGATGCAGGTGCAATGGGTGACATCCGCCATATATTGCATATTGGCATCGGAGGTTCAGCGCTTGGACCCAAATTGCTCATCGATGCTCTTGGCCGTGATGGCGCACGTTATGACGTCAAGGTGGTTTCAAACATTGACGGCGCTGCGCTCGCCGAAGCGGTGAAGGGTATGGACCCGCACAAGACTATCGTTGCGATTGCGTCGAAAACTTTCACCACCACTGAAACTCTGTTGAACGCGACGAGCGCCATGGAATGGATGCATGAAGGTGGCGTCACTGACCCTTATGCCCAATTGGTGGCTTTAACCGCGTACCCGGACAAGGCGATTGAATGGGGCATCGATGAAAGCCGTATACTGCCCTTTAACGAGGCTGTGGGCGGGCGTTATTCCTTGTGGTGCTCCATCTGCTTCCCGGTCGCGCTTGGACTTGGCTGGGCCGTGTATGAGGAGCTGCTTGAAGGAGCTGCCGCAATGGACAGGCACTTCCGCAATGCACCGTTGTTGGAAAATGCGCCCACGATGGCGGCATTTGCGGATCTATATTATGCGCAGATCATGGCTTGCCAGACCCGTGCGGTATTTGCCTATGACGAACGGTTGCGCTTGCTGCCAGATTATCTGCAGCAGCTTGAGATGGAATCCAATGGCAAGTCAGTGACGTCTGGCGGTGAACCCTTGGGCCATCACAGCGCACCTGTCACCTGGGGCGGCGTTGGCACCGATGCCCAGCACGCCGTATTTCAACTTGTTGCACCAAGGAACCCACTTGATTCCAGTTGAGTTCATCGCGAGCAAGACGCCGGGGCATGATTTCGATACAGCGCATCATGAAACATTACTGGTCAACTGCTTTGCGCAAGGTGCTGCCTTGATGGCAGGCCAGAAGTCGGATGATTTGGCCCGCAACTACGCTGGCAACCGCCCCTCGACGACAATCTTGCTGGACGACGTCACGCCGTCAACGCTTGGTGCGTTGATCGCCTTTTACGAGCATCGGACGTTTGTGAATGCAGTTTTGCTGGGGATCAATCCGTTCGATCAGTTTGGTGTGGAACTGGGCAAGCAGATCGCCAAGCGGATCAGCGATAGTGGGTCAGGCGGTTTTGACCCGTCAACCACGGCCTTGATTGAGGCCGCTCTGGGTGACCAATAAATCGATAATAATTGCTCGATAAGACAAGGCGAGAAATCCAGTTGGTAAATTTACCGCGCAGTCGCCATATCGCCAGATTGAAGGAACGGTATTTTTATGGCTGACTATGATTTTGACCTTTTTGTCATTGGCGCTGGCTCGGGTGGCGTCCGTGCATCGCGTATTGCAGCGTCTCATGGTGCGCGCGTGGCCGTAGCTGAGGAACATCGCGTAGGAGGCACCTGCGTCATCCGGGGATGCGTGCCTAAAAAGCTGCTGGTCTATGGCGCACATTTCGCAGAGGACATTCAGGATGCCCAGCGTTTTGGGTGGGATACAAAGGGTGCAACCTTTGATTGGAATGTCCTGCGTGACAATGTCGCAGCCGAGGTAAATCGGTTGGAAGGCCTTTACGGACAGACGCTTGGCAACAACAAGGTCGAGGTGTTCCGTGAACGTGCTGTTGTAACTGGTCCAAATAGCGTAAAATTGGCGAGCGGACGCGAGATCACCGCAGCTTATATATTGATTGCAACGGGTGCTTGGCCTTCGGTTCCTGACATACCGGGGGCAGGCCATGGCATCACCTCGAACGAGGTGTTTAGCCTACCCACGCTGCCCAAGCGCGCAGTGATTGCCGGCGGGGGCTATATCGCCAACGAATTTGCAGGTATTTTCAACGAATTGGGTGTGGAAGTTAAGCTGGTAACCCATGGCGATCGCGTGTTGCGTGGCTATGATGATGAAATCGTCGACAGGCTTGTTGAAATCAGCCGCCATAAGGGCATCGATATCCAATTTAACTTTGCTTTTAACTCCATCACCAAGCAGGATGATGGCAGTCTCCGCATTGAAGGCAGGAATGGTGAGTTGATTGAAACCGACCTGTTGTTATGGGCGATTGGACGCACGCCACACAGCAAGGGACTTGGTCTTGAAGACGTCGGCGTTGAGCTCGGAAAAGACGGTTCAGTGAAAGTTGGCGACGACAGCCGGACCAATATTCCAACCATTTACGCGGTAGGTGACGTCACAAACCGGATGCAGCTTACCCCGATCGCAATTCGCGAAGGCCACGCCTTTGCCGACAGCGTCTTTGGTAACAAACCACGCACGGTTAATTATGATCATGTGCCCACAGCCGTGTTCAGCAATCCGCCCATTGCAACTGTCGGCATGACCGAAGCTGAAGCCCGCGCAAAATATGACGATGTCAAAGTTTACAAGAGCGATTTCAGGGCGATGAAGAACGTCTTGGCTGACCGAAACGAGCGGGCATTGTATAAAATGGTCGTTTCCGGCCCGGAAGAATGCGTCGTTGGTCTTCACCTCATTGGTCCGGACAGCGGCGAAATTCTGCAGGCCGCGGCCATTGCGGTCAAGGCCAGACTGACTAAACAGGACTTTGACGATACCGTTGCCTTGCATCCAAGCATGTCTGAAGAACTGGTACTCATGAAGTAATCAAGGAAAGTAGATCGGCACGTCGCCCTGTTTCCATTGCGGATAGCGCGGTATGATCAGCGCGAACAACGCACTCGTTTCGAACGTCTCCAGCCATTGTTGCAACGCTGGCCAGGGCTGCGACGCAAACCAGTCCGCATCTGTTGCGGCAAACTGCCTTACAAACGGGAAGATCGCGATGTCAGTAAAGCCGCGTTCTGACCCCGCAAGGTAAGACGAGGGCACCAACGTATTTTCGAGCATCTCCAGATGCGTACCTGCAGAGTCGCGATGCTCCAGCCCGTCGGCCAGGCCATATCGGTGCGGATATTTATAGCGGTCAAGCGCGTACTTGAACGGTCCGTCATTATCGGCGATCAAATCTTGGTCGATATGTGTCAACCAGCCCTCGGGATCGTTCCGGTCAAGCGCCCAGCGCATGATATCAAAGCTTTCCTCTAGCACTGATCCGTCGGGCAAAACCAAAACCGGCACTGTTCCCTTCGGTGATAGCGCAAGCATTTCCGAAGGCTTATCACGCAAAACCACTTCGCGTAGCTCAACCTGCACTCCGCTCACTGCAACCGCCATCCGCGCACGCATTGCGTAGGGGCACCGACGAAAGCTGTAGAGGATGGGAAGATCAGTCATCCGCACACGGGTTGACGCCGATATGTTGCTCACCCCGTTTCTTGGCCAGTGCAATCTGTCTCTGTCGCTCGGCGAAACGTGCCCGGTCGTCATCGCTGCGCTCTGCATAGCAAGCAGGACAGGATACGCCTTCAATGAAATGTTCCGAGGCCTTGTCCTCTTGCGAGATTGGACGACGACATGCATGGCACAATTCCATTTCGCCCAGTTCAAGGCCATGTTTCACCGATACGCGCTCGTCGAATACAAAACATTCGCCCTGCCACTTGCTTTGTGCTTCCGGGATGTTCTCCAGATATCGCAGGATCCCGCCCTCAAGGTGATAGACCTCGTCGATACCCTCGGCTTTCAGGAAAGCCGTCGATTTCTCACACCGAATGCCGCCTGTGCAAAACATCGCGAACTTGGTCTTGCCTGACGCCAGTTCGTTACGATGCGCACGAAACCAATCTGGGAACTCGCTGAAAGATTTTGTCTGTGGGTCGACCGCGCCTTCAAAGGTCCCAATCGCCACCTCATAATCATTGCGGGTGTCGATGAGCACGGTATCAGGATCGGAGATCAGTGCGTTCCAGTCTTCTGGTTGCACATAGGTGCCGACCTCTCTTTTCGGGTCGATGCCCTCAATGCCAAGCGTTACGATCTCTTTCTTGATGCGCACCTTCATCCGGTAGAATGGCATTTCCCTGGCATGCGAATATTTGACGTCAAGTTCGGCGCAGCCGGGAAGTGCACGCAGATAGGTGATGAGCGCGTCAATTGCTGATGGGTTGCCGGCGACAGTGCCGTTAATGCCTTCATGCGCGAGCAATATCGTGCCTTTGATTTTGCAAGTGATGCACTGCTCCAGTATCTGCTGCTGAAGCATTTCTGGCGCGTCAAACGAGACAAAACGGTACAGCGCCGCGACTTTGATGGGATGAAGGTCTTCCATATTGCGGGCCTATACTCTGGTTTTTGCAATTTTGCAGCTTCGATTGTCCGCTACGGCGCACGCAATTTAATCGCATGATTAATTTGCAATTGCAGTGACAGGATGCCAAAGCTTTACGCAGCAAAATTGCTTATGGGGAGTGCCATGTCGGCCAATATCGCTGAACTGGAAGCGCGCCGCGCGGCGTCGAAAATGGGTGGTGGGCAAAAACGGATCGATGCGCAGCACGCCAAAGGGCGTCTGACCGCACGTGAACGGCTTGATATCCTGCTCGATGAAGGCAGCTTCGAAGAGCTTGACGCCTATGTCACGCACAATTGCACCGATTTCGGGATGGCAGATCAAAAGATTCCCGGCGATGGTGTGGTGACGGGCAGCGGCACGATCAATGGCCGTCTCGTCTATGTCTATAGCCAGGACTTTACAGTCTTCGGCGGCTCGCTGTCCGAGGCCCATGCCATGAAAATCTGCAAGGTCATGGACAATGCGATGAAGGTCGGCGCTCCCGTCATTGGCATGAACGACAGCGGCGGCGCGCGTATTCAGGAGGGCGTGGCAAGCCTTGGCGGCTATGCCGAGGTCTTCCAGCGCAATGTGCTGGCGTCGGGTGTGGTTCCGCAAATCAGCCTTATCATGGGGCCATGTGCCGGCGGCGCGGTGTATAGTCCTGCCATGACCGACTTCATCTTCATGGTGAAGGACAGCAGCTACATGTTTGTGACTGGTCCCGATGTTGTCAAAACCGTGACCAACGAAGTGGTAACGCAAGAAGAACTGGGCGGCGCGATTTCGCACACGACGAAATCGGGCGTTGCCGACAATGCGTTCGAAAATGATGTTGAGGCGTTGCTTTCGGTCCGCGATTTCTTCGACTATTTGCCAGAGAATAACCGGACTGGTGTGCCGGAGCGTCCTACCGAAGACGCCTGGGACCGTATTGAGCCAAGCCTCGATACGCTGATCCCGCCAAGCGCAAACCAGCCATATGATATGCACGAACTGATCCGCAAGACGGTCGACGAAGCTGACTTCTTCGAGGTGCAGCCAACGCATGCAGCGAACATCATCATTGGGTTTGGTCGCATCGAAGGCCGAACTGTGGGAATTGTTGCCAATCAGCCGATGGTGCTTGCGGGCGTACTTGACATCAACAGCTCCAAAAAGGCCGCGCGCTTTGTGCGCTTTTGCGACGCTTTTGAAATTCCGATCATCACCTTTGTCGATGTTCCCGGTTTCCTCCCCGGCACGGCACAGGAGTTTGGCGGCATCATCAAGCATGGCGCGAAACTGCTGTTCGCTTATGCCGAGGCGACAGTTCCCAAAATCACCGTCATTACCCGCAAAGCCTATGGCGGCGCTTATGACGTGATGGCGTCAAAGCACTTGCGCGGCGACCTGAATTACGCCTGGCCAACGGCGGAGATCGCAGTAATGGGCGCGAAAGGCGCGGTGGAAATTATTTTCCGCGGTCTTGGCCCAGAGGAAATCGCCGAGAAGACCAAGGAATATGAAGACCGCTTCGCCAACCCCTTCGTCGCAGCGAGCAAGGGCTTTATCGACGAAGTCATTTACCCGCATTCAACGCGGAAACGCATCGCGTTGGGCTTGCGAAAATTGCGGAACAAGGCGTTGGAAAACCCTTGGAAGAAGCATGACAATATTCCGTTGTAAGGATGTAGCGTGAAACTCGGCCGCCTTAACCATATCGGCGTCGCAACGCCATCGATCGCGGACAGCATCGTCTTTTACCGCGACGTCATGGGTGCGACGAAAATCCATGACCCGTTCGACCTCCCCGAACAGGGCGTGAAGGTGTGCTTTGTCGACACGCCGGGTTCAGATGGTGCGCTTAATGGCACGCAGATCGAGTTGATCGAGCCATTGCCGGGGAATGCCTCGATCGCGGCGTTTCTCGAGAAAAACCCGGCGGGCGGGCAGCATCATGTCTGTTACGAAGTGCCCGATATTCATGCCGCCAAGGCCGCGTTCGAGGCGATGGGCAAACGCGTGTTGGGCGAGCCACGCATCGGTGCGCACGGGACGCTGATATTCTTTGTACATCCCAGGGATATGCAGGGCGTGCTGACCGAGATCATGGAGGTGCACATGAGCGATGATGCGCACGCAAGTGTCACCGCATCATGATTTTATACGATACACCAAGTCCAGCCCCTAATCCGCGCCGTGTACGCATGTTCGCAGCGGAAAAGGGCATCGACTTGCCGCTTCAGCCCGTTTCGGTGATAGCGCGCGAACACAAAGGTGCGGACCATCTCGCTCGCAATCCGCTTGGCCAGACGCCCGTGCTCGAACTGGACGACGGCACGACGATCTCGGAAAGCGTTGCCATCTGCCGCTATCTTGAGGCGATCTATCCTGACATGCCCTTGTTCGGCAGCAGCGCGCTTGAAATCGCCCAAATCGAAATGTGGATCCGGCGTACCGAGTTCACGCTTGGCGGGCCAGTGCGCAATTATTGGGTCAACGTCCATCCATTTACCGCGCAGGTCGTCCCTGAACGGTTCGAGGATTTCGGCAATGCCAATGTCCCTCACGCGATGGCCGCGATGGCGATTTTCGACGCCGCGCTGGCGGATAGCGATTTTATTGCCGGCGCACATATCTCCATGGCCGATATCGTTTTGCTGTCGACTATCGATTTTGCCGCCTTTATCGGGCTTGCGATGCCCGACAATTTGACCAATTTGCGCCGCTGGCACCAAGACATGTCCGCTCGGCCGAGCGCGCGTGCTTAAGGATAACTCATGAGCAAAGCAGACATTTCAGACTGGACCACGGCCGCGGCTAAAGAGGTCAAGGGCAAGGATCTCACATGGCACACGCCAGAGGGCATCGCCGTAAAGCCGCTATACACGGCCGAAGACGCCAGCGGGCAGGGGATTGATCCCGGCTTGCCCGGTTTCGCACCATTCACGCGCGGTGTGCGTGCTTCGATGTATGCTGGTCGCCCATGGACCATTCGCCAATATGCAGGTTTCTCAACCGCCGAGGAATCGAATGCCTTTTACAGGCGCAATCTGGCCGCCGGGCAGAAAGGTCTTTCAGTCGCCTTCGACCTTGCCACCCATAGGGGATATGACAGCGATCATCCGCGGGTGGTTGGCGATGTCGGCAAGGCTGGCGTTGCAATTGACTCTGTAGAAGACATGAAAATCCTCTTCGATGGCATCCCGCTTGACCAGATGTCGGTGTCGATGACGATGAACGGTGCGGTCATACCGATCCTCGCATTCTTCATTGTCGCCGGCGAAGAGCAGGGTGTTGCCCAGGCGCTGCTTGACGGTACGATCCAGAACGACATTCTCAAGGAGTTCATGGTCCGCAACACCTATATCTATCCGCCCGAGCCATCGATGCGGATCGTGTCGGACATCATTGCCTATACCAGCGCACATATGCCGAAATTCAACAGTATATCGATTTCGGGCTACCATATGCACGAGGCAGGCGCGACGGCGGTACAGGAGCTTGCGTTCACCATCGCCGACGGCAAGGAATATGTGCAGCGCGCCATTGCGTCAGGGCTCGATATCGATGCCTTTGCGGGCCGCCTGTCGTTCTTCTTCGGCATTGGCATGAACTTCTTTATGGAAGTGTCAAAGCTCCGAGCCGCACGGACCTTATGGTACAGCGTGATGGACGAGCTTGGCGCAAAGGACGAACGTTCCAAGATGCTGCGGACTCATTGCCAGACATCGGGCGTGTCATTGCAGGAGCAAGACCCCTACAACAACGTCATCCGCACGACGATTGAGGCGATGGCCGCGACGTTGGGGGGACTCAGAGCTTGCATACCAACGCGCTTGATGAGGCGATCGCTCTGCCGACGGACTTCTCCGCGCGGATTGCCCGTAATACCCAGATCGTGTTGGCCGAAGAGAGCGGCATTACCAAGGTGGTCGATCCACTTGGCGGTTCTTATTATGTCGAGGCCTTGACCGCTGAGCTCGTTGAGCAGGCCTGGAAGATCATCGGCGAAGTCGATGAACTTGGCGGCATGACCAAGGCCGTTGCGTCAGGCATGCCGAAGCGATTGATCGAGGAAGCTGCTGCGGCCCGTCAGGCGCGCGTGGACAAGGGCGAAGACGTCATTGTCGGCGTGAACAAGTATAAGTTGGTCACCGAAGATCCGCTCGACACGCTTGAGGTGGACAATGACTTTGTGCGGCAAGGCCAGATCGTTCGGCTCGCTGCTACACGTGCTGCCCGTGATGAAACGGCATGTCAGACGGCGCTGAAAGCGCTGACGGAGGGCGCAAAAGGGAGTGCAAATCTGCTTGCTCTTGCCGTTGATGCAGCCCGGGCCCGTGCAACGCTTGGTGAAATATCCGATGCGATGGAATTGGCTTTCGGCCGCTACGCAACGACGCCGGTGCCCGTCGAAGGCATCTATGGCAGCGCGTATGAATTCGACAAAAGATGGGCGCAGGTTCTGGACGGCGTTTCTTCGGTAGAACGGCGTCTGGGACGTAAGCCAAAATTGCTTGTCGCCAAGATGGGACAGGATGGACATGACCGCGGCGCGAACGTCATCGCATCGGCCTTTTCTGACATGGGCTTTGACGTCATCAGTGGTCCTTTGTTTCAGACCCCGGAAGAAACCGTCGTCATCGCGCTTCAGCATGATGTCGACGTGGTAGGCGCGTCAAGCCTTGCTGCTGGACATAAGACGCTGATCCCCGAACTCGTGAAGGGCCTGCGCGAAGCAGGTCGCAGCGATATCAAGGTCATTGCTGGCGGCGTCATCCCGCCTCAGGATTATGATTATCTGCGCGAAGCCGGTGTTCAAGGCATTTACGGCCCAGGCAGCAATGTTGTGGAATGCGCTGCTGATGTGTTGACCCTATTGGGTCATAACATGCCGCCGTTGGGGGACTGATGACGTGATCGACAATGAACAAGCGCATGATTTGCAAACTGGCGAACAGGCTGCGGTGCTTTATGACTGGTTCAAGCATCTGACATCGCTATCGCTGTTAACGCTCGGCGGCGTGCTTAGCTTGTCGCAAAGTGATGCGGTGGCTGACATCAAGAAGGCAATGCTGGTGCTGGTACTCGTCCTTTTGTCAGTTGCAGGCATGGCATCATTTTCCGGCGCAGCGATGGTCGTCGAATCGCGCACCAAATCTAGCCCTCTATCGCCCTGGGTCAATTTGACAGGCACTATTGCAGCCATGTCGCTATCGATGGGGATCGGCGCATTTCTATTTATTTTCGTGAAAGTGCTTTAATGACTCGTACCGACTGGACCCGCCCGGAAATCGCGGCACTTTTCGATTTGCCGTTCGATGAACTGGTATATCAGGCGCAGACCGTCCACCGCGCGCATCACGCCGTGGGACAGATTCAGTTGTGCACGTTGCTTTCGATCAAGACAGGCGGATGTCCCGAGGACTGCGGCTATTGCTCGCAAAGCGTGAAGGCAGAGAGCGGCGTTGAGGCGACCAAGCTGATGGATGTGCAGGCTGTGCTCCAAAAGGCGGCTGAAGCTGCAGACGCTGGCTCACGTCGTTTCTGTATGGGCGCTGCATGGCGCAACCCCAAGGACCGCGATATGGCGGCGATCGTGCAGATCGTTCAGGGCGTGCGCTCCATGGGCATGGAAACCTGCATGACTTTGGGAATGCTTACACCGCAACAGGCGGACATGCTGGCGGACGCTGGGCTCGATTATTACAACCACAATATCGATACGTCGCCTGAGCGCTATAACGAGATTATCACGACACGAACGATGGAGGACCGGCTCGATACGCTGGCTGAAGTGCGGCGCGCTGGAATCAACGTGTGCAGCGGCGGGATTGTCGGGATGGGCGAAACACGCGCCGACCGTGTTGGTTTCATTCATACGCTTGCGACCTTGGCGCAGCATCCCGAGAGCGTGCCAGTCAATGCTCTGGTCCCAGTCAAAGGCACCGTATTGGGCGACATGCTTGCCGACACGCCGCTCGCCAAGATCGACGATATCGAATTCGTCCGCACGATTGCCGTGGCCCGCATTACCATGCCAATGAGCATGGTGCGGCTGAGCGCGGGTCGAGAGTCCATGTCAGAGGCGACGCAGGCTTTGTGTTTCATGGCTGGTGCCAACAGCATCTTCACTGGCGACAAGCTGCTGACGGCTGCCAATGCGGGCGACGACAAGGACTGCAGCGATGCTCGCGAAGCTGGGGCTGGTTCCAATGGAGGCAAAGGAACCGCTCAGGGCGTGCAAGGCATTGGAGGCGGCGGAGTGAGGGATATGGTTCAGTGTTGAGGAAACTTTTAATGGCCGTCGCAGCTCTGCTGCCGCTTGCTGCGAACGCTGAAGCACCGAAAGCCTATGTCATCGCAGAAATAGAAGTTTTCGATACTGCGGCTTACGAAAATTATAAGGCCGCAGTCGTCCCTATCGTTGCAAAATATGGTGGTCGTTACATTGTACGAGGGGGGCAAACAAAGCCCATTGAAGGCGACGCGCCGAAAGGCCGAGTGGTCGTTCTGCAATTTGCGAATTTGGCTATGGCTGAGGCGTTTTTGAAGTCCGACGAGTATCGCCCCGTCGCTGATATTCGCCATAAGACGGCCAAATCGCGCATTATGATTGTTGAAGGGATCATTCCTTAGTGTTCAAAAAAATTCTGATCGCAAACCGCGGCGAAATTGCATGCCGTATCATCAAGACCGCGCGCCGCATGGGGATCGCGACCGTCGCGGTTTACTCCGACGCCGACGCGCGTGCGCCATTTGTAGCGATGGCCGATGAGGCAGTGCATATCGGGCCTTCGCCTGCTGCACAGTCTTATCTGATTGCCGAGAAAATCATCGAGGCGTGCAAGCAAACCGGCGCTGAAGCTGTGCATCCGGGCTATGGTTTCCTCTCCGAACGCACCAGCTTTGCCGAGGCACTGGCGGCAGAAGGCATCGCGTTCATCGGACCGCCCGTGAACGCGATTGCCGCGATGGGAGACAAGATCGAGTCCAAGAAACTCGCTATGAAGGCGGGCGTAAATGTTGTGCCTGGCTTTGTCGGCGAAATTGACGACACCGAACATGCCGTGCGGATTTCTGAAGAAATCGGCTATCCGGTGATGATGAAGGCGTCGGCAGGTGGCGGCGGCAAAGGGATGCGGCTTGCCTATAATGAGCAGGATGTGCGCGAAGGTTTCGAGGCAACGAAACGCGAGGGCCTGAACAGCTTTGGCGATGACCGTGTATTTATCGAGAAATTCATCCTGAACCCACGCCACATCGAAATCCAGATATTGGGCGACCAGCATGGCAACATCCTTTATTTGAACGAACGCGAATGTTCGATCCAGCGCCGCCACCAGAAGGTGGTCGAGGAAGCGCCTTCGCCATTTGTGACTCCCAAAATGCGCAAGGCTATGGGTGAGCAATGCGTCGCCTTGTCCCGCGCGGTGGGTTATTATTCTGCGGGTACGGTTGAGCTTATCGTGTCGGGTGCGGACCCAAGCGGTGAGAGCTTTTACTTTTTGGAAATGAACACGCGGTTGCAGGTCGAACATCCTGTCACCGAGTGCATTACCGGCATCGATCTGGTCGAACAGATGATCCGCGTGGCCGCGGGCGAAAAGCTGTCCATGACGCAGGACGATATCAAAATCGACGGTTGGGCGATTGAAAACCGTGTTTATGCCGAAGACCCTTATCGCGGTTTCTTGCCGAGCACCGGTCGTCTGACCTGTTACAAGCCGCCCGTCCAAGGTTGGACCGATGATGGCGCAGAAAATGGACGGCGCGGTATCGAAGGCGTTCGTGTTGACGACGGTGTTTACGACGGCGGCGAGGTCAGCATGTTCTATGACCCGATGATCGCCAAGCTCATTACTTGGGGGAAAACACGGGATGAAGCCGCTGAGTTGCAAATAGCCGCACTTGACCGTTTCGAAATCGAGGGCCTCGGGCACAATATTGATTTTGTTAGCGCCATCATGCAGCACCCGCGTTTTCGTTCAGGTGAACTGACTACGGGCTTTATTGCGGAGGAGTATCCTGACGGCTTCCACGGTGCCGCGTCGACAGCCGAACTGGTCAAATCGCTCGCTGCCATTGCCGGGTTTGTCGCCACAGCCGAGGCTGATCGTGCGCGGCATGTGGACGGGCAATTGGGTGATACGCTTGATCCGCCATCGCGCTGGCAAATAAAAATCGGCGAAGCTGTCCACGAGATCGAAATGATCGACGGCGACATGCACATCGACGGCGCGCATTTTGACCTGTCGATGGAATATGACCCGGGTGATCGCTTGATCGAAGCGGAAATCGGAGACGAGGAACTTGCGGTCAAGATTGCTAGGACGCGGACCGGTTTTAAACTCACAACCCGCGGCGCTACGCATATTGCGCGTGTCTTGCCGGGACACATTGCGCATCTGGCGGATCACATGATTGAAAAGGTTGCGCCTGATCTATCGAAATTCCTGATTTGCCCGATGCCAGGCCTGCTTACCACTTTGCATGTTGGCGTGGGCGATAAGGTCGAGGCCGGCCAACCACTGGCCGTTGTTGAAGCCATGAAAATGGAAAATATCCTGCGTGCGGAGAAATCAGGTACCGTGAAGCAGGTGAATGCTCTAGCCGGTGATAGCCTCGCCGTGGATGCTGTGATTTTGGAGATGGAGTGAGAGGCTGCGCTAGTGGGCTTCAGTCCGTCGCCATAACTTTGTCATCAAAGAACATATTCGAAGCAACCCAAGTGTCTGTTGTTTTGACAAACAACAGTTTCCATCGCGTAGCCAATTTTAGATGCTGGCAGATGAACTGTCTTTCTTCAACTACGCCTCCGCGTCCCTCAGTCCGTACCAGTATGCATTTAGATATTTTGCCATAGATCCCGATGATCGTGTTGATTTGCCCTGCAAGCTGGGCAAGTTCGGCTTTTTTGCCCGCCATCAAATCTGAGTCACCCAAGTAATTCTTGACCGCAACGTCAGCACCAGCGGATTGAAGGTCGGCAAATAATCTGTCTGACATGGTGGAGATTTGCTGTTCGTCATCAGCAGTTAACTTATGCGCAACAATGGTTGCCGTTTTACCGGTTTGCGGCGAGATTGACGCCGCCAGAAGCAGTATAGCCGAAATGTATTTTATGATTGTCATCAGTATTTTCCCTTGGGACTGCTAACGGGCTGTAGCGCAATTTAATGCGTAATGTTGCTCTACTTGTCGAATTCAGAATGAAATTTAGCAAAGTATATCTAATCAAAGATCGCAACAGCTCTTATCCATCCCGCACTCGCCCGTTCAATCTTCACCGGAAAGCATGACAGCGTAAACCCGAATGCTGGAAGCGCTTCCAAATTGGTGAGCTTTTCGATCTGGTAGTAAGGCTGAATGCGACCTGCTTTATGCCCCTCCCATATAATCGAGGGGTCGCGGGTTTCGGCCCAGCGCTTTGCGGTGTGGCTAAACGGTGCATCCCAGCTCCATGCGTCGGTGCCAACCACCTGCACCCCACATTCTGTCAGATACAGCGTAGCTTCCGCGCCCATGCCAACGCCTTGGTCGGTGAAATTGTCTGTCCCGTATTTTGCACCGGACTGCACCAGCACGATATCTCGCGGCTGAAGTGTATATTCAATCCGCTGTAATTCAGCCGCGACCTCGGCAGCGCTGACGACGTGCCCCGACGGCAGCCCGGAAAAATCAAGTTTCACAGCAGGCCCAAAGAACAGATCAAGGGGAGCTTCGTCGATCGATGGCGCAGGCGTTGCACCACTGTCGGTAGTAGAATGAAAATGCCAGGGCGCATCCATGTGCGTGCCATTATGCGTGGACAGAGTCAGGCTCTCCACGGCCCAGCCTTCGCCATCCGGAAGGTCCTCTTTGGTGAGGCCGGGAAAAAACATGGCAATTTGCTCCCATGTATTTTCGTGAGTCATATATTGAATCTGCGGCCGCATGACCGGCGGGTCAGACACAACATCATTGGTGATTGGAATCGACAGATCGATGAACTGCGGCATGGGTGTCTCCTCCGGTACAGGGCTAACGCCGCTTGTGGATAAGCGCAACATGCCGCTTGAACGTAGCGGCATTGCCATTAAGACGAGAGCAGGGTTTTAAGGGGAAGAACATGGCCAAAGCCGCCGATACCGAAGTCACGCTCGATCCACAACGCGACCGCCTTGTCATCACGGCGTCATCGTTGGGAACCGTGTTCGAATGGTATGATTTCTTCGTCTACGGCATATTGGCAGCTTTAATCGGAAAACTGTTTTTTCCCGCAGACAATCCCACGGCGGCGACATTGGCGTCCCTGGCAATTTTTGGGGCGGGCTTTGGCGTGCGGCCCTTTGGCGCCATCCTGTTCGGGTATTTCGGTGACAAGATCGGCCGAAAATACACGTTCCTTGTAACAATCTCTTTGATGGGCGTAGCGACAGCCGCCATCGGCCTTTTACCTACTTTTGAAACTGCCGGTGTTTGGGCTGCGGGCTTGCTTTTGCTCATGCGCTGTCTTCAGGGCCTTGCGCTTGGCGGTGAATATGGCGGTGCCGCCATTTATGTGGCCGAACATGCACCGGATGGCAAACGCGGCCAGTACACCAGCTGGATTCAGGCATCGGTCGCCGGTGGCTTCCTGCTTGCGGTGATCGTCGTCCTGTTGACGCGACAATCAATGAGCACTGAAGCTTTTGAATCCTGGGGTTGGCGCGTGCCATTTCTGACGTCGATTTTGCTACTCGCGATCTCGCTGTATATGCGGCTTAAGCTGTCCGAAAGCCCCGTTTTTAAGGCAATGAAGGCTGCTGGCACTACGTCCAAAAACCCGTTTGTGGAAAGCTTTCAATATCCCGGCAATGTCGGCCGAATTTTCGTTGCCTTGTTTGGCGTTGCAGCCGGATTGACGGTTATTTATTACACTTCGCAATTCGGCACCTTATACTTCCTTACGGGCACTGCCCGTGTTCCGGAAACTGACGCGCTATTGTATATGGCCGTTGGCGCAGCACTTGCCGCGCCGACTTATGTAGGCTGCGGCTGGCTGTCGGACAAATGGGGCCGCAAACGCCTGCTTTTGTTGGGATATGGTCTGTCTATCGTTGGGGTCTTTCCCATTTTCTGGATGATGGCAGATGCAGCCAACCCGGCGCTGGCACGTGCAACGCAGACCAATCCTGTGACTTTGTCCATGCCCGAATGCGATTTCAATGCGCTTAACCGCGTTCATGAAAGCGAATGTGCGCAGGCGCTCAACTTCCTGACGAAGCGCGGGATTGCCTATAGCAAGCAATCAAGTGACACGGTGTCTCTTCAGGTAGGCGACCAGAATTTGCAGGGCTTTGAAGAAAAATCCTATATCGCAGCGCTGGAGAAAGCGGGCTATCCGGACAAATCGGACCCGGCCCAGCGTCAGCCCTGGAAAATCATCCTTGCGGTGTTTCTGATGGTGGCCTTGTCGGGTATGACCTATGGTCAGGTGGCGGCCATCCTCGTGGAGATGTTCCCGGCGAAAATCCGATATACGTCGATGTCGATACCCTATCACATCGGGGCCGGATATTTTGGCGGCTTTCTGCCTTATATTTCGCAATATATCGTGGCGCAGACCGGTCAGCCATTTTCGGGGCTTTGGTACACCGTCGGCGTGACCGCCATGGCGTTTGTCGTAGCGTTGATCTGGCTGCCGGAAACATCGGGCAAGACGAAGCTGGATTGACAGACGCGAGGGCAGGGGCGAAGGCCCGCCAATGACCGATTTTGAACCCCCGTTGCAGCTTAATCTTGACGGCAATGCGCTCGTTGAAAACTGGCGGGCGTTACACACGCAAAGTGCTGCTGCACGGGCAGGTGCAGCGGTGAAGGCGGATGCGTATGGCCTCGGCGCACGCGCGGTCGTAACGCGGCTGCGCCATGCCGGATGCCGCGACTTCTTTGTCGCCCATTGGGCAGAGGCGGCGGCCATTGCCGACCTCGTCCCACCAGAATGGATATCGGTCCTCAACGGTATTGCCCCTGACGACCTGAAGGCCGCACGTGACCTTGGCGCGATCCCGGTTCTGAATACTGCCGAACAGATCAGATTGTGGACAGCATCTGGCGGTGGCCGTTGCCATGTCATGTTCGACAGCGGGATCAACCGTCTGGGGCTTGGGTCTGAAGATATCAGCAGCTCGACATTTGATGGTCTGGACATCGATCTGCTGATGTCACATCTGGCTTCGGCTGATGTGGATGTCGCACAGAATGTCGAGCAGCTTCGTGCGTTTCAATCGGTAGCGGCGGATATTGCTGCAAAGCGGTTTAGCCTTGCGAACAGTGCGGGCATCATGCTTGGCCCTGTCTATCACTTCGATCTAACGCGGCCCGGGCTAAGCCTCTACGGCGGCGTGGCGCGCGCAGGAATGGAGACATTCATCCGACCTGTCGTGACACTATCGGCCCGCTTGCTTCAGGTGCGCAATGTCCAGGCAGGTCAGCCCGTCGGCTATAATGCTACCCATGTTTGCAAGACGGATACGCGCATTGGCACGATATCCATTGGCTATGCCGACGGATATCTTCGTGCTTTTTCGGGGAAGGGAATGGCGGACTGGCACGGCCTTTCGCTGCCCGTCATTGGACGCGTATCTATGGATCTGGTGACGCTCGATATTAACGCTGCGCCGGATTTACGGGAAGGTGACTGGGTTAGTGTGGAATATGACCTGCGCGCTGCATCGGCAGTGACGGGACTGTCGCAATATGAATTGCTTACAAACCTCGGGTCAAGATTTGCGCGCGTCTGGCGTTAGCATAAAACAGTGTTCCTCACGACCTGACGAAGTTCTCACTACATCGATATGACAAAAAAAGGGCGCCACAAACGGGCGCCCTTAATGTTGATGTTAGCTCTTTTTAGAACCGTGCGCGGAAACCGGCATAGAGGTTACGTCCACGGAAGGAGTAGATGGCACTTCCTGCACCGGTCGCAGTTGTTGCACCGCGAGGGACACCCTTATTCAAGACGTTATCAACACCCACGTAGAAGCGTGACTCTGCGTTGTTGCTGTCCTTGCCAATATCGAAATCTACGCGAACGTCATGGTACATGACCGACGAGAATTTCGTGCTTGGAAATGCGTCAACGTCGGTTGCGGGCAAGCCGTTCAGCGGGAACAAAGTGTTGTAACCGTTGAAGTACATTGGTCCGATGTAACGCAGACGATATCCAAACGTGACGGCATCTACACCAAAGTCGAAATCCCAGCGGAATTCGTCTTTGGGGTCACCCAACTGGCCCAAAATCCGGGTTTCGAAAAGCGGATTGGTCGGGTCTTGGAAGTTGCTGATCTCAAAGTTGTGCGTGTAAATCAGGTTCGTGTTGAAATCGATAGCGCCGAAATCTTTCCGATACGCGAAGTTCACGTCCACGCCGCGACGCTTGCGATTTGCAAAGTTCAGCGGCGCGTTGATCAGCGAGTTACCCAAGACACGTCCTGGCGTTTCACCCAATGGTCCTGTGCCTGGACCAGCAAAGCGCGAGAACTGAGCACAATAAATATTGTTCAGTGTCGGCGAGTCATAGCACTGGTTGACAATTGTTTGCGGTCCAACAGTCGAAATAATGCCCTTCACATTGATGTTGTAGTAATCAACCGACAGCGTCATTCCTGGTACAAAGCTAGGCGTGATCACAGCACCATAAGTGTAGGAATCAGACTTTTCTGCATTCAGGTTCGGGTTGGAACCACTTACGATTGGCAACGACTGCGTGATATTGGTGAAGGTCGCCAGATTGGCAGCACCGATTGCAGCCAAGCAGTTAGCGGCACGGACACCGCTGCCGATTGTTGCAGGGTTGCAAGGGTCGTTAAATCCGTTGAAGAAGTTCGGTACCAACGGGAAACCAGTTTCCGAAACGTTAGGTGCACGAACCGCGCGGCTGTAGTTTGCACGGAAACGGATATCATCAACAGGAGCGTAATCGACACCCACATTGTATGAATATACCGTACCGACCTTGCCCTGATATTTCGCAACACGGCCAGCGCCACTGACGGTCAGATCCTTTACAAACGGCAGATCTTTCAACAATGGTACGCGTAGTTCGCCATAAGCTTCCTTAACTACGAAAGCGTTAGGTTTGAACGTAGGGATCGACACGGCGTTTGTGAAACCATCGGTCACAAACTGATCCTGTATGTAGGATGCTTTTTCGCGACGATATTCGGCGCCCACAGCAAAGCTAATTGGGCCACCGGGCAGTTCGAACAATTGGCTGAAGTCACCAGATACGAAGCCTGAAGCCACAAACTGGTCAAGCGATGCAGTGGCAGTGAAGGTCCGTGCGAAATAGGCAACAGATGCGCTGTTATCAGGCGAACCAAAAGGATTGTATGGAACGCAAGCCGCGATATCCGCCGCCAAGCGCGCAGCATTTGCTGCTGCTGGAGCTGCGAAGCCAACAAGCGGAACGGCAGATGCCGGATCAAATTGCGAGCGACACTGGATTGCGCCAGTTATAGGGTTGCGACCGGCGTCCATAGCAAGTGCAAACCGTTGACGATCAATGAAACCGTCCTGCGTGGTGTCCTCTTTGAACTTACCGTAGTTGGCGGAAACTTCGTAGCTCCAGTCTTCGTTAAATGTCCCGCGAAGGCCGGCTACCACGCGGAACGTATCGCGTTGGAAACGCGCATCCCGCAGACCCGCGTCAAGCAAGTTACGTGATGCAACGAAACGGTAGCTTCCATTTCCGATATTCGTGATGTCAGTTGCTGACAGGTTACCAGCAGCAGGGCAGGTTACCTGCAAGTCCGTCCGGCAGCCTGAAGCCAAGATAAGGTTAGCCAACGTGGTACGGTCTGCTGGGTTCAGGAATGGGTTGTCGAGGCGTGTACGCTCGCGGAAATCGGTCGTACCGCCTGTACCCTGGTTGAAAGATGGGCCGGCATTGTTACCAAGTGCATTCACGCGGTTCCATTTGGCTTCAACGAAAACTTCAGCCGCTGGGGTAAATTCGAAGCGACCGAGGAAGTTGAAGTTATAGCGCTCGGTAAATGGCAACACGGAAACTGTTTTGCCTTCACGGCCTGTTTGGCCGTTACTGTTTACGATCGCACTGTTGATGCCGGTACCAAAGCGAGTACCTGTCTGTTGCGTAAGCCGACCAGCGTCAGAGAAGAAGTACGTGCAGTTAAAAGCAGCACCGGCTGTATTCGGCGCACCATTATTTGCGGTCGTTGCATTGCCGCAAAGGCCAGCGTTCGGAATGTTGCGTTGGTTGATTGGAACCAAGCTGTTGTAGTGAATTGTCGTGCTGCTGATATTGGTGAAGAAGTTACGGTCAACGAAACCGTCGCCACCGTTCACAAGACCGGCACCGCCGTCGGCGTCAATCACGAGGAAATTGTCGTTGGTGCGGAAAGCAGGCACGTCAGAAGCAAATACGCGATCAGTCCGAGCGTACTCGCCATGGAATGTCACGTTGCCACGACCATCTGCAAAGTTCTTGCCATACATTGCCGAAACATACTGGTTGCCGCCAAATCCCTTTTCAGCAACGCCAGCCTGGGCACGGATCTGCAAGCCGTCATAACTGTTGCGCAAAACGAAGTTCACCACACCGGCAATTGCGTCTGATCCGTAAACGGCCGAGTTGCCGCCGGTGACGATGTCGACGCGCTCGATAAGATCGTTAGGAATTGTGTTGGTGTCGACGGAAACGGCATTAACCAGGATGTCGGCGGGAACGTGACGGCGGCCGTTGACCAACACCAGCGTACGTGACGTGCCAAGTCCACGCAAATCCAAAAGGTTCAAACCGGCGATGCCGATACCGAGACCTGGATTCTGCTGGGCAAAAGTACTGCGAAGCTGCGGCAAGTCATTCAACGTGTCGCCAACGCTCGTCTGGCCTTGCTGAAAGAACTGTTCGCCCACGATTGTGGTGACTGGAATTGTGGAAGTATCGTTAGGGCGTCTAATGCGCGAACCCGTCACGGTTATAGTGTTGCCCTCCGCTTCAGCGGTTGCGGTTTCTTCACCCGATGGTGCCTTGGTATCAGCCGCATCTTGAGCGTAAGATGGCGATGCACTCAACAGTGCAAGGCCGATCGCCGATCCAGCAATCAAAAAACGAGACTTCTTCATCGAAACAGCTCCCCAGCTTGTTTTTGTTCATTTACTATTAATCGGCGGGTAAAGCGCACACCCATCATGTGTGCAATCCCCCCCTCGGTACAAAAAACCCAATTTGGGGCACAATGTTGCCATTAAGACACATTGAGAAAATAGCGGTATATTTCTTTTTTGGATGAATATATTAATATATTAATATATTTTGTAATATTATAAGAACAGATGCGGCCTGAACGAACAAAATAGTCGTTGCATTATCGTTGCCAAATAGCCCAAGTTTTTTTTAACGCTTTGCCCATGCGCACAGCAGTGGGCAACGGACGCCCCCTAAAGGAACAAAAGTTTGAAATAATATTTCGCGGTGGTCCGAATCGCATAGCTTTGCAAAACGAAATGTGATCGTCGGTAGCAACGCAGAAAAACACTTATCTTGGACAAAAAAAAGGGCGCCACGAATGGCACCCTTTTTCTAGAATTTGAAACCAGCTTAAAATTTGAAGTTGGTGTTCACGAACCACTGACGACCGGTGTAATCATATCCGGAATACAATGGAGCGTTGCCGATCGTCGTGTAATAAACGGTGACCTTTGGCGGATCCTTGTCGAGCAAGTTACGAACGCCAAGAGTTATTTCGAATTTGTCGGTAATATCGAATTGAATTGATGCACTGTGCTGGAAATAATCAGGCACTTCGATTTGGTAGAATTCATTAAGCTGATCCACCTGGGCCTGATTTACAACTCCAGTTGTGCGGCTTGTAGAGTTATACTCGGCTGTCCCGCTGCTGCTGTCGAACCACGAAACGCCGTAACGGAATGTTACTGGACCCGTCCGGTAGGTCGCGTCGAAATTTCCGACCCAATCAGGCGTGTTCAAAGTGCCGTTGGCATCAAGCAGGATTTCCTCTGGGAATGTCCGGTCTGACTGTTCCGTGTACTTAGTCAGGTTGGCGTTGAATGTGAAGCGACCACCAAACAAATCTGTCGCAAACCGTCCGGTGAACTCATAACCCTTCACGATATCTTCCGACAGGTTCACGAAGCCACTCGTGACAGAAAGTATGTTGTTGGCATCACGCGTTACGAAACGGCAGAAGCCTTCCGTTGGATTGAAGTCGACGTCGTTGTAGCAGCGATTCAAGATTGTTCCGCCAGCAAGCGCAGACACGCCATTTGATACCTTGATATCAAAATAGTCGACGGCAAGAGCCAATGTTGTCGTGCTAGAAATGCGAGGCTGCACCACAGCGCCGACCGACCAGTTACGCGACGTTTCTGCTGATAAGCCTGTTTCAGCACCACCGCGTGTGAACGAGGTTATGCCATTATTCTGCTGAAAGGTATTGGGATCAAGTCCGATCGACAGGCAGTTTGCAGCACGCTGTTGTTGGGCAGGTGTGTAGGCACCAGGATTAGGTAGACCATTGGCACGTGGAAAATTGTCCGCGTCGCAAGGGTCGTTCCCGGCAGCAATAAAGCCACTTGTAGCCCCCAAGAACTGCTCTGAAAGTGCTGGCGCACGATAAGACGTTCCATAGCTGCCTCGGATACCGAAGCCTTTGAAGAACTCCCATTCGCCCGCAACCTTGTACGTCGTATCACTGCCGTATGAGTCATAGTCAGTGTAACGAACAGAAGCGTTCAAACTCAAATTCTTGAAAAACGGACGATCGGTTACCAATGGTACAAAGATTTCGCCAAATACTTCCTTGACGTTGTCGGTACCACGTGTCGGTGTACCAGCAGTCAAACCAAGAAGGTTTCCAGTGATTGAGTTCTGGTCCGGTGTATCGTCGATACGCTGCTTACGATATTCCGCACCTAATGAAAGCTGGACGTCGCCGCCAGGCAACGCGAACAGCGGGCCATCGATGTTGAAGCTGGCGGTAGATTCACGGAATTTCGTGTTACCGATCGTGTTAACAAGAATGTAATCGCGAAACGCCTGCGGTAACCGCCCGCCGATGGTATCAGCGTTAAGCGCAGGTGCCGCAACGCAGCTTGGATTTGATGCCTGGCTTGCACAACGGAAAACGCCGGGTGATGTTTCAACAACATTCAACGAATTGGCCAAACGGTCGATAAGGAACGATTCAATCTCGTACCTGCCATCGGTCCATGACTTGCCCACATAGGCATCGTAACGCCAGCCATCGAACGCAAAATCGCCCCGAACGCCAACGCCTGCGCGGACATAGTCGACTTCCTGTACGGAGTCCGTAAGACCAAATCCTACAAATGCGCGCGCAGCAACATTTTGTCCGCTTGAAGTATTTACAGGAGCGGCAAACACGCCGTTGCGGAATTCAACAGGTACGAGTGGGCTGCCTTGCAAATAATCGAGCGACAACTGACGATACAGGAGTGATGAAGACTTACGACGAGTGGCAAGAACTTCGCCGTAAATCTCAGCATTGCCCAAAAAGTCGGTTTGATAGCTTCCCGCCAGAAAACCGGTATAGGTTTCGACAGGCGTAATCAGTTCTTCTTCTTGGCTGGCAGGATCGAACGTGTCGCGATCATATGTGCCAACGCCGAGATAGCCCGGGGTGCCACCGCCCGCACCAGCGGAGGGGACAAAACGGTTGAACGTGCCGGGCAACCCGCTGGTGCGACCAATGCCAGAACGGCTTGGCAAACCTAGCGTGTTGATGGTCACGCCGCCATTATCGATCGTAAAGCAGTTGCGTGGATCACCAAGTGGGAATGGATCGTCTGACCCAAGCGGAGACCCTGCGTCAAGTTTGAAGCCGGGAATGGGGCAGCTCGTGAAATCACGGTCGTTGAGACGCAAGGCATTGCGCTTGCGATACTCTAGCGAACCAATGACACTCAAGCGATCGTCGCCAAAGCCGAATGTTGCCGCGATCCGGCGATCAACGCCCGCACCGACTTCTGGTACGTTTATCTGCGCGTCTATCGTAAGGCCACGGATCTTGTCGTCTGTGAGGATGTTGACAACACCAGCGACGGCATCCGAACCATAAATGGAGGATGCGCCGGCTTTGAGCACTTCAATGCGATCAATAATAGCAGTTGGAAGCACGTTAAGATCGGCAGCGAGCACGTTTCCGCGCGTGCCGGCTGGTGCCAGACGGCGGCCGTTCAGCAAAACAAGGGTACGCGCCGGGCCAAGGTTCCGAAGACCCAGTGTATTGGCGCCAGTGCCGCCGGCAGTAACAAAACCGCCGTAAAAGTTGTTGATTTGACCGGCACCCGCGGTGACAGCTTGGCTTTGCAGCGCATCACTCGCACTGTTAAAGCCGTTCTGCGTGATTTCCTCAGCGGTTACAACGGTAATTGGTTCAATCGAATTGAAGGCATCGGGACGGCGAATGCGCGAACCTGTAACGACGATTGCATCACTTGTTGCTTCCGCAGCCGTTGCTGGCACCGCAACCTCTGGATCTTCTTTAACTACATCATCCGAGGATGATTGAGCCTGCTGCGCGTATGATGGTGAAGTAGAGAATAAAGCGAGACCTATGACAGATCCAGCAATGAGCAACCGTGATTTATTCATTAAAACGTTCCCCAGCTATGGTGATTATCTAAGCTGAAATGCGGAGTAACGGCGTACCCGTGCCGACCTCGATTTAATAACTAGAGCCTACCGGTTATTCATGCGCAATAGCATGGAGTTTGAAAATCTGGATTCTGTATGAATGTTGCAACGAAGCCACATATGGCATTATTGCTGAATAGAATTACATATCTCTCGATTATTTAGTGGTTTATGAATCGATTAATTCGAAAGCGCGATTTTGTAATCGTTTGCTGAATTTCAGATTTTTGTTAGAATTTTTTCTTGTTCATCACTTTGACCGAGTGGTCGGTCATTTTGACTTATTATGACAAACCTTTGTTGTTCAAAGCACGACGACATTTTTGATAGAACATGACGGCCGATACGAATCAGTTTGAGCCATCAGACCTAAGCGATGTTGCAGTGCACTATGGCTTGGTGCTATTGCTCTTCGATCACTCCCGGAAGGATAAATAATGGCACGCGCAGCCAGCAGAGACGGTGATGGCCCGATCATCATTAAAAAATACGCCAATCGGCGCCTGTATAATACCCATTCGTCCAAATATATAACGCTGGACTTCCTTGCGGAGCTGACGCGCAAGGACATCGATTTTAAAGTTGTTGACGCAAAATCCAATGACGACATCACCCATGGCGTGCTGACGCAAATCATCATGGACGAGGAAAATGGCGGTCAACAGATGCTGCCCGTCGGATTCCTCAAGCAGTTGATTTCAATGTATGGAGATTCCATGCAAGGCATGGTGCCGCAATTCCTCGAAAGCTCGATGGACAATTTCCGCAAGAACCAACGGCAGGTTCAGGAGGCAATCGAAACCGCCATTACCTCTGGTCCGTTCGGCCATCTTGCAAAGCAGAATATCGAATTCATGCGCACGGCGCGTGAGGCGTTGATGCCGAACCTGGCCAATCTGACCGGCAAGAAGCCGGAACGCGATGAAACAGTCGCCGATCTTAAGCGGCAGATTGCTGCGCTGCAGGCTAAAATCGACAAAATGGCCGATTAGTCCATTTTGAAATTCTTTAAAAACTACAGGTAATACATTGATAAAAAATGCTTTAAGCGTCACACGTGCGCAAAATTTCGCTGGCTGGTATCAAGAAGTCATTGCTGAGGCTGACTTGGCCGAAGAGTCCGGCGTGCGCGGATGTATGGTTATTCGGCCTTGGGGTTATGGCATGTGGGAACGCATCCAGAAACTGATGGACGGCGAAATCAAGGCTGCTGGCGTGGAAAACTGCTATTTTCCACTGTTCATTCCATTGTCGTTCTTCGAAAAAGAAGCCGACCATGTGGAAGGTTTTGCCAAGGAAATGGCGGTTGTTACGCACCACAGGCTTGTGAGCGACGGACAGGGCAAGCTTATCCCCGATCCATCGTCAAAATTGGAAGAGCCGCTCGTTGTGCGTCCGACTTCCGAAACGGTGATAGGCGCCGCGATGAGTCGGTGGATCCAAAGCTGGCGGGATCTGCCGTTGATGGTCAACCAATGGGCGAATGTCGTGCGCTGGGAAATGCGCACACGCATGTTTCTTCGTACGAGCGAATTCCTCTGGCAGGAGGGACACACCGCCCATATCGATCGCGAGGACGCGATGAAGGAAACGATGCGCGCGCTCGAAATGTATCGCGCCTTTGCCGAAGGTCCGCTGGCCATGCCAGTTGTGGCCGGGGAGAAGCCCGAGAACGAGCGCTTTCCCGGCGCCGTAGCAACATACAGCATTGAGGCAATGATGCAGGACGGCAAGGCGTTGCAGGCGGGAACGTCGCATTATCTTGGCACAGGCTTTGCCGAAGCATCCGGGATCAAATATCAGGACAAGGGGGGCAACCAGCAGTTTGCCCATACAACAAGCTGGGGCGTGTCTACGCGCATGATTGGTGGGGTTATCATGACCCATGGCGATGATGATGGTCTGCGTTGCCCACCGCAGATTGCGCCGCACCAGATTGTCATCATTCCCATGTTGCGCGACAGTGACGAAGATGAAGCGGTGCTTGAATATTGCCGCAGCCTGCGCACTGACTTGCTCGCGCTAAGCGCCTTTGGAGAGCCATTGCGCGTTTTGCTGGATACCAAGGCAGCAAAAGCATCCAACAAGCGTTGGGCGTGGGTCAAAAAAGGCGCGCCAATCATCGTCGAAGTCGGTCCGCGCGATATGGGCGAAGGCAAGGCCGCCGTTCTGCGGCGTGACCGGTTGTACAAGGACGACGGAAAGCTCGCGACAGCTTTCACCCCGCGCGCAGAATTCGTCGCTTCAGCGGCCAGCTTGCTTGAGGAAATCCAGTCTGGTCTTTATGCGGAAGCCAAAGCGCGTCTCAACGCAAATATCCGCCGGGACGTAACTGATCTTGCAGCCCATTTTGCGGGTGATGAAGCCGGCTTTGCTGGCTGGGTGGAAGTGCAATGGGCGCGCCCAACCGGCGCCGCACTCGACAAGATCGTCGCGGAGCTCAAGGCGCTTAAACTGACGATGCGCAACAGTCCGATTGATGCAGCGCCTGCTGATGGCGCTTGTTTCTTCACAGGCGAACCTGCGGTGGAACGTATCCTGATCGGACGAACATATTAGTGTTCTAGCCATCCCCGTCCATCGTGCGCTCCAAACTGGAATAGGTGACCAATGACCAAATACGCGCAATTTGAGGGACTCCCTTCACGCGAGCAGATCCTTTCGTTCATCAACACGTCCAGGGAGCCTGCTGGCAAACGGGAAATCGCGCGCGAATTCGGGTTACGCGGAAATGAGAAGATTGCGCTCAAAGCCTTGCTGAAAGACATGACCGATGAGGGCCTCATTGATATGGCCCCAGGCCGTGCCTTTCACAAAATGGGCGGGGTGCCGAAGGTCACCGTCCTCAAGATAGTGGCGATTGACGGCGATCAGGCCATCGCGGTTCCAGAGCATTGGGAAGGCGAGGGTATCGCTTTGCCCAAGATACGTGTCATAGAAACGAAAGGAAAACGCGGCGCTCTGGGTATTGGTGACCGGATATTGGCCCGTACCGAAGAACGCGGCAATGGCTTGGTGGCGCATGTCATGAAAAAGCTCGCCAAGGGCAGCGAACAAATTCTAGGCGTTGTCGAGGGTGGCGAAAACGGCAGGTTCTGGCTAAAATCGGTCGACAAGAAGTCACGCTTCGACACGCAGATTGGCGATGTGGGTGATGCCAAGGCAGGCGAACTGGTGCTCGCGGAACTGACCGGTAATGCGCACAAGAAATCTGCGCGCGTGACTCAAGTGCTTGGCGACCCCTTTGCGCCGAAAAGTTTCAGCCTCATTGCCATCCACAAATATGGCATTCCATTTGAAATGCCCGAGGTGGTTGAACGTGAGGCTGAGCGGGTGCGCGAATTGCCGGTGACCGACGACAATCGCGAAGACCTGCGCCATTTGCCGATCATCGCCATTGATCCGCGTGACGCACGCGATTTCGATGACGCCATCTGGGCCACGCCTAATGCCGAAACCGGCGGCTTTGATGCGATCGTCGCGATTGCCGATGTCAGCTATTATGTCCGCCCGGGCAGTGCACTTGACCATGAGGCGTCGAAGCGCGGGAACAGCGTTTATTTTCCCGACCTGGTAGTGCCCATGCTTCCGCACGCATTGTCGTCTGATAAATGCTCGCTGCGGGCAGGCGAGGATCGCGCCGTTCTGGCCTGCCATCTCGCCATTGGCAAGACAGGCCAAGTGACGTCATGGCGTTTCACCCGTGCTGTGGCGCGGATTGCCGCGAATATTCCTTATCCCGATGCGCAGGCCGCAATTGACGGGAAGATGGAAAATCCTCTGCTGGAAACGTCGCTCAAGCCCTTGTGGGCATGCTGGCGGCTTCTGGCGCTGGCGCGGCACAAGCGAGGGCCGCTGGAACTTAATCTGCCGGAAAAGCGCATCACGCTGGATGAGCAGGGCCGCGTCACCGGCGTTGCCGTCCGGGAACAGCTTGAGGCGCATCGGCTGGTAGAAGATTTCATGATCGCAGCCAATGTCGCCGCCGCAAAGGCGCTTGAGGCCAAGAAATCCTCATTGATCTACCGGGCGCACGAACCGCCGAGCCGAGAAAAGCTGGTCGCGCTAAAGGAATATCTCAAAACGTTCGAAATCGACTTTGCGCTCGGCCAGGTCATTAAACCTGAGACGTTCAACGCCATTCTTGAAAAAGTCATTGACGAAGAAGTGCGTCCGCAAATCATGGAAGCCGTTCTGCGTAGCCAGACACAGGCTTATTATGGCCCGACAAATGTGGGCCATTTCGGCTTGTCGCTCGGCAGCTACGCGCATTTTACCTCGCCGATCCGCCGTTATTCCGATCTCATCGTGCACCGGGCCTTGGTAAGCGCGTATGGTTTGGAAATGCCCAAGCCAAAGCTGAAAGATGTTGAGCCGACCACTGGCCTGACCGAAGCCGCCATCATGAGGCTGCCCGCGACTGCAGAGGCCATTAGCCGCACCGAGCGCCGCGCGATGGAAGCAGAACGCGAGACGACCGACCGCTACATCGCCGCATTTCTATCCGCGCAGGTTGGCCAGATTGTGCAGGCACGCATTACCGGAGTGCAGAATTTCGGATTTTTTGCTACAGTTGAAGGTGTTGGCGGTGATGGCTTAGTTCCGGTGTCAACTCTTGGAAAAGACTATTTCCATTATGACGAAGCAAGCCAGACGCTGATCGGCGAGAAAACCCGGCAGGAATATCGTCCAGGCATGCGGCTTGAATTGCGGTTGGCAGAGGCCAATCCGATTTCTGGTTCACTGCGGTTTGAGCTGCCCGAGGGCGGCAGCTATGCTCCGGACCGGTTCAAGCATAAGGGTAAGCCCAAGGCAGGGAAATATGATGCCGGGAAACGGGGTCGCCCAGGGAATATCCGCCATAAGGGCAAGAAGCGCTAGTAGACCAAGAATATCACCAACCAGATGACGACATTGCGCGGAACTAGCTTAATTCGTCCAATTGCGCATCGGTTAGTGACCCAGGGATCACCATGACCGGGCAGGGCAATGTCCCTGCATTTACGCCCGTAAAGTGCGCGATAAGCGGCCCAGGTGCGCCTTGCGCCGCGGCGCCCAGCACCAATGCCGCAATACCTGGATGTTCCTCAAGCATTACTTTCACCACATCGATAGCTTCGCCTGGCTTTACCGTTATAGCGGGCCGCACACCAAGTTCGTCAAAGATCGACCCCGCGGCGGCGGTTACCAATAACTCGGCGCGGTCGCGCGCTTCCTCCTCCATCGTTGCCTGAACTCCGCCCCATGCGACAAAATCGGCAGGCTCGACCAGCGCCAATATATGCACGGCGCCGCCGGTCTTTGCCGCGCGGCGCGAGGCAAAGCGCAAGGCAAGACGTGCCTCCTCGGTTTCGTCAATAACCACGAGATATGTACGCATGCACTTCCCCCGGCTTGGTCCTTGTGGCCAGCCTTTATGAATTCGTATAGCCTGCGCGAAAATTGAATGCTTGGCAACCTTATCGCGCTTGACGCTGGGGAAAGCTTGGCTATGCGCTTATTGCAAATAGCGACCAAAAAAGGCCAAACCGGATGCCCATCGAACTCAAAATGCCTGCACTTTCCCCAACGATGGAAGAAGGCACGCTCTCCAAATGGCTTGTTAAGGTCGGCGACAGCGTCTCGTCTGGCGACTTACTGGCCGAGATTGAGACTGACAAGGCCACAATGGAGTTTGAAGCTATTGATGAAGGTGTTGTAACCGAGCTATTGGTCGCTGAGGGAACTGATGGTGTAAAGGTTGGCGCTGTTATCGCCATAATTCAGGGCGAGGACGACGAGGCACCGCCAGTTTCAAAGCCGGCAGCACCGGCGCCCGAACCGGCGGCTGTTCCGCAGGTGAAGGAAGCGGCCACCAATCCGGCGACTGATCCTGCCTCCACTGCGCCCAACTCTGCGCCAAAGCCGGTTACCCAAAGCGCTAGCGACCGCGTGAAGGCGAGCCCGCTTGCCAAGCGCATCGCAGCCAATTCAGGCATCGATCTTTTAGGCGTTACCGGCACTGGCCCGAACGGCCGCATTGTCAAAGCTGACGTCGAGGCCGTCGAAGGCAAGCCCGCATCAACCGCGGCGCATCCTGCACCGACCGCGCCGTCTGCGCCATCGCCTGCGCCAGTCGCGACAATCGAAACCGACATTCCGCATGACGTCATCAAACTCAGCAATATGCGCAAAACCATTGCGCGCCGCCTGACTGAGTCCAAGCAGTCCGTGCCGCACATTTACCTGACTGTTGATGTCAGGCTGGACGCCTTGCTCAAGCTGCGCAGCGAACTCAACGCTTCGTTGGAGGCGCGCGGAATCAAGCTCTCTGTCAATGATATGCTGGTGAAAGCTCTTGCGCTTGCGCTGATTCAGGTTCCCAAATGCAATGTCAGCTTTGCCGGTGACAATATGCTGCAATATAGCCGTGCCGACATCAGTGTCGCGGTGTCAGTGCCCACTGGGCTGATTACGCCGATCGTTACCGACGCCGCAAACAAGTCGCTGTCGAAAATTGCCACCGAGATTGGCGAGCTTGCTGCCCGCGCCAAGGAAGGCCAAGTTGCAGCCGCATGAATATCAGGGCGGCACTGCGTCGATTTCCAATATGGGCATGATGGGCATCAAACAGTTCGATGCGGTCATCAACCCGCCTCAGGGCATGATCCTCGCCGTCGGAGCGGGTGAGAAGCGGCCGTATATCGTTGATGACGCACTTGCCATCGCCACCGTGATGAGTGTCACCGGATCATTCGACCACCGCGCCATCGACGGCGCAGATGGCGCCGAGTTGATGAAGGTGTTCAAGGAACTGGTGGAGAAGCCACTGGGTTTGGTGGCATAACATGGCTGATTACGACCTTATCGTCCTCGGTTCCGGTCCCGGTGGCTATGTTGCCGCCATCCGTGCCGCCCAACTTGGCCTGAAGACTGCAATTGTCGAACGCGAGAATCTCGGTGGGATCTGTCTCAACTGGGGCTGCATTCCAACCAAGGCCCTGCTTCGCTCGGCTGAAATTTATCATTATATGCAGCATGCAGGTGATTATGGCCTGACTGCAGCCAACATCAGTGCGGACATTGACGCTGTCGTTAAACGTTCGCGTGGCGTCGCAAAGCAGCTCAATCAGGGTGTGACCCACCTGATGAAGAAGAACAAGATCACGGTGCACATGGGCGAGGGCAAGCTGCTTGCGGCTAACAAGCTTTCCGTCACCAAAGATGGCAAGACCGAGGAGCTGACCGCGAAGAATATCATCGTCGCGACCGGGGCACGTGCACGTGACCTGCCATTTGCGCCCGCCGACGGAGAGCGGATCTGGACGTATCGCCACGCCATGGTGCCGCCTGAAATGCCGAAGAAGCTGCTCGTCATTGGCTCCGGCGCAATTGGCATCGAATTTGCGAGCTTCTATAACGACATGGGCGCTGAGGTGACTGTGATCGAAATGCTTGACCGTATCGTGCCGGTTGAAGACGCAGACGTCTCAGCTTTCCTCGAGAAGGCACTGAAAAAACAGGGCATGCATATCATGACTGGCGCGGGCATCGAAAGCCTGAAAGCCACGGCGAAGGGTGTCTCTGCGTCCATCAAGGACAAGGACGGCAAGGTCGTGGCATCCGAATTCACGCATTGCATCGTCGCCATTGGTATCGTGCCAAACACCGAAAATATCGGGCTTGAGGCACTGGGTGTCGAGATGGATCGTGGCTTCGTGAAAACCGACCCAAGCTGCCTCACCAACGTGGCTGGCCTGTGGGCGATTGGCGATATCACTGCGCCGCCCTGGCTCGCGCACAAGGCAAGCCATGAAGGCGTGATTGCCGCCGAAACCATTGCTGGTGGTCATCCGCATGCCATGGATCCAAAGAACATCCCTGGCTGCACCTATTGCCATCCGCAAGTCGCGAGCGTCGGGCTAACCGAGGCCAAGGCCAGGGAACAAGGCTATGACGTCAAGGTGGGCAACTTCCCCTTCATTGGCAACGGCAAGGCCATCGCGCTCGGTGAGGCTGAGGGCTTTATCAAAACCGTATTTGATGCCAAAACCGGCGAACTGCTCGGCGCGCATATGGTTGGCGCTGAGGTCACCGAACTCATTCAAGGCTACACCATCGGAAAAACTGCGGAACTGGTTGAGGCAGATTTCATGCACACGGTTTTCCCGCACCCGACATTGAGCGAAATGATGCACGAAAGCGTGCTCGGCGCTTACGGCAAGATGATCCACATGTGAAATACCCTGACGTTAATATCTGTCGTCACTCTGAACTGGGTTCAGGGTCCATTTCGCCTTTGCAATTTCGGGTTTGAGTTGCATGATGGTTTCGGAAACAAGTTCAGGATGACGGTCTTGGACTTCAGATATAATGTGAAGTTATTCCTATGAACCTGCCACTTCGCATGCTGCTTGCTGCCATTGCGCTCTTCATCCTTGTTATCCTGCTTGGTCTTGCGGTGAATGTTGGCAATTTCCGCGATTTCGATATGGTTGTATCCAACGCCCTCAACCTTCGGCGCGGCGCTTCACCCGATTGGCTCATTTCGCTCATGCAGGGGATAAGCTGGATTGGCGGCGGCGTTCAACGTTACATCATCGTTGGTATACTAACGGCCGCCCTCTGGCGGTGGTGGGGATGGAGCGCTGCACTTGTAATGGGGATAACGACGCTACTGTCGGCGTTCACATCTGACGTCATGAAGTCAATCTTTGGCAGAATCCGTCCAGATCTGGTGCCGCAGCTCGACCCGATCAGCAGCCCGGCCTTTCCGAGCGGCCATGCCAACAATGCCGCGGTGGTCTATATTTTGTTCATCATGCTGGTGCCGCAGGCGCGCCATCCGTTGTGGCAATTGGCCGCAGCAATAATGATTTTGCTAACGGGTCTATCCCGCATCTTGTTGGGCGTGCACTGGCCGACCGACGTTGTTGGAGGATGGATGCTCGGCGCATCTTTTGCCTTATTCGCAGGGGCGTTCATTTCACACCGCCGTCACCAGAAACAGGGCAAGTTTCCGTCTGTATTGGCGCGCTGACTTAAATCTGTAAATTTTCGCTGTCCTACAGGCCAGTATTTTGTCATGCCCGTATCTTGACGAGTTTACGGGGAACAAAGACATGGGATATAGCCTCTACTTTCTGAGAAATGCTGGCGTTTTGGCGATCGCGCTGGCCGCAGTTTCTGCACCTGCATCTGCTCGAAACACCGTTATTACGGCCGACAAGATGGTGGATGTCCTGACCGGCAAGACCGTCGACTTTCCTGCTGTATTCGTGGGGGAAGATGGCAGAATTACGGGCGTTGCTGACGCCCGAACTGTCAAATGGGGCAGCGACGTCACGCATATCGACATGTCTGGCAAGACCTTGCTTCCCGGTCTTATCGACATGCATGTTCATCTGGATGGCCCCGCCGATATTGGAGGCTATCGCGGGTTGGAGTTCACCGACAGCTTTTGGGGGATGACCGCCGTAAAGGCAGCGCATGACATGCTGTCGGCCGGATTTACCACTGTCCGCAATGTTGGCTCCAGTAATCGCAACGACATCGGACTGAAACAGGCAATTGAAAATGGCTATGCCGTAGGTCCACGCATAGTACCAGCAGGCTATGCCCTTGGCGCCACCGGCGGCCATTGTGACTCCACTTTCCTCCCGCCAAGTCTTGAAAAGGCCAGCAAAGAGGAAGGCATTGCCGATAGCGAGGATGAATTGCGCTACCAGGTCCGCCGCCAGCGCAAATATGGCGCTGAGGTCATCAAGGTGTGCGCAACCGGTGGTGTCTTCTCCCGTAATACTGAGCCCGGCCAGCAACAGCTTTCAGAGCGTGAATTGCGCGTGATTGCCGATGAGGCACATCAATGGGGCCTGCGCGTTGCCGCTCATGCGCATGGCGGAGATGGGATCAAAGCCGCAATCAAAGCTGGCATTGACACGATCGAGCACGCCAGCCTTGTCGATGACGAGGGAATTAAGCTCGCCGTCTCGCGTGCCCGTCCGGTCTGGTTCTCAATGGATATCTACAACACCGACTATACGCAGGCTGAAGGCGCGAAAAATGGCGTGCTTGAGGATAATCTGCGCAAAGACCGCGAAGTCGCCCAGATCCAACGCGACAATTTCCGTAAGGCGCATAAGGCTGGCGTGCGCATGGTGTTTGGCTCTGATGCTGGCGTGATGCCGCACGGGCTTGTTGGCGGTCAATTCAAGATCATGGTGCAATATGGCATGACACCCCTCGAAGCAATTCAGGCGGCAACCCGGAACGCGGCTGAAGCGCTTGGCCGCGAGAAGGATGTGGGCGCGATTGCCGTTGGCCGGTTTGCCGACATCATTGCTTTAGACGGCGACCCATTAGCCAACGTCCGCGAACTGGAATCTGTCGACGCCGTGATAAAGGGCGGCAGAGTTGTCGATTAGGACACAAATCCCGCATTTCAGCATGGCGATTGATTGCCTCGTGGTGAGGGTGTAAACGATTGCCTCACCGGTCGCAGAACCGGGATGGATGAACCTTTGGGGATTTGAAAAATGATTACCATAATTGCAACCGCACTGCTCAGCATGGCTACCATGAAGGGTGACGCCATGGATTCTGCGCGAAAAGCATTCAACAATTGCCTGATAGAAACGCACAACACTGCGGTTGCCGAAAAAGCGAGCCCGAGCGACTTTATCAAAACCTCTGACGCGGCATGCCCAACCGAGCGCGCGGCCTATAAGGAGATTTTGGTCAAATCCGAACGGTCTTATGGCTCAAGCCAGTCGGAAGCCGAAAAATTTGCATCTGAAGAAATTCAGATGATCGTCAACTCGATCGTGGCGAGCTTCAACGAGAATCTTGAAAACGGCGCGAAGCTAACGCCGGAAAAATAGGTACCAATGCGGGGCTGCGTGCAACCGCCGCCCCGCCGACGCCGTTACCACCAGCCTGATCTCGATAGTTTAATTGGGCGTGATCCTCTACGCTGCATTCATACCCGCAGCAGGGCGGCATGTGATTCAATCACCTTACATCTTATTAAAAAACCGCAGGTTATTCTGGAATAAAATCTACTCCAGTTGCATATCCGAAACATTTAAAATAATTTTATGTATCTGATAAATATATTTAATATTCTGACTAAAGTGCAAACTATCTTTACTCTAACAAGTTCAGAGTAACAAATTATAGAATCCTTAATCCGTATCTTCCCAAATGAGTTTGGATCTTAGATCTTAAATAAAAAAGGGGCATATAATGATAAAAGAATTTACTGCTGCGAGTATAATGCTGCTTGCAGTGCCAGTACTGGCGCAGACAAACACTTCAAATCAAGCGACCGCTCCAGCACCTGAATCTGCCGTGCCAGTGATGGTTGCGCCGCAAACAACCGTTGTCGTGCCACAAAGCGCGTTAGTAGTCCCTCAGCAGGCTACAGGGGATGTGCTTCGCGCGGGAGCCGCTGTTCCTGTAGCGCTTTCGCAGTTCCTAACCACAAAGGGCAAAAACTTGAAGGTCGGCCAACGTGTGCGGTTAGAAGTTGCCCAAGATGTGATGGTAAATGGTCGATTGGTGATCCCAGCGCGGAGCCCGGTCGAAGGCGAATTAACAGAAGTGCGCAACAAAGGCATGTGGGGCAAGTCGGGGGCGATCCGTCTGCGAATATTGTCAGCAAATGTGAACGGGACAACCATTCGACTTACGGGTGATATGGACACCCGCGGTGATACGGGAACAGCGGGCGTTGTTGGATCAATTGTCGTTTTACCATTGGCTGGCTTTTTCGTCACTGGAACCAGCGCTGAAATGCCGCTGAACATGCCTGGCCGCGCTTTTCTTGATCAAGACATTGCGCTCGCTCCTGCGAAGTAAAGCACGGTTCAATTCGTCAAATATCGATTAGTATCTATAAACTGGAGGTGCTGCGCCTAGTCTGGGCTCGCCTCCAGTTTATCACCACAACATAAGGCGAAATAGATCCAAATCCGGTTGCTAACTGCCCGCGGTATCTCGGAAATATGCCGTATGCAAAACTGGTTGGAAACAACTGAGTGAGCGACCCGCCGGTTTGCTAAAACAACTGGCCAAGTTGTGTTACTTCCCTGATAGATTGGCTCGTCTGTGGAGTTACTATGTCAACCGAGACGCTTAAAACCAGATCAACAACGAGCCGACCTCGTTAGATGAGAAAGCGTGGTAAGCTCGCATAAATTTCTGTTGTACAGCAAAACGCCGCCGAGATATTCTCCGGCGGCATTCACTTTCCCAAGCTCTCGATCAGACGTAAGACACAGTGACTTTCTGCTGGCGCTTTGCAGCACGCAAGGCGCCGCCAAGAAAGCCGAACCCAAGCAACATCAAAGCCCAAGTTGCCGGCTCTGGAACGGCGGCAACCTGCTCCGAGATAACAAGTGTGCTATTTGACGTAGGGAAAAAAGGATTTGTAAGTTGAAATGTCCCAGCGGAGAAGACTGGCGCACTGCCCGTTCCTGCAAAGAGCGGCCCACCGCCCGCAAATTGTGTAAAATCAAGACCGGGGGCGTTGATGCTTAGTACGGCAAAAACACCTGTTCCAAAGCTGATCGTAGGGATAGTGGCGTTTGTACCGTTGACCGTTCCGTTAACATTGGTGAACACAGATTGCTCTCCAAAGAAAGTTTGAGAACTAGATGGGGCACTTGTGTCGAGCTGGAAGGTAACATTGCGACCTCCAGAAAGCTCAAACAAAAAGGTTGCCGCGCTCGCTGGCGCCGCCGTCATCGTCGCAAGGACACCTGCTAACGCGGCCGAAATAAGATAGTATCTCTTCATAATACATCTCCAAAACTAAGCTTCAGTTTGAGGTGTGATTTCACCCCAAAGGCAGCAACGTATCCCTTCTCAAAAAAGCTTCATCTCGTTTACAATTTATAAACTTCTTCAATGATCAAGCATCTCATCAGGCGACCACCCCGGCATCTAGAAGCTCAAACGATGCTCTAATTATCCTTTTGCAAAACCTAAAATGGCCATGTTGCGATCCAAATCACCAAGGAAGTCTACAGACGCGATGCTGCCGCCAGCATCGGGTTGTGCACATCCGCTTTGGAAATTCAGAAGTAAGATTCGTTTGTTCGCAATGTTGGCGTGTCAGGACAGTCAGTTACCAATTCAACAGTGCAAAAAGCAGACGTTCCAGACACTCTGCCCGACAATGACAGTTATCGCTAAACTTGCAGTCAATCACAAACCTGGTCGGGGTCTTTGAAAGCGGTCATCCGTTAAGTTTCGATCAAAAAGTGGAAATTCTCTTATTCAGCCACTCTGCTGCGAGGGTGGATGCCGGAAGATAAACGACGCTGGCGCGAGGGCATGTCCGGCGCTACGCTCAACGCTGGACGATTGAGGGGAGGACCAACCGTGCGCCGCTTTACAACTTTTTGCGCTTTTTCTTTGCTTCTATGCACCGCAGCACAGGCCACGCCCTATCGCGCCGAAATCGTCCGCGACGATTGGGGCATTCCGCATATCACCGGTAGCTCCGACGCCGACGCAGTGTTCGGGATGATCTATGCCCAGGCAGAGGATGACTTCAACCGCATCGAAATCAATTACCTGACGAGCCTTGGCCGCTTGTCTGAGGCGGAAGGCGAGAAGGCGCTATGGCAGGACCTGCGCCAACGATTGTGGATCGACCCGAACGAACTAAAGGCTCAATATGCGAAAAGTCCGCCTTGGCTACGCAAGTTGATGCAGGCCTGGGCCGCTAGCCTCAACCAGTATTTGGCCGATCATCCGGAAGTGAAGCCCAAGGTGCTGACACGGTTCGAACCTTGGATGGCGCTAAGCTTTTCGGAAGGTTCAATCGGCGGCGATATCAGCCGCGTTTCGCTCAGCCAACTGCAAGCTTTCTACGAGCGCCGCACGATCGCGCTGACCGCTGAAGAACGCGGACTTGTCACGCGCGAACCGACCGGCTCCAACGGCTTCGTGATAGCACCGTCACATAGCGCGAGCGGTCATCCGCTGCTGCTTATCAACCCGCACACCAGTTTCTTTTTCCGCGCAGAGCAGCACGTGACCAGCGGGCAGGGTCTCAACACATATGGAGCGGCTACTTGGGGACAGTTTTTTATCTACCAGGGCTTCAACCAGAATGCCGGCTGGATGCACACCACCAGTTCAGCAGATACGATCGACGAGTTTGCCGAGACCGTCGAGAAGGTGACTGGAGGCGATAAGTGGACGTATCGTTACGGCAAGGAAGAGCGCGCAGTGACCGTCAAGACTGTATCGCTCGCTTACCGCAGGCCGGATGGTGCCATCGGCACTCGGGCGTTCAGTGTTTACTCCACGCATCACGGCCCGGTGGTCCGCGAGGCAGACGGCAAGTGGATTTCGGCGGCATTGATGCACAGGCCCGTCGCCGCGCTGCAGCAAAGTTTTTTGCGCACCAAGGTTCGCGATCTGGCTGGTTTTCGCCGTGTTGCGCAACTGCAGGCAAACTCGACGAACAACACCTTGTTTGCCAGCAGAACAGGTGAGACAGCTTTGTTTGTCCCGCAATTCGTGCCGCGGCGCGATCCACGCTTCGATTACACAAAGCCTGTCGACGGAAGTAACCCGACCACAGACTGGCAGGGACTGCATCCGTTTCGTGAGCTGCCGCAAGTTGTCAGCCCTGACAATGGTTGGGCGATGAACGTCAATGACGGGCCGTGGTGGGCGGCTGGAGCCGACAGCCCCAAGCAGGCGGCTTTCGCGCGCTATTTTGATCAGGTCGGGAGCCGCCCGCGCACAACCGCGGCTATGCGGGTACTGGCGGCGCGACCAAGCTTCACGCTAGACCAGCTTGTCGAGGCGGCTTACGATCCGTGGATACCACTGTTTGCCCAGCAAATCCCGGAACTGGTCGCTGCGCAGGCGCGCAAACCCGATGCCTCGCGCGCAGAGGCTGTCGCGCTCCTTGCCGAATGGGATCACCGCTGGAGCCTAACCTCGACAGAGACCAGTCTCGCTGTGTTCTGGGCCGATGCGTTATGGGAAAGAGTTGCAACCGCTGCCGGAGTGCCGCTGGCCTCAGTGCAGCCTCCGCTGATGGTGCAAGCCAGCGAAGCCGACAAGCTCGCCGCGCTCGATACAGCGATCACTCGGCTCAAAACGGATTTTGGCTCATGGAAGGTGCCGTGGGGAGAGATTAACCGCTTCCAACGTCTTGACGGGGCCGTCGCCCGGACCTTTGACGATGCCAAACCAAGTATCCCGGTTCCCTTCGTCTCGGCAAACTGGGGCTCACTCGCATCGTTCGGAGCACAGCGCTATCCGGGGACACGTCGCTACTATGGCGATTACGGTAACAGCTTTGTCGCGGTGGTTGAATTCGGTCCCCGCGTCCGCGCTCGCGCTGTGACTGCGGGGGGTCTGAGCAGCGACCCCGCATCGCCGCACTTCAACGACCAAGCCGACCGTTATGCGCAGGGGAATTTGCGGACCGTGTACTTCTATCCTGAGGATCTCGCCGGGAAAGTCAGCTCACGCAAGGTAGTGCGCGGTAATAACTGAAGGCCTCCTTTGAACCACGCTTAAAAAAGTTTGGGCCAAACAGCCATGCTATCGCGGCACTCCGCGTGCCTACTCAAGATGGGGAGGTGCGTGCTTCTCTCAAGGCGTCGAATGCCGGAGGTCAGAGCTAAGGCCCACGGCAATCGGTGGAAAAGGCGTGTGCCAAACCTCCGTTCGAGCTGCGCAACTTGGTGGCTGACACCGCCTTGGCTAACGCACAGTTCGATCGCTGCTGGAGTGAAGTTGAGGTGTCACGCAGACGCCTCGAAAGCGCGCAAGGCATTAAGAGGAAGTTGAGCGCGATCCATCGTTAAGGTATGTAACATACTCATTGCTCTGTCGAGAAATGATGCTTTGTTTCTGCATCTAACCTGCCGTAATCTTGCCAGCGAAGGAGATTATGAATGTCGAAAACACAACTTGCAATGCTGGCCATTTTGGCAACGATCTCTTGCTCTTCTGACGGTCTGGGGCAGGCGATAGAGGATCCACTGACAAAGCCGATTATCAGCACGCGCACCGCAGAGTGGCTTGCGCCGGTGCCGCCAGAAAAGATATTCGGTAATAGTTTTCTTGTTGGCTTTGGCGGTCTGAGCGTCGTGCTGATCGACACAGGTGCAGGCCTGATCCTGATTGATGGCGCGTTACCGCAGGCTGCGCCCGCCATCCTCGACAATGTCAGGCTGCTAGGTTTTCGTCCGCGCGACATTAAATACATTCTCAGCACAGAGCCTCATTTCGACCATGCCGGCGGTATTGCGGCGCTCGCGCGCGACACCGGCGCGACTGTCATTGCCAGCCCACAAGGCGCGCAAGGACTGCTTTCGGGGCGTCATGCGACCGACGACCCTCAACACGGCTATGGCGGCTCCTGGCCAGCGGTTGCGAAGGTCCAAACGATCCGTGGCAATCAGACCTTGCAACTGGGCAAAACGGTGATCACTGCACTTTTGACGCCGGGTCACACGATGGGCAGCATGAGTTGGCGCTGGAAGTCGTGCGAACAAGGGGTATGCAAATCTATCGTCTTCGCTGCCAGCCTGAACCCGGTATCGTCTGAAGACTATCGGTACAGTGCGGCAACCGCGCGTCGAATCGTCAACGGTTTCCTCAAAAGCTATGAAACGATGCGAGCGACGCCATGCGACATCCTGATCTCGGCCCACCCCGACAATGCTGGAACCGGCCGGTACAACAGTAGCCGTGGATCCTGTCGCGCTTATGCTGAACGCTCGCGCAAAGCGCTAGAGAAGCGCTTGGAGTCAGAGAAGCGCTAGATGTCATCGGCTATTGCTGCGATTGGTTTGCAAATATTCTGGCACGAGAAAGAAGAACCGGTTTTTGATGAGCCCTCTTCAAACAAGGAACTACCATGACGTTGTGCAAAGTGGACATTTGCCTACGCCTGCCGATCTGAAGTTATGGTGCAATTTCCGTGTGATGTGAGCTTGCAGAAAGCACATTAATTGGTCAGCACGAGGCTGGCATGTGTAGATATATCAGCTAGAGCACCGTCGCGGGGTACCGTTGCAAGTAGCCAGCCTATTATGCAAATTATGGGCAAGCGAATGTCGTACGATGATATCTGCCCGAAGCGAAAAAATCTGATGGCGATTAAATGAGGGCCCAAGTGAAATTATCAATATTACTTCTGATTGTTTCCTTGGCTGCATGTAACGCTACCAGCGCCGAACCTACCCCGAAAAATAGCTCGATTGAACCAAGAACGATATATCCAAAATCGGGAAATTGGTCTCCTGAACGCGCGCAGGGTGTTAGAGCTATTTACGAAATGAAATGCAAATCGGGTGACAATTTGTACTGCCTCGATTTAGCAAAAATGCTTACTGGAGGGCATCGGTGGCGACAAAGATCCCAAACGCGCTGCAAGACTGATTAAAAACGCGTGTAGGGATGGTTACCAAATGGCCTGCGCTCAAATACGATAATCGTTAAGGCTGATGACCGTAGAGGTTAAGTGACCCGTTACGGTCATCACAATTTCTTGGTTTTTGACGACTGCAATGTTGTTGTATCCCGCAGCTCCACTTTTGGCATCGTAAATCTGTCGTCCGAATAGCTGGAATGTTGCGAAAAGCGGCCTACCATATTTTGTCGACGAATGAACTAACCGGCATCATTTCGGAGCTGCTCGCATTGGTCTACTGCACCAAGAATCGGCGTAACCAATTTTTCAGCCAAGCCTCCACGCCCTTCAATGACATATGGACCACCATTCGCCCGCAGATAAATGGAGTATTCAGTTGTTAAAGCATGGGGGACGGTGGGACGAAACTGCTCATCGATGCCAACCGTTGGAAAATCAATACCAGCATCCAATGGCTGCCCTTCAACCGCTTTTATTGCTGCTTCCATATTCGGGCATTCGCTCGAATCTACCCGCACGATCTGCGCATTGCTAGTTAACACAGCTGTTGGCGATGGTGCTGTCAGGAACAGCACCGACCGATCCGCTAACCACCAGTTTGTGCTTGCCGGAAGGCCTGACGCCCGCAGGTGCTGGACCAGTGATCCAGCGTCGAATTTAGTGCGTGTCCAATCCGACACTGGATTTGATTCTCCGTAGCTTGCAGCATCAAACGCCACATAAGCGCGCCGCAACACGTATACGCAGCTGCCACTAACTGCGAAATGAGGTGCTCGGGGTACAGGCACACAATAGGCTCTGATCTCACCGGTCAGGTAATGCCCGAAATCGTTGTTTCTTTTGAACCGCAATAGCCGCCCAAAATGCTGCAATCCTGAGATCATCTCGGGTTCAGCAAGCAACGACTCCGTCACCGGCCCCTTCCTGCTCTCCACCCAGTATCGCCAAAGCTGGAAAACCGGACGCATGTCATAGCCATCGATTGGTTTGTCCAGTGAAGCTGGCGTGAAAGCCGGAGGCGGCGGGGCGGCCGAACCAGGGACAGCTGCTAGCACGCTCGAAAGAACTACAAGCTTGATCACGAGGGAAAGAACACGCTGCATCATTAACAGAGGCTACTGACCAGACGGATGTCCGGCAACCGCTATTAGATCCGCCTTACGTCTCAGCGAGCGGTCGCAACTGGATCATCTGCTAATTGACGGCTTTTTGTGGTTATTCCAGAGCGGTCCGCCGCCCTTTCGTGGTCCAGAGCGCTCGCCGCAGTCCAAATAACTGATGACCGGAGAGTTTATCCGCCCCGCGCTTTAATATATCGCGAAGGCATCCCCGATGGAGGTGTTGCTATAGTTCGGCTACCTGGCCGCAACCCGGAACGCTTAGACCAAGGTATCATGGTTGACTTGACTGGAGAGCGCATCCGATCCTGTAGTCCGATCAGCAACAACGACTGGTCTTGTCACTTCGATTAGCACTTGGTTGTCTGCAAAGTTGTTGTACCCTGAAACTCCGCCTTTTCGCGTCGCCTGTCTGTGTTCCAGCCGGCTGAAATATCGTGGGAAGCGCAGATCAAACGCCCTGCCATTCAAGTCCTCCCGGTAAGTCAGCCGCGGCGTAATCTACCTGCAGAACCCGCCGAGACCTTGCGTCTTGCGCAGCGGCTGAGGCATGCAAAATTAGCGTTGAATACAGCCAGACATCACCTGAATTTGCGAGGCACATTTTCGTACCCAATCGTTCAACTGCTTCGGTGATTTTCTCAACCGGAACCATGCCCTGGAGATGGGACCCGGGCGAGATCAAGAGAGGCGCATTGGTCTCTGTCACGTCGTCAAGATGCACTCGCACGGTGAGCATTTCTGTCAGAAGTGCGACAGGAGGAGCCACGTGGATCAAACCCTGCTTTACGGTCCACGGACCGAAGCCTTCGACTTCCCTTTTCGCTTTTACGCAAATGGTCCGATCTTGGTGCCAAGCAAGTGACCAATTGGTTTTGGCTGTCTTATTGAACAGAACCGCACGTACCGGTTTGACAGCTGGCCCTAAAAATTTCGCAGGGACAGCACCAATACAGCCAGCCGCTGCCAACATATCGCGCAGCGTTTCACTTGCTTGAAGCCGGATGCCAGCGCTTTCAGGCGGTATCCCGGCGAGAGCCTGCTCCAGCTTACCTAACTCTGCAACCAGCACGCCCGAAAATCGCTTGGCTCCAGAAAGTGCGAAGTCTGTTATTTCACCGCCCATAGCTCTTCGTACCCAGTGTGGGTCAGAGACGCAATAAAGCGCAAAGGCTAAGGTTTTCACGATTCCCGAATTGTTCTATCGAACTGGCGATGGAAGTCATTTTTGAATTCATCTTTCAGTTTGTTGTTGAGGTCTTGCTCCAAGCGTTGGCGGAAATGCTTGTCGAACTCGGTTATCGAAGCGTTGCTGACACGTTACGTCGACCTCGCAATCCAGTGTTGTCGACTATTGGATTCATAATCGTTGGCGCAGTTGCAGGCGGTGCCAGTCTCTTGATATTGCCGCATTCCCCAATTCAGGACCCAACGCTCCGCACACTCAACCTGTTTGCGACGCCCACACTGTTAGGGCTTATGATGATTGTAGTTGGTAAGCTTAGGCAGAAAAAGGGTCAGGAACTGGTTCACATGGATAAGTTTGGATACGCCTTCGCATTCGCGTTCATCATGGGACTTGTAAGATTTATCTGGGCAACCTGAATGTCCTCTTCGGTTGAGTATTTCGATTAGCAGACCTTCGGCGCATTGTGCGACGGCGGCAGGCGGAACCCAATTCGATTTACACTGCGACTATTTCGATGCGGAAAGGCTGTCCAGCCTCGGACCACTCAAGCTTCGGAGAAATATCCAGCTCCAAGAACTATCCAAATACCGACAATCACTCGACGTCGACGTTTAGAAAATGTTCAATCGGGCCAAAAAATGTCGTCATTGGTAAAATTCCAACGAACACAATCCGATATTCTGTTCGATCATTACCATAGTCTCGTCCGTAAATTTTTTACGGTGCGAAATGTATTGAGGCAGTTCATCTTATTATTGGAAATATATATGATGATACAAGCAAACAGAGATGCAGGATTTAATATCAGACGTAACGACGCCGAAGTCCATTCGTTGCACCGTTGTATTTATGTAATTGATGACAGCATCGAATTTAAGCGATCTCTAAATTTTTTACTCAAGAGTGCCGAGATATCCAGCTGGCAATTTGTAAGTGCTGAAGATTTTCTGGATAATCTCGCTAACCTCGAACCTGCCCCTATTTTGATCGATGTAGGGCTGCAAAACATGGATGGCATGGAGCTGATGGAAATAATCTTGGGCCGCCAAATGAATTGGCCCATATTAGCCATGACGCTGCACGCCGACATCCCGACTGCGGTCCGCGCTTTAAAGATGGGAGCATTTGAATTTCTCGAAAAGCCGTTTGACATAGGTCAGCTTGTAACAGCGGTCCAACTGGCCTGGGATGAACTTGATCGAATGAAAGAGTCAGAAGATGTCATGCGCAAAGCGCGCCAGCTTTTAGACACGCTCACCCCCCGCGAAACAGAAGTTATACGCGCGCTCATTGGCGGAGTATCTAACAAGATTGCTGCATTTCATTTATCTTTAAGCGTCCGCACTATCGAGATGCACCGAGCGAACGCACTTCAGAAATTGAAAGTAAAAAATATAGCTGAAGTCGTCCGACTTGTTCAGTATGCGGGGATCAGCCCTGCACCGCTCGCAGAATGGAATTAAGCAGAGGCCGCGATGTCGTTAATATAGACGGCTCCCTCTGCATGCCAAATTTGATACCGCTAAGTGTGCGAATAACTCACTCTTTAACCGCAGATGGAGGCTGATTTCTTGCCGTGAGCCAGCGGACCTTCAGATGTGCAGCTAACATCTAACACAAAAAATTATGATTGAACTGAAAAGACAAGAATTGTATTTGTAAGTTCAGGCTGCTCGTTATGGTACGGCGCTTTACTTGAGGCTTGCATGGATAGGCCAAAAAAAATCCGTGAATCTGGGCAAAGCCGTACCGCGTCTCTGTATAATTACATAGAAGTTGCTCGATTTTTGGGCGTAGATCCTTACCCTATTCTAAAAGATGCAAAGATTCCTATTTCTGCTTTGGATAATCCTGAGACGTGGATAGCTAGCGCTTCGATTTTGAACGTATATCTGGACACCGAACGGGCATCAGGATGCGAACATTTCGGTTTGCTAATGGCCGAGTGCCGAAGTCTCTCACACATGGGCCCGTTGAGCATGTTGATCCAGCACCAGCCAACCCCGCGTGATATCGTCTTTGCTTTCACAGAAAATTGGCGATTGATAAACGAAACGCTAATTTATCGCCTTGAAGATGATGGCGAGACTGCATTGATTTGCGCTGATTTTCCACCAGGGTACGGTGTTCGCTCAACTGCTGAGGCAGCAGTCGCTATCATTTACCGGGCAATAAATGAAATAATGGCCGGTCGGTGGTTACCAGAATGCATTCACTTCCGGCATGCTCCTCCAAAAGACCTGTCAGCCCACCGACGTATTTTTAGATGCCCTGTACAATTTGATTCTGATTTTGATGGTATTTCATGCTCATCCGACGCATTGGACATTGAAAATCCTGGAAAAAATCCAGATATGTTGAGGCATGCGCGCCGTTTCCTTGATATACTTGCTATCGAGCGACCAAAATCGACTGTGATAGACCGCACCCGTCATGCGATTTGCTTATTGCTCAATAGTTCAGACGCCAGTTTGGAAAAAGTAGCCGACAATTTGGGTAGAACAGCACGTCAATTGCAGCGGGAGTTAGACACTCACGGAACGTCTTTTTATGAATTGCTGAACGAGACACGTCGGGAACTCGCCGTGCGCTATATCACCACTTCTGGACATTCCATATTGCATATTTCTGAGTTGCTTGGCTATTCTAACCAGTCGGCCTTCACGCGATGGTTTGTGAGCGAATTTGCAATCACACCCCTCAAATGGCGCGTGGCTTACCAACAAGAAGAGGGGTTTTTACCATCCGCAGCGTCAAATTGAGTGTTGCAGGTCTATGCGTGTCACTTTTATAACTTTTAATGCTGCTGCATATTGCGAAGCATATGTCGCGAAATGTAGAACAAGCGAGGACAAAATCAATCTAACTTTGCCAGCCAAAGGGCAGCTTGGTCTACCACGTATTGCCAAAAGCATAGCCTGACGCATACGTATTTTTACGTGCGTGTTCATAAAGCTGCCAGTCAGCAGACGTTCAGTCAGGTCGTATATTATTTGTTAGAATTTCAGTTGCAAATACCAACGAATGGCAGCTTATCGTGTTTCCAACTTCAAGCGGATGAGGTGGATGGCACCCGCTCACGGCATTTAAGTGCCAAGATGGGTTGCTGTCACGCAAACCCGAGCACAGGAGCCATCCGCCATGGAGATTAGCACAATCGGCCTCGATTGGGGCCCTGCTTGCTACCTTGCTGCTTGCAGAGCCGATCTTCTGGTTCCATTTTGTAGGCATGTTGTTGATCGGCAGTGGCATCTTCAGTGCTACGCGCAGATTTGTAAAGGTATGAGAGCCAGGCTCCTGAATGCTGAATGTGGCGTTTAAGCTAACGGTTTCACTGTTGTCGCTTCATGGCACATCGTTTTTGGTCCCTATAGCAGTGGCCTGTTAAGCGGCGCTGGTGTGGCGCGGCGAATGGCAAGGCTCTGCTATCGCAGTATCATTCTTACAGTTGGCCGTGCGTTAATCTGTCCAATGCAATGCATGTCGGCTTTCTCGTCATGAACCCGCGCATTAACATGCCACGACCGTCCTAGATTTTCAGGTTTCCAGGGTGTTGATCAATATGCAGTTTGAGATGCCGCAATACTCATCACGGCAGTTATCTATTCTAAACAATAACATGGATTAAAACTTCCACCGTTTCGGCCGTTGAATATCACGTGTTGGAACAGGGGATGACTATGATGCAGAACTCAAATGAGGATTACCGCGAATTGCGCATACGCATGGAGCAGATGTTAGCTGAACTCGACAGGCTTAAGTTGGGTACTGTTGCAGTCCATGTCGATCACGCCATGCGCAGGCTTGAAATGATCGTTGCAGGTGGTTCAAAGACGCTGGGCGGCATAAAAGCAAAATGAGCAGGCGCCAATGCTGGCCAAATTAATTTAGCTGACAGCCCTAAAACCTTGCCCGGTCACTCCGTAAATCAGCATGCACAGAGATTGCTTTGTGTGGGTTGGATCGTACGTGAACGTCGTCTGGCCCCATGTTCGCTATTCTGGTCGATTGCGGACATGTTAGCCTAATTGGAGTGGTTTGAAACGGCCCACTCCAATTAGCGTTCCACATCACTAACTTAGACGAAGCTGCGCTTTCAGGTGCTATGTCAAATTGGCGGTTATCGCTAACTTTGCTGCCATTCGCTCGGTCTAACTTGCTCCCCAATAGCTGCCATTCGTTCAACCGCTCGAGTCCTAACGATTGATGGTGGAAGTTGAGCGGTATCCAGACTGTCCGGTTTTCAGCAAAAATTTTAAAAAGCTTTCGTTCCGCTTACAACCGAAATGCGGACATTAGCGATCCGCAATATTGTCGCAAAAACGTTCTCTTGGTGTTTAAGTCTATTAGCCATCGTTAACTTAATTGAATATTTTCTATGTGCCTGCTCAGCGCTGCAGAGCACTGCATCCCACCTGTCACCCAATATGGCATTATAAGAACCTAAGCACACAACGCCTGCCAGGAAACCCTTTTCTTAAATGTCTGAAATGAAATCGCTTCTGGTATTGGTGGCACACCAATATTCGGCGCGGTTGGATTGTGAGCATGCCACTCGGCTGTCCAAACCGTTGTCAGCAACGCAGATTTTGCGACGTTCCACAATGGCACAATTATGCTTACCGTGACGAGCATAATCGTAGTATCTTATGCTGCGAATATGAGTATTAACTTTGGATTAACGTAATTCAGATCAATTAAAGACAGGATGCTCTCAATGCTCAAATCCATTCTTCTTGCTGGTGCACTGGTAATTGTTCCTTCGGCAGCTTCGGCAACAGCACTTATTGGCAATGGCGGTTTTGAGAACCCCACTATAACCAACCCCTGCTGCTCAACTGTACCAACCGCCAGCTTACCAAGCTGGAACGTTGAAACAGGAAACGTAAACGTCGTAAATGGCACTTTTGGAAGCACCAATGGCAATCTAGCTTTTGAGGGAACGCAATATCTTGATTTGATCGGAGAAGGCGGGGTAGGGTCGTTGTCCCAGATGTTCGGCACGACAATTGGACAACTCTACACGTTGACTTTTGCTTATTCGCACAATCTTTTCGGTGGTTTGAAGTCTGCTTCTGCCGATTATTCGGTTGGAGGATTAAATGGTTCCATTACGCACTCCACCGGCTCGAATGCTAATCTTGATTGGCGCAATCTTAGTGTAAACTTCGTGGCGACGACTTCGACTACGACTTTGAGGTTCGCAAATACGGTGGGAAGTGCAAACGAAGGCATTTTTCTTGACGCTGTATCGGTGGCGGCTGCCGTTCCGGAACCTGCGTCATGGGCGCTTTTTCTTATTGGCTTTTTTGCGGTAGGCGGTGCAATGCGCTCAAATAAGCGCAAGTCGAATGTTTCCGTCTCTTACGCCTGACCTTTGAATTAACTACTAGATACGCCGCCGGTCTCTGAACTGGCGGCGTTTTCAGTTCCAGTTACATAGTTGGACCGCAGTTAGCGATCTTGGGGGGCCCGTAAGGGGAGAGGTGACTTCAGAGGGACAATCACCAGAAGCCGGCTATAAGCAAACGCTAACGCTGCGGTCGTTCAGAGGGTGCTTGAGTGACCTCAAAAGCTGCCATAGGTTAAATTGGCCGATCCAAACCGTCTAAAGTCCCAACCAGCTGTGACTGTCGTCTATTTTATTCGCGCTCGAAATTTTATGACAAAATTGGACATTGGCATTCCACCTGCTGCCATTGCCCCTTTTGGATTTAAACAAATGTGCCTGACCGCGGAATCGTAACCGGGGGCTGGAGAATACGAACATGCTGCAAAACTCGATGGTGCTTGCACAGAATTAGAAAATCGAACATCCGTTGACGTTGAAAATGTCAAAGCTGATGAAGTCTGACCGAACGCTACAGAGCTTGTTTCAGGTCCGCCGCCATCCATATCTCCGTTGTAAAATTCGATTGCTGGGGGAAGGGTATCCACAACGAATACAGAATTTGGGTCGGTCGATGCAGTTCCGATATTTGTAGTGATGATCGAATATATCACATCGCTGCTGGGGACATAAAACTTGCCTACTCCAGTTGTCGCGAAGGATGTTGAAGATTTGGATACGTTGAGCAATGGAGCGCCTAGGATGTTTACGGCGTAGTCTTCAACCTCTCCGTTAGAGGCGATGGACGATGCAGTCAGCCCCGGCGTCGTAGACCAACGAAAACGCGCGAAAGTTTGTGTCATAGTTGCCGCTGTGGGCACAACGAAGCTTAGACCAATGGTGCCGACTGCAGCATTGTTATCGGCTGGTCCATTGTCCGCTACATCTGTCGCTATCTGTTCGCCAGCGTCGGAAAAATCGCCATCGCCGTTCCAGTCCAACCAACATTGCAACCAGCCACCATTACCTGCGACACTGATGGTGGCAGTCCCGGTGTTTGATTGTCGAAGTGTGGAAAACGTAACACCATCGTCACCTGCATCACCGTTCGCAGCAGCATTATTATAGGGTGCAGATTCAGCACTATTTGTCGCCCCCAAGTATATCGTCGAAACGATATCATGAACCGGATTTCCAAAGCTCGCAGGGGCGTCTCCAAAATCTTGCGTTACTTGAGGAGTTGTCGCGGGCAGCGGCAGCGCAGGGCAGCTAAAATCGAGCGATGTAAGACGTGTTGTACTACCTGTACCCAAAGTTCCAATTCGATATTGGAACGTGCTGGTAGATGTATAAAATATGGTAGCGATATTGCGGGTCGCTGTCTCGTCAATCCCTGGGGCGGTAAAATTAGTCCGAGCCTCGAACCGAATTCTGGTCATCGACGACGGACCGGAGGCATTAATGTCAAGATTTGTGGGGGTATCGAGGGCGTACGCAGCAAAAGGCATTGAGAATTCAGAATATTCACGGATTGAACCGCTATCTCCATCGATATCAATACCTGAAGCCGCAAAATCTCTGGCGACAGGCGTTGTCGTACCAGAAACTACAAATGTTATCGTAAAATCGGCGCTTCGCGCGTTGCTGCCAGCTAGTTCTGGTTGGAAATTGTCAGATAGCCCTGTATTTTGATCGAGTGTGCTTAATGTGGCCGCAGCAAGCGCATCGATGCGAACGCGTGCGTCTATACCCGTCGCTACATTTGAAAATCTATATACCGCGCCAACTGAAAGTGGTGTTCCTGAAACCAGCACCGGATTTCTGAAATCAAAGACCGTGATAAGACGACCCTGGCAAGACACTGTTTGGGCTTGAGCCACACTTGCGTTGATCATAACCCAGCTGCACGCAACTAGCAGCAAAGTTTGTAATGCGGTCGACGTAGACCGGTCAAGGGCCCCAACGACCAAAGACCGAACGCTGTTCACGGTTTTTTCAAGCATGATTTTTTAACGCTAATACCCACACACCGATATACTAAACGGCTGCTCGGGATTTATGTTTAGCCCAAATTCATGTCGTTGTACCTGAACCAAGAATTGCAGTTTTATCGAAGTCACGCGGCTTCCTATTCTTCTTCGATGTCCAGATTTTTAAGATCGGTTTCTGACACGGGTAGCGTCATTATTTTTCGATTGGTGTAAATCCGTACCCCCATCTCCTGTTATTCAACAGAAGCAATGCTTGGCGAAATTGCTTTGCCCAGCGTGTCTAGCATCAGTGTTATATAGGGCAGCTATATTCGGGACCTTATGATGGCTGCTGTAAATGCCTTTTCTGCCGAAGCCGCAGCCGCAATCTACGTTCAATTCTTCGAAGCAGCGGACGTCGAACTCGATATGGAGCAGCCGATACCGATAGGACCAATCATTGGCGGGCTGCTGAAGAAATATATCACGTACGCATACGGGAAGGCGGCTTTTGACATGCGTTCCAAATTGTTGAAACTCGGTTGCTACTCAGCGTCGTGCACCTACCCACATAACAACATGCATGGCCTGCTTCACATAGCCTCTAATGTTTCCGCCGAAATGATGAGTTCAACAACGGCCTGCACGTGGCCCGCGCCACAACGTCCATTATGCCACTTTCCTTATGTCACGGTTAAAGCCACCGCCCAACTGCGCGATGAGGGCAGACGCATCGCGGGCAGGGACTGGCCGGCTATAGAAATATCCCTGCACTTGCTGGCAACCCTCGTGGCGCAACAGATCGGCCTGTTCTTTAAACTCGACACCTTCGGCTAGGGTTTCCATGCCCAGTGCATCGGCCAGCGTGGTAATCGCGCGGATAATCGCAGAGGCCGGCGCGCCTGACTGGAGGTCCATCACAAAGCTGCGGTCGATCTTGATCTTGTCGAACGGGAAAGAGCGCAAATAGCTTAAGGACGAATAACCCGTACCAAAATCATCGAGCGCAATCCGCACACCGACATTGCGAAGGTTATGCAGGCATTTCAGCGTGCTTTCGACATTCTCGATAAAAAATGGACTCTGTGATTTCCAGCTCAAGCCGGTTTGGTGATGTGCCCGATGCCGCAAGCGATTGAATGATGACATTACTTAGATTGGCGCTGCGAAATTGGAGCGGGGAGATATTGACCGCCATTCGCAAATGTTCGGGCCATAAGGAAGCTTGGCGGCATGCTTCACGGATCACCCACTCGCCAATGGGGATTATCAAATTGGTTTCCTCGGCAATACCAATGAACTCGAGTGGATCGACCAGCCCGCGTTCGGGGTGGATCCATCGCAACAATGCCTCAAAGCCAGTGAGCTGCTCTTTTTCAAGACTATACAGCGGTTGATAATAAAGTTCGAATTGCCCCATCTTGATGGCGTTGCGAAGATCGACTTCCACTTGCCGCCGCTTGCGAGCCTGCTCGTCCATCGCAGGCTCAAAAAACTGGTAGCAACCTTTGCCCTCCTTTTTGGCACGATAAAGCGCCAGATCCGCATTTTTCAAAAGCTCGGACACCGTAGAGCCGTCGTTCGGTGCAATCGCAAAGCCAATACTTGGCTGAATGGGTATAGTATGGCCGTCGACCATAAAGGGCTCTTCAAATAGGCGGCTTAATTTCTGTGCGAAGTTGACATAATTTGTCCCCGCTTCTCCACCGCCTGACATGATGGTAAATTCATCACCGCTCAGCCGCGCGATGATGTTGTTGGGAAGCTCCCGCGTCAAGCGGTCGGAAACTTGCTTTAACAAACCGTCGCCAACCAGATGGCCGAGCGTATCGTTGACCAACTTAAAATTGTCGAGATCGAGATACCCCACAACCATACCGCCGGATTTGTCGAGGCGTGCCAAAGCAAATTCCATTTGCTCGGCAAAAAGCTTGCGATTTGGTAGGCCGGTCAGAATATCGTGCAACGCGATGTGCGAGATTTTGCGTTCACGCTCCTCGATCGCATCGACCATTAAGTTAAAGCTCTCGGCAAGTCGGCCAACCTCATCCTGGGTTTCGACTTCGACAAAAGTTCGCTCACCCGAACTAAACTTACGCGCAGCTTCGTCGAGTTTTGCAATGGGTGAAGTGATGCCTTTTGCGACAAAGCCACCCAAGGCGATGACCGCGCCAAATGCCGCCAGAGTAAGCCCGAGCAGCATCCAAAAAATCTCGCGATACTCGGAAAGCGCCATGGTCAGTGAGTGGCGAAGAACAAGACGCGGTTGAAGCCGGCTGCCTAAGGGTTGTAGCTTCGAAATGCTAAAAAGCATGCGCTCACCGTCAACGTCAACCTCGGTTGCTTTGCCTTCTGCGCGGGCGGCAGCTGAAAGCGTAAGAGGCAATTGCCCCGCCATCTTGACTTCGGCCTGAAGTTCGATGGCAGCAAGCTGCGTGAGGCGCTTCATCGTCGCTTGATCAAGGGGTTGAGCCAATATCAGCCATCCAGCGAGGTCCGGAATTTCGATTGGCGCGGCTACGGCGCTGGCAAGCTTTCCGTCTGTCTCGATAATGCCAGCTTCGTTACCCGCATCAAGCGCGCGAATGATGCTGGCTAACTCGGCCGGAGCGATGCCAGTTACGTTACCTGTAACCTTGCCGTCATTTCCAACAACAAAGGCGTAGGACACCGATGCCCTGTCTTGAAGGCTTTCAAGCGCGCTCGCGACCGTCGCTGCATCCCCCAAGGCTACAGACTCACGAAAGCCAAAGTCACGCGAAAGCACTTCGGCAGAGCTACGCATCTGGCGCGACCGGGCAGCGAGAATTTCGTCAAATACTGCAGCGTTGGCGCCCATGTCTTTCGCGATCGTCTCTTCGGCATATTGCTCCACGCCAAATGAGCCAATGACTACAAGCAAAACAGCAATCGATACAAACAGGGACGCATAAGCCACTGTAATTCTATGCTGGAGCTTGTCGAAGTTCAACGCTGGGAGAAACCGGAAGTCAGTCCGCACGAAGAGTGACCGTGTAGCGACGCTCGTTCGCCCCCGCAGTTAGGCTGGTTTTGAAAGCGGCTTCATTGTCGGTGCCGCGTGCTTGCGGATGCCAGACCTTTACGGTCGCTGCGCCGGAAGGCATGCCAGTCAGAGTGACAACACCATTGCGATCAGTCTTGGCAGCAAAAGGCGTGTCGACTATCTTGATATAGCCGCGCATGTTATCGTGGATATTGCATCCCAAGGACACACTGCCCGCGATAGGAAAACTTTGTGACCGGGTTTGGTCGCGCCCGTACAGATTGATCTCAAACCGCGCGGCTTTGGAAAAGCTATAAATACTGTGTCGGACACGGTCAAAGTTCGGAAAGCTTATGGATGACCCTTTGGCGGCGATAAGCGTGCCCGGTGCGAACGCGAGATCACGTTGCGCCATCACGTTCGGACCAAACCGCATTGGTGCATTTGACTTGGCTGCGGGATACACCATCACCACGGCCTCGCTGACAGGAACTCCGCGCGAATCTTTTACGGTAATAGCCATACTCGCATCCGTCGCGCCAAGTGCCATGACCCCCACACTGACTGCGGCGATTGCTGTAAAACCTTGTAACACGATTCTCTGCATTGCGCTCGTCTGGCAGCAATTTCTTAACACCAAGCTAAGCAATACCGCCAGAAAATGAGGGTTGTGGTTAATGATCCGTTTACGATCCGGCGTTAGGTGTCACCAAGGAAAAAAGAAGGTCGCCGGGAAAATGCCGCAGATATGCCAAAGGCTGATTTCAATAGTTGTTACCAGCATGCTCTTCGCAGGCGCCGCGCAGGCGAACAGCCGCGATCTTCAAACCGGCGGTAAGCTGCTTTTGACGAATGGCGCTTCGACCGTAGAAGGGTCATCTGGCGGTGGCTTGGCGACTTGGGCTGTTATCGCGGGTAATGGTACAGAAGACGGCGTGGGTGCTTCGTCTCATATTACTCTGGCGGAATTGCCAGACTACAGTCTACAAAGCTACGGCTTTGCGGTCGGTCTTTTCGACCAAATAGAGCTAAGCTACGCACGACAGAATTTCGATACAAAGGCTGTAGGTGCTGCCTTAGGTCTGGGACAAGGCTTCAAGCTAAATCAGGATGTATACGGCGCGAAGCTGCGACTTGCAGGCGATGTCGTATATGGCGCCCCATTGCTTCCGCAGATTTCCATTGGCGCTAATTTCCGCAAAAATCTTGACGCGCCCGTCGTGGCTTTCGTTGGCGCGGCCAAGACTAAGGATTTGGATTTTTATCTGAGCGCGACCAAATTGATCCTGTCCCACTCGGTGTTGTTAAACGGAACCGCACGTTTAACCCGCGCAAACCAGCTTGGCCTATTGGGTTTTGGCGGCGACACGCAGGCCAGCCGGTCGTTGGAATTTGAAGCTTCGGTGGGGTATCAATTATCGCGCCGCTTACTGATCGGCGGTGAGTATCGGACGAAACCCGATAATCTGTCGATCGCAGCCGAGGGAGACGCGATGGACGTGTTTGCGGCTTGGGCCATTCTCGATAATTTTACGCTTACTGCGGCTTACACGGATTTGGGTAATGTCTTGACGCAGGACAAACAACGCGGTGCTCTTCTATCGTTGCAAGCCGCCTTTTAAGGATATGTTATGAACGAAATCCTTTTGGCTTTCGCGTTGCTCCAGACGACAGCTGAAGCGGGGCCACCTGTGCCAGTGGAAGAAATGCAAATCGTCGAAGAAAAACCTGACCCCGTCACTGGCGAATTCGCAGTCGACCCATATGCCCCGAGCAATGCAAATGCGGGAGCAGATCCTTTTCCCACTACCGCGATGGCCGACCAATTTGGAGGCCAATCCGGCATTCGTGAATTGACGGATCGGCTGGTCGAAATAAGCCTTACCGACCCACGCCTGTCCGACATATTTAAAGGACATGATTTGGTCCGCTTCCGACGTGTGCTGTTTGAACAATTCTGCTATATTTTAGCCGCTGGCTGCGATTACAGCGGCCGTGATATGCGGGCCGCCCACGCAAATATGGGCTTGCAACGCAAGGACCTAAACGCTTTGGTCGAAAACCTGCAACTGGCAATGAAAGAACGCCGCATTCCCTTTGCTGCGCAAAACAGGTTGCTGGCGAAGCTCGCGCCGATGGACAAAGCCGTATTGCAGAAATAGCCAGGTCTACAAAATATAGTGGACTGATTTTGTCTTTACCGAGTGTGATGAAGCTGACCATTGAGTACACAAACTAAATTGCTCCAGTCTAATATCCGGTCATCAGTAAGGATGCGAATGCTATAAATATGATAAATTGGGCGGGATGCAGTCATGCAGTCGGCGAATGAATGGTAGATTGCACACTTTTTGGTCCAATAAGAGACTGTCCTGATCGTTAGCAACATCAGTCGTGTGACCGACCTGTCTACCAGAATCGACTGCCTGGCGTTCCCTTGAACGGGCCTGTCAGCGCGCTGGTGATCCACCCGCCGTAAAAATTGCCGGACTGCGGCACAACTGTTTCACTATCGACGCTGCACCGGTCAAATGGGCCTGCATAGAATGCGACATGATCTCGCAGCATCGCAAACGAACGTGAAGGATTGGGGTAGCTCCAGCCGACGCCGGCGAGCACGCGATCGCCCACGACCACATCCCAATAAATTGCCTCTCCCTTCCACTCGCAGAACGAGCCTCCACCAGCGGGGCGAATGATGTCAGGCGCTATGTCACAAGGAGGGATATAGTAACTGGGCGGGTGGCTGGTTTCGAGCGTACGGATACTTGCCCGCGTATCAGCGATAATCAGATCGCAGTGTTAAATCATGATATGCGCAGAGCAGCGCTCTGCGATGGCCGGGCGAGGATAGGACCAAACACTTTCCTGGCCCGGACCAACAGGATCGGGACGAGGCCTCACAGCTTCAACCTGCGTATGGCATAGAAACGCTGCAGTTGTGGCCTTACTGAAAAAAGCAGTTGGTAGCAGCGCTCCAGAACAACAAAAATCCACGGCAACCGAGCTGCCAAGCCAAGAGGCTTCAGGATGGGGATGGATGCACCAATCGCGGCAAATGCAGACGCGCCTGTCAACATCAAGTTGTTCTCCTGTGCATGAAATCGCTCCCACAAATCCGCGCGATCAATGGGACAAAAGCTAACAATAAGGTCGATGGGGGAAAGCGCAGAGGCGGCAACAGCGGCAGAGATCACCCTGGCACACCAAGGAACGCGCGGCTGGCGTGCGGCCAGCCACAGCGCAATCACGTCACGCTTTAAGTTGCACGCCCAAACTTTCAGACGTTTCATCGAGCCAAGCTCACTCATCTGTTTACCGTGGCGTATACCTTTAGTGTCCGCAAGGTTTTCAACGTCTGCCACAAGAATGTCTCCGGACATTGAGCTCGGCTCGCAGCGATCAACAAAGCAGCCACTCGTTCGATCTATTTCCTTTGACAGAATGAACGCGGCTTTCGGTCCTGCGGATTTGCAAGAAACCAAGGGTTAAACTGAGGTTCGGCAAGTCACCTCACACACAAATCCCAATTAAAGAAGATCATCGGCGGGACGTTCTATCAATCATGAAACATCAATTAAAAGCGGGATTTCACTCCGGCGAGTTACTGAGTGAGCAAGCACGTCTCGACATTCTGGATCAACTCAAAATTTTGGACACGCCCAGCGAGGCTGAATTCGACGCACTGACCCAGCTGGCAGCGTTTGTGTCAGGTTGCAACATTGCGCTGATATCGCTGATTGACAGGGATCGGCAGTGGTTCAAAGCCAAGTCTGGCGTTTGCGTAACACAGACTGCCCGCCAAAATGCTTTTTGTGCACACGCAATCCGGGAAAATGGGGTGATGATCGTCCCAGATGCGCGAAGCGACCCACGCTTCTCTGGTAATCCCTTAGTTACAGGCGAACCCAACATTGTGTTTTATGCCGGAGTGCCGATATTTGTTCACGGCGATGTGTCCTCAAAGCATAGTTCAGTCGCAATTGGAACGCTTTGTGTGATCCATGATGAACCCCATCAACTATCGTCCAGTCAACTAACAGGTCTAAAGGATCTTGCTAAACTCGTAGAAGTAACGATCGAGCGGCACGCGTCAAAGTTGAAAATAGCAGAGCTGATCGATTAGGGCGCAGAGCATATTCGGCAGTTGAGCATCCGGAATCGCCAATTCCGCCAAGCCGAGCGCATGGCGAACATGGGTTCTTGGCGTTTCACAATTGACGACGAACAAAACACATTGGTCAGAACAGGTTTATGCGATCCACGGCCTTCCCGTAGGCGCCCAGCACCGGATTGAGGACGCTCTCGATTTCTATCCCGGTGAGGCACGCATCATCATCTCAAATGCGATAAAACATGCCGTCGAGACCGGTCAGCCGTTCGAAGTAGAAACAGATTTTGTGACCGCGCAAGGCGAACCAAGACGCGTGCGAAGTATTGGCGAAGTTGAATTGCATGAAGGCAAACCGGCTTCCGTGATCGGTGTCTTTCAGGACATCAGTCCACAACATGCGTTGGAGGCACGCCTTCGCCGATCTGCTTATACCGATGATCTGACCGGGCTGCCGAATAGGGCACATTTCAACGAATATTTGGACGGCAAACTAGAGAAAGCCGCAGTATCTGGAGGCCCGGTCGCACTGGTACTGATGGATCTCGATGGATTCAAGGCGGTCAACGACAGATGTGGTCATATGGCTGGAGACGAGATTTTGCAGGAGTTTGCCAAAAAATTGTTGTCGACCCTTCCGCGCAATTCATTTTGTGCAAGATTGGGCGGTGACGAGTTTGTTGCAGTCATTAGCGACCCTGATGCATGTGGCGGTCTTAAAGTCTCTTCTGGCACAGCCAATGACCGACCTAAGGATTAAGGCTCCAGATTTTGCTGGTTCGTTGGATGTGTCAGCAACAATTGGTGCGATCCAATGGACCAAACAAATTCTGAACAGAAGCGAGCTTCTCCATCGCGCAGACATTGCTTTGTACAGTGCGAAGCGGGCTGGCAGCGGTTCCGCAAAAATTGACGGCGCGCGGGGCTTCGTAAAGAGCTGTTAACGTTGCGCAATTGCTTGAATGATAGCCGTAAATGGGCCCCACCAAGCAGTATCTGTATCATAACTCTAACATTGCAGACACTCACCGAGCGCATCGGCAAAAATAAAAACAGCCGTCCGTTCATTTCGATTTCCACCGTGGCGCAAACAATTGGCATAGGCCGATTGCCGACTGTCGGCTCTAAGGTGACCTAGCAGGCTTTGCGGACGCGAATGCAAGAATGAACAAATGAGCTGTCTCCCGCAAACGAGGCTACTTTTTCGTCAGAAGTTTCGAGTTTATTTCTGCGCACTTGCTTTGTAGTCTGCCGGAAAGAGCTTGGCTGGGAACGTCCGAGCGGTTAACGTGCTGCCATGCGTATCTTCCTTTTGCCTTTGGCTGCCCTGACCCTCATTGCTGCCGGGCCTATGGATCCCGCGCGGATCAAAGCCGATGTTCATACCCTGTCCTCTGATGCCTTCGCGGGACGAGGACCGGGTGAGGAAGGGGAGGCAGCCACCATCGACCACCTTGCCAAGCAGATGGCGGCGGCCGGGCTGTCACCTGGAGGTGAGGATGGCGGCTGGTTCCAGAGGGTGCCGCTGGTGCGGCTCGACACGGCTCCAGGTGGGACGGCGACGATCCGCGCTGGTGAACAGGCTACAGTTCTTAGCGATGGACCCGACCTTGACATCAATCCGACAAATGCGGGTGTGACGAGCCTTGCCGATGCACCTTTGGTCTTTGCAGGCTGGGGGGCACCTGACCCGGCGCGGGGTTGGGACGCGTTTCAGGGGGTAGATGTCAAGGGCAAGGTGGTCATCATGCTTGCTGGGACCCGGACTTGGAGGGCGGCAAGGACCTCGGCTTCGGTGGGCGGTCCCTGGTGTTCAGTGGGCGCGGCGGTGCCAAGGCAGCGGCGGCGGCCAAGGCGGGCGCTATTGGCGTGCTCTTCATCCATGAGGCCGCAGCCTACAGCTGGCCCTATGCCCAAGCCGGCGATAGCATCCGCGTGCCGAGCTTCGCTTATGCGCCGCTCAAGTCCAACGCACTCCAATTCAGCGGGATAGTCCGCGGGCCGGCGATCTTGCCCATCCTTGCGCGAATAGGGCTCACCCTTCCGGCTTTGAAAGAGCGGGCGCGCTCGGCTAATTTCAGGGCATTTCCGCTAGAGGCAACTGTCAGCGTTTCCGCGACCAACATCGTAAAGGAGGTTGTCAGCCACAACGTCGTCGGCATCCTGCGCGGAGCGGACCGGCCGAACGAGTTTCTCCTCTACGGCGCGCACTGGGACGCTAATGGGCACAATGGCCCCGACCGGAGTGGCGACACGATCCGCAACGGGGCGGTCGACAATGCGACCGGCACGGCCGAACTGTTGGAGGTGGCGCGAGCCTTCTCAGCTGGCAAGCGGCCGGCGCGCTCAGTTGTATTCGCGGCTTGGACCGCCGAGGAAAAGGGACTGCTCGGAGCCGAGTACTACGCTCAGCACCCGATCTATTCGTTGGCGCGCACCGCGGCGGTCATCAACCTCGACCCGCATGTGGTGCTGCCAGCGGCCCGCAATCTTGAGCTTATCGGGCCCGGGCAGACCGACCTCGAGAGCCTGCTCGTCGAGGCCGCACGCGAGCAGCGCTTGCGGGTGGACCCTGAGCCCAGCCCAGAGGCTGGCTGGTACTTCCGGTCCGACCATTTCCCCTTTGCCCAACGGGGCGTACCGGCGCTTGCCTTCCGAGCGGGAAGGGACCTTAAAGTCGGAGGCGTAAAGGCCGGTCAGCAGATAGTCGAAGCCTATAATGTGCGCTGCTATCATCAGCCGTGCGACGAGTTCAGAGCCAGCTGGACCTTCGCGGGCACTGCTCAGGAGGCACTCGCCGCCTACAGGGTCGGGCGGATGGTGGCGGACGGAGTATCCTGGCCCGGCTGGCTTCCTGGCAGTGCTTACGCGGCGGCTCGCCGATCAAGCGAAGGTGAGCGGCGCTCAGGACTCATCATCGTCGAACGTAATTGGTCCCAAGCTATCTTCCATTCCACAAATCTTGAGAGCCCGTTCAAGAGTGACCGCTTATCAGCCGTTAAGGTCCGGGTTGGGTTGGGTTGGGTTGGGTTGGGTTGGGCTGAATGGCTGAACTTGGGCCGGTGCCCAATGACTGCTGCTGGCTGGGATCCGGAACGACACCTGTCAGGGTAAAGGCCCAGAAAGCCGACGTTCGAGACGCCCCCCATTCGACCCCTTGGCATTGATCGCATTGACCCCCTTTAAGTTGTGGCGCAGTGTCGAGAAAATATTGCGTTGCCGAACCAGTGGACGTTGCGGTTTTTCCACTTCATACTCGGGTTGATAATTCTTGGTGTGAATAGGGGACAGGATGACAATTCCATATAGAACGGTGCTCGCGGGAATGACCGCGATTGCGATTGCTACGACGAACGTTCCAGCGAGGGCAGCTCCAAATGATCCTGGCCGTGCCGAGGTCGCTGCGGCGATCCGCGCCGATCACGATGCTGCGGTCGAGCGGCTGCGCGCATGGATCAAGCTTCCGACCATCGCCAACATGGGAATCAACCATAAGGAAGGCGCCGAATATATGCGGCAGCTCGCCCTCGACGCGGGCTTCCAGCAGGCAAAGGTCATTCCGACCAATGGCGTTCCGGGTGTCTTTGCGACGTTGGACGCAGGCGCGAAGGACACGCTGGCGCTCTACTTCATGTACGACGTGAAGCATTACGAACCCGCCGAATGGTCGTCCCCGCCGCTCGAAGGTCGGCTGGTTGACCGCCCGGGTGAAGGTAAGGTCCTCGTCGGGCGCGGTGCAGTCAATCAGAAGGGTCCTGAGATCGCTATGCTGACGGCTTTGCGCGCATTCAAAGCATCAGGCGTGAAATTGCCGGTCAACCTCGTGCTTGTGGCCGAGGGCGAGGAGGAGATAGCCTCCCCAAATTTTCCGCAGGTCGTTAATAACCCGGAAGTCCGCGCCGCGCTTGCAAAGGCAGTGGGCATCGTCATTCCTTCCGCGGGGCAGTCCGTCGACGGGCAGGTGACCTTGCTGCTCGGAGCGAAAGGCGCGGTCGAACTACAATTGATTTCCAGCGGCGAAAAGTGGGGCAAGGGGCCGCAGAAGGACATCCACTCCAGCCTGATGGCCAATGTGGACAGCCCGGCCTGGCACCTAATCAAGGCGCTAGACACGCTCGTTGCCGACGACGGCCACACCCCGGCGATCGACGGGTGGTTTGAGAATGTGAAGCCGCTGACCGAGCGTGAAAAGGAATTAATCGCCGCCGATATCGCCGCATCGAACGAGGCCGATGACAAGAGGGTGCTCGGCATCAAGCAATGGTTTGGCGGGGAGGACTTCCTGACCTCTGCATATCGCCTTGCGTCACAGCCGACGGTCAACATTCAGGGGCTTGTCAGCGGCTATATGGGACCGGGCGGAAAGACCGTTCTTCCCGGACGCGCCGAAGCAAAGATCGACCTGCGACTGGTGCCCGATATGACGAAGGACGAGGCCGTCGCCAAGCTGAAGGCACATCTGGCGAAACGCGGCTTCGGCGATATCGAGGTCAATGTCAGCGGAGGATACGGTCCTACCCAGACGGACGAGAATAGCGCTCTGATCAGGGCCGAGAAGGCGACGCTGACGTCGGCGAAAATCCCGCATACCATGTCGGCGCGCTCGGCCGGAAGCTGGCCCGGCGTGGTGTTTACCGGACCGCCGCTCGGGATGGCTGCGGGGCAGTTCGGTGGTGGTCGAGGCGGCGGCGCTCATGCACCCGACGAATGGCTCCTGATCGAAAGCAGCAATCCCAAGGTGCTTGGCTTCGACCAGCAGGCCACTCTGTTCGCGGACTTCCTGTACGAAGTTGCGCGAACCAAAAAGGGAAAGCGTTAGACAGAAATCGGTACGGTAGAGCAGGGAGTTAGGGCGTGACGGAAAAAGGCTCTCCACTCAACGTACCGGCTTCGGGCTGGCTGGTCTTGGCCTGATGGAGGCCTTCGCTACTCGACTTAACCGGAAACGTAACGATATCGAGCACTGTCCAGCACGGCCGCCACCAAGCATCCGCTGATTGCGTTCATTTAAAAAAGGTGCGCAAAAGCGGCGCAATCTCGGCAACAGGATCAATTCATAGCGCTACCTCTACAGGGAGTTGTCGGACTTGGAGCGGAATGCTTTGCAGTTAACTGCCTCCTGACGTCAGCTTTGAGTGGAAAGCTGCCGGTCCGGTTTCGCTAACATTGGCGCAGTTCCCGAGATCGACTGCGGCGCTCAAAACTAGCCGGTCATTCAGCGGCTGCAAATGATCCGACGCTGTTTCGATGCGGGTGATGAAAGCAGCCCATCTCCCGCCAAGCTTTACGAACTAAAGTTTCTAAACTGATATCGCCAAGAACCTGTGCATCCGCTCGGCAACCTCGTCATCATGGCCCAGCCAAATGTGCCCGCCATCCGGTATCATGGTCAGCTCGGCGTTGGGCACCACCTCGGCGATTTTGCGTGCGGTTGCAGCGGTGCCAAAGCGGTCGTCTTCCACCGAAATCAGAAGTACCGGCATTTGCAGTTGCTCAAAATTCAAAGCCGCTGGATGTCCAGCCTGCCACGCATCGTTCAGCATCCCCTTTGCACGCGCGCCGATTGGCATGATGTCAGACAATATGGCGAAGGCACGCGCACGTTCGGCTTTGCTGACTTTGCCCATCAGCGCCGGGTCGGTTGCGAGCAGCGTGCCAAGAAGCGTTTCCGGAGCAATATTTAGCGCAGACCAGTACGCGAAATCAGAGTTAAGCAGCGTGCGCACTATACTTTCCTGCAACCAGCTCATTTCCACGGGGTCGCTGTCATCGACATTAGCGGCGGGCACTAGCAGGACTAGCGCCGAGCAGCGGTCCGGATACCGCAACGCGAAGGCGGTCGCCGACAGCGCACCTGCCGAGCCACCTGCGACCGCCAGACGGTCAATAGCGAGATGGTCAAGCAATGCGGCAAGAGCTTCAGCCTGATTTGCGAGTGACGGGTCCGCTGGAAAGTCACTGCGCAAATAACCAAAGCGCGATGGTGCAATAATCCGGTGACCACGGCGTTTCAGCGCCTCAGCGAAGCGCAATCCCTGATCGAACCCGCCACCTGTGCCATGGACCATCAGCAACGGCGGGCCGGAACCGGCAGTGGCATACTCAAGCTTACCGAACTGTGTCGCCATTGTCGAGCTGCGCCCCGCCACACGACGATCTGCGGCGCCAACTGCCTGCCGGAAACGCGACCAGATATACCCCCCGCCGATCATCGCGCCCGCGCCCATGCCCACCAACCATTGCCGCCGCGTCAGACTTATCATGTTCGCTCGTTCCTACTGATGAACAACGGCAGCAGTGCGGCAATGCTTTGCGCGGCCAAACCGATCAATCCGGCCGGTGTCGCCAGCCCTGACCATGTTCCGGCCAACGTCCGCCCAAACAGGGCAACGCCGACGAGGGTCTCGAAAATGGCCAGCATCATAAGAAACCACAGCGCCATCACTCCGCGCAATGAAAGGGCAGGCGGCACTAGCCAGCGTCCGATTGTCCAACGGCACACGAAAAACGCTGCAGTCAGCATGAGCGGCACTTCAATCAGTGTCGCGCTCAGGACACCAATCTTTGGAATAACGAGCAGCACCCTTATGGTTCCAAGGACAAAGCCGAGCGCGAACAGCATCAGGAAATACACAGTGGCGGCGATTAAAGTGCGTTTCATAGGCGGTTGCCACGGCTTATCAGATTTATACGCGCACCTACCGTCCCGGTAGCTCTTGCTCCCAATAATAAGTGTCTGCGGTTCATCGCCCGACTCCTGACGTCGTAATCATTGATAGCACATATGTCGGCGTATTTCGCAGTTGGCGTCATTGATGCCGGCAGAATTGTGAAATGCCTGCGCTCTTTCGTGAGCGACCATTGCTTCTCAGACCACATTTGCTGGCAAGCTTGAACATTTACTGTTCGGCTAGGCACAAAAACGCCGCTTTCGCCATTAAAGCCGTCATCCATGCAGCCAATCGTGACTCACAAAAGCTACCATTCGTTCAACTCGCTTATTCCCGCTGCACACAACAGCTTCTGTGGACCAGATCAGTGAACCGCAGTTGCTAGAGCTCCGAGGAACGGCTTACCACACTGCTTTTTTTCGCCGCAAAGTCAGCGCTCGCTTCGGTAGTAGCAGAACGTCAGCCAAAGTGATGCCGCACCAAGTATGTGCCATGCCGCATGGCCCTGCAGCAGGCTTTCGGGCGCACAGATGATGTGCTGCTGGTCAAGCATCCAAATTCCGAAGGCCAATGCTGTCACAAACAAGCCGCCAAGATAATATGTAAGCCGGGCACTCGGCCGAAGCGGTCGGGCAAATGCCATTTCGACTATTATCGCTACGAGAAGGAGCACCGCGAACAGCCAGCGGCGGATCTCGGGCAGCATGATCAGCAGGAGAATTAGCATCCCGGACAGCCCTATATAAAACGCGGTGGCGCGCCCGTCAGGGATATTGCGCCATCGTGCCAGCGCACGGACCAGAAAGAACGAACCGACCAGGTACATGCCAAGGACATCAAAGAACTGGCCCCACAGCGTTAACGTTGCGTGGAGCAGAGCCGACCCCATTCCGACTATGATCGATGTCACCCCCAAAGTCTGCATTGCCAGCGGTGACAATGCCGACACCGTATCGCGCGCACGTGCGAGGCCAACCATCAGGAAGCCAATCACGACATACCCGAACGACGACAGGCTATTTGATGGCTGAAGCATCAAATTACCGACCCTTGGTAACTCACAAAAACAATGCGTGGACGTGCATGTGGCGGGAGCAAATTCCGACCAATCCGGACCCAGAGCCGACAACACACCAATCAACGCCAATAGTGACAAAATTGTAAACAACAACGCACTCATTAAGGCTCGTGATTCAACCGTTGTCTTCATATCTGGATTTCCCGTATATGCCTTACTGGGTAGCGCAATAGCTTGGACTATCAACGATATTTTTTGGACTTACGAATATGCCAATACTTGCCGAATATCATTCGCTAATTGGTATAAAACTTTGCTTAGTCATTCGGTAAATCAGCATGCACAATGATAGCTTTTTTTGGATGTGGTCGCAGCTAAACATCGCCTGATGCTATGTTTGCTATTCTGGCCAACGGCGAACATGTCAGCCTAATTGGTGTGGGCTGCACACGGCACACCAATGAGCATTTTATACCCCGCATTTTGGTCAAGTTTCGCGATCCCGGCGCAAGTTAAGTGAAGGACTCCTCTAACTTTTCAGACGCTGTTAAGCCTTTTGCATTTCGCAAAACCTGCCATTTGTTAAACTCGCATTTTCACAATGGATATGACTACTCTGTTGACCAATTTAACGGGTGCCAATGACCGGAATGCTATGGAGTCCGGAGCACACGGATTTGAGAGGTTTGGCTCAATTCCCGACATTGGTTCACTGTCAATATGCTCTTGATGCGGGGCTTGTCTTCTCGTTGATGGTGTCTGCTCCGGCTGCCTATGGAATTATGGTGATGTTGCGTAATTGGTGTGGCCACTCTCCTGCTTGCTTTGCTGCTGCGCGCGGATAATAATCTGGGATATGACATACGCAACCACCCGCCGCGCCTTCACTGTCGGCCTTGCCGCGCTCGCCGCTTCACCTGCCATTGCCGAAGCGCGCCGATCAGGACGCTACGATGTAATAGTGCGCGGCGGTATGCTGTTCGACGGGCTCGGCGGAGCGCCGCGAGATGCCGATGTTGGCATCGTAGATGAAAAAATCGCCGCGATAGGCAACCTCCGGCTGGCCAGCGCCCCGCTTGAGATCGACGCCCGTGGGCAGGCGGTCGCGCCGGGATTCATCAACATGCTCTCTTGGGCGAATGAAAGCCTGATCGAAGACGGTCGCTCGCAAAGCGATATCCGGCAGGGGGTTACGCTTGAGGTGATGGGCGAAGGCTGGTCGATGGGGCCGCTCAACACCGAGATGAAGCGGCGTGAGCGCAAAGAACAGGACGATATCAAGTTCGACATTGGCTGGACTTCGCTGGCAGACTATCTCGGCTTCCTTGAAGCCAAGGGAGTCTCGTGCAACGTCGCTTCTTTCGTTGGAGCGACTACGGTGCGGCAGCACGAAGTAGGCTACGACGATGTCCGCGCCTCGCCTGAACAACTGCGCCGGATGCAGGACCTGATCCGCGCCGAAATGCGCGGCGGCGCGCTCGGGGTCGGCTCTTCGCTGATCTATGCCCCCGGCAACTTTGCCGACACTGACGAGCTGGTCGCACTGACGCAAGCGGCAGCCGAATTCGGCGGCAGCTATATCAGCCACATGCGCAGCGAAGCCGGTGACTACCTGGAATCGATCGATGAGCTGATCGAAATCGGGCGGCGGGCGAAGGCACGCGTGCAGATGTACCACATCAAGCCCAGCGGAAGGGACAACTGGGGCAAGGCCGATGCAGGCCTCGCGCGGATGGACTTAGCGCGGCGGGCGGGCGTCGATGTCTCGGCCAACCTATATACCTACACCGCCGGGTCGACCGGGCTCTATGCTACCATGCCGCTATGGGTGCAGCAGGGCGGGCATGACGCTTTAGCGGCTCGGCTCAAGGACCCCGCAATCCGCGCCCGGGTGATTGCCGAGATGCGCGGCACCCCGGTAGGATGGGAGAACACGCTGCACGAAGCCGGATCGCCCGAGCGGGTGCTGCTGATCGGGTTCAAAAACCCGAAACTCAAACCGCTCACCGGCATGACGCTGGCTCAGGTCGCCACGCTGCGCGGGACAAGCCCCGAGGATACAATCATCGATCTGGTCATCGAGGACGACAGCCGGGTCGATGCGGTCTATTTCCTGATGACCGAGGACAATATCCGCAAGAACATCCAGTGGCCCTGGACCATGCTCGGCTCGGATGCAGGATCGCTGGCGCCCGAAGGCAAGTTCCTGCTCAAGAGCACACACCCGCGCGCCTATGGCAATTTCGCGCGGTTCCTTGGCAAATATATTCGCGAGGAGAAAGTGATCGGCTTGGCAGACGGCATCCGCCGCCTCACCTCGCTACCGGCCCAGCAGATCGGGATCAAAGGGCGCGGGCGGCTCGCGGCGGGCTATGCGGCTGACGTAGTGGTGTTCGACCCCGCCAAGATCGCCGACACCGCAACTTACGACAAGCCGCACTCTTACGCGGTCGGGGTCTCCGACGTACTGGTCAACGGCGTCGCGGTATTGCGGGGCGGAGAGCATACCGATGCGCGACCGGGGCGTTTCGTCAAGGGGCCGGGCTGGCTGCGGGGATAGGCAACCTGGTGCGAACCACAGAAACCATGATCTGTTTCCGGTCGGCGCAAGTCGAATTAGGCGACACGCACAATAGTCCCCACTCAATCGCACGAGAATGGCCATAGCTCTGGGATTGCTCGGCCATTCGAATTGACTAGCAGCGGATTTTTTCGATTTTCGCCGTCCTCTGAAAGAGCAAAAAGTTTTCGACAGCCGCCTTTGCAAATAGTTCTTCGCAATGACGGCAACCGCTAACATTCTAGACGTGGATGAGACAGGATTATGCTCCTGAAGCCAGTCATTCGTTCAGTTTTGTTCAACTACGCAAACTGACCGCTGTCGAACATTAAGGTGCTGAAAACGAGGCTGAGCTTAATACTGAGCGTGAACTCAGAATGTCACGTAAACAACGGCTGTATTGAACAATCCCACTGTTCACAGAACGGGATAGAGCCATGGGGATCTGCCTTTGATACATAATCCAAATGACTGGTCCATCGGATGCAAATTACGCCTGCATAGCGGGCAAAGCAGGCTCTGACAGTATCAACCTAAAACGACCAGAATGCTTAACCGCCTAAGTTTGCGTGTTCAGTCATTTACCCATGGCATGGCAGATGAAGGCGGCGGTATTCAATTTGAGGGCGCAAAGCAGTCCGGGCGGGATTGAGCGCGCCTTCTTCTCTGCCAAGCCGGTATGAGCCAAAGCCAATATGCGGCACACAAGCCGAGAGCGATGGTCATTGACGTCCTGTCGCCCGTCCGCAGCGAATAATGCTGACCATCCTGAGAGCGCCGCACATGAATGATCTGGCCAATCCGTGCTTGATAATCGCGCGCCGTTCTGTCGGTAGTGGACCAACCCAACATTGCAAATGGAAGGTCGCCGGGCTCAATATCGCCGGTCTCGTAAGTCCTGCTGAGTTCCGGATCCGTAAAGGTATAGCGCCAGGTTGCCTGACCCTTGCCGAACGTGGGTGCCTTGCGTTCCACCGCCTCGATTCTAACGGTAACTTCGCGCCATTGCTCGACTTCACCAACCCGCCAGAGTTCATAAGCTGCCAGTGGAGGAAGGAAGATTGCCGTCACCAGAGTACCAAGCTTGGCGAGTGTCAGCGTGAACTTCCCCGCACATTCCAAAAGGGCAAGCACGTCCCTAAAAGCCCGTGGCTGATCGACCGATTTCCCCATGAAGGCCATGGATATATCACACTGGTTAAAAGTTGATGTGCAGAATGCGCTGTGCTTGATGGGTATAATTGTTCAGTCTTTTTCGCTATACGTCTTCGGAAGATGCTTATCTATGGAAAAGGCTAGACATTGACTTTACTACTTTTTCTGCTCTGTTTCATAATTGTGCCGGCAGGGTTGACATGGGGACTCGTGCGGCATTTCCTCGAGAGAAATCCCGCCGCCAGTCGCGGACGGATCCTTCGGACCTGCGTACCGGCAGGTGCTATCGTGCCACTGTTGCCGCTCACAGCGATGGTTGCGCTTTCCGAGAATATCTACAATTCGGTGCCGATTGCTATTGTGGCCACGGCAATCGGCGCATTGGCAGTGGGAGTGCTGGTTTGCCTGCCGCTAGGTCTGGCACTGACGAGCCACAGGAAAAATGTACATGGCCGCAATTGAATCGTTAAATGCATGTGTATTCAACGCGATGTAGGTACACTCACTGGCGCAAAAGGACCGCAGGCCGACGCGCTCGTAACCAAGCGACAAGTCGTTCTTTGCGATGCTACGTCTCACGAGTGCTGAGAGCCCTTAACTGCATACGAATGATCCGACCCTCGACGTTTGTCGATAAAATGCGGAAAGCCGGGCAAAAACGAAAATGAAATACCAAGCATAATATGCGATTTCAGTCACTCCTTGTTGCTCGTCACAAACACCGCGCGGATGTCTTCCAAAAAGTCCGCTATCGCTAACATGTCGGACGTTGGGCTATCAAATTAATCGTTTTAAATTCCGCCGTCCGCTCATCTGATTGCGGACAGCGCCTGCGTCAGCTAACACTGTTCAAAATTCGGTCTGGGCTTACTCGCCAATCGTCGCACCGGGCATATCGTCTTCCTGATTCTCTCAGTTCAAAGGTTTGATCTAAATGCCCCGTAAAAAGGTCGAACTAGAAACTAACGGCGCAGAGTTAATTGAAAATGCTGACGTCAAGGGACCAAAGCAAGGTTCATTCGCTCAGGCCGTGGATGCGGTCGGTTCTGGATCAATGCTGGGATACCGGCTGGAGCAACAAGCGGCGCTGTCTAACTTTGGTATGGAAGCCCTAAAGTCAGGCAGCGTTACAGATTTGTTAGATGAAGCTGCTAAAACTGCTGCACTTGGCATGCGCGCAAGCCTCTCCAAGATTCTCGAATACCGCAAGGTCGAGAACGACCTGTTGATCCGTGCTGGTGTCGGGTGGCGCGCCGGCGTCATCGGTGAAGTGACATTTGGTGCCGACATGGAATTGCCCGCTGGATATGCTTTCCATACGGGATCGCCGGTTATCTCCAACCATCTTGAAGGTGAGGAGCAATTTCGCACGCCCCTGCTGATGATCGAACATGGAGTAAAACGAGCGATCAATGTTCTGATTACTTATGGGGGAGGGCGCTGGGGTATCCTTGAGGTGGACAGTTCGTCTGCAGGCGAGTTCGAGGCAGCCGATCTGGCATTTCTTCAAGGCCTTGCCAATTTTGTCGGCGTTGCGCTCGACCGTCAGGTGGCGGAAGACCGTCTTTCGCAAGCGCTCGATCATCAGAAGCTTCTGGTTCAGGAAGCAAGCCACCGGGTTAAAAATAGCTTAGCGATCCTCTCAAGCTTGCTT
>CAVVRK010000002.1:0-673155 GCA_963750615.1 uncultured Alphaproteobacteria bacterium | reverse complement strand
ACCGCGCCGACGATCAACAACCGGCGTGGCGGAAAATAGCTGTTCACAAAGCCGGCTACATCTGGGTCGCTGTTCACAGCGCTTCGCCCTGTCTCGAGGTCGGTCGATATGGACAGCGTCCTACGCTCAGCGCGCGCTGCCAAAATGTCGGCAAACAGGCTTTCGGGAAATCCAGTGGCGGATACGGGTTGAATCAACACCTGAATATCCCCGCCGCATGGCAAGCCAGCCTCCCAAGCCGCATCATCGGCTACGCCATAATGGCGCAACATGGCTGGCGCACCCGACAGCACCATTTGCGCGCGCTCCAGTACATCTGCTTCCACACAACCACCCGACACCGAACCGACAAACCGCCCGTCGCCATGCACCAGCATATGGGTACCGGCTGGACAAGGCGCCGACTTCCATGTTTCGACCACCGTAGCGATCGCCATAGGCGCGCCCGCCCAATCGGCTGCTGCGGCAAGGATACGATCATGATTGGCACTGCCTGTCATCATGGCTACCCGCTAGCAAAGTGGTCAAACCGTTGCTATATGAAACGTAACTATGGGTGGGAGCTTATTTTCATGACAATCGAAACGTCCATCAATGGCAAAATGGTGGTATTGTCCGCTGAGCCGGATACGCCATTGCTGTGGGTCATTCGTGAAGAGCTTGGCCTCACTGGCACAAAATTTGGTTGCGGCATTGCGGCATGCGGCGCGTGCACCGTGCATGTCGACGGAGAGCCCGCCCGTTCGTGCAGCCTTCCCGTCAGCGAAGTCGCTGGCAAATCCGTCACCACTATTGAAGGGCTGAAGTCCGCCGATGGCACTCTGCATGCTGTGCAGCAGGCCTGGATTTCGGCGCAAGTGCCGCAATGCGGATATTGCCAGTCGGGGCAGATCATGGCCGCGGTTGCGCTCATCGAGAAAACCGGTAGCCCAAGTGACTCGCAAATTGATGAGGCAATGACCAACATCTGCCGTTGCGGTACCTATCCCCGCATCCGCAAGGCCATTCATGCCGCGACGGGACAAGCTGCCAAGGCGACTGCCGACCAGGCAGCGGAAGGAGTTGTATAATGGCCGACAACCCCACACTCGAAATGGAGCTTGCAGCACCTGTGAAGCGTAAGGGCGTGAAACGCCGCGCCTTCCTGATTGGCGGTGTCGCCATCGTTGGTGCTGGATTGTTCGGTATTTCCATTGCCGACAGTAACGCCGCCAAGCATGCGAAAGCGCTTGCCGAAGGCAATGGCGGACACAGCTTCGCGACATGGCTGAAGATCGGCGAAGACGACGTCATCACCATTTACTCGCCGCACACGGACATCGGGCAGGGTTCGAACACGGGCCTTGCGCAGATGCTGGCTGAGGAACTGGACGCGAGCTGGGACCAGGTGCGTCTGGTTTCTGCACCCGCCGAATCCGCCTTTGCCAATGTCGGCCTAGGCCGCGGATTTTTGGCCGAAATGTCGGGGCAGCCTGCAATCATCAACGGTATTCCGCAATCATTTCTCTCTTTCATCGCGCGGCAGATGAACTTGCAGATTACCGGTGGGTCGTCGGCACTTCGCTTTACTGGGCAGCAGACATTTCAAAAGGTCGGCGCAGCAACGCGGCTTGCGCTCGTCGAAACTGCGGCAAAACGCCTGAATGTTCCGGCCGCCGAATTGACGACAAAAGATAGCCGCGTCACCCATGCAAGCTCAAACCGTTCGTTGCGCTATGGCGAACTGGCTGCGGAAGCGGCTACCTTGTCGCTCGACAATGATCCGAAGTTGAAGGATCCGTCGCAATATCAGCTAATGCGCCAATCAAAACCCCGCCTCGACTTACCTGCGAAGGTAGACGGAAGCGCCAAATATGGCATGGATTTTTCCATACCCGACATGCGCGTTGCAACGATCATGGCAGCCCCGGTGCGTGGCGGAAAGCTGACATCGGTCGATACCGCGCCAGCACTCGCAGTCAAAGGCGTGGAAAAAGTCATCAAGCTGGACGATGCTGTTGCGGTGATTGGCACAGGTTACTGGCCCGCGATTTCTGGCCTGCGCGCCTTGTCGCCCAGCTTCAGCGACGGCGGCAATGGTGGTATTTCGACTGCTTCCATTTTCAAGGCACATGATGCGTTGTTTGCCAAAGGCGAGGCAGATGCCGAAGCTGGCGACGGCGATGTGCCAGCTGGACTTGGTGCAAAGCCAATAGAGGCGAAATATCAGGTGCCGTTCCTGCATCATTTCATGATGGAGCCATTTGCGCTGACCGCACATTTCAAGAACGGCAAGCTGAACATCTGGGGCGGGATGCAGGACCCGCTCGCAACCAAGATGGCGGCCGTAGAAGTTTCAGGCCTTGATGCCGATAACGTCACTTTCCATCCCATGATGATTGGCGGCAGCTTTGGACGACGGTTGCCGATGTATATGGAAATCGTGGGCCAAGTCACCAAGCTTGCTATGCAGCTACCCTATCCCGTCAAGCTGATCTGGAGCCGCGAAGAAGAAGTCGCGCAAGGGGCCTACCGCCCGCAAAGCTCCGCCGTTTTGCAAGCGTCGCTATCGGGTGACAAGCGCATCGCGGCCTATCGCAATGATTACGCCCAGCCGGAAAACGCGGAAAGCGAAACGGTTTTCCCATATATCTTGCCTGCGGTATCGCGCCGGCATTTCGCGCATGTTTCGAACCAGACAACAGGCGCATGGCGCTCGGTCAATTCGGCTCAGCAAGGGTTCTACAATGAAAGCTTCATGGATGAACTTGCGCATGCTGCAGGCGCTGATCCCGTTGCTTTTCGCCGCAGCCATCTGAAGCCCGGATCGCGCCATTTGCGCGTGCTCGACGAAGTCGCCAAACGCAGTGGATGGGGCTCACCCTTGCCCGCTGGCGTAGGTCGCGGTGTGGCGTTGGTCGAAAGCTTCAAGACCATTGTGGCGCATGTGGTAGAGGCATCGGTCGGCGAAGACGGCATGCCAAAGGTCCAAAAGGTCACCACCGTCGTCGACGCAGGCAGTATCGTGAACCCGGACGGAGCCATGGCGCAAATCGAAGGCGGCACTATCATGGGCCTGTCGTCAGCCATCGGCGAAGCCATCACGCTTGAAAAGGGCGCAGTGCAGCAAGGCAATCTTGGCGATTACCCGTTGTTGAAACTGGCACAGGCGCCTTTGGTTCAGGACGTGCATTTCCTTAACAGTGGTGCAGAGATGGGCGGCATTGGCGAACCCGGTGTTCCGCCAGCAGCCCCCGCGCTTGCCAATGCCTTGTTCGCCGCCACGGGCAAGCGCGTCCGCAACCTGCCGATCATGACCCAGGCGAAGGGATAATTTTGCCGCAAGCACGGTTACTGAAGCCAACAGACAATCTGGAAGTCGCCGAAGCACTCGCACGCGCATTCCAGAATGAGTCGGGCTGGAGCTATGTCATTCCCGACCCGAAATTGCGGGCGCAGCGGCTTGCGGGCGCATTCCATTTGTTCCTGCGCGACGAACATCGCAAGGGTGCAGTATTTGGTACAGAGGGTATCGAAGCCGTCACCTTATGGCGTGGCCCGGGACAAGCGCGCGATACAATATTCGACACCGCCCGCCTGATGATCCCGTTCATGCAAGTTTTGCGATTCTCCATTTTGCGCGGATTGGAAGTCTCTAACCTCATTGAAAAGCATCTGCCGAAAGAACCGGTCTGGTATCTCCATTATGCAGGATGCGACCCGGCATATCAGGGCAAGGGATTTGGTGGAGCAGCGATCCGCGCAGGTCTTGAACGCGCCGATTTTGATGGCTTGCCAGCCTATCTGGAAACCGCGGACGAGCATAATATTGCAATGTACCAAAGTTTTGGCTTTGCCATCAAGCATAGCTGGCAAGTGCCGGAGGGACCCCAGTTTTGGGGCATGCAAAGACCCGGCAAGACGCGGCATTAAGCGCCGCAATCTCATCCCCTAGGCATCGTCCCCGCCCGCAAAAAGGGAAACATGTGCGGGATAAAATCTGCCTTACCCAGGGCAACCCCCTGCCCACGCAGGATTGCGTATGCGGACATGAGATGAAAATAGAATTGGGGCAACGCCCAGTCACGCGCATATTGCTCGGCCGTCAGGTCAAAGATCATGCCGTTTGGAATTTCATGCGCGATTGGCCGACTCCCGTCGCCATCCAGTGCGTCGGGGCCCAACCCATCAAGCATTGCCAACGCCTCCGCGATTCTGGCCTTTGCTTCAGACATCGTGCCGGGCAAATTGGCGGCATTACGGCCCTCATTCACCATATCCTCAAAATAATCCGTAAATGCTTCGTCCTTCAGCCGGAATATCGCCTCATGAACCTGCAGACATGCAAAGCGGACCTGTGTAGCCAGCGGAAACATGTCGGGCGCGATGCGGGCCGAAAGAAGAGCATCTGCTGCCTCCGGCATGGCATTCTCCGCCTTGGTCAGCCAGCCGTTTAGCCCTTCCAGCATCTGACGGTAGGTTGGGACAAGCAGGCTGGTTAAGGTCATCTTGGGTCGCTCCTTTGAAGTGCGCGTTCACGCAGGATTGCATTGTGCAGTTAATCGCTGTAACCCTTGTCACACGCAACGGGTCTTTGTGAAAGCAAGGATAATAGGGAAGCCGGCGAAAATCCGGCGCTGTTCCCGCAACTGTAACCGGCGAGCTTTTGCTCCAAATGCCACTGGAAAAACGGGTAACCGTGAAACTGGGAAGGCGGGGCCCAAGCACTGACCCGGGAGCCAGGAGACCTGCCTGTTTGCGGTTTGTCCTTTGTGCTTGCGGGACACTGGCGCAATCGGGGTTTTCCTCGCGTGACGACATTTGTTTGGACGTCATGCGCAGGAGATAATTCCGTGACAATTTTGAATTTTAGACACCTGAAATATATTTCGGCTTCGCTTGCGATGCTGCCCATGTCAGCTTTTGCACAGGATGCCGACGACGAAATCGTTGTTACCGCCAGCGGCTTTGAACAGCCACGTTCGGAAACCGGGCAAGCCATCGAAATTGTCGACCGCGACCGGCTTGACCGATTGCAAAGCCCCACAATAGCGGATGCGTTACAGACGGTTCCGGGGGTCAGCATTGCCTCCCGCGGTGGTCTGGGCGGGCAGACGAGCGCATTCATTCGTGGTGGAAGCAGTGCTCAAACCCTCGTGCTCGTTGATGGTGTTCGGATCAATGACCTCACCAGCCCCAACGGTGCGTTCGACTTTAGCGCGTTGATGACAGGCAATATTGGCCGCGTTGAAATTTTGCGCGGCCCCAATTCGGTCATCTGGGGCAGCCAGGCGATTAGTGGCGTCATCAATGTCCAGTCGATTTCGCCGACGACCGGTTTCGCTGGTCGCATTGGCGCGGAATATGGCTCTGCAAATACACAAAGGTTCAATGCCAATGTTTCCGGCACAAGCGGCAAGGTCGAAGGCAGTGTCGGTGGCTCATATGTGCGCAGCGATGGAATCTCGGCGCTGTTGGGCGGGACCGAGCGCGATGGCTATAAAAACGCAACGGGCAATGGCCGGCTGAAAGTGAACGTCACCGAAAATCTCAGTCTTGATTTTCGTGGTTATTACAATCGCGCGACGGTGGAATATGATTCCGCCTTTGGCGTGGGTGCCAATGCCCTCCCCGTGTCGCGCAACCGCCAGTTTGTCGGTTATGTCGGCGCCAATTTCGACCTGCTTGATGGCCGGCTTCAAAGCCGGATCGCCTATACCCGCACCAACATAAAGCGTATTGGCACTGACCCGGTTGTGTTCAGTTTCAACAACTTCAACGTGCGCGGTACGATTGACCGTGGCGAATATCATGCCGCCTTCGATGTGAACGATGCGCTCACAATCGTCGCTGGGCTGGAATATGAACGGACATTCGCAACCACATCGTTCGAGGGCGCGGCGCCCGATATCGCGCACAATGATGTCGCCAGCGGCTTTACCCAGTTGATCGTCCGGCCAGTGACGGGACTGACGCTGACGGCCGGCGTCCGGCAAGATCAATATAGCGATTATGGCGGGCAGACGACCTTGGGCGGCAATGCTGCCTTTACGCCTAATGACGGCAGGACTGTGTTTCGCGCCACATATGCCGAGGGCTTCCGCGCGCCGACCTTAAGCGAAGGCCAGCCCCCCTATGGCAATTTGGATTTGAAACCAGAGACTGCGCGTAACTTCGATCTTGGTGTGGAACATCAGTTTATCGACGGGAAAGCTCAAGTCTTTGCGACCTACTTCAATCGCCGAAGCAATGATCTGATCGCGTTTTCATCGGTAACGTTCCAGTCGGAAAATATCGACCGCGTGACATCGACTGGACTGGAGGCGGGTGTGAACATCAACCCCACCGACCGTTTGGACGTCCGGGCAAGCTACACGCTCGTCGATGCGATCAATCGCACTGCGGGCGGCAATTTCGGCAACCGGCAGGCTTTACGCCCGCAACATAGCGCAAGCGTGACCATTGATTGGGAAACCGGATTTGGTCTATCGCTCGGCAGCACCATCCTCGTTATCGGGAACAGTTTCGACGATGCTGCCAACAATGTCCGGCTTGATGGCTATGCCTTGGTTGGCCTGCGCGCGTCCATGCCCGTGACGGACATGCTTGAAATATATGGCCGGGTCGAAAACCTGTTCGACGCCCAATATTCGGTCGTGTCGGGCTATGGCACATTTGGCCGGAACGCCACCGTCGGCATCAGGGCCAAATTCTGATGCGTGCTGGTTGGTGCATCCTTCCGGCACTGCTTTTGGTCGGATGCGCCAAACAGCCTGACATCAGGGCAAATGGCATTGTGTCGAACAACCCATGCATCGACGCCGTGCTGGCCGAAATTGCGGCACCCGGACAGGTTACTGCCGTCAGCAGCTACTCGCATGACGCGGACAGCGCGTCGGCACCGCTGGAATGGTCGGCGAAATTGCCAGCCATTGGCATGGGCGCGGAGGAATTGCTGCTGGCGCGTCCGAAGCTTGTTTTGACGGGGAATCTGGCCTCATCCGGAGCGAATGCGGTGCTGGCGCGCGCTGGCATCAAAACGGTTGCGGTGGGCGTTGCACCAAATTTGGCCGAAGATGTGGAGCAAATCCGATCCATCGCTGCGGCCATTGGTAGGGCAGACGCCGGAGAAGCCTTGGTTTCCCGTATAAAAAAATCTCTACCCTACAAGCAGATATCCGGCCCACCTGTGTCAGCGATTATCTGGCAGAATGGCGGTTTTGTAGCGGGTAAGGGCACGTTGCAGGATGAACTGCTGCAGCGGCACGGTTTTCGCAATGCCAGCGCACAATATGGTCTGGCGTCCTGGGGCGTGCTCCCGCTCGAAACCTTGTTGCGCAACCCGCCCCAGGTCATATTCATGCCGAAACAGGCGGAAGGTGCGGATTCCCGGGCGTTCGACGCACGTCAGAAACTGATCAGCCATCTGGGCAGCCAGACCCAGATCGTCGATTTTCCGGATCAGCTGTTATTCTGCGGCGGACCGACAATCGTGAAAGTATCGGCTGTACTCTCCAAAACACAGACTTCGTTCCATGCATCTGCGTCGAAAGGGCAGCAGTGACTCGCCGGTCGCTCACAATATCCTTGCTGCTTCTGACCGTCGCGGCTTTCCTGCTGTCCTTAATGGCCGGGAAAGTCTGGATATGGCCGTCGTCATGGGCCGCGGACAATGCCGATGGCTGGATTTTCCTCGAGCTGCGTTTGCCGCGCGCGGTGCTTGGGGCATGCATTGGCGCAGTGCTCGGGCTTTCGGGCGCAGTGATGCAAGGATATCTGCGTAATCCGCTCGCTGATCCCACCGTCCTTGGCGTTTCGGCATGCGCTGCGCTTGGCGGAGTCATTGCGATTTATACGGGTGTCAGCCTGTTGCCGTTCGGGCTTTTTGGTTTTGCCATGATGGGTGCAGTCGCCAGCATATTATTGCTTTTGGCGATATCGCGCGGCGGCGGACCAATTGGCTTCATTCTCGGCGGAATGGTTTTATCGACGCTCGCTGGCGCGTTGACCGCCTTTGTCATCAGCATAGCGCCAAACCCCTTCGCCATGAGCGAAATCATCAATTGGCTTATGGGCGCGCTAACCGACCGGCTGGTGACCGACCTGTGGCTTGCGGTTCCTTTCATCCTTCTGGGCGGTGTGCTGCTGCTGACGACTGGCAGAGCGCTGGATGCATTGACGCTGGGCGAAAACGGCGCGCGCAGCCTTGGCATTGACCTGTTCAAACTGCAGTGGATCATCGTGCTGGGCGTTGGCCTCGCGGTTGGCGCATCCGTCGCAGTTTCAGGCGTAGTCGGGTTCGTTGGGTTGATCGTGCCGCATCTAATTCGCGCACTTTATGGGGAGCAACCATCGCAGATTTTGATTCCCTCGGCGCTGGGTGGCGCAATTTTGACGCTAACCGCCGATAGTCTTGTCCGTCTGGTTCCGGGTCCCGGGGAAGTGCGGCTTGGCATCGCCATGGCGGTATTGGGGGCGCCATTCTTCCTCATCCTGTTGTTGCGCAACCGGAAGGGCGTCATATGACCTTGTCCGCCCATGATCTGAGCTTTGCGCATGACGATCAGCCGACACTTCACGCAATCAACGCAACATTTGAGAGCGGAAAGTTTACCGTGATCCTTGGACCAAATGGTGCAGGCAAATCGACTTTGCTTGCTTGCCTTGCCGGGCTTTTGAAACCTGACCAGGGCACAGCGCGGCTTGCCGACGAGGACATCGCCGCGATGTCAGCCATGACGCGCGCGCGGCACATCGGGCTTCTGCCGCAAGGCGCAGAAACGCATTGGGCGATACCTGCGGAGGCTTTGGTCGCGCTTGGCCGCATTCCCCATATGCGTGGTGCCGGGACCTCGGCGGAGGATCGCAAGACCATCGCTTCGGCAATGTCCGCAACCGCCACCACAGAATTTGCGCATCGCCCGATCACCCAATTGTCCGGCGGCGAGCGGGCGCGGGTGCTGCTGGCACGCGTGCTGGCAGGGGAGCCACAATGGCTGTTGGTCGATGAGCCGTTGGCCAACCTCGATCCGGGTTTCCAGATCGACATACTTGGCTTGTTGCGGCAAGTGGCCCACGGCGGAAAGGGCGTGATTGCGGTGCTGCACGACCTGCACCATGCCGTGCGCTTTGCCGACCATATTTTGCTGTTGCATGAGGGCAGGCTGTTCGCGCAAGGCAGTGTGGAAGACGTGATTACTACTGCCAACTTGGCGAAGGTTTACGGGATTGACGCGAATCTTTTCAAAGACGACGATGGCGCGACCCAGCTTGTGATAAAAGGCAAGACCAGCGCATGAAATATCTTCTTCCGGCCGTCGCAATATTGGTGTCGGGATGTGCAAGTCATATAGCCCCCGCAGGAGCCCCTCAAAGCGCTCAGGAGGCACTTCGGCCCTATTATGTTGCACTCGCTACCAAACTGCCCAAAGCGCCGCCCAGCGCCCCGCTATCAGCAGATACGGTGATCACACGATTTGCATTCGGCAGTTGCGTCAACGAAAACCGTGACATGAAATTCTGGGACGTCATTGCCGCACAAAAGCCGCAGGCGTTTCTGTTGATCGGCGACAATGTCTATGGCGATACCAGATCTACCAATAGCGCAGATATTCCAACACTCGCCGCAAGCTATAAAAAGCTGAACAGCCGGGTCGAATTTGACCGGTTCCGCCGCAACATCCCAATGATGACGACTTGGGACGACCATGATTACGGCGCCAATGATGCCGGCGGTTCGTTCGCATTCAAGGAATGGGCTGAAAAGGTTTATGAAACCTATTGGGACACGTCTGACGAGGTGAAATCGCGGCCGGGTGTCTACGAAAGCCGGATCGTCGGGCCAGCTGGCAGGCGAGTCCAGTTCATCATGCTGGACGGTCGCTTCTTCCGGTCTGATCTTGCAACCATGCCCTATCGCGATCCTGCACCCACGCTTGGCTGGTATATCCCCAATATGGATATGAAAGCTACGATATTGGGTGCGATGCAATGGGACTGGCTGGCGCAGGAACTCGACAAGCCAGCAGATGTGCGCTTCATCATTTCATCGACTCAGGTCGTGACCGACGCACATAATTTTGAAGGCTGGACCAACTTCCCGAAAGAACGCGATAGGTTGTACACGATGCTAGGGACTAAGGGCATCAACAATGCGATTTTCCTGACCGGAGACCGGCATGCAGGCGGGTTCTACAAAACCAATGCACCGGGCCTATCGAAACCCTTATGGGATTTCACATCGAGTTCACTCAACTTTGCCTTTGGCAAGGGCGATATTGGTGACCGTGAACCGGACCCGCGCAGGACTGGCGGATTATGGGGTATTCCAAATTTTGGCCAGGTCGACATTGACTGGGCAGCAAAGAAGGTAACCATGACGCTGCGCAAGGATGATGGCAGCCTTATCGAAACGCAAGTCGTCAGCGCGATCGATTGACCGCTGAATAGTCCAATGCCGCAACCTGTTCCATGACTGATTCCCGAATGGCCCTTGCCGTGGCCAGAGGCAGCGCGATCATTTCAAGCGTTCCCCCTGCAATACCGAATTTGACCGATGCCAAACCCATACGGCGCGTCAGCGGCCCTTGAGTGATTTCAATGCTCTGCACTTTTACCTGCGGCGCAATTGTCATCTGCTGCCGCCACCAGCCGCGTTGAAGATATAGTTGCTGGGCATCTAGCCCATAAAAATATTTGCGCCAGTCCAACCAAGACAGAACGGCCGCAAGGATTAACAAGAGCAAAAGCAAGGTGGCGCGCGCTGGCGTCGCATCGGCAAAAATGACAAGCGCCGCAATCCCGATGCCTATCGGGATTAGAAGCATCACCAATGGCCAGAACCAATATCTTGCTGCACCCCTGCTCAGTGGTGCGTCACCCTCCTGTTCTTGGATCGTTGCTGCCCGGGCAATGCGCCACACTTCGTCCAAAGTCGCAAAAGGGGCCGCGACATAATTGCTTTCGTCCTTGCTGTCCTGCGCCAGGCTCACGAATTTCAGGCTATGCCAGCCGCGCCGTTTTCGAAATGGTCCGGTTTGCACTATTGCGGCTTGCACGCGGTGGCCGGGCATCACGACGTCAGTGAGAGTCAGTAATCCGCGCCGGCGCCTGAACCCCTTTGAGCTATGGTCCAGGCGGAACCCATGCTCGCGCAACAGCGTCCGGGTGACACCTGTGGCAAAGCCAATAAAGACAAGGCTCCCAAGTGCGCCGACGGCCAGCATCAATTGTGCAAATAGGCCAACGCCGTTGATAGTGTTCACGCTCACACCGCGCTCTTCGGCAAGACCAATCCAATGTTTGAAATCCCAAAAATCAAAGGGCAGCAGAAAATCAAACTGCTGAGCCAGACCACCGAGCACGGCAAATATCACCAGTGAAAAGGAATAGAGTCCAAAGGTGAACACCCGTTTGCCATCCATGGCGAATATGGGTGGAGCATCCGTTTCGCCTGTCACAATTGCATCCGGTTCGGGGACGGCAATACCTGCCTTTCGCGCGCGAATGAGTGTGCGCAACCGGTTTGCTTCATCCAACGTGACAAAGCTCAATGTTGCATCGTCGCCATCACCTCCGCCCGTTTCAAACTTCACCTCGCCAAGTCCCATCATGCGGGCAAGCGGCTTTTGCTCGATGCTGACGTCCTGAATCCGCTCATAGGGAATGGAACGTGCCGTCCTGTTCAATATCCCTTTTTCGACACGAATATCTTGTTCGCCGACATAGTAACGAAACCGCATCCAAGAGAGCCAACGGAAAAACAGGCTGGCAAGCAAGACCCCCATTATCACGATCGGAATCAGCACCGGGTTGTCAGCCTTCCGGACGCCGAAAACAGCGGCAAAAATGGGGAATACCAATTGCGGCAGCCCCGATACGAAGCTGACGAACAGGCCGCTGATATGCAGCCGATCGCCGTCATCGGTCGTTAGCTGATCAGGCCCTATGTCGGTTTCGTTCACAGCTAATCTTGCCGGATTGCCGCACGGATGGCCTCGCGCATCGCAAGCGCATCGGCATGTGACAGACCGGGCAAAGCCACCTTGCTGTTGTGATTCCCCGCCGTGTGAACAGTCAACGTGGCGAGGCCGTAGCGTCTGTCAATTGGCCCCTGGTCAACGTCAATGTGCTGGATCCGGCCGAACGGGACAATCGTATCATGATAAAACATATAGCCGCGCACTATGCGGATTCGGTCCGTCCCCATGTCATAGCCCCAATGGCGGTTTTTTCGGGCAGGCACGACAAAGGCGATGAAACCATAAAGAAGCAATATGGGTACCAGGAAACTGCCGGGAGGAAGTACACGGGCGATCTCCAATACCCCTGCTCCAATTACGAATGGAAGCAGGCTCAGCGCCGACAGTATTCTGCTTGTGGTCACGAATGCAGGATCAAGCGCGGTAAGTTCCGGCGGGTTCTCGTCTATCATATGATCGATATGCGCAGACTGTGTTGCGTTGGCAAGACGGTTTCGGAAAACAGGTCCTCACCATCGGTTGACGATGGCAAGGATTTCGATGTCACCGTGCCAAAGCGGCGTTCGCCTCGTCCACCAGCTTGGCGATGATATCCACGACCGGGCGCTCGACATGGACCATGCCAACCGATTGACCCGCCATGACCGAGCCATATTCAACGTCGCCGTCAATAACCGCCCGGCGTAACGCGCCTGCCCAATATTTCTCGATTTCCAGCTGGGCGGCTTCCATGTCGATTTCGCCGCGGTCAAGCATCGCGGCGACCTCGATCTGCTTCTTGGTAAATTCCTCGGTACCCTTGTTCTTCAATGCGCGCACGGGGATCACGGGCAAGCGAGGATCAATCTGGACACTTGCGACCGCATCGCGCGCGTTGGCGCGCAGAAATGCTGCCTTGAAATTGGGATGCGCAATACTTTCATGCGCGCAGACGAAACGGGTTCCAAGCTGAACGCCAGCTGCGCCCATTTCCAGATAGCTGGCAATTGCGCCGCCACGCGCGATGCCGCCAGCGACGAAAATGGGCAATTGCTCGCCGAGTTCAGGCAGGATTTCCTGCGCGAGCACCGATGTCGAAACAGGTCCGATATGGCCGCCAGCTTCACTGCCCTCAATGATCAAAGCATCGACGCCAGAACGGGTAAATTTCTTGGCGAGTGTCAGGGCTGGTGCAAAACATATGACCTTTGCGCCGAATTCCTTGATCGCCTCGATGCTGCCTTTGGGTGGCAATCCACCTGCCAGCACGACATGGCTGACATCGTAGCGCGCGCAAACGGCGATTAACTCCATGATCTGCGGATGCATCGTGATGAGATTCACGCCAAAAGGTTTGGCGGTCAGCTTCTTCGTCTCGGCAATTTCCATGTCGAGCAATTCGGGTGTCATCGCGCCGCATGCAATCACGCCAAATCCGCCCGCGTTGGAAATGGCAGACACAAGATTGCGCTCGGAAACCCAGGACATGGCCCCGCACATGATCGCAACATCGCAACCCAGAAAATCCGTGCCGCGTTTCATGAGATGTCGGAGTTTAGTCATTGCTGGCCTTTATACACAGATCGTGATGGCCGCGAAGGCGGCAATACAAGTCCTGTTCGCTAATGTTGCAACGTCGGTGCTGGCCCCCTGCCTGCGCGGGGGTGACGACGACGTGCGCAGGCTTATTCAGCATCCAGCCCGTAAGCCGTATGCAAAACACGCACGGCGAGTTCGGTTTCGTCTTCATCGATAAGGACGCTGACCTTGATCTCGGACGTGGATATGGCCTGAATGTTGATTTTGCGGTCGGCAAGGCTGCTGAACATTGTCGATGCGACACCGGCATGGCTTTTCATGCCAACGCCCACCACCGAAATCTTGGCTACCTTGGTATCAGGGATAAGCCTGTTGTAGCCAATGGCATCGCGACGGTTTTCCAAAATATCGGTGCAACGTGCAAGATCGGCCTGCGGGCACGTGAAAGTTACATCGGTCTCGCCCTTGTCGCGGCCAACGTTTTGAATGATCATGTCGACGTTGATATTGGCATCAGCCAAGGGCGCGAAAATATTGGCAACGGCACCGGGGCGGTCGGGCACGCGTGTCAGCGTGATTTTCGCCTCGTTTTTGTCATGCGCGATGCCGGTGATCAGTTGGCGTTCCACTTGGCTATTCTCCAGTTCTGCGTCGGTCACGATCATCGTGCCCGGGATGCTGTCTGCGTCGGGTGCGCTGTCATCGACGAATGAAGACAGCACTTGGATGCGAACGCCCTCTTTCATCGCAAGCCCGACCGAACGGGTTTGCAATACTTTGGATCCTACCGAGGCAAGCTCGAGCATTTCTTCGTAGGTGACAGCCTTTAGCTTGCGGGCGCGGGCCACGATGCGCGGATCGGTTGTGTAGACACCATCGACGTCGGTATAAATATCGCAGCGATCGGCCTTTAACGCAGCGGCAACGGCGACTGCGGATGTGTCCGACCCGCCCCTGCCCAAGGTGGTGACTCGGTTGTCATCGGTCAGCCCCTGAAATCCGGGAATAACCGCGATATTTCCCGCCGCCATCGATGCGAGCAATTCTGTGGTATCAATGGAACCTATCCGCGCCTTTGCATGGGCGTTGTCGGTGTGGATAGGCATTTGCCAGCCAAGCCAGCTGCGTGCCTCGCAGCCGAGTGCCTGAAGCGTGATCGCCAAAAGGCCGGCGGTGATTTGTTCGCCAGCAGCGACCACCACATCATATTCGGCCGGATCGTAAAGCGCATTTGCTTCGCGGCAAAAATTCACAAGGCGATCGGTATCGCCAGCCATGGCGGACACTACCACAGCGACCTCATCCCCGCGCTCGGCCTGGCGCTTGACCAATTGGGCCACACGGCGGATGCGTTCGGTGCCGGCCATCGACGTGCCGCCAAATTTCATTACAATGCGCGCCATGAAAACCTTCAATAATTGCTATATTACAATCGCGCGCCCTGATAGGGACAGGATATGACAAACGCAAGCACAGCAACGACAATTAACGCCGCAGAAGCCGCCCATTTCGGCGCGTTGGCATCGGAATGGTGGGATCCAAAGGGCAGCTCGGCTATGCTGCACAAGCTGAACCCGGTGCGGCTCGCCTTCATCCGCAATGCGGTCGATGCGCATTTTGGCGGCGATGGCAAGGCCCGCCATCCGCTGGTCGGTAAAACAGCGTTGGACGTCGGCTGCGGCGCTGGACTACTGTGCGAGCCGCTGGCGCGTCTTGGCGCCGATGTCACGGGCGTCGATGCCGCTCCTGAAAACATCGAGGCGGCAAAGTCACATGCCGCGGGCGCAGGCCTGTCTGTCAACTATCGCGCCGGGGAAATCGCGTCGCAAGGCCTGGGTCAATACGACGTGGTGACCTGCATGGAGGTTATCGAACATGTCATGGACCCGGCGGCGTTTGTGCATGAACTGGTGCGCCATCTGAAACCAGATGGTCTGCTCTTGCTATCTACCCCCAACCGTACGCCTGCGTCACGCGTATTTCTGGTGGAGGCGGCAGAAAGATTGGGCCAGGTTCCACGCGGCACGCATGACTGGGACAAATTCCTGACGCCGGAGGAGCTTACGGGTCTGCTCGGGGAGGCGGGGCTCGAAGTCATCGACATGAAGGGCATTGCCTTCTCGCCCATGTCGGGGCTGCATCTGAGCCAGAATATGGCGCTCAACTATATTCTGAGCGCTCGGTTGAGGGGATAGCAATCCATTCGAATAGTCTGGCCGAGGCCACGGTTATATATCCTATCGCCGTCACCCCGAACTTGTTTCGTGGTCTATTTTTCCAGGAAAACCGTCGGTCAAGACGCAGTATAGACCCTGAATCAAGCTCAAGGTGACGGAGTCTTTTTAAACGGCCTGTTTCTACCCGGCCTCAATCATATCCTGCGTCAGCATATTGGTCGTCAGCAAGATCACTAAACCGTGTAATCTTGGCTTCAAATTTCATGCGGACACGTCCCGTCGAGCCGTGCCTTTGCTTGGAGATAATGAGCTCAGCAACGCCGTGGATTCGTTCCATCTTTTCGTTCCAGGCTTCAAATGCGGGCGTGCCCTCATCGGGTTTTTTCATTAGCTCATAATAGTCTTCGCGGTAAACGAACCACACCATATCGGCGTCCTGCTCGATCGAACCGGACTCACGCAGGTCGGACAGCATCGGCGTCTTGTCTTCGCGCTGTTCGACCGCACGACTAAGCTGAGACAGGGCAATGACTGGGATGCTCAGCTCCTTCGCCAATGTCTTAAGGCCGCGGCTGATCTCCGAAATTTCGTTGACGCGGTTGTCGTTGGCGCGGCTTGAGCCCTGAAGGAGCTGCAAATAGTCGACAACGATCAGCCCAATACCATGCCGACGCTGCAACCGCCGCGCCCGGGTGCGCAACGCAGCAATTGTAAGCGCGGGCGTGTCGTCAATGTAAAGCGGCAAATCCTGCAACTCGCGCGACGCACGCGAAAGCTCCCGGAAATCGTCGCGCGAAATTTTCCCCATACGCAGCAGTTCGGAGCTGATGCCTGACTGTTCGGCCAAGATACGGGTGGCTAGCTGGTCCGCTGACATTTCGAGGCTGAAAAAGGCGACCTTTGCACCGGCGCCCTTTGACTCTTCGATGCCGTCTTCACGCTCACGAATCCAGCGCCTTGCTGCGTTAAACGCTATGTTGGTGGCAAGCGACGTCTTGCCCATACCCGGGCGTCCGGCCAGAATCACAAGGTCGGAATTGTGCAACCCGCCGCATTTGGCGTTGATGCTGTTGAGGCCAGTTGTGATACCTGAAAGGCTGCCACCCGAGTTAAGCGCTTTCTCCACATTGCGGATCGCCTCGGTTGACGCCGCAAGAAAGCTCTTCATCGAGCCGGTTTCGCCTTCGCCTTCCGCAACCTTGTATAGCGCGCTTTCTGCCGCTTCTATCTGTCCCTTCGGGTCGACGCTCTCGCTGGTATCCAAAGCATTATCGACAAGCGTCCGTCCGACCGTCACCAATTCGCGCAACAGGGCAAGGTCATAGATTTGCTGGGCAAAGTCGCGTGCACCAATCAAGCCAGCGCCATCTGCCGTCAATTTGATCAGATAGCCCGGGCCACCCAATTCGCGCATCGCTTCGTCCGCCTCGAAAAACGGCTTCAGCGTTACGGGGGTCACCAGCATATTGCGGTCGATCAGCCGCAGAATCTGCTCAAAAATGCGTCCATGCAGGGGTTCGAAAAAATGGTCCGGCTGCAGCTTGATCGATACATCCTCAATCACGCGGTTGTCGATCAAGATGGCGCCCAGAAATGCCGCCTCTGCCTCGATATTGCGGGGCAGACGTTGGGGTTCAGCCTCATTGGCTGCAGCAAGTCGGATCAGTTCGGCCATGGCTCCCTATCCTTTAGCATGTTCTGCTTCGCAAGGGGGCAGAAAAAGAAGTGCGGGGATATGGCTGTGGACAACATTATGGTAGCCGCCGGTGAGCCAAAACTCGATACCCCTTGCTCCAAAAATATCTCAAGCTAACACAGCATCATGGGCGACCCACGCATCATTAAAGTTGAATTGGACGAAGCAACGATCCTGCGGCGCAATGCCGATATCGAACAGGAACGGCGCGTGGCCATATTTGATTTGATTGAGGACAATTTCTTCAAGCCGCTGCGCGATATGGGTGACGGCTACTCTGGTCCCTATCATTTGAGTATCAGCGTGGCCGAAGGCCGTCTCATTCTTGATATCCGCCGCGAGGACGGTTCGCCGCACGAGACACTGGTGCTTGGACTTGGCAGGTTCCGCCGCCCGGTACGCGACTATTTCGCCATCTGTGATAGCTATTATCAGGCCATTCGGAAGGCAAGCGCTGCAGAAATTGAGACCATCGATATGGCACGGCGCGGCGTTCATAACGAGGCTGCGGAATTGCTGATGGAGCGGCTTGAAGGCAAAGTAGAGGTCGATTTCGCCACTGCCCGGCGGCTTTTTACATTGATTTGTGTGCTGCATATCAAGGCGTAAGGTAGCGCCAAGACAAAATTCGATGTTCAACCGCGGTCGAATGCGGAACTTCTCTCGACTTCGCCAGACGGGAGCGACTAGACAGTGGCCGAATCAAAAGCGAAGATTTGGGGTCGAATGCTAGGGCGAAACCGGACATTAATCCGCTGGGGCTTGCTCCTGCTGGGCATAGCTTTTGCAGGCTATCTGCTTTGGAGCTATGTCACCGGGTGGGCACCGTCACGTGACGATTATCCTGTTCAAGGCATTGTCGTGAACGAGAGCAATGGCCAGCCGGAATGGGCAGAACTGGGCGCGACGGGAGTGGATTTTGCCTATATCACCGCAGTTGAAGGTGCAAACAAGCGGGACTCGCAGTTCGAGGCGAACCTTTCTGCTGTGCAGGAGGCCGGCATTCGGTTTGGCGCTCTGCACCATTTTGATATTTGCCGACTTGCCTCGGAACAGGCAACAATGTTCATTACGAGCGTTCCGCGCAATGAACGCGCATTGCCGCCTGCCGTGCAACTGGATTTTTCCGACAGCTGCAAAAGCCGCCCCAACCGTGCACTGATATTGTCCGAGCTGGCGACCTTCCTGAACCAGATAGAGGCGCATAGCGGCACCCCGGCAATCCTGCTATTGACGCCCGAATTTGAAAAGGAATATCAGGTGAGCAAGTCAATTGACCGCAATATCTGGCTTGAAGGCAATGGCATATCGCCTGATTATTCGTCCCGACCATGGGTGATGTGGACCGCGAATGATCGCCGACGTGTCAGCGGCATTGTTGGTCCCGTGCGCTGGGTCGTGGTGCGCAAATGAGCGGGATGACCGAGCGGTTGGTGCAAGTCGCCATTGAGGCAGCGAACAAAGCCTATGCTCCTTATTCCAATTTTCATGTCGGCGCAGCGCTGCTGCTCGACAATGGCGAAATCGTCACGGGCAGTAATTTTGAAAATGCAAGTTATGGCATGACCTTATGCGCCGAAACGGTTGCGATAGCCAAAGCCAACAGTGACGGCAAATTGCGGGCTATCCGCGAAATAGCGGTCGCTGGGGGCCTTGCCGGACATGTCGGCGCTGCGCATGAACCAATCACCCCCTGTGGCCGTTGTAGGCAAATCATCAAGGAAGTCGCGGACCTTACTGCAACTGATATCCCGGTGCATTGCGCGCATGCGACGGGACATGAAACATTCCTTTTGTCAGAGCTGCTTCCACACGGATTTGGTCCCGCAAATCTTAAATGATGTCGGCATTACCTGCGCAGAAAGATAACAGATTCTTCGCCTCTGCCACTTGCGCTCCTCCCGCAAAATGGCAAAAGCATGTCGCATAACAGGGAGTTATTATGTCCATATTGTCCGACATCTGGATCCGCGAACAGGCGCACGCTACGGGCATGATTGAACCATTTGTTGAGGCGCAGCGCCGCGACGGTTGCATCAGCTATGGTTTGTCGTCGTACGGCTATGATGCGCGGGTCGCGGACGAATTCAAGATTTTCACAAACGTCGATAGCTCAATTGTCGATCCAAAGGAATTCGATCCGAAAAGCTTCGTCGATCGCAAGACCGATGTGTGCATCATTCCGCCAAACAGCTTTGCGCTTGCCCGGACCGTGGAATATTTCCGGGTACCTCGGGATGTACTGGTTATCTGTCTTGGCAAATCGACATATGCCCGCTGTGGCATCATCGTCAACGTAACGCCGCTTGAGCCGGGCTGGGAAGGTCATGTGACGCTGGAGTTCAGCAACACGACGCCGCTGCCCGCCAAGATCTACGCCAATGAAGGTGCTTGCCAGTTTCTGTTCCTAAAGGGTGAACAGCCCTGTGAGACGAGCTACGCGGACCGTGCAGGCAAATATATGGGGCAGCGTGGGGTTACCCTGCCAAAGCTGTAGGTCGCCTAACTACGGGCGTCTTTTCCGCCTTATTTGAAACCAATGGCTCGATTTGCAAAGTCGCGCGTTAACCCATCTGACCGGGTTCGCTGCCCCTCGGCTGGACCCGGTCAAACCGGAGGCTTTGATCATGATTTCAGGAATGTTCGCATTAATCGGGCGCTTCATGCTCGCATTGCTCTTCATCGTGTCAGGCGCCATGAAGCTGACCGATCTGTCCGGAACGTCGGCCTATATGGCTTCGGCAAATCTTCCGACCAACCTTGCGCTACCGACCGCTCTATTTGAAATCATTGGCGGATTAATGATCATTTTTGGCGTTTTCACCCGGCTGACTGCGCTTGTTTTTGCTATCTTCTGTTTGTTGACCGCTTTGCTGTTTCACCGCGAAACCGCTGATCCAATCCAAGCAGCTGCGGCGCTAAAAAACATTGCGATCGCAGGTGGCTTCTTCTGCCTGTTTGCATTCGACCAGAAAAGTTACAGCTTCGATTCCTACCGTGCCCGTAAGCGCCGGGAGGCAGAGAATAGGTTGGTTACCCAAACCGACCATGACAGCACGCTTCGCACCCGCCGCGAGGTTGTAGTCGAACCCGACTATCAAAAGGACCGCCAGATTTAGTATCTTTCCCATGAGATTTTGGTCGACTCGGCGGGCATTTTTGCTCATCGATTGCGGCGGATAGATATTCGGGAGGAAGAGATGCCAAGTGAAAGCCGCGAGTTTGATATCATCGTTTACGGTGCAACGGGATATACTGGGCGCTTGGTCGCAGAATATCTGAAAGACAAAACGGGCTTGAAATGGGCCATGGCGGGCCGAAGCGCAGATAAATTGGCTGAAGTGCGCGACATGATCGGCGCTGCTGCAGACACACCATTGATCGTCGCGGATGCATCGGACCCAGCGACATTGGATGCAATGGTCAAACGAACCAAAGTCGTGCTGACAACCGTTGGCCCGTATCAATTATATGGCAATGAGCTTGTCGCAGCCTGTGTCGCCAACGGCACAGATTATACCGACCTGTGCGGTGAACCTGCATGGATGCGCCAAAAAATCGATCAGCATGACGCTGCAGCGAAAGCATCGGGTGCGCGCATTGTCTTCTCGGCAGGATTTGATTCCATTCCATTCGACCTTGGTGTGCTCATGCTCGAAAAGCATTGCGTACAAAGTTTTGGAACACCCGCCCCACGCGTCAAGGGTCGTGTCCGGGCGATGAAGGGTACTTTCTCAGGCGGCACGGCTGCAAGCCTGAAGGCCACCATGGCCGCCGCAAGCAAGGACCCCGCGGTGATTGGCTATCTGACCAATCCATTTAGCCTATCCGGCGGTTTCGAAGGCCCGCCACAGCCGGCGGGCAACAAGCCGGAATATGACGACAGCCTCGGAAGCTGGGCAACCAATTTTGTGATGGCACCGATCAATACCAAAAATGTCCATCGCACCAATTTCCTGCTGAATCAGGCTTTTGGCGCAGATTTTGTCTATGATGAAATGATGCTTACCGGTCCAGGCGAACAGGGCGAAGCCATTGCCAAACATGTCGCATCAACGCCGATGATGGGCGGAGATAACGACCCCAAGCCAGGCGAAGGTCCAACGAAAGAGGAGCGCGACACTGGCTTCTACGATGTCCTGTTCGTCGCCGAGTATCCCGACGGCCGCACAGCCAGGCTAAGCGTGAAGGGTGACCGTGACCCGGGCTATGGATCAACCAGCAAGATGATCAGCGAAACCGCCATCGCGTTGTGTGAAATAAACGGTCCCGGCGGTGTGACCACGCCTGGTGCAGCATTGGGTGAGGCACTTGTTGACCGATTGCAAAAAAATGCAGGATTGCGTTTCACTGTTGAGGACTGACCACTTCCATAACAGGCCACGCGTTCTTATATGCCACATGCCATGTTAGGTCGCCTTTTCAAAAAAGCTGTTGTGCCGCGCCCGCTTGATTCCGCGCGGGTACCTGAGGGCATACGTGTTTATGCAATCGGCGATATCCATGGCCGCAACGACTTGCTGGATATATTGCTGGCAAAAATCGCGGCAGACGACCAAGCGCGCGGCCCTGCTGATACCCAAATCATATTCCTCGGCGATCTCGTAGACCGTGGTCCGGGAAGCGCAGCGGTTATCGAAACAGCGATGGCGCTGAAGGCATCGGGCAAAAATGTCCGTTTCCTGATGGGGAACCATGAAGAGGTCTTCGTGAGTGCCTGTCGCAAGGGCGACGCAAAGGTTACCCGGTTTTTCCTCCGCATTGGCGGTGAAGAAACCGTTCTGTCCTATCCCATAACGCGGGCAGAATATATCACCCTTGATATGGAGCAGCTGACCGAGCGATTGACGACTTTGGTGCCACAGGCGCATCTGGAGTTCATCGAAAGCTTCGAAGACCAGATCGTTATTGGCGATTATGTGTTTGTCCATGCTGGTATTCGCCCCGGGGTTGCATTGTCGGAACAAAAACCAAGCGATATGCGGTGGATACGCGAGGAATTTGTGGATCAGCGCGGCGATCTGGAAAAGGTCGTCATCTATGGCCACACAATATATGACGAGGTTGACGAACGCGGTTCGCGAATTGGCATCGATACCGGTGCTTATAACTCGGGAAAACTGACGGCAATTGCGCTCGAGGGTAGTGAGCGCTGGTATCTACAAACATAATGGGACCGCGAATATGATGAAAAAGACAGCTTTGATTGCCAGTATAATTGCCATTGGCGTTGCCACTCCATTATCCGCGCAGACAAGTCCGAAGCCCGAGCGCCTGAAGGCCGATGTTGAAAAACTTGTGAGCTTTGGCACGCGCCATACGCTCTCTTCGGCAACAGACCCTAAGCGTGGCATCGGTGCAGCGCGCGCGTGGGCGCAGGGCGAATTCGAAAAAATTGCCAAGGCTTGCAAGGGCTGCCTGGAGACCGAATTGATTCAACGCAATATGTCTGGTCCGCGTATCCCGAATGGCGTCAATATCGTCGACGTTCTTGCCATCAAGCCCGGCAAAATGGGCTGGAATCACGTCATCATCATTGCAGGGCACATCGACAGCCGCGTTTCAGACGTGATGGATTTTACGAGAGATGCGCCGGGTGCCAATGATGACGGATCAGGCAGTGCATTGGTAATCGAGGCCGCACGTATCATGGCGCAACAGCCGCAGACCGAGGCAACAATTGTCTTCGCGCTGCTGTCTGGCGAGGAACAGGGATTGATGGGCGGACGCTTGCTTGCGGAAACAGCAAAAGAACGGGGCTGGAAAGTCAGCGCAATGTTGAACAATGACATTGTGGGCGGCACGCTTGGCACCGACGGTCGCAAGGTTGATAATGTCGTCCGTGTGTTCAGTGAGGGTATCCGTGCATCGGAAGATCTTGCCGGACAGATGGCCCGCCGCAGCAGTGGTGGCGAAGATGACGGACCAAGCCGTTCGCTGATGCGCTACGCCGACATGGTCGCGGCAAAGTCCTTTCCCGACGTGAAGCTTGATGTATTCGGTGTGCGGCGTCCTGACCGCTTTGCCCGCGGCGGCGACCATTTGCCGTCACTTGAGCTTGGCTTTCCAGCAATCCGTTATACGGTCGGCGTTGAAAACTATCGCCACCAGCATCAGGATCTGCGCACCGAAAATGGAATCGAATATGGTGACACGGTCGACAAGATGGATTTTGAATATCTTGCCAAGGTAACGCTGTTGAATGTGCGCACAGCGGGAGCGTTGGCAGATGCACCACCAGCACCCGCTTCAGCTACACTGGGCGGCGCCGTGTCCTCCGACACAACTGTAAAATGGGATGCGGTAGCAGGCGCGCAGGGTTATCGCGTGTATCAACGCCGCGCAGATTCGCAGGACTGGGTATTCGTGCGCGAGGTTCAGGGGACGAACACTGTGCTTGAAGGCCTAATCGTGGACGACCATTTTGTTGGTGTGAGCGCGATTGGTAATGAAGGCGCAGAAAGCGTGATCACGTTTGCCGGCCTGCCGCCGCGCGGTTAAAAAAACGGGCGCAGCCAATTTTGACTGCGCCCATCTTGCCCCCGGGTAATTTCGGTCAAGCGCCTCAGGCGACGAGAGGCTGCTCCATATCGTCGAGATCACGCAGCACATAGCCACGGCCCCATACGGTTTCGATGTAGTTTTCGCCGCCGCAGGCAAGCGCCAGTTTCTTGCGCAGCTTGCAAATGAACACGTCGATGATTTTAAGTTCGGGTTCGTCCATTCCGCCATATAGATGGTTGAGGAACATTTCTTTTGTCAACGTAGTGCCTTTGCGCAGGCTTAACAGCTCAAGCATGGCATATTCTTTTCCGGTCAGGTGCACGCGGCTACCATCGACTTCAACGGTCTTCGCATCAAGGTTGACCGACAATTTGCCGGTGCGGATAACCGACTGCGAATGACCCTTTGAACGGCGGACCACTGCATGAATGCGCGCGACCAGCTCTTCGCGATGAAATGGCTTGGTGACATAATCATCCGCGCCAAAGCCAAAGGAGCGGACTTTGGAGTCCATCTCGCTAATACCTGACAGGATAAGCACTGGTGTCTGAACCTTGGCAACACGCAACTTTTTCAACACATCATAGCCGTGCATGTCAGGCAAGTTAAGGTCGAGCAATATGATGTCATAATCATACAGCTTGCCCAGATCGAGGCCTTCCTCACCAAGATCGGTCGTGTAAACATTGAAACCCTCGGTCGCGAGCATCATTTCGATAGCTTTCGCCGTGGTCGGTTCATCTTCAATCAAAAGCACACGCATTGGGCAAACCCCTCTTTGAAACCCTGCACCCCCGAAGCAACACGGTCCTCACCGCCAGTGCTTCGAGCTTTGTTAACCATAAGGGAAATGAACTGAAAAGGTTAATTTGGTGTTAATGCTGGGATTTCCGCGAGTCGTGACATTTATGTTTGCATAATGTGACTCGTTTCCAGCGATTTGGTACATTCTAAGGACCACCAAATATTCCATCATTCTCATGGTTTTTAGAGGACTTAGCGGGTTCCGATAAATATTTAACAACCAAAACTCGTAGATTAAGGATGTACGTTTCCCTTAAATGGCCACCCGCCGCCAAAGTTAACACAGCTATCAGACCAACGCCGTAGCGAGATAATCGATTAACGCCGTTACGCGTCGCGGTCGTACTGCGCCCGGCGGAGTGACCAAATGCAGCGCGACAGCGCGGGGATGCCAGTTCTCTAATATGGAAACGACGTTACCATTGGCCATATCTTCTTCAACAATGAAGTCAGGAACAACTGCAATGCCAAGGCCGGCACGAAGGCTGTGCAGCATGGCGTCACTGTTGTTGGCCCGCAGACGTCCGTTGGGACGCACCGCGACTTCCTCGCCATTGGAATTGGTGAAACGCCAAAGCTCCGGTGCCGCAAGTAGCGAATATCGCAGGCAATCATGTTCGCCAAGCTCGGCAGGGTGCCGCGGCGTCCCGCGACGTTTCAAATATTCCGGCGCCGCAACGATATAGGTTTGAACGTCGCGAAGTTTGCGCGCACGAAGGCTGCTGTCAGGAAGCGCCGCGATGCGCAAGCCAACATCGAAGCCCTCGCCAATCAAGTCTACTTTTGCATCACTCAAATGCATATCGATGCTGATGCCTGGATAAGCGCACAGGAAATCCGCGATCACTGTACCCAATTTTTTGAGACCAAAGCTCATCGGAACAGCCAGGCGCACCAGCCCAACGGGCTCGGACGCTTCACCGCGGGCAGCTTCTTCTGCGGCTTGGCCTTCTGACAATATTGCTTTTGCATGCGCCACCAGCTTGCTTCCGCTTTCTGTAAGCGACAAACGGCGTGAGGTGCGGTGAAAGAGCGGCGCACCAACCTGTACCTCCAGACGGGTGACGGCTTTCGATATGGTGGCTTTCGATACGCCGAGGTTCAGGGCTGCCGCCGTAAAGCTCTTATGCTCGACCACGCACGCGAAAATGCTCCACGCTTCAAAATCAGGTAGGTTCATATTTGGAAACAATATGTTTCTAACGTTTCTATTTCAATCACAATCTTATGGCCTATTTTGTATCTATGCAAAACATCCTGGATAAGGAGTGACTGACATGGTCAACACGACAACAAATTTTGAAATCCGGCCCTTTGAAACATTGGGCGCTGCGAACCATGGCTGGCTCGACGCCCATCATCATTTTTCCTTTGGCAGCTACCATGATGCAAACCGGATGAGCTGGGGCGGGATCCGCGTGTGGAATGACGATATCATTGCACCACAGTCCGGCTTTCCACCACATCCCCATGCCGACATGGAAATCATCACTTATGTCCGCACAGGCGCCATCACCCACAAGGACAGCCTCGGCAACGAAGGCCGCACGGCTGCAGGCGATGTCCAGGTCATGAGCGCGGGCAGCGGCATTCGTCATGCGGAATATAATGTAGAGAATGAACCAACTACGTTGTTCCAGATATGGGTCGTCCCAAACCGCACGGGTGGCGCGCCAAGCTGGGGTGCCAAACCTTTCCCCAAAGGTGACCGTTCAGGCGCGTGGCAGATATTGGCAAGTGGCTTTGAAGAAGACGAGGACGCCTTGCCTATCCGTACCAACGCACGCGTTCTTGGCGCAACAATCAAGGCAGGGGAAAGCCTCGATTATGCGATCGGCACTAACCGCCATGCCTATCTTGTGCCAGCAACAGGCGCTATTGAAATTGACGGACAGCGCGCAAATGCCCGCGACGGTGTGGCGATAAACGAAGGCAATATTACCATTACGGCAATTGAGGACGCTGAGATCGTTCTTGTGGACGCCCGGTAAAAAGCCCCCTCGACTCTTCATTCTCTCCCATCAAAAAAGGAAATTCCAATGACAAAAGTACTCGTCCTTTATTATTCCAGCTATGGCCATATCGAAACAATGGCTGAAGCTATTGCCGAAGGCGCGCGCAGCAGTGGCGCCGAAGTAACTTTACGTCGTGTGCCAGAAACTGCACCTCTTGAGGTAGCCCAGGCTGCGCATTTCAAACTTGATCAAAAGGCAGAAATCGCCACGATTGATGAATTGAAAGATTATGACGCGATCGTGGTCGGAACCGGAACACGTTTTGGCCGGATGTCGAGCCAGATGGCAAGCTTTTGGGACCAAGCCGGCGGAGTCTGGATGCGCGGCGAATTGAACGGAAAAGTCGGCGCTGCCTTTACCTCAACCGCTTCACAGCATGGCGGCCAGGAAACGACCTTGTTTTCGATCATCACCAATCTTTTGCACTTCGGTATGACCATTGTAGGCCTCGATTATGGCTTTGCCGGGCAAATGCGCAATGATGAGGTTACTGGCGGCGCGCCTTATGGCGCAACGACGATCGCAAATGGCGATGGCAGTCGCCAGCCCAGCGAAACCGAACTTGATGGCGCACGCTATCTCGGCAAGAGAGTCGCTGAAACTGCAGCAAAACTCGCTGCGTGACATTGGCAAAACATAATGATGGCTGTTACAGCCGTCATTATGGCCTTTGACCTTCCCGAAGACTTGCTTGAAGAAACCTTTCTCGCCTCAACTGGGCCAGGCGGGCAGAACGTCAATAAGGTCGCTACCGCGTGCCAGTTGCGCGTGGATGTTTACGCGCTTGGCCTTCAGCCATATGCCTTTCGCCAGCTTAAAATACTGGCAGGCAGCAAGATGACGCTGTCGGGCGAGCTCATTGTCACAGCGCGAAGCCACCGCACGCGAGAGGCCAATAGGCAGGATGCCCGCGCGCGCGTCATTGAACTGATAGACCGGGCACATGTCCGCCAACCCCGCCGTGTCGCGACGAAACCCAGCAAGGCCGCGAAGGCACGACGCGTGGGTGCCAAAAAGGGCAGGTCAACGATCAAGAAAAACCGTGGCAAGGTCAGCTTCGACTGATAAGGCAACACACATGCACATTTTTGAAATTGACGCCGCCGCGCCGAAGTCCGAATTATATGCGGAATTGGTTCGCTCTGCCCATGCGCTGACCAGCGACGAGCCGGATAAAGTCGCCAATATGGCGAATATTGCTGCATTATTGTGGGAATATCTGCCCGATGTAAACTGGACGGGCTTTTACCGCGTGGTTGACGGAGAGCTCGTCCTCGGACCCTTTCAGGGGAAAGTAGCCTGTATCCGAATTCCGTTTGGAAAGGGTGTTTGCGGCACGGCTGCTGAATCGGGCGAAACACAATTAGTGGATGATGTGCACGCCTTTCCCGGCCATATCGCCTGTGATGCGAACAGCGCGTCTGAACTGGTTGTACCCGTGAGGCGTTCCGGCTCAGTCATTGCCGTTATTGATCTGGACAGTCCATCGATCAATCGTTTCGACGCAGAGGACGCCAAAGGTATAGAATTACTGGCAACAGTGATTGCTGACCGAATCTGATCTATGCGCTCAAGCGGGCGTTTCCCCATCAGGATCGAACAATTCCCAGCCATCAGGACCAAGGCGTTCCAGCGGCCGGTAGCGGGTCTTGTACTGCATGCGCGCGGCGCCATCCACCCAGTAGCCAAGATAGACATAAGGCAGCCCGGCTGCCCTTGCGCGCAGGATATGGTCCATGATGATAAAATTGCCAAGCCCGGCACGCTCCGGGATATCGGGATTGTAGAAGCTGTAAATCATGGAGACGCCGTCACTTTGCTGGTCAGTCAGGCATGCCCCGACTAACTCCCCTAGCCGTCCAAAGCGGGTGGGTGTGCGATATTCAATCACATGGCTCCGTACAGGCGACTGCTCGACCATGTCGGCATAATCCATATCGTCCATGTTCGCCATGCCACCATCGGGATGACGCGATGTCAGGTAGCGGCGGAGCAACTCATATTGTTCCGACGTCGACCATGGGCGACAGGCACTTACGACAAGATCCGCATTACGCCGCAATATACGCCGCTGGGTGGCATTGGGCATGAATTCGTCAGTACGGACCCGAACCGATACACAGGCTTTGCAGTCCAGGCAGCTGGGCCGATAGGCAACGTTCTGGCTGCGCCGAAAACCGATACGGCCAAGTGCCTCGTTTAACTCGTCTGAATGGTCGCCATTCAGTTCGGTAAAAACCTTGCGTTCGACTTTGCCCGGCAAATAAGGGCATGGGCCAGGGCTGGTAACAAAAAATCGCGGAAAACGGACTGGTGCGCTCATATTTTCTCCGCATAGCCGCCACGGCCATTAAGACATTATTTACCTTTTATGCACAGCTGATCATGCACTGAAAAGCGAATTTACCATCTTTCGCACTTGGTCTGTCTATTTGTTGAGTTCAACGCGTTCAACCTTATATCCTGCCAAATTCAGGCCGTCCACAAGTCCTTGTAATTGTTGGGCATCGCGGGCCTCACACTCGATATCGGTAATCAAACCTTTTGCTGGCAGAGTCGTAAAAATACGCTGATGGTAAATCTCGATGATGTTGACATTATGCTCGTTGAACAAGCGCATGACTTTGTACAACGCGCCAGGCCGATCCTGCAGCGTCAGGCGCAACCGGGCCAATCTGCCGGAACGCGCAAGGTCGCGCAAAAGGACATTGGCAAGCAGCCGGGTGTCGATATTTCCGCCGCACAAAACGATGCCAACATTCTTGCCTGCAAATATCTCCGGATTGGCCATCACCGCAGCAAGACCAGCAGCGCCTGCCCCTTCGACCACGGTTTTTTCAATCTGCAGCAAAAGGCTCACCGCGCTTTCCAACTGTGCTTCGCTAACGAGCACAATCTCGTCAACCAGACCCCGGATAACCTCGCTCGTGAAGCTACCTGGCACCTTGACCGCAATACCCTCTGCCAGCGTATCGCCCTCACATGGCATTTGCAGGTTATTGAGCAAGGCATACATAGATGGATAAAGCTCGGCCTGAACACCGATCAGGCCAATATCTGGTTTCAACGCGCGCGCCGCAGTCCCCATTCCTGATAGCAGACCGCCGCCGCCAATGGGAACGACGAGCATGTCGAGCGACTCTATGCTTTCAAGCATTTCAAGCGCGACTGTCCCCTGCCCTGCGGCGACATTAGGGTCATCGAATGGATGTACAAACGTCAACCCTTGCTCGGCCTCAAGCTGCCTTGCATGCTTGTACGCGTCGTCAAATGTCTCACCAAACAACACGACTTTGCCGCCGACGCTTTCGGTCTGCATCACTTTTACCGTTGGTGTCGGAATGGGCATGACGATGGTCACTGGGATGCCGAGCCGCGTGCCATGATAGCTCAATCCCTGCGCATGGTTACCGGCTGAAGCCGCGATGACGCCCTTGTTGCGTTGTTCATCGGTCAACAAGAGGATGGCGTTGAGCGCACCGCGTTCTTTATAGGCGGCCGTAAACTGAAGGTTTTCAAACTTCAGGTATATATTGGCGCCCGTCAGCTTTGAAAGCGTCTGGCTGTGCAAGGTAGGCGTTGCCACGATGGAATCGCGAATACGGTCATGGGCGGCGCGGACATGGTCCAGGGTCAAAAGTTCAGACATATAAAATGGCCCCTAACGCATCTGGTGTTAAGTGAAAACAAACATTAAGGCGGGGTCATGACCAGAATAGCTTTTATCGGATTGGGCGTCATGGGCGGCCCTATGGCGCGGCATCTCAAACAGGCCGGGCATGACCTGACGGTGTACAACCGGTCACGTGCCAAAGCTGAAAAATGGGTAGAAACTTATGGCGGTACCATAGCCAGCTCACCCGCAGATGCCGCCAAAGAGGTCGATGTCGTGATTAGCTGCGTCGGCACCGACGATGATTTGGCAGCGGTAACACTTGGCCGCGACGGCGCCTTTTCGACGATGGCCAAGGGCAGCCTGTATATAGACCATACAACCGTTTCGGCACGCATCGCCCGTCAACTCGGGGTCGAAGCCAAGTCCCGTGGCCTGTTGGTAGTGGACGGGCCAGTCACGGGCGGACAAGCCGGGGCGGAAAACGGGACGCTGTCGATCATGTGCGGCGGAACCGAAACTTCGGTAGAGGCCGCGCGCCCGATAATCGCAGCATATTCCAAACGTGTCGTCCATGTTGGTGGCCCCGGCACTGGGCAAACAACCAAAATGTGCAATCAGATTGCCTTTGCTGGCGTGATCCAGTCACTTTCGGAAGCACTGCGGTTTGCGCAATCGGCCGAGCTTGATGTTGAGAAGGTTTATGAAGCCATTTCAGGTGGAGCGGCGCAAAGCTGGCAAATGGATAACCGTTGGGCCACCATGGCGCAGGATAAGTTCGATTTCGGCTTTGCTGTGGATTGGATGCGCAAGGACCTTGGGCTTGCCTTCGAAGAAGCGCGCGCCGTCGGGGCCACTTTGCCCATTACCGCCATCATTGACCAATTTTATGCAGATGTGCAGCATATGGGTGGTGGCCGACTTGATACCAGTTCGATTGTAAAAAGGCTGCCAAAGGGATGAAGAAATTACTCGCGTTTGCCCTGCTTGCTTTGTCTGCTCCGGTATTTGCAGACGGCTTGGTAGAGAATGTAAACGGCATCACGCTTGATCAAGACGGCAAGGTGATCCGTTTTAACGCGATGCTTGTGGGAAGTGACGGCAAGGTCGCTGAGCTGCTCACCAAAAAGGACAAGCTGCCCAAAACACTTGATTTCAGGCTCGATGGGCGCGGCGCCACTTTGCTGCCTGGTCTGATCGACGCGCATGGACATGTAATGGGACTTGGCTTCCAGTTGTTGACCCTTGACCTGTCTGGCACCAACAGTCTGGCTGAGGCGCAGGCGGCCATCAAGGCCTATGCTTCCAAATATCCTGATCGGCGTTGGATCATTGGGCGTGGCTGGAATCAGGAAAAATGGGGTCTGGGACGGTTTCCGACTGCACAGGATTTGGATACTGCCGTCGCCGACCGACCGGTCTGGCTTGAGCGGGTGGACGGCCATGCTGGCTGGGCCAACAGCCGCGCAATGGAAATCGCGGGCATCTCCGCTGCTTCTAAGTCGCCAACCGGCGGACGCATAGAGATGGCTGGCGGAAAGCCCAGCGGGATATTTGTGGATGCTGCGACAGACTTGGTTGGCAAATTCGTGCCAGCGCCAAAGCCACTGGAGCGCGATATTGCACTGGGTGAAGCGCAGAAAAAACTGAATGCGCTCGGCATCACAGCAATTGCCGACATGGGGACTTCCATCGACGACTGGCAAAGCTATCGCCGCGCAGGTGACGGTGGCTGGCTAAGCGTGCGCATTTTTGCTTATGCCGGCGGCATCGACAATATGGTCGCCATTGCCGGGCCACGGCCAAGCCCATGGCTGTACAATGACAAATTGCGGCTTGGCGGGGTAAAATTGTATCTCGATGGAGCTCTGGGTAGCCGAGGCGCCTGGTTGAAAAAACCATATGCCGATGCACCGGGCCAGACGGGCCTTCAGTTTCTCGCGAGCGCGGAAATCCGTAACTTGATGGTTCGTGCGTCGATGGACGGCTTTCAAACCGCCGTTCATGCTATCGGTGACGCTGCCAATGCAGAAGTGATCAGCGCCATCGAAGAACTTTCCGAAACATATAGCGGCGATATGCGCTGGCGTATTGAACATACCCAGATCGTCGATCCTGCCGATCTCGCAAGGTTGGGCAAACATGGCATCATTTCATCCATGCAACCTGTGCACCAAACGTCGGATAGGCAGATGGCCGAGACGCGTCTCGGTCAGGAACGGCTGAAAGGTGCCTATGCCTGGCAGTCAATTTTGCGCGCTGGGGGCAAGCTTGCTTTTGGTTCGGACGTACCGGTCGAGTCCGCTGACCCATTTGCCGGCCTTGCAGCTGCCATGACACGCGAGGATGCCGACGGCCAACCATTTGGCGGCTGGCGTCCGGAAGAACGTGTGTCACGCGAACAAGCGCTTGCCGGTTTCACCACTGGCGCGGCATATGCCGCTTTTGCGGAAGGTAAATTCGGATCATTAACGCCTGGCCATTATGCAGACTTCATCCTGATTGATGTGGACCCTCTGCTTGCAAGCCCCAGCGAACTGCGTAACGCAGTGGTCAAAGAAACGTGGGTCGGCGGAAGGCCCGTGTATAAAAATGCTGCAACAAATCCTGCAGCAGAAAAAGCGAATGGAGAGACAAGATAATGCGTGCATGGACATTGGCTAGCCGCCCCGCAGGGCTCCCGAACGACAGCAATTTCAACATATTGGACCTGCCAGATGCAGCGTTGGGCGCTGACGAATTTCGCGTGACGAACAGCTGGCTGTCGGTCGACCCCTATATGCGCGGCCGCATGAATGATGCGAAAAGCTATGCCGATCCATTCATACTGGGCGAACCCATGACGGGTGGCGCAGTCGGCACTGTTACCGAAAGCAACAATGCAGAATTTCCTGTGGGCACGAATGTTTTGCACATGGCGGGCTGGCGTGACTCGGCGGTCTTTGGGGGTGGAAAAACGCCACCAGCCGGAATGCCGCCTGCAAAGCTCCCTGATCTGGCCGTACCCGACAAGCACTGGCTCAGCATTATCGGCATGCCGGGCGGCACCGCTTGGTTTGGCTTGCTTAAAGTGGCGGAAGCAAAGCCTGGCGAGGTTATCTTCGTTTCGGCAGCGGCAGGGGCAGTCGGTTCGACCGTAACTCAAATCGCCAAGGCCAAGGGCATGAAGGTCATCGGCTCGGCCGGCGGCCCAGATAAATGTGCATGGGTCAAAGAGTTGGGCGCCGACGCCGTGATTGATTATAAATCGGGCAAAGTACTTCCGCAACTGATTGCTGCTTTGAAGGATATCGGCGAAAGCGGTATTGATGTGTATTTCGACAATGTCGGCGGCGAACATTTCGACGCTGCACTCGCGACGTCGAAGGAATGGGCCCGCTTTGCCATTTGCGGCATGATTGACGTCTACAACGACTTCAAGGCGCAGCCGATGCAATATCTGCCTATGATTATTGGCAAGCGGATCATGATCAAGGGTTTCCTTTATCCTGATTTCTATGGGCAGGTTCCCGAATTTAACGCCGATATGGCTGCACTCATTCAAGCGGGCGCAGTGAATGGTCGCGAGACTGTGAAAGAGGGAATCGAAAAGATGCCCGAAGCCTTTATTGGCCTTTTCAGCGGCGAGAACACGGGCAAGATGCTCGTTAAACTGTAAAAAATTGCTGCGCAGCATTTTTGATATCGTTGCGGAAATCTAGATGGGAGAAAATCTGGTTTCCGTAACGTGAAAGCAGCGCATGTTGCACAATTGACGCACAAAAAAAATTTCATAAATTCCACGGTTAACGGCGATGACATTCGAATGCATTATCGCTAGTTTCAAAAAAAATAAGTTTAAACAGGAGAGAAGAATATGTTGCGACGTGACAAATCCCTCAGCCACGCCTTGAAACTATCCGCAGCTTGCATTGCGCTTGCAGTACCAAGCCTAGCATTTGCGCAGGAAGCGCCCCAGGCGGACGACAACAGCGACCCAGAAATCGTCGTGACTGCCCAAGGCCGCAGCCAACTGCTTTCGGACGTGCCAGTCGCCATTTCGGCAGTGAACGCGGAAACGCTGCAAAACAGCGGCGCTAACGATATTCGCCAGCTGAACCAGGTTGCCCCATCATTGCTCGTTTCCTCAACCGGATCCGAAGCAAATGGCTCCGCTCGTATCCGCGGCATTGGCACCGTTGGCGACAACCCCGGCCTCGAAAGCTCGGTTCCCGTTTTCATCGACGGCGTTTACCGCTCGCGTTCGGGCATTGGCCTAAACGAACTTGGCGAGATCGATCGCGTCGAAGTGCAGCGCGGACCGCAAGGAACGCTTGGCGGCCGGAACTCTTCGGCTGGTCTGATCAGCATCTATTCAAAAAAGCCAAGCTTCACCTTTGGAGGCAGTGGCGAGCTTACCTATGGCAATTATGACTTCATGCGCGCTGCAACTAGCTTCACTGGCCCGATTTCGGAGCAGCTGGCGTTCCGCGTTGACGGCGTCTACGTGAAGCGTGACGGCTTTTACCGCGATGATCAAAATGGCCGCGACATCAACAACCGCGACCGCTACTTCCTGCGTGGTCAATTGTTGTTCGAGCCCACCGATGCACTCTCCATCCGCTTGATCGCCGACTATACGTCGCGTAAGGAAGAATGCTGCGCAGCAACTTACATCGATCAAACGGTCAATCAGTTCATCGGGGATTTGAACAATCCAAGCACCACCGGTGTGGCTGCGACGCCAACATCCAACAACATCATCAACGTGCTCCGTGACCTTGGTCAGCCATTGGCAGCGTTCAACCAGGGTTATGGCCGCAACATTTCGGTCAGTGCCAACCGCGTCTTTACCGGCGAGACGAAGGATTATGGTTTCTCCGGCCAAATCGATTATGATTTCGGCGGCGCAACGTTGACGTCGATTACCGCCTACCGCCAATATCGTTCGGGTCAGGCATCTGATACTGATTATGGCGAAGTCGACATTCTGTATCGCGCGCCAAGCGATGACGCTTATCGTCAGTTCCATACCTTTACGCAGGAATTGCGTCTGCAGGGTGAAGCATTTGGCGGTAAGCTCGACTGGCTCGTCGGCGGGTTTTTCTCCAATGAAAAACTTACCGTCCGCGACAATCTTCGCTTCGGCAACCAATATGGACGCTTTGCAACATGCCGCATCATTTCTGGTGGCGGTTTGGCAGGTCTTTATGCGTCAGGACAGCCCGGCTGCGTTAACGGCGGAATTGGAAACCTTGCGGGTGTTGGCCGCAACACCATCCTTGCAGCGAGCGGCCCTATTTCAGGTGCTGATGTTGTTGCTGCGTTCACACGGCTTGATAGTCTCAACGATCTGGGCACGACCAATGACCGTTATTTCCAAAACGGCACCAACTTTGCTGCCTTTACACATAACATTATTCACATCACCGATACGTTGAACCTTACTCTGGGATTGCGTTACACAAGCGACAAGAAGAAGTTCAATGCGACCTTCGGCAACGACAACGTGGCCTGCACCACTATCCAAGGGCTCGTGTCGGATGATCTGGTTAATCCGCTGACGACGGCAACAGCACGTGCGTTATCGGGTTCATTGATTGGTCTGGCTTGCCAAGGCAACTCGACGGCTGAATTGAACGGCGTGTCCATCAATGACAAGCGCAGTGAAGATGAATTCACGGGCACTGCGATCCTGTCGTGGAAGCCGACCGATGATTTGTTACTCTACACCAGCTTTGCCCGCGGTTATAAGGCAGGCGGCTTCAATCTTGATCGCTCTGCACTGAAATCCCCAATTGCGACTTTTGCGTCGGTTGGCGGTGCTCAGGCCCTCGTCCGCAACCTGCAGTTTGACCCAGAACTTGTCGATAGCTACGAACTCGGTGCAAAATATTCGACTGGTCCGTTCAGTCTTAGCGTTTCTGCTTTCCGGTCGGATTTCTCCAACTTCCAGTTGAACACCTTCAACGGTACTGTTTTCCTCGTTCAGTCAATCAACGGATGCAAAAATCTGATCGGCGGTCCAAACGCGGACACTGATCAAAGTTTGTCTGCCGCTGGCAGCAATTTCAACGCTACCCCGAACGCCACTGGAACCTGCGCAACCGGTGACGTGACTTATGGTGTTCGGACACAGGGCGTTGAACTTGAAGCGTCCTTGTCACCTGCCCGCAACTTTCGCATGGCAGCCGGCCTGACCTATGCAAGAACCAAATATCAAAATGACCTGATTGGAACCAAAAATGGTACCGCTCTCGATTCCGCCTTGCGTAAATTGCCAGGCGACAATCTTTCGAACGCACCTGAACTGGTTGCCACATCAAGCGTCACATGGACGCCCGACATCGGCAGCAGCGGTATGAGCGGCCTTGTGTACATCGATGGTCGTATGACCAGCGATTACAACACAGGATCCGACCTTTTCCCGCAAAAGGAACAAGACGGGTTTGCAGTGTTCAATGCGCGCATTGGCCTTCGTGGTCCTGATGAAGCTTGGAGCCTTGAGCTTTGGGGCCAGAACATCTTCAATCAGGATTATGCACAGGTCGCATTCAACTCGCCATTCCAGGCTGGTGCAACTTCGGCACCATTTGTCGATCCGCAATATCCAGGCGGTCGTCAACTCTTGTCGCAATTCCTCGCTGAACCGCGGACATATGGCATCACAGTTCGCGGTAAGTTCTAAGAATTTCGCCAGCATAAATAGAAAAAGGGCCTGCAGCGATGTAGGTCCTTTTTTTGCTCTGAGGCCGGAGCCGTTTAGTCTGATTCACCTAAAAGCTTCGCCGCGCGTCCCGAAAGCCGTTGCACCGCGGCTTGATGAATAGCAGGTGCACAGCAGATAAGGCCAAAATCCAGCGGTGTGCGCTTGTTATAGACAATCGAACGTCCAAGCCCGTCCGTGACGATGCCGCCAGCCTCTTGCGCAACCAGATGGGCAGCAGCGATGTCCCATTCATTGCCCCAACGCAATGTTGCAACCAAATCTGCACGGTCACAGGCCACCATCGTCATGCGCATGGCGATGCTGTTGGGCTTTGCCACCGTCACAAGATCCGAGTCAATTTTCGGCACTTCGTCTGCCGGGACGCGTGAGCCGGGGAAGTCCTCTCGCTTGCTTGCCGATAACATTTCCCCGTTGCAGGTCACGCCTTCGCCACTTGCCGCCACCCAGATTTTCTCTTGTGCAGGCGCCGTCATGACCGCAAAAACGGGTTGTCCGTCGGCCACCAGTGCCACGGAGATACACCACCCGCTGCGACCGCGCACATAATCGCGCGTGCCATCGATGGGGTCAACGAGCCACAACAAACGCGCGTCCAGCCTTGAGGGGTCATCAATGGTTTCTTCCGACAACCAAGCCGCCTCAGGCAGAATGTCCTTCAGCCGCTTGGAAAGCAACGCATCTACGGCCATGTCGATATCGCTGACCGGGTTATTCTTGCTCTTTTCCCAAACCCTTGTGTCGGGAACGCCGCCGTCACGCCAACTTGCAAATGCCAGCGCCGCTGCCTCTTGCGTGGCAGCAACCACCGCGTCTCTATCAAGTTGGCGCTCAGGCACCTGCGATCATCATGCCGTCGATCCGCAGCGTCGGCACATTCGTGCTGCGGATAAACTCCAGATCATTCGCTGCGGTCATGGCAGCGAACATATTCTTCAAATTTCCGGCAATAGTGAATTCGCTGACGGGGCCGGCAATCTCGCCATTGACGATAAGGAAACCAGCGGCTCCGCGGCTGTAATCTCCCGTGACGGGATTCACGCCCTGCCCGGCAAGTTCATGCACGTAAACGCCATGTTTGATGTCTGCGATAAGCTCGGATACGCTTACAGTGCCACCTTCCAAATGGACATTGGACGGGCTGACGCCGGGCGCCCCACTTATGCCGCGGCTTGCGTGGCCAGTCGGGTCGAGCCCCAATTGCCGCGCAGATGAACTTTCCAGCAACCATCCGGTGAGTACGCCCTTTTCGATTATAGAACGCCGGGCCGTAGGCAAGCCTTCACCATCAAAAGCGCGCGATCCAAGTCCGCGCATGCGGTGCGGATCGTCAATTATGGAAATGCTGCTGTCAAACAATCGCGCACTAAGCGAGTCGAGCAGAAAGCTTGTCTTGCGCGCAATGGCCGCGCCGCCAATGCCGCCAATCAAATGGCCAATAAATGAGCTGCCAACACGCGGATCAAACACGACGGGCATCTGGCCGCTTTTGAGAGTACCAGGATTAAGGCGTTTGACGGCGCGTTCACCTGCGCGGGTGCCGATATCGGCAGGCTTGTCCAAATCGCCGAGGTGGCGTGCGGAGCGCCAGTCATAATCGCGTTCTTTGGCATCGCCATCGCCCGAAAGCACGCTTGCCGATATGCCATAGCCGGAGCCTGACTTCACACCGGCAAAACCATGGCTGGTGGCAAGCGCAAAGATCGTGCGGCCAGCGCTGGCGCCAGCCCCTTCGCTATTGGTGACTCCAGACACTGCGCGCGCGGCATCCTCGCATTCAAGCGCTGCGGCGCGCAGCAAGGCTGGCTCCGGGTCCAATCCGTCGTCACTGTCGAAATCCGGAATAGTGCCCCTCAGCAGGCGTTCACGCGGCGCCAGGCCAGCATATTGGTCTTCCGGTGCTTCCTTGGCCATATCGATGGCACGCGTCACCAACCCTGCCAGAATATCCGGGTTCATATTGGACGACGAAATAGTGGCTGATCGCTGGCCAACGAACACGCGAAGGCCGATATCCTCGCCCTCCGAACGTGCGACATCCTCCAACTGGCCAAGGCGCACTTGCACCTCAGTGGATGCATCGCAAACATAGACCGCATCAGCGGCGTCGGCGCCCGCTTTCATGGCCTGGGAAACGAGATTTTGCGCGCGATCAAGCGCTTCTTGTGGTTTCAGCATGATTCCCGCTTAGGCGCGGGCAATTACAGCGTCAATCAAGCGACATTCAAAAAATGGTGAACAGCAGCGCAAGACCCGCAGGAATGCCAATCGCGGCAACCCACAATTTCAGCCGGTCAGCAAAATAACGGCTTTCAAGCCCGTCACCAGGATAGGCATTTGCATCCAATGCCTGCCAACGGCGTTCCAAATTCCGGCAAGCCGGAATGACTGCGCCAACCAACACGACCAAAATGAAATAAGGGAAAATCGATGTACCCGATGATTCAATCGTGGGCGTTACCAGAAATATTAGCGCCAAGGTGTAGACGACCAGTGCAATCGCCACATGATCCGACATACGTTTCGAATAGCTTTTATACGCGCGCAGATGCGCTTCTCCGGCCTTTGCCATTTCAGCTCTCCTCTTTCCCGTCATCAGACTGTCATTTTCGGGGACAGGTTTCAAGCGAATTTACCAGATGTCAGGGAAGTCCGAGAATCTTGTGATTTTGCAAGGATAAACGCCATTTGGGACGTTCCATAACAAAGTCGGTGGCCGAAGAAACGTTGTTGGCGTTCAAAGCGGGGTCGCCCATATCCATGGGCTGGATGAGGAAATGTCCGAACTGCCATTTTTCCATGGCATCAACGTCGCTCCCGGGTTGGGGCCAGACCAGCTTGAGCTCGTCGCCTACATGCTGGATCACCTCTGACCCTGCCTTTGGGCTGATGCAGACCCAATCGATCCCATGATGCACGGCCATCGTGCCATTGCTCTCAATCGCGATTGTAAAGCCTTGGGCATGCAATGCGTCAACTATGGCATCGTCGACTTGCAACATGGGTTCGCCACCAGTGATCACAACGTAACGATTGGCAGCACCATCACCCCATAAGGCAGCAACTTTGGCCGCAAGCGTGGCTGCGTCGTAACGTCCGCCATTTTCGCCATCCATGCCGACGAAATCCGTGTCGCAGAACTGGCAAATGGCGTTTGCGCGATCAACCTCGCGTCCAGTCCACAGGTTGCAGCCTGAAAAGCGCAAGAACACAGCGCGGCGGCCGGCATGCACGCCCTCCCCCTGCAAGGTCAGAAAGATTTCCTTGACCGCGTAGCTCATGCGTAAATGGTCGGATCAGGTAGACCCGCGTCGGCAAAACCCTTGGCGCGCAGGCGGCATGCATCGCATTGTCCGCATGCCTTGTTGTCGGGACTCGGGTCGTAACAAGACCAGCTCATCCCAGCGTCCAGCCCGAGCCTGTTGGCTTCGCGCGCAATGTCGGCCTTGGTCATGTCGAGCAATGGCGTGTGCACATTGAAATGATCGCCCTCGACACCGGCCTTGGTTGCCAGATTGGCAGTCGTTTCAAACGCGCGGATAAACGCGGGGCGGCAATCGGGATAGCCCGAGTAATCCAGCGCATTCACGCCAATCCAAAGATCCCGCGCGTTGCGCGCTTCGGCAAGGCCAAGGCACAAGGACAGGAATATCGTATTGCGTGCTGGCACATAGGTGACAGGAATCGCGCCTGTCTCAACGCCTTCCTTTGGCACATCGATATCCGCTGTGAGCGCCGATCCGCCAAAGCGGGTCAGATCAAGCGGTAGCACGATATGCTCCTTAGCCTGCAGATGCGCCGCAATGCGCGCGGCACTTTCAAGCTCCACGCGGTGACGCTGGTTATAATCGATTGTCAGCGCAATAAGATCATAGCGCGCCTCGCGCGCAAGCCCCGCCACCACCATGGAGTCAAGGCCACCGGACAGAAGAACAATGGCGGATTTTGATTTGGCAGTCATGCTGCCCCCATAGACGCAGCCCTGGCAAAAAGTCGAGACAAGCTTGAAGCCCAGTCGTCCCGATGCATTCTCGACCCGTTTTGGAGCAGACTTTCTGGCGAAGGGAGGAAAATGGTGCACCCGGAGCGATTCGAACGCCCGGCCCTCAGATTCGTAGTCTGATGCTCTATCCAGCTGAGCTACGGGTGCACTGGAGCGCCGCTATTACGGATGGCTGCCCGCTTGTGCAATAGCTAATTTGACCATTAAATGGGCTTGCAGGTCGATTTTCGGCGAATGGCGTCAACGCGCGGAAAGTCAGCAGGATTATTGAGAAGGATGCGGACAAGAACCAAACCGCGGTCAAATCCAAGCGAAACGGCCTCATAACCCTCCGGCGCCTTCTGCCCGTTTTTGATCAATGCAAGCCGTGCGGGCTGGCCTTTGGTGTCCCGATCGCTGCGCACGGCGGCAACATCAGTGCGCGCGTCAAAGACGCTGACCGACCAATAATGGCCCTCGACGGGATTGATATCGACCAGCACCGGGCCCCTGGAAATATCAAAGACACACGTCGAATAGGAAAGGTCGGGGCTTGGCCGGACAATGCGTTGATTGCTGGCAGTTGTCATGGGTGCAAAATAGAAGCTGTTCGCGGGGCGATCCGCGCCTATTTTGCGCATTGCTGCGTACATCAATGCATAAGGGGTTGCGATCAACGTGGTCTGAAAGGCACCGAACGCGACTAGGGTTGCAACCAATAATGGCAGGATCCAGCTCCGCATCATGCGCATCCCGTGCGGTCAATGGCGGGAAGCTGCGCCTTTTCGGGATAGCTCAGGACAGCGGGCGAAGGATGATAGAGCCGCAGCGTCAGGTCAAAGGCCGGCACCGATCCTGTCGGCAACCAGGTGCTGCCGGTACCCTCAGGCGATACCGTGAACGCCCATGCCCCTTGCGTATCGGTAGCGACTGCGCTTGCAGGAACCGACCAGCGCTTGGCCGCGTTCTTCACAAGCCAGCCTTCACCTTCATATAAGGTGACACTCCACCAGCGGCCCTCAAGCTTGCCGCCGCGCACCGTATAGGTGCAGCGCCCATCGAGCGCGCGGCCTTTGCTGTCGCGCCTGGCCGTGAAATACATCGCTTCTTTGGCAGGCAAAGCCAAAAGCCCCGACAGGGCCACCTTCGCGCGTGTCAGCGCAGTGGCATCGACTGAACCGAAGCTTTTGCCCGTCTCCCATGGTCCGTTGGAAACGAGACCATCGTTCAAGCCGTCCCGCACCTGCTGCACAGCGTAAGCCGCGCCGCCAATGAGCCCGAGCGCGGTGCAAACGGCGTATCTTTGCCATGCCTTCATGTTGCATCCCCCCGGAGCAAAGTTACCGATGCGCTATTTGCGAGCCAGCGCCGCCTGCGCTGCGGCCAGACGCGCGATCGGCACGCGGTACGGCGAAGCACTCACATAATCGAGACCTACCTTTTCACAGAATGCGATCGACGCAGGATCGCCACCATGTTCGCCGCAAATGCCAAGCTTGATATCGGGACGAGTCGCTCGGCCCTTGTTTGCGGCAATCTCGATCAACTGGCCAACACCTTCGACATCAAGGCTGACAAACGGGTCGCGCGCGTAAATGCCCTTGTCGACGTAATGGGTCAGGAAGCGTGCGGCATCGTCGCGGCTGACGCCTAAAGTCGTCTGCGTAAGGTCATTGGTGCCAAAGCTGAAGAAGCTGCCGACTTCGGCAATTTCATCGGCCATCAATGCCGCCCGCGGCAGTTCGATCATCGTGCCTACGAGATATTCGATTCTTTTGCCCTGTTCGGCAAAGACCGCCTCGGCTGCCTTGTCGACCACATCCTTCATCAACTCCAGTTCGCGCCGCGTACCGACGAGCGGGATCATGATTTCAGGGACTGGCGCGACCGCAAGGCTGCACGCAGCTTCAAAAATCGCGCGCGCCTGCATTTCGTAGATTTCGGGATAGGTAACGCCCAGGCGGCAGCCGCGATGGCCAAGCATAGGGTTGAATTCGTGCAACTCGGCCGCACGTTGCTTCAACACCTCGATACCCACACCAGCAGCAGCCGCAACTTCGGCAAATTCGCTTTCCTGATGCGGCAAGAATTCGTGCAATGGCGGGTCCAGCAGCCGGATGGTGACCGGCAATCCAGCCATCACCTCGAAAATCGCCGCGAAATCCTTGCGCTGTTCAGGCAGCAATTTGTCGAGCGCAACACGGCGACCCTTTTCGTCATCGGCCAGAATCATCTGGCGCACCGCCGTGATGCGCGCTGCGTCGAAGAACATATGCTCGGTACGGCACAGACCAATGCCTTCCGCCCCAAAGTCACGCGCGGTTTGCGCGTCCGAAGGCGTTTCGGCATTTGCCCGCACCTTCATCCGGCGGCCCGCATCCGCCCAGACCATCAACGTCCCGAAATCACCCACCAGTTCGGGCTGGATGGTGGGCACTTCGCCCGCCATGACTTCGCCGGTTGACCCATCGAGGGTGATGATATCGCCCTCTTTCAACGTCCGGCCTGCAATCCGCAAAATCTTTGCCGCAGCATCAATCTGAATGCTTCCGGCGCCCGATACGCACGGCCGACCCATACCACGTGCGACGACAGCCGCATGGCTGGTCATACCCCCGCGCGCAGTCAATATGCCCTTTGCGGCATGCATGCCATGGATGTCTTCCGGGCTGGTTTCGATGCGGACCAGAATGACCGCCTTGCCCATGTCATTGAATCGTTCAGCTGTGTCGGCGTCAAATACGATTTCACCCGACGCCGCGCCTGGCGACGCCGGCAGGCCAGACGTGAGCACATCGCGCTGGGCATTGGGATCAAGCGTCGGGTGCAACAACTGGTCAAGTGCCATCGGGTCAACGCGCAGCACCGCTTCATCGGTGGTGATCAAACCCGCATGCGCCATATCGACGGCAATCTTCAGCGCAGCCTTGGCCGTGCGCTTGCCTGACCGGGTCTGCAGCATCCACAATTTTTCACGCTCAACGGTGAACTCGATATCCTGCATGTCACGATAATGGGTTTCGAGAATCTCAAACACCCGCGCCAGCTCCGCGTAAACCTGCGGCATGGACTCTTCCATCGACAACGGCTTGGCGCCTGCACGCTCGCGTGCCGTCTTGGTGAGATATTGCGGCGTGCGAATACCTGCGACCACGTCCTCGCCCTGCGCGTTGATCAGATACTCGCCATAATAAGCATTTTCGCCGGTTGCAGGATCGCGCGTGAAGGCAACGCCAGTCGCGGACGTCTCGCCCATATTGCCGAACACCATCGCCTGCACATTGACCGCAGTGCCCCAGTCGCCTGGGATATTGTTCAGGCGGCGATACACCTTTGCCCGGTCCGATTCCCACGAGCCGAACACCGCGCCCACCGCGCCCCATAACTGGTCATGCACATCCTGCGGAAATGGCTTGCCCCACTCGGCCTCCACAAGGCGCTTATATTCGGTCACCAGTGCCTTCAGGTCATCTGCCGACAATTCGGTGTCGAGATAATAGCCTTGGTCTTCCTTGGCGATCTCAAGCGCTTCTTCGAACGCGCCATGGTCCAGCTCAAGCACGACATCGGCATACATCTGAATGAAGCGGCGATAGCTGTCCCATGCAAAGCGCGCATCGCCCGATGAGGCGGCAAGCCCCTCGACCGTGTCGTCGTTAAGGCCCAGATTGAGAACGGTGTCCATCATCCCCGGCATCGACACGCGCGCGCCCGAGCGCACCGAAACCAACAAGGGATTGGCCGGATCGCCAAAGGACTTGCCGGTCACCTGTTCAATATGTTTCAGGCCATTCGCAACTTCGGCACGCACGCTGTCGGGAAAACTCTGGCCGTTGGCGTAATAGGCCGTGCACATTTCGGTCGTGATCGTGAAGCCGGGAGGCACAGGCAATCCAATCGACGCCATACCATCAAGGTTCGCGCCCTTGCCGCCAAGGATATTCTTGTTGCCACGGATGTTCTCATCGCCATCCGACACACCGCCACCGAACCGAAACACATACTGGGTCATCTTTGCTCCTCTGTCCCCCTCCCGCTTGCGGGAGGAGTAAGGGGAGGGTCAGTATGCCGAGATGGCAACCTTCCCCGACCCCTCCCGCAAGCGGGAGGGGCCTTTACCCCTCAATCTTCGAAAAATCAGCCACTTGAGTCACTGCATCGCGGAACCGCGCCAGCAAGCCAAGCCGGAAGGCCCGCTTGGCAGGATCTTCGTCATTCACCATCACTTCGTCAAAGAAACGGTCAATCGGTTCACGCAATGTGGCCAGTGCCGCCATGGCGTCTTCAAACTGTTCAGCCTCAAGCGCCTTTTGTGCCTGCGGCTCGGCGATGTCGAGCGCGCCAAGCAAGGCAATGTCCGCTGCGGCTGCGCCTTCGGGTATGATCCCCTCGGTGCGGCCATGATTGCCTGCAATCGCCGAACGCATGCCCTGGTCAACATCGACAAACGGGTCTTCCTCCCCCGTCTGCGGCATTTGCTGTTCGCCCGCACCCGAAAGCGGCGCATCGATCGCCTTGTCGAGAATCGGGGAAACCGGATTTGACCCCTTGAGGATATTCGCCGCGCGTTTGTATGCGGCAAGCAAGTTCGCGCCCTCGGCGGTTGTAATATATGTCTGCAATGCCTTGACCCTCGCCAGCAGCCGGACAAGATCGTCCTCACCGCCAAGGCTAAACACCGCATCAATCAAATCGTGCCGCACACCCGCTTCGCGTTGCTGTACCTTGAGGCGATCGATCAAAAACTCTTCCAATATCTCGAAGGTCGATCCGGCACCCGTTGCGACAAGCATGTCCTTGAGCGAGCAGCGCAGGTCATTCTGAAGCAGCAGCGACAAGAAACCGATGGCCGCGCGCCGCAATGCGAACGGATCCTTAGATCCCGTCGGTGGCATGCCTGCGGCGAAAAATTGCGCCAAAGTGTCCAGCTTGTCCGCAAGGCTTACCGCAACCGTCACTGGCGCCGTTGGAACATCATCACCCTGCCCGACGGGTTTGTAATGGTCGCGAATGGCGTCGGCGACGGCGTCGCTCTCGCGTTGCGCGCGGGCGTAATAGCCACCCATGATGCCCTGTAGTTCGGGGAATTCACCGACCATGCCGGTGACGAGGTCCGCCTTGCACAAATGCGCGGCACGTTCGGCCTGGTTGGCGCTTGCGCCTTTGACAATGCCTTCTTCCACCAACCAACGCGCTAGTTTCGCCACGCGCTCGACCTTGTCAGCAACGCTGCCCAGTTTCTCATGAAACGTGATCTGCGCCAGCTTCTGCGCTTGATCGTCCAGCGCGACCTTCAAATCCTGTTCCCAGAAGAACTTCGCGTCCGACAAGCGCGCCGCGAGCACCTTTTCATTGCCGGCAATTATGGCTGCGCCACCGTCATGCGCGTCGATATTCGCGGTGCACACGAACGCATTGGCAAGCTTGCCATTGCTGTCATGGCAGACAAAATATTTCTGGTTTACGCGTGCGGTCAATTGAATGACCTCTTGCGGCACGTCCAGGAAGGCGGGATCAAAACGGCCAAGCATCGGCACTGGCCATTCGGTCAGCCCGGCATTCTCGATGACTAGCCCTTCATCTGCCACCAGCGTCAGGCCAGCGGCGATTGCTGCGGCTTCGGCCCCGTCGCGGATGATGCGGCAGCGTTCGGAGAAATGGACCAGCACATGGCACGCGCGCAGCTTCTCGATATAGTCGCCCGCATTGCCAATGGTGATTGGGCCGCTGTGATGAAACCGGTGACCCATAGTGGCAGCGCCACTGACGATACCGTCAATCTCGCAAGGCACGACATCATCGCCCAACAGCGCAACTATGCCCTGCAGCGGGCGGACCCAGCGCAAGCTTTCGGTGGAAATCGACGCTGCACCCCAGCGTTGCGATTTTGGCCATGGAAAGGCGCGGATGATCGCCGGGATAGCTTCGGCCAAAACGTCGGTGGTCTGCCGCCCCGCCTTTTCAACGACAGCAAAATACACACCATCGCGCTCGATCAGTTGATCCTGCGTCAGCCCCGTCTTGCGCAGAAAGCCTTCCATCGCCTGTGGCGGCGCACCGACCTTGGGCCCCTTGGTTTCTTCGGAGACAGCCTCTGTTGCCAGCGGCAGTCCAGTCGCGATCAGCGCAAGGCGGCGCGGTGTGGCAAATGTTTCAATCGATGCCGCCGCAAGCCCGGCCTTGGCGAGCGCATCACTGAACAAGCGTGCCAAATCTTCCTTGGCCTTCACTTGCATGCGCGCCGGAATTTCTTCGGAACGCAGTTCTAAAAGGAAGTCGGTCATGCCGCCCAGCCGTTCTTTTCCATCCAGGCCTGGCAACTTCCTTTTGCGAGATCGCGGACGCGGCCCATGAAGCTTGCGCGTTCCTGCACGGAGATGACGCCGCGCGCCTGAAGTATGTTGAAGATGTGACTGGCCTTGATCGCCTGTTCGTAAGCGGGGATCGGGATGCCGCGGTCAAGGCAGTTTTCGCATTCCGCTGTTGCCTTTTTGAACGCATCGAACAGCATGTCGGTGTCGGCTACTTCGAAATGATATGCGCTCATTTGCCGCTCATTCTCGCGGAAAATGTCGCCATAGGTCACCGCCGGCCGGTCGGCGGTGGCATTGTTATAGGCGAGGTCGAAAATGCTGTCCTTGTTCTGGATATACATCGCCAGACGTTCCAGACCGTATGTCAGCTCGCCCGAGACGGGCTTGCAGTCAAAGCCGCCCATTTGCTGGAAATAGGTGAACTGGGTAACCTCCATGCCGTCGCACCAGACTTCCCAGCCAAGGCCCCAGGCGCCAAGCGTCGGGCTTTCCCAGTCGTCTTCGACAAAGCGGATATCGTGCAGCAGCGGATCAATACCGATCGCGTTCAGCGAGCCGAGATACAGTTCCTGCAAATCGGGCGGACTTGGCTTCAGGATCACCTGATACTGGTAATATGCGCCAAGGCGGTTGGGGTTCTCACCATAGCGGCCATCGGTCGGGCGGCGGCATGGCTGCACAAAGGCGGCGTTCCATGGGTCAGGGCCAAGCGCGCGCAAGGTGGTTGCGGTGTGAAAGGTGCCAGCGCCCATTTCCATGTCGTAAGGTTGCAATATCGCGCAGCCTTGCTTGCCCCAATAATCATGGAGCGTGAGGATCAGGTCCTGAAAGCTGAGTGGGCGATGGTCGGACATGGCAAGCCATTGGCGGAGATAGGCGACTAAATCAAGTTTCGGAATATGGGTAACGAATTTTGTCAGCTGTGCATTTCATTTTGTAAGGTTTTGTTGACATTGACTACGAATCGCGATAGTAAGGTGTCCATGACACAAAGACATCATAACCTGACATGAAAAACCAGCTAAAAGTGCTGCGTGCCATGCGCAACTGGAGCCAGGCTGATCTGGGCGAGCATCTTGATGTGTCGCGCCAGGCGGTCAACGCAATCGAGACGGGGAAATATGACCCCTCACTGCCGCTGGCATTCAAGATTTCACGGCTGTTTGAATTGCCGATCGAGGAGATATTCGATGACGAATTTAACGGAGAGCATCATGGTTGACGTTAATGAAAAGACAGGACGCAATGTGCGGTCGAGCCTTTGGATGGCGCTGTCAGGCATTGGCATTGTCATGCTATTGGGCGCAATTGCCGGTTATCTGTCGGAACATGATGCGCACGGTGGTGGTCCGTTGGGCGCGACCGGTATTGCCGTTCTGGGCGTTTTTGCAGCGATTATCGTCGCGCTCATTTTCACGATCTGGAAGTTGTTCCTGCAACTGCAGCGAAGCGGAGAGCGCGTGCCCCGCCGTGAAAAGCTTAACAACCGCATCCTGTTAGGTTGCGGATTGCTTGGCGGGATTATCGGGCTTGTGCTTGCCGCAACCGACAATCTGGGTGCCGAGGAAGCAGGCCTGTTTGCAAGCGGTCCCATTACGCCGGTGTTGGCCGTTATCCTGTCTATTGCCATCGGTGTGGTAATGCCGGTGGTGACATTTTACTGGCACAGAAATGTAATCGATGAACAGGAGGAGGCCGCGTATCGCGCGGGCGCCCTGTTCGCGATATATGCCTTTTGGTTCATCGCACCAGTCTGGTGGCTGCTCTGGCGCGGGGGCATGTTGCCCGCCCCCAATGGCGTTGCGCTTTACCTGATGACCACCTTTGTCGCGCTTATCGTCTGGTTCTGGAAAAAATACAGATAAGCAATTGTATATTATCAGTTAATTTTATACCCCATTTGATTGAAGGAGAAATTCAGTGCGTATTGTTTTGAAGAATTTACTGGCTGCTACTGCGACTTGCGCATTGGCATGGGCGGCGCCCGCAGCTGCACAAAATGCCCCGACAGAGGCCCCTGCCTCGGTCGAAGCGCTTGACCCGGTCAAGGTTGCGCAAGTGGCCGTGAAAGATGTCGATCCTGCCTTGTGGGTAGTGAAGGACGCCGACACGACAATCTATCTGTTCGGTAGCGTTCACATCCTGAAACCTGGCCTTGGCTGGTTTGATGAGGGCGTGAAAGCCGCATTCGATTCATCTGACCAACTGATTCTCGAACTGGTCGAGCCACCTGCAGCGGAAGCCCAGGCACTATTTGGCAAGTTGGCGATGGATCAGCAAGGCAAGGCGCTGCGGGCCAAAATGACTGACACAGATCGCGCTGTGTACGAAGCTGCTGTCACCAAGCTTGGTATCCCCACCGCAGCGCTCGACCCGTTCGACCCATGGGCAGCCGCCATCACGATTTCGCTGCTGGCGATGCAGAAATCGGGCTTTGATCCCAATAGCGGCGTTGAAAAGCAACTCACGGCCGCAGCAAATGCAGCCAAAAAGCCAATTGGCGGCCTTGAAACCATGGAGTTTCAACTTGGTGTATTTGACACGCTGCCCGAAGCAGAACAGATCGCTTTCCTTGTCGAAACCGCCAAACAGATTGATGACGCCGGTGCAACTATGGACAAGATGGTCGACCTGTGGGCGGCTGCTGATGCCGAAAAGCTTGCACAGCTCATGAACGAAGGGATGACCAGCCGGACATTGTATGATGCACTGCTGACAAAACGGAATGCCAATTGGGCAAAGTGGATTTCGACGCGTATGGCAAAACCGGGTGTAACCTTCATTGCCGTAGGCGCAGGGCATCTGGCTGGCGACACCAGCGTACAAAGTCTGCTTCCCGCTTATGGCCTGAGCGCAACACGGGTAGCCTATTAAGTTTTGATATGTAACACGCACGAGGGTCGGGCCGATGAAGCCCGACCTTCGTCTTTTTTGGTAGGCGTCTATTTTTTGCAGGCGTCTATTGTGGCAGGATCGATATGGAACAGATGCAAAGTAATGATGCTGCAGCGACGATGACCCCGGAGCGGGGGCCTTATCCCGGCATTTTGCCCACCATTGGCTTCATCATTTTGTATTTTACGCTGCAAGGTCTGTGCACTGTCCTGATCATGGCAGCGACCAGTGACATGGCCGCCAAGCCCACGTCGATGGCCATAATTTCCGGCCTCGTTGGATCGGCGGTGATTCAGTTGATACTGATGTGGCTCTATCTGCGCAAAAATGACCGGATAAAATTGTTGGGCCTTCATGATTTTGGCAGGATTCCCCTGCATAAAGCCACTGGCCTGGCGTTCCTGTTGGTGGTCGCCGCCATGATCTTCAATTTTCTGTACGCGCAATATGTCATTCCCGGCATTGGCATGCAGGACGACATGAAGAAAATCCTTGCTGAAATCGCGCGCACGCCCGTCAACATGGCAGCCATGTTTGTTGCAATCGCCATCGCCGCCCCGGTAGTGGAAGAGTTGCTGTTTCGCGGGTTCCTGCAAAATGCCCTGACCAAATATGTGCCCGTCTGGGGCGCGATCATATTATCGTCATTCCTGTTTTCGCTGGTGCATCTGCAGCCTTATGCCATCCCCGGCCTGATGTCGCTGAGCCTCGCCTTTGGTTACCTTTACCATCGTACCGGGTCGTTGCGCACCAACATCCTGTTGCATATGGCCAACAACGCATTTGCTTTGTTTGTATCGCAAGTCCTGAATTAGACGACGACAGGCTCAAGCAAGCGCAGCGTCCCTGCATCGGCGTCCATTTCGGCCATGCCGCCTACGGGCAGCGTAAACTGGTCCGTGATATGTCCGAAATAGGCACCTTGATAGGCAGGAATTCCAAGTCCGCCCAGATGCTGGGTCAGCACATCATTTAGCGTAAACGCACCATAGCTGTTACCCTTGTTCACGCAGTCGGTGCATTGCCCGAACACCACGCCTTTGAGGTTTTTCAATATGCCGGCCAGCCCCAATTGCGTGAGCATCCGGTCGATACGATACTCGGCCTCGTCCACATCCTCCAGAAACAGGATTGCGCCATCAAAGCTTGGCAAATAGGGCGTGCCTGCAAGCGCAGTCAGCACCGTCAGATTGCCGCCCAAAAGATTGCCTGTTGCTTTGCCATTCCCCGTTCCCAAAACCCGCGTGCGCCATCGGCGCTGCGCCATGCGGTCTTCGCCGCCTTCCGGATTGGTTAGCGTGGGCGTGCCTGCGTCAAAAGCGATGTCGCGATAAATGTCCCACGATGCCTTGCCCCAAGCGCTGCTGGCGTTAGGTCCATGCAATGTCACAAACCCACCCTTCGCCGCGATCGCCATGTGTAGCGCAGTGATGTCGCTGAACCCCGTCAGCAATTTGGGATTGGCGCGAATGATGTTCCAGTCGAGAAAAGGCAATAGCCGCGCGCTGCCCCAGCCGCCGCGCACGGCAAAAATGGCCTTCACCTCTTTGTCGGCAAACATCGCGTTGATATCTGATGCGCGGTCTTTGTCCCGCCCGGCGAGATAGCCGTACCGGTCAAGCAAATGCGGCGCGCGTTTGGGCTTAAGCCCCATTGCGACAATCGCCTCCTCCACCAACTGGATCTGGAACGGATCGTCGCTGGCGGATGCCGGCTCGATCAAGCCAACCGTATCACCGACACGCAACCGCGATGGCTTGGTTGCAGCTTTCGCCTCACCGGATTTCGCCATAAGCTGCGGGGCCGACAGCAACGCTGCCAGCCCCGTCATGATCTGACGCCGAGTTGCACTCATATCCATACCCGGCAAATCCTTCAGTTTAGAACTTCGTTTCCACAGACATAGTGAACGACCGCCCGCGTGGATCGGCAACCCGTGGCTCCCAACTTGAACCAGCGCCCGTGTTGCTGTCATAAGTGATGGCAAAGGGCGGATCGCGGTCAAATATGTTTTTGACCCCTGCCGTGATGTTGAATCCAGGAATTCCGATCAAGCTGACCGTCGCGTTGTAGATGATATAGTCTTTGACCTTCGGATTGAAGTCAGGCCGTGCCGCACTTCCTGGCAAAGCCTGATTTGTATATCCGTTGCGGAAAATCTGCGAGAAGGTGAGGCTCACATCATCATTCTGGAAGCTGATGAACGCGTTGTGCTTCCACTTCAGGCCCAGATCACCGGTGAAGGTGAACTTGCCAATCAAATCGGTATAGGCAAGATTAGGAAGCAGCTTTTCGCGCTTATCGAGCAGATATGTGCCATCGAGCCCAGCGGCAAGAATGCCACCGAATGCGTCGATGCCGCCGCGCGCTGTGATTTCAAGCCCCTCTGTCCTGCGCGACCCAAAGTTGCCGGTGCGCAGATCGACCCCGGTGATGATACCATTGGTGCGTTGGATCCGGTCGGAGAAGGAGCCTATATTTGCCAACAATTGCGGAATGGTAATGGTCCCGATCGTGTTATCGACCGCAATATTCCAATAATCGACCGACAGGCTGAACCGGCTTGACGGTTGGATCACGATTCCCACGCTGTATTGCTCGGACGTTTCAGGTCCGAGGTTGAGATTGCCCCCGCTAAGCGATTCAGGCGTGATCGCAGCACAGGCAGGTTGAGGCCCGGCTGTAGTTCCTTGCGGACATAAGGTCGGATCAACCAATGCGTTTCCAGGATTAGGCGAAATCGTCACACCATTAAAAATCTGGTTGAACGCAGGCACGCGGAAACCGGTGTTGTAGGAACCGCGGAACATCACTGGGTCCCAAGGGCGGTATTTGAAGGATACTTTCGGGTTCACCGTTGTGCCAAAGCCCGAATAATCATCCGCACGAACCGCGCCGGTGATTTCAAGTCCATCGAACAATGGCACGAGGATTTCGGCATAAGCCGCTTTCACTTCGCGGCTCTTCGGGGTCAGTGCGTTCACGTTATCAAACGCGGCGAGGAATATGACGGGCGCTGTCGCGGCAGCCGCCGCAGACCCGTTAAAGGAATAGGTTTCCTTGCGATAATCGATCCCGACCGCCGCCTGAACCGAGCCGCCCCAAATATCGAACAATGGACCGGACACCGAATAATCGAGTTGCTTGACTTCATACTTGCCGCCGTAAAGCGTTGTCCCTTCCGCAGACACCGACTGGAGAGCAGCTAAACCCGCATCAGTCTGGGAAATGCTGAACGGATTGAGGAGACCACTGTTGATTGCGCCGAGGATACCGCGGAACCCGGCAGGAGCACCGGCGACTTGAGGCGCGAGCGGATCATAGGAACCGTTCGCCAAGCTGCCGCGGAAGTAATAGCCTGAACCAAGCAGTGATGAAGACTCACTCTCTGCGTAAGATGCCCCGGCGCGATAATCCCAACCAGCTCCTATTGGACCTTCCAGCCCGATGGCTGCACGGAACGTTGTGGTTGTCGTTTCATATTCGCGCGGTCCGCAGGCTACGCACCGCCACCGTCCTGAAATGGGCAAGTTTTGCGCTGCCCTCACGTTGAACGCCGCAAGCTGGGCGGGGTTCGTGATTGTGCTTCGTATCGCGCTGACCACGGAATCATAAGACGCAGCATTGGCTGCAGTCCGTGCAAAGGCCCAAGGCAGGTTGGTGGCGTTTGCAGTCAGCTGCGCGTTGGAGAAGCTCTTGGCCGAATCAGCTTTTGACCCTGTTATTTCGAACGAGAGTTCATGGTCTTCGGCAATCCGTCCGACCGCGCGTCCATAATATGTGAGAGTCTGGATCGGTTGCTGGATGACTGCGGCGCGCCCGGTATCCCATGCGCAAGCGTAGAATGCCGAGGGCACCGCCCATAATACTTCGTCATAGGCCATGCCGCCGTCCATTGTCTGGCAGCCAGCGCCTCCGGGAACATCCAGCGGGTTAATACCGCCGGCTGCCGCATTGGCGCCATTTGGCGCTGTAATGGTCAAACCGGTCAACAATGTGCCCAGCGGTGTCTGGAAAGCGTTGGTGCCGATATTGAATGCGGTCGCGATTGGCGTGCCTCGCGTGTCGACGGAGAGGCCGCGATTGGGCTGGTTCGCATTGACGAAATCACGCTGAGACCCGCGCAATATCTTGTTCCAGCTGTAAGACACGGCGCCCATGACATTGAAGCCATTGGTGTCGAGGTCGCCATATCCGGCGGTGCCTGACAAGCGGTAGATGTTTCCACCACCTGCGTCAGTCACGTCCGCAAACCCTTGCATGCTCAGGCCTTGGAAATCTTTTTTGGTGATGAAGTTGATAACACCGCCAATCGCATCGGTTCCGTAGATGGCAGAAGCACCATCTTTCAAAACTTCAACGCGTTCAATGGCCGCAAATGGTATCTGGTTAACATCGACGGCGGAGCCTGAAAGGCCATGCGCCGCTACACGGCGACCGTTCAGCAGCACCAATGTCGACGCGCTGCCCTGACCGCGCAAGTTGGCTGCCGACAGTCCATTGGTCCCGCGTTGCGCGCCACTCACAACGTCGGCGTTGGATGCCAGATTGTCTGCGCCTGAACCGTTCGTGCTAAGAAACATCAAGAGCTGTTCAGGGCTACTGATGCCCTCGCGCGATAGTTCCAGGTTCGTGATTACCTGCAGGGGAAGCGAGCTGTCATTTGGATCGCGCTTGATGCGAGATCCGGTCACAATGATCGCAGCGCCTTCGTCAGCGGTGGTTTCGGCTGGCGCTGGCGGCGTTGCGTCCTGCGCAAAGGCTGGTGCCGTAAGGCAGGTAGCCAGCAACAAAGTGACGGTGCTCAAATGCTTCATGGTATCCCCCTGTTTTTTCGGCTCGCCCCCGAGCCATTTATTGATGTAGGCTATTCCCACAAATCCTACATTGCAACCGCCTTTCCACGCGGTTCAACGCGAAATTAGATATGTTTTTAAATCATTTGAGGCTTTGTCAACTTGATGGGTTGAAAATTCGCGCTGCAACGCGCAAAAGACAAGCATGCTGTCGCAAAAAACCCGATACGCCATCCGCGCCATGCAGCACCTTGCCGATCATTATGGCAAAGGCGCAGTTCAGCTGGCAGACATTGCAGAAGCGCAGAAAATACCACCCAAGTTTCTGACTGTCATTCTGTCCGAGTTGTCGCGGTCGGGCCTTGTTGCGTCACAACGCGGAAAAGACGGGGGCTATTGGCTGGGCGTGCCGCCGATTGACATCAGCTATGGCGATCTCATCCGCATCATGCGTGGCTCACTGGCGCTAGTCCCCTGCGCAAGCCGGTATGCGCACGAAACATGCAAGAATTGCGTAGAGGAGGACAATTGCCGCACGCGCGCCTTGATGCTTCAGGTCCGCGACAAGACCGCCCAATTGCTGGATGGCATCCACCTCTCTGACGTCGTCGATGCGGATTCCTATCTTCAGGCGGCAGAATAATAATCCAGCAAATCTGGATGGCGTACAAAGAGAACCTTTCGTCGCTGAAAGCAAAACGTGTCTCTGAATCTTATTGTCAATTAATTTAGTTGAGTTTAGGCAAGCGTCCGGAATGAAGGCGCACTCAAGCGCCCATTCTCAAAGGGGTGCTTATGACAGATCCGGATGACGGACGTGCGGGAGAACCGGCACATGACACGCTTTCCGAACCCGTTCGCCTTGTGCTTGATGCACTTAAATCACTTCGTTTTGGCGCGATCCAATTGACCGTCCACGAGGGCAGACTGGTTCAAGTCGACATCACCGAGCGCAAGCGCTTCGCCAACTGATTTCTTCCTCCTAGTCCTAGAGGCAGACCGGTCAGCCGGATGCATCTGTTTTTGCGAAAGTTAAACATATGCGTTTTCGTGCCCTTGGGCCATCATTGGCCCTGATTACTTTACTCGCGTTGAACGCGCCGGCTTATGCCGCAACTGACACCGCCGGTGACGCAGCCATTGAAGATGCTGCTCCCGCCGCAGACACTGTCGCCCAAGAGGAACCAAGTCGCGGCGATGTCATCATCGTCACCGCACGCCGCCGCCAGGAAACGGCGCAGGAAGTGCCACTCGCCATCTCCGTCATTCGCGGCGACAGCATCGAGTCCACCGGCAACTTCAACGTGGTGAAGCTGCAGCAACTTGCGCCTACTCTACAGGTCTATGCGTCTAACCCTCGCAATACCGCGGTCAATATTCGCGGACTCGGCGTGCCTTTTGGCCTGACTAGCGACGGTTTTGAGCAAGGGGTCGGCATCTATGTCGACGATGTCTATAATGCCCGGGTCGCCGCCGCGACCTTCGATTTTCTTGATGTAGAACAGGTCGAAGTTCTTCGTGGTCCGCAGGGGTCCTTGTACGGAAAGAACACGACCGCAGGCGCCATCAACATCACCACCAATCAGCCGACTTTCAATTTCGAAGGCCGGGCTGAAGTCACCATTGGCAATCTTGGCTTCAAGCAAGCTAAAGCCGCGGTTTCGGGACCGCTGTCGGACAAGATCGCAGCGCGGATCGCCGTCTCATCCACCAGCCGCCGTGGAACGATATTTAACGTGATCAGCGACCGTTACATCAATGAACAGGACAATCTGGGCCTGCGCGGCACATTGTTGTTCCAGCCAAATAATGACCTCAGTATCACGTTATCGGGCGACTACAGCAGGCAAAACCCCGAATGCTGCGGCACCGTTTTCGTACGCGTCGGCACAACGCAGCGGCCCTTGGCGCGCCAATATGAGGCGCTCGCCGCCGCGCAGAACTACAGCGTTATTTCGCGCAATCCTTTCGACCGTCTCACCGATGTGGACGCCCCGCTAGATGCTGGCAATATTATTGGCGGCGCGTCATTGAAGACCAAACTGGACGTAGGTCCAGGAACACTCACGTCGATCTCTGCCTGGCGTTTCTGGGACTGGAAGCCAAAGAATGACCGTGACTTCACTGGCCTGCCGATCGTTACCGCGTCAAACAACCCATCGCAGCAGGACCAATATAGTCAGGAGTTCCGATACAATTACACGGGCGACAGGATCGACTTTGTTGTCGGCGCCTTCGGTTTCAAACAACGCATCGACACGCAAGGGTTCGAACAGCAAGGCGCTGCCTCAAGCCGTTGGAATCTCACCGGGGCGCTGGCGAACAATCCAGCGGTTTTGGCGGGGCTGACCGCGCGCAACACGCAGTTTCTGAAAAGCACCAGCGCTGCGCTGTTCGGACAGGCGAGCTGGAAATTAACCGATGCGCTGACGATCCAGCCAGGAATGCGGATCAACTATGACAAGAAATCTGGCTTCTATCAGCGCGTCGTGACCACAGGTTCAGGCGCCTTGCTGACATGCCCGCAACCAGCCGGATCGATTGGCGCGGCGCAATGCGGCGTGTTTACACCCCAGACCAGCGCCCCATCGGTCAGCGATTGGAATTTCAGCTACGATTTGAATGCCAATTACAAGCTTGCGCAGGATATTCTTGCGTATGCGAGCTATGCCAAGAGCTTCAAAACAGTTGGGATCAACCAGAATGGTCTGCCGCTTGACGCTGCGGGCGTTCCGATCGCGTCGGCGGGTGTCGTGAAGCCTGAATCAGTCAATCATTTCGAGGTTGGCGTCAAAACCCAATTCTGGGATCGACGCGCCACATTTAACCTGACGGCATTCCGCACCGATATCAAAAACTATCAGGCGACCGTCACCAATGGCCAGCTTGGCGTATTGCGCGGATATCTGGCTAACGCCGGCAAAGTACGCTCGCAAGGGCTGGAAGCGGACTTCAAAATCCGCACAAGTGACCGTTTCAGCGCTTATTTGAACGGCGCCTACACCGACGCAAAATATGCGAAGTTCGTCGATGCGCCCTGCCCGCCCGAACTGTCAGGCGGCGCGACCGTCGGGGCTGGGCAAACGCCAGGTGCTCCCGGGACGCCAGGTGGCTTGAGCCCGGCAAACTGCGATATTTCCGGCCAGCCCCTACCCGGAGTATCGAAATGGGCGGTGTCATATGGCGCCGAGGTCAACACACCGCTGACCGTGCTTGCGACCGAAGGACAGCTTTACGTGGGATTTGACGGGAATTATCGGTCGACCTTCTCGTCGAACCCGTCGCAATCGATCTACACGAATATCGAAGGCTATGCCTTGTCCAACTACCGCGTCGGATTCCGGTCGGACAATTTCGACATTTATGGCTGGGTCCGCAACGTATTCGATGTAAATTATTTCGAATTGCTTCAGGTTGCACCCAGCAATGTTGGCTTGATTGCGGGTCAGCCGGGCGACCCGCGCACCGTTGGCGCAACTATTAAGTTTACCTTTTAAAGATGTGCCGGGCGTTGACCGCAGCGCCCGGCATGAAACCGTTACTTGTGCCGTCCAAACAATTTAGCGGGATACAAAGCGGTGGCTAATGCAGGTGCATCAGATTATGCATTCGCAATCCGGAGCAGAGGGCCGAATTTGAATGTTTGAATTTATTGCCAATGTCGACTGGTCGGCTGTCGCGCCCTATATTGCCGTGGGTTTTGCCGCGCAATTGGTGGATGGTGCGCTTGGCATGGCGTTCGGCGTCATTTGCAGTACATTGTTGGTCAGCGTCATGGGCGTTGCACCGGCGCGCGCCTCAGCCGGTGTGCATTTCGTGGAGATGTTTACCACGGGTGCATCGGGCATTAGCCATGTCCTGCACAAAAATGTTGATTGGAAACTGTTCACGCGCATAGCCGTTCCCGGCGTCATCGGCGGTTGCACAGGAGCCTATCTGTTGGCGAATATCCATACCGAGGCGGCCCGGCCCTTTGTGATGGGCTATTTGACGCTCATCGGCTTCTACCTGCTCTATAAAGCCTGGGACTTCACGCATGAGCACAAGCCACGTGACCCGAAAGTTACGATGCCGCTTGGTCTCATCGGCGGTTTTCTGGATGCATCGGGTGGAGGCGGTTGGGGCCCCGTGGTCACTTCGAACCTGCTGATCCAAGGCGCAGACCCCAGAAAAACCATCGGCACCGTCAACACGGCGGAATTCTTCCTGACCGTGGCTGTGTCCCTGACATTCATTCTGACCATCGGATTGGAAGCATTTACGGTTGTGACCGGCGGACTGCTTATTGGCGGATTGTTGGCAGCGCCATTCGGCGCATTGATCGCAAAACGCATTCAGCCACGCAGGCTGCTGTTCGCAGTCAGTTTCGTGCTCATCGCTACCAGCCTTTTCAGCCTCTACAAAGCTTTGGCCTAATTCCCCACGAAGCTTGCTTTTTTGACATAACCTCCATATAGGCGCGCGCTTGCTGTCTATGGTCATCCCTGGAGGCGTGGCAGCAAGGTAACTTTATTGGAGAATGAACATGAGCGATCAGCTGACATTGTCGGCAGAGACGCGCGATCGGGCAGGCAAGGGAGCCTCCCGCGAATTGCGTCGTCAAAACCGAGTGCCCGCCGTCATTTACGGCAACAAACAAGAACCCGAACTCATCCACGTTGAGGAAAAGGCGCTCATCAAGCTTTTGATGACTGGCCATTTTTCGAACAGTGTTGTCGAGATCGAACTTGGTGGCAAAAAACAGATCACGATTCCAAAGGATGTTGCATTTCATCCTGTCAGCGATCGTCCAACGCATGTTGACTTCCTGCGTATCGTCAAGGGCGCCAAGGCCGACGTTCAGGTTCCCGTGGTATTCGTCAATGAAGACGCGTCTCCGGGCCTGAAGCGCGGTGGCGTTCTGAATGTCGTGCGTCACGAACTCGAACTGATTTGTGACAATGACAAAATTCCAGACGACATCCAAATCGATGTGGCTGGCTTTGACATTGGCGATTCAATTCACATCAGCAACGTAAAGCTGCCAAAGGGTTCGGAAAGCAAGATCACTGACCGCGATTTCACCATTGCGACCATCGTTGCACCATCGGCGCTCAAGTCGACCGATGGCGACACGACCGTCGAAGGCGAAGCGGAAGCTTAACAATATTCCCGGGGCAGGGTTTCGGCCCGCCCCGGATATTTCCCATGAGGGACAGGCACGATGCAATTATGGGTAGGTCTCGGTAATCCAGGCGCCACCTATGCGATGCACCGGCACAATATCGGTTTCATGGCAATTGATGCGCTGGCAGAAATCTACGAACTGCCACTGCCCGCCAAGAAATTCTTGGGCTGGGTACAGGAACTGCGCATTGGTTCCGAAAAAATCATCCTGCTCAAGCCAGCCACGTTTATGAACGAAAGTGGCAGAAGCGTGCGCGCGGCAATGGATTTCTATAAATTAGAGCCAAGCGACGTGACAGTGTTCTACGACGAGCTTGACCTTGCCCCCTTCAAGGTAAAGGTCAGAACTGGCGGCGGCGCGGCTGGCCATAATGGCATTCGTTCGATCACTGACCATATCGGGGCGGAATTCCGCCGTGTCCGTCTGGGCATTGGCCATCCTGGCAACAAAGACCGCGTCACAGGATATGTGCTCGGCAATTTTCACAAAAGCGAGATTGATGATCTGGCCGATTTGTTGGGGGCTGTGTCGGCTGAGGCTGACTGGCTCGCAAAAGGTGACGACGTCCGTTTCATGAACGACGTCGCCATGCGTTTGCAACAGGATTAAGTGCGTGCAACGCGTGTTGGTCATTGGCCCATGCGGAGCAGGCAAATCGACCTTAGCCAGCGAACTTGGTCATCGCCTTGATCTACCATTATTTCACATGGACCAGCTCAACTGGAAGCCCGGCTGGATTGAAAGCGGCAAAGCCGAAATCAGTGCGAAGTTGCGCGATATTGTAAACACCGATCGCTGGCTGATTGACGGCACTTATAGCGGAACGCTAGCCCAGCGTCTCGAGCGTGCCGATACTGTCATCTATCTCGACTTCCCGATCAAACTATGTGTTCGCCGCTTGCTTATACGCATTTGGACGTATCGCGGACGCAGCCGTCCCGATATGAGGGAAAACTGCCCCGAACGCTTCGATTTTGCCTTTCTTATCTATCTCATCCGCTGGAACAGCGGTCCGCGCATTCGGATGGAAGGTCACTTGATCGGGCAGGAAGAAAAAATCATTCGTCTACGAAATCCCGATGAATTGCAGCGCTGGATGGACTCGTTGCCCGCTGTCGCCTAGGGCGCCTTAATTCTATTCGTGACGAGGACATTATGGGTTTTAAATGCGGTATTGTTGGCCTTCCCAATGTGGGCAAGTCCACACTGTTCAATGCGCTGACGCAAACGGCGGCAGCGCAGGCAGCCAATTATCCGTTTTGCACGATTGAACCCAATATCGGCAATGTCGCCGTCCCGGACTCGCGCCTGCAAACCATCGCCAAAATCGGTGGCAGCCAGAAGATCATCGAAACACAGCTTGGCTTCGTCGACATCGCCGGCCTTGTCCGCGGTGCGTCAAAGGGCGAAGGCCTTGGCAACCAGTTTTTGGGCAATATTCGCGAAGTCGACGCCATTGTCCATGTCTTGCGCTGTTTTGAAGATGACGACATTCAGCATGTCGACAACAAGATTGATCCGATATCCGATGCCGAGACTGTCGAAACCGAATTGATGCTCTCGGATTTGGAAAGCCTCGAAAAGCGTGTTCCAAATCTCGTCAAAAAAGGCACGCAGGGCGACAAGGAAGCCAAGATCAGCGCAGCCGTTTTGAGCCGTGCGCTGGATTTGCTGCGCGAAGGAAAGCCGGCCCGCCTCACCAAACGCGATGATGCCGAAGAAGAACGGCATTTCCAGATGGCGCAATTGTTGACGGCAAAGCCGGTGCTGTATGTCTGCAATGTCGAAGAAGCGAGCGCCGCCAATGGCAATGCGTTGTCGGCGAAGGTCTTTGAAAAGGCCAAGGCCGAGGGCGCCGAGGCCGTAGTCGTGTCCGCTGCGATCGAAGCGGAAATTTCGACGATGCCGCCTGAGGATCGCGAAGTGTTCCTTGAGGACCTTGGTCTGACCGAGACGGGCTTGGCCCGCGTCATTCGCGCTGGCTATGAATTGCTTGATCTCATCACCTTCTTCACGGTTGGCCCAAAGGAAGCGCGAGCTTGGACCGTAACCAAAGGCGCCACCGGACCAAACGCAGCGGGCGCGATCCACAGCGATTTCGAAAAGGGCTTCATCCGCGCCGAGACCATGGCCTATGACGACTATGTCCAGTACAACGGTGAAGCTGGCGCAAAGGAAGCCGGCAAATGGCGTTCGGAAGGTAAGGAATATCTCGTCAAGGACGGCGACATCATGATGTTCCGGTTTAACGTTTAAGGCGCCGGCCTAGACGTTGTCGGCAACGCCGCCACGCGGAAACAGATTCTGCATGGCGGCGGCTAGTTTATCGTGACGAACTTACTCCGCGTCGGGGTCCTTGACCTTGAACGGATCGGTCACAGCTGGCTGCATTGGCAGCGGCTGGCGCGGTAATGTCTTGGCGCTGTTGGCGGACTGCCATAGCATGCCGGCCATCACCACTGCAGCCTGTCGCATATCCTCGGCCTTGAGATGGTCGAATGTATCCGCGTTGCTGTGGTGGGTGCGGGTTGAATAATCCAGCGGGTCCTGAATGAACTGATATGCCGGCACGCCAACGGCTTGCATGAACACATGGTCAGTACCGGTCGTATCGGCGGCAACTACACGGCCTGCGTCCATCCCTCCAAATGGTGATAGCCATTCCTTGAGCAGTGGCACGGCGGCAGCATTACCCTCGGCGTAGATACCGCGAAATTTGCCTGAGCCATTGTCCATGTTGAAATAGGCCTTTAGGTCGTTGTAGCCCGGCTGCGGGGCGATCGGGTAACGGTAGGTCCAGTCGTAAAAAGCCTCAAGCCCGTTCGGGTCGTGTCCCGACTTGGGCTCACGGCGGGCAAGATATTTTTCGGTATAGGCCCGCGAACCGATCAGGCCCTGCTCTTCCCCTGACCACAGGGCAAACCGTATCGTGCGCTTTGGCGTTCCCATTTTTTTCAGAATTCGTGCAGCCTCCATCACAACCGCGCTGCCGGCGGCATTGTCCGTTGCACCGTCGCCAGCAACCCAGCTATCAAAATGTGCGCCTGCCATCACATAGCCTGCTTTTGGATCGCTGCCTGGGATTTCGGCGATGATGTTGTAACCGTTGCGGTCGCTGTCATCGAACCGGACATTGTTTTCGAATTCGATGACTGGCTTGCGGCCCGTCTTCGTCAGGCGCACCAATCGGCGATAATCCTCGGCAGCCAACTCAGTACCTGGCAGGTTCAGTGTACGACCGGTCCGGAAATTATAGCCAGCACCATGGACCAGCTTTCCGTCGCGGTACGATATGCGAACCCAACCGATGGCGCCCTCCGACTTTAAAAAGGCATCCAGCTTTTCAACAAACTCAACGCGCTTCAGCCGCGCATTCAATTCTTCGGGATCATATTCAGACTGAGTGAACGCGTCGAGTTTGCCCAGTTCCTCGCCGGTATATCGACGGAAAGCTGGCTTATCGGGTTCTGACCCCGCACCGGGCATCGATATCATCACAATTTTTCCGGCCAGCTTACCTTTCCACTCGTCGAAATGGCGCAACTTCGACATGGGGGCCACAATGACTTCGCCCGAAAGCACGCCATTTGTGGGCGGAGTCCAGGCGACGGGGATAGCTGTGAGCTGAACCGTGCGCGGCACCGTCATCCGCGCGCTGGAGGAGACGATTTCCCAACCGCGACCAAAATCAAAGGGTTCGCGACGAACATTTTGCAGGCCCCAGCCGTTGAACTTCTCAATGGCCCAAGCCTCTGCACGGCGCATCGCAGGAGAGTTTGTCAACCGCGGGCCAATGTCGTCCGTCATTTCCTGCGCGAGGTTCATGACCTGCGAACGGTTCATGCCTTCATCAACCAAGCGGTTGGTTTCATCCACCTGAGCCGCTGCCGGTAATGATGCCAGAGCAATGAAACTGACTGCAGTAATGACCCGGTATGTAAGACGCATTTCTCTTCCTCATTTCTAGATGCTTATAAATTTAGAGCGTTTTCAAATGCGCGATGCAAGAGCAATAAAAGTTCATCTGCACAAAAACGAGCGAAGGTGGACGCGCGGTTATTTCCGCCCGAAAAGCTTTTCCACGTCGCCCAGTGCCAACTTTACCCAAGTAGGCCTGCCATGGTTGCATTGGCCACTGTGTGGCGTGACTTCCATTTCACGGAGCAGTGCATTCATCTCTACGACGGAAAGCACTCGGCCTGCGCGGACTGATCCGTGGCAGGCCATTGTTGCGGCGACATGGTCGATGCGTTCCCTGAGTGACAATGCATCATCATAAGCCGCAAGGTCGTCGGCCAGATCCTCCAGCAGCCCCTTCGCATCCCCGTCACCAAGAACCGCTGGCGTAGCGCGCACCAGCATTGCGCCGGGGCCAAAGCGTTCCACATCCAGCCCGAATGCTGACAACTCCTCTGCGCGCGCCACAAGCCTGTCGCAGGCGGGTTCTTCCAGTTCCACCACTTGCGGCAAGAGCAACGCCTGCGATGGCACTGCACCGCCTGCCGCAGCCATGGCCTTGCGCATCCTTTCAAGCACCAGCCTTTCATGCGCGGCATGCTGGTCGACGATGACCAGCCCGTCTTCTGCCTCAGCCACAATATATGTGTTGGCGACTTGTCCGCGCGCGACCCCAAGCGGATGGCGGTCACGTTCGGGCACCGGCTCATGCGCTTCAGTTGCCCTCCCCCATAAGGGCGCGAGGTCTTCGCCCGCAATCGCACCAAGGTCAGCGAAACTGCTGCGGTTATCATAGACCGACGGATAAGCCGGACGCTGGCCATATTGCCCCTGATAAAAAGTCGGCCCAACAGCCACCGGGCGTGCAAATATCTCGCCTTGCGCCGTCTGGATGGGCTCCTGTTGCCACGCCGAGAGCGCATCGGCAGATGGCCGCTGCACCGCGCGAAAACCCGACTGGTCAAGCGCATGACGCAGGCCTGACACAATCATGCCCCGGATGAGGGCAGGATCACGAAAGCGGACCTCGGTCTTGGCCGGATGGACATTCACGTCGACTTGCGTTGGCGGCAGGTCCAGAAACAGCGCGACCACGGCATGGCGGTCACGCGCCAGCATTTCAGCATAAGCACCCCGCACCGCACCAATAAGGAGCCGATCCTTTACCGGACGGCCATTGACGAACAGGAACTGGTGATCGGCAACGCCGCGATTGTAGGTCGGCAGGCTCGCGACCCCGCCAAGCCGAACGCCTTCCCGCTCAAAATCGAGCGCGACGCTGTTTTCGATAAGTTCGCTGCTGGTCAGTGCAGCCACCCGCTCCGGTCGCTTGGTGGTGGGTTGCACGGCCAGCACGCGTCGCCCATCATGTTCCACGACAAAGCCAATATCCGGCCGCGCCATGGCTAGACGTTTCATCGTGTCCAGCGCGGCTGCATATTCGGCGCGCGCGCTGCGCAAAAACTTGCGACGCGCAGGCACATTGCCAAAGAGATTTTCGACCCGTACGCGCGTGCCGGGGGGCAAGGCCGCTGGCCCCTCGTCTACGACCAGGCCATGATCGACGGTCCGTTTCCAGCCTTCGGCACCGGCCGGCCGGCTTTCAAGCGTCATTTTCGATACGCTGGCAATCGACGGCAGGGCCTCCCCGCGAAAACCAAGCGTGGATACCATTTCGATATCTTCGTCGGGCAGTTTCGACGTCGCGTGTCTTTCGAGGGCTAGCGCCATGTCGGACGGCGACATGGCGCAGCCATCGTCCGTGACCTCGACCAAATCTATCCCGCCCGCGCTTAAGCGGACAGATATATTTTTTGCTCCCGAATCAATGGCATTTTCCACCAGTTCCTTCAACGCGCTGGCCGGTCTTTCAACCACTTCACCGGCAGCGATCCTATTGACCAGATTTTCAGGGAGCCTTCTTATTGACATCCGCTGGTTCCTAGCCCAAGCGCTCAGTTCAGGCGACTCCTTAATCGTTCGCAATCCAGCCAAATATCTGTTTTGAAAAACAGCAAATTCCGCTAGGACCGCGCGATTGTTTTGGGCGCGCTCCAAAGGACTCTCACCAAACCGAACTGGGTGGATATTACATGGTATTTGGCAAGTTTTTCCGTTTCGCATCACAAGACATGGCTATCGACCTCGGCACTGCCAATACGGTGGTTTATGTACGTGGCCAGGGGATCGTTCTTAACGAACCTTCAGTCGTCGCAATTGAAACCCTTAACGGTATCAAGCGGGTAAAGGCTGTCGGTGACGACGCAAAGCTGATGATGGGAAAAACACCCGATAGCATTGAGGCTATTCGTCCGCTTCGTGACGGCGTTATTGCGGACATTGATGTCGCCGAACAGATGATAAAGCACTTCATTCACAAAGTGCACGGCAAGCGCCGCATGTTTAGCTACCCGGAAATCGTCATCTGCGTGCCATCGGGATCTACATCCGTTGAACGCCGTGCGATTCGTGACGCTGCATCAAATGCCGGGGCGTCGGAAGTGTTTTTGATTGAAGAGCCAATGGCGGCGGCAATTGGCGCTGACATGCCAGTCACTGAGCCGATTGGTTCCATGGTGGTCGACATTGGTGGAGGCACGACCGAAGTGGCAGTGTTGTCGCTGCGCGGCCTGGCTTACACCACCTCAGTCCGTACAGGAGGCGACAAGATGGACGAATCCATTGTCTCTTATGTGCGACGACACCATAATTTGCTGATCGGTGAAGCAACCGCTGAGCGGATCAAGAAGGATTTCGGAACAGCCCGTCCGCCAGCCGATGGCATCGGCCAGACCTTGCATATCAAGGGCCGCGATCTCGTGAACGGCGTGCCAAAGGAAATCTCGATCAACCAGGGCCAGATTGCCGAAGCGCTTTCCGAACCCATTGGTACCATCCTTGAAGGCGTACGTATCGCGCTTGAGAACACTGCGCCTGAACTTGCCGCCGACATTGTCGACCAGGGTATCGTTCTCACTGGCGGCGGTGCTTTGATGGCTGGCCTCGACGAATTCTTGCGCGATGAAACGGGCTTGCCAGTAACGGTCGCCGAAGACCCGTTGACTTGCGTCGCCATTGGCACTGGCAGGGCGATGGAAGACCCGATCTTCCGCGGCGTCCTGCTTACTGCATAAGGCGGGGCCGGCATGGCGCCGCCACGGCATCGGCGCCCCGGATTTTCCCGGAAGGCGCAATATAGCCTGTTCGTGACCTATGTGGTTGCGATTGCAGGGACGGTTGTGGCTGCGCTGCTTTTGGCAATTTCGGTGCTCGATCCGACAGGGTTTTCCGCCCTGCGCACATTTGGCGCTGAAATTACCGCCCCTATCGCACGTGTAACAAGCGCAGTGCGGCTGACGACGCAAAGTCTTGTACGTGACGCATCGGCCTATATCGATGCAGCTTCGAAAAATGCCGCGCTCGAAAAAGAGGCAAAGGCCAACCGCGTCAAACTAATCGAAGCGCAGGCGCTTCGTGTTGAAAATGCCCGTTTGCGCGGCTTGTTAAAACTATCGGACGATGATCAACAGCAAATCGCTATCGGCAGGCTAATCAGTTCAACCGCATCCAGCACGCGGCGGGTCGCGACCTTGTCCATTGGCCGAAATTTCGGCGTTGACCGCGCTCAGCCCGTTCGCGGTCCGGCAGGTCTTATCGGGCGCGTTATTGAAACGGGCCCGACCACCGCCAGAGTGCTTTTGATCACGGATACCGAAAATCTGGTTCCTGTCATGCGTGTCAGCGATGGGCTGCCGGCTTTTTCCGCAGGATTGGGCAACGGGATGGTTTTGATAAAGCCGCTGAACCTTGGCGAAAGTCCTTTTAAAGTCGGCGATATTATCGCCACATCGGGCAATGGCGGGTTGTACGGGCCGAACATTCCGTTTGCGCGAGTCGTCCGCAAAACAAGTGACGGCGCGCTTGGGCTGCCGTTTGCAGACCCGGCCAACACACCTTATGCAATGGTTATGAAACCGTATCTCAATGAAGCAAGAGATGCGCAGCAGCAAAGTGATCCCGACGGAAAATTGAAAGCGATCGCGGAGTGAAAATTCCGGTCACCGCCATCCGCCTCCCCGCACGGCCAGCGCGCGAATATGAAAGCCGTTTTGACCGCGAACAATCTTTCCTCAAAATGCTCGCGATCCCAATTGCATCCGTGATCCTGGCATCCATGGTCACAACATTGCCCATATTTCCCCCTGAACCGTTGTTGCCACCCTTTGGACTGTTGATGTTCCTGAGTTGGCGGTTGATGCGGCCCGGCTTGCTTCCCGTTTGGTCAGGTGTGCCCTTCGGTTTGATGGATGATCTTTTCAGCGGCCAGCCTTTTGGCAGCGCTGGACTGTTGTGGTCTCTCGCCATGCTAGCCATCGAGATTATCGACGCACGGGCAATCTGGCGTGATTATCTTCAGGACTGGCTGATTGCAGCCTTGCTGATCACCGCAGTTTTGTTCGGCGGACTTTGGATAGCGAGGCTCGCACATGCCGCGCCGGATCCCAACCTTTTGCTGCCACAAATCATTGTCTCCATATTGCTATATCCCTTGGTCGTGCGAATATGCGCCCGTCTCGACAGCTGGCGGTTGGCAACATGAAGGTCGAAAAACAGGTAACATCGGGACAGCTTGATTTCACATTCACGCGCCGCGCTTTCTTTATAGGTACAGTGCAGGCTGCGGTCGGTCTGACAGTGGCAGCGCGCATGTCCTACATCGCCGTTGCAGACAATGAAAAATACAAGCTGCTTGCCGAAAGCAACCGGGTTAACCTGACCATCATTCCGCCGCGCAGAGGGTGGTTTATTGATCGTTTCGGCAAGCCGATTGCCACAAATCGTGCGGATTTCCGTGTAGATATCATTCCGGACCGGCTTGCTGAAAAGGACGAAACAATCAACACGCTGGCACAATTGCTGGCGCTTTCAAGCGACGACGTCGACCGCATTCACCGGGAATTGAAACAAGCCCAGGGTTTTCAGCCTGTCCAGGTTGCCGCCGGCCTAGATTATGAGCGTTTCGCGGCAGTCAGCGTGCGCCTCCCGGATCTTCCCGGGGTCAGTCCGCGCCAAGGCTATTCGCGATTTTACCCAAGCGGCGCTGCGGTTGGTCATCTCATTGGCTATGTTGGCACGGTGTCGGCTGAAGAGTATCAGAAAAACAAGAATCCCCTGTTGATTACGCCTGGCTTTAAAGTCGGCAAAGACGGGCTTGAAAAGACACTCGAAGACCGGTTGCAGGGCAAACCGGGGGCCAAGCGCACCGAAGTCACCGCGCGTGGCAAGATCGTCCGCGACCTTGCAACGCGCCCGGATACACCCGGCAAGCCAGTCCAGTTGACCATTGATATCGATTTACACAATTACGCTGCACGCCGGCTTGGACTTGAGTCAGGTTCAGTGGTCGTGTTCGATTGCCTTACGGGCGACATCCTGACGATGGCATCAATGCCATGTTACGACCCGAACAGTTTTTCCGACGGCATTGGCCGTGTCGAGTGGAAAATGCTGAACAGCGACGATCATATTCCGATGCTGAACAAAGCACTTCAGGGTCTATATCCCCCGGGCTCGACGCTGAAGCCCGTCGCTGGCCTCGCTATGTTGCGACATGGCGTTGACCCCGAAGAGATTGTCGTATGCGGCGGGGGATACCGTCTTGGAAATCGCGTGTTCAAATGCCTTGGACGCCATGGCCCAGTGAACATGCGGACAGCCATCATGAAAAGCTGCAACACCTATTTTTATTCGATGGCCCATCGCATTGGTTATGACAACATAGCGCCGGTCGCGCGCGAGTTGGGGCTTGGTCAGGAATTTCCGTTGCCGTTCCCGTCGCAACGGTACGGGACAGTGCCTGACAGCGCTTGGAAAATGCGCAAATATGACCAGAAATGGACAGAATCCGATACTTTAAATGCAGTCATTGGCCAGGGTTACATCATTGCCAGTCCCTTCCAATTGGGTCTCATGGCTGCACGTATTTCGGCTGGCCTGAACGTTCAGCCCGACATTTTGCTGCATAAACGGGCGGCACCAAAACCATTGTCTTTTCCAAAAGAACATCTCGACGTTGTACGTGACGGCATGAACATGGTGGTCAATGGCGCCGGAACCGCCGTTCGAAGCCGGCTTCAGCTTGAAAATATCACCATGGCCGGCAAGACCGGAACCGCTCAGGTTCGCCGCATTGAAGGCGCACAGCGCGGTCAATCAGGCGCATGGAAATACCGTGACCACGGTCTTTTTGTCTGTTTCGCGCCAGTTGCCGAGCCACGTTATGCCGCCGCCGTCGTCATTGAGCACGGCATGGGAGGCGCGCGTGCCGCCGCGCCGGTCGCCAAGGATGTGTTGACCTTTCTCTATGATCGCGATCAGGCAATGGCGTCGCTTGAGGCACTTGAGGCTGGCTGGGGCGGCAATATTGAACAACGCATGGCTACAAAATATGCAGCGTTTCAAAACCAGCCTGCACCGCCACCCCCGCTGGACCCGACAGCATGAACGGCATCGTTCCTGCACCCATCGCCGCCCTGCCTTGGCGCGTGATCTTCATCCTCATGGCGTTGGTCGGCTTTGGCGCTACGGTCTTATATTCCGCGGCAGGGGGTCATCTCGAGCCATGGGCGGGAAAACATGTGCTGCGTTTCTTGGCTTTGCTCGCCATGGCCATCGCTATGTCTCGCATGCCTCTCGAATTCTGGAAAAAAACAACTTTCCCATTGTACCTGATTCTGTTGGTGCTGCTTGTCGTGGTTGAGCTGATGGGGTTTGTTGGCGGGGGCAGTCGGCGTTGGATCAATCTAGGTTTGATAACCATCCAGCCTTCCGAACTGATGAAGCCAGTGATGGTGCTTGCCGCTGCTTGGTTTTTTGACCGGCTACCGCCAAACCGCATTTACGGTATCGATGCGATATGGCCGCTGGTCGCATTGCTGGTGCTGCCAAGCGCGTTGGTTGTCATCCAGCCGGATTTTGATGCCGCCATTGCTTATGCATTTGGGCTTGGTGTTGTCGGGTTCATGGCAGGACTGCCACTCATTTACTTCATTGGTGCTGGTGTCAGTCTCGCCGTCATAGCGCCCTTAGTCTACTTTTTCGGGATGAAGGCCTATCAACAGGATCGCGTGCTCATTTTCCTGCACCCCGAAAATGACCCTCTCGGTACTGGCTACCACATCACCCAGTCCAAAATCGCGATCGGCTCAGGCGGCATCTTTGGAAAGGGCTTTGGTAACGGTACGCAAAGCCATCTCGATTATCTGCCGGAAGGCCACACCGACTTCGTCTTTGCGACTATGGCCGAAGAATGGGGTATCGTCGGCGGGTTCTTTATCTTGTTTCTTTACTTTCTCCTGATGCGCTGGGGTCTTACCGTCGCATTGCAAAGCAAGACACGTTACGGGCAGCTGGTCGCAGTTGGCCTCACGTGCACAATTTTCTTTTACATCATGATCAATCTGCTGATGGTGGTGGGTCTCGCCCCGGTCGCGGGCATTCCCTTGCCCTTTGTCAGCCATGGCGGGTCTTCGATGCTGACCATGATGATCTGCGTCGGGATCATCATGTCCATTGAGCGCCACCCCGGGGCAAAACGCGGTCAATTCCAATAATTCCCGCAGCTGTGCTTGACAAAGCACACGAATCCCATCAAAGGCGGCGCTCCAAACGGGGCTGTGCATCTGGCCGCTCCGATATGGGGACGCTTAGCTCAGTTGGTAGAGCAGCTGACTCTTAATCAGCGGGTCGTGGGTTCGAACCCCTCAGCGTCTACCATTCTTCTTTTCCGGTATTCGGCGGCGTGATTGGCTATTACTGGTGCTCAAACCCCGAATTGCCGTGGAACCCAAAAAGTTGGAATGGACAATCATATTTGCGGTTGGTTTGCAGACTGGGCAAAACGTCCTTCAGCCTTGCAGCATGGTCTGAATTATCCAGTCCGTCGGGCAGGTAATCCTCATTGCTCCGGAACCTCACTCTCTATCTACCGTTGTACATGCCATGGATGACATTGCGCCCGAACCCGACAAGCTGAAAAGAATTTTTATTTCTGGTTGGAAAGGTAAGTGCCCGCGCTGTGGCAAGGGTAAAATGTTCCGCTCCTATTTCAAACTCGTGGACACTTGCGCTGAATGTGGACTTAATTACCGCTTTGCCGCGCCCGATGACGGGCCGGCATTCTTCTCGTTATGTGTCGTCTCGCTTCCGTTCATTGCGTTTCTTTTCTGGTTCCAGATCGCCATCAAGCCTAATGTCTGGGTGTATGTGTCAGTGGCCATCCCGTTGATAATCATTGGGTGTCTGCTGCCGTTACGACCCATTAAAGGCTGGTTGGTTGCTTCCCAATATGTGAACAAGGCGCAGCAGGCGGGTACGGAAAAAATGTGGGCGGAACTGTATGGCAGTGACGATGACACTAACGATCGCGCATCGAACCTTCCCTAAAATCCCCTAAGCCTCAGTAAGCGCATCCGATCCTGATTGGTTCAGATCATTTGGCAGCCTCGGCATTTGGGGACCGAATAACTGCGCTTTATCAAGAAATGAAATCACTTGGACTGTGCCAAAAAGCGCCAAAAATCACCGCTAGCACGCATTTGGAGTTTTAATGTTGCGCTTTTCTTTATTTTGCATTCTAAATCTGTCGTAATAATTGGGTTTGTAGACCTTATAAGTTGACAGGGGTGGATTTCTTTGGCGCAGCCCGAAAATCTGATGAGTGCGCCAGCAGTTATTGCGGCCGTAAACCCGGTGAGATCGGGCGATGACTGGCGCGCCATGCGGAATGCCTGTCTCAATGATCCCGGAAAATTCCATGGCGAGATCGCTGGCAAAACCATTCATTGGTATCTGCCGAACATCGGCGCTTGTGGTGCATGGCTCATGCGCGGTGCTGATGGTACCTGGTCTGGTTGGGATGCGGAGAGTGGCGACTTGGTCTCGCCTGAGTTGCCGGACAATTTTGCGCCGTGGGACCGGGCATTCGACGCGGACGAGGCGCCCCATTGGCGCTGGTTCACTGGCGGCAGAACCAACGCCGCTTTCAACGAATTGGACCGACATGTCCTCGCAGGACATGGTGCCGAAGCGGCTTTCATATTCGAGGGCGACCGTTGGGACATGTCGTCAAATGCAGGTCGCGGGGCGCCTGTCGACTGCTTTACCGTTTCACGCAAGCAACTGCTCCTCGAGACCGCGAAATGCGCGGTGGCCCTGACCAAACTGGGACTAAAAGCCGGCGACCGCATCGCGCTCAACATGCCAAGCATCATGGGGCAGATTTACTGGACCGAGGCAGCGAAACGCCTTGGTATTGTCTATACGGCTGTGTTTGGCGGCTTTAGCGACAAGACCTTGTCTGATCGCATCGCCGACGCGGGGGCACGCGTCATTGTCACCTCAGACGGAAGCTACCGCAACGCGCAGGTCGCTGCCTTCAAAACCGCCTATACCGACCCAGCTCTCGACAATTATGTGCCCGTGCAGGTGGCGCTTTCAACGATAGCCGCGACCGACCTTGGGATTGATGCCAAAGCGGCTAAAACGATCCTGACAACTGTATCAGAGGCATTGGCGGGCGAAGTGACCGTCGAGCGTTCCGATGTCATGCGCGGCGTGGGACGTGCTTTGGGTATTCTTGGCAATAACGGACTTCTTGAGCCAGCAGACGCTGCGCGGATCAGGGTGGCCATAGCCTCAAGCCTTGTGAACGTACCGCCACGGGTCGACACGGTCATTGTCGTCAAACATACCGGCCAGCCCGATATCGTTTGGCGGCCCGAGCGCGACCGGTGGAGCCACGAGCTTACCGATGTGGCACTTGATGCCATCCTCGAAGCGGCTGGCTTGTCGTCGGAAGCCGAGCTTATGGCGTTGCCGGACGATGCATTTGTCCGCGCGATCTGGGCATCTTCGAGGCCGTTACCGGTCGATGCCGAATATCCGATGTTTTTTATCTACACCTCGGGATCGACGGGGAAGCCGAAAGGTATTGTCCACGTGCATGGTGGATATACCGCCGGCATCGCCCATACGATGAAGGTGGCGTTTGATGCGCGGCCGGGCGATGTCATGTATGTCGTAGCTGACCCCGGCTGGATTACGGGACAAAGCTATCTGATTTCGGCTGCATTGCTTACCCGCGTTACGAGCATAATCGCGGAAGGTTCGCCCGTATTCCCTCATGCTGGACGATTTGCGTCGATGATCGAGCGCCATCGTGTCACAATCTTCAAGGCTGGCGTGACCTTTTTGAAATCGGTGATGGCTGATCCCTCGAACCTTGCCGATGTCGAAAGATACGATATTTCTGGCCTGCGTGTGGCAACATTTTGTGCGGAACCGACATCACCGTCCGTCCAGAAGTTTGGTATGGACCATGTCACCCCGCAATATATCAACAGCTATTGGGCGACCGAACATGGCGGTATCGCCTGGACTCATTTCTATGGAAATACGGATTTTCCGCTCAAGGCCGACGCACATGCGTATCCATTACCGTGGATCGCCGGGGATGTCTGGGTTGAAGATGCAGACGCGCCAGCTTCGGTCGCGCCATTTTCACGCGGAGACGGGAATGGCGTAAGCTGGCGCCGCGCCGAAGCAGGCGAAAAGGGCGAAATCGTGATCGCTGCGCCTTACCCTTATCTCGCGCGCACCATTTGGGGTGATGTCGAGAACTTCCGCGTTGAAAATGGTAGCGTCGCGCACGATTGGCGTGGAGACTCCAGCCGTTGGATAAATGGCTACTGGACAAGATGGCGCGGCGTCTGGGCCTATACGCAAGGCGATTTCGCTATCCAGCATGAAGACAGCTCTTTTTCTTTCCACGGGCGAAGCGATGACGTCATCAATGTCTCCGGTCACCGTATGGGGACAGAGGAAATCGAAGGCGCAATCCTCCGCGACAAGGCACTTGATCCAGATTCGCCAGTTGGAAATGTCCTCGTTGTCGGCGCGCCGCACCGCGAAAAGGGACTGACCCCGCTTGCTTTTGTTGTCCCGGTTGCCGGACGCAAATTGACGCAGGATGACCGCAGGCGGCTGTTCGAGCTGGTGCGCACTGAAAAGGGTGCAGTGGCCGTTCCAGCCGACTTTATCGAGGTCACGCAATTTCCCGAAACGCGCAGCGGCAAATATATGCGCCGCATGGTCCGCGCGCTGGTCGAAGGCGGCGACGTTGGTGATGTAACCACGTTGCGTAACCCGGAAGCACTGACGGAACTCAAGACGGCAATCGACGACTGGCAACGCAAGCAACGTCTGTCCGAGGACCAGTCACTGTTTGACCGCTATCGCTATTTCCTTGTCCAGTATAACCATGTCGCACCGGGCAAGCGGGTCGCGACGGTCACTGTTACCAACCCGCCGGTGAATGCTCTAAATGAGCGCGCAATCGACGAACTTGTCATCGTCGTCGATCATCTCTCACGCAAGGACGATGTCATTGCCGTCGTGTTTACGGGCGACGGCACATCATCCTTTGTCGCCGGCGCAGATATCCGGCAAATGCTCGAGGAAATTCACACCCTCGACGAAGCCATGGTGCTGCCCAACAACGCGCAGCTGGCGTTTCGCAAGATCGAAAATATGGGTAAGCCTTGCATCGCGGCAGTACAGGGCGTTGCGCTGGGCGGCGGGATGGAGTTTGCGCTTGCCTGCCATGTCCGCATTGCCGAGCCGACCGCGCGATTTGGCCAGCCCGAAATCCGCCTGCGTTTACTGCCGGGCTATGGTGGCACACAGCGATTGCCCAGATTGTTGGCGGAGAAAAATGGCGCAGTCGGCGTGCGCGACGCGCTTGATCTTATCTTGGGTGGCCGCTCAATTGATGCCGAAACTGCATGTGAGATTGGCCTTGTCGACGCAGTGATTGGCGCTCAGTATGTCGAAGGCAATGACGTCCTGTCGGCGGCGCATGCCATGGTTCGGGCATTCGTGCAGGACGGTGCAGAAAGTCCTCTTGGCCAGGCATGGGCAAAACGGCAAGAACAGACGGAGGCTTGGGAAAAACCGTCGTCCGTTGAACTTGACCAAGTGCTTGCCGACGACTTCCTTCAGCGGATCCTGAGGCAACTTGCATGGGCCGGGCGAGATACTGCAGGTGCGCGCGCTCTGGATGCCGTTCGGACTGGCCTAGAGCAGGGAATGTCTGCAGGTATGGAGCGCGAGGCAGATGTCTTTGCGCAGGCAATCGTCGATCCCGAAGGCGGCAAAACCGGCATTCGGCAGTTCATGGACAAGACCAGCCCGCCGCTCCCCGTGCGGCGCGATGGTGTCTGGATTGATTCAGAGCATGAACGACGTGCCTGTCAGCTGGAGGCGTCCGGCGCGTTGCTGCCTCTGGGTGCACCATTTTATCCGGGCGTCACGGCTATTCCACCCTATCAATATGCGTATGGCATCGCGCGTGATCCTGACACAGGCGCGCCGCGCTTTGGCCCACCCGCGACACATGAACGCGAATTGATCGTCGAGGTGCCATCGCCTGCTCCCAATGAGGCGCTGGTGTATATGCTCACATCTGAAGTGAACTTTAACGACATATGGGCGCTGACGGGCATTCCGGTATCGCCTTTTGATGGCCATGAAGAAGATGTGCAGATCACGGGCTCAGGCGGGATCGCACTCGTCGCCGCGCTGGGCAGCGAAGCCAGAGCGCAAGGTCGCCTGAAGGTCGGCGACATGGTTGCGGTCTATTCGGGGACCAATGACCTCCTCAGTCCGCAAGTTGGCAATGACCCAATGTATGCTGGCTTTGCCATTCAGGGATATGAAACCGAAACCGGAAGCCATGCGCAGTTTTTGATTACGCAAGCGCCACAGCTTCACCCCGTTCCCGGCGACCTCACACTTGAACAGGCGGGCAGCTATATCCTGAATCTTGGCACGATCAGCCGCTGCCTCTTCACGACTTTGCAGATCGCCCCCGGGCGGACATTGTTTGTCGAAGGCGCGGCAACTGGAACGGGTCTTGATGCGCTGCGGTCTTCGGTTCGGACCGGGCTTCAGGTGACTGGTCTGGTCTCCAATCAGTCGCGCGCCGATTTCATCGTCAACCAAGGGGCTGTGGGCGCAATTGACCGCAAGGACCCGCGATTTGTGGGTCTGTTTGGCATTGTGCCTGATGATCTGGATGCGGCACGCGCATGGGAAGCCGCAGGCCAGCCGCTCGTCGAAGCCTTTAAGGCGCTCAATGGCGGCAAATTGGCGGACTATGTGGTCAGCCACGCTGGCGAAACAGCGTTTCCCAGAAGCTTCCAGCTTTTGGCAGAGGGCGGAACGCTTGCCTTTTACGGCGCCTCGTCTGGCTATCACTTCAGCTTCATGGGCAAGCCGGGCTACGATAATCCGCAAAATATGCTGCGGAAGGCGCGGTTAAATGGCGGCGAGGCAGTATTGGTCTATTATGGCCCAAGATCTGCGGACTTGCTTGATACGACGGGGCTGGAAATGATCGAGGCTGCGCGGCAGTTCAAAGCACGCACGGTCGTCGCCACAACTACCGATGGCCAGCGAGAGTTTCTCCAGTCGCTTGGACTTGAGGACGCGATTGCAGGTATTGTAAGCCTCGAAAGCATTCGCCGTCGCGAAGGCGATAACTTCGACTGGCCCGACACAATGCCGCGTCTGCCTGATGCAAAAACGGACATTGAAGGCTTCAAGGCAGCGGTGCGCGATTATCAGGATCGGGTGATGAAGCCATTCGGATCGGCGGTAGGCCGCATATTGCGTTCACCGGACAATCCGCGCGGCGCCCCCGATCTCATCATCGAACGCGCGAGGCAGGATACGCTCGGCATATCCACCTCGTTGGTCAAGCCGTTCACTGGCCGCGTTGTCTTTGCCGAAGACCTCGCTGGACAGCGCTTTACCTTTTACGCGCCGCAAGTCTGGACCCGGCAGCGCCAGATTTTGATGCCAACTGCGTCGATCCTGGGCACGCATTTGTGCAACGCTTTCGAGGTTGCCCGCATGAACGACATGATATCGGCAGGGTTGCTGGATGTCACCGAGCCGCAAGTCGTTGCATGGGACCAATTGCCGGAGGCGCACCAGGCAATGTGGGAAAATCGTCATACGGGTGCAACCTATGTGGTGAACCATGCGCTGCCCGCGCTTGGCCTGCGCAGCCGCGATGCATTGTTGGAATATTGGGCGTCACAAATGTGCTGATTTTTTGGATGAGGAAGAGTGACTATGGCGAAATCAAACACCCCTGTTGCCGCTGCAGCGGGCCGTCTGTCTGGCAAGATAGCTGTAGTTACCGGCGCCGCCGGCAATCTGGGTGGGGAAATCGTCCGGCACTATCTCGCCGAGGGCGCAACAGTCGTCATGACGGGTCGCACCGCTGCACGCACCGATGCCGCTGCGAAAGCCATTATTGCGGAAACAGGAACTGATCCCGACCGCCTGATGACCGTTGAACTTGATGGAGCAGACGCTCAATCCGTACGGGACGGAATTGCGAAAGTCGTCGCGCGGTTTGGACACATAGATATTCTGGTGAACAATGCAGGGTCTGCTGGACCGAAGCAGACATTGGGCAGCCTTCCACTCGACGCGAAGGAACTCGCTGCGCTGCAAAAGGCGGGGTCTACCGATAATGAAACCGTGGGTGATGCCATCCGCAACATATTCGGGGTCACTTGGAATCTCGTTCGGGCGGCGGCACCCAGCATGGGCGAAGGTGCGTCGATTATCAACGTGTCGACGATTTTTTCGCGGACAATCTATTACGCCCGCACAGCCTATGTCGTCCCTAAGGCAGCGCTGAATGCGCTATCACGCGAATTGTCGCTCGAACTTGGCGCCCGCGGCATTCGCGTCAATCTCCTCTTCCCTGGCCCGATCGCTAGTGAACGCATTCGAACAGTATTTGCCGCAATGGACAAGGCGCGCGGTGATGACGCCGGTACCACAGCGAACCAGTTTTTTGACATGATGGCGCTGGAGCGCAGTGTTGACGGCGCTGCACGGGAAAAGACATTCCCGACGCCAACCGATATCGCATCGACTTGTGTGTTCCTCGGCAGCGACGAGTCTGCCGCCTTTTCAGGTCATGACTTTGAAGTCACTCACGGCATGACCGTTCGCAAGGAAGAGCGGTCCATCTATCTTGCCCGCCCGACGATGCGGTCGATGGATGGGGCGGGTCTTGCCGTCTTGATTGCCGCAGGCGACTGTTGGGAAGAAGCTCTTGAGATCGCCAACATCCAGATCGCATGCGGCGCTCAAGTATTGCTTGGGCTGTCGCGGCAGGCCGATGTCGCGGTGGCACAGGCGCGTGCCAAGGCCGAGAATATTACCGATCGGCTGACGATCATCCGGTTCAACCGCAAAGAGCCCTCGGCGATGGAAACCGCGCTTGAAGAATATACGAAAGCAGAGGTTCCAATCACCGGCGCGATCTTCATGCCGGTTCGTGCGCCAGGCGAATTCCAAGGCGATTTGGTCGATGCGGATGACGCCGACGTCGAGGCATTCATGGATGAGGAGTTGATGGGCGCAATTGCTTTGGCGCGGACGCTCGGTCGCTATTGGAAACGTCACGATACACTGTTGCAGGACCCACGTTTCGTGTTCGTTTCCAATGCCACTGATGGAAAAGGCGACATTTACGCAAATATGCTGCGCGCGGCGACTGAACAGCTCGTGCGTATTTGGCGCGAGGAATCCGAGGTCGACGTCAAACATGGCCGCAGGCGTCAGGCAGAATGGGGCAACCAGATCATCCGCTATGGCAACAATGAACCAGAGAATACGCGCTTCACTGGCGGACATGCGGCACGTATCTTGCTCAAAGAGAGCAAAATACGTGAGGTGACGCTGTATTTGCCAACAAATATCGGCGAGGCGACGGGCGCGCGCAAAGTGATGCCCGGCTTTAGCGAGAACATTACCGGGCTACATTTGGGCAAAGTCGCGCTCATTACCGGTGGATCGGCTGGCATTGGCGGTCAGGTCGCCCGGCTCCTGGCTCTGGCCGGCGGCAAGGTGATGATGGTCGCACGGCGCGAGAGCGAACTCGCGCTGGCACGCGCCCGGATCGTCAGCGAACTTGAAGATGTCGGCTTTGCCGGGGTGGAACGACGTGTTCAGACGTTAGGTGGCGTCGATGTCAGCGACCTCGGCTCGCTCAAAACCGCGGTGGATGCAACCATCAAGGCCTTTGGGCGGATCGACTATCTTATCAACAATGCCGGCGTGGCCGGGGCCGAAGACATGGTCGTCGATATGGATATCGATGCCTGGCGCTACACGCTCGATGCCAATCTCGTATCCAACTACCTGCTGATGCATCATGTTGTGCCGCTGATGAAGCAACAAGGCTCTGGCTATGTGCTGAACGTGTCCTCCTATTTCGGCGGAGAGAAGTTTCTCGCCGTCGCTTATCCCAATCGCGCCGATTATGCGGTGTCAAAGGCAGGTCAACGCGCCATGGTCGAGGCCATGTCGCGCTATCTGGGGCCTGAGGTCCAGTTTAATGCGATAGCCCCCGGCCCGGTCGATGGCGACCGGCTCGCAGGTACGGGCGGCAAGCCCGGATTGTTCGAACGGCGCGGCAAACTGATCCTCGAAAACAAGCGCTTGAACGCCATTCACGCTGCAACCGTGAAGGCGTTGCGGCGCGGCGTGCGCGTGGAAGCCATACTGACCCGACTTGCGCGCAATGACACCGTGCGTATGTCGCACGACACCAACAACCCGCGGGAACTGCGCGAGGTCGCGTTGGAATGCGCACGTGAAGGCGATGGGGTGTGCACATGGGACCGCTTTCTGTTGACCCGCGCCATTGCTGCTCGCCTGGTTTCGCGGCTACGCAAGGCAGGCTATTTCATTGACTCGCCTGGCTGGAATGACCGCCCCGACACAGAAGAGGCCAATGGCGGCTGGTTGTTGCGCGTGCCGCCCGACGACGTACCATTCCTGCCCGCAGAAAAGATTGCTATTGAGGCCAAAAAGGTCGGCGGCGGCGTGCTGAAGCAACTGCATTTGGGTAAGATGCCTACCGAAGGCGAAGTCGCCCAGGCAACCGTATTCTTCCTTGCCGACCGAGCCGTCAGCGGCGAGACATTCATGCCGTCAGGCGGGCTGAGCGTTGAGCGGTCGACCACCGAGCGTGAATTGTTCGGCAGTCCGAAGCAGGAGCGGATCGACCAGATGCGCGGCCGAACGGTGTGGATGATTGGCGAGCATCTGGTAGATTATCTCGCCGAAGCCACGCGGCAGTTTGTCGAGGATTGCCATGTCGAGCGGGTCGTGTTGCTAACCGCAAGTACTGCTGGCGATGCTGCTATTCGGGCACAACTTGCAGATGTCGATGCAACCAAGATCGTCACGATTCCCTGCGACGCTGGACTTGAAGTGGCAATGGACAAGGCGCTGGAAAATTGGGGTCGGCCGACCACTGTTGTTTCCACGCCCTTTACCCCGTTGCCCGACAGGTTATTCGAACTGGAAGACCCTTTGACCCCCGAAGCGTTTCGCGACGTCATCGAGAACAACTTGACTCACCATTTCCGCGTGGCGCGAAAGGCGTCATTATATGATGATTGCCAGCTGGTTCTCGTTTCCCCCGACGTTCCCATGGGAAGCACCAGCCCTGCTTTTGCATTGGCGAATTTCATCAAGACCACGCTCCATGCATTCACTGTGACACTTGCGGTGGAGAATGAGCGGCTGGTGCATGATGTGCCTATCAACCAGATCAACCTGACGCGACGCGTACGATCAGAAGAGCCGCGCGACTATGAGGAGCATATCGAGGAAGTAAAACGTTTTGCAAGGGCCGTGCTGCTACTTGGTGCACCGCTGCCGGATGCCGAGGACTCACGATACCGCGCCCGCATCTATCGGGGAATGGCGATGACCGTTTGAAGCAGTATCTGTCATTCGAAAAGGCCGTCGAAGTATTGGAGGTCCGCGCTTCAGAGCTGCTCTATTCCGGCGACCGTAGTGGTGCTGCCGAGATGATGGCGGAGCGCGCGCAGAGGCAGCTTGCCGATCTCTATAGTCGTCTTGAACCCTGGCAACGCGTCCTGGTTGCCCGCCATCCGCTTCGTCCGCATTTTCCTCAGCTTGTTGCTGGCATTTTTGATGATTTCATGCCGCTGGCCGGTGACCGGGAATTTGCCGATGATCAGGCCATATTGGGCGGACTGGCTTCTTTTTCCGGGCGGTCCGTCATGGTCATTGGCCATGCCAAAGGAGAAGATACCCAGTCCAGGCTCAAACACAATTTCGGCATGGCAAAACCCGAGGGATATCGAAAAGCGATCCGCCTGATGGACTTGGCCGACCGCTTTCGTTTGCCGGTCGTCACTTTCGTGGACACGCCCGGCGCATTTCCGGGGATTGATGCCGAAGAACGCGGGCAAGCCGAGGCGATCGCGCGCAGCACCGAAAAATGCCTGTCGCTCGGCGTACCGATGGTTGCCCTCATCATGGGCGAGGGCGGCTCGGGCGGAGCCGTTGCTTTGGCAGCGGCCAACCGCGTACTGATGATGGAGCACGCCGTTTATTCGGTCATCTCGCCCGAAGGATGTGCTTCTATTCTATGGAGAACCGGAGACCATGTGGCGGCCGCAGCCGAAGCGATGAAAATCACGGCTGGCGACTTGCTGCGACTGAATGTGATTGACCAGATCATCTATGAACCAACCGGTGGCGCACATCGCGATCCAGAGCTTGCTATCAGCCGGATTGCCGCCGCGCTTTCTCAGGAGCTCACTTCGCTGTCAGGTTTGACAAGCGAACAATTAAAGGCCGAGCGCCGTGCCAAATTTCTTCAAATGGGGCAGTTTTAGCAACTCAGGACAAAATTTAGAACTGCCCTCGTCTTGGAGCTGCGACTTCAATGGCTCTCCCTGCGACGCTTACCTTGACGGGGGTCTTAGCGGCCACCTCTCCATCAATGGAAATATGTTGGCGCGGGCGCGTGTCGAGCAACATTTCGGTGCCTCGAAATTCCCGCATTGTGCCATGCGCCGCTCGCAGCTTGAAGATGGTCGCAAACCAGCTCCACGCAAGGCCCCAAACGCTCCGACCCGTAACCGCCTGGATGACGATGACGCCGCTGTCGATTTGCTGGCTCTCGATTAACTCGACGCCACCATGATGGCTGCCATTGGCAATGCGCACCTCGGTTGCCCAGAATTTCGTCTTCACCCCTGCTTCATCCTTGATGATGGCCTTGAATGGACGAAAGCGAAATGCGCACCAAAATGCCCAAATCAAGTAACCCAATATACCTAAATATCTTTTGAGCTTGTGCGGTACGGTTTGCCCTATGATTGGTGACAGACCGATAGCAGCCGCATTCACGAAATAATCGTCATCGATGCGCCCGAGGTCAATCCGTCTGCGCAAGCCGTGCACGATGACGTCGACCGCACTGTCGATATCCTTTGGAATGCCTAATGTTCCGGCAAAGCTATTGGCGGTGCCAAGCGGGATGAACGCAAAAACCGTATCATGCCCAACGAAGAAATCCACATTTGACGACAGAGATCCGTCGCCACCGCCAATGATAACCATTGGCGCGATCGCGACCGCTTTGCGCACCGTCGGCTCCATCTCATCGGGATTGTCGATGGCGTGCGCTTCCAGCAAATCAATCCCGGCAGCGGTCAACTTATCCCGCACCTCCGCAAACATGTCAGCGCCGCTTCGGCTCATGGCGTTAACGATCAAGATCGCCTGTTTGGGGAGTTGCCGTGTCGTTGTGTTGCCCTGCAGATCATTCATCATTCGGCTATGCCAACATCGAGCTGCAAAGACCATATCTTGCCATCATGGCTGAAACTCTCATGGCTTCCACGTTCGAATGCGCGTCCATTCCAGGCAATAACCTGCAACTCGACTGCGTCATGTCGGCGCGCATGAATCCAGTTGAAACTTTGCAATTCGTCATTGCGCAGCCGCGTTGATGTCGCTGTGCCCGCCTGCACTATGAGCACGGAACCGGCGGTGTCTACCATCTTAATAGCGGCCTCCGCATAGGTCCGGTGAAAATGCCCTGCCAGAGCGAGATGCACACCCGCATCGGCAACAGCAGCAATCGCATCGCGGTGCCGTCCCACGGCTTCGCTCAACGCACCTTCGTCCACGATTGGCATCTCGAACAGCGGGTGATGCGTCACCAATATGCGGGTCTTTCCTATGCTTACCTTAGCGAACCGTTCACGCAACAAGGCGATCTGTTCGTGGTTGATCCGTCCATCCTTGATCGTGAGCGACCGGGCCGTGTTTAATCCAAGCACCGCAACCTCATCATTCTCAAACCAAGGACATAGATCATTCTGAATGTAGCGCTTGTAGCGGTCAAATGGCGCAGCAAAGCGCCGGATAACGTCATATAAGGGGACATCGTGATTGCCGGGTACGACAAGGGTCGGACAGCCCGTTACGCACAATCGATCCAGATAGTCCGAGGCTTGCCGGAATTGCTCCACCTTGGCCCGCTGGGTGAGATCACCGCTGATGATCACAAGGTCGGGCTTGTGCGCATCTATCCAGGCCAGCGTTGCTTCCACAATGAGTGGATCGTGCGCGCCAAAATGAATGTCGGAAAGATGTGCGATGCGGCTCACAGGCGGTAAACGCTGCCCGCCCTTTGAAGTTCAGTCATAATGTCAGATTCAAGCATTTTGATGACCTTCGCGCATGTTTACAGTCAATCCATATGATTTTTGTCATGCTACATTAGAGATAATATACAGGGTTATAGCTGTATATACTTTTGAATAACCCCTGAGGTTGTGGGTTAAAGTATCGGGGACATGAAAACCAGTCACAAGAATGGAAAAACTGTGCATTTGACTATCAACTCCCGGCTAATGTTCTGCTGTTATATCTGTAATAAAAAAAGCAGCACGTCGTTAGGGAGAGAACGATATGGGCCGTATGGGAAATGATTTGGCGTCACAGGTTGTGGACCGAAACGCACTTTATCATTTCGACAAACATTTCATTTCTCCGGAAATCTATCAGCGACCAGATGTAAACGCGCGCCAATCGGTTTTGGTCGGTCTGATTTCAAACGAAATTGTCCCGCGGTTATTGCGCTTACATAAAGAAGTTGTACCAAACGCACCGCCCGTTGATGAACTGATAGAGGCACTTCGACCAAGCAGCACAGAAATCGATGCCCTTGCACATATCGTGTTGGGTGATGATTTGGAGGCCGCAGCGACATATGTCACAATCATGCGCGATCGTGGGCTTTCCATGGAAATGCTTTACGTCGAATTGCTTGAGCCCACAGCACGCCATTTGGGCGAAATGTGGAACAATGACGAATGCGATTTTATCGACGTTACGATAGGCGTGGGTCGTCTGCAGAAATTACTCGCAATTTTTAACGACACCTACACACTGCCGCAATTGGGCACGCGCCGGCGCGTCTTGATGGCGACCACGCCCGGAAACCAACACAGCCTGGGTGCATCGATGATCGAAAGACTGTTGTCGGCGGCAGGTTGGGATGTCGAGACGGAATATTCAGGTGATGCAGACCAGATCGTTGATATGGTGCAGAAGCAGTGGTTCGCGGTTGTCGGACTGACGGCCGGGTCAGATGGTCAGCTGCCTGCGCTTAAATCCGTCGTTACGCATATTCGCGACAGGTCGCAAAATGCGGAAATAGGCATTCTGGTGGGCGGCCCCATGTTTACCCAAGAGCCTAAACTTGCCGTCGCAATGGGTGCAGATGCCACCGCGCCCAACGCACCGGCCGCCGTGTTGGCCGCGCAGAAGCTTTTCGATACGGCAGCTTTGAGCTTGCGGGCGTCGGCAGCTTAAGAGAACTACCTCGGCTCTACTCCACGGGAATTATTGAGCATATGCGGGGTTGCTGCCCGCAGCTGATGTTAATTCCAATTCTGCTGCATGTGCGAGCCGAATGACTTCGGCGATGCTTTTAACTTGCAGCTTGGCCAATGCATTGGCCCGGTGCATTTCCACCGTTCTCACACTGAGGTTAAACATGTGCGCAACGACTTTATTCGGAACGCCCTGCATCAGCCCCTGGATGACGTCATGTTCTCGCACGCTGAGCAACGCGAAGATGGCACGAGCAGAGTTACGGGCAGCGAGATTACCATGAACGCTGGCCAGTTGGGCAAATGCAACGCGCAGCGACGATTCAAGTGCCGAGAATTCAAAGGGCTTTTCTAGAAATTCGATGGCCCCAAGCTTGGTCGCTTTGACGGCAACCTGGATATCACCATGCGCACTCATGATTATGACTGGCCAATCGATCTCGCGATCCCGCAACAGGGACATGAGGCGAAGACCATCAATGTTGGGCATTCTGATGTCTAGCAAAATTGGCGCTGGTGATAGTTCTTCAGAATTGTCCAGAAAATCCTGCGCCGATGCAAAGGGCCAACTTTTCAGTCTAATCGTCGACAATAAAAAATGCAGCGATCGCCGGACGTCGCTGTCGTCGTCGATAACATATACGGGCGAGCCTAGCTTGGCGTGCGGGATAGACGGCTGAGGTTCTCCGCTGGTGTTGGGGGCGGTCGGAATGAACACAGGAACTTCCTAGGTTATAAACAACCGAATTCTAACGGTCGGCAATACAATCGCACAAGCGGGACGATGTTCCCCAACCAACTCCAGTTATATCTGAATGCCACCATGACAGAGATATAAAGCCTGCCGCAACCAATTTCCCCGAAAACAAAGGTTTTCACCGCGCTTTACCGTATTTTTGCGAGGTTGGCGGTCATGGCGGCATTAACATTTCCGGCCCTATCTGGAGCTGTTGGCGGTCTGGTCCCTGCCATCCGGCGGCGGGCCCCACACCCGCCGCCTCTGTTTTGACAGGTAGTCGCGACGGCTTCGCCAAAGGCAAAGTCATTATCGCGGTACAATGATTAAAGGCACGTCAGCACTTTGGGAGGGGATGTTCACAATATGCCATATGACAGTTCTGCTGCACATAATTGGGCAGCGCCGACAGGCACGCATGTGTGGATAACGTCAAAGCGAAAAGAGGCGCGACAGCGCGTGCTTCTCCGCGCGCAAATCCATGTGGTGCAGGTCCAACACGACCTGATGGTTACGGATATTTCGCGCGGCGGTTTGCGCGGCTCAAGCGATATCAGCCTGCGCGTAGGGCAATCCGTATATGTCAGCCTTGACGATCTCACCCATGTTGCTGGCAGCATAAGATGGATCGAGAACGGTCGTTTCGGCATGAAATTCGCCTCAACCCTCGACGTGCTTCCCGAGTGCGCTGTTGGCGAGAAACTCGATCAGCCTGGCTATCGGCAGAGGATGCCGCGGAAACCTGCCCAGCTCAAAGCCAAAATCAGTCTCGCAAATTGGTCTTCGCCCGCGCGCATCCGGAATGTATCCAAAACAGGCATGATGATTGAAACGGAGCTCATGGTAATTCCAGAACAGAAGCTGCTGATTACCCTGAGCGATGGCAAAATATTCGATGCGGTCGTAAAGTGGGCCGAAGGAGACCGCGTCGGCATAGAAGTCGCGACGCCGGCATCCATTCTTCAATTTACGTATGGCGGTTTAACTTAAATCAGTGCCCTGGCGCGGGAGCGAAAATCGAAATTCTGACCCATGCTCGTTTGAATCTTCCAACCATATTCGGCCACCGTGCGCTTCAATAATAGTGCGGCAAATCGACAGACCAAGCCCCATGCCCATCTCTTTGGTTGAATCCAGCCAGGTAAATATGCGTTGCGCAGATTCCGCCTCAACGCCTGGTCCAGTATCGCGAACGGCAACGATAATTTCGTCGTCAGTGGCATCTGCTGTGACACTAACTTTTTGCATCTGCAAGCCCGCCACCGCGTCGCAACCATTGCGCACCAAATTGATGATGACTTGTTGTATCTGCACGCGATCAACCGTCAGAGTAAGGTCTGCTGCGATGTCGGCATGAAGCTGGACATCCACCGAACAGCTCGTGCGCACGAGATTCAGGGCCTCTGTAACGACAGGCCTTAATTGTACCTCTTTATTTGCGCCGACACGCCGATCCGTCAAATCGCGCAACGTTCGGATTATGGCCGCCGCGCGTTTACCGGATTCCTGAATGGAAAGCGTAGCTTGCCGAAGACTGTGAATGTCGACATCCGGCCGGTCTAACAATCGTAACGCGCCGGTCGCGAAGTTAAGGATCGCGGCCAGCGGCTGGTTCAACTCATGTGCCATGGTTGTGGCCATCGTTCCCATCGCGTTGACGCGGGATGCATGAGCTACCTTGGTCTGCAGCGTCACAATGGCCGCCTCAGCCTCTTTTTGCGGGGTTATGTCGTAACCTTCGCAGAATAGACCAACGATGTCCGAATTTGCGTCGTAGATGGCTGCGTACACAAAGTCACCATAGCGGCGAGTCATTTTGCCGGTTTCCAGATCAGGAAATTCATACGGCACCGCTTTCCCGTGGAAAGGAACACCTGTTGCGAACACATCGTCAAGCAGGTCAATAAACCCTTGTTCCACAGTCTCCGGCATAACCTCAGCGACCGTAGAACCGACCAATTGCCGCTTTCCGACATATTGCTTGAAGGATTCGTTCACAAAAGTGAGCCGGTGATCCGGCCCTTCCGTAATCGCAATGAACCCGGGTGCGTGCATGTATAATGCCTGCATTTCCGAAGAGGTTGGTATCGAATGCGCAGCCACCTCGTTGGTGACAAAAAATGTCAGAAGATGTTGTGGTGCCGCGGAACCCGATATCGAAAGGGGATAATCAAATATGCACATCGTCTGCGCCGTCCCGTCGGGACGTTGGATATCAATCTTCCAGGTCGCCGGCTTGTCATCGTGAAGCCGTTCTTTCACAAACTCAATATTTTCGGGCGCCATGACCGCAGAAAGAATATTGTGGAGCGTTCCTCCGACGATCTGTGAATCTTCAAGCCCGCTCATGCGCAGAAAGCTCGAATTTGCCATCAGGATGATATTTTGGTCTGTTCCTTCAACAATCAGCACCGGAAGCGGACTCGACTGAACCCCCAGCACAAACCTGCCCGCATCGTTTCCCGATTTGCGCGGCGGGCTTGAGGTCGGAGTGATCATCTGTCGCCCGTTGCTGGTTGGAACCAAGCGTATGTTCGTGCGGCCGCTGGTCCTGTGTTGAATTTTACATGCTACTCAACGGATAATTACGCGCATCGTTCCAATTTCCCTGCAAAGGGCTCAATTGGGTCAGCTATGCTTGTCAGGATCTACGTGTAGCCAGTCGGCGTGGCGCGGTGCCTTTTTCGTCTCGCTCCATTCTGCAAGCATCAACGGCGCAACGCGCTTCAATTCGGCATATTGTTCGGGCTTGCCGATATTGCAGGCAAGCTCCAAACGGTGGCCGTTCGGGTCAAAGAAATAGATCGACCGAAATATGCCGTGGAAAGTAGGGCCAACCACGTCAATGCCCTGTGCTTCGATATGCGCCTTTGCTGCCAGCAACGCATCAAGGTCAGACACTTCAAATGCGATGTGCTGAACCCATGCGGGCGTATTGGGGTCTTTGCCCATATCGGGTTGGTTGGGCAGTTCGAAGAACGCGATGACATTGCCGCCACCGCAATCCAGGAAAATATGCATATAGGGGTCATATTCACCCGTAGATGGCACGTGGTCCTCGGCGAAAGCTGTCGTAAACTCCATCCCCAGCACATTTGCGTACCAGTCGGCGGTCGCTTTGGCGTCCTTGCAGCGGTAGGCAACGTGATGAATGCGGTTCAGCTTTATGGGAGCGGTCATTATGCCGGTTCCTCGACCTGAAGCGCACCACGCTCAATCTGGTCACGCTCGATGCTCTTGAACAAGGCGGTGAAATTGCCTTCACCAAACCCCTCGTCCTTCTTGCGTTCGATGAACTCGAAAAACACTGGCCCGATCATGGTTTGCGAGAATATCTGCAGCAACAGCCTTGGGTCGCCATCTACCGTAGACCCGTCTAGCAAAATGCCCCGCGACTGAAGCGCCTCGACTGGCTCCCCATGGCCCGGCAGACGCTCCTCAAGCATGTCGTAATAGGCTTTGGGTGGCGGAGGTGCGAACGGCGTACCAAGCGCCCTCAGCCGGTCCCAGCAGGCCGGAAGGTCGTCACAGGAAAAAGCGATATGCTGAATGCCTTCGCCATTGTACGCGCGCAGATATTCCTCAATCTGTCCGCCCCCTGCCTTGCCCTCTTCGTTCAGAGGAATGCGGATTTTGCCATCCGGCGCAGTCATTGCGCGGCTGGTGAGGCCCGTATATTCGCCTTTGATGTCGAAATAGCGAATCTCGCGGAAGTTGAAGACGCGCTCATAAAAGCTGCCCCAATGGGCCATGCGGCCGCCATAAACATTGTGCGTCAGATGATCGATAATCTTAAATCCTGCACCGACCGGATTGCGATCCACGCCAGGCAGATAATCAAAATCAATGTCGTAGATGGACAGCGCGTCGCCATATCGATCAACAAGATAAATCATCGCTCCGCCAATGCCGCGAATGGCTGGTAGCCGAAGCTCCATAGGGCCAGTGCGCGTTTCAACGGGCTCGGCACCGCGCGCAATCGCCTCGTCATATGCCACGCGCGCGTTCTTGACCCGAAAGGCCATGCCACATGCAGAGGGACCATGTTCGGCTGCAAAATATGCGGCCGGGCTTTTGGGTTCATAATTGGCGATCAGGTTGATCTCGCCCTGACGCCAAAGGTCGACGTCCTTTGATCGGTGGTGCGCGATGCGGCTGAAGCCCATGCGCTCAAACACAGGTTCAAGCAGCCCCTTTTCCGGCGCGGAAAATTCGATGAATTCGAACCCATCCAGACCCAACGGGTTTTCGAACAAATCGGTCATGGCTGCACTCCTGTAAAACTGGTTACATTTGCAACCAATTTATGTCATCCTGCACCTCGAGTCAATGCAAGGCAGGTTCAGGTAAAATGCAGGCGGCGGTATTTGCCGCGGAAGTATAACAAAGGATCACGACGGGGTTCAAAGCTTGCCTTTTCCACACGTCCAACCAAAATGAAATGGTCGCCGGCCTCGTGCAACGCGTGGCGCTTGCATTCAAATATGCCCAATGAACTCGGCAAGATGGGCGCGCCATATTCGCCTACTTCCCAGCGGGTTCCAGCGAAGCGGTCCTCGCTTTTTCCTGCAAACAGGTTGGATACAGGCTGCTGTCCGATTTGAAGCACATTGACCGCGAAATCATCAATTGCGCGCAACGTCTCCGCGCTGCCTGCATTGTTTGCTATACACACCAGCAACAATGGCGGATCAAGCGACACGCTGGTGAAGCTGTTGGCGGTGAGGCCAACGGGGCGGCCATCAGGTGCATGAGCGGTGACAATGGTCACCCCTGTCGCGAAGCATCCCATGGCATCGCGCAATGTGCGTGCGTCAGAGCCCGAACGATATTCGGGAACGAATCGCGGCTGTTTACGCTCCAGAAAGTCAATGAGCAGCCCGTTAAATGCCTCTGTCCGTTCCGCCACAACCAGCAACCCGCCGCCATCAACATCGATGGTTTCGACATCGGGCAGTTTTTCGACAAAGCCGGGGGCTGCCACATCAGGGTCGACATGGCCCAAAGCGCCGCGAATGATCAGCGATGGCAACCCGATCTGTGGCGCTGACGCCGACAACAGATCCGCTACCCCATCGGCATCAAAAGCGCCATATATGGCCTGGTCATGGTCCGCTTGATCCAAACCTTGCCCGCGCGCAGTTGCCAAACGGTCTGCCGAAGCGCGCACCGAGGCTGCGGCATGGTCAGCAGGCGGATCAACAAAAATCAGGCCGGACGCCAGTGTCCCGGCATCCTCTGCCAAGGCCATAGTTGCGACCCATGCAGCGTGTGACGCAGCCAGAACAACCGGCCGGGTGCGCATCTGTCCCAAAACGGCACGCAAATCTTCGACATAGGCGTTGAAATCATAGCGCCCGTCATTTGGCCAATCGCTTCCACCATGGCCGCGCAGATCGACATTGATGACGTGACGGCCGGCTTGCTCCAACCCGATCGCGACATCCTCCCAATATTTACGAGTTTGGCCAAAGCCGTGCAGCAGCACGATTGACGGGTCGTCTGCTGAGCCGATGTCATCAGCCTCAAGCCGGATTCCAGCAAACCCCTTAAATTCTCTCACATATCGTAGCGACATTCGCTTAAATCCCAAATCCTGTCTAACGGTGTCACGCTTGTCCCGCCCGTGCACGTCAACCGCAATTCACGCAACAATTTATGCGCGCTCGGTAGAAATGACAGCCATCGTAATGCGTGAGATACACACCAGTTTGCCGGCCTCATCCTCAATGCGGATCGACCAGATCTGGGTAGTCCGCCCAATGGATTCGGACGTCGCGGTCGCAAAGACGAAGCCATCTTTGACAGGGCGGACATGGTTTGCGTTGATTTCCATTCCAACGGTCGCAAATTTGGCCGGATCAACGGTCATTGCCGCCGCCACAGAACCAACCGTTTCCGCCAACACGACCGATGCACCGCCGTGCAAACGGCCATATGGCTGCTTCGTGCGGTCATCCACGGGCATGCGCGCCGTGATCCAATTGTCCCCATGTTCAATGAATTCGATACCGACAAAACCGGGCATACAATTTGCGCCATTGGCAGTCAGCGCGGCAAGATCGAGCTTTTCGTTAAACCAGACAGTCATCTCGTCTTCATGCGCGAAGCTTCGTAAACTGTCTAGGGCAAGTTCCCTATATCGCCGGGCTGGGCGGATCATGCGTGCCGCACCATTTCCCATGCAGAAAATGTGGTCAACGACACCGCCACATTGGACACATCCACCTAGATATGGGTAAGGATTGCCGTAAATACGTAATGAAACCGTGCAACGGAACTGCCAATAAGGCAGGAGGGATATTCGCGTGACGCCGTCCAAGGGTAAGAATTTAATGCATAGCGACAAAGATCTAGCGTCTTCGCGTTACTTCAACCGTGAGCTTTCATGGCTGAAATTCAACGAACGGGTGCTTGAGGAGGCGTCTAACCCCGCGCATCCATTGCTTGAGCGGCTGCGCTTTCTGTCGATCTCCGGCACAAATCTGGACGAATTTTTCATGGTGCGCGTTGCAGGGCTTCGCGGACAGCAACAACGCCATATCGAAGAATTGTCGATCGATGGCCGCACCCCTTCTGAACAATTGACCGATACTGTCGCGGCGGCCGACCGGCTGATGATCCAGCAGCAGAAATTGTGGCGGAAACTGATGAAAGAACTGGCGACGGAGGGCATAAAGATTGTGCAGCCGTCGGCTATGGGCAAGACTCTTCAGGCCGAGGTGGGTAAATATTTCCGCGAACAGGTCTTGCCAGTTCTTACTCCGCAAGCGCTCGATCCGGCCCATCCCTTTCCCTTCATCCCCAATCAAGGCATCAGCCTGATTTTCGATATGCGCCGCAAGGATGATGGCGAGGTGGTGCGGCAATTGGTGATGATCCCGCAGTCACTCGCACGCTTTGTCCGCCTACCCGGCGTTGGCACACGTTTCGTCACGATAGAGGCACTGATCAAGCATTTCGTTGGTCAAATGTTTCCGGATTACCTGCTGGTCGCCGCAGGTGCATTCCGCATCATCCGTGATAGCGATATCGAGGTGGAGGAAGAAGCCGAAGACCTCGTGCGATATTTCCGCAGTGCCATCAAACGTCGCCGGCGCGGGCGCATCATTCGTTTAAAGCTCGAAAAGGGATTGCCCAACGAATTGGCGACGTTGATCCGTTCAGAGTTAGGCGCGGGCGCGTCCATCGTTGTCGAAACCGTCGGCTTTCTGGGTATTGGTGATTTGGGCCAATTGGTCGAGGAAGACCGGCCCAATTTGAAATTTCCGCCATATTCTCCCCGATTTCCCGAGCGCATATTGGAACATGATGGCGACTGTTTTTCAGCTATCAGCCAAAAAGACATTGTCATCCACCACCCGTATGAAAGCTTTGATGTCGTCCTGGCTTTCCTGCAACAGGCTGCGCTTGATCCCGATGTCGTCGCGATCAAGCAGACGCTGTATCGGGCTGGCAAGCAATCGGCGGTTATCCGCGCCTTGTGCGAAGCGGCCGAGGCCGGAAAGTCGGTCACCGCTATTGTCGAATTGAAAGCGCGGTTTGACGAAGAGCAGAATTTGCACTGGGCGTCACAACTCGAAAATTCGGGCGTCCAGGTGGTCTACGGCTTTGTCGACATGAAGACCCATGCCAAGATCTCGCTTGTCGTGCGCCGCGAGGCCGACGGCTTCCGCACCTATTGCCATTTGGGTACCGGCAATTATCACCCGATCACAGCCAAGGTTTACACGGACATCAGCTTTTTCACTGCCGATCCGCGGGTCGGCCATGACGCCGGGCAGATATTCAATTACATTACCGGCTATATTCCGCCAACGGGGCTTCAGATCCTGACGATGAGCCCGCTTGGTCTGCGCGAAAAAATCCTGTCGCTGATTGACGATGAAATGGCCCATGTTGCCGCTGGCAGGCCAGGCGCGGTCTGGGCCAAGCTGAACAGTCTGGTTGATAAGGCGGTCATCGACAAATTATATGAAGCAAGCGAGGCCGGCGTCGAAATTGACTTGGTCGTGCGCGGCATTTGCTGTTTGCGGCCAGGGGTCAAGGGCATGTCTTCGCGCATTCGGGTAAAGTCCGTCGTTGGCCGCTTTCTGGAGCATAGCCGCATTTGGGCAATGGGTAATGGCGCCGATTTGCCCAATCCCTCTGCCAAAGTCTTCATTTCTTCTGCGGACTGGATGTCCCGCAATTTTGACCGCCGCGTTGAATATATGTTGCCAATCGAAAACCCGACTGTGCACGACCAGATCCTTGATCAGGTTATGGTTGCAAACCTCCTCGACAACCAGCAAAGCTGGATGTTGCGTTCCGATGGACGCTATGAGAGGGTGAAAGCCGGAAAAATGCCATTCAATCTGCACCATTATTTCATGACTAATGCGTCGCTTTCCGGACGCGGAGGCGCGCTGGCAGATGACAAGAAGGTTCCAACGTTGAGCCTCGTCCGACAACGATGAAGGCGGTGCGTCAGGCCGTCATAGATATTGGCTCAAATACCGTCCGGCTTGTCGTCTACGCAGGCCTGCCACGTGCGCCAATGCCAATCTATAACGAAAAAAGCAGAGTGAAGCTGGGTGCTTGTCTGGCGGGCGACGGCCAGATTGACAAGGCGACAATGAAAAAGGCGCTTGCAGCACTTGCCCGCTTCGAAACGCTCGCCCGTGCCATGAAAGTGGACAATATGCGCGTCGTGGCGACCGCCGCCACGCGCGAGGCAAAAAACGGCCATGAGCTTGTCGAAAAAGCTGCGGCGCTTGGCATTCGGGTCGATGTGCTAGATGGTAATGCCGAAGCTACCGCAGCCGGTTTCGGCGTGCTCAGCGACAACCCCACCGCTGATGGCTATGTCGGGGATCTCGGCGGCGGCAGCCTTGAACTCATTCGCATTTCCGACGGCAAATTGGGCGCTCGGGTATCGTTGCCATTAGGCACATTGCGTCACGACATATTGCGTGGCAAATCGGCCAAGCAAGTCACGCAAATGCTGCGCGACGATATCGCCAAGGGAATGGGCAAGCGGGCTTTCCCAATTGAAACCGGCCTACCCTTCTATATGATTGGTGGCTCGTGGCGGACATTTGCGCGGTTGCATATGCATCATATCGGTTATCCGCTCACGATCTTGTCCAACTATGAAATGCCGCCGGAAGCGCCGGAATTATTGGGCCAATTGGCCAATAACAGTGATGAACTCGCCCGATCAAATGTCGTTGCTGCCGGCCGTATTTCATCATTGCCCGGCGCGACTGCCTTGTTGAGCGGGATTGTCGGATTGCTAAAACCAAGCAAGCTTGTCACCAGCATCTCCGGCCTGCGCGAAGGAATATTGTTCGAACAACTGACGCCAGCCGAACGGCGGCAGGACCCGTTGATAGCGGCAGCGCGGTTCGAAGGCGAACGGCTTGGGCGCTTTCCATTTCATGGCGATGCACTTGCCGAATGGATTACGCCCATATTTGCGGTGCAAAGCGCCCATGACGCACGGCTGTGTCGGGCGGCCTGTCTGTTGTCCGATAGCGTATGGAACGTAAACCCGGAATATCGTCCCGATCATGCATTGGACCTTGCCCTCGACGGCAGTTGGCCCGGCGTCAATGCTGAGGACCGTGCAGTCATCGCAGCCGCGCTTTGGACCGTGCATGCCGGAAAGCGGAACCTGCCTGAAATGCTGGTCGCACTGGCAAAGCCAAGCGCGCTTGCCCAGGCCGTGGTCTGGGGTCTAGCCATTCGCCTCGCCCACCGGCTTGATGGGGGTACTGGTGGAGCGCTCGCCGACAGCCGGATCGACGGCGACGGCGCGACACTTCGGCTGCACCTCAGCCGTTCTGCCGTCCGCCTGCAATCCAACAGCGTTCTGCGCCGTCTGCAAGCGCTTGGAGAGGCATTAGGCTATGCACAGGCGGAAATTACCGGCTGACGGATAAAGACCCTCAGGGGGAGCTTGAAGGCCTTATGCAGGCATCACCCCATTGGGTACAAAATCTCTTTTGTAACCTTGTGCACCGCCGTCATCACCTCTGCGCTGAGTTTCAAGTCAATCGCGGCGAAAATGTCGTCCAACTGGTCCTCTTTGCTGACGCCAACAATCGTCGATGCGACAAAGTCATGCTGTTTCGACCAAGCGGTCGCCAGCGTCACTGGTGACATGCCCGCTTCTTGCGCAATCGCAACAATCCGCATCGTGCTTTCAAGTGCGCGTGGCCCGGCAAAACGCTGCGCCATTTCGACTTGGCGTGATCCGGCCATTTCGAGATAGCGGGAAAAACGCGCGCCTTCGGGGCGGGCGCCGTCGAGATATTTGCCAGACAATACGCCCCCGCCCAATGGGGAATAAGGCAGCAACGACACGCCTTCCTGACGACATACCTGTTTCAGCTCATCCTCAAACCGGCGGTTGTTGATGGAGAAATTGTTCTGGATGCTCTCGTAGCGCGCGGTGCCAAGCCGTTCCGATGTCGCGAGCGACTTCATCAGGCCATAGCTTGTCTCGTTCGAACATCCCAGCACCCGCACTTTGCCTGAGCGTACCAGTTCGTCGAGCACTTCCATTGTCTCATCATATGCAAGCCCATGGTCAGGCCAATGCGTCTGGTACAGGTCGATATAGTCGGTCTGTAAGCGTCGCAGGCTTTCCTCGACCGCGGTGATGATATTATGGCGGTCAAGCGTCGTCATACCGCCGCGCTTGGGGGATTTGAACCAGGTGTGGCTAGGTCCGGACACCTTGGTCGCCATGATTATGGCGTCCCTGTTCTTGCCCTTCATCCACCGGCCGACAATGTCTTCGGTCCGTCCGACCCATTTGATATCCGGTGGCACAGGATAGCCTTCTGCCGTGTCGAAAAAGTTGATGCCGGCATCTAGGCATCTGTCGAGAATGCGGTGCGCTTCGGCCTCGTCGGTTTGGGAGCCGAATGTCATCGTCCCCATGCAGATGTCAGATACGTAAATGGCGCTTTTGCCAATGCGGCGATTTTCCATAAATTCTCCTAAGATTGACCGGCCGCGCCAACGACCAGAAAGGCAAGCGCGGCAAGCAGCCCCGCAGTGCGGTTTGAACGGAAATGGCCAAGCGCATTGCTGCCATCGGATTTAAGCGAGGCGACTTGCATGGCGAGGTGAATGGCAACGGGCAACAGGGCTACCAATGCCTGCTTTTCCGGCCGGACGCTCCAGATCGCAAGACCCCAGCCAATCATCGTCAATATGTAAAATGCCGCCACACCGGCGCGGATTTTCCCGCCGAGGCGCAAGGCGCTTGAACGGATGCCAACAAGTGCGTCATCCTCGCGGTCCTGCATCGCATAGATCGTGTCATAGCCAACGACCCAGCAAATCGTGCCGGCATAAAGCCAGTACATCGCAGCATAAGGCTGGCCAGTGATGGCGACCCAGCCAACCAGCGCGCCCCAGCTGAAAACAAGGCCAAGCCAAAGCTGCGGCCACCAGGTAATGCGCTTCATGAAGGGATAAGCAGCGACAAGCGCGATACTGCCCAGCGCGACAATTTGCGCCTCCCACCGCAATTGAAGGAGTACGATGAGGCCGATGGCGCACAAACCAAACAAAAACGCGCATGCCGCGCGCACGCCGATTGCACCGCTGGGTAAGGGACGCGACGCCGTACGCGCCACCTGCGCATCCAGATCACGGTCGACGATGTCATTATAGACACATCCTGCCCCGCGCATCACGATGGCTCCAAGCAGCATCCACAGCGCAAGGTCCCAACGCTGAATGAGACCACCTGACAGCGCCAGGCCAAATATACAGGGCCAGAACAGCAGCCACCAACCGATCGGCCGATCAAATCTCGCCAGAAGCGCGAGTGCGCGCAGCTTGGCCGGCAGCACGGCGATAAGGCCGGTATATTCGCTGTCGGGAACAATTTTCGAATTCATGTGTTGGCCCTGCCAAATTTTAATGCGTTCGTCATCCTGAACTTATCGACCGGCAGGCCTGACCAAGATGGGAGATGACGTGCCAAGCTTTTGCGGTTAGACGCCAGGTATGCCCGCGACACCTGCCTGGCCCCCGAAATCAACGCCCCGGTTGTTTGTGGAACAGCCGCTTGCCGACGGCGTCGCGTTGAATATCACAGGTAACAGCGCCCATTATCTGATGGGTGTGATGCGAATGAAAGAAGGTTCGCCACTCAAATTGTTCGATGATGTTTCGGGCGAGTATCTAGGCCGAGTGACCAGTCTGGGCAAGCGGGACCTGATGGTCACGGTGGAAGCAAAATTGCGCGAGCGCGAACGCACCCCGGACCTTTGGATCTGTCAGGCGCTCATCAAGAAGGACCGTTTCGACTGGATCGCGGAAAAAGCCTGCGAGCTTGGCGTGGCCCGATTTGTCCCGGTGCTGACGGCGCGATGTGTCGTGGACAAGGTCAAGGACGACCGTCTACGCGCGCATATGATTGAGGCCGCCGAACAATGCGAACGCACCTCACTGCCGGAAATTGTGCCGCTGACCCGGCTTGAAATGATGCTGAAGTCATGGCCCGTTGATCGGGCAATCTATTTTTGTGACGAGCGCGGCGGCGCGCCGTTCTTGGAAGCTCTATGCGCGGGTCCGGCGGCCATTTTGATTGGCCCCGAAGGTGGCTTCACCGATGCCGAAAATGCAGCCATTCGCGCGCATCCGAATGCACGGCCGGTATCACTTGGACCACGGATATTGCGCGCCGACACAGCGGCGGTTGCGGCGATTTCCGTCTGGATGGCACAAAACGGCGACTGGTCCGCGTAAACCGAACAGCCGTCAGTCGATCTGGCCAGTAAAACTGAACGAAAAACTGGTTGGTCCGGTGGTGGTAGCGGCGGCCATCGTGCCCGACGGCTGGAACCGAAGGCCAGTCAGCGCGCTGTTATATCCCGTTCCAAGCGGCGCGGTATAGGGCGCGCCTCCACTTGGCTGGCTGGAATAAGTAACCATCGTCGCCTGGTTGAACGCGCCAAGTCCACTTGTGCCTACGGCCATCGTCATTGGCGTCGATGCATCAAGCGTGAAGTTTGGCGGAAACGGGTCGGTAATGACGATGCTGTTGGCATCGACGGCCAGACTACCCGTGTTCTGGACAGTGATGGTGTACCGCACGCGCGCGCCCGGCAGCGATTTTGGGTTGGATGCGCTGATGCCATCACTCAATGTTGCCGAAGTCTTGGTGACCACCAACGTCGCGTTGGCATTCAAGCGCGTGTTGGTAATGGTGCAGGTGATGACGTCGCCCAGGACCGGCGTGATATTGCCCGGTACCGATGTGGGGAACACCGTCGTGACGCCATTGGCCGCGTTGGTACACAACAGGGCCGCATTATACTGCGTCAAACTGCCCGGTCCCGACATGATTTCATTCATCGAATAACTTGTGCCAGCGGTCAGCTGCACCAAACCTGTATCACCCCCCGTGACGGTTGTGCCGGTACCCGTTGTCGTGGCGGAGCTCACAACTGTGGTGCCTTGGTTAATCCGGACGGTGAATTGGTCAGTGGAAAACCGGCGGCCGCCTGTACCCATCGCTTTACGCAACCGGATATGTGGTATAGCAGCATTGTTGAAGACACAGATGACAGCATCGCCAAATTGCAACGTCCCGAACAGATAATTGGTAGTCAGCACATTGTTCGGCAGCGGTGTTGTCGACCCCGATGTACCATTGGTGCAGGTCAGCCGGCTTTCATATTTCGACAGGGCGCTGACGCTTCCCCCTGCCATGGTTTCGGACAAGGTGAGCGAAATGCCGGACGCAAGCGAAAGTGGCGTTGCCGCAAACGGTCCATTGCCTGTCCCGCTGGTTGTTCCGTTGGCAAGTACACTGCCCGATGATGTTGCGGTCACACGAAAGTTGAACTGGTCTGTCGGATCAACGCGCGCCCCGGTAATCGTCTTGCGCAACCGTATCGAGGCAAAACGCACCGCAAACATCGCCCCCTGCAGTCCGCCTGCCTGCATATTGACCCGCACATTAGTCGGGCTGTTGGAGCCGACAATATAACCGCCCACTGTTCCGGCCACCCCGGTTTCGGTAAAGGTACTTGTCCCGGTTCCGGTGATCGTAGGGTAGATATTTCCGCTGATCGGATTGACCTGATCCAATATTTGCCAGCCCGATCCGTTGGTGATGAACTGCAGATTTTCGCCATCATTGGTCGATTCTGCGTCAGCCGCCACGAAAGAATAGGCCGTCACCGCTGGCGCACCTGGTGGCGGCGTTATGGTGATAGCCGAAAACACGATCGACGTCGCACCTCCGGCTGCGGTGTACAATACCGGGCGGCCGGGAATGCCCAAAAAGGCAGTGTTGCCGACTGCGGCACCCGTCCACGACGGCGCGGCTATCGCGTTGAAGGCGGTCTGGCCAGTTGGCGTTACCTTTATATTAAAGGACAAGACCGATCCGTCGCTGAGGTTCAGGGAAAAATTCTGTCCTGCACCCGACCTGGCAGTGACGTCATTGTAAGACGAGAAATCGAGCCAGCAATAGGTCTCCCAACCCGCAGGCGCCGTGCCCTGCGACGTCGCTGGTGCGCAGCTTTGTGCGTAAGCTGGCGTACCCCACAGGCATAACCACAGCGCAAGCACGCTGGATAGGCCGCACAATACACGCTTTAAACTGGCCACCTAATCATCCCACTTAAAAGGCACGTTCCCAAATACATCCATAATGGGACGTAGTTAACAACGCGTAAGCAATCTTTTAAAGCGTCAGAAATACTTGGATTTTATGATAACGGGAGAATGCATATTTCCAACTTGGCAGTTTCCGGACGCTGGCAGCCCGTCTGGATGCGACCTCTTTTGACAGCGTGCCGGACAATGTGCCTGCAACTTTCGTTGGCATTGGAAACTTGATACCGGGGCTGGTCCATCAACTGAATCTGCTGGCAATATCGCACCGACATTTCTAAACCGCCGCGATGAGCACAAAAACAACTTCGGACCGCGAATATCCCGTCATCGAGCATCGGGACCAATTGATCGCCGCAATCGCCAAGGGGGAAAAACCCAAGGATCGTTGGCGGATCGGCACCGAACATGAAAAATTCGTATATGCGCGAAGTGACCATCACGCCCCATCTTATGATGAAACCGGCGGCATTCGCGATTTGTTGATGGCATTGACAGAATTCGGATGGGAACCTGTATACGAAAATGGTAAGGTCATTGCCTTGAGTGGCAGCGACGGGGCAGTCAGCCTTGAGCCTGCCGGCCAGCTTGAACTATCCGGTGCGCCGCTCGAAAACCTGCACCAGACGTGCGCGGAAACTGGGCGCCATCTCAAGCAGGTGAAGGCGATTGGCGACAAGACAGGCACAAGCTTTCTTGGCCTTGGATTGTGGCCGGACAAGACCCGCGCCGAACTGCCGATCATGCCCAAGGGCCGCTATGAAATCATGTTGCGCCATATGCCGCGGGTTGGCAGCATGGGCCTCGACATGATGCTTCGTACCTGCACGATCCAGGTCAATCTCGATTATTCGAGCGAGGCCGACATGGCGCACAAGTTCCGGACATCATTGGCGTTGCAGCCTTTAGCGACAGCGCTGTTCGCAAACTCGCCATTCCTTGAAGGCAAACCGAACGGCTTCCTGTCGTATCGAAGCCATATCTGGTCTGATACCGACCCACATCGCACGGGCATGTTACCTTTCGTGTTCGACGCCAATTTCGGCTACGAACAATATGTCGATTACATGCTTAAGGTACCGATGTATTTCGTTTACCGCGATGGCAAATATATCGATGCAGCTGGCCTCGATTTCCGCGACTTTCTGAAAGGCGAGCTTTCGGTGCTCCCGGGCGAAAAACCCACCGTCAGTGACTGGGAAGACCATATGTCGACCGCCTTCCCTGAAGTGCGGTTGAAAAGCTTTCTGGAAATGCGCGGTGCCGATGGCGGACCTTGGAACCGGATTTGTGCGCTGCCAGCTTTCTGGGTTGGCCTGTTATATGATCAGGGCGCCTTGGATGCCGCATGGGACGAGGTGAAGCACTGGACCATGGAGGAACGCGAAGCGCTGCGTTCGGCTGTGCCGGCACAAGGGCTGAATGCGGCCATTCCCGGCGGTGGAAAATTGCTTGATCTGGCTGGACGCATTCTCGACATTTCATCATCAGGACTTGCGGCGCGCAATTGCCTGAACGCCAGCGGCGACAATGAAACCGGGTATCTTGATCCGCTGCGCGAAATAGTCGCCAGCGGGAAAACTGTCGCGGAAGTATTGCTCGACAAATATCACGGCGAATGGGGCGGCGATATCACTCGCGTTTATGACGAAATGAGCTTCTAGCAACCAGTGCCGAAGTGCCACAGTTGGCTCCAAATTTCACTTGTGCTGCAAAGCTTTGTTGATTTTGTGATTGAGCGCCGTAATGGCGCAAGGGATTTTCAGGAGCGCGACTTTGATTCCGCCTCCTGCTTTCGCCAGCCCAGGGAGAATTTATGCGTTCTGTTCGCTCAACTATCGTATCCAGCGTTGCCATCGCCGTAGCCAGCGCAGGCTTTTTCATCGCACCTGCTGCATTCGCACAGGACGCAAGCGCGCAGACTGGCGCAGCTTTGGACGAGATTGTCGTCACGGCGCAACGTCGTGAAGAAAATCTTCAGGACGTGCCATTGTCGGTGACCGCAGTGAGCGGTGACCAGTTGAACGCGATTGCCGCAGGTGGCGTGGACATTCGGGGCATTTCCGGTCGGGTCCCCAGCCTGATTGTCGAATCGTCGTTCGGTCGCACCTTCCCGCGTTTCTATATCCGTGGCCTTGGCAACACGGACTTTGATTTCAACGCATCGCAGCCTGTCAGCCTGATTTATGATGATGTCGTTCTGGAAAACCCAATCCTTAAGGGCTTCCCGATTTTTGACATGGAGCGCGTCGAAGTGCTCCGTGGCCCACAGGGCACCTTGTTTGGCCGCAACACCACAGCCGGTATCGTCAAGTTCGACAGCGTGAAGCCAAGCGACGTCGCTGGCGGTTATGGCAAGATTTCCTACGGCCGCTTCAATGCAGTGAACTTCGAAGGCGGATTTGGCGGCCCATTGGGTGAGAAAGTCAGCGTTCGGGTATCGGGCATGTACCAGCGTCAGGACGATTATGTCGACAATGTCGTTCCCGGCAAGACAACCAAGGACGCGTTCGAAGGCTACAAGGAATATGCGGCGCGCCTGCAGGTCCTGATCAAGCCAAGCGACGATTTTGATATCCTGCTCACTGGCCAGTTCCGTTCGCTGGACGGCACTGCGCGTCTGTTCCGGGCCAATGTGTTTACACGCGGTCAGGAGGGCCTGAACGCCAATTTCAACCGTTATCGCGTGTCGACCGACGGCAAGAATGAGCAAAACGTGGATACGCAGAACATCACTGCGCGCCTGACCTATGACGCAGGTCCCGTGTCGTTTGTGTCTGTCTCCAGCTATTGGACCGGCACCGCGACCTCGGTCGGCGATGTCGACGGTGGCTTTGGCGCAAACTTCCTGCCACCAAATCTCTATGGTCCTGGCCAGATTCCGTTCACCGCCGAAACCCGCGACAGCGTTCCCAAGCTGAAGCAGTTCACGCAGGAATTCCGCATCGCAAGCAATGGCGACGGTCCGTTGAGCTATCAGGCAGGTGTCTTCTACTTTAACGAAAATCTGGACATCGTTTCCAAAAACTATTCTACGCTTGGCGACCCGAACAACGCCGTGGATGGCGTGAACATCATCGTGTCGCAGGCGCAGAAGAGCAAGGCTTATGGCATATTCGGTTCGGCAACCTATCAGCTGACCGACAAGTTCAGCGTGACCGGCGGCGTGCGTTACAACGACGACAAGCGCAATTTTGTCGCCGTACGCAGCAAGGATACCCAGTTCCCGAACTTCCTGCAGAACCCACTCGGCACGGTGCGCCGGAATGTCAGCGACAACAATGTAACATGGGACCTGAGCGGCACCTATGCGGCAACGGATGATGTGAACCTCTATGCCCGCGTCGCGCGCGGATATCGTGCGCCATCAATTCAGGGCCGAATCCTGTTCCCGCCAGCAACTGCAACGCCGTTGGAAAGTGGTGTGACGGTCGGCAAGTCCGAAACCATCACCTCCTATGAAAGTGGTATCAAGTCCACGTTCCTTGACGGCCGGGCCCGGTTCAACGTCAACGGCTTTTATTATGAGCTGAATGACGCGCAATTGACCGCAGTCGGTGGCGGAGTGAATGCCAACCGCCTGATCAACGCCGATATGGTGCGTGGCTATGGCTTTGAAGCTGACCTGGAGTTCAAACCTGTTCCCCAGATGCTGCTGACCGCTGGCGTGAGCTACAACAACACTAGCATTCGCGACAAGAATTTGACCACCGCTGCCTGTGGTGCAACGCGCGTCGACACCTTCCCCAACGTGTCCTTGTGCACGCCGCTTGACCCTATTGTGGTCGCTGCAGCACCGTTCTCTGCTGCTATCGTCAACATCAACGGCAACAGCCTGCCCCAGAGCCCCAAATGGATCGCCAACTGGACAGCACGTTATGGTATCCCTGTGGGCAATGGCGAAGTCTATGCCTTTACCGATTGGGCGTACCGGTCGAAGATCAATTTCTTCTTGTATGAATCGGTAGAGTTCCAGGACAAGCACATGCTCGAAGGCGGTCTGCGCGTTGGATACAAGACCGATGCTTTTGATGTTTCGGCCTTCGTCCGCAACATCACCAAGGATACGTCTGCCGTGGGCGGGATCGACTTCAACAACCTGACCGGCTTCGTCAACGAACCGCGCATCTGGGGCGTTGAAGCTGGCTTCAAATTCTAGTTTCAAGCGATATGCATCAAGAAACGGGGCGGGTTTGCGAAAGCAGACTTGCCCCGTTCGCATATCGGCGTTAAGGGCACACTCCTTCGCTGAAACGCGAGGTGCAGGAGTTTAGCTCAGTTGGTAGAGCATCGGTCTCCAAAACCGAGGGTCGTGGGTTCGAGTCCCCCAACTCCTGCCATTTTATTGGTACCGATTATAGCCCGGACTGTTCCTGGCCCTTCATCCGCCATCCCCAGAGACTCAACATGAACATCGCGGCATTGGCGCCAAAGTCCAATGACATCCAGCGATTTAAAATGGGCAACTCATACACGAAATAATAGTTGAAGCCGAAGAATGGCAGCAGCGCGATCGCGTAAGCAAGGAACGTGGCGCGAGTGAACCGGCTGAACCAGATGAACACACCGCCCAAAACGGCCTGCGCGCCGAAACATCCGGTAAAAAGCGCACTTGTCACGCTTAAATGCTGATACGCGGGATTGATCATGAGCCGTTCGACCATATGCGGTGCAAACAGGCACCAGCCGCCCAGGACAAAATAGGGCAAGGCGATCAGGCGCTGGATATTTATGGTCTGCATAGCTTGCGCCTTCCCATCATCTGTCCGGTAGCAATTTCCCGGATTCAGACGCTAAGTGTTTGCATCCGCTTCCTTCAATGCGCCTTGCGTTTGGCAACAATGTGGTGAACCACCACAATGACTGCGCCGATAGCCAGCCCTACAATGCCGCTCAACGTGGCATCGACGACCCAGGCAAGCGCGCCTTCATAAAGTCCGAAAAATTCGGCGGGATGGATACCGAAGCCATGGACGATAATCTGCCCGCCGACCCAAAGCATCGCCGCGGTGCCGATGGTCGACAGTGCGGTAAGCAATTTGGGCATGCCCTTGACCAAAGTTCGCCCGATAGCCTGCGATCCGCTGCTTTCCTGACGCGCCATGTGCAGGCCGATATCGTCCATCTTCACAATCAGGCCAACGACGCCGTAGACCGCGATGGTGATCGCCACCGCCACAAAAGCCAAGGTCGCAGCCTCAAGCCAGATGGAGGTTTCGGCAAGGCTCTTCACTTCGTTAAGCGCAATCGCCATGATTTCGGCAGATAGGATAAAATCGGTTCGCACCGCGCCTTTCACCATATTCTGCTCATGTTCGGCGCTGGAAAGCTCCGCCAATTCCTCAACCAGATTTTCTTCTTCATGCGGATGGATCTTTTCCCATACCTTTTCGGCGCCTTCAAAACACAGATACGCGCCACCAAGCATCAGCAATGGCGTAATCGCCGAGGGAAGGAACAGGCTGAGCAGCAACGCCACGGGCAAAATGATCACCAGTTTGTTGAAGAACGAGCCCTTTGCGATGCGCCAGATGATTGGCAATTCGCGGTCAGGCGTAAATCCGGTCACATATTGCGGCGTGACCGCCGTATCGTCGATTACGACACCTGCCGCCTTGCTCCCGGCCTTCCCTGCGGCGGCGGCCACATCGTCCATGGACGCAGCTGCAACTTTCGCAATCAAAGCGATATCGTCAAGTAAAGCAGCAAGACCGGATGGCATTATATCATTTCCCTTGGCATGGTGATGCTCTGGGAGATAACCAAAAACCTCAATTGTTCAAGGCCGTTCGGAACCTATGGGGCACAAGGGCGCTTTCCTAAACATACTTGCCTCACACCGAATCCCTCGCTAAAGGCCTAGTCTTTCCGAAATCGGAACCTATATCGCTCTCGACCCGCCGGTCGGAGCGCTGGCGGCTATCCTCGGGATCGAACAGGAAGAAATGATATGGCAAAGACAAGCCCAGGTGAATTCATCCGTCAGGTACGGACTGAAATCGGTAAGGTGGTATGGCCGACAAGGCAGGAAACCGTGCAGACCGCCATCATGGTGTTGATCATGACGATCATCCTCGCTGTATTCTTCCTGGGTGTCGACGCGGTATTCGCCGCAATCGTAAAGGGACTGCTCGCGCTTGCCGAAAGCTAGAAGCAGCCTCGTTCGGGATTTTTGGGGAAAAGAATAGATATTATGGCACGCTGGTACATCATTCACGCTTATTCGGGCTTTGAAAACAAGGTTCGCGACCAGATTCTGTCCGAGGCGGAGCGCATTGGCCTTTCGCAATTGGTCGAAGCGGTCGAGGTTCCGACCGAACAGGTGACGGAAGTGCGTCGCGGCAAGAAGATCAAGGCGGAGCGCAAGTTCTTCCCCGGATATGTTCTGGCAAAGCTGAACATGAATGACGACGTGTACCACTTGGTCAAGAATACAGCCAAGGTGACCGGATTTCTGGGCGCGGGCAACAAGCCGCAGCCAATTTCGGAAGCCGAGGCAGCACGCATCCTCAACACCAAGCAGGAACTTGAAGCTGCGCCAAAGAAGCGCGTTTCGGTGGACTACGAAATCGGCGATCAGGTCAAGGTGCTTGGCGGACCATTTGCAAGCTTCAACGGCTTGGTCGAGGAACTCGATTTCGACAAGAACCGCGTCAAGGTTTCGGTCAGCATCTTCGGCCGCGCAACGCCGGTCGAGCTGGACTTCGAAGAAGTCGAATTGATGAAATAATATAGGTCCGGCGGATATCCCGCCGCGCCTATATTATCCAAATCGCGCCGCAGCCAGTGATACCAGCTGTTCGTTCAGCGATGGCTTTACGCATATAACAGCGTCAGGAAATGCCTCCGATATGTCTACGCTGCCTGCATAGGCGGTGTGGAAAATTATCGGTATGCCCTGCGCGCGCAAGCGTTCGGCGATTGGGAAAACGGGTCCGTCATCCAGGTTGATGTCGAGAATCGCACCGTCGATTTCAGTTTCCCGGGCCAACAAATCCAGCCCGCCGGAAACCGACATCTCCGGACCAATGACGGTGGCGCCTGCAGAGGCCAAGGCGTCTTCGATCGCCATGGCGATAAAGACCTCGTCCTCAACAATCATGATGCGTAGATTGGCAAGTCGAAGCCTGCCATCAGCTGCAGCAAACTTGCCTGGCGGCGGAACATCTGCGGTTTCTTTCCCGGAAGCAGAGAAAAAGCCAAAGCCACCTAGCACTACTTAATCCCTTTAATCATGATTGCCGTCACTAGACCGGAAATTGGAGAAATAGTTCCATTCCATTGTCAAGCCAGCGTTGCTCCAAACGCCCTTTTAACTGCTGTGTAGAAGCTGAAATCATCTTCGAGCCAAAACCATTTGCGCTTTCGGGTTTGATGCCGTGAAACCCGAACTCGCGCCAAATGATACGAACCTCGGGAGATTGCGCACTACCGCATTTCTCCCAAGATATTTTCAATGTCCCCTCCGGAATCGACAATGCTCCGTATTTTAAGGCGTTCGTAGCCAACTCGTGCACTACGAGACCCAAGGGCGTCATTGCGCCAACAGGCAGGCTTATTTCCTGCCCATGGTCAATGACGACATTTGAGGCACTTCGGTAAGGCGCGAGTGTCGCGTTGAGCAATTCTTTCAGGTCGACCAAACTAACCCCGCCCGTGCCCTGCGACGCCGAATGGGCAAGCGACAGCGCGTGAATTCGATTGCGAATTTTCTCCACGGCTTCGGGCACATCCTTGGAACCGCGCGCAGACAGTGTGACCAGCGAAAGGATCACCGCAAAGAGATTTTTTACGCGGTGGTTCAGTTCCTGCGCAACGAGATCGGCCTGTTCCTTCCCCTGGCGAAGAAGCATGGCCTGCTGGTCAAGCAAGGCGACCTTGCTTGCGCGTCGTTCCTGCACAAAGCTGAAATAGGCCAATGCCACAACGAGTAGCAGGGATGTTACCAATATCGCGGCAACGCCGAGCTGGATATTGTCCGCGCGTTTGACGGTCTCTGTCAGCTTTCGTTGTTGTTTCGCTTCGAGCCGCCCGACCACCCCGCGGATGTTATCGAGCAGCAATTTCCCGTATTTCGTTTTGATTTCGCGAATCGCCTGGTCGCGCTGCCCTTGTGCAGTCAGCGTCACGATTTGATTGATAAACTCGAGTTTCTTTTCAGCCAGCACCCGGATTTGACTGACCGCGATCGCATCCTCTTCCTCACCTGCATTTTCGAACTGGTCCTGAAGTGCGTCAATCTTGGAAAGCCATATGCGAAAGGCGCGATCATAAGGCTCCAGAAATTCCTTGTCTTCGGTCAGGACATAACCCCGTGCGCCAGTCTCGGCGTCAACACCAATGCGGATAACATCGCCCAAATCGCCAAGGGTTTGCGTTATTTCGACCGCTTGCGCCCGAACCGCGCGTTCATTTGTATTGGTCGTTATGTAAAAATACACCGTAGCTGCAAATGTCACCATGAGCAGCACTAGCGTCAATTTCGGCAACAGGCGCGACCACCAAATAGCGATCGGCATCAACGGTCGTTCCAATCACCATCTCCTTAGCAGCCGCATTACCTTGTGCTTGAACCGCGTCAATATTCATAATTGTGTTCAACAAACCCTTCCCAAAGGGGGCGTTATCGGCTATCGGCCCGCGTTCTCGGAGCAAATTTCGGGAATCTCGCGCGGGAGGCGACCTTCGGGCCGCTGTTGGACCGCTTAATTTGATCCAATGTCCGACCGGTTTGTCTCAAACCAGTCTTTTGTTGGAAACAGAATGAAAGGACGCCATTCATGGCAAAGAAAATTGACGGCTATATTGGCCTGCAGGTTGCTGCAGGTTCAGCCACTCCATCCCCGCCAATCGGCCCGGCACTGGGTCAGCGCGGCGTGAACATCATGGAATTCTGCAAGCAGTTCAATGCGGCCACCGCCGACATGGAAAAAGGCACGCCAATTCCAACGAAGATCACGGTATTCGCTGACAAGAGCTTCACCTTCACCATGAAGGCACCGCCAGCAACCTATCTGATCAAGAAGGTTCTAGGCCTGAAGTCCGGTTCGAAAGAACCCGGCAAGCTTTCGGCGGGCAAGATTACCCGCAAGCAACTGGAAGAAGTCGCTACCATTAAAATGGCCGACCTCAATGCGAACGACATGGACGCGGCAGTAAAAATCATCTCAGGCTCGGCGATCGCCATGGGCCTCGAAATCGTGGAGGGCTGAGAACATGGCCAAGCTGACAAAGAAAGCAAAGTCGCTCGCGCATCTCGACGCTGACAAGCTCTATGGAATTGATGAAGCGCTGAAGACCATCAAGGAACTGGCGACCGCCAAGTTCGACGAAACCATCGAAGTTGCCATGAACCTAGGCGTTGACCCGCGTCATGCCGACCAGATGGTGCGTGGCATGGTGTCGCTTCCTGCCGGTACCGGCAAGGACATGAAGGTCGCTGTTTTTGCACGTGGCGACAAGGCAACTGCGGCGACTGCCGCTGGTGCTGACAAGGTCGGCGCTGAAGACCTTATGGAAGACATGCTGGCTGGCAATCTGGATTATGACCGCGTTATCGCAACGCCGGACATGATGGGCATTGTTGGCCGCCTCGGCAAGACATTGGGTCCAAAGGGCCTGATGCCTAACCCGAAGCTGGGCACTGTCACCATGGACGTCGCTGAAGCCGTCAAGGCAGCCAAGGCAGGCCAGGTTGAGTTCCGCGTTGAAAAGCAGGGCATCATCCACAGCGGCATCGGCAAGAAGAGCTTCTCCGATTCCGACCTGCGCAAGAATTTCGACGCATTGGTCGACGCGGTCATCAAGAGCAAGCCAAGCGGCTCCAAGGGCAAATATGTCCGCCGCGTTGCTGTCAGTTCGTCAATGGGCCCAGGCCTCAAGATTGATCTGGCGGACGTCGCCGGCGCTTAAGGCTTTTAGACTCTGAGCAAAAAAGGGGCTGGAGGGAAACCTCTGGCCCTTTTTGTTTGGATGGACGCGTGCGTACCGGGATTTGCTTGCAGTCCGTAAGTCCGCTGGCGGGGTAACAGAACTGTGAACATAAATGCGCGTCACCCTGAACCAAGTTCAGGGTGACGGTGAATATGGGAAGAGGAGCGGCTGCAGCCGAACCAGCCTTGCAATGTAGGATTTGGTCTGTCAGATTCGACAACTGACATCGCTGAACGCCCGAATGGCTGCGGGGGCATTCAATCAGCCTTAAGCATTCAGACGACGATTTAGGTGAGACCTTAGTGTGACTTTCCGATGGAAAGGCGCAGACACCTTCACCACCACTCCGGGCCATCATCCCCGCGAAGGCGGGGGTCCAACGCCTGCCCTCTCGCATAACCAAATAGCTTTGCGCACGATCATCCCGCGTTATGGATCCCCACCTTCACGAGGATGAAGAACGGTATCTAAACCAGCGCCCTCCCCATCCGTGCTTGACTCTCACCCCCACCCTGCTAGTGGCGTCCGTGTTCGGTGGGGCGACGGCTCCACCGGCAACCGTCCGAGACAGTTGGTGATGGGAATTTGCCCATCTTAATTTCCAGCCTAGACGGGGATAGAGATTTCAGGATTGGCTTTGCCATCCTTCGCCACTGCTCCGACTATCTGTCGTGTGCGCTCGGCATGAAACTTCCCCACGGACTAAGTCAGCGGAACGCCTATCCGGGTGCTTCGCTTTTCGTGTTGGGCTTGTCCGGTTCGCCGGGCAGTCCGAATAAGGAGTAATGCATGAACCGTTCTGAAAAGACCGAAACAGTTGCATCGCTGAATGCCACTTTCAATGAAGCGGCGGTTGTCGTCGTCACCCGGAATCTCGGGCTGACGGTTGCGCAATCGACTGACCTTCGCTTGAAGATGCGCGATGCGGGCGCAACCTATAAGGTCGCCAAGAACCGTCTTGCCAAAATCGCCCTTGAGGGAACGCAATATGGTGCGGTAGCTGAATTGCTCACCGGACCTACGGCGCTCGCCACATCGTCGGACCCAGTCGCAGCCGCCAAGGTTGCGATCGAGTTCGCCAAGACCAATGACAAGCTTGAAATTGTCGGCGGCGCGATGGGTGACACTTTCCTCGATGTAAACGGTGTAAAGGCGCTGGCTTCGTTGCCATCGCTCGACCAACTGCGCTCTACGATTATCGGGCTTGTTCAAGCACCGGCAACGAAGATTGCCCAGCTGTCGACCGCACCTGCTGCGAAATTGGCACGCGTTTTTGGTGCCTATGCTGACCAAGAGGCAGCGTAACTTTTTTAATGAAAACCGGCTGCGTCCCATGGTTTTTAACCGGCTGGGCGAGCCCTACAGATATGACAGAAAATCGGAGTGTTATTTAAATGGCTGATATTGAAAAGCTCGTAGACCAACTTTCGGCTTTGACCGTTCTCGAAGCGGCTGACCTTGCAAAGGCTTTGGAAGAAAAGTGGGGCGTTAGCGCCGCTGCTGCTGTTGCTGTTGCTGGCCCTGCTGCCGCTGCTGCACCTGCTGCCGAAGAGCAGACTGAATTCGACGTTATCCTGACCGGCGACGGCGGAAACAAGATTGCAGTCATCAAGGAAGTCCGCGCAATCACTGCACTTGGTCTGACCGAAGCAAAGGCTCTTGTTGAGTCGGCGCCGAAGGCGATCAAGGAAGGCGTGAACAAGGCAGAAGCCGAAGAAATCAAGGCGAAGATCCTTGCCGCTGGCGGAACTGTCGAGCTCAAGTAATTCGTTTCGAAGAGTTCATCTCTTCAAACATAAAAAGGGCGGCGCCTCGGCACCGCCCTTTTTTATTGGGTTGGTAGGCCCTCACTTCACCGGTTCGGGCTCAGGAGTTGGCGCGGGCTTTGCGTCCCGCAACCGACCCGCAAAAGCACGATGCTTGGCAAATAACGGGTCAGTGATCGGCGTTTGCACATCGTTGCGCGGCGCGAACATCGGGTCCGTGATTGGGCCTGGAATTACCTTCCTGCTGAACATCGGATCCGTAACGGGAACATCGGGCCGTGTATTTACCTGAGGGCGCTCGCGTGGCGGCTCAGCCGAATATTGCGGTGCGAATGCGGGTTGGACCTGTGCTGGCGCTGCGGGAGCAAATGCGGGGATAGTCGCCGCAGGCGCAACATAACGCTCCTTAACCTCGGGCAGTCCCGCTACAGGCACACGACGGCGGCGTGCTGCAAATACCCCGCCTACACCCAACGCAGCAAGTGCAGCAGCGATACCTGCAAATACCGGCAGGTCGTCGCCACCCGCATCAGCCGGTGCGCTTGCCTCAGGTAGCGCGCTTGCGCTGTCAACGGTTGGGATACCGTCACTCACGGTTCCCGAGAGTGGAATATTCGATGAAGGTTCGTTGAACGTCGGCTCTGCCGCGACAGGATCTGTTGCAGTTTCTTCGACGGGTTCAGCGGTGGGGGCAGCGACATTTTCTTGAGTTGCCCGTGTTGGCTGAACGCGTGCAGGCGCCTTTTTCACCGCAGCAGGGGAAGCGGCAGCTTTTGCCTGCTTTTCGTCTGCAACCTGCTGCGATGCAGCGGGGTTCACTACGTCATTGTTGGTTGGCAGTGTTCTGACGATCGGCGGGGGTGCCACGGGTGCCGGTGCTGCTGGCTGGACGACTGCCACTGGCGCAGGGATCACTGGCGGCGGAACGTCCTGAGCAGCAATATGTGATGAGCCACTCATCAGTGCGACAAATAGGGCTGTTTTTGTGACTGACTTCACTGAAAGTGCGTTTGTCATATCGTGTCTCCTAAGAACTAACAAACGGACAACGGTTCATCGCAGAAGTTGGCCCCAACGCAGCGGTCATAACGTGCAGGTTTGGCGACGAGTAGAGTGAATGATGGTTCGGTTCACCTGCCGTTCAGGCAAATTTGGGGCATTCGTTGATCTTGTATGCACGCTCTTGGCGACAAACGCAGCGCGGGCTTTTGGACTCAAATGGAAACGGGCGACCCAGTTCTAGGCCGCCCATTTATTATGGAAACATAGAGGCGCAACAGGGTCAGCCTGCGATAAGTGCGACGCTAAACACCAGAAGTGCCGTCCACATCAGCCGCGGCGGTATGGATATTTTAAACGCAAAGTGCATCATTCACTCCCTTCCTCAAAGCCGAGCAGATCGCCAGGTTGACAGTCCAGCACCTTGCAAATTGCCTCCAGAGTGGAAAAGCGGATAGCCTTGGCCTTGCCCGTTTTTAGGATCGAGAGGTTGGCAAGGGTGATGTCCACACGCTCTGCCAGTTCAGTGAGGGTCATCCGCTTTGCGTATAGCAGATCATCGAGTTTGACGGTGACAGGCATCAGACCGTTCCCTCCAGCTCTTCGCGCATTTCCGCACCATATTCAAAGATACCGGCAAGGATGAACACCAATAATATGGCGAGCAGCCCATTGATCGAGAAGTCAGGACCGGTGTCGGATTCTCCAAACAGGTCCGCTGCTGCACCTGCCGCAAAGGCCAAGGGGATACCCACGATCTGGATGCCGACCATGAGCCAACCAATCGCCCGTAGACGGTGGGCATTGGCACGGGCGAATGGGTTTCCGACCTCAACGCTGCTTATTATGGCCAGCAACTTGCGCATGATGGTCCAGATCAGCCCCAAGATCATGACACCGAATGCAAGCACAACCAGAAGATTGGGAAGCAGTACGGCTTGATCCAGTCCAGGATTGGCTTGGGCAACCTCAGCCATCGCCTCAGTCCAGTAAAATGGCAGGACGATGCTGACCAGCGCCAGCAAAGCCCCAGCTAAAGCGACAAGCCCCATAATCAGGTACACCAGCAATTTCGTAAGCCGCAAAACGCGGTTGTCTGCAATTCGTGTCATATCGTTCTCCAATATTAATATTATTGATAAACAATATGACCATCGTTGTTTGGCGTCAACATATTTATTGATTAACGATATATTGTCCAGTTCTGACTGTTTTCTTTTGAAAATTTTCCACGCAAGAGGCACTCAGCATCCATGAAGGACAACGCTGACCTCGCTGCACTGATTCGCAATATTCCCGATTACCCGAAACCGGGTATTATGTTCCGGGACATTTCGAGCCTTCTTCTGGATGCCGAAGGGTTTCGTACCACCATTGACAGGCTCGCGGCGTTCGTCGACCCGGACACCGAACTCGTTGCAGGCATTGAAGCACGCGGCTTTATCGTTGCCGCTGGCTTGGCATATGTTCTTGGAGTTGGCCAGTTGATGCTACGGAAACCTGGAAAGTTGCCCGGTGAAAAAATCGGTACCGATTATGCGTTGGAATATGGCACCGACCGAATTGAAATGCATGTCGGCCATGTCAAAGCGGCGCAGAAGGTTCTTCTTGTCGATGACCTTATTGCCACCGGCGGGACGGCAATCGCGGGAATTGACCTGATCCGGCAAGGCGGCGGCCTGGTGGAACAGGCGTTGTTCATTGTCGATTTGCCGGATCTGGGTGGTGCCGAGAAACTGCGTGCCCACAATATACGCGTGCAGTCGCTCATCGGCTTTGACGGCGATTGAATCTAATACAGGCCCAAATCAGTTTTGCGGATAGCGGCTTGCGCAGGTTTTGATGTCTTTGGGCTCAGGCCGCGCACCTTTGACTTCGAACCGGGCGATATATCCACCCAGTTTCAGCTGCTCGGTAAATCCCGTCAAGCGATAGCCAACCGCGTCAAATTCACAGAATAGCAGTTTCGGCGGAATACCGTGCCGGTCAGTTGCCCGGTCGCGGTCGACAACAATGACCTCTCCACCCTTGGCGAGCGCCGGCCGCATACGCCACAAAAAGGCATAGGGCTCTTGAATCTCATGGTACATGTGCACCATGAAAATCCTGTCAAAGCTGTTGTCGGGCAAGCGAGGGTCATCGACTGCCCCTTCCTTAATCGCGACATTGTCCAGCAGTTCCCGCGTTACACGCTCGCCGAGACGATCCAGCGCGCCACGGTTGATGTCCTGAGCAAGCACCCTTCCCTTTGGCCCGACCCGTTCGGCCAGACGAATTGTGTAATATCCTTCTCCCGCACCAATATCCGCAACTGTGGTGCCGGGCTGGATGCCCGCCCAATCCATCACAAATTCGGACTCACCCGCCTCATCGCGCGCGGCCTCGGTTGAAAATTGCGTGTCGCCTGCCTTGGACACCAGCCGTTCAGCGCGTGGAAACTCCTTCGACGTTTCGCTTCTGCCGTCAGCGGTTTGATCTTGAGTGCAAGCCGGAAGCGCGAACAAAGCAAATGCCATTGCGCACAACCCAATCGACCTGATTCTATCGTGCATATTGTCGTGCCTCAGCCGTCAGCCAATTCAGGCGCGTGTGCACCCGCCTGTTTGTCGAATGCGGCAAACACATTTTCCACCCAATCAGGCAAGGGAATTGGCCTGTGTGCATCGAGATCTACATGCACGCTAACCAAATCCACCGTCGCGCGTAAATCGTCCGCGCCATCATCATTGGCTCCGTGGATTTCAACCAACTGGTTCATACTCGTCCTGCCTGTGGCAATGGTGCGCGCCATGACTTCAATAAGCTCATCTGGCTTGATCGGTGCAAACCAGGTCACGGTTGCTTTCTTGACGTGAAATTCCAGAGGCGCGCCATTGGCATGGTCCCGAAATTTCACGGCACGCCAATATTCAGTGATCGCCACATCGGCATAATCGAGATAGCGTGCATTGAATACAACGCCTTGCGCGTCGGTTTCGGACCACCGGACACGCATGCGATGGTGAAATGCAAAGTCGTTTCGGGCCATGTCAAATTGCCTTTGACTGGCCAGGGGTGTTGACGCCCATCGACTGCAAATAGCGTTTCACGTTGCGCGCAGCCTGACGCAGCCGGTGTTCGTTTTCCACCATCGCAATGCGAACATAGCCCTCACCATCCTCGCCATATCCCACGCCAGGTGCAACCGCGACCTTTGCTTCGGTCAGCAATTGTTTTGAAAATTCAAGGCTTCCCAGATGTGCCAATGCTGGCGGCAGCGGTGCCCATGCGAACATGGAGGCGCGTGGCGGCGGAATATCCCAGCCTGCCCGGCCAAAGGCGTCCACCAGGATGTCGCGACGCTTGTGATAGAGCTGACGGTTCTGCTCAACAATGTCCTGTGGTCCATTGAGCGCAGCGCACGCGGCTGCCTGGATTGGGGTAAACGCACCGTAATCAAGATAGCTTTTTACGCGGGTCATCGCCGCGATCAACTCGCGGTTGCCCACCGCAAAACCGACACGCCATCCAGCCATGGAATAAGTTTTCGACAGCGAGGTAAATTCGACAGCGACATCCTTGCCGCCCTTGACCTGAAGGATGGATGGCGTTGGGTTGCCGTCAAAATACAGTTCCGAATATGCAAGGTCGGACAGGATCCACACCTTGTTGTCTTTCGCCCAGGCAACAAGCCGTTCGTAAAACGCAAGGTCAACAGTCTCAGCGGTTGGGTTCGATGGATAGTTAACGACCAAGATCGATGGACGCGGAACGGTGAATGCCATCGCCCGCTCAAGCGACCGGAAATAATTTTCATCCGGCGTAGTGGGCACTGAACGGATTGTTGCCCCTGCGATAATAAACCCAAAGGTGTGGATGGGATAGCTTGGATTGGGCGCCAGAACGACGTCGCCGGGCGCGGTGATGGCTGTGGCCAAACTTGCCAAGCCTTCTTTGGAGCCCATGGTCACCACAACCTCATTTTCAGGATCGACATCGACCCCGAAACGTCGGGCATAATAATTGGCTTGCGCCTTGCGCAGCCCGGGAATCCCCTTGGATGCAGAATAGCCGTGTGCGTCCGGTTTCCGCGCCACTTCGCAAAGCTTTTCGATCACGTGCGGCGGCGGCGGCAGATCGGGGTTGCCCATGCCAAGATCGATAATGTCCTCGCCAGCACCACGGGCTGCCGCACGCATCGCGTTGACTTCAGCGATGACATAAGGCGGCAAGCGTTTGATGCGGTAGAATTCTTCGGACATGGGCTCCCGTTTCCGGTTCGTTATTTCAAGAGCCGCCTTCATGGGCGAAGTTTTCGCCCATTTCCAGAAAAACAATATTCCGCTTCAATTAGCGGGGCCGGTTGCCCTTCGCCTTGTGCTTGACGCCATGCTTTGATGGCGGTGGGCCGTCCTTGCGAAAGGGGCGTGCGCCGTCCCGGCTGAACGAGCCGCCGCGCGGACCGTCTCCGCGTGGACCGCCGCGTGGTGGACCATCGCCGCGCGGGTTCACGCCCAGTTGGGAGCGCTGCGGCCGATCGCCGTCGCGCCCCATGCGCTTGTTCTCGCGCGCAGCCTCGCGCGGCGGACCATTAGCCTGCACGATTTCAACATCATTGTCTTCGTCGTGCCCGGGTTGTGCAATCGCTTTGGTAAACTTTGCGACAGCTGCTGCAGCAATACCGACATGAGTTTCGTTGGCAGCGATGCGAATCGCGCCAATGTCGTTCTTGGTTACGCCGCCACGACGGCACAGTAACGGCAATATCCACTTGGGATCGGCATTGTTCCGGCGACCGACGTTCAGCTTAAACCAGACCGAATCGTCAAACCCGGCGCGATGGTCTTCACGTGGGCGTTCGCGGCTACCATCGTCCAGCATCTCTTCGGCTTGCGGCATCTTGGCGCGATGGACCCGTACCAGCGATGCAGCGATGTCCTCGGCAGACATGGTTTCCAGCAGCTTTGCGCCCAAAGCGCGATCTTCCTCTTCGACATCCACTGGGGCCAACAGGGTCTCCAGCAGACGATCGTGATCCTTGGCGCGGATATCCGCAGCGGTTGGAACCTTGATCCAGTCGGCTTCGATTTTCGCACCGCGCAACATGGATTCAACGCGCTTACGGCGCTGATACGGCACGATCAAAACTGCTGTGCCTTTGCGACCGGCACGACCGGTTCGACCTGACCTGTGCTGAAGCCCTTCGGCATCGCGCGGGAGTTCGACATGAACCACCAGTGACAGGTTAGGCAAATCGATGCCGCGAGCGGCAACGTCCGTCGCGACACACACACGTGCGCGGCGATCACGCAGCGCCTGAAGCGCCTGGTTGCGTTCCGATTGCGAATGCTCGCCGGACAGGGCAACGACGTTAAAGCCGCGCTCGGTCAGGCTGGCATGCAGACGGCGGACATTTTCGCGCGTTGCGCAAAACAATATGGCAGTTTCCGCTTCGTGCAGCCGCAAAAGATTGACGACGGCATTTTCGATGTCTGGTGGAGCGACCGTGACCACCTGATAGCTGATATCGCCATGACCGCGGTCTTCGCCGACGGTGGAAATGCGCAACGCATCGCGCTGATAGCGCTTCGCCAGCGACACAATTGGCTTCGGCATCGTCGCCGAGAACAACAATGTCCGTCGCCCTTCGGGCGTTGCGTTCAATATTTCTTCAAGTTCCTCGCGAAAGCCCATATCGAGCATTTCGTCGGCTTCATCGAGGATAGCGACCTTCAAAGCCGACAGGTCGAGCGCGCCGCGCTCCAGATGGTCGCGAAGCCGCCCGGGAGTGCCGACAACGATCTGCGCGCCCTGGTTCAGCGTGCGCCGTTCCTTTGACGCATCCATGCCGCCGACGCAGGTTGCAATGCGCACACCGGCTTTGCCATATAGCCACATCAATTCGCGGCTGACCTGCAAGGCCAATTCACGTGTTGGCGCAATTATGAGTGCTGCGGGCTCACGCGCCAGGCTGACGAGCCCGCCGTCGAGAATCTGTGGCGCCATCGCAAGACCGAATGCAACGGTCTTGCCCGACCCTGTCTGGGCGGAAACCACCAGGTCACGCCCCACGGCTTCTTCAGCAATTACAGCGGTCTGAACAGGTGTGAGCGTGGTATAGCCGCGCGCGGTGAGCGCTTCATCGAGAAGCGGAGGTATATTTTCAAATGTCATTATCCCGCGCCTTTGCGCTCTTTTTTTGTGAATGTCCATGCTGCGCTGCACAACAAAACAATCTTCGACAATTTCATTAGCTTTGATATGCCATTGCGGATGGCCGACTCAACCAAATTTCCGACCTTCATGGACCCTAGCCAGTACATGAAAATGTTTGAACCTTCAGCCGCGGCCACTGACCCGATGGCGGCCTATCGCGCCGCGTTGGATGCTTGGGGTTCAGTGCTCGAGCCAATCGCTAAAGCCGGACGCGACAAAATTGATCCAAAGGACCGCCGGTTTGCGGCCCCGCAATGGGAGCATCCGGTATTCGACCTTGTGCGCCAAAGCTACCAAGTCATGTCCGATTATTTGCTGACGGCTGCGCAGCAGCTTGACGGCGTGCCGGAACATGAAAAAGACAAGATCGGTTTTGCCTTGCGCAGCATCATCGAAGCCATGAGCCCGGCCAATTCGCCATTCACAAACCCGGTCGCAATTGAACGGGCCATGGAGTCAAAGGGTGCCAGCCTGATGGCAGGTATGCAGCATCTGATGCATGACATGCAGCGGGGGCAATTGACCCATACCGATTCGGGTGCGTTCACGCTCGGAGAGAACATCGCTGCGACGCCGGGCAAGGTGGTCCACCAGACTCCGTTATACCAGCTCATCCAGTATGACCCAACCACGGACAACGTCCTCGAAACGCCGCTGATTATCTTTCCGCCGTGGATCAACCGCTTTTACATCCTCGACCTCACTGCCGAAAAAAGTTTCATAAAATATTGTGTGGACCAAGGCATCACCGTGTTCGTCGTTTCCTGGAAATCCGCAGACAGTTCGATGAAAGATATCATCTGGGATGACTATATTGCTGCACAAATTGACGCAATTGACACGGTGCGCACTGGCCTTGACGTGCCGGACGTGCATGCCATTGGCTATTGTGTCGCTGGAACCACTTTAGCCGCTACTCTGGCTATCCTCGCCGCAACGGACGCTGCCGACAAAGTGCGCAGCGCCACATTCTTTACAGCGCAGGTGGATTTCAGTTCCGGCGGGGAGTTGCTGCATTTCATTGATGACCACCAGATTGCCATGATGGAGGCGTTGAGCGCACCGCAGGGGTATCTGGACGGCCGCTTCCTTGCACTGACGTTCAACATGTTACGTGGCAAGGACCTGATCTGGTCCACCGTGGTCAAAAATTATCTGCTGGGGGAGGATTATCCGGCATTTGACCTGCTCCACTGGAACGGCGATGTCACCAATCTTCCGGCAAAATGGCACCGTGCCTATGTGATCGATCTCTACCGCGACAACCGGCTGGTAAAACCAGACGATCTGTCCGCTTTAGGCACACCGATTGATCTGCGGCGCGTCCAAACGCCTACCTATATTCAAGCCGGGCGCGAGGACCATATCGCACCCGCTGAAAGCGTCTGGAAATTGCAGGATCATTTTTCCGGGCCAACCAAATTTGTTCTGGCCGGAAGCGGTCATATTGCCGGCGTCGTAAACCCTCCTGCACAAGAGAAATATCAATATTGGACCAATGAGGGATCGCCGCCCTCGCTGGAAGCCTTCATTGAAAGTGCGACAGAAACCAAGGGCAGCTGGTGGCCAGACTGGCTTGATTGGCTTCACCAACACGACGCAAAAATGGTTGCCGCGAAAGGCGGACGGATTCCGGGCGCAGGCAAGCTTAAGGTGCTCGAGTCAGCGCCCGGTAGCTACGTCAAAACGCGATAGAAAGGGCGCGAACCAAACCGCGCCCTTTTCTATGTCCAGCTACTGCGCTTCTGGGGCAGCTGCGCTGGCATCGTCCGGAAGTCCGCCAAGCTCGCCAACCATTTTTTTATACGCATCAAGATAGGCCAGAACAATGACTTGGCCGATGTCGCTGTTTTGATAACTGCCCCCGCCGGCACCAGCGAGACCGCCGCCCCACCATGCCCCGCCGCCTGCACCCCAGCTGACGTCGGACTTGCGGTAATAGCCCTCGGACAACGCCTCGATCTCGGTGGTCCGTACATTGACAACGGACAGCGACACATTGGCTTCTTTCTTCGAAACCTTGAGGCCGCCGATCAGGCCGCCCAACAGCCGGCCACCCAGCATCCCGCCAAGCGCGCCAGCGACGTTGCTGCCGCCCGAGTTGCTGTTGCGGCTAATGATGTCGGGTACGATGACATAATCAGCTGCCTTGACTTGCTTGCGTCCAATGTTGGAGCCCTGCTGAAGCTCGCCTGAGTCACCCAGTGCGCGCTCGACAGCACGCGCTGCCAGGCCGCCGCCGCGATCAACCAGGCCAAAGCAGCCCGATTTCTGAACAAAAAACTTGATGATAGCTTCGGGATTAGAAAGTCCCAGCTCGCTCCACCACTTAGTTTCGGGCTCGGTTATCGCCACAGTGCCAAGTCTTTTGGTGCATACCGGTATCTCCGTCATGCTTTTGTCTTGAGCCTTTTTCGCGGAGGATTTGTCCTCTTTGGCTATAGCTGGGGTTGCCGCAACCAGTATCGCGCCAGCCAATAAAGTGGAAATAGTCAATCGCATCATAATCCCTCCCATATGGGCAAGCCAATAGCTTGCCGAAAAACAGATTTTTGGTGCGACCCCCTGTAGCGCTGGTTTATATCCTCGGCTGTGTTTCATTGCCAAGAGGAAAGCTGCGTAAAGCCAAAAAAGCAGAGAATAACTATACACATCAAGTTGACGTTTACGTAAACGTCGGGTATTTAAGCCCAAATATCTTAGAGGAGAATCGTGATGCAACTGGAATTCAGCCCCGCAGAAATCGCCTTCCAACAGGAAGTGCGCACTTTCATCGCCGAAAACTACCCAGAGAATCTCCGCTCGGTTCAGGACGAAGGTCATGACCTGTCGAAAGAAGATTTTCTCTCATGGCATCGCATTCTCGCGAAAAAGGGCTGGATTGCGCCTGCATGGCCAGTTGAATATGGCGGCACAGGTTGGACAGCTACCGAGCGTTTCATCTGGTCCGAAGAACTGGCCGCTGCAGACTGCGTTGGCACAATGCCTTTTGGGCTGTCGATGGTTGGTCCGGTCATTTATACCTTTGGTACCCCCGAACAGAAGGCGCGTTTCCTGCCCGGCATTTTGTCAGGGGATGATTGGTGGTGTCAGGGTTATTCGGAGCCAGGCGCCGGGTCTGACCTTGCTTCCTTGCGCACCAAAGCGGTCCGTGACGGTGACCATTATGTCGTCAATGGACAGAAAACTTGGACGACGATGGCGCAGCATGCTGACTGGGGCTTTTTCCTCGTCCGCACAGACCCTGACGCAAAGGCGCAGGAGGGGATCAGCTTTTTGTTGATCGATATGAAGTCGCCTGGTGTCACCGTGCGTCCGATCATCACCTTGGGTGGTGAGCATGAAGTCAACGAAGTATGGCTCGAAGACGTCCGCGTGCCAGTGGAAAATCGGGTTTATGAAGAAAATAAGGGCTGGACCTGTGCCAAGTTCCTCCTCGCACATGAACGCACTGGCATTGCCGCCGTCGCCCGTTCAAAGCGCGGTGTCGAAAAGATCAAGGCGATTGCCCGCACTGAGCAGGATGGCGACCGCCCGTTGATTGCCAACCCTTTCTTCAAGCGCAAGATTTCGGAGCTTGAAATCGACCTTACGGCCCTTGAATTCACAGAGTTGCGCAGTCTTGCTGGCGAAGCGTCAGGAAAAGGCCCGGGCCCTGAATCCAGCTTGCTGAAAATCAAGGGTTCGGAAATCCAGCAGCGCATTACGGAATTGGCTTTGGAAGCTGTCGGCTATTATGGTGCGCCGTATTTCCGTGGGTTTGGTGAAGGGGACAACGAACATCCCATCGGCCCCGATTACGCACATCGCGCAGCGCCGACATATTTCAACACACGCAAAACAACGATTTACGGCGGATCCAACGAAATCCAGCGCAACATCATCGCGAAAATGGTGCTGGGTATTTAATCGCTCCCCCTCCCGTTTGCGGGAGGGGATAAGGGGAGGGTCACTTCCGCAAAGGACGTGACTCGCCCTCCCCCGGCCCTTCCGCGCGCGGGAGGGGAGATAAACAGCCAATAAGGCGACTACGGAGAGACACGTCACATGGACTTCAGCTACACCGAAACGCAGGATATGATCCGCGAAACGCTCAGCCGCTTTTTGGCCGATACCTATGACTTCGATAGCCGCAGCAAGATGATTGCGAGCAGCAGCGGACGCGATCCGGGGATATGGAAAGCACTGGCGCAAGATCTGGGTATGCTGGGCGCTGCGTTTAGCGAAGAACATGGCGGCCTTGGCGGCGGACATCTGGAAAACGCCTTGATCATGGAAGAACTTGGCAAGGTGATCGCTATCGAACCCTATCTCCAGACTGTCGTTCTGGGAGGTGGCGCTTTGAAGGCCGTAGGTGGCGCGGTAGCTGACGCGGTGATCCCTGAAATCATCGGCGGAAATGTAATCATCGCATTTGCTTATGCAGAGCCGCAGGGCCGCTATAACCTCGCCAACATTCGCACGACGGCGAAGAAGGATGGGGCTGGTTATATTCTGAACGGCCATAAGGGCGTGGTGTACGCTGCTCCATGGGCAACGCATTTGCTTGTCACCGCGCGCACAGGCGGCGCTGGCAGTGATACAGACGGCATTTCCCTGTTCCTGATCGACGCCAATGCAAAAGGCATTGTCCGCCGTGATTATCCTACGGTCGACGGTTTTCAGGCATCGGAAATATATTTCGAGAATGCCGCAATTCCTGGTGACGCGTTACTGGGTGATGAAGGCGCTGGCCTTGCGCTGATCGAACGCATTGTGGACGAAGCGACGGTTGCGGTCTGCGCGGAATCATGCGGCGTCACCTTCAAATTACATCAGGGCACATTGGAATATGCACGGCAGCGCAATCAGTTCGGGCAGCCGATTTCCCGTTTTCAAGTCCTCCAGCATCGCATGGTCGATATGTTCATGGAGGTCGAGCAATCGAAATCCATGACCACGATGGCGACGCTTAAGCTGGATTTGCCTGCGTCTGAACGGAAGGCAGCTGTTTCAGCCTGCAAGGCCAAGGTTTCCCGCTCGGCCAAATTTGTCGGCCAAAATGCCATCCAAACTCATGGCGGCATTGGCATCACGCAGGAACTTGCAATTGGCCATTTCTTTAAACGGGCAACGATGATTGAGAGCCAATTTGGTTCTGCCGATTATCATTATGAGCGTTTTGAACAGCTGACATTGGCAGATTAATCCGCCTTTGCGCGTTTTTGTGCACTGCACCATTTTTTGTTGACATGGATTGCATTCCCATTTATTGTGCAGTGCAACACAACAGAAATGGTGCTCAAAAATGACCAGCAAAGCAGACGCAAATGTTCCAGCGAAAACCGTAAAGACTGCGGTTACGAAGGCTGTGCCTGCAGATACCGTGTCGAGCACTGTTGCAAAGAAGAAGGTGGAAACGCCAGCTGCTTTGCCGGCCGAAAAAGCCGCTCCTGTTGAACCAACACCGATTGCTCAAGGAGTGACGAATATGACTGATACTGTTAAAGCCACTGCAGAAAAAACCACCGAAAAAGCAACTGAATTTTTTGCTGACGTTCGTGAAAAGGCAACTGAAGCCGCTGAGAAGGGCAAGAAATTTGCTGCTGAAGCCGTTGAATTCAACAAGGCGAATGTTGAAGCCATCGTTGAAGCTGGCAAGATCGTAGCCAAGGGCGCTCAGGAAATGGGCAAGACCAACATGGAATTCGCAAAGAAGAATTTCGAAGAAGTCCAGGTTGCCGTCAAGGAATTGACCGCAGTGAAATCACCAACCGACTTCGTAAAGCTTCAGGGTGAACTGGCCCGCAAGGGTTTTGACACTGCCGTAGCTCAGGGTTCGAAGAACACTGAAGCCATGGTTAAGCTTGTCAGCGAAATGTTCCAGCCGATTTCGAACCGCATCGCGGCAACGACAGAGCTTTTCAAGAAAGCTGCATAAGCTTTCGTACGATATTGCGCCGGTGCGTCACGCACCTTCTGCCTTCTCTCCTCTCCTCCTTTTGGTGGCGGGTAACCGAGAAACACCGGAGCAAGCAAACAAAGATGCCGTCCTTTCCCCTGCGGAAAGGGCGGTTTCTTTTTGCCATACGATAATTGATGGTGAACGGGGCTTGCAGACTCGCCCTGCCGTGCCCTATTTTAGATAGATGCAGACTTATATGGCGCAAGATGATGATGACAAAGCTGGCGGCACCCCTGGCGTAGGCCTTGCCACGCGTACACGGCCAAAAACGCAGAAGCCGAGCCTGTATAAGGTGCTTCTGCTCAACGACGATTACACGCCAATGGAATTCGTGGTTCACGTGCTGAAGGCGTTTTTCCAAATGGACACCGACCAGGCAACACGAGTCATGCTGCATGTCCATCAAAAGGGCGTCGGCGTTTGCGGGATCTTCACTTATGAAGTGGCGGAGACCAAGGTGACTCAGGTCATGGATTTCGCGCATAAAAATCAGCACCCCCTTCAATGCACGCTTGAGAAAGCGTGACGAAGGCGGCCCTGATCGTTGGGGCTGGTGACGCGACCGGCGGCGCAATCGCCAAGGCCTTTGCGCGTGAAGGCTATGTTGCCTGCGTCAATCGGCGGTCACGAAATGTTGATCAGCTTGAGGCATTGGCACAATCCATTCGCGCAGAAGGCTATGCTGCTCGCGCTTTTCCGGCAGATGCACGGATCGAGGATGAGGTCGTAGCGATGGTCGATTCAATTGAACGCGACGTTGGCCCAATAGAAGTCGCCGTCTTCAACATTGGCGCGAACGTCAATTTCTCGATCCTCGACATGACTGCGCAGGTTTATCGCAAGGTTTGGGAAATGGCGGCATTTGCCGGTTTTCTCATGGGACGCGAAGCGGCACGCCGCATGGTCGAGCGCCAGTCAGGCACAATCATCTTCACAGGCGCGACAGCAAGTATCCGCGGTGGAAAGGGCTTCTCGGCCTTTTCGGGCGCCAAAGGGGCTTTGCGGATGCTTGCACAGTCGATGGCACGCGAACTCGGGCCGCAGAATATCCACGTCGCTCACGTGATCATCGACGGTGGAATAGATACGGCATTCATCAAAGGCATCCGTCCTGATTTCGAACACGCCAAGTCATCGGACGGCATATTGTCACCTGACGCCATTGCGATGCAATATGTCGCCTTGCACAAGCAACATCGAAGCGCCTGGACGCATGAAATGGACCTGCGCCCCTGGACGGAAAGTTTCTGATGCAGGAAAGTTTCGAGTTTGTTTTCGATTTCGGGGGTCCGAACAGCTATCTCGCGCATAAGGCGTTGCCGGACATTTGCGCGCGAACAGGAATCGGGGTTGTATATGTGCCAATCCTGTTGGGTGGTCTGTTCAAGCTCACCAATAATCAGGCGCCATTGATGCGCTATGCCGATACGCCCGCCAAACGCGATTATGAAATGCTCGAATTTGACCGTTTTGTGCAAGCGCATGCGCTGCCGTTCAAAATGAATCCGCATTTTCCGATAAACTCGCTTCATTTGATGCGCGGCGCTGTTGCTGCGCAACATCTGGGCTGTTTCATGCCTTATGTGGACGCCATTATGGCCGCAATGTGGGAAGATCTTGCAGATATGCGCGACCCATCCGCCGTGCGTGATGTCCTCGACAAGGCTGGGCTGGACAGCGGCACATTGCTTTCGCTGGCCGAAGACGCCGGGGTCAAGGCTGAACTGATTGCCAACACCGAAACGGCGGCAAAGCGGGGTGCTTTTGGCGTTCCAACATTTTTTATCGGCAACGACATGTTCTGGGGCAAGGAACGGCTTGGCCAAGTTGAGGCAGCGCTGACTAAATCCTAAGTTGCGCCGTAACCGTTTCCCGTTAAATACGCAGCGATGGACAAAATAATCGTACGTGGCGGCAACGCACTTAAAGGCAAAATTCCCATTTCCGGGGCAAAGAACAGCGCGTTGACACTGATCCCGTGCGCATTGCTCACCGACGAACCGCTGACGTTGCGCAATTTGCCCCGGCTCGCGGACATTGATGGCTTCCAACATTTGATGAACCAGTTTGGCATTTCAACCACTGTTGCAGGTTCACGGCCGGAAGATTTTGGGCGGGTCATGACACTGGAAGCCACACGGATCACCAGCAATGTTGCCCCTTATGATCTAGTACGCAAAATGCGCGCATCGATTCTAGTGCTGGGTCCGATGCTGGCGCGCGCAGGCGAAGCGACCGTGTCGTTGCCAGGCGGTTGCGCCATTGGTAACCGCCCAATCGACTTACATTTAAAGGCATTGGAAGCCTTCGGTGTCGAAATCGAAGTCGCCGCAGGCTACGTCAAGGCGATTGCCAAAAAGGGCATACCGGGCGGTACTTATACTTTCCCTGTCGTGTCGGTCGGCGCAACCGAGAACGCGTTGATGGCTGCAAGTCTCGCCAAAGGCACCTGCGTCCTCCACAATGCGGCGCGCGAACCCGAAATCGTCGATCTGTCCAACATGCTCGTAGCCATGGGCGCGCAGATACAAGGCATCGGCACATCTGACCTGATCATTCAGGGAAAAGACCGACTGCACGGTGCAACCTACCGCGTTATGAGCGATCGCATCGAGGCAGGCAGCTACGCCTGCGCCGCTGCGATGACTGGTGGTGACGTTGAGTTGGTTGGCGCAAAAGCCAGCGAAATGGATGCGACACTTGATGCCCTGCGGCAAGCGGGTGTTTCCATCGAAGATACCGGAACCGGGATACGCGTCGTTTCCGACGGCAAGCTAAAGCCACTGACGATTTCGACTGCGCCTTATCCGGGTTTTGCGACGGACATGCAGGCACAATTCATGGCAATGCTGTGCATGGCGGACGGTGCAAGCGTGTTGACAGAAACCATATTTGAAAACCGTTACATGCATGTCCCCGAGTTGAACCGCATGGGTGCGCATATCGAAACCAAGGGCCGGACAGCCATCGTTCATGGCGTGAAGAAACTTACAGGCGCGCCTGTAATGGCTACTGACCTTCGGGCATCCATGAGCCTGGTGATCGCTGGCTTGGTCGCAGAGGGCGAGACTCATGTTAGCCGGCTCTATCATCTGGATAGGGGATATGAGCGCCTCGAAGAGAAGCTTCAGCTGGTCGGTGCCGATGTCGAGCGTGTGGGCAGCGAATAAGCGATAGCCAAAGTGCTCGCCCGATAATCAAGGAACTGTTGCAACCTCTGCATTTTTGGGGCATTCTGCCAGCAAGTGACAGTAGATCTTTCCTCGAGGCCAATCTCAGCCATCCGTCATCCAGTTCTGGATTCGATTCGGTATAGCCCGATCGCAACCGTCGTGAGTGATCCAACGAAATCCGATAATCCGCTTATTGCCGTGAATGCCGCGTTCTGCACGTTGACGGGATATTCGGAAGAAGAAGTCATTGGACGCAATTGCCGGTTTTTGCGTGGTCCCGATACGGAGAATGGCCAGACAGAAAAGTTGCGCTCGGCAGTATATGCACAGCATCCCGCATTGGCCGAGCTGGTAAATTACCGGAAAGATGGATCACCTTTCCGTAACGCCGTGATGATCGCACCGTTATTCGATGATGCCGGCAAACTTGAGTTGTTTGTCGGGTCACAAATTGAGGTGCTGCCTGAAGAGGAAAGCATTGGACTTGTGCGGCAACAGCAAGCCGCTCAAATCGTTGATCGCTTATCGCCGCGCCAGCGAGAAATACTGCAGCAAATGGCGCGTGGCTTCCGCACAAAGCAGATTGCCTATCGATTGTCGCTGAGTGAAAAAACCGTCCAGATGCATCGCATGCTGATGTTCAAGAAGCTTTCGACCTCAAACGCGGCCGACGCGGTCAGAATTGCTGTAGAAGCCGGGCTTTGACCCTAACCTGATCGGTAAGCGCATACAGGGCATATGCCGTATTTTAACACAGGCCTTTTGCGTGCATTACGCTTAGCAGGCGAGCAGCGCAGGTTTGAAGGCCAAATGTGGTTCATACCCCCCTCCATATTGAGGCACATTTGATATTCTGGTACCCTTTACCAGCCTTTTAATAGCCCGCGAAGTTCACCCGTGATCTAGAGTTCGTTTAAGCATCTTGGAAGTTTCGTTGGTTCCAAGCTGATTTTTTGTACCGCCACATCGTCGATGTGGCGGTACTTTTTTATCTGCGTACCATAAGCCACAGCCGGATGGCGCTGGCGAGGCCGCATGGCGTAGCCGACTCCAGACGTGCAACATCGATCTGCGCCACAATGGCATTGACCGGCAGTCCCTCATCATCGGCTGCCGCCCGCAATTTTTCCCAAAATACTGGCTCAAGGCTGATAGATGTTTGATGCCCAGCCACGGTCATGCTGCGCTTGACAGGCGGGTGATAGATATCGCTCAAACCTGATGGGCCATCAATACATGTGCTGGCCACCGTTGATCGACAAGGTCGACCCGGTGATGAAACCTGCATTGTCACTGGTTAGAAACTCGACGCCACGGGCGATCTCGTCGGGTTGGCCAAGCCGGCCAACAGGGATCTGCGCGACTATTTTCTCCATCACATTTTCAGGGATTGTAGCCAGCATTTCGGTTCCGATATATCCCGGCGCGATGGCATTCGCAGTCACGCCATAGCGGGCGCCCTCTGCTGCTAGCGATTTGGTAAAGCCATGGATACCGGACTTCGCCGCTGCGTAATTGACCTGGCCGATTTGACCGCCCTGACCATTGACCGAGCCGATGTTGACAATACGTCCCCATTTGCGTTCACGCATGCCTGCAAACACCGCCTTTGCCATGTTGAAGCAGCCTGTAAGATCCACGCGGATGACTTCATCCCATTGTTCGAAAGTCATTTTGACCATAGTCGCGTCACGCGTAATTCCCGCATTGTTCACCATGATATCAATCTGGCCATATTCGGCCGCAATTTCTGAACAGGCATCAAGGCAGCTTTGGTGGTCGCCGACATCCCATTTCCGCACCGCAATTCCGGTGCGGTCCGAAAACGCCTTCGCTGCGGCGTCATTGCCGCCGTAATTTGCGATAACGAGCCGGCCCTTTTCTTGCAGCTTAAGGCTAATCGCCTCGCCAATTCCCCTGGTCCCACCAGTCACAACTGCAACCCGTTTCATGCATCTCTCTCCTGAATAATATTTTTCAAGATGATTACTGTGCCAGCGGGCAAGTGCAAGTTGCCGTAAACGTTAGCTGGGAAAATATGAAACGCAGAGGCTAGTGCACTTAAATCCAGCCGGCAAGCTCACGGCGCACGATCACTTCAACCATGTCCATGCCAACCTTGCTATCGTTGAGGCAGGGCAGATAAGCATAATGCGTGCCGCCTTCTTCTTCAAATTGTTCATGCCCCTGCATGGCAAGCTCCTCGAGCGTTTCCAGGCAATCAACCGAAAATCCAGGCGCAAAAATGGCGATCTTTTTCGTTCCTTCGCGCGCCAGCCGCATGATTGTGTCGTCAGTCGCCGGTTCAAGCCATTTGGCCCGGCCAAAGCGCGACTGAAAACTGACAACCAATTCACGTCCCATAGCCTCAGACAGCAATCGTGCCGTTTTCTGGCAATGGCAGTGATAGGGATCGCCCAATTGCAATGTGCGTTCGGGCATCCCGTGAAAACTGATGACAATGGCATCGGGTTCAAAATCAAGCGCTGCCAGCGAGGTCTCAATCGAGGTCTTCAACGCACCAATATAGGCCGTGTCATCATGATAAGCGGGCAGCGTGCGGATGGCAGGGTGCCAGCGCATCGCCGTCAACGCGGCATAAGCCTCATCCAGCACAGTTCCGGTGGTGGCACCTGAATATTGCGGATACATTGGCGCGATCAATATGCGGTTGCAACCTGCCGTCTTCATCGCGGCAAGCTGTTCAGCAACCGACGGGTTGCCGTAGCGCATGGCATAGCGGACGTCGGCGCTATTACCCATACGCTCCTGCAACGCTTCTGCTTGTCCAGCCGTGAAAAAAGCAAGCGGCGAACCCTTTTCGGTCCACACTTTTTCATAAGCCTCGGCGGATTTCTGCGGACGTGTGTTCAGAATGTAGGTGCGCAAGATCGGCTGCCAGATGATTGGCGGAATTTCGACAACACGTCGATCAGACAGAAATTGCTTCAAATAGCGCTTAACGGCAGGCGTCGTCGGTTCGTCAGGTGTCCCCAAATTCACGAGCAGAACGCCAATCTTAGGCGTCGCCACAGGGGGGTGATCAATTGGTAAAGTCATCATAGTCCCCGGGACAATAAGGGAAGTTCGCGCAGCCGGATACCGGCTGCGGAAAAAAGTGCATTGGCAATGGCTGGCGCAACCGCAGGAACGCCAAGTTCGGATACACCGCCCGGTGGTTCATCATTGCGTGCAAACTCCACGGTAATTTCCGGCACGTCCGCCAATTTCGGCAAGTCTATATCGCGCAGCCGGCGGGCCGTAGGTAAACCACTTTCAAAATCGGTGGCCGAGCCAAGCGCTTGCGCCAAACCAAACACAATCCCGCCCTCGATCTGCTGTCTGGCGAGGTCGGGATTAATCAGCCTGCCGCAATCGGCCATCGCATGAATCCGGTCAACGCGCACGCCGGTCTCACTGGTCCGTGCAGTTACAATGATGGCGATATGGCTGCCGCGCATACTGTGGCACGCGATTCCACGTCCGCTGCCTGACACGCCGCCGTCCCAGCCCGCCATTGTGGCAACGCCCGTCAGGCAGCGCGCGAGGCGCGTCTGGCCGACCAGCATTTGCATGCGGAACGACAATGGCTCGACGCCCGCATGTTGCGCGAGCTCATCGATAAATCCTTCAACGAAGAAACAATTATAACTGTTTGCAAGCCCCCGCCAAGGCCCCGTGGGCATCGGCATGGTGACAGGAAAATGGTCAATACTGATGTTTGGAATAGCGTAAGGAATGGCTGTTCCGTCGAGCGCCAAAACGTCGAACGCGCCGGATGCTGCTTTGCGAGCATCCTCGGCAGTGTCGCCGTCTATCCGATTGGCAAGCTCGCGCATTGTTGACGGCGCGGCGACCCGAACTGCCAGTCCGGTGATAGCGCCGCCTTCGTTCATTGCTGCCGAAACCCTGCCCAATGCCGGACTGCGGACGTGATCCCGGATGAAATCTTCTGCCCTAGACCAGGTCAATTGCACAGGTCGCCCAACCTCTTTGGCGAGCACCGCAACTTGCGCTGCAATAAGATTATCGAAATTGCGGTCAAAACTGCCACCTGCCAACACAGGATAGAGAACAACGTCGTCAACACCGATACCAATTGCTTTCGCTGCGGCTATCCTGGCAGCCTGCGGCGCCTGGGATGCCAACCACAGTTGCAGACGCCCATCACGAAAGTCAGCCGTCGCCGCGCGTGTTTCAATTGGCGCATGCACAGCAGCACCCACGGCATAATCGGCCTTAAAAATACGCGTTGCCGTTTCAGGTGCCATCGCTGCGTCGACATCGCCTATCTTGGTCGCGCGCATCCCCTTTCCTTTGGCGATCGCGTCGGACAACGACTGGCTGATCCGGCTACTATCAGCCATTTGACCTTTGGTGCTGAATACGGGTGCCATGACATCAAGTGCCTTGTTGGCCGCCCACCAATTGCTGGCGACCGCAGCGACCCAATTTTCGGTTTTGACCACTTGGATAACGCCGCGGATCTTGCGTGCGGCTTTTGTATTTGCGGACAAAAGACGGCTATTCCCCGCTGGCCCCGCGCGAACCGAGGCAAACAACATGTCGGGCAAGCGCACATCGCCTGCAAAGCTTGCGCTGCCGTCCACTTTGGCTGATAAATCCAGTCGCGGCGCATCATGCCCCGAAAGCCGGTTGCGCGGTGACGGGTGTAACGGAATGGGTGACGGCGGCTCAAGCCGTGACGCCTCGACCGCCAATTGTCCAAAAGACAAGCGCCGCTTCCCAAATGTTACAAAACCACGGTCGGTCTGGCACTGCTCCCACGAAGTGTCCCAGCGCTCGGCCGCCGCCTGACACAATAGAGCGCGTGCGGCAGCTCCGGCTTCACGGCACGGTTGTTCAAATTGCCTGATCGAGCTTGAACCTCCCGTCACCACAAACATGTCGCGGCGCGCCAGTTCGTTTACGCTGCTTGCGGCCAAGCCCTCGTCCACATCCAGAGCAAAATTTTCAGGTACGAATGCAGGTGACCATTCGCGCGCCAGCAATGTGTTGGCAAATATCGGGCTCGGCGAAACAGGCTGTACTGCGACCGAGCGCCAATCGGCACCCAGCTCGCCCGCTATGATTTGCGCAAGCGCGGTATATACGCCTTGGCCGGACTCGCTTTGTGGAATGGCAACAACAATTTTGCCATCCTCACCTATTTTGACCCAAGGCCCAAAAAGATGCTCGCCATCGGCGGCGCGCAGATTTGGTGCATAGCGGCGCGGCCAAACGCCCCATGCGACCAGCAATCCAACGCCTACCCCGCCGCCAATGAGCAGTTTCCTGCGGCTAAGACCGGGACTGGGCGACACTTTTTCCTTCATGTAGGAGTATCTTTGGACGAATCGATCCACGCCGCAACCTGCCGTGCAATGGCAGCATATGCGTCGCTGATGGCACCTTCGCCCAACGCAGGCGGCGTGCCTGCATCGCTGGCCATCCTGATTTTGATGTCGAGCGGGATCCTGCCCAGAAAAGGAATGCCCAACTCCTTCGCCGCTGCTTCAGCGCCACCTGAGCCAAAGGGATCACTCATTTCCCCACAATGCGGACAAAGATATCCCGACATATTTTCCACCAGGCCAATGATGGGAACCTTGGCCGTATCAAAAAAACTGATGGCACGGGTTGCGTCAATGAGCGCCAAATCCTGAGGAGTCGAGATGATGACTGCGCCTATGGGCTTGTGCTTCTGCACCATCGACAGTTGAATATCACCTGTGCCTGGCGGCAGATCAACCACAATATCGCGAACATTTCCCCATTTGGCGTCCACGAGTTGCGACAGTGCGTTACCCGCCATCGGGCCACGCCACGCGACAGCTTGCCCGGGATTGACCAATTGCCCCATGGACAGGAACGGCACGCCGCCGGCCCCTGTGACCGGGATCATCATCTTGCCCTCGGCCTCGGGCTTGATACCCTCGGCGCCCATCAGCCTTGGCTGCGACGGACCGTAAATATCGGCATCAACCAAACCCACTGCACGCCCTGCTCGCGCCATGGCGATCGCGAGATTTGTCGACAGTGTCGATTTGCCCACGCCGCCCTTGCCACTTGCGACCGCAATAAGGCGCGGCGTAATGCGTTCGGCAGTCATCATTATGCGCACGGACAGCGCGCCTGCCTTCTCGGCAGCCGCTCGGACGTCAGCTTCGATTTCCCCGCGCTGAGCGGAGTCGAGGCCGGAGACATCGAGCATCAGCGATACCGCGCCATCGGCGACCTTCACACCACTTGCGCGCGTACCAACAACAGCTGAAATGGCATCGTAAAATGCTTTAAAATCGGACATGTCTTGCCGAATAGATTCAGAATTGCTGGATTGACACTGTTTTTCTGAAAAACCGTTCCTATAAAGGTTTTATGAGCAAAAAAATTGATATGCAGGGACCCGATATTTTCGCAGCAGATGGCAAAGGGCCGTGGGATTCATCCGATTCTTCGGATGCTGGATCGACAGGCAGTGCGTCCGGAAGAGGCGGCGGTTCCAAGCCAGAACCCGTCAATCCGTGGGACCCTACACCAGATCCTGCGACGCGGACGCGCTCGCGCGGTCCATCGCTGGAAGAATTGTTGCGTCGCAAAGGTGGCGGATTTGGCGGATTGCCGCAACGCCCCGATGGCAAAAGCTGGTTCCCGATCATAGTGGGCGGCATAGTCGCGCTTTGGCTGGTATGGACAAGTATCCACCGGATCGGTCCAGAACAGGAAGGCGTGGTAACGCAGCTGGGCAAATATGCGCGTACGGTGCAGCCTGGGATCCAGTTCACCCTGCCAGCGCCACTGGAGAGCATCACTAAGATCGATACCAAGCAGATCCAGACGACGTCCGTTGGCTCGCCCAAGGCAAGCAGCGAAAATCTGGTACTGACAAAGGACCAAAGCATTATCGACATGGCCTATGATGTGCGCTGGTCGATCAAAAATCCTTCGCTCTATCTGTTCCAGCTTGATAGCCCCGAAGGCACGGTCAAAGAGGTCGCCGAGAGCGCAATGCGCGCCGCAGTCGCCAATTACGACTTGACTGCCGCCATTGGCCCGGGCCGTGGCGCGATCGAGCTTGAGGTGCGCCGCCGTATGCAACAGGTGCTTGATGAATATCGGGCTGGCGTATTGATCCAAAGTATTTCGATCCGGCAATCGGACCCACCTGCAGAGGTCAATGACGCCTTCCGGGAAGTGAACGCAGCGCAGCAACGCCGTGAGAGCTATCTGAACGACGCTCGCGCATATGCAAGCCGAGTTACTGAACTGGCGCTTGGTGAAACCGCCGAGTTCGACAAGATCTATGTGCAGTATCGCGAAGCGCCAGAAGTCACCAAAAGGCGTCTATATTATGAAACCATGGAACAGGTTTTGGGCAAGGTCGACAAGACCGTCGTCGAGACAGGTGGCGTAACGCCCTATCTTCCCATCCCTGAATTCCAGAAAAAGCCGGCGCAAAAAGCCGAACCCGTAACCGTAACAGGGACGAAGCAATGACGAGTACATTCCTGCGAAACCCAATCTACCTTGCCATCGGAGCGATCGGCGCACTGATCCTATTCAGCATGTCAGTGAATGTTGTCCCCGAAACCCAGCAGGCCATCATCAGCAGCTATGGCAAGGTCGACCGAATCGTTAACCCGTACAAGCCAGGTGAGCAATTTGGACAAACGCGTGCCGGCCTGACCTTCCGCATTCCGTTTGTCGAGCAGATCCAAATGATCGACAAGCGCGTGCTGAGCGTTGAAATGGAGCAGCAGGAAGTGCTGTCCACTGACCAGTTGCGGCTTCAGGTCGACGCATTTGCCCGCTTTCGCGTGACCAAGCCTGCGCAGATGTACCGCACGATCCGCACCGAGGACCGCCTGCGTGATCAGTTAAAGACGATCCTGGGTTCATCTTTACGTAACGAACTTGGCAAACGGACGTTTGTCGCCTTGCTCAGCGCGGAACGTGGCGAAGTTATGGAAAACATCCAGACCGCACTGAACCGTGAAGCAAGGAAATATGGCGCCGAAGTCATCGACGTCCGGATCAAGCGGGCCGACCTGCCTGCGGCAACGCTCCAGTCGGCTTATAACCGGATGCGCAGCGCCCGAAATCAGGAAGCTATTGCCATTGACGCCGAAGGCCAGAAGGAAGCGCAGATCATCCGCGCAGATGCTGAAGCCGAAGCTGCGCGAATCTACGCCATCAGCTATGGCAAAGATCCGGATTTCTACGATTTCTATCGCGCAATGCAGAGCTATCGTCAGACGTTCCAGAATGGCGAAGGTGCAACGAACATCATATTGTCACCACAAAACGCTTATCTCGAAAAATTCCGAAACGGACGTTAGTCGAAAGACCAATGACGTTTGCGGGTTAGAGAACATCCATTCAATTGGCGTTAAGCTTTGTCGCGCCATCGAATGGTAGAATTTCGGGCCATCTGGCCGTTGAATAAACGAAGGGAATGATATCCGTGCGTTACGCTTATGCAGTTACCACCGCGCTCCTGATGGCTGGCGGCACCGTCGCTCTGGTGAATGGCAACCCAGTCACCGCCCAAACGGGAGTTGCTGTTTCGGAGCAACCCAATCTCGCCCCTGGCGGCGCGCCTGCGACCTTTGCCGATCTGGCAGCGCAATTGCAGCCAGCTGTCGTCAACATCGCAACCCGCCAGAAAGTGCAGGTCGCCACCAGCTTCAACCCGCTCACAGGCGAGCGTCGCCCCGTTACGCAAGATCAAGCCAGCGGCGGCTCCGGTTTTCTTATTTCGAGTGACGGATACATCGTTACCAACAACCACGTTATTGTCGGCGGCCCGGCGGGCGATGCAGTTGACCGCGTCACCGTGACGCTGTTCGATGGCAAGGAATATGAAGCGGAAATCGTTGGTCGCGATCCATCCTCGGATGTCGCGCTGCTAAAGATCCGCGCAACTGGCCTGCCGTTTGTCAAAATGGCAGATTCCAAGAAAAGCCGAGTCGGTGACTGGGTCATCGCCATTGGCAACCCGCTTGGCCTTGGTAACACAGTGACCGCGGGTATCATTTCCGCACTTCAGCGCAATATTGGTGCAGGCGGCGCATATGACCGTTTCATTCAAACTGACACCGCGATCAACCCCGGCAATTCCGGCGGTCCGTTGTTCAACCTCAAGGGTGAAGTCGTCGGTATCAACAACCGCCTGATTTCGCCGGTAGGCGCCAATATCGGCGTTGGCTTCGCTATCCCTGCAGAAGAAGCGATTCCAGTTGTCGAGTCCCTGAAAAAGGGTGTGCGTCCAGAGCGTGGCTATCTGGGTATCAGCATCACCCCTGTGGGAGAGGATCTAGCTGACGCACTTGGTCTCGAAAAGAACCGGGGTGAATTTGTCGCACGCGTTGTCGCTGGCGAAGGCGCTGACAAGGCTGGCCTGAAGGAGGGCGACATCGTCCTTCGGGTCGATGGCCGTGAAGTCACACCCGAAGCGACGCTGTCCTATATTGTTGCAAATATCAAACCCGGCACCAAAATCCCGCTCGACATTTTGCGCGAAGGTAAGCCGCTAAAACTGACCGCAACGGTTGGCGCGCGTCCTCCTGAGGAAAAGCTGGCGCAAAGCAACTTCAATCCAGAAGAAAACAAGGATTTCGACAAGCAGACCGATAGCCCCGATTCCAAGATTGTACGTGATTCGCTTGGCCTCAGCGTCATTCCGCTTGATGCCGAAATCGCACGTGCGCTCGGGCTGACCCCTGACGTCAAAGGCATCGTTGTGGACGTGCCGGGAACTGGCACGGGAGCTCAGGTCGGCATACGCCGCGGTGACGTGATCGTCTCAGCCAATTACAAGCCGATCACTACGGCTGCGGGTCTTGCTGCAGCCGTAAAGGATGCAAAGGCCGGTGGTCGCGGCGCAATCCTGCTGGGTGTCAAACGTCGCGGAGCGTCTACACAATATGTAACCGTGCGACTGGACGATTAAGACTGTTGTCGGCCGCGCCAGCCTGGTGCTAGTTAAGCTATGGACTTAATCAGCACCGACTGGCGCGACGACGCCGAGCACATCCTTCCCGATCTGATCGAATTGCGGCGCGCTATTCATGCCGAGCCGGAGCTTGGTCTTCAAAATCCAAAAACTCTGGCCAAGATCAAAACGGCGCTTGCAGGACTTCCTCTTGAGTTGCGCGAAGGGCCATCAACGACTGGCCTGATTGCCACACTGAAGGGCCCGGCAAATGGCCGGACAGTTTTGCTGCGCGGTGATATGGATGCATTGCCGCTCCACGAGGACACCGGCCTGGAATATAGCTCGCTGAGCGAAGGCGCGATGCATGCCTGTGGACATGATACCCATGTGGCGATGCTTGTGGGCGCAGCGAAAATGCTGTGCGCAAGGCGTGACCAGCTTACCGGCACGGTCCAGTTCATGTTCCAGCCGGGCGAAGAAGGCCATCATGGCGCGCGTTTCATGCTCGACGACGGCCTGATTGATCCGCTGCCCGACGCTGCCTTTGCATTGCATATCATGCCCAACGCACCGCGCGGCGTGTTCAGTGGCCGAAGCGGGCCTTTGCTGGCGTCATCCGACGTGCTGACCATCACCGTCAAGGGCGCCGGCGGCCACGCATCCATGCCGCATGACGCCATCGACCCAATCCCCGTCGCTTGCGAGATTGTATCCGCCATCCAGGCAATGGTGACGCGCAAGATATCGGTGTTCAATCCGGCGGTCATCACCATTGCCAAGATATCGGCAGGCACCACAAACAATATCATTCCCGAAACCGCGCATTTGCTTGGCACGATCCGCACATTATCGCCGCAGTCGCGCGCGCGGGTGTCCGAAGAGCTGCACCGCCTTGCCCCCGGCATCGCAGCGGCACATGGTTGCAGCGCCGAAGTTCACATCGAACAGGGCTTTCCCGTGACCGTCTGTGATGACCGCGCCGTTAGCTTCGGCAAAGAAACGGTCGAACATCTGTTCGGCGCCGATAGCTGGATCACGCTAGACACCCCGATCATGGGCGCGGAAGACTTTGCCTATGTCCTCGAAAAAGTCCCTGGCGCGATGTTCTTCCTTGGCGCATCGCACGAAGGCGACGACTGGCGGTCCTGCTGCGGCCTCCATTCCAACCGCATGGTGCTCGACGACAGCGTCATGGCCCGCGGCGCCGCCCTCCACGCCGCGATTGCAGAGCGCTATCTGGCCGAGGGCTTTGCCTGAACGATTATTTCCTCGCCGCTTTTTCCACACCACGCATGACGCGTAACACGTTGCCTTGGGATATCTTGGCAAGGTCGGCTTTCGAATAACCGCGCCGAACGAGCTCGGCAAACAATGCGGGGTATTTGGATACATTTTCCAGGCCAACTGGCAGTTCATCCACGCCGCCAAAGTCCCCACCGATACCGATATGGTCAATGCCCGCGACTTTACGGATATGGTCGATATGGTCCGCGACTTGCGCGAGTGTTGCTTTTGGCTGCGGGTTCGCGGCTATCCACGAGTCAACGGCTGCTTTTTCGCCGTCGGGATTGCCCGAAAATTCGGTCTTTGCGCGGCCAGCAATCGCCGAGCGTTGATATTCCCACTGGCGGCGTTCGGGGGACGTAAAGCCCGGCACGAAGGTCACCATCACCACGCCACCATTTTGCGGTAGACGTTTCAGCACTGAGTCCGGCACGTTGCGCGGGTGTGGGGTGATGGCGCGCGCATTGCTGTGCGTGAACAGAACAGGCGCCGTGCTTTTATCCAAAACGTCGTGCATCGTCGCTTCGGACACGTGGCTGATATCGACAATCATCCCAAGCCGGTTCATTTCGGCAAGCACTTCGAATCCAAATGGCGACAAGCCGTCATGTTTTGGCGCGTCGGTGGCACTGTCCGCCCAATCGTTGGTCAGGCTATGCGTAATGGTCATATAGCGCGCGCCAAGCGCGTAGGTTTGCCGGAGGATACCCAGCGAACCGCCAATCGAATGGCCGCCTTCCATGCCGATCAGCGAGGCGATTTTTCCCGCTTTCATGGCGGCTTCGACCTCGGCCGCGTTGGACGCATAAGCAAAGCTGTCAGGATAGCGCGCGATCATCTGCCGCACGACGTCGATCTGTTTGATGGTGCGTGTTACCGCCTCCTCTTTCGGCAATGCTGCATCCACGTAGACTGACCAGAATTGACCGCCTAAAAACCCGGCGCGTGCATTGGGGATATCGGTATGGGTTTTTGCCAGTATATCGGCGGGCAGCGTATTCAGATCAAATTTGGAAAAGTCGCGGTCAAACAGCTCCGCTATCTGGTGCGGCGTGTCATTATGGCCGTCAATAATCGGCGACCTCGCCAGCACTTCGCGTGCAGTTTCTTCAGGAGTTGCAGCAATCGCAGGGACTGACGATGCGCCAAGCGATGCCAAAACCAAAACCCGAATAAATTTCCGCATTGTGGCTGTCCGTTTGTAACTCTGAACGTCCATAACAAACCCCTCTCATCATCCAGAATCAACTCTGCCTGAACATGGGGTCTGTAGGAAAGTGTTTTGTTTTCAGGGCACCAAAATCGTGTCGACGGCTTCGTCCGCGAGCCCGGGATAATCGAGCGTGAAGTGCAGGCCGCGGCTTTCATGCCGTGACAGCGCCGACTGAATGATCAACGCCGCAACCTCGACCAGGTTACGCAGTTCGATCAGATCGGGCGTGACGCGAAAATGGCTGTAATAATCCGCAACTTCGCTGCGCAACAGGTCGATCCGATGTTGCGCGCGCTCCAGCCGTTTTGTGGTGCGCACGATGCCGACAAAATTCCACATGAATTGCCGGATTTCGCGCCAGCACTGCGCAATCACAACTTCTTCGTCGCTGTCGGTGACTCGGCTTTCGTCCCAGGGACGGATTGGAGGCGGGGGCGGCAGGCTATCCCAATTGGCGTCGATATGCCGGGCACATGCATCGCCAAAGACAAAGCATTCCAGCAATGAGTTGGACGCCAAACGGTTGGCACCATGGAGGCCGCTTTGAGTCACCTCGCCTGCGGCATAGAGCCCCGGTGCATCGGTGCGGCCATCAAGATCGACCACCACACCGCCGCAGGTGTAATGCTGCGCTGGCACGACCGGGATAGGCTCACGGGTAATGTCTATGCCAAGCCCAAGCAGTTTTTCGTAGATGTTGGGGAAATGCCCCTTCACAAACTCGGCGGGCTTATGGCTGATATCGAGATGCACATAATCGAGGCCATCGCGCTTGATTTCGGCATCATTGGCGCGGGCGACGATATCGCGTGGTGCGAGCTCCGCCCGGTCGTCATAATCGGGCATGTAGCGGTGACCGGTCTTCGGATTTTTCAGGATCCCGCCCTCGCCGCGCACCGCCTCGGTAATCAGGAAGTTTTTCACTTCCAGATTGTAGAGGCAGGTCGGGTGAAATTGCATGAATTCCATGTTCGATATACGGCAGCCAGCGCGCCACGCCATCGCGATACCATCGCCCGTCGCGCCGCGCGGCGCGGTTGAATAGAGATATGTCCGACCAGCTCCGCCACTGGCAAGCACCGTGGCGCGGGCGGTGAACGTTTCCACCCGACCCGTTTTGCGGTTGAGCGCATAGACGCCATGGATTCGGCCTGATGTCGAAAAACGTTCCTGATGCCGCCCGCAAATCAGGTCGACTGCAACCATGTCGGGCACCAATTGGATATTCGGATGCGTTCTTGCCGCGGTCTCCAGCGCTTGCTGCACTGCCCATCCTGTCGCGTCGTCGACATGGACGATGCGGCGATGGCTGTGCCCGCCCTCGCGCGTTAAATGCCAGTCATTGCCCTCCAGATTGAACGGCACGCCAAGCTTTGCCAATCGCTCGATTGCTACAGGCGCATTTTCGACAACGAATTCGACCGTAGCGCGATTGTTCAGGCCGGCGCCCGCAACCATCGTGTCTTCGATGTGATTTTCAAAATTGTCGCCCGGTTCAAGGACCGCCGCTATCCCGCCCTGCGCCCAGGCAGTCGCGCCATCGGAAATCGAACCCTTGGCCAATACGACAACCTTGCGACTAGTCGCCAGTTGCAAAGCCGCCGTCAGCCCAGCTGCGCCCGACCCGATAATCAGAACATCCGCGTCCACTTAAGCTGAACTCGTGAGGCGAAGGAAGACATCTTCGAGATCGGCTTCCTTGGTGGTGACGTCGACTATGCCCAGTCCCAAGCCTTGGATGACCGATAACACTTCACCGGCATTCATCCGGTCCTTGTTGTAGGTTATTTCAATCGTGCGATCGCCGATCAGCTCTGCCTTTTCGAAGGCTTCATGCGTTGGCGCGGCTGTGACGTCGCGGTCAAGCGTCAGCACGACGGCCTTTTCACGCGCCATACCAACAAGTTCTCGCGTCGGCTTGTTGGCAATTAACTGGCCATTGTTGATAATTGCAATCCGGTCGCACAATTGTTCGGCTTCCTCGAGATAATGGGTCGTCAGAACAACGGTAACGCCCTCGCGGTTCAACGCGACAACATAATCCCATAATTGCTGTCGTAGCTCGATATCGACGCCAGCAGTGGGTTCATCGAGCACGATCACTGGCGGGGCATGCACCATGGCCTTGGCCACAAGCAGCCGCCTTTTCATCCCGCCCGACAATGTCCGGGCATAGGCATCTGCCTTGTCTTCCAGACGCACAGCTTTCAAAAGCTCCATCGTCCGTCGCTTTGATTTGGGAACGCCGTAGAGCCCGGCCTGGAGCTCAAGCGCTTCCTTTGGCGTGAAGAACGGATCGAACATGATTTCCTGAGGTACGATCCCGATCGATGCCTTCGCGTTGCGCGGATGGGCATCGATGTCAAAACCCCAAATGGCCGCGGTGCCCGACGTCTTCATGACCAATCCGGCCAAAATATTGATAAGCGTTGATTTTCCCGCGCCATTTGGCCCAAGCAACCCGAAAATCGAACCTTGGACAACATCGAAACTGACATCGTTGAGTGCCTGTTTGCCTCCGGCATATTGTTTGGAGAGGTTCTGGATCGAGATAGCTTGTTCAGACATGGCATTGCGATAGCGAAGCCAGCATGCCTGCGCAATCACGCGGAACAGAAAGCCCTTACAAATATGCAATTACGCGGCGCCCTGTCTCTGCATATTTTTTACAGAATATATTTACGATTGGCACTTAAGGATGCCGGGATGATCTCGAATCAATCCTTTGCGCGCCTTCTTGCAACTGCAGCGTTAGTGACAACGGCAGCGATAGCCGCAACGCAACCTGCCAATGCAGGAACGACGCCCGGTGGCGCGGAAATAACCGTCGTCCGCCCGTTGTCGTTCGTGATGGACGATGATCTGGATTTCGGAACCGTGATACGCGGAACCACCGCAGGCACTGTTGTTGTTGCCCCGGATGGTGTCCGGACGCAAACCGGCGGAGTTACGCTTGCAAATGGTGGTGGGCACAAAGCTGCGTCTTTTGCAGGACAAGGCACATTCAACCAGCGTGTGGACATTTCGCTTGGTTCCAACACGATATTCCTGACAGGCCCCGGCGCACCGATGCGCGTGCGTGATTTTGTGATCGGCAGCACTCCGACGGCGGTGCTGACCACAGCCCCGTTACGCTTTCGCATAGGTGCCACGAACGGTATCTTTGTGTTTCCAGTAGGCGCGACACTTGAAGTCGCTGCCAATCAGGCGCCGGGGAAATATACCGGCACATGGACAATCACGCTCGAATATTTCTGAGCCGTTGCGGCGCAAGAGCAGCTTTGCTAAGCGCCAGTCATGAACAATAACGACCCCGAAACCATTCGAGTCCGCGAACCGCGCGTTGCCTGTGACGGCAGCGGCGATATCCCCGCCGCGTTGGGACATCCCCGCGTCTGGCTTCAAATTGATGAAAAGGGTTATGTCGACTGCGGCTATTGCGACCGGCATTTCGTGCTGGTGGGCGGTCCTGCGGATAACGGCAAAAACTAACCTGGATGCATGCCTGGGGCTGCTATACAGCCGGGCTAAATTGCTGCACTGAGGGTTTTCGATACGCATCAAACAAAGATGCTAAGACCCGCGCATACGCGACGCCGGCTGGTTCGATCACGATGTTGCCCCCTGCCAATCGTGCCAGACCGCGCTCTGCAAATGGTTGCATTGCTGCGGCCATTTCGCTCTGCATGAATACGGGTATTGCGCCGGAATTGCCGGTGCACAACAGCCTCTCGATCAGCTTGCCACGTATCTGGTCACTGGCATCGCGTCTGACGCCACGGACTGCGCAGATTTTTTGCGCAACGGCAAGCGCCCGGTAATTGCCGACATTTTTTTCATTCTGAATGATGTAGCCTGGAAAATGGCTAATCGCGCTAGCGCCCATGGCAATGAGCGTATCACTGCTGTCGTCCGTGAAACCCTGAAAATTTCTGCGCAATGTTCCCGATTGCGCGGCAATGGCCAGGCTGTCTTCCGGCTTGGCAAAATGGTCGAACCCAATCGCGCGATAGCCAGCTTTCGTAAAATAGCTATATCCAAGCTCAGACATCGCGAAACGCTCTTCCGAGTTGGGCAGAGCAGAGTCGTCGATCCGCCGTTGGCGCGGGAAGAGCTGCGGCATGTGCGCATAGCCGAAAAGTGCAATTCGGTCGGGTACAAGGCCAGCGGTTATCTCGAGTGTCTCAAACAGATCTTTCTGCGTTTGCGCCGGAAGACCATACATCAGATCAAAGTTGACGCCCTTGATTCCACATTCGCGCAGCTGCCAGATACAATTTTCGATCATCTGCAGAGGCTGCATCCGACCGATTGCGCGTTGAATGGTTTCGGAAAAGCTCTGTACCCCCAGGCTTACCCTGGAAACACTGCAGCGGGCGAGCGTCGCTGCCCATTCAATACTGAAAATGCGTGGATCCAGTTCGACAGAGATTTGCGGATTATCGCAGGTGAACATCGTCCTCACGCGATCCATCAGGCGCACAAATTCGACGGGCGCAATCGCATTGGGGCTACCGCCGCCAAAGGCAATTTGCCGAACGCGGCCCCGTCCGTCTAGCCGCTCGGCAATCTCGATGATCTCGGCTTCGAGCGCGGCCAGATATCCGGTCAGACGCTTTTCCTTTGATGCAGCGCCGGTGTTACAACCGCAATACCAGCAAATTTGCCGGCAATATGGAATGTGCAGATAAAGCGATATCGGCGTGTCCGAAGTTATATCGTCCAATGCGTGTGCAAAACATGTAGCGCCAACCTTATCGCTGAACTCCACCGCCGTGGGATAGCTCGTATATCGCGGCACATTGCCGGCCAGGAGTTCGGGATAGAAGTTCCACATGGTCGCAATTGAATAGAGAAAAGGGCGGTCTGTCCTTGATCTCGATCAACGATTTTCCTGTCTCAAATCAATGCGGACTATCCGCCAATCGGGCATTTCAGTGCATCGACGATTTTCATCTTTGAAAGGAAAATAGCATGCGCATTTTGAAATATGTGGCCCTGCCTCTAATCGCGGCAAGCGCACTTACGGCGCCAGCCTATGCAAAGGCGGGAGATACCTTCGTTCGCGTCCGGGCAATCATGGTGTCGCCAACCGAAAGCTCTGGCGGAATTTTACCCACCTTTCCGACCGAAAAGGTCAAGGTGAATGACAGTATCATGCCCGAAATCGATGTCACGCATATGGTCAGCGACCATGTTGGCCTGGAACTGATTGCAGCAACGACAAAACATAATGCCAGCGGCGTGAGCGGAACAACCGGCGGCATTGGTAAGCTCGCATCGACGTGGGTCCTGCCGCCCACGCTGACGGTACAATATCATTTTGCACCCGATGCCAAAGTGCGGCCTTATGTCGGCGCAGGGGTCAATTATACGATATTCTATTCCGAGAAACCGTCCGCGGGGTTGGAAACGGCAGTCGGGCAAACGAATGTCGATTTGAAAGACAGCTTTGGTTGGGCCGCACAGGCCGGGATCGATATCGACCTGAACGAAAAGATGTTCCTCAACTTTGACGTCAAATATATTGATATCGACACTACCGCACGGCTGGATACGACAGCCATCGGCACACAGCGCGTCAAGATCAGCCTCGATCCACTCGTATTTGGCGTGGGTGTCGGTTTCCGGTTCTAAGCGGGAGTTATTCTGGAAATAAGGGTGGCGCTTCCAAATGGGGGCGCCACTTTTTTATGCGCAGCAGCCCTCATCGTCGTCGGCATCACCGGCTTGCCCAATTAACCGTTTCTTCCGATCATTTGCCGCATGGCATCCTTTTTTGCAGCAGTCATCGTCAACATTTTTGCCCGGCATCGGCAATCGTGTCGGCAACGCCATGCGCAGCCCGGATCCGCACATTTTAACCATGATCGGACTCGCGGTAGCCTGCGCTTGCGGCACCATGAGCGTGAAGACAGCCAACAGCGTTATAGCGATCTTCACAAGATATCCTCGTCATCATCGATCAATATGCGTAACGCGGCGCCGTCGGCATCGTCAAATTGTCCGTCTTTCACCGCCCAGAAAAATCCGGCAAGTCCCAACAGGCCAAGTCCAAGAGCGACAGGGATCAGAAGGGCAAGGCCAGTCATCGCGCTGCTCTTCTCAGGCGGAGGGCATTGGCAACGACAATCAACGATGACCCGGACATTGCTGCAGCCGCGATCAAGGGCGTCACAAATCCGCCAATCGCAAGCGGAACGGCAATAACATTATAGCCAATCGCCATGATGAAATTTTGTCGCACGATCCTTTGCGCGCGCCGCGCGGCCCGGATGGCCACGGCCACTGGTGCTAGCGAATCCCCCATGAAAACAAGGTCGGCCGCTTGCTGGCCGGCATCGCTCGCAGACGCAGGCGCCATCGACGCATAACCTGCGGCCAGCGCAGGCCCGTCGTTCAGGCCATCACCCACCATCAGCACCTTGTGCCCGGCGGCTCTCTGAAGTGCGATAGCGTCCAGCTTGTCCTGTGGCAGCAGCGATGCCTTCGCTGTCAACCCAAGCGTCTTTGCCACAGGTTCTACCGAAACGGCGCGGTCGCCTGAAACGATGGACGCGCTTATGCCCATATTGCCCAGTTCCTTGACCATGTCCGCAGCGCCCGGGCGCAAATGATCCCCAAAATGCAGTGCAAATGGCGGATAGCCATCCATCCGCAGCTCTGTCGCCATGTCTGCTTGCCCCACATTCCCGTCAGGACGCGCAAGCGAAACCGCCTTGCTATTGCAGACGGCAAAAACCCCGTTGCCTGGGATTTCCCGCTGCTGCTCCAATTCGGCGGCCATAACATTCTCGACCTCCAGCGCACGGCGTATGGCTTCGGACAAGGGGTGACGGCTCACCCGCGCCAGTGCCAGCAGAACTGATTTCTGAGCGCTAGCGGCACTTTCCAGATTGACGGGCTCGGGTCGCCCACGGGTGAGCGTCCCGGTCTTGTCGAACATGGCCATGTCGACCTCCGCCAGCCGTTCAAGTGCGCTACCGTCCTTCAACAATATCCCCACCCGCATCAAGGCACCGGCGACAACAATTTGCGCCGCAGGCACCGCAAGCCCGAGCGCGCAGGGGCAAGTAATGATCAAAACTGCCACCGCGATCAGCAAGCTTTCATGCCAGCCTGCACCCGCGATCATCCAACCGGCGAAGCTCGCCAATGCAAGCGTGTGGACTGCAGGGGCGTAAATGCGTGCCGCGCGGTCGGCGATACGGACATAGGCGGATTTACTTTGGCCAGCCTGCTCCATCAACCGGGCAATATCTGCAATGACGGTGTCGGGACCGGATGCGGTCACCCGAACAGTGACAGGTGCATCGATATTTAGCGTGCCTGCATGCACTACGTCGCCAGCATCAACCCATTGCGCCGCAGATTCGCCCGTAAGCAGCGACAGGTCAAAACTGGTGCGGCCTGTCAGGACTAAGCCGTCGGCGGCAAGCCGTTCGCCCGCGGCAACAATCATTTTCATGCCGGGCTCTAGGCCACTTGCCTGAACCCATTCCGTCTTGCCATCCGCGCGCAGGATCATGGCACCTGCGGCCGTTTGCTTGAGCAAGGCGCTGACACCGTCGCGCGCGCGATCACGCATCACCGCATCAAGCCAGCGCCCCGTCAGCAAAAAGAACAGCAGCATGACGACGCCGTCAAAATAGGCATGCGGTCCATGGGTGAAGGATTCATAGAGACTTAACGCCGTTGTAATCGACACACCGATCGCAATTGGCACGTCCATATTGGTCCGGCGTTTGCGCAGTGCGCCCCATGCCGAACGAAAAAATGGCCGACCGGAATATATGACTGTCGGAAGCGCGATGAGCGCCGACAGCCAGTGAAACAAGTCCCGCGTGAACCCTGTCGCCCCGGACCACACCGACACCGACAGCAGCATGATGTTCATCATCGCAAAGCCAGCCACCGCCATGGCCTTAAGCAAATTATGTGCTTCGGCGGAACCCTTGTCATCCTCAAGCGCGTTGACCGCCTGCGCCTCAAAGCCCGTATCGGCAAACGCGGCCACAAGCTGCGGGATAGTGAGTTCGGGCTCATGCGAAATTGAAACGCGCTTGGCGGTAAAGTTTACACGGGCATGCGCGATACCGGGTTGCGCCAGAAGCCCGCGTTCCAGCTTTGAAATACAGCCAGCACAACGCATGGCAGGTACGGCAAAATCGGTGCGCGCTAGCGGTGCCAGAGGCATTACGGGACTGACCGCATTCATTTCACCTCTTCCGCCACCTTGAAGATGTCGGCACCGCGTCGCAGCGACAGGCGCAGATCCCAGCGGCCGGCGGGAAGTGGCTTTGTCGACAGAAGCTGTCCATCAGTGCCCGTGGCAGCAAAGGCAAGTGGGACATCGTCAACGCGTCCGAGCGGATGCAACGCGTCACCGACGGCACTTAACTGCTTAATTGCAACGCCATTGGCATGCGCATCCACGCGCACCCGGCGGTCCGCACTCAATGCAATGGCAACATTCCATCCCAGTCGCTCTTGCCGCGCGGCGGCTTTCAGCCAGCCATTATACTCCTGGCTTGCGACATAGCTGTTATCGACAACCGTGCCGCCAAAGGTGCTGACCGCCATACGCGCCATATTGAAGTTCACCGCCATCACGACCCCAAAAAATGCCACTAGAATCGCGGTCATATGCCAGCCCGTGAATTTGCCGTTTGCCAAAATCCTCATTGTCCTGCCTCAGGCCTTTCAAAAATGACATCGTCCTCGTCACCGCGTTCGTCGCCGGTGCGCCCGCGTGTCTTGATCTCGAATTCCTGCCGCACCGGACCTTCTGCAGGCGCTGCGATAAACAAACGAACCTTGTGCACAGCGTCAGGGGCAACCGCGAAATTTACGCTTTGCCTTGCAAATTCGCGCTTGCCATCGGCGGTCCACATGACTGCACCCGGAAGATCATCAATCGCCACGTCCACGATGCGTGGCCGCGTTTCCATGTTCCGGATTTTCAGCGTGTAATTGTTGCGGATTGAACCGTCGGACAGCCGCACATAAACGGGATTGCGATCCGGCTCGACCGAAAGGTCAAGCCGGGTCCGCTGACCCAGGGTGAACAGCATCGCAAGACCAATTGTCGACCAGATGCCGAAATAGATCATCGTGCGCGGACGAAAGAGCGTCTTTAGCGGCGGTGTTGCATGCCCTCCCGATTTCTCGGCAACGGCGTCATCCAGCGTGCAATAATCGATGAGGCCGCGCGGCTTCCCGATTTGCGCCATGACGCTGTCGCAAGCGTCGATGCACAAGGCACAGGTGATACAGCCGATCTGCGGCCCTTCCCTGATATCGATGCCCGTAGGACACACCGCGACGCACTGATTGCAGTCGACGCAGTCCCCAAAAGCCGACGGGTCGGCCTGCGCCTGCTTAAGACTGCCGCGTTGCTCGCCGCGCCAGTCCTTATATGTGACCAAAAGCGACTTTTCGTCCATCATCGCGGTCTGGATGCGTGGCCAGGGGCACATGTAGATGCACACCTGCTCGCGCATGAAACCGCCAAAAATGAATGTCGTCGCGGTAAGAATTCCGACCGTTGCATACGCCACTGGTGCCGCCTCGCCAGACCAGAATTGGCGGACCAGCGTAGGCGCGTCGGCGAAGTACATGATCCAAGCGCCGCCCGTCCAGAAAGCGATAAACAGCCAGACAGTCCATTTCGACAAGCGTTTGGAAATTTTGTGGATGCCCCAAGGTGCCTTTCCCAAACGGATCTGGGCATTGCGGTCACCATCAATATAGCGCTCCACATGCTGGAACAGGTCGGTCCAGACCGTCTGCGGACAGGCATAGCCGCACCAGGCGCGGCCGACCGCGCTGGTCACCAGAAACAGGCCAATGCCTGCCATGACGAGCAGGCCGACGACATAATAGAATTCGTGTGGCCAGATTTCGATCTGGAACATGTAGAAGCGGCGGTTGGCAAGGTCGACAAGCACCGCCTGGTTAGGCGCATATGGACCCCGGTCCCATCTTATCCACGGCGTGATATAGTAAATGGCCAGCGTCACCGCCATTATCGCCCATTTCAGGCGGCGGAAAAATCCGTCGACAGCTTTTGGGTAGACACCTTTTCGCCCTTCATAAAGCGCTGGTCGCTGTGGTTTTAACGCCTCAGTTTGCAACATTTGCGGCCACCTTGGCCGGAACCGTTGCTGGCACGACAACAGGCGCAACGTTTGCCTCTCCACCGCCAAGCGAATGCACATAAGCGGCAAGCATCTTGATTGTCACAGGATCAAGCCGGTTGTTCCAGCGCGGCATGACGCCATAACGGGCATTGTTGATGGTTGCCGTCACCGTCGTGGTGTCGCCGCCATACAACCAGATTCCATCCGTAAGGTTGGGCGCGCCAATTTCGCGCATCCCCTTGCCATTTGCGCCATGACATGCGGCGCAATTGTTCGCAAAAACCGTGGCGCCGGCAGTGGTTTTGGCACTCGCCTTTTCCAGGCCCGAGAGCGAGCGGACATAAGATGCTGCTGCATCAATTTCGGGCGCGCTCAAGACACCTGCAAATGCCGGCATTTGCGAAAAGCGCGTTTCGTCATGGTCTGGCTGGCGAATGCCATGCGTCAGCGTCGTGTGAATGGCCGCCAAATTGCCGCCCCACAGCCAGTCATCGTCATTCAGGTTGGGATAGCCTTTTGATCCAGCAGCGCCCGAGCCATGGCATTGCACGCAATGGACCTTGAACGCGGCACGCCCGCCCTCAACCGCAGCCTGATAGAGACGTTCATTACCGGCAAGTTGTTCCACCGGAATGGCTGCGAGCGCATTGGTAATGGGAGCGCGGCGCAACGTTTCAGCGCGCATTTCTGCATCCAGATCTGCCCGGCTTGACCAGTTGAGAACCCCGTGAGAGGCGCTGTTTGCCATGGGGATCGCGGGATATAAGATCACATAGGCAATCGCCCAGACGATCGTTGTCCAATATGTAATCACCCACCAACGCGGCATGGGGGTGTCAAGCTCCTCGATACCATCCCACTCATGGCCAACTGTTGGTGTCCCGGTGGGTTTATCAATCCGCTTGTTGTCAGACATTGTCTTCGTCCCTGAAAATGATGTTGGCTGCATCTTCGTTGCGTTCCGATGCGCCTTTGCGGAATGGCCACAGGATAAGGACGAGAAACAATACTCCCATCAAAACCAGTGCCCAGCTATCGGCGAAGTGCCGAAGATCATTATAGTTCATTGTGGTTTCTCGAAGGCTTTGGCCTTTTGGTGGTCGACCAATGTGCCTAACATTTGCAGATAGGCGATCACCGCATCCATTTCGGTCACCTGCGCGGGATTACCGTCATAATCGCGCGCCTGTGCCTTCGGGTAGCGTGCCTTGAGTGCCGCTGAATCGGCATTCGGATCCGCCTGTGCGACCAGGTCTGCATCGGCCGCCGCGATAGCCTCCTTGGTGTAGGGCACGCCCACACGCGACAAGGCCGTCAGATGCGCGGACATATTGCCGACCTTCACAGGCTGTTCGGCTAGGAACGCATAAGGCGGCATGATCGATTCCGGCACGACATCGCGCGGGTTCTTTAGATGGGCACGGTGCCAGTCATCCGAATAACGGCCGCCGACGCGCGCCAGATCAGGCCCCGTTCGCTTTGAACCCCATTGGAAGGGATGGTCGTACATGCTTTCGGCCGCGAGGCTGTATGGGCCATATCGTTCCACTTCATCGCGAAACGGGCGGATCATCTGGCTATGGCAGACATAACAACCTTCGCGCATGTAGATATTGCGGCCGGTCAGCTCCAGCGGCGTGTAAGGCCGCATGCCGTCGACTTTTTCCACTGTTGAATCAATCCAGAATAATGGCGCGATTTCAACGATGCCGCCAATGGCGACTGCCCCCAATGCGCACAGTCCGAGCAGTGTGACATTGCGTTCCAGCGTCTTGTGGCTGAGACCATCTTTGGATTTGCTTGTCATGGTCATGTTTCCTTATTCGGCTGGAACGGCGACATAGGGGCGGTCAGCCTCTGGATTGTACGGCGTTTCAGTCATGGGCTTTTCATCGCGCAGACGGCCAGCAACGGTCATCCAGACATTGTAGACCATCACCAGTGCGCCAGAGAGGTACAGCAGCCCGCCAAAGGCGCGGATGAGATACATCGGGAACATCGCCGCGACTGTCTCGACAAAGGAGTAGACGAGATATCCGTCGGCTCCATATTCACGCCACATGAGGCCCTGCATGATGCCCGCTACCCACATGGCCGACGCGTAAAATACGATCCCCAGGGTTGAGAGCCAGAAGTGCCAGTTGATCATCCGCAGCGAATACATGCGGCTGCGGCCCCATAGGCGCGGAAACAGAAAGTAAAGGCAGGCAAAGGTGATCATGCCGTTCCAGCCAAGCGCACCGCTGTGCACATGGCCAATCGTCCAGTCGGTGTAATGCGAAAGGCTGTTGACTGCCTTGATCGAGAGCATTGGACCTTCAAAAGTGCTCATGCCGTAGAAAGCGAGTGCCATGACCATCATGCGGATGATGGGGTCGGTGCGGATCTTGTCCCAGGCGCCGTTCAGCGTCATCAGGCCATTGATCATGCCGCCCCAGCTTGGCATCCACAATATGATCGAGAACACCATGCCCAGCGTTTGGGCCCAATCGGGCAGCGCTGTGTAATGCAGATGATGTGGCCCGGCCCAGATATACAGGAATATCAGCGACCAGAAATGGACGATGGACAAGCGGTAGGAATATACCGGGCGCTCGGCCTGCTTGGGCACAAAATAATACATCATGGCAAGGAAGCCCGCCGTCAGGAAAAATCCGACGGCGTTGTGACCATACCACCATTGAGTGAGCGCGTCCTGAACGCCAGCGAAGGCGCTATAGCTCTTGGAACCAAAGATGCTCACCGGCATCGACAGGTTGTTCACCAGATGCAGCATCGCGACAGTGATGATGAAGCTTAGGTAGAACCAGTTGGCTACATAAATGTGCGGTTCCTTGCGCTTCACCAATGTGCCGACAAAGACCGCCAGATAACTGACCCAAACAATGGTCAACCAGATATCCACATACCATTCAGGCTCGGCATATTCCCGGGCTTCGGTCACGCCCATCACATAGCCGGTTGCGGCAAGGACGATGAACAGCTGATAGCCCCAGAAAACGAAACGGGCGAGGCTTGGGAAGGCGAGCCGCGCGCGGCATGTGCGTTGAACGACATAGAAGCTGGTCGCAATCAGTGCATTCCCGCCAAATGCGAAAATCACCGCCGAAGTATGCAGCGGGCGCAGTCGTCCGAATGTCGTATATTGGAGGTTTAAGTTGAGCGCCGGGAAAGCCAGTTGAAGCGCGATCAAAAGTCCGACGGTAAAGCCAGCAATGCCCCAGAACATGGTCGCAATGACGCCCCAGCGAATAGGATCATCATCATACTGGGACTGCAATGCCGGGCCACCAATCGGAGCAAAGCGCTGAGCCAGAAAATCGAACTTGTTCATCGATGCGGCCATCGCAAGCAATGCAGCGACGCACATGATGCCCATATGAACCGAATAAGCTTGGTCAGCCCCCAGCGCCATGGCCATGAACGCCAGTAGCGCCATGAAGAACCAAAGGCCGACGCGTGATAGGAGCGATTCCATATTTTTTCCCCGAGCTGCAAGTCAAGTGCGTGCGCCGGGACGTTCTTGCCGCAGCGCAGCAAGACATTCCTTGATTCAGATCAACCAAACTTAAAAGTGCGTCACGCCGCCGCTGCAATATCCTGCAGACGATCCCGATCCTGGATTGCAACAGTGCGGCGGTCCGGTAGTTTTATTACGCCGTCAGCTTTAAGTTTCGAAAGCTGGCGGCTGACGGTTTCGATCGTCAGCCCAAGCACATCGCCTATTTGCTGCCGATCAAGTGGTAGTTCAAAGGCATCGAGGCCGTTTGTGTCGGCGTTACAGCCGGTTTCACCCAGGCGGACTGACATTTCAAGCAACAAGGTCGCAATGCGTTCAGTCGCTGTCTTCTTGCCGAGCACCAACATCCATTCATGCGCCCGATCCAGTTCATTGAGCGTCCGGCGCAAAAGCTTATGCTCCAGCTCCGGATGCTGCCGCGCAAAACCGTCAAATGTCGAACGCGAAAAAATGCACAATTCGGCGTCCGTCAGCGCGGTCACGCTATAAGGACTCTGCTGGCCAAATGGGCGTCCGATAAAATCCGATGAAAATACAATGCCGACAATCTGCTCACGGCCGTCCGACATGCTCATCGAAACCTTGAGTACGCCATCAATAACGTTGGCGACCACTACCGAGTCATCGCCCTCCCAAAGCACAGTTTGCCCCTTGGCGACTTTCTGCCTTCGACCAAGTTTCCCCAGCACCTCCAGCTCGTCAGGCTCCAGCCCGGCACAAATTGCGCGATTCCGGACAATGCATTCGGTGCAATCTTTCATGATTAGGTGTGTAGCCGCTGTAACAGGGCGCGGCAACCATTCATCCAAAGACAAGTAATGTGGTCTCCTCTTATCCCGTAAATGAAACTTAAGGACGCATGCGGTTTCCAGCGTCGCGTACTGCGCAATAGGGCGGCCTGTATCGCGTTCGTTCACCGCGATATGCCTGCGCTGCTTTCAGACAGGTATCGGTCGCAATTTATTAACCCTGATATCTTAGATTCATCCGGCAAATAGGATAGAAAATGACGCGAGCGATTCTCCTTTTCGTTGGGCTTCTTGCCGGTTGTGCGCCCCAAGGCAGAGATATCGCGCTTGCCGATGTCAATTTGCGGGACATGCAAATAGTCGCAGCCATCCGCGCCCAGTTGGAACCCCAGGAAAAGGTTGCATTCGCCAATTATGTTGTTCGGCATCATGTGAAGTCTGCAAATTTTTGCGGTCAGCCACTTGTTGGCCCGAACGGCAAGGCACCTTTGACGATCGGCGACGCCGTGGACCTCTCGATCATTCGCGACGCGGCGGAGCGTCGGGCTCTGGCCGAAGCCCAAAAGCCGAAGCATCCCCGCCAATTGATAAAGGAAGAATGGGACACTCTGATATCTGCCAGAGACATTCTCATGGATTCCCAATCACGGCTGCGTATCGAACATGGCGAAAAAGCAGCGCGCCGTGCAGAATGGAAATCGTTGGAGATCAAAATGGCCGCAATTGACCGCAAACTCGTCGAGATGAAGCCCGCAGTGTTCGGAAACAGCATTTCGTCGCAATAACGCCTTGGTAGCGAAGGAGGGACTTGAACCCCCGACCTATGGATTATGATTCCACCGCTCTAACCAGCTGAGCTACTTCGCCATCCAAGCGCGATTCCCGGCATTTGCGGGGAAGCACGCGGCGCTATAAGCGGGGGGTTAAAGCGGGTCAAGCATTGTCAGCCGCGAAATGTCCAACTCGCGATCTTCTCCCATGGCCCACCGCGATAATAATATGCGCCAAAGCCCGCGATCGACAGCATGCGCGGCCGAAACGCGTTCGAAAGCTCAGCAGATAGAGCCTTGGCGATCGAAGGCTCGACCTTGTTCTGTATGGTGATGTGCAATTTGGGGGGCGCTTGATCTTGCGGTATAAGCAACCCCTGAAATGCGTCGGCAAGTTCTGCGCGCATGGCGATCAATCCCGGGCACTCCACGCGAAATGCTACCCCGCCGCCAAGAAACATGACGTCCAGAACATGCGCGACAGGTGCTGAATAATCGGCTGCCAACGCTGCGAGTCGTGACTTTATCTCAGGCAAGTGGCCTGGCGGCAGATGATGAAAAAGCGTGATATGCGCCTCGATAAAGTTGCGCTCCACCGGAAAATACTTGCGGCGCAGGTCGTTGGCCCAAGCCTGGTCAGCCTTGCCCATTTCAGCGGTAATGATGATGGGTGCCGTCATAGACCGGCATTAGAGTGATTAACTCAATGCTGCTACTGGCAAGTATATGATTTGCCTTTCGGTCACCCTGAACTTGTTTCAGGGTCTTCAGTCCGGAACACCTTAAAAAGTAAGATCCTGAAACAAGTTCAGGATGACGATAGGTCTTAAATCAACGACGGATGGCACAAAAAAGCCGCCCGGTCTTGCGACGGGGCGGCTTTTTGTATGCAGGTTGCGGAAGCTTTATGCTTCGTCGCTTGCCTCTGCGGAAAGACCGGCAGCTTCGGCAGCAGCTTTCGCTGCAGCTTGCTCTTCGCGGCGTTTTGCATTGGCAGCAGCTTCAGCAGCATCAGCAGCGTCGGACGCGACTTCAGCTTCGACCTGAGCTTCAATGGCTTCAGCAGCGATCTCGGCCTGCTCGGCTTCGAACATCTGGTCAAGAACATTGACGCCGTCCTTCTGCAACTCAGCTTCGTCGTCCGAACGGGCCACATTGACCTGAACATTGACGGTGACTTCAGGGTGCAGAACAACTTTGACGCCGAAAACGCCAAGCGTCTTGATCGGGCGTTCAAGCACGATCATGCTCTTGGTAACCTTGGCATCCTGGGCGACCAGGCCGTCCACGATATCCTTGACCGAAACCGAACCATAAAGCTGGCCAGTTTGCGAAGCCGCGCGGATCAGGACGATCTGTTTGCCTTCGACACTGCCCGATGCCTTCTGGGCTTCGTCTCGGCGTGAAGCGTTATCGCTTTCGATTTTCGCGCGGTTGGCTTCGAAAACCTTGCGGTTGGCTTCGTTTGCACGAAGCGCTTTCTTGTTCGGCAACAGGAAGTTACGGGCATAGCCGTCCTTCACAGTGACAACGTCACCGATTGCACCCAGCTTTTCAACGCGTTCGAGAAGTATGATATCCATGTTTCGGCTCCTTACTTCACGATATACGGCAGAAGGCCGATGTGGCGGGCGCGCTTGATAGCTTGACCCAGCTCACGCTGCTTCTTTGCCGAAACGGCGGTGATGCGCGACGGTACAATCTTGCCGCGCTCTGAAATGTAACCCTGAAGCAGGCGTACATCTTTATAATCGATCGTTGGCGCATCTTTGCCCTGAAATGGGCAGGACTTGCGGCGACGGAAAAACGGACGTGCCATAAATTAAGCCTCCTGCTCTGCTCGGGGTGCGCGGTCGCCACGATCTGGACGCGGTGCGCCGCGATCACGATCGCCGCCACCAAATCCGCCACGGTCGCCGCGGTCGCTGCGTTCGCCACGCTCTGGACGATCGCTCTTGCGCATCATGACCGATGGGCCTTTTTCATGCTCGTCAACGCGGACGGTCATGTAACGAATGATGTCTTCGTTCATGCGTGTCTGACGCTCAAGCTCGGCAATCGTATCGCCTGAAGCATCGATATCGAGCATAACAAAATGCGCTTTGCGATTCTTCTGAATTTTGTAGGTCAATGTGCGAAGACCCCAGGTTTCGGTCTTTACGACCTTACCCTTGTTGTCTTCCACAATCTTGGTGGCGTTTTCAGCCAGCGCATCAACTTGGGCCTGTGAAAGGTCCTGACGCGCCAAAAATACATGCTCGTACAGCGGCATGGGCGTTTCCTTGTTCCTACCGATCGCTGACGCAGCACCATGCATACGCCCCTCCGGCCTTCTTCGATTCCCTGGAAGGGAGTGGGGCGGTTAGTCGTAACCTGGCACAAATGCAAGCCTTAGCGCGAAAACTAGGCTTTTAGGCAATACAAACTCGGTCACGACCCGTGTTTTTGGCCTTGTATAAGGCCTGGTCCGCGCGTGACAGCAACGAGGCGCTGTTTTCGCCACTCTGCATTTGTGCGATACCGGCCGAAAATGTGATTGTACCAATTGGCTTCATCGTGTCTTTGGCTATCAGTTGCTTTGCCGACAGTTGGCTACGCACACGTTCAAGTATTTCCAACGCTTCATCCGCTGTTTTCTTTTCAAACAAGATTACGAATTCCTCGCCTCCGTGTCTTGCAACATGGACGTTGGGAGAGGCCATCCGATGCAATAAATCGCCCACATGGTGAATCACGCGGTCGCCAGTCGGGTGGCCATGCGTGTCGTTGATACGTTTGAACAAATCGATATCGCAAAAGGCAACCGATATCGGAAATCCGGCCTTACCCGTTTCTTCGATTGCGGATTTCAGGGAGATTTCGAATGCACGCCGATTGGGTAGATTCGTCAATGGATCACTCAATGCCTGCTTCTGGCTTTGCGCCAGTCGGCTTTTCAGCTGAAGGATGGCTTTGCCGCGTGCCTTAAGCCGGGCTTCGGCTATCGCCGTCCGCTCAATCATTTCCCCTGTCAGATCCTGGAGCTTTTTAATCTGGTTAACCTGCACCTCGCTACCGACTTCACTTTTTACAAGCAACTCGACTGACTCGCCCAGTGCATCGCCATATTGTGCCGCGTCCTTGCCCGACCGGTCGGTCAGCGCGGCGGCTTCAGTCATCGTCTGCCGCGCATCTTCAATCATCTCGCGCAAGTCGCGCTCGCTGATGGCTGTCCGGATTTTGTCCAGGAGCTCATAAGCATATTGTGGTTCGATGCAGCCATGGTCGAGCATATGACTTTCCACCATCATACGCTGAGTCGACGATGAACATGTCAGATAATGCCAGGCCAGCTCATAATGGTCAGGGATAGGATCAAGCCCAGTGCGTGCCAGAAAGTCGAAAACCTGTTCCATCAGCGCCGCATGGCGAAGCATGAACCGGTCTTCGCGGCTAAGACTTTCGCGCCACCGGCCTCTCTCGTTTGCGTCGATATCTTTTTTGCCGAAGATACGGGCAATGAATGTGGGTTTGCGGTGAACCGCGGCTTCTTCGAATTCTCTGGACATGTAGCTCATGCCAGTAACAAACGGTTGCAACTATTGAATCTTTAGAGATTGCTTGTCCGTCCTAAAATCTCACGAACGGCAAGCTTTCCAAGGATGTCTTTTGCGAATGAACTCAACGTATCGTCCCTTGCGCCCATGATGACAATCCGGTCTCCGGGCCGGGCCAATTCGACAATATGATTGCCGCAGTCTTCTCGAAGCGGGACATGTTCGGCATTTATGCCTGATGCAGCGACTGCGTCAGTTATAAACGCGCTGCCAATGCTTTTGTCGACAGTCCCACCGAAATAGACCGGGTCGCAGATGATCAGATGGTCGTCCCGGCCCAGCAATTCCGAAAAGACAACAGCCAGTTCGCGGCCCATCACGCGGATGGGGCCATAGCCATGCGGTTGGAAAAAGGCGATGATCCGGCCCGGAAAAGCCTTAAGCGTTGCCAGCGTTGCGGCAATCTTGTCGGGGTTATGGCCAAAATCGTCGATGACAGTAATGTCATCCGCAACACCAACAATGTCGAAACGGCGGGAAAGGCCAATGAAGTGCTCGACCCCGCGCACAGCCTCAGCCACGGATACTCCAAGCGCAACACTCGCCGCAATGGCGGCAAGAGCATTGGCAATATTATGCTTGCCGGGAACGGCCAAACAGACTGCATGGCTTTCATCATGCGCCTGCAGTATAAAGCGGCTGCCGAGAGGAAGGTCAGTCATGTCGGTTGCGCGATAGTCCGCATTTGGACCAAAGCCGAAACTGACAGCGCCAGGCAGCTTCATCGGCGCAATCAATGCAGCGGTTTCAGCATCGTCAGCGTTCCAGACACATATTTTGGCTTTCTGGGCAAAGTCCCCGAACAACTCCCGCAGTTCTTCGAGGCTCTTGTGATCAAGGCTGACATTGTTGAGCACCGCAACTTGCGGAGTGAACAATGCGATCGATCCGTCGCTTTCATCCACTTCGCTGACAAAGACATCGCCCTGCCCCACGCGTGCGCTGGTGAAACCAGCGTCATCAGCAACGAAATTCTTCATAACCGCGCCGTTCATAATGGTTGGATCGCGACCGGCATAGGTCAAAATCCAGCCGATCATGCCGGTCACTGTCGATTTTCCGCTTGTTCCGCCAACGGCAACGCTGCGCGGCGCGGCATTGAACAAATCGGCCAACAACTCGGCGCGCGTCATACGCTTGCAACCGAGCGCTTTGGCCTTGGCGATATCGGGGACGCTGTCTTCAATCGCGGCCGAAGCAATCAGGATCTGTTCGCCGCTGACCAGGCCGCTTCCGTCCTGCGGAAACAGACCAATGCCAAGGCTTTGCAGCCACGTGAACTTGGCCCCCAAACGGCCTTGATCCAGCGCGCGGTCGGAACCGGCCACGCTGGCGCCAGCTTCCCGGACAATATTGGCCAGTGGCAACATACCCGAACCGCCAATGCCACAGAAGAAATAGGATTTGTTTTTGTGCATTGTTGGCGGTTATTGCCGGAACATGGTTTTGGCAATGGTCGTGTATGCGCATAGCATCACCACTTCAGCGAAGGTGGGAATGACGAAAGTTGGGGGGAGTCGGTAATTTATGCGGATAGCTATTTGCGCGCCGTCCACGCCCTTCACGCGTGAGGATGCCGCGCGGGTGACTGCGCTGGCGGGAACGACGCACCCCAACGCAGAGCTCGTCTTTCACGACCAATGTTTTGCAGAAGCCGGGCATTTTGCCGGGCCCGACCATATGCGCAGCGCCGCCTTTGTGGATGTGGCCAATGATCCAGCGTTTGACGCTGTCTGGTTTGTGCGCGGTGGCTATGGCGCCTGCCGCATTGCGCACGACGCCGTGGCCAGTCTCAAATCGGCGGCCGGTGATAAAATCTATATGGGCTATAGCGACGCCGGGAATATCCTCGGCGCGCTGTACCGGGCACATATTGGCCGCGCTTGCCATGGGCCAATGCCGGCCGACATAAGGCGAACTGGCGGCGAGGCAGCGATCGGCCGTGCACTTGACTGGATGCTGCACGTATCGCCTCAAGCGCTTGAACCACATCTACAGGCAGGCGAAAAGCACGCGGCCTTCAACCTCATGACGCTGGCGATGATGGTTGGAACACCTTTGATGCCCGACCTTAAAGGCCATGTATTGATGGTCGAGGAGGTCAGCGAATATCTCTATGGCTATGACCGTGCCTTTTTCCACGTCAGCAGCCATTTGCAAGCCGCTGGCCTTGCCGGATTGCGGCTTGGGCGAGTCAGCGAAGTTCCTGACAATGACCGCCCCTTTGGCGAAGGCGCCGAAGAAATCGCCAAGCGCTGGTGCACCAAAACGGGCATAGCTTTCCTTGGCCGGGCCGACATTGGCCATGATGCCGACAACCGGATCGTTCCCTTCGGGCTTGCAACATCGAGCGCCGCGCCATAGGCGGTGCGCACAATACCCCCGACTGACAGGACCATATATGCGCGCATTCATCTTTCCAGGACAAGGCAGCCAGGCAGTTGGCATGGGCAAGGCGCTTGCCGAAGCCAGCCCTACCGCGCGCGCGGTGTTTGAGGAAATCGACGAAGCGCTTGGCCAACATCTGTTTCGCTTGATGTGCGATGGTCCGGAAAGCGAATTGACGCTCACCGAAAATGCGCAGCCAGCCATCATGGCAAATGCCATCGCCACTTTGCGTGTGCTGGAAAAAGAGGGCGGCGTGCGCCTTTCGGAAAAATGCCAGTTCGTTGCAGGTCATTCGCTGGGCGAATATACTGCGCTTTGTGCCGCAGGCGCATTTCCGCTGTCTGTGACTGCCGCGCTCCTTAAGCTTCGTGGCCGCGCAATGCAGTCAGCAGTGCCTTTGGGGGTTGGCGCGATGGCAGCATTGCTTGGCGCGGACATCGAAAATGCGGAAAGCCTGGCCGCTGCTGCCGCTGAAGGCGAAACCTGCACCGTGGCCAATGATAATGACCCGTCGCAGGTGGTTATCTCCGGGCACAAAGGTGCGATTGACCGTGCCATCGCGTTGGCAAAAGAGCATAATATCAAGCGCGGCATCTTGCTGCCGGTATCGGCCCCGTTTCATTGCCCGTTGATGCAGCCAGCCGCCGACGACATGGCAAGTGCGCTTGCGACCACGACGATTCACGCGCCGCTGGTGCCGTTATTTGCCAATGTGACTGCAGCGCCCGTGTCCGATCCCGCAACCATTTCCGCACAATTGGTGCAGCAGGTCACTGGCCGCGTCCGCTGGCGCGAATCGGCAATCGCCATGGCCGACGCAGGCGTCACACACTTCGTGGAATTCGGCGGCAAAGTGCTGTCGCCCATGGTGAAGCGCAGCGCGGGCGAGGACATCAACACATCGAGCGTCATCAGCATGGATGACATCGAAGCCTTATTGAAAGCGATCTAATGACCGACCAGATCCTCCAGTCGCGCGATGGCGGCATATTGACCATCACCATGAATATGCCCGAAAAGCGCAACCCGATATCGGACGTCGCCGTTGTCGATCAAATGTGCGACGCATTCATGGCGGCGGATCAGGATATCTCGGTTCGCTGCGTCATTCTGACGGGCGCAGGCACGGTGTTTTCCTCCGGCGGTGACCTCAAGCAGATGCGTCCTGACAGCGGCGGTTTACGCGCTGGATTGCCCGCCGAGACACGGCGCAACTACAAATATGGCATTCAGCGGCTACCGTTGATGTTTCAGGCGCTCGAGGTTCCGGTCGTCGCTGCGGTCAACGGCCCCGCTATCGGCGCCGGACTTGACCTGACTACCATGTGCGACATCCGTATTGCCGCATCCTCGGCCAAATTCGCCGAGAGCTTCGTGCGCCTTGGCATTACGCCAGGTGATGGCGGCGCATGGCTTTTGCCGCGTATAATCGGTTTTTCCAAGGCGACCGAGCTTGCCCTGACGGGTGAAATCATTGACGCTGCAGAAGCTCTGCGCATTGGATTGGTTTCGCAGGTGGTCGAAGACGCCGGCTTGATGGATGCCGCACGCAGGGTTGCGGACAAAATCGCCGCGAACCCGACCCATGCTGTCCGGATGACCAAAAGGTTGCTGCGCGAAGGGCAGACAGCGGATCTCAAAAACATCCTCGAAATGTCGGCCGCGATGCAAAGCCTGGCGCATGCCACGGCGGACAATGACGAAGCCATAACCGCGTTTTTGGAGAAACGCGCGCCTGAGTTCAAGGGAGAATGATATGTTTGATCTGACCGGTATGACCGCGCTGGTAACAGGCGCATCGGGCGGAATTGGCAGCGCGATCTGCCATGCGCTTGCAGCCCAAGGCGCGCGGCTGGCTGTCTCGGGTTCGAATTTAGAAAAGCTTGAGGCGTTTCGGGCATCGCTTGGCGGCGATCATGTCGCGATTCCATGCAACCTGAGCGACAAGGAAAGCGTCGAAGCGCTTGTGCCCGCCGCACTGGAGCAATTGGGCAAGATCGACATTTTGGTCAACAATGCCGGTGTCACGCGCGACAATCTGACGATGCGGATGAAGGACGAGGAATGGGACGATGTGATCCGCATAAACCTCGAATCGACATTCCGGCTGATGCGCGCCGCAACGAAGCCAATGATGAAGGCGCGCTTTGGCCGTATCATTACTATCACCAGCGTCGTGGGCACGACGGGCAATCCCGGCCAAGCCAATTATGCAGCGTCCAAGGGCGGCCTGACCGCGATGACCAAGGCCATTGCGCAAGAGCTGGCCAGCCGGAATGTCACCGCCAATTGCGTTGCGCCGGGCTTCATTGCAACAGCCATGACTGAACACTTGCCTGACGCGCAGAAAGAGGCGCTGAATGCCCGTATACCCATGGGCCGCATGGGCGAAGGCGCGGATATCGGCGCTGCCGTTGCCTATCTCGCGTCAAAGGAAGCTGGCTATGTTACGGGGCAAACAATCCATGTAAACGGCGGCATGGCGATGCTTTGATGCCTAAGCGTCGCTTGCCACTTGCCAGCGGACAATCTGGACATTAGGGCAATATCAGAAATTCATCCTCCCAACCAATAAGGGGCACAAAAATGAGCGATACCGCGGAACGGGTCAAAAAGATCGTAGTCGAACATCTGGGCGTTGAAGCCGACAAGGTCACGGAAGCTGCAAGCTTTATCGATGATCTTGGTGCAGACAGCCTCGACATTGTTGAACTCGTCATGGCGTTTGAAGAAGAATTCAACGTTGAAATCCCTGACGATGCCGCTGAAAAGATTGCAACCGTGAAGGACGCGATCGATTTCATCAACAGCAACGGCTAAATATTAGCGCGCTTAGTGCGCGGTCATTTCGAAATCCAAACGGCTTTCCGGCCAGCGCCACCAGCGCTCCTGTCGGAAAGCCGTTTGCTTTTTGGCCCCTGTTCACAGTAATGGGCCGCAAAGAATTGCTTTGGAGATAACGCAATGCGTCGTGTCGTGGTCACCGGTTTAGGTCTGGTTACGCCCTTGGGTGCCGATGTTGAAACCACCTGGTCCAACCTGATTGCCGGAAAATCCGGCGCTGGAATGATTACACATTTCGATGCGAGCAACCAGAAATGTCTGATCGCGTGCGAAGTGAAGGGCAAGGATCACCCTTGGGGCTTCGACCCAGACAAGCGCGTGGACCACAAGGTTCAACGCCAGGTTGACCCGTTCATCATTTACGGCATTGATGCCGCTGGCCAGGCGCTTGAAGACGCTGGCCTTACCGAAATGACCGAAGAACAAAAGGTGCGCGCCGGTTGCTCGATCGGGTCAGGCATTGGCGGCCTTCCCGGTATTGAAAGCGAAGCTCTGCTGCTGGCGGAAAAAGGCCCGGGCCGCGTCAGCCCGCATTTCGTGCATGGACGTCTCATCAACCTGATTTCGGGTCAGGTCAGCATCAAATATGGTCTGAAGGGGCCTAACCACGCCGTCGTCACCGCCTGTTCAACAGGTGCGCATTCGATTGGCGATGCAGCGCGAATGATTCGCGACGATGACGCCGACATCATGGTCGCAGGCGGCTCGGAAGGGACAGTCTGCCCGCTTGGTATAGCCGGATTTGCGCAGGCACGTGCGCTCAATACAAGCTACAATGACCGCCCCGAGGCTGCGAGCCGGCCCTATGACAAGGACCGCGACGGTTTTGTGATGGGCGAAGGCGCAGGCGTGGTCGTTCTGGAAGAATATGAACATGCCAAGGCGCGTGGCGCCAAAATCTATGCCGAGGTCGTGGGCTATGGCCTGTCGGGCGATGCCTATCACGTGACCGCGCCGCATCCCGAAGGCGACGGTGCGTTCCGTTCGATGCAGATGGCGTTGAAAAAGGCAGGCATGACGCCGGCCGACATTGATTATATCAACGCCCATGGCACGTCGACCATGGCCGACACGATTGAATTGGGCGCTGTAAAGCGGCTCTTTGGGGATGCCATATCGCATGTTTCGATGAGCTCGACCAAGTCCGCCATTGGACATTTGCTTGGCGGCGCTGGCGCGGTTGAAAGTATCTTCTGCATCCTTGCACTGCGTGACCAGATCGTTCCGCCGACCCTCAATCTGGACAATCCGGACGAAGGCACTGAAGGCGTGGATCTCGTCCCGCATGTTGCCAGGAAACGCGAAGTCAAAGCGGTTTTGAACAACAGCTTTGGCTTTGGCGGCACCAATGCCAGCCTGATCATGAAAGCCATCTGACCAAATGGGCCGCCTCGCCAAATGGGCGATAATTGCGGCTGGGCTGTTGCTTGTCGCTGTCGCTGGCAATTTTATCTACGGTTGGTCAGCGCCGGGGCCGCTTCAGCGCGAAGCCACTGTCGTCATCAAGCCGGGATCAAGCATCACTGCTGCGGCACAACAACTTGAAAAAAGCGGGGTCATCAAATCCGCCGACGCATTTGTAAGCCGGGCAAAACTGTTTGGCGCGACCAGCACGATCAAGGCCGGCGAATTTGTGATTCCGGCAAAGGCCTCAAACTCGGAGATCCTGTCGATCCTGACAGGCGGCAAAACCATCCGGCGGATGGTGACCATTCCCGAAGGCATGCCCTCGATCATGGTCTATGAGCGGCTCATGGCAAATGACCGGCTGACGGGCAGCGTCTATATGCCCCCCGAGGGATCGGTGTTGCCCGACAGCTATGCATTTGAAAAGAACGAGCCGCGCGCCGCTGTTTTGAAACGCATGCAGGATGCGATGACAAAAACGATGGATGAACTTTGGCCAAAGCGAAGTCCAAACACCGTCGTGAAAACACCGCTTGAGGCTCTGACTCTGGCATCGATTGTCGAAAAGGAAACGGCACTGAAATCCGAGCTTGGAATTGTCGCCGGCGTATATAGCAATCGCTTGCGCACCGGGATGATGCTTCAGGCCGATCCAACCATTATTTACCCTATCACCAAGGGCAAACCGCTTGGACGGCGCATTCGCCAATCCGAAATTGCCGACGTCAACGGTTATAACACCTATGCCATGACTGGCCTGCCAAAAGGCCCAATCGCCAACCCGTCACGGGCTGCGATCGCAGCCGTGTTGAACCCCGAAAAAACCAGATTTTATTACTTCGTCGCCGATGGCAAAGGCGGCCATGTATTTGCTGAGACCTTGCAAGAACATAATGCCAATGTGGCGAAATGGTACGCCCTGCGCCGCCAGCGCGGGGAAATGTAAGCCAGCCCTGCCCGCGACAAATATTGGCGGGGAAGGCCGGAATATTAGCAACATCACGCTTTCAATGTAGGATTTGGCCTGCCAGATTCTGCAAACAACATCGGTATTCGCCCAGAGGCTGTAAGGGCATGCAATCAGCCAAGAGATACTGTTTTAACCGCACAGAAGTTGTGGCTTCGGATGCGTTTCTGGCAACCTTTGCTTCTTTGGCGTGGATTCGCTGTCGTTTCAGGTGAGACTTTAGTGTGACCTACCCACGTTGCTTTACGGCTCGACGATATTGAAGGGACCAGGCATAGGGTCAAGCGCGGCCTGAAGCCTGTCGAGAACGGCGCCATCGCCTTCAATCTTCAACCCCGCCATCTGCAGCTGCGTCGCTGGCATCTTCAGGAACAGCAAAGCGAGAAACAACTGACGTGGTCCCGTCACCGTAACCGCAGATGACGTGTGCGATTTGCCCATTTCACTTATCATCACTGAATTGCCCACAGTGATTTTCGCCGTTTCTTTCCGGTCAGAAAACACGAAATTCAGCGTGAGGGCCGCATTGCCGATGATCTTCGGGTCCAACCGGGTCGCCACGGAGTCGAGCAGCAAGCCAGAGGGAATCGCCGAAATCATGTCGATGCTTTGCGCGCTGATCCCTGCCTTCATACCTTCGCGCAGGTCGCGCGCACCCGACAGGAACATGTTGCGCCAGATGGCCGACTCGGCCTGATAGCCTTGCTGTTCATAGCTGTCGGCAAGCATAGCCCGGCCCTCTAGATTTTTGGGGTTGGCAAATACCAGTTGATTCAGCAAGTCGGATGACCAGCGATAATCGCCCGCTTTCATTGCCTTCTTGGCCTCAGCGAGGACCTTTTTCGCGCCGCCCATGGCCGCCACCAGCTTGGCTGCGCGTATTTCGGGCGGATGCGGGTTAAGGTTGGCCGGGACGGCATCATACCAGCCGAGATAATATTGATAGATTGCCTTCGAATTGTGGCTGTAGGTACCGTAATAGCCCTTGTTGAACCATTGATCACCAATGGCGGGGGGCGCTTTGAGCACTTCGGCAATTTCCGCTTGAGTCATGCCCTTGTTCATCATGCGGACCGTTTGGTCATGCAGATAGCGGTAATTGTCCCGCTGTCCCGACAGTGTGCCCTTGACCTCCGACTGCCCGAAGCGCGGCCAGCAATGGCTGGAAATAATGATATCACTGCGGTCGCCATACAGGTTTAGCGCTTCATTCAGAAATCCAGACCAACCCAGCGCATCGCGCACCTTTGCACCGCGGGGTGTCAGGATGTTATGCAGCGAACATGTCGCAATCTCTGCGGCCAGAAATGTGCGCGATGCAGGCATATACACGTTCATTTCCGCAGGCGCCTCGGACTGCGGCACCATCTGGAACTCAAATGTCACGCCGTCGACCTCGCGCAATTCGCCGGTCTTTCGAATCTCGATTGTGGGCGAAATGAGCGTGATGTCACCGCCGCCAATGCCCTTGCCAATGCCGCTGCCCATTTGTCCCTGCGGACCAGGCGCAAGGTTGCTGCCAAACTGGAACGTCGCGCGCCTTCCCATCGCTGGACCCGCCATCACATTTTCCGAAGCCGTTTCCGCCAGAAAATGTTCGGGCGCGATGATCGCAACTTTGCCCGCTTTCACATCGGCTTCGTTCACGATGCCGCGCACCCCGCCAAAATGGTCGCCATGGCTGTGGCTGTATATGACCGCGGTCACGGGCCGGGTGCCAAGTCTGTCATTGACCAGCTTCATAGCCGCCGCCGCGGTATCACGGCTCGTCAGCGGATCGATGATGATCCAGCCAGTTTGCCCGTTGATGATGGTCATATTGGACACGTCGAAACCGCGGACCTGCCAGATGTTGTCCGTCACCGCATAGAGGCCATGCTTGCGCAACAGGCCCATATGCCGCCACAGGCTCGGGTTGACGGTGTTGGGGGCTTTGCCGTTCGCCATCCAGTCATAAGCGCCGAGGTTCCACACGGGCTTGCCATCTTTATTGGTGATAATGGGATCAGCCAGCGTGCCGATAAAGCCCCGATCGGCAAAGTCTGCGTCGCGACCATCTTCGGCCGGCAATTGCGCAGCAACGCTACGTTGCGCGACTATCGTGGCGTCTGACGCAGGATTGGCTTGTTGCCCGAAGGCGCTTGTGGCCGACGCAGTGCTCAGCAGAACGGCCCATATCAACTTAGTCATGATGCTTCCCCCCCCCAAATGTTTTGCCGGCAGGATGCAACATAAGAGGCGGGAGGTAAATCCGCTATTTAGCCAAGCCGACGCGCTGCAGCCATGCGCTTACAGGAAACTATAAGGGTCGACGTCGACACCCACCCTGACTCCGCGCGGAAATTGCAGGCCGCCAAGCCATGCGCGGATGATGGTCTGGACTTCGACTGACCTTTGGGCGTGGACCAGCAGACGCTGGCGGTAGCGGCCGCGCAGCATCGCAAGCGGCGCTGGCGCAGGACCATAGACATGCATTCCTTCGACCTGCGGCGCAGCGCCGCCGACCGCGCGCGCGGCCTCAATCGCCTCACGCTCGTCCTCCGACGATATGATGATCGCTGCAAAGCGTCCAAATGGCGGCGCGCCAGCCGATTTACGCTGCTCGGTTTCGGCATCGTAAAAGGCATCACGGTCGCCTGCGACCAGCGCCGCTATCACTGGATGGTTGGGATTGCGCGTCTGGATAAAGACTTCGCCAGGCTTTTCCCCGCGTCCTGCCCGTCCAGCGGCTTGCGCAATTTGCTGAAATGTCCGTTCCGCCGCACGCAGATCGCCGCCCTCGAGCCCCAGATCGGCGTCAATGACCCCAACCAGCGTGAGTTCGGGAAAATGATAGCCCTTGGTCACCAGCTGCGTACCGATGATGATGTCGACTGCCCTGCTTTCCACGCGCGATACGAACTCTGCTGCTTTTTCGGGCGACCATAAGGTGTCGGAGGTGGCAACGATGGTGCGTGCGTGGGGCAGCAAGCGGTTGACCTCGTCACTGATGCGCTCGACCCCTGGACCGCAGGCGACCAAGGTGTCGCTTTCGCCGCATTCCGGGCATTCGTCGGGTGGTGGCATGACATAACCACAATGATGGCAGGCAAGCCTGCGCACAAGCCGATGCTCTACCATCCAGCTCGTGCAGTTGGGGCATTGAAACCGGTGTCCGCAGGTGCGGCACAGCGTCAGCGGTGCATATCCCCGTCGGTTCAGGAACAACAGGCTTTGTTCGCCGCGATCGACGCGTTCTTCGAGCGCCTTCAACAACGTAGGCGCAATCCAGTGCTGCCGGTCGGGAGCATCGAGCGTCAAGTCAATCGCCTTGATCTCGGGCATCTTAGCCGCGCCAAATCGTGATGGAATCTCGAGCCCCTTATAGCGGCCGATCGCAACCATATGGCGCGACTCAAGCGCTGGCGTCGCCGAGGCCAAGACCACCGGAAAGCCTTCGAAACGGCCACGCATGACGGCAACGTCGCGGGCATGATAGCGCACCCCATCTTCCTGCTTGAAACTGGTTTCATGCGCCTCGTCGACGATGATCAACCGCAGATTGGCAAAGGGCAGGAACAAGGCCGAGCGGGCACCGACGAGCACCTTGGCGCTACCATCGGCAACTGCGCGCCACACGCGGCGGCGCTGGGTCGAGCGCAGGTTGCTGTGCCACACGGCTGGCTCGACACCGAACCTGTCTTCAAAGCGCGCAAGAAAGGGGGCGGTGAGCGCAATTTCAGGCAGCAAGACCAGCACTTGCTTTCCAAGCCGGATCGCTTCGGCAACCGCCTCGAAATAAGTCTCGGTCTTGCCTGACCCTGTCACGCCATCAAGAACGAAAGTGTCAAAACCACCTGTCCGGACGGCGTCAACCATCGCGTTGGCCGCGACAGATTGTGCCGGGTTCAGTTGCGGCGCAGCAAAGTCTGCGACCGGTTCAGGCAAAGGCGAATCAACGCTGATGGTAACAGGCTCAAAGGCGCCCGCTTTGATCAGCCCGCGGATGACCGCGTCGCTTACGCCAGCTTCAGCCGCCAGTTCGCGTACCAGCCCCTGCGCACCTTCCAGTGCATCGAGCGCCGCCGCACGCTGCGGTGTCAGCCGGGCGGGCTCAAACCCAGTGCGCCGATATTCGGTTATGGTGCCTGATGTGGAAAAGGCCGCGGACGACGCCAACACCATGCGCAACACCGCTGCGTGGCTTGTTAGATAATAATCCGCCACCCAATTGACGAGATGGCGCAGACCCGGCCCCACTGGTGGGCAGTCAACGGCTTCAAGCACTGAACGCAGCTTGCTTGCATCGACAGCTTCATCACCAAAAACGTCGTCATCCCAGATGACACCCGGCAATTTCCGGGGTCCAAGCGGAACCATCACCACTGATCCAGGCCCCGCATGCATATCGGCAGGCAAGCGATAATCCAGTGGACCAATGGCTTGCGTCAGCAGGACGACACGGACGCGGTTGGTGGGCGGGCTCATCACGGGCATATAGGCAATCATGCTGCCAGCGTCACCATCTCGATGAAACATTCGGCGAGGGCTTTAAGCCCTGTTATTTCATCGGCAATTTTGCCAAGAGGCAATGGACCGAATCTCCATTCAGGATAAAGCTACATGAAATTTTTTGCAGACACCGCCGAAATCGAAGACATCAAGGAACTGGCCGCAACAGGGCTGCTTGATGGGGTGACCACGAACCCGACGCTAATCGCCAAATCGGGCCGCGATTTCATTGAAGTAACGCGCGAAATCTGCGCGTTGACTGACGGGCCGGTGTCGGCAGAGGTCGTTGCACTTGACCATGCGACGATGATGAAGGAGGCTGAAATTCTCCGCAAGATTGCCGATAATGTCTGCATCAAGGTGCCTTTGACCATCGACGGGCTGAAGACATGTAAAGCGCTTACCTCCGAAGGCACTTTGGTGAACGTAACTTTGTGCTTTTCGGCCAATCAGGCACTATTGGCCGCGAAAGCCGGCGCGACTTTTGTCTCGCCATTTGTGGGGCGCCATGACGATAATGGTTTTGATGGCATGCAGTTGATCAGCGACATTCGCCTGATTTACGACAATTACGCTTTCCAAACCGAGATCCTCGTCGCCAGCGTCCGCCACGGCATCCATGTGCTTGAAGCGGCAAAAATCGGTGCGGACGTTATGACTGCGCCGCCATCGGTGATCAAGGCCCTGTTCAAGCATATCCTGACCGACAAGGGTATTGAAGGCTTTCTGGCGGATTGGGCGAAGACCGGTCAAGCCATTGGTTGATACCATAAGGCGAACGGCAAGATCATTGGCATTGAGCAACGACCTGACGCATCGCACCGCCGAAGATAGCTTGCAGCCTGAAGCCTATGGGTTATTGTCCGTATAGATAAATGAGGCGGGCGGACCTATTTTGAGAGGTGAAGATGCGGGCGGTTGGCCCGCCGGAGCCTTAAGATGAACAAGCCCGAGAAGGTGTTTCCCATCGCGCATATACATTATCAAGATGAAATTGGTGAAAACGGCAAAATCGTCGTTCCCGATGAAGTTCAGGACGCCATTCGCACACTTATTCGCTGGTCCGGTGATGATCCGGAGCGCGAAGGCCTGCTTGACACCCCGGCGCGCGTGGGACGGGCATGGCGGGAATATTGTTCTGGCTATGCGGAAAATCCCGCGACCCATTTGTCGCGCACATTTCAGGAAGTCGGCGGATATCACGAACTTGTCCTGTTGAAGGACATTCCATTTCAGTCGCATTGCGAACACCATATGGCGCCTATCATTGGCAAGGCATCGATTGCCTATATGCCGACGGACCGAGTCGTGGGTATTTCAAAACTTGTGCGCGTTTTGCATGGGTTTGCGCAGCGGCTTCAGGTTCAGGAGCGACTGACCGCGGAGGTTGCGAACTGCATCTGGGAAAATCTGAAGCCCGAAGGCGTTGCGGTCGTTATCGAGGCGCAGCATGGTTGCATGACCGGACGTGGAGTGAAGGTGCACGACGTTGGCATGATAACGTCAAAGCTGATTGGTTGCTTCCTGGACGATCAATCAAGCCGCAAGGAAGTCATGAGCCTGATGGGCTACTGACGACCCGCTGAACCGCCAGCTTTTTCGTTTTGATTGCGCATCAACAATTGCTGCGCTGGGCGAACGCACCTATGCATGATGTCTAGCCAATATATTCAAGCCTAGCCGGACAATATCTTCATGGTTTTTCACATTCCCCATTTTGACATGGACGCCTTTGTCCGCGCCACACTGGCCGAAGATCTTGGACCATCGGGCAAGGACGTCACCTCGGAAAGCGTTATTCCGGCCGATGTCCGGTTTGGCGGCGTCATGGACAGCCGCGATGCCATTGTTGTCGCTGGCTTGCCCGTCGCGCTCGCCTTTTTCCAGTCGCTCGACCCCAATATGGAATATGAGCTTCACGCAGAAGAAGGCGCACAGGTGCCTGCAGGCACTGACCTTATGCGTCTTATGGGAAATGCGCGGGCGATGCTGACCGCCGAACGGTCTGCGCTTAACACCGTGCAGCATTTGTCAGGTATTGCGACCCTGACGCGCAAGTATGTCGATGCCATCGAAGGAACTGGCTGTATCCTTCTGGATACAAGGAAAACACTACCGGGCCTTCGGCTTCTGGAAAAATACGCAACCCGCATGGGTGGCGCCACCAACCATCGCATGGGTCTTTGGGACGCGGCCATGATCAAGGACAATCATGTCGCCGTTGCCGGCGGTGTGGCGCAAGCGGTTGCACGCGCCAAGGATGCTGGCATTGGCCGTATCATATTGGAAGTGGACAGAATCTCCCAAATCGAGCCCGGACTTGCCGCCGGAGCCAGCCATTTGCTGCTCGACAATATGGATGCTGATATGCTGCGTGAGGCTGTAAGGATCGTTGCCGGACGGGTACCAACCGAGGCTTCAGGCGGCGTAACGTTGGAAAGCATTCGCGCCAAGGCGGAAACCGGCGTGACCTACATCTCTGTCGGTCGGCTGACCCAAAGCGCACCGGCAGCAGATATCGGTTTGGACTTTGCGCAGGCTTAAGTTTCTTGCCCTGGCAGGTGCGGCAGTTGCTTTCCAGCCAGCCCCGCTAATGGCGCAAGCGTGGCAATGCCAGTCGCCGAAATTTTTGCCCCGCCCTGCTTTGGAAATGCCAGCACCCAACCAAGTGCGCCGGACGGCGGTCAATGGATATATGTTGGTGCTGAGCTGGAGCCCCGAGCATTGCCGAGGCCAGGAACGTGCAACAAATGCCCGGTTCCAATGTTCGGGCGAAATCGGCGATTTCGGCTTTATCCTGCATGGCCTTTGGCCTGAGTCAAAAGGACCAAATTACCCGCAATATTGTCGGACGGTCGGCATTTTGCCACGGCGATTGGTCACCGAGAATATTTGCGTCAGCCCGTCGCCCCAGCTGTTGCAACATCAATGGGCAAAGCACGGTACATGCATGGCAAAGACCCCCGAGGCCTATTTTGCGGCCGCGCGTCTGTTGTTCAATGCCATTGAATTTCCAGACATGCCGCGCCTCTCCCGCGAACCCGAACGCGGAACCCCACTTACCGCCGGAATTCTGGCCGAAAGATTTGCTGACAATAATGAAGGCCTGCCATCCAGTGCCGTCACGGTCAAGACGTCACGCAACGGCTGGCTGGAAGAAGTCCGTATCTGTCTCGGGCGGGATTTCAAACCCAAGTCATGCCCTGCATTCAGCCGGCTGGCGCCCGCCAAAACACCAATTAAGATCTGGAGGGGCCGTTAGCCCTCAATAATCCGCGTGGCAGGATGGTGCCGGTCGAGATGCTTTTTGATGATCCGCAAATTCTTGCTGTTTGATCGCCAGACAAGGTCAAATGCGTCTCCCACAAGCGGGATCGCTCCAATCGCGGTATCAATACCGACATTGGCGGCCATCCGGATCAATTGCCATTTGGACATGCCCAGATTGCGGGCCTCCCAAACCATATAACCGCCCATGACTGCGGTCACGACATCGCCGAGAACAGGGACCAGTCCAATGACGCTGTCGAGACCGAACGGAATCTTTGTACCGGGAATGAGAAAAGCCCGCTCAAGCAGCTTCTCCAGCGCTTCGACACGGGCGCGCACCGAATGGGGATCATTGCCCATTCCGGGCAAATCCTTGGCAATCTGCGCAAATTGTTCCTGCGAAATGGGCACGTAACTTACTCCTTTTCGCCTATGTCGGGTCGCGCCCGAGATATTGCAACAGGTGCCAGCCTCGCCCATTGGCGAAATGTCCCAAAAGGCCAGGTCTGACAACAGACCAACGCAGCGGATTGGCGATCGGAATGAAGGCCACCGTCGACTGCAATTCCGTCTCGGCATCACCCAACAGACGCGCGCGCTCAGCGATATCGCTGGCCAAGCGGGCCTCGGCAACAATCCCGTCCGCACGTTCGCTGCATATCGCTGCAAGCTTGCACGAAAGCTGATCCAGATACCAGGCCGGGCTGGATTGTTCTGCAGTCACGTCAATGAGCCGAAGATCATGCGGCCTATCCGGCGTCACGCGTTCAACATCGATACCGATGGGCGCGAGATCAGCCCGCAGCCGCGCAAAAAATATCCGGCTGCCATAGCCACGCGGCAATGCCACCCGAAGCGTCGGGACAGCCCCATTTGTGGCCTTCCATGTGGCCACAGTTGCCGCAGCGACGGACTTACGGTCATCCATTGAAGGAGACGCCCAATCGGGGCGCGCGATGTCCGCACGGTTCGGCAAGCTTTCGGGTACCAATGTTACGGTTTCACGCCATGCAACAATATCGAATGCCGTCAGCAATTTGGGCCGATCAATCGCCATAGCAATTGCCGCACGATTATCCCTATCAGCCAAAAACGCCCCGCTTCCCACGACTTGCAACCCGAACAATCCCGGAACCGCGTCAAAGGATATTTCGTCGGCCCGGACTTTTGCAGCTTCCAACAGCGGAAAGCTCTCAAACCGTCCACCTTCGACAAGATCGGTTTGCCCCAGCACATAACGCGCCAGCACAAGCGACGCCGCACCACGCCGCAACGTCACGACGGCATTTCCCAAACTTTGCATGCCTTCAGCATCGGTTTCGTTGCGCCGCAATTGCATTGCCTGTCCGAATTTCTTGGCTTGCATCGGGCCTGAACCAGCTCCCCTGCTCAGAAGCCCGAATTCCGGTAATGCCAGCAACTCAAGCAGATAGGGCATTGGCGCTTTTAATCGGACTTCGACAACCTTGCCCGTCATGGCGACGATGCGGTCAATGACCCCAAGCTCTGCGCCAAGGGGGCCCTTTTCCAACTCCCGAATGCGTGCAGTCAGCAGCCGGGCAACCTCCTGCGATTCCAGGACTCGCCCATCGTTCCACTGCGTCTTGTTCAGCCGGAAAATATAGCTCATGCCGTCTTCGGTAACGATCCACCGATTCGCCAGGCCAGGCGCCACCCTGCCCTTTTCATCGAAGGTCACGAGCCCCTGGGCAGTGGCAGCACGCAGATAGGCGGAGGCCAAAGGCAACGGCGTAGCAGACACATTGAAGGGACGAGGCCTGTCCTCAATGACGTCGACGCGAACCCGTTCGTTGTCAACTCCTTCGGAACAGCCGGCGAGCGTCGCTGACATCAGCAACAGCAGGTACAACAAGGATCGGGTCATCCCGCCACCATAAGCTGAATGTCCCCGCGCACAATGCACGATTCAGCCGCCCGAGCAGGTGAACAGCAATATCTCGTTCGGATCGACGGGAAGTTGAGCAGCGATGGCTTTGTTCATATTCTCAATATTGGTCAATTGGCCCGGATCTGCCGTGCAGGTTTTGACATCATACAGTTGACGGGCCTCACGCGCAGACACCATCGCGTCATTGCCCGGCAAGAAGCGTTCAATGCGGTAAATATCGGTGTCTGGCGCATAGCTGATCACCGATATCTGGGCGTCATTATTAGGCACAAAGCTGCGGACCCAGCGGCCGCCGCTGTCGACATATTGGGTGCGCCCGTTGACGCAGCCGTCTTTTTGCCATGTAAACTTCACGTCTGAAGTGTCGGACATAGTGACGCGGCTGCGCTGGGGTTGCAGGACGCAGGTTTTTGTCACGGTTCTATCAACGCTCCCGACTTTCTTGCTTGTTACTTTATCTGGCGCATCGGCCGTCAGAGCAGTGCGCACACGATCATCCACCTCGTTGAACGACGGGCGCGCGGCAAAAATGCCTATTGCCGTCGCAAACAACAAAACGCCTGCAGCAGTCGCTGCCTTGAACCGGTCGCGCTGTTCGCGTTCGGCAAACTGCCAAGCGGCGCCGCCGGCCACTGCGCTCATCACCAGCAGCACCATTGCCAGCGCAAGATGGTTTTCGCGCTCACCGATGACAGCGTGCTCGGCGTCGCTGCGCACTTTACCTTCACGGCTGCGCTGCAGTTCAGCGGCTACCCGCGCTTCTTTCTCCGTCTTGGCTCGAGTCGATGCTTCAAGTTCCGCCTCAGCGCGCGTTAATTCCGCAACCGAGCGACAATCCCCGCGCACCGATCGGAATTCAACGCCACGATTGGTCAAAAACGACGACAGTTCACGCGCCGATATGGCAAAATAGAATTCTGCACCTCCGTCGGTTGGCACTGATCCAAAGCTGTTAATGCCCAAAACCCGGCCGCAGGCATCGACAATGGGTCCGCCGCTATTGCCCGGTGCGATGGGGGCGGTATGCAACAACGATTCGACAGTCTTTGATGTTCGGCCTGATGATACCGTTCCGCGTGTCTTCACCGGTTGCTGAGGACGAAGGACATCAGCTTCGCTTTGCTCGAGCGCAATGTCCACGCTGGCAGGATAGCCAATAGCGAAAACATCCGCGCCGTCGGTGATAGTCCCCGCATAGATGCTTGCAGGGACAAGTGCGCCGGATGTCAACTGAAGCAGCGCCAGATCCTTGGCGGGTAGGCTGGCGGAAACCACCGCGCGGTAACTTTGTGCGCCATCAGAGGGAACGATGACAATCTGCACGCTGTCATCGCCCTTCGCCATTTCAACGACATGGGCGTTGGTGACAATTTTATCGCGGGCGACCGCAACGCCGGAGCCAATGCTGACAATTGTCTGCTGGCCTTCGGCCGAACTGAAAACAACCACGCGCACGACGCTGCGCGATGCAGCGCTTATATCACTTGCGTCGGCGAACGCCGGGGCGCTCAGCATGGGCGCAAGCAACAGAAGCAGCGCTGCCATAAATCGCATGCATTTATTCCTTGCTGCAAAACCGCGCATCATCGCGGCTCCGGCGCGGGGCGTTCTGCTGGCGGTGCGGATTGAACCCTCGCGCCCTCGCGATCGAGCTTTATTTCAAGCGGCACGCCCCCGACTTCGGTATTTACAGTAACGCCTTGTCCCTCATCCACGCGCACGTCGGTGTTCCTGATGTCGACGGGCATTTCTGGCAACTCGGGTAAATCGAGCGGTTCAATGGGGCCCTCGGGGTCAGGCGCATTGCGTGGCTTGGGTGCTACGACCGGCGCAGCATTGCGAATGGATTGCGCCATGAAATCACGCCAGATGCGGGCCGGCAGGCCACCGCCATTGACGCCCCGCAGCGGGGTATTGTCATCATTGCCAATCCAGACTCCAACCACGAGATCGCCTGCAAAGCCAATAAACAGGGCGTCGCGATTATCCTGGCTGGTGCCGGTTTTGCCATATGCGGGAATGGACAATCGGGCCGCACGGCCAGTGCCATCCTTGACGGTTGCACCCAACAGATCGAGCAGCATTCCGTGCGTACGTCCACTAAAGGCGCGCGGGCCCGAAAACAGCCACTCTACCCAGCCTTGCTCTTCGCGCTTGAATGCATGTGGCTCAACTGGCCACTGGTTCCCAGCGACCCCGGCATAAGCTGATGTCAGTTCCATCAGCGTGACTCCCGAGCTGCCGAGCGCAAGGCTCTGGTCAAGTGTCAACGGACTGCGGATGCCGAGATCACGCGCAGCTTGCTCAACCTCTTTCCCGCCGACTTTCTGGTACAGGCGCACCGATGCCACGTTGCTTGACTGGGCAAATGCCTGTTCAAGCGTGATATCGCCGCGGTAGCGCTGGCCGGAATTTTTGGGGCGATAGGCCCCTTCGTTGATAGGCGTATCTGCAATCAACGACTGCGGCGTCATGCCATTGCGAAGCGCCGCTAGATATACGAACAGCTTAAAGGTCGAACCCGGCTGCCGTTTTGCCTGAGTCACCCGGTTAAATGCCGAATCCTTGTAGCTTTTCCCCCCAACCATGGCGACAACCTCACCATTGGGCCGCATCGCGACCAGCGCAATTTGCGCGCTGCCAACGCCTGAACGGGCCACGACCTTGCGGGCAATATTCTGCAAACGCGCATCGAGCGTCGTGGTCATCCGGACATCGGCATAGCCGCTTTCCGTCAGCAATCGTGCCTGGGGCAAGGCCCAGTCGGCAAAATATGTTCCCGTTGGCAATGTCTCGCGCACGCGGACATCCAGTCGCGCCACAGGCGTTGCATCAGCTGTTGCCTGTGTGATGACCTTATTTGCCACCATTGCCTTCAAAACGAGCCGGGCGCGCTTTGCGGCGCGCTCTGGGTTCTTGGTAGGGGCCAATCGCGACGGGGCCTGCACAAGACCGGCGAGCATGGAGGCCTGGCTTAGTGTCAGGCGTTCAGGTTGGCGGTAGAAATAATGCAACGACGCCGCGCGCAATCCGTACACATTATCGCCAAAATAGACATTCGACAGATAACGCTCGAGAATCTCGTCCTTCGTCAACCGTGCCTCCAGCCAGAAAGCGATAAGCATCTCACGTCCTTTGCGGGTCAGGCTTCGCTCAGGTGTCAGGAACGTGAATTTGGCGAGTTGCTGGGTGATCGTGCTGCCACCCTGGGTCATGCTGCTGCCAAAGGCATTCGACCAGGCTGCACGGGCCAGCCCGCGTGGATCAATGCCCCAATGCGAATAGAAACGCCTGTCCTCGATCGACAGGAAGGCCTGAACAACATGCGGTGGCAATTTGCTGACATCAACGGGCGCGTCGACAATTGCGCCGTTGCGCGCGATTGGCGTACCATCGGAGGCCAGCAGCGTGATGCGGGGCGGGGCAATTGGCTGCAGCGACTTCGACAGCGGTGCCGTAACCGCAAGCCACAGCAAAATCAGGAAGAATAAAGCGAGGAGGGCCGCGCTGCCCCGCACGACCCACCACCAGCGTGTTTTGCCCAACAGCAATCGTTTGGCCGGAGCAGGCGGGCTGTTGTTCCATGGCTGCGGGTCATCGGGAAAGCGCTGCGCATAGCTTTGGTCGAAAGCGGCGAGCCGACCATCGATATCCGAAGGAATGTCAGAAGAGGAGCGCCAGAAAAGCATCGGTTCGCTGTATTATATCGATACAACGGTGATGGCGAGTGTATATTTGCGAAGCAGCGATAATGAGAGACGAACGCAAGTTCAATGCAGCTGCTTCGCTTGCGCTAAAGCCCCCCAGCGGCCAGCCAATATTGGCCAAATTCAGTATCAAGAGCGACGGGATTGAACTTGTCGAGACCTGAACCCGGATAAAATGTCATTTCGCCAAAAACGGGTTGGCTACCAACTTCGTAAAAATCGCATCGTACAAAATCAAATCCGCGCGACAGCAGTTCTGCCGCATCGAGCATCCGGCAAAGCGATTTGGGCGGAGCTGGATCTTCATCTTCCGTGACAGCCGACACTCGGTTCCAATTGCGGTCAAGCAACACCCAGCGGTGACCATTTTCGCGCTCGAGATGAACCTGGATATGCGTTGCTGCGCCCCCGAAAACATATATTTTATAGTCGATTGGCAGCTGTCCCTGCGTGCCAATAAATGGTTCAACCAATATGCCGCGCGGAATTTGGCTATAAAGCCATTCGTCCAGCCATTGGCCATAGGCTTGCTGCCCCCATTTGGCAGCGCGCACGCGCAAGTCGGCCCAATCAAAATTACCGTCGCGTATGAAAATAGTCTGGTTGCTGCCGTGCCGCGATTTTACCACAAATGGGTGCGGCCAACTGGGCCGGTCGGGCAAGATCGTGCCGTGCCATATTGTGGGTGTTACCCAATCTGCGCCTAACACATCTGCTACATGGGCCTTCACCGCAACCTTGTCGGCGCGCGTGACCATGCGCAAGTCCCGGTTTTGCAGTTTTCGCCGTTGAACAAGTTCCGTAAATGTCGTCGGATTGTCTAGATTGGCCAGTCTTTGATGCCGAAAAAGATAGCATAGGTTAATCCGCAGTCTCGCCGCCGCACCCGCATTATTGTCTCTTGTGAGGTCAAGACCGCCTGAAAGCGCACGCAACCCGTTCAAGCGACGGGCTCGATATCATATTGGATTGGCTTGAACGATCCGTTGTTGGATTGCAGTGCCGAACAGGCCGTGAGGCCGATAATCAAGTCGGCATGGGCTAAAAAGCGCATGCTATCACCAGCCTTGCTCAAGGGCGGGTCCACGCTGAGCGCCCCAGTACTGCCATCCACGGCCACATTCATAAAGCAGTTGAATGCAACTGGAATCATGTCTTCGGTAATGCCGAAAGGCGAAAGCGCCCCTGCCAGATTGCCGAAGCACCCCTGATGCGGATCGGTGTCTCCGTAAATGATCCGAAACGTATCCTTACTGCATGGCGTCAGCAGAAAATCATGCCGTCCCACATCATCCGAAATGATTTCCAGCATGACGTTGCTTCGGTTGGAATATAGGAGGTCTCCCGTCGTCAAAAACAGTCGGCTGGCATAATCCAGCGTGCGCCCCGACGAGATGACCTCACCGATATCTCCTTGTTGAAAGGCCAGAAGATCAGCAACCTGTTCGCCATTTGGGTCAGTGACAGTAAGTATGTCGCCGCGGTTAAGCGTGAAAGCTACGCCCGACCTCGGCTCAATCAGTGATGGCATCAAATAGCTCCAAATCCGGATGCGAGGCTGGGCGCTGATACGGGCATTTCCAGCCACTTTCAACTGCCCGGCCGCTATACTGCCGTGCGGCCGACACTTCGCCGTGCTTAGCCAGCATCGGGTTTATATTACCGGCGATTTTGATGTCGCGGTCAAGAATGGAAGCGCGCAATTTTTCATACTGGTTTGTCTCGCGCAACAGTTCGAACTGGTCATGCAGGTTGAAGATCATTGTTGGCCGAATGAACCTGCGCGCTGGCCTGCTTGCCTGCGGATGAAGACCTACGATAAAAAACGCCTCGCCGCCGAAACTGAGCGAAAATTCAGGATGTTTCGGATCATGCGCAACGCGAGCATCTCGCTCTTGGCCTAACCAGACATCCTTATCGCTCAATGACTGCAGCCGTTCCCACAAATATTGCTCAAATGCCAATTCATCCGGAACAGCATTGTCTTCAAAGATAACGGCAAGCGAGCGAAATGGCGCGCGGTTCTGTCTATAAAGGTCAACAAGCGCTCGCACCTGCGCGTGGATTTCTAGATCATCCCAGGCAGATGTGATGTCTCGCGCGATGACAAACGTCATCTGCTCTTTCGATAATGCGGCCTTTGCACCTACGCACGGAAAAAGGGGATCGCGTACGAACGTCTGAAACGCCGACACCAGCGGATGATTAATTGCAGATACGGTTTGGAGCATCTTCCAATAACGAATATTCCATCAAATGGTTGCAAGATGAACCAATATTGAGCGCCGTTCGTCGAAAAGCGGATTTCGGCCCGGGCCTCTCGTGATAACCAAGCAACGCGAATAAGTTTGAGCGCGGCCCGCATGCTGACGAGATATATATGATTGAACTACGAACGAGCAATTCTACAAACGGCAGCCGAAATGATCGTGAGGTTTTATGGTTCGCCGCCATATTTGCAGTCGTCACATATTTGGCCCTGTCCACAAGAGCTATCCTAAACCCCTATGAAGCGCAGCATTTCGTCGATTCGAAACGGCTGCTCTCCGTCGTGGTTGGCGCATCGGTATTGTGGTTCGCTATTCGTACTGCATTGGCAGAACAGACTTATGGTTTGCGCGCACAGATTTCTATCGTCATCCAAATTTCCATTTGGGGCAGTATTATCGTTTTCCTGTCGCGAGAGGTCTATGATCTTGCCGTGTCTGGTGAACTGGCGCAGCAGATTGGCCGCAACATTCGATGGTTGCTGAGCTGGATTGGCTATTTCGCGGCTGCCGTAGCCTCTTTTTTTGCGATATTCTTTTATCGCCAGCTAAAAACAATTGGTGGCCACAATGTTCTAGCAGAATCTCCGACCGTCAAAACCGACGATATGGCAGATCACGAAAAGATCGCGGCGTTGTTGAAGCTAATTCAGGTGCAAACCGGGTATGAAACTGCAGATGTAGATATTCGGCCAGAGGCCGAAGCATTTCGCCAGCGCCAGCGACGCATTGAGCAACTTCTAGTCAGGTTTATGGAACCAAGGGAAAGCTAAGCCCTGCCGAGATCGCCTCGACCAACGGTTCCGCTTGCCATTTCTAGCATCCGGTCGAGGCTTCTCTTTGCGGCCAATCGCACCGTCTCGTCGAGTTCAATCTGCGGTGTGAGGTCACGCAGCGCCAGATAAAGCTTTTCCATCGTGTTCAGCGCCATATAGGGACAGATATTGCATGCGCAGTTTCCGTCAGCGCCGGGCGCCCCTATGAATGTCTTGTTGGGTTCTGCCTTTTCCATCTGGTGAATGATATGCGGCTCGGTTGCCACTATGAGCGTGTCGCCTTCCATCGTTTGCGCATATTGCAATATGCCGCTTGTGCTGCCGACATAATCCGAATGGTCGATGATGTGCGGCGGGCATTCGGGATGTGCAGCGACCGGAACGCCTGGATATTGCGCCTTGAGTTTCAACAGTTCAGTTTCGGAAAATGCCTCGTGCACGATGCATACGCCCGGCCATAGGAGCATTTCGCGATTGAATTTGCGGCTGAGATAGCCGCCAAGATGGCGGTCAGGACCGAAAATGATTTTCTGCTCTGGCGGTATTTGACTTAAGATAGTCTCGGCACTGCTGCTCGTGACGATAATGTCGGACAGTGCTTTCACTTCGGCAGAGCAGTTGATGTAGGTCAGTGCGATATGGTCAGGATGTGCCGCGCGGAAGGCCCTGAATTTGCCTGGGGGGCAAGCGTCCTCCAACGAACAGCCTGCGGCCATATCGGGCAATATGACGGTTTTTTCGGGACTCAGAATCTTTGCCGTTTCTGCCATGAACTTGACGCCGCAAAATGCGATCACATCGGCGTCAGTCTCCGCCGCGCGCTTGCTGAGCTCTAGACTGTCTCCGACAAAGTCGGCCAAATCCTGAATTTCCGGCTTCTGGTAATAATGCGCAAGAATGACGGCATTACGTTCCTTTTTCAGCCGGCCGATTTCTGCAAGCAGATCCAATCCTTGGAGGTTTTCGCGGGGCGTGGGCGCGTTCATGCTTTTATACCTTTGCAACGCCGACGTGTTTTCGGCAGCTTGTTTCAACGCCTATGTGGTCGATATTTTGCCGTGAAACAAGGCCAGCATTTTGCCTCTACCGGCTTTTTTGCTGGCGTTTCCCGATTTCCTGCAGCGGCGTCGAAAGATCCCAACGGGTTGAAACGTCTCCTCCGATTTCATCGGCGAAATAGGTCTCAACTTTTGCATTGATACCGGCGGCGCGCAACGGCGCCTGGAAATTCTGTGCCACTGCGCGTTTAAAGGCATCGCGGGCCAATCGCATTGGCACCGGGCTTTTTGCCTGCCGAACCAGTTCGGACTGGCCCTTGGAACGGTTTGCCTCGTCCAATATGTCGTCCACATCGGTAAAAGCGCGCAATAGGCCGTTTTCGCCATATTCCTGAATGGAATTCAGATCTATTTGCGGCGGCGCAACTTCAATTGGGGGGATTTTGACACGAAGCGTCTGCGATTCTGCGTCCCACCGGACATCATCTTCCGTCAGCTTCGCAAGGTCGACTTCGTAGCGCACCAGCCCCTGCATGATCAGCGTCTTCTTCGCGCTGAGGCCGAAGCGCTTTTGTTCGGTCGTCACCACAGCGGCATAATTGGCGGCAAAGGCGGATAGTCGGTTTTGTTCACGAATGCCCGTGAGACTGGCGCTCGCGATGGTTTCAGGTGACGGCCCGTCGCGCCATGCGCTGAGGCTGTTCATCGCCAGCCAAATCAGCAGAGCTGACAGGAGAAGCAGGCCAAGCGCCGCGAAGCGGAGCGCCCAGTTTTGCGAAGGTTGAGTGGTCATAACAGCCAGGATAGTTGCAAATACTATCTGGGCAAATGCTTATGGCATTATTTCGGTAAATCGGGCGGCGGTGCGAAGGCCAGTCCCGGGACCTCTGAGCCGGGATGTCCAGCAGTGACCGCAGCATAAATGGTATCACCTAGCGCCGAGTTCGCGATCAGGTGCGAGACGGGAATGACCGCAATGATCGCTGCTATACCCCAGAACCATGCAGGATGCGCGCGGCCATATTTGCGCCGGTCATGGATGATGCCCGCAATCGGGAACACCAAACTCGCAATTCCGGCACTTTCAAATGCATAGGGTATGAGCAAAGGCATCGGCAGCAACCGGCCAATTCCAGGGCCGAGAATCGCGGCCATTGCGCAAATGTGCAGGCGCATATGCCAATCAGTCTGCCGCCGCAGCCGGATTGCAGACCACGCCAAGGCAGCGAACACTATGGCCGACAGCGGGTTTGCAATCAGGAAATTTTGCGGCTGAAAAAAGAACGGTGCTGTTCCGCGCTGGGTTACATCGATACTGATCAAGCTACCCAGCACGACAAGAACAGCAATCCAGCCTGCCCCTATCCAGCCAAGCGTTCGATGCAAAGCCCGCGGCCCATGTGTGCCGAGCCAGGCCTGCGTAACAAACAGACCGACCCATGCCATGAATGCAATGCCATGCAGGTGAACGAGCGGACGCGCGCTAAAACTGCTTCTTCCGGCAAGAAACTGGACGGAAAAACCCGCTACGATGACAAGCGCCATCAAGATGGCCATATTGCGAAAAAAATTATCGGCCTCGCGAATTTGCGATTGAGCCGGAGCCAAAGTAGCCATGCGCTGTACCCCCCCTTTTGAGACATCGCGACCTTAGATCTTCGTACCACGCCTTTGTCGACGCTTCAAGCTTACGCCACGTAATGCCACCCATCGCCTTGTGCAGAGACGCGGCCCTGATTTTGTAAATCGATCAAATGCGCAAGGACTGACCGGCCCGCGGCGCCGACCAAACGCGGGTCGAGGCCCTTATACATCGCCGCAACCATGTTGGGCACATGCCCCTCACCAGCCTCAAGCAGGTTCAATATCTGGCGTTCCCGTTGCCGCCTATGCCCAATCATCCCGCGCACAAGCTGCTGCGGATTTTCGACCGCGGGGCCATGGGCAGGATAATAATTGCGGTCTTCGCGCGTATATAGCTTCTGCAAGCTCGCCATATAATCATTCATATCGCCATCGGGGGGGCTGACGACGCTGGTGGACCATTTCATCACATGGTCGCCGGTAAACAAGGCACCACTTTCGCGCAGCGCAAAGCATATATGGTTGCTGGTATGACCTGGTGTTGTCACTGCCTCTATTGTCCATCCGTCGCCAGAGACGGTTTCACCATCAGCCAAAATCCGGTCGGGCTGATAATCCGGGTCAAACGCGCTGTCGGCGCGCGGCCCATCATCGCGCAGCACCAAGGGTGCGCATCCAATGATAGGCGCGCCAGTCGCAGCCTTGAGTGGCGCTGCTGCTGGTGAATGATCCCTGTGCGTGTGCGTACACATGATCGCAACAACCTTTGCATCGCCCACCGCGCGCAAAATCGCCTCGACATGGCCCTCTCCGCGGATATCTGCCGGATCGCCGATGCTTTGGCCACTGCCGACAGGGCCCGGGTCGATCACGGCCACGTCATGCTTATTGCCGACAATCCAGGTTTGCGTGCCCGTATAGGTGTAAGGCGATGCATTTGGCGCCAGCACCCGCCGTACCAGCGGCTCATGCTGTTCCGTCTCGCCGGCTTTGATCGTATCGGGCCATTTCATCGATGCGATATGGCGCATATCCGACAAAAGAAAAAGGGGCGGTTCTCGAATACCGCCCCGGCCGGGTTTCCAAACAGGGGAGCACAGATCACCCCGGCGCCAGTTTCCCTGTTATTCCGTCTAGAGTGCTTTGTGCCTCAAGCTTGCGGATTTGGATGTCGAGCCGTTTTACGACGTCTTTGCGAACCCCATCCGGCATATCATTGTCGTTGCCAATTTCATTCCGGGCCTCACGCAACCCCTTTAAGGCCTCTACCCTGGCAACGCGTGCCTGGCCTTTGCCGCACATCACGATCTTTATGCGCGATTTATTGGTCCCATCAAAACCTTGGACATCTGTGGTCACTGGCTGGCCGGCGGCGCAGTTTTTGGTGATCTCTTGGATGTCAATTTCAGGCACATAAGATGCGAAACGCATGGCGCGGACGCGATTACCTTCGGCAATGCCACGCGCGACCTCTGCCGATGCCCGTGCTGCATCTGCCTCTCCCTGCGCTCCATTGGCCTCTGCCATTGCCTTGTCGGCTTCACCACGCGCCTTATCGGCCTCTATCATGGCGGTATCAGCTTCACCCCGCGCCTCTTGGGCATCTGCGATAACTCTTGCCATTTCAGCTTGCGACAGCGGCTTATCACTGTGGAAAACAAAGGTCGTGCCGTTGCGCATGATTTTCTGCACATTCTTGCCCTTCGCCTTGCCATCGGTCACGGTGCCAAGTGAAATCGTCACGATTTTGACCGGGACTGGGGGTGCGGCGGGCGCAGCAGGTTCTGCTGGTGGAACCTGAACATTGGGCGCGGCGGGGGATGCAGGGGGCATTGGGGCAACAGCATCGGACGTGTCAGCCGTATCGGCAGCCTGTGCACGTAAAGCCGGAACTACGGTGGCGGTAAGCGGCAGGATGAGGGCGGCAGTTGCCATTATGCCCAATTTACCCATCCACCGGCGAGTTTTGCTGGCGTCATTCATTGTTAGTCTCCTCAATCTTTCAACGACCGTCTTGGGGGAATTGAGCGCGGTCGCAAATGTCGGCACGCCGTCAAATGCGGTCCGTGCAAGCGCACGCCCATAAATTTCGCGCTGGCTTGGATCCCTGCCGGCCAGAACACGCGCGTCGCATGCCGCTTCCTGGTCAAAGCGGAACGCGCTCCAGCTCATCCACGCTACGGGATTGAACCACAACAGGCACAACAGCCCATAACCTGCGAGATTTGCGAACAGGTCGCCTGATTTATGGTGTGCCATTTCGTGGGCAAGCGCGAGTTCGCGTTCAGCCGGCGAAAAAGTCTTGGAAAAATTTTCCGGCACGGCGATGAAGCGTTTGAAAAAGACCGAAGGCGAGTGGACCTGCGACCTGATCCGACGCCACGATCCGGATGCCATCAACCGTTGCGACATTGGTCGCCTCCGCCAGAAGATCGTCGCGCATTGCAGCGTATCTGATCATCTGGATGATGAACAAAAGTGCCGCGCCGCCGATCCAAAGCGTCAGACCAAGCACCACATAATCAATGGTCGGAGCCGCTGGCATTTGGGCAGCGGTGCTCACAACAGCATTGTCTGTCGCCGTTACACCCGCAAGGACTGCATCTCTGACGGTATCCTGCACAGCAAGATTGCTATTTGCGGTTGCTACAGCAGGTCCCTCGACCGTTGGCATCAAAACGCGCGCGGCGGGAATGAGCCACAATGCATAAGCAACGCCGGGGCCAAAATTTTTGGCTACTGGACGGCGCAGGAGAAGAACCGCAACCATCAACAGCGTTGTGATCCATAAGGTGTCGAACAACCATGCACCCATGAAGTCAGTATTCATGATTTCATCTCCTGCAGCAGTCTTTCAATTTCGGTGATATCGGCATCGCTGAGCTTATCTTGCTCTGCGAGATGTGCGAACAACGGCATGAACCGGCCGCCGAACAGACGATCAACAAGCCGTTTGGATTCATGCGTCACATAATCGTCGCGTCCGATGCGCGGCGTATAAAAGAAACGCCGCCCGTCTGCACGATGCTCAATCGCCTCTTTCGCCAACAACCGCGAAAGCAATGTCTTGACAGTGGGCAAAGACCAGTCGCGCTCGTCGGGCAAGCGGGCCGCAACGTCAGTCGCCGTAAGTGGCGCCTCTTCCCAAAGGATTTCCATAATCGCCAGTTCGGCGTCACTAATGCGTTCTGATGACATGTTCGATTCTCCGACTACAGACGTAATCGATTCGATTACACTTGTAAACGTTGTTCGTCGGCATCGGGTTGTATTTTGTCGAACTATTTTACAGTAGCCGCTCTGTGATGCACGTAAGAATAATCTAAAATACTGATTTAAATTGATTTTATTCAACTGGCACAGGCAGTGCATAGCATTGAATGTTCAACACCCACTTCGCCAGGACGGGTCGGTTGCTAATGGTCTCGCACCGCCCGTCCTCGCTTATTTCCCCAAAATCAAAAACAAAAAGGCTGGAACCCGTGATGGATTCCAGCCCTTTTCGCGACCCTGAGGGCTGATGCTTAGTTTCCGCCGAAATTGACCTTGGCGTTGATGCCGAAATAGCGGTCGGCCTCGCGCGGAATGATGTAGCGATAGCTGGAGCTCCCTGTGTTGCCAGCAGACAAAGGTCCGCCATCCACGATCGAGGCAGCAAAGCTTGTATCGAACACATTCTTTGCAAGGAAAGAGATGCGATACTTGTTATCGGCACCCACCAGCGCAAGCGACAGGTCAAGCAGGCCGTAAGACTTGATCGTGCCATTGTCGCGGATCAATGGGCTCGCAACCAGCAGTGACAATTGCTTGGTCTGGTACGATCCCTGCGCACCCAGTTCGATATCGGCAAACCCACCGGTACGAATGGTGTATGTTCCGCCAAGCGACGTTTTCCATTTTGGCGAGAATGGCAAAACCGTTCCGACTGGGATCTCATCGGTTGCAGGCGCCCCAGGTGGCAGACGGAATTTGTCCACCTTTGCGTCGGTATAAGCGACGCCGCCCGAAATCGTGAAATCATTCGACGGACGATAGAGCAGATCGGCTTCGAACCCGCGGGTCGATACCGTTCCGGCGTTGGTGAAACGCGTAACACGCTGGCCAAGGACGAAATCCGGATTATTCGCCTGGAAATTTTTATACTTTGCGTAAAAGCCCGCAAAGTTAAGTGTCATCGCACCATCAAAAAGCGTGGTTTTAAGACCACCTTCATAGCTATCTGCGCTTTCCGGTGCGAGCGGCGGTGTGCCGTTCGACTGCAGGTTGAAGAAGATGTTCAGACCTGGGCCCTTATAGCCACGCGAATAGGTCGCATAGGCCATCACGTCGTCCGAAACGTCAAACTGCAACCCGGCCTTGCCTGACCAGTTGTTGTTCGTCACTTTCTGACGGAACGGCTGACCGTTCGAAAGCAGCACAGCAGCGGCCTGCGCGGCGGCAGGCGTTGCCCCCAGATTGATCTGGCGGATATATTCATTGTACACACCCTGATCGAAATTGGCGTTCGCCGCGCCAGCGACAGGATTGGTCCGGATGTGGAAGCCGTCCAAGCTGGTCATGCGTATAACGTAGCCCGACGATACCACGGATACGATCGCTGAAGTTCAGTGTCGTTTGACCGAATGCAGCCATATTCTTGAATGTCGTGCCGAAGTTGGCCGTACCGATCGGGAAAGTCAGCGTTGATGCACCCGGCGCGGTCGAGCAAGGCGTCAGCACGCCCTGCACCGGCAAGGTCGAGGCGCTGCAGGCGATGTTGGCGCGTGTGAATGTACGCTCCTGCGACGCATTGTAATAATAAAGGCCAGCGACATATTCGAAGAACTGACCGGTTTGCGATGTCAGCCGCAATTCCTGCGTGAATGTGTCCCCGGTCTGCGGACCAAAATCATGGCTCTGCGCAATGCCGATATAAGGCGTTCGACAGGAAATCGCCGTCGCGGATCTCGTTGCTGTCATATTTGCGATAGGCGGTGATCGATGTCACCGTCGGTCCAGTGTCGCTTTCGATATCCGCCTGGAACGAAACGCCCCATGCCTTTTCGAGCGCCTGAGTCAGCAAGTTCTGCCGAACGCTGCGAGTCTTGTCGCCAAGCAGGGCCGGCAGCGCCGTTGCCGCACGGCTGGAGAAGGTTGCGTATGTCGAATTGTCGGCATTGCGCGCTGGCGAACCGATGACCTCGGCACAGCAATCGTCATTCGATTTGCGCCAGTCACCGATCAATGTCAGCGTGACATTGTCATTGGGCTTGGCTTCAACGATACCGCGGAAGCCGTAACGCTCATATCCGTTGACGCGGCGACCAAGCGTTTCGTTGCGGATGTTGCCGTCCCATTTCGAATAAAAGCCAGTGACGCGTGCACCGATTTTTTCGGAGAGAGGTGCATCGACGCCGCCACGGACGCGATATTCCTGACCATTGCCAAAGAAGAAGCCGCCTTCAACCGAAGCGCCGAAGGTATCGCTAGGACGGCGGCTGACGATATTGATCACGCCTGCGCTAGCGTTTTTGCCGAACAAGGTGCCCTGCGGCCCTCGAAGTACCTCGATACGCTCGATATCAACGAGATCGCTGAACGCTTCACCGGAGCGCGCAAGCACGACGCCGTCGAGCACAGTACCGACCGAAGGCTCGCCACCGATGGAGAATGTCGTGGTGCCAACGCCGCGCAGGTAAAGCGACTGGTTAAGCGCTGTACCGGACTTGCGGAAGTTAAGACTGGGAACGAGATATTGCGCGTTCTCGATATTGACGCCGCCCTGCTGTTCAAGCGCTGCACCTGAAATGACCGAAACGGCAACCGGCACGTCCTGAACATTCTGCGAGCGCTTCTGCGCGGTCACGATGATTTCGGCATTCGCCGACTCATCATCCGCTGGAGCATCCTGCGCCATCGCCGAAGCGCTTACGCCGAGTGCGAGCGCTGTGCTACCAAGCAAGGCGACGCGGAAGAATTTGGCTGATTTGGAATTGAAACTGATCATGGTGAACCTCCCTAAATTTGGTCACGCGCTTCTCAACTAATTTACTTGAGTTTATGCAAGCAAGAAAAGCTATTGCGGCTTATACCGTCGATGACGTCGCTGCTCTAACCAGATTGACTCAATATGTCTAGCGGTGTCATATGGTGATGACGAATAGCCAGCGATTGTGGCAATCATGCCATAGTGGTGAAGCAGAGCGACGAAATAGTCGAAGAGGATGGGCGTGACCGTAAGGTTCGAAGCAAAGGATGACGGGTTCGACCTCATGCTCGGTGCGCGGGTAGTTCTGTGCCACCGTGTTGATGCGCCTGCATTTCGGATCGCAAAGGGTGATCCGACCGTCACTATGGTGCGCGGTAATTTCCGGCACGAAGATGCGCCTACCGACGGACGGCCGTTGCGTTACATGGTGCTGCCGACAATGAAAATGTCTCATGTTGGCTGGTTTGACAGACTGCGCGGCAAACGGCCGGAGCCTATTTGGTCAAGCGATGTTGCGAAAAACTGCGAGAGCGGATTTGTGTTCCTGTCGGACGAAGAGGGTGGCGAACCTCTTTTAGCCATCTGGTTTCCAGACGATTTGCCTATTGTGAAAGTCCAAACCCAAGTAGGCCATGATCGCATAAGTGTTCACTGGGTAATCGCGCACGATGAAATCGTCTGGGGTGGCGGCGAACAAATGAGTTATCTGGCACTTAACGGACGCATATTTCCGATGTGGACCAGTGAACCAGGCGTTGGCCGTGAACCGGGGACGGCATTAACGGATAAAATGAGCGCCGACGGGTCGTTTGCTGGCGGCGATTATTGGACGACCAATTATCCGCAACCCAGTATGTTGTTTTCAGGCGGCCATGCCATCAGTCTGGAAAATGCCTGCTACAGCGAACTGGATATTACGCTGCCGGGCGTCGCACGCACGAATGTCTGGGATGGCAGCGCGGTTTTCCGTCTTAGCTCGGGCGCAACGCCATCCGATCTCGTAAAGCGCATGGTATTTCCCGAATTGGGTCCGCCGCAGACTCAGCCGCCGCTGCCCGAATGGGCCATCGGTGGCGCGATCGTCGGCCTAAAAGATGGCGCGAACAGTTTTGTCCGCCTTGAAAGGATAATCGCTTCGGGTGCTGCCGTGTCGGCTTTATGGTGCGAGGATTGGGTCGGTATACGCCAGACCAGCTTCGGACGGCGGCTGTTCTGGGACTGGCAATGGAATGCGAAACGCTACCCCGACCTGCCCGACCAGATTGCCGCGCTTAAGGCGCGCGGTATCCGTTTCCTTGGATATGCAAATCCCTATCTTGCGGTGGATGGACCACAATATGCCGAGGCCGCACTCTTAGGCCATCTTGCCTATAAGCTGGACAGCGACGAACCTTATGTTGTCGATTTTGGAGAGTTCGACGCAGGCGTGGTCGATTTCACCAACTCCGATGCCGCCGCCTGGTTCTCCGAGGAGATCATTGGCAAGCAGATGCTCGATTTCGGGCTTGACGGTTGGATGGCGGATTTCGGCGAATATCTTCCGGTCGACTTGCGATTGCATCATGGTGACCCGATGGAGGAGCATAACCGCTGGCCAGTCCGCTGGGCGAAGGTAAATGCCGACGCAGTTGCCTCGCGCGGGCGAACCGGCGATGCGTTGTTCTTTATGCGTGCAGGCTATACCGGCGTTCAAGAATATTGCCCTTTGTTATGGGCAGGCGACCAGTCGGTCGATTTTTCGCGACATGACGGCATCGGCACCGTGATCACTGCTGCGCTGTCGGCTGGGCTGATGGGCAACGCCTATAGCCATAGCGACGTCGGCGGTTATACCAGCCTTCATGGCAATGTCCGCACCGAGGAACTGATGCAGCGCTGGTACGAGCTTGGCGCATTTACGCCGATAATGCGCACGCACGAAGGCAACCGGCCCGATGACAATCTCCAGATAGATTCGACGCCCGCGTTGCTGTCCGGGTTTGCGCGGTGGAGCCAAGTCCATGCCGCACTTGCGCCTTGGGTGCGGTATTTGTGTGACGAGGCAACCACGACCGGGCTGCCTGCCCAGCGCGCCTTGTTCCTGCATTATCCCGAAGACCGCGCGACATTCAATATTCAGGATCAGTATCTTTACGGCGCAGACCTGATGGTGGCGCCGGTGATCGAAGAACGCGCAGTCGCCCGCGAGCGTCTATCTGCCTTCAGATGGCTGGAAACATATGTGGACCGGCGCGACTTTTGGCGCGGGCTGGCACACGATCGATGCCCTTATTGGTTCGCCGCCAGTCTTCTGGCGCGCGGGCAGCGATTTTGCCGACCTGTTCGCAAGCCTGGCCGGCGTAAGGGACAGCATCTGATGCAGGAACGTTCCAACATCCGCGATGTCGCAAAGCTGGCTGGCGTTGCGGTCAAGACCGTCAGCCGCGTGCTCAACAACCACCCTTATGTCAGCGCAGCAACCAAGGCGAAAGTCGATGCCGCGATGGCCGAGCTTGCGCTTTTCGCCCAGCATCGCCGCGCGCATTCTTGCGGGCACAAAGTCGGGCCAGGTCGCGCTGATCTACGATAACCACTCACCTTATTACATGCACCAGATCATGCAGGGCTGCTGGGACCGGTGCCATCAGGAAGGCATGCGCCTGATTGCACAGCCGGTCGACGTTGCGGATCCCGATGTCGGCGAACAGGTGCGCGGCATGGTGCGCCAGACGCATGTGGACGGTGCGATATTGTCTTCTCCCGTAACCGATTGCGTGGCTGTGCTTAACGCGCTTGAGGCGCTGAACATCCCTTTTGTGCGTATTTCGCCTGGCACCAACCATGCGCTCACCAGTTCTGTGTTCATGGACGATATGCAAGCGGCCGATGACATGACGACGAAGCTCATCAATATCGGGCACCGGCGCATTGGCTTTATCAAGGGCCATCCAAATCACATGGCGAGCACGGAACGACAAGCTGGCTATGAACGCGCGCTTGGCCGTGTCGGGATATCGATTGACCCAGCGCTCCTTGCCGAGGGACTGTTCGATTTCGAAAGCGGTGTTGCCGCGACCGAGCATTTCCTGTCGCTTCAACATCCGCCGACCGCTATTTTTGCATCAAACGATGACATGGCATCGGGTGTACTGGCGGTAGCCCATCGACGCGGGATCCAAATACCCGAGCAGCTTTCGGTCGCTGGCTTTGACGACACCACGCTTGCCCGCGTCGTATGGCCGCCACTGACGACAGTGCGCCAACCCGTGCGCGAACTCGCGTCTACTGCAGCCGATCTGTTATTTGGTGAAGGCGGCATCGAGCATCGCCGTCTGCCGCACGAATTGATTAGCCGTGAATCCGTGGCTCCACCTTATTTCCCTTCCCCAAAAAAGAGCAAAAATACATGACGCTTCCTACCCCATTACTCACTCGCCCATTGGGCAAAAGCGGAATTGAGATTTCGTCGCTTGCCTGGGGCATGTGGCGTTTCGCCGTGACTTGATCTGTCCGCCGCACGCGCTGCCATCGACGCGGCGTTCGAGGCAGGCATAACCTTGTTCGATACCGCCGACATTTACGGCTTTGGCGAGCAGGGCTTTGGCAAAGCCGAAGAGCTGCTTGGCCGCGTGTTTGCCGAGGCTCCACGAGTATCGCGACCGCATGATATTGGCGACCAAGGGCGGCATTACCCCGCCAACGCCTTATGACAGCAGCGCTGCCTACCTGACCCAGGCGATCGACGACAGCCTGGCCCGCTCTGCGCACCGACCGTATCGACCTGTGGCAAATTCATCGCCCCGACGTGCTCACGCATCCGCAGGAGATCGCGCGCACCGTTGAAGACGCGCACAAGGCGGGCAAAATCCGGGCTTTTGGCGTGTCCAACTTCACGCAAGCGCAGATAACTGCACTGGCAAAATTCAGCGCGCTTCCCATCGTTTCAACGCAACCTGAACTGTCGCCCTTGCGGATCGACACCATCGAAAATGGCGAGCTTGACCAGGCCATGTCGTGGACCTGGCTGTCCTTGCATGGTCACCGCTTGGTGGCGGCCGCATTGGCGAGCCGGGCGATTCGCGCGAACAGAATGTCGCTGCTGCGCTTTCGGGCGTTGCTGCAGCGCATGGTGTGTCGCGGACAGCCGCAGCCTACAGCTGGATCATGGCGCATCCCGCGCGTCCAATTCCGATTGTCGGATCGCAAAATCCGGCGCGCATCATCGAAGCCGCCGATGCATTCAAAATCCAATGGACCCGCGCTGACTGGTACAGCGTGCTGGTCGCCGCCAGAGGAGTGCCGTTGCCATGAACAAGCCCGTCGAAGTCAGCTGGTTTTCCGCATTGTGTGATGATGATTATGAATTTCTGGGTATCCCGGACCCAATGCTGGCATCAAGCTGGGAACATTGCCGCAATATCGTTCTCGCCGCCGAAAAAGGCGGCTTCGACAATATATTGCTGCCATCCGGGCTATGCGCTTGGGCTTGATACCACCGCCTTTGCCAGTGCGATTGCGGCGCTCACCACGCGGATTAAATTGCTGATGGCAGTGCGCATCGGCGAAAGCTGGCCGCCACAGCTCGCGCGTCAGATCGCCACGCTCGACCAGATTTCGGGGGGGCGGTTGAACGTAAATATCATCTCGTCTGACTCTGCCCGGTGACAAGATGGATTCCGAGCCGCGTTATCGCCGCACCGTCGAGGCCATGCACATCCTGAAGACACTGCTCAATGGAGAGCATCTCTCCGTCGACGGCGAACATTACAAGATCGACCTTGACCCGCCGCGCATGAAAACCGTCAGCGGGAAATGCCCGCCGCTCTATTTCGGTGGCCTGTCGCCAGCCGCGAAAGGACGCTGCGGCAGAAGGTTGTGATGTCTATCTGATGTGGCCGGAAACCGTACAAGGCGCCAAGGAGCTTGTCGACGACATGACCGCGCGCGCCGCGAAATTTGGTCGCACATTGAAATATGGTTTCCGCGCGCATGTCATTGTGCGCGAGACCGAGGCCGAGGCGCGCGCTTACGCCAACAGGCTTTTATCGAAGCTGGACGCCGAGCAGGGCGAGGCCATCCGTAACAAGTCGCTCGACACGCAAACATTCGGTGTCGCGCATCAGGCCGAGTTGCGCGAACAGGCCGCCGCGAATGATGGCTATCTTGAGGACAATTTGTGGACCGGAATCGGCCGCGCGCGGTCAGGATGCGGCGCCGCGATCGTTGGCGATCCTGATCAGGTGCTCGCCAAGATCAACGCCTATCGCGCGGTCGGCATCGAGGCGTTCATTCTCTCCGGCTATCCGCACATCAACGAATGCGACATGTTCGCGCGTTATGTGTTGCCGAAGCTGGAGCATGGCCGGTTGGAAGTGTGAGACGGCTATAAAACCCGTCACGCTGAACGTGTTTCCGCTCTGCACGCCATCGGCTCCAGCATCCATCATGCAGCACAAACCAGAGTTATAGCTGCCAAATGGACCCTGAACCAAGTTCAGGGGACGGTAAAAACGGCAAGAGATCAATCCCCAAGACCCGCCATGCGCTCGGCCTGATCCTCGGCAATGAGTGCGGCGACCAGTTCGCCAAGGCCACCGCCCTCCAATATCTCCGGCAGCTTGTGCAGCGTCAGGTTGATGCGGTGGTCAGTGACGCGGCCTTGCGGAAAGTTATAGGTGCGGATGCGCTCGGACCGGTCGCCTGAGCCGACCATCGCTTTGCGTGCCTCCGCCTCGGCGCCCTGGGCCTCCTCACGCTCCTTTTCATACATGCGTGCCCGCAAGACCTGCATAGCCTTTTCCTTGTTCTTGTGCTGGCTTCTGCCGTCCTGACACGTGACCACAATCCCCGTGGGCAAATGCGTAATGCGGACTGCGGAATCGGTGGTGTTGACATGCTGTCCGCCAGCGCCGCTTGCGCGATAGACGTCAATCTTCAGGTCTCGGTCTTCGATATGGATGTCGACTTCGGTCGGCTCAGGAAGCACAGCAACGGTTGCGGCGCTGGTGTGGATCCGCCCACCGCTTTCAGTGACGGGCACACGCTGGACACGGTGCACGCCACTTTCGTATTTCAACTTCGCAAACACGCCAGTGCCCTTGATGGCGACGACGACTTCCTTGAAACCGCCCACGTCAGAGGCGCTGACCGAAATCGGTTCGATCTTCCAGCCCTGCCCTGCGGCATAGCGTTCGTACATGCGATACAGGTCGCCCGCGAACAAAGCAGCTTCGTCGCCACCAGTTCCGGCGCGGATTTCCAGCATCGCTGGCCGGTCGTCGGCGGAATCGCGCGGCAGCAATGAAATGGCGAGCGCGGTTTCGGCATCCGACAACTGGTGCGCCACGTCGTCAAGTTCCTCAACCGCCATGTCATGCAGGTCGGGATCGGACGAATCCCCGACCATCACCTGAAGCGTTTCGATTTCCTTGCGCAGCCGCCGGACCTGCGCCGCTGCCTTGGCCACTGGCTCAAGCTCGGCATATTCGCGCGACGCGGCGACGAAGCTGTCGCCCTCAAGCTGCCCTGAAGCCATCCGCGCCTCAAGTTCGGAAAAGCGCGATTCAATCTGCGCGATACGGTGCGGGGAGATTTTCACTGGCTGTACATTCCCGCACATAACCCGTCATGCTGAACGTGGTTCAGCATCCATTGGGCCCCGCAGACCGAAGGGAAGAATAGCGAATGATAGACCCTGAAACAAGTTCAGGGTGACGTTTTATTTGGGTCGAGCGACAGGATCATTTGCTACCCGCTACAAGAGCTTCCACACGTCCCGCGATGTCACTGCCCTCGCCGCGTATCCGCATCGTCGGACCATCCGCGGATACCGAAAGGGATTCAGCGTGTGGGATGGCATTTTTGCTGCTTTGTCAAAGCGTTTGCGTGGAGATTCCGGCCGAGACGATTTCTGTTGCGAACTGGGCATTGCGCAAATTACGCGCGAGACGAATGGCGTCGCTTAGCCGTTCTCGCTTTCGACATCATCAATCACTGCATCAATACTTTTCCGCGACTGATACTTCAACCAACATTGCCAGGCGTTCAATCCCCGCGGCCCAACCTACCGCTGGCGTTGCTGGTCCACCGAGATTCTCGATCAGCCCGTCGTAGCGCCCGCCGCCAAGCACGGTACCCTGCGCCCCCAGCCGGTCGGTTACAAATTCGAACGCAGTGTGGCGGTAATAATCAAGGCCGCGGACGAGCGCGGCGTTGCGTGTCCACGCCACCCCTGCGGCATCAAGGCCCGCAGTGACTGCGCCGAAGAAATCCTGCGCCTCACCCGACAGATAATCGTCGATAACCGGCGCAGCATCAGCCACTGGACGGTCCTTGGGGTCCTTGCTGTCCAATATCCGCAGCGGGTTCTTTTCGAGCCGGGCAAGACTGTCTTCGGACAGTTCACCCTTATGGTCGTTGAAATAGCCAACCAACGCAGCACGCCAGGCGTCACGGCTTTGGCTGTCGCCCAGAGTGTTGAGCTGCAATGTCACGCCATCGTTGATGCCAAGCTCCTTGAGCAACTGATCGGCCATGACCAGAAGCTCAACGTCAGCGGCGGGTTCAGCCGCGCCGATGATTTCTGCGTCTATCTGGTGAAACTGGCGATAGCGGCCCTTTTGCGGGCGCTCATAGCGGAATAGCGGACCATGCACTGACAGCTTCATCGGCGCAAATTGCTGCCAGCCATTGGTCAGATAGGCGCGCGCAATGCCTGCGGTAAACTCGGGCCGCAGGGTTATGGAATCACCGCCCCGGTCCTCGAACGTATACATTTCCTTTGAAACGACATCGGTCGCCTCGCCAAGGCTGCGCGCAAACACTGAAGTCGGCTCAATGACCGGCAATTGAAGGCCCTTAAAGCCATATAGCCGGCGCACGCGCTCAAAGGTTGCCACGACATGCGCAAAGCGCTCCTCGGTCTCGCCGAACATGTCCTGCGTGCCGCGTACGGCTTGGGGTGTTTGTATCTTTGCCATCGCCAAGCGCCCTAGCGGCTAAATGTTCGAAGTGGAATAGGGCTGGACGCAGCACGGCACTTTCGGCAGAAACCTTATCCATGACTTCTAATACCTTGCCGCGCCTCATTGCCGCCCTCGCCCTTTCCTCCAGCCTCATCTCAGCAGCATCCGCCCAGAACAGCGCACCGCAACCGGTGCCCATAGTGTCCACGATTCCTGATCCGCAAGACCGTCCATTGACCGCGCCAATGATATTGCAGGTGGACGCCACCGATATTGATCGCGCCATTTTCCAGGTACGGCAGGTGATCCCCGTTGAGCAGGGCAAGCCGCTTGTTCTGCTATATCCGCAATGGCTTCCGGGCAAGCATGGGCCACGCGGCGCATTGGCCGAGATGACTGGCCTTGTCATCCGCGCTGGTGGCAAGACGCTGCGCTGGACGCGCGATCCGGTTGAGGTTTACGCCTTTCACGTTGACGTGCCCGAAGGCACCAGATCCGTCGATGTCGAATTCCAGTTCACCGCACCCGTGCGCGAGAGCGAGGGGCGAATCAATGTCACCCCAAACATGATGAATGTGCAGTGGGAACAGGTCGCGCTATATCCTGCAGGACATTTTACCCGTGCTATCCAGATAAAGCCGTCCATCACCTTGCCAGAAGGCTGGACCGGGGTAGCAGCACTTGACGGCGCAAAAGTGACCGGAAACCGCATCGATTATGGTGTCACGGACTTCGAAACGTTCGTCGACAGCCCGATGTTTGCAGGGCCGCATTACAAGAAATGGGACCTGGGCAATAATGTCACGCTGAACGTATGGGCGGATGACCCCAAATATCTTGCGGCAAAGCCCGAGCAGATCGCGGCGCATCGCGCACTGGTGGATGAGTCCATATTGCTGTTCGGATCAAAGCATTTTGACCGCTATGAATTTCTGCTTGGCCTGACCGAAGAGCTTGGCGGCGTTGGCCTTGAACATCATCGCAGTTCGGAAAACACGCGTGAGACCGACTATTTCACCGAATGGGATGACAATATGTCCGAACGCGGCCTGCTGCCGCATGAATTCACCCACAGCTGGAATGGCAAGTTCCGCCGGCCCGCGACGATGTGGACGCCCAATTATTCCACCCCGATGCGCGACAATCTTTTGTGGGTCTATGAAGGTCAGACCAGCTATTGGGACCTCGTGCTTGCTGCGCGCTCAGGGCTTCAGTCCAAGGAAATGGTTTTGGGCGAGTGGGCGAAATATGCCGGATTTTATGCAGAACAGCCCGGCCGCGCTTGGCGCTCGGTCGAGGACACCACGCATGATCCCATTTTCGGGGCGCGCAAGGCAAAACCATTGGCAAGCCAGGCGCGTGGCGAGGATTATTATAACGAAAGCTCGCTGATCTGGCTTGACGCTGACATGACCATTCGCGCGCTATCCAAGGGCGCCAAATCACTGGATGATTTTGCCAAGGCTTTTTTCGGCGTCCGTGACAAGGATTGGGGCGTGCTGACCTATGATTTCGACGAAGTGGTCCGCACGCTGAATGCCGTACAGCCCTATGACTGGGCCAAGTTCCTCGACAGCAAATTGCGTCAGCCGGGCCAGCCAGCGCCGTTAGCGGGCGTGGAAAAAGGCGGGTACAGACTGGTCTGGAAGGAAGAGCCCAATATATTCGACAAGGAGCTCATGAAAGAAGGCGGCAGCTTCAACCTCACCCATTCGCTGGGGCTGACTCTCGACAAGGAAGCGAAGGTCACATCGGTCATGTGGAATGGCCCGGCATTCAAGGCAAATATCGTCAATGGCGCGAAGATCATTGCTGTCGATGGGTATGCATATTCCAAGGACGGCCTGACCAGCGCCATCAAGACCGCCAAGGATAAGAAGACGCCCGTCAGGCTGCTCGTAGAGCGCAATAAGCGCTATGAGCAAATAGACATCGCCTATTCAGGCGGTTTGCGCTATCCGCACCTCGAACCCGTGGGTCAAGGCGAGACGGCCATCGACCGTCTGTTTAGCCCGCGGCGACCCACGCAATAACAAAGTGAAAGCATTCTCCCATGCGTATTGATCTGATTCCGGCGGGCGACGATGTGCCCGAAAGCCTCAACGTCCTGATTGAAGTGCCAATTGGCGGTGAGCCGGTGAAATATGAATTCGACAAGGCGTCTGGCGCCCTGTTCGTTGACCGCTTCCTGCACACGCCTATGCGCTACCCAGCAAATTATGGCTTTGTTCCGCATACGCTTGGCGAAGATGGCGACCCGCTGGATGCGCTTGTTGTCGCTCGCTCCCCCATCATTGCGGGCGCTGTCGTCAAATGCCGCCCGATTGGCGTGCTGATGATGGAAGACGACAAAGGCGGCGATGAAAAGCTGCTTTGCGTGCCTGTGAATGCGACCTTCCCATATTATTCCGATGTCGTGACCTACAAGGACATGCCACCGATCGTGCTTCAGCAGATCGAGCATTTCTTCACCCATTATAAGGACCTTGAGCCTGGTAAATGGGCCAAGCTAAATGGCTGGGGCGATGAAAAAGACGCCAAGCGCATCATTCTGGAATGTGTTGAGCGCGCAAAGGAACAAGGCATATGAAACGCATCGCGCTTGTCAGCCTCGCCGCATTGGCGCTGTCGGCTTGTGCCACACCCGAAACCCGCATCCGGACAGCATTGATGGATGCGGGTCTGTCGCAGCCTATGGCGGCATGTATGGCCGACCGGATGGTCGACCGGCTTTCGCTGGTTCAGCTCAACAAGCTGGGCGGGCTCAAAAAATTGCGCAGCCAGGATATGCGCAAGGTGACAGTTGACGAGTTTCTGCGTCGCACGCGGGCATTGCAAGATCCCGAGATATTGAGCGTTGCAACATCTTCAGCGGTCATCTGCGCGGTAAGGGTTTAGGGCTTACCGCGCGATAAGCTGCTAGCTCAGCGCCTTCATTAGGACGGCCAACCAGCCTTTGTCTGTCGGCGCTGCGGCGGGTGGCGCAAAATCACCACATTCAAGACATCTGGCCTGAACGCCCTTCACACCTGTAAGCATGTTCAGATCCGTCGCGACGCGTTGCGCAAACAAGGTTTGCTGCCATGCCGCGTGGGCAAATATGTCCATTGGCGCGGCTGCCTGTGCCCGTTTTGGCAACAGCCCACTGAGCAATGTGCCTGTAAAGCTTACGGGCGGTTCAATATACACGGCGTGCCAACCATCGGGTTTGAGGCCAGCGCGTTTGGCTGCTTCTGCCAGCGCTTCATCCATGCCGCCTGAACGGTCAACAAGGCCAAGCTGGCGCGCGGTGCCACCTGCCCACACGCGGCCTTGTGCAACGGCATCAACCTGAGCCAAGGTTTTTTTACGTGCGGTCGCAACGCGGGTGAGAAACTGGTTATATCCATTCTCAATGGCGCTTTGCGCAACGCGGTCAAACTCCGGGCTAAACCCGTTGAGCACGTCAGGTTCCCCCGAAAGCGGCGTCGTTTTCACGCCATCGGCGTTCACGCCAATTTTCGCAAGTCCTGCCTCGGCGCTTGGGATGACCCCGAATATGCCGATCGAACCAGTGATGGTTGCTGGATCGGCAAAAATGACATCGGCCGGCATTGAAATCCAGTACCCGCCGCTTGCAGCCAGATTGGCCATTGAGACGATGACAGGAATTTTCCTGGCTTTGGCGGCATTGATTGCGAGGCGGATTTTTTCCGAGGCCATGACTGAGCCACCCGGCGAATCCACGCGCACGACAAGCGCCTTCAGGTCCTTGTTGTCGAGCGCATCATAGATCAGTCCGCTAACGGTATCGCCTGCGGCTGATCCCGGGCCGCCTTCACCGTCGGTTATGTTTCCGGCAATCGTAACGACACCAATTTGTTTGCCAGCCGATGGCGGGCCATAGCTCGCGAGAAGTGCTTCCATGGGTGTATGCGCAAATCCGCCAGTGGTTTTCTTGTCATCGGCACCGACTTTGCTCGCGACATATTTGCCAAAGGCGACGCGGTCGCCCAGCTTGTCGACAAGTTTACTGGTCAATGCGAGCTGCGCGAGATTGCCCTTGGCGCCTTCAACCGAGCCCGCCGGATCCATCAACATCTGTTCCAGCTGAACCTGCGGGCGCGCCTTGGCGACATCGGCTTTCCACTGGCCCCAAATTTCGTCGTACACGCCCTTTATCGCAAGTTTTGATGCTTCCGACTGGTCGGAACGCATGAACGGCTCCACGGCGCTCTTATAGGTGCCGACGCGGTAGATATTGACCTTTATCCCCAGTTGATCGAGCAAGCCCTTATAATAAGGTTGCGATCCACCAGGGCCAGTCAACATCGCGCCACCAAGCGGGTCCATCCAGATTTCAGTCGCGTGCGCGGCGATCTGGTAGCTGTCGTCGGTATACGCCGTGGCAAATGCATAGACTGGCTTGCCAGCTTTTTTGACTGAATCAAGACCTCGGCCAATGGCGGCGAGGCTCGCTTGCCCGCCACCCAGGAAACGGTCCATATCCACGACAACAGATTTTACCCGATTGTCTCTTTCGGCCAATTTCAACGCGCGGATGATATCGCGCTGGCGAATTTCACCCACCGGGACCGAGGACGATGTCAGCATCGTCAGCGTATCGACCTCGGCAGGCTGCTCCGACACCACGCCGTCGAGCTTCAGCAATAAAGCGCCATCGCGCACCATTGCCGGATTGGGACTTGAATTCAGCAACACAAAGACTGCGGCAAAAAACAGCAACATGAACAAAAGGACAAGCAGGTCCTTAAAACCTACCAAAATTTTCCAGCTAATCCGCACGAATTGCATTTTTTAACATCCTGTTGAGTCTGCGACACGATGTAGGCATTTCCTTAAAATTTGCCACCATTGTTCGACGAAAAACCTTTGCGCCCCGATAGTCAGGCCGGTAGCCGCATTTTCCAGGATTGCGTCGCAATAGTTTCATCTAGCCCTGCTCGGACGCAAGCGACACCATGGGTCTGTCAACTTGATGGATGCTACTGGCACCAGTGAAACCACGTTCGACAACTGCGCCGGGTTTCGGGCGACAGAAAAGGCCACTGGAGTGATCCAGCGGCCCTTAAACATGGGTCAGCGGTCGGACGCCCGCTGCCGGAAGTTGCTTTCATGCCGTGACCGGCATCGCCGAGTTGATCAGCGGCCGATCTCCCGAACGGAATTGTCCGACCTCTTAACTGAACCATGAGACATCGGATCACCTCCTTTCGTTGAATGGAAATTGCTTGCTTCAAACATATATCTGCCCTCCGCAGTTACGAAAGTGAATCAAACTGCGTTTACAAACAAGTCTTGTAATAAATTTTTTTTCCGGCAAACATTGAGGTTCTGCGCCGCGACATATCGGCCCGGATCCCTGGCCGGAAATTATGGCCGGCAATCTTCCACAATACGCGTGATTTCGGCCCATGATGGCAGGATAACCGCCGCCTGCCCTTCGATTTCAACCGATATGCGGCCGCGGCTAAAGGCCATTGCATCCAAGATTGCGTCATTTGGCAGTATTTCTGCTGCAATAAGGGCTGGTGCGCCGACAGTCGGCTTCGTCACCAGTTCCTTGATCGTCGACGAGGTGCGAATAGTCATCTTCTGGCCAGCAGCGGCAGCTTCTCGTGACAAATACACACGACGGCTCTGCAGATCACATCGCAAGCTGACCTTTGCGATTTGGCCCGGTGCGCCAAATGCGCCAAGTGATCCGCGTCCATCACGTCGATAGGTCCAATCACCTGGCGTGAAGGGCCAGTCATTCCAGTCACCCGTCAAGCGTGGCGCAGGTAAAGGCGCTGCAGCAGGCGGCGGAGCAGAAGCCGGTTGAGGCACGGGCGAAGGGGGCGGCGCAACGCATGCGGCAAGCGCGAGCAACGCAATGAGGGTCAGGAGACGGGTCTGCATGGCTTTGGCTTATGGCCAAATCGCCTTCGCTCGGCTAGCGCGTTGCGACATGGCGACCAAAAAAACACGTTTAGATCAAATCATCGTTGATCGCGGCCTTGCCGAAAGCAAGACGCGGGCGCAGGCGCTCGTCATGGCTGGCCATGTCTATATCGGCGAGACAAAGGCACAAAAGCCCGGACAGCAAATTGCCGAGGACACCGACATCAGCGTGCGTGGCAGCGATCATCCATGGGTGTCACGCGGCGGCATCAAACTCGCACATGCGCTGGACGATTTTTCAATAGACGTGACGGACAAGGTTGCCATTGACGTCGGATCGTCGACAGGCGGATTTACCGATGTGCTGCTGACCCGCGGCGCGGCGCGTGTCTTTGCCGTGGACAGCGGCACCAATCAACTGGCCTGGAAACTGCGGCAGGATCCTCGCGTCATTGTCCATGAACAGACAAGTGCGCGCATATTGACCGAGGCGCATATCACCGAAACTGTCGACCTGATCGTTTGCGACGCCAGCTTCATTGGCCTCGCCAAAGTGCTTGAGCAGCCAATGTCCTTTGCCAAACATGGCGCGCAATTGATTGCGCTTATCAAGCCACAGTTCGAAGCTGGCCGGGAAGAAGTTGGCAAAGGCGGGGTCGTGCGGGACCCAAGCGTCCACACCCGCGTTTGCGACGAGATAAAAATGTGGTTGGTCGAAAAAAAATGGACAGTGCGCGGTCTGACCACCAGCCCAATCACCGGGCCGCAAGGCAATGTCGAATTTTTGATTTGGGCGCAAAACAGCTAGCGATCCAGACTTTATTGGGGAGCAAATTTATGAAGATCCGTTCACTGTTGGTTGCCACCGCAGCATTATGTGTTGTTGTACCCTTCAGCCAAATCAACTCCGCATCAGCAAAGGCTGCGCACGACGTCGTCGTGCCGTCGCAATTGCCCCGCAACGCCGCGCCGCTGCATTACGCGATCACTGTCTCACCCGATGCTGCCAAGCTGCGGTATGACGGGAATGTCCGCATCGAATTTGAATTAAGGACCGCAAGCAGGTCGGTCACGCTTAATGCCGCCGACATTGAATTTCGCGCGGTCAGCATCGCCAAGGGCCGGATGGCTGCGATGCCCGCCACTGCAACTGTCAATGCCGCTGCACAGACAGCAACCATCGACTTTGGACGGAAGCTGCCTTCAGGTCGTTACACTTTGATGATCGATTATACGGGCAAGATATTGCAGCAGGCAAATGGCATCTTCGCGCTGGATTATAAAGACCCGAAAGGCGCAGAAAAGCGTGCTATATTTACGCAGTTCGAAGCGCCTGACGCGCGCCGCTTTGTGCCCAGCTGGGACGAGCCGAATTATAAAGCCACTTTTGATCTGACGGTGAATGTCCCGTCAGAGCAAATGGCAGTCAGCAACATGCCAGTCGCCGCGCGCCGCGATTTGGGCAACGGGAAATCTGAAGTCCGTTTTGGAACAACGCCAAAAATGTCGACCTATTTGTTGTTCTTCGGCACCGGCGAATTTGACCGCATCACCAAACAGGTCGGGCCAACCGAGGTCGGTGTTGTCGTGGGCAAAGGCAACGGACCAAAGGGTCAATACGCCCTTGATGCGTCTGCCAAGCTGGTGGGCTATTATAATGAATACTTCGACACTCCTTATCCTTTGCCGAAACTCGACAATGTCGCTGGACCCGGACAAAGCCAGTTTTTCAGCGCAATGGAAAATTGGGGCGCGATTTTCACTTTTGAACGTGTTTTGCTGAACGATCCGAAGATCACCAGCGCGCGTACCCGTCAGGGCATATTTACGACCGACGCGCACGAAATTGCGCATCAATGGTTCGGCAATCTCGTGACGATGGCATGGTGGGACGACCTTTGGCTCAACGAAGGTTTCGCCAGCTGGATGGAAAGCAAGGCCACGGCACATTTCAACCCCGAATGGCAAAGCGACCTGGATCGCGTAAATGGCCGTGAGGGCGCCATTGGGCTTGATGGCTATGTCACGACGCACCCGGTGATCCAAAAGATCAGCACCGTCGAACAAACCAGTCAAGCGTTCGATACCATCACTTATCAAAAAGGTGAGGCGGTCATCACCATGTTGGAAGCCTTTGCCGGCGAGGATGTCTGGCGCAGCGGCCTACGTGCCTATATGAAAAAACATGCCTACGGCAACACGCGCACCGACGATCTGTGGAATGCGGTCGAGGCAGCCGGTGCCAAGGGACTGGTGCGCATTGCGCATGACTTTACGCGTCAGCCGGGTGTGCCGTTGATCAAGGTCGACGCCGCTAAATGCGTTAATGGCATGACTCAACTGAAGCTGAGCCAGAGCGAATTTTCCCGCGACCGCAAAGCGGAAACATCTGCCAAGCCGCAACGCTGGAATGTCCCCGTGATTGCGCAGATATTAGGCCAAGCGCCTTCTACTTCGGTTGTCTCAGGCGGCGCAGGTACGATGACCCTGCCCGGCTGCGGCACAGTTCTGGTAAATGCCGGGCAAAGCGGATATTACCGCGTCCTGTACTCCGCAGACATGATGGCGGCGTTGAAGGAAGCCTTCCCCAAACTTGCACCCATCGACCAATTGGGATTGCTGAACGACAGCCAGGGCCTCGCCTACGCTGCCTATCAGCCAGTGGGCACTGCGCTTGCGCTGGTCGATGCAGTTCCAGCCGAGGCCAGCCAGCGCGTCACGGAAGACAATGTTTCAACCTTCTCGTATCTTTACGGGCTTTACGACACGGACCCCGCCCGACAGGCAAAGTTGGCGCAGCTTGCAACCGCCCGATTTGGGCCAACCCTCGACAAGCTTGGAATGAAGCAGGCAGTAACGGATAGCACTCTGGACGCAAATCTGCGGAGCGCCCTTATCAGCACCTTAGGCTATATGGGCGACCCAAAGGTAGTGGCGGAAGCCCGGCGCCTGTTTAATGCGCTGGACAGTAATCCAGCGGCGCTTGATGGCCCCTTGCGCACCACCTGGCTTGGGGTGATCGCCCAAAATGCCGATCAGGCGGCCTGGAACAAGATGCGCAAACTTGGTCAAAATGCGGAAAGCTATTTGGTAAAATCCAGCATGTACCGGTTGCTCGGTTCGACGCGCAATGTCGATCTGGCCAACCAGACTCTTGCTTTGGCCCTGACCAAGGAGCCGGGCTCAACGCTGAGCGCAGCAATGATTGGAGCAGTGGCGCAGGAATATCCTGACCTCACGGTTGATTTTGCTCTTGTCAACAGGGAAGCTGTGGAAGCGCTGGTCGACGTATCTTCGACATCCGAGTTTATCCCCGGATTGGGCAATGGCTCGGCGGATCCCGCGATGGTAGGCAAGCTCAATGCTTATGCGGCCGCACACCTCAAGCCTGAATCACGCAAGCCAGTTGAACAGGCAATTGTCGCGATCCAAACTCGCATTACCTCGCAGCCGCGCATCCGGTCAGAGGTTAACGACTGGCTGGATGCCAAATAACGCGCAGCTTTGTGTCAATCCTTATACATGCCGTTGACCCGCGCGGCATAACGTTCGCGAATGACATGACGCCGAATTTTCATACTCGGCGTCATTTCGCCATTTTCGATGGAGAATGGTTCATCGGCAAATTCGAACTGCCGCACCTTTTCGGTGACCGAAACATCGGCGTTTACGCGGTCTATCGCGGCGCGCACTGCTGAGCGGAACTGCGGATTAGCCTGCAACGCGGTGAAGTCATATTTCATATCCTGCACGCGTGCCCATTCCAGCGCCCATTCGGGATCGGGTACGATGAGCCCAACGATGTAAGGGCGTTTGTCTCCGGATACCATGGCCTGCAAGATCTCCGGCTGCAGCGTGAGCATCCCTTCGATCTTCTGCGGCGCTATATTGTCGCCCTTGTCGTTGACGATCAGATCCTTTTTGCGGTCGGTGATGGCAATGCGGCCTCGATCGTCAATATGCCCAATATCCCCGGTATGCAGCCATCCATCAATGATAACGCGATCAGTCTCTGCCTTGTTGCGCCAATATCCCTTCATCACCAATGGCCCACGCACGAGAATTTCGCCGTCCTCGGCAATTTTCACCTCCGTGTTTTTCAGTGGCGGACCAACGGTATCCATTTTGATGCCGGCACGCGGCCGGTTGCAACTGATCACCGGACCAGCTTCTGTCTGGCCATAGCCTTGCAACAAAGTGATGCCCAACGACTGAAAAAATATGCCAATGTCGGGGTTCAGTGGCGCGCCCCCCGACACCATGGCCTTCATGCGCCCGCCAAAGCGTCCTTGAATTTTGGGTTTGATGGTCCGTGACAGAACCAATCGCATCGGCGCATCGCTCAGCCGCTTTCGGCCCGAGTAATCGCGCTCGCCAATGGTCAGCGCCTTGTCGAGCAAATAGCTCGGAACTTTGCCCTGTTTTTCCACCGCTTTGATCATGCGCTGGCGCAGGACCTCGAACAGCCTTGGGACGACAACCATCACCGTCGGCCGTGTTTCCTCGATATTCGATGCCAGCTTTTCTAGGCCTTCGGAATAATAAATCTGCGCGCCAACGCCGATCGGCAGGAACTGCCCGCCGCTATGCTCATAAGCGTGCGACAGCGGTAGGAACGACAGGAACACTTCTTCTTCATCAAGGCCGAAATCTTCGCGCAGGACCGCCGCTGCGCCATCGGCATTGTGCAATATGGCGCCATGCTGCTGCATAACTCCGCGCGGGGCACCGCCAGTGCCGCTGGTATAGATGATACACGCCAGATCATCACGGGTAACTGTCGCCATCGCTGCCTCGCTGGCGCGCACATCCGCGTCAGTGCCTTGCACCATGTTGGACCATTGATGCATCGACAATTGCCCATGTTGCATGGCTGGTTGTGGCTCCATCGTGATGATGAATTCGGCTTGCGACGACCGCAACGCCGCAGGCATCAACGTCTTGGCCAGCTTCGCTGTCGAGACCACAACGGCGCGGGCGGCGCTGTTGTCCATGATATGTTGGTGGTCGCGCTCTGTGTTGGTGACGTAAGTGGGTACTGTAACACAGCCTGCTGCCATGATCCCAAGATCAGCTATGCACCATTCGGGGCGGTTTTCCGACACGAGCATGACCCGGTCACCGTTTCCCAGCCCCAGCTGCCGAAGCGATTTGGCAAAACCCGCAACTTGGCGCGCCACTTCAGCCCAACTTATGGACTGCCAATGGCCATCATGTTTTGCCCACAAAAATGGTGCGTCACCGCGGTAGCGCGCGCGTGCAAAAAACATTGTGACGAGATTGGGAAAGCGGTCAAAGTCGTCAAACTGTTCGGCAGCCATAATGCTCTCCTACGTATGCCCGATCAGGCTATTACCTGTTTTTGTTGTCATTTTACGCTAACGCCGACCGCAGGGCGGTGCAACGCATGTTTGTCAGCCAACGCTTGGCAGGGGCACGTCAGCAGCGCCAGCAGGGCGGCTGGTAACAATCTTGCCCTTTGCATCTATCGTGGCCGACACGCCTTCGCTGCGCGGGTCGGCAGCGCCCGTCCATGTGCCCTTCAACAATTGCGCTCCGTTTACTTTGGATCCAAGGTCAGTCACCCGAACCTTTTGTCCAAATGCTGATAGCTGATCTGCCATTGCCGCAAGTGGAGTGTTTTGTTCTACCTCGAGCTGGCTGCCGCTGAAGAAGATATTGGGCAACGCAATTGCCTGTTCAAGAGGGAGCCCGAAATCGAGCACACCAATCAGCGTTTTTGTCACATGCATGATGATCCGTTTGCCACCCGCTGAGCCCAGGGCAAGAATGGCACGTCCGTCCCGGTCAAAAACAATTGTTGGTGACATGGACGACAATGGACGCTTACCACCCACCACGCGGTTGGCGACCGGCGCGCCATCCTTTTCCGGCGCAAAAGTGAAATCGGTCAATTCATTGTTCAAAAAGAAACCGCCCGTTGCCAGCTGGCTGCCAAAGGGTCCTTCAATCGTCGACGTCATGTTGGCAATGTTGCCATATTTGTCGACGGCAGTGAAATGGGTAGTCCCTGCAACCTCGCTCGAAATGGCAGCAGTGCGCGGCAAGGCGCCTGGCGGGCTACCCGCAGGAAAATCAGACCGCGCCTTCGCTGAGTCAATCAGCGCTGAACGTTGCTTGATATATTCTTGGTTCAATAGCCCGGCGACGGGGACATCAACAAATGCGTCATCGCCGAGATATTTTTCCCGGTCGGCATAAGCCAGTTGCATGGCCTGACCAATCAGGTGCCAGCTCAATGGATTGTCCTTGCCCGACGCGGTCAAGTCAAAGCGCTGCAATGTTCCCAAAATCTGCAACACCGTTGTTGCGCCAGAGGAAGGCGGCGCCATGCCGCACACCACATACACGCGATAGGGTGCGCACACTGCCTGCTGTTCCTTGGCGCGATATTGCGCCAGATCGCTCATCGTCATGTCACCGGGGCTAAGCTTGCTGGTTGTGACTGTATTGACAATCTGTGCAGCTACCGAACCAGAATAAAACGCCTCAGGGCCTTTTTTGGCCAGCAGCTTCATTGTGGCTGCAAGTTTGGGATTTTTGAGCTTCATGCCCGCCCGGACGGGCTTTCCGTCCCGCCAGTAGAGAGTACGTGCCTCTTCAAAGTTGGACCACAATGGTTGAATGCTCTGCAAACGGCTCTCAAGCGTTTTGTTAACGATAAATCCCTTTTCGGACAGCCTGATCGCTGGCTTAAAAATTGTCGCCCAAGGCAGCCTGCCCCATTTCTTGTGGGTTTGCGCCATGAGCTGCACATTACCTGGCACGCCAACAGACCTGCCACCCTGAAATGCTTCGAGAAAACCAAGCGCTTTGCCATCAGGACCCACGAACCGGTCAGGGGTTGCCGCCGCTGGCGCCGTTTCGCGGCCATTCATGGTTGAAAGCACGCCCTTCGCACTGTCCTGATACAAAAGAAAACCGCCGCCACCGATACCGCTGGATTGTGGTTCGACGACCGTGAGTGTCAGCATCATTGCCATCGCTGCATCCGCGGCAGAGCCACCCTGGCGCAGCATCTCCATGCCTGCCGCTGTCACGCGCGGATCTGCAGAAGATGTCACGCCCACATTTTCGGCATTGACGGGCTGAGCAAACAAGAGGGCTGATGCTGTGATGGCAAATAAGGATTTTTTCATGGCAACAACCTAGCCGCCATTAATGCGCAAAGCAAAGCCCAGATTTAGCTATCAACGCCAATCGCGTCAGATATGTTTGCAAAACCATCGGCTTGCAAAAACCGATCAAGCTGCTTGTTGATCCTGCGGGCAAGGCCTGGCCCTTGATATACTAGCGCGCTATATATCTGCACCAGCGACGCACCAGCCCGGATTCGGGCATAAGCATCTTCGGCTGAAGCTATGCCGCCGACGCCAATAAGACCTATCTTCCCGCCACTGGCTCTGCGGAAATCACACAGCCGTTGATGTGCCATGTCCCGCAGCGGCGCGCCCGACAAGCCCCCTGTTTCACCTCTGTGGCGTGACCACAGCGGCGGACGCGCGATCGTCGTGTTCGAAACGATTAAAGCCGCAATTCCGCGCACAAGGGCAACGGCGACAATGTCGTCAATATCTGCCGGCAGAAGGTCGGGTGCCACTTTCAGGAACACTGGCGTGTCCTGCACGCGCGTCTCCATCACTTGTGCCAGCAAGTCATCGAGCGCCGCTCTATCCTGCAACGCCCGAAGCCCAGGCGTGTTTGGCGAACTGATATTTACCGTGAGATAATCGGCCCAATGCTCCATATTACGCACTCCCGTAACATAATCTGCCACGCGGTCAGCACTGTCCTTGTTTGCGCCAATGTTGATGCCAAGCGGGGCCTTTAACGCCTTCTGCGGAATGTTACGCAGCCGCTCGATCGCTGCGACCTGGCCTTCATTGTTAAAACCCATGCGGTTGATGACGGCCTCATCCTCAACCAAACGGAACAGGCGGGGCTTTGGATTGCCGTCTTGCGGCAAAGGCGTCAGCGTTCCGACTTCAGTGAAGCCGAAACCCAACTGAAGAATTTCAAATGGCACCTCGGCGTTTTTATCATAGCCAGGTGCGAGACCGACCGGATTTGGAAAATGCAGTCCAGCAAATGTCTGCGCGAGCCGTTTGCTACCTGGACCCATCGATGGAATTGGCGCAAATTTTAGCGCTGCGAGCGAGAGATTATGCGCGGCCTCGGCGTCGGTTGTGAATAACAAAGGTCGTGCAATTTGGTAAAGCATTCATCGTCTATTCACGAGTCTTTAAGGCGGCGCAACGTCATGCTGGCCCAAGCATTTTAACTTTTCTCATCATTTGGCCGAAATTGTCAAAAATATGGGGGTGCAATGACGATTCTGTGCAATCGTGTTTCCACAATTTTTTACATATGAAGCTCGCGACCCGAGGACTTTGTTGTCGAAAGACTAAAGTTCTTTTCCTTAAAAGACCCGCTTGATTTGCGGGTCTTTTTTTTAACCCCCAATATGGCGCTGGTCTCTATGCAAGATTGCGCCTCACGTGCCGGGATCAGGGTCCGCGACCAGCGGCCGCCCGGCGGCGTGTTCCGCTGACAATTGCGGAGGCCGCGCCTTGCGCCTGCGCAAATTCGCGCGCAGCGCTTCGCGTAGCCGCTCGGCCTTTATGCGCTCCTTGTCTTCTGCATCTTTTGCCAATGACTGTCTCCTGAGCTGCGCTAGTTGCCAAAGAGCCAGCAACGACGCAAGCCGCTTGACATTAGGTCCAAGCCTTCGCATAGGGCCGCACCTTCGGTATTGCTGCTGTAGCTCAGTGGTAGAGCGCGTCATTGGTAATGACGAGGTCGGGAGTTCAATCCTCCCCAGCAGCACCATGGCTTAACCCTTACTGTCAATTTGCTTCCTACGGGAAGGCCATAACGTAGCCAGCTGCGTGGGTATGCTGTGGGTCGTGCTTTGGGATTAGGAATGTGCGTGTCAAATTTTGCATATGCGGTGGTGCATAGAACCAGGCAGGAAGGATCGCGACGCCCAGGCGCTTGACTGCATCAACAATTCCGTCGGCATGTGCCGCACTTGAAACAAGCAACGATGTCGCAAAGCTCCTATCCTCTTTTACGCTTGTGGCGAGTACACGGTCGGCAAGCTACTTGGGCATGTGAATGTTGCGAGCACCGCACGCTATGCCCATCTGGCCAATGACACACTGATGGCGGCGGCAGAAGTTGGTGCGGCGAAGTTAAACGTCAATTGGTAACATCCACACCGGGCCTGGGCGTCTGTCCTTCGGGATGGACGCTCGGGCCCAGTTGCCTAGACCCTTATTTTTTTCGCCCTGCAACTTGTACCCTGTGCCTAAATACAGACGTTGACGGAACACCTGAGGCGCATAAAACAAGAGCATCATGCCAGCATCAAAGCGCAAAATGCCCCAGTGGCTAATGTTTGGCGGCATTGCTGCCACGGCGGCGGTGGCTACGGCTAATTATCTCATAAATACCTTTGTTACACCCCCCGCGCTCGAGAACGACACGGCAATTCTACCGTATTAGTTGTAAACCGATACAAAATTGCGCTGCGATTAAGGATATTAATTTATTATATCTTCGGTTATTTGCATTATGTGCACGGGGGCAGATATTGGACGCTAGGGTAAACAAACTGACAGAGCGCGAGAAGCAGGCTTTACGTCTTCTGCTCAGAGGCTTTGACGTCAAAACCTGCGCTCGTGAACTGGGCGTCACGTCCAATACCATCACCGAAAGACTCCGCAGCTCGCGCACGAAACTGGGCGTAACCAGTAGCCGCGAAGCCGCACGTATTTTGATAAAAACCGAAGATACCGACCCCATTTTATATGGGGACAGGTTTTCTGCAGTTGAGCCATCAAGCTTTGACGTGTCATTTTCCTCCTTGCCTGATCGACAGGCCGAGGTGCAAAGTTTGGTAGTGGAAAACAGGGTTGGGGAGGCTCGCGCAGCATTCCAGTTACAGCCTGAATATTTTCTTCCATTGTCAGGTCTTCCACTTCGTCAACCGGGAGACTTGCGGAATAGCCTTTCAAAAAAGCAGCGTTTTTATGCTATATTCGATCTGACAGTTAAGCTGTCGACGGTCATTGCTCTAATCAGCGTTATGGCTTTAGCTTTAAACACTTTTCTAGGCCCCCGTTAGTCTCCTAATCTGAAACAGCTTTCCCGGTCTCGGGGCAAGGAGACTAATATGTTAAATGAACGCGTCAAAGCCGCTCGTCCAATCGCGCAGAAAATTGCCGATGCCGAACAGTCTTTCAATCATTCGCTTCAACTGATCGGCGAATTGCTGACTGAAATCCCGCGAGCACGGCAACAGTTTGCCGGTCGTGTACCGCTCAATTTGGGTGTTGCAGCCTCGGAACGCTTGGCAGCAGCAGCATTGTCGGCAAATAACGCTTATAGAGAAGTAATTGAGGCTCATGAGCACCTCGCCGCTGATCGCAATATTCTTGGTATGCGGACGGTAAGCTTGGGCGACGTTTCCGGATGCCCTGATGTGACAGGCCTGGATAGCAGCGATGAATGTCATCTTAGCGTCGTCAAGGCGGCATAAATGTTCTAACTTTGGCTTTTTGCAATAAGGTCAAAGTTATGGAACCAGCCTATTTTGCTGCCGTCCTATGTGCCGCCTGTTTCTACGCGTTGTGGAAGGGCGGCACGCCTGAGCGACTTGTATCGGTGATTATATTGGTCGGCGTGGCGTGGTCAGCGCTGTTCCGGTTTCCTTATCATTCGCCCTTCGGCGTCATTAACATAGGAATTTGGAGCGCCGACATTGTCGTATTTATCGCACTCATAGCGACAGCGCTGCATTCGGAAAGATATTGGACAATATGGATGAGCAGTTTTCAATTGGTTCAGGTGATTTCGCATTTACCGGAATTGCTAATTCCGCATTTGCTACCGGGAGTGCATTTGTTGATCATATCGCTCTGGATTTATCCCATGTTAATAATTCTGATAGCAGGAACGTTAAGGCATACTCAGCGGATGAAAACATTTGGGACCGACAGGTCTTGGAGCGACTTCTCTCAACCGCAGGTTTAGCCAAACCTACATTAATAGCGGCCGATTTGATTGCCCAGTATGACAACCTATTTCTGGTATTGCAGGCAGCCGAGCACAAAAAAATTGAAGGCGAAGTGGGTTCGCTGCTGCTGGCTATTTTCGACGCGCACAAAGCCATTTTGGGTCATCGACTGAAAGCAAAGCCAATTCTGGCTAATAGTAAAGCGGTTATCGATTACCTGACCGGTGCTATGGCACATCTCGTATATGAACAGGTTAGAGTGCTATTTTTGGGTAGTACCAACAAGCTGGTAGCAGACCGCGTGGTGTCGGTCGGAACGATCAACGAAGCACCCATCTATCCACGGGAAATTGTAAAAATTGCGTTGGATGTTGGCGCTACGGGGCTAATCATTGCCCATAATCATCCTTCAGGCGACCCATTTCCCAGCCGCGCCGATATCGAAAACACAAAACAACTTATAGCCGCTTGCCGTGGTGTCCAATTGGTGGTGCACGACCACATAGTCGTCGCCGCTGAAGGCTGGCTGAGCATGCGCGCAAGCGGGATTATCTAAATATTGCGGGGGCAAAATGCACAGATTGAATGAGTTTCGAGATATGCTTAGTGGTCTAGAAGCAATCGTTGGGCCAGATATTATTCGTAGCCATGGGCTGGCAATCATCTTGTGTATAGCGACCGCCGCGAATTTGGATGAAGATATCGATCTTGCTACCTTGGCAGAGGAAACCGATATCCGGCCCGCATCACTGGATCGTTATATCAAGATACTGAAAGATGCCGATATAATCGAATTGCAGCGAAAAGCATTAGGTGAATGGGGCACAACTAGTATCGTTTTAACGCAACGCACGCGTTTCCAGTTGGACAAAATACTTAGTGTAAAATGAAGTTCCCGTAGAGGAAATACGGGGAGGATATATCAACCGTAAAAAGTGCTGTTAAACGTGCAAACCTCCTCATGCTCGACTATTTAGTCAGCCTGATTGTCATGACCCGGTACACACCGTTCGGTTCCAAGTTTAACCTGTGTTGCAAGAATTGCAGCATCTATATGAACGTCGATTTTGTGGTCGCGGAGAATATCCGGTTCGTGCAACTATTCTCAAGCACGGCGCGCCAGCGCTGCCATGTCTCCACAGCCATAGTCATGGTGTAATCATACTCTCAATGTTCAGCTATTTTCGCGAACATTCCCGGCTCGACATCGTTGCACGTCATATCATGGCAATCCAAACTGACCGGATGGCATGTTCGTGCCGCCCGGTTGGCCAACGTAACGGCGGTTTTATTGGTGTTAGCTATTGTCTTTCAAGTCTAAATCCAACCCATTTTGAGCAGTAATGATATTTTCTAATCGGTTCAATGCCAGATCAACGTGAACGGCGACTGTAGCCAGCTGTAATCTGTCCAGCTCATCAATGAGCTTCTGCATGCGCAACGCAACGGCGCGATACTCATCAATCAGAATCATTTTCAGAGCTCCATTTTTTAATGAAGATATTTTAACGTGAAATTTCCGCAAAGCATTGCATTTTAAAGCGCACATAACTCATATTCTCAAATTGAATACCACTTTCGAAAACTACAACTGGGCGTGTTGCGGGGACGCTCGATAGCGGACAGTCAGCTTCCCATCTGTGGACGCCCCTGCGGACTACAAGATTAGTTCGCTATTTCTGGCCATTGGTTCGGCAAGTATGTCGGCCCTATCGGACGCTTCGCCAATTGAACCCAACAGGCGCGTTTCAAAGTAAAGATCGCTTCAGTCAATCAAGTGCGTTGTGGATCCCTTACCGCCCCCATCTGATATCTCCGCCGGTATGACTACGCAGCGTCTTTCTCGCCTGTTTAGCCTCCAATGCTTCGATTCCGGCAATCCACTGGTGTTGGGCGTGCCCATCGCCATAAATTTCTGGTGAATACATGTTGCGACTGCCAGTTTCTCGACCCTCGGCGTATTGGGGGGTTGAGGAGCTGTCGTCCTTAAGCGCACAACCTGTGCATGTAGCCATCAGTCCTACCACTATAAGAGACTTAATAACCTGCATGGCGGCAGTATTTAGCTACGTCTGGGGTTGGAAGCAATAATTGACGGAGGAAGTGCGACATGTGCCGTCTGCATCGACCGTCAAGAGGGTCAGGGAAAGGTTAAGCGCCGGTCCGTCTCTAGCCATCCCTCATGCGGGCGATCAGGTCAATCGGTTGGTGCGTGTACCGCTTCGGATTTTTTAAAAATTTCATGTGACCCGCGTAATCTTCTGCGCCAAATGCGGACTTTCCGGTAACAACAACATTGCGGACGGTTGTTCAGCGAATTTGCGAGCGACAAAACCGCCATCTGGTCATAAATTACCACGATGACCGGACGTGTGATCGTGCTTAATGGTGTAGGCAGTGCAGGAAAGACTTCTGCGGCGAAGGCTTTCCAGCGGATCGCCGTCGATCCTTTTCTTCATGTATCGGGAGACGCTTTTCTGGAGATGATCGCGCCTCAAATGTGGGGCAATGAACGAGGTATTGTCTTTCGGCAGCTCGAGGACGGCAGGCGTCCGTCAATCGAGATTGATGTAGGCATTGAGATTGAGCGCTTGATGGAGGGGATGCGCGCTTCCGTCGCTGCGCTCGCCAAGGCTGGCAACAACTGCGTAGTGGATGATGTCATGCTGTCCGCAACTGATCAGCAATCCTATTTAGGCGCATGCCACGACGTCCCAATCTACTTCGTAGCGATCCATGCGCCTCTCGACATTCTCGAAAAGCGAGAACGAAATCGCGGCGACCGCCTGATTGGCCTGTCGCGTTGGCAATTCCCCCGCGTTCATAAAGGCATCGGATATGATTTCGAGATCGACACAACGAATAAGGGACCAGAAGATGTTGCGCGCGAAATTGCATACGCTTTGAATGTTCAGGTCAGCAACAGCTGACAGTGCGCTAACCCCAATAAATTTGCCGCTCGGTCACTTCAGCGCGTGACCTGAGGTTCACCAATCTGCAAGGCCCAACCGCCAGCGACCTTCACTGGATGAACCACTGTCTTGCGATCCGCCCTCGCTTCTCGCAGCAATTCTACGCGATAGATTGATCAGCGACCACGCCTAGGCCCCGAAGTTCGTCCACCATGCGGATGATATCGATCAGAAGAAGTGCAGGCACATGAACAAAGCTTTCGCCGCGTGCATTATCCCGTGGCACCCGGACAGCGTTGCGCCCCGCAGGGATGAGGCGACCACTCTCAAGGAGCTCATTGATTATCCGGCGAACCTGTTCGCGCGGGATGCCACTGGAAGCCGCGACAGCCCGGCGTGAAATGCTTCCGACCATGTCTGTGGGAAGCGGGATCAATCCCCGCATTTCATTGGGGATTTGGGGAAGCCGCGTAACCTTTTGAACAGCTGCAAGTGCGACAATCATGTAAATCAGCAGGGTAGTGGGATCCATACGCATGGTTTCCATCCAGACGCGTTGCTGATTCACGAAGCAGTTGACCATGCTATAGGTGGTGGCCCGAAAGTTGGGCTCAACCAGGTCTGGCACAACCTGCATGCGAGCGGTATTTTTAGTCTTGAGCATTAAAGCAATCCTTGGTGCGGCAGCTGGATTTTAATGACCGGAAACAGGTCACGAATATGTGTCTCCGCTACAAAGTCAATGTATGCCTCGCAAACGGATGAAAGACGGAGCCAATTCATCATTGTCCGGCTGACATTCAGCCCGGTCTGATCGGGCAATCCTGTCAGACGGCAGAGACACGGTGCTGGACTTGAGGAGAGGATATGCCGCTTGAATGCACAGATAGCCGAGCTGGCCCGCAATTGTCAGCCGTAGTTTCCATCCAACGCGATATCAATGATCTACTAGATCGGCTTGATAAAATGGGGCTCTGTCTGGCAGCAGTTCATATGTCGATGAGCTTGGACGCCGTCACCACGTGCATTGAGGGGGCTGGCGAGACAACGTGACGAAGAATTAGAGTCCCGAGAACATAACGTCCGGTTTCCACAACCTACCAGCCGTCGGGAAAATAGTTTTGCGATGCCGAAAGCGGTCTCTCCGGTAACGACGACATCGCGGTCGTTGATTATTTTGCAAGTGAGCCGCACAATTCGGTGTGGGCAGATTTCTAATATGTCGATTGGTCACCGAATCCCTCTTCCGGGATTTCAGATTTCTGGTTGGTTATCGACATTAAGCATGCGGCCATCCAAGAAGCACTGGGTTAATTGGTAGTAATTTCGAATGGTAGGCCCGCGCAAATCACTAATTCTCATTCGGAATTTTGCGCCGGCAGGCAGACAAGCTGAAATATCGTCCTTTAAGGAATTTATAGACGAACGTTCATCAATGCTGCCGATTGGTGTCATTGCAAGTAGTCGAACTTTTTCGGGCGAACGCCGAGCAAGGCAGTGCCCCATCACATTCAGCATATACCAAGTTTCACTTTCCCGAAGACGGCCCAGAACTGACGCCCGTTGCTCTGGAGACATTTTTGCAAGTGCCTCTTCTTTCAAGCGTTTAGGCTGCGGAAAAGGCGTATCGGGCACTGCGTCAAAATTCGTAGGCCCGGATAATGCAAAATCCCGTTCAATCAGTGCATTGCTCAACATCTGGTGAAGTGTATCACTCGGAAACCGCAAGTTCTTAGTGGTTTCCGATTTTATGCCTGTGATACATCCAGGATCCAGTATTCGTGAGAAGCGGCTCGAAATGTCATATATGCTTTCGACGACGACCCTTTTTGCTAGAACGGGGTGCCGTTTAACAACGCATCTGGCGAAATCCCTAGCGGACAATAGTGCTTTTTGCCTTGCTGCCTCGTCAGATTTCGCACTTGCGAAGCTGGCGGTTCCGGCGAAATACAGCAGAACCAAAAATATTAGGGACCTATTATTCATACGAACAAGTAATCCAATCCAGAATGTCCATCGGTTGAAGCTATTAGATTAGCAGTAGTTCCAACAGCGAAAAATCCTTAAGCGCGTCGCGCCGCGAAGGGAATGGCAACAAACCACAACTTGCCGGTCATTCAGGCACCCGGTTCAAGCCCTCGTTAGCTGCCGTTGGTTCACAGGCTAATCGAAGGGCAGCTTAGGCGTCGGAAAATGTTTCGCCGAACATTGCGCGTAGGGTGTCAAAAAGTCAAATCCCGCCAGTTTTTAAAGGTCAGCCAACTACGGTTATTCCTCCTTGTGCTGCCCCAGCAAGGGAGCTAGCAAACGTGGTATGGCGCGCCTTTCATTTCGCACTCGATTGCGCAGTTTTCAGATTATGCGAGGCGATCCGGCCGACCGGGCTTTCATCGCCGATCTCGAATATCTGGAAAACCGAGACCTCGACCTTTCGGTTCGGCTGGGCGCGATGTTGGCGTTCAACGCGCTGTTGATTACGGTCGGTACTCACCCTGTATCTGCTAGTCCGGGCGCGCCGCTCAGCCTTGATGCGCAAAGTCAGCCAGTCATGACGGTGCTCAGCCTGATCGCGCTGCTGCCGATCGTCATATCGTGCTTTTTGTTATTGAGGGCCTTGCTCGAAGGTGAAGAAATCGAGAGCGAAGGGCTTGAAGATTGTGAACCGCTTCGCCGGCGTCTGTTGGCGGCGTTTGTCCATTCGATCGACATCCAGGCGCGCAACCTTACGCTGGCAATACGTATGACCATATTTGGCGGCGCCACCACCACTGTCATGTGGGCCGCAATCCTGTTCGACAAAATCGCCTGAAGCAGCGCGGTTGGTAAAACGGCCGACTGGCTGTTGCTGGCCGACGGAGCTCGAGTGCCTTATTTGCCTTGCTGGCGGTTCCTAACCCAATATCGCAGCGCACGCCAATGGACCGTACTCGAAACACCTATGACTTACCGCCAGTCGGATTACCGTATTATTACGAGGTAGGCATTAGAGCGCTGCTCAAGCTATCTGTTGTTATTCCTAACAAACGGGTCGCAACATAGGGCGGCGGGTTGGTCGAAATCCGCCGTCTCTATCGTTCCCTTCTGGATCCTCAGCCAGCCGTTCCGTAGGTCCTGCGCAGGTCACTTTCTCCAATCCAATTGGACCAAAGAACTTTCAATAGGAAAACGTCAAAACGGCAACCGCGAACAGTTTGGGTCTGGCGTGGGTTTAAGGCGAAAGCGCAAAAGTTATCACTCAAAGCTGACGGAAATGCTTGGCTTCCAGCCGTGCTTCCCTTGCTTTGGTAATGACGAGGTCGGGAGTTCAATCCTCCCCAGCAGCAGCATGGCTTAACCCTTACTGTGAATCCGTTTCCTACGGCGAGGCCATAAAACAGCTCGCTGCGTGGGTATGCTGTGGGTCGTGCACATCTCAATGTTGATCGGGCTCAATGAAGACACTGCGTGGAACAGGGCTTTAACCGTTGATATTCTGTCCACATCCACGACCTACGCCACAGTTATGCTTCAGCGTTAGCAGGTTCAGGTGTCGATCTTTACACGGTCGGCAAGCTGTTGGGGCATGTGAATGTTGCCAGTACCGCAAGGTACGCGCATCTTGCCAATGACACGTCGATGGCTGCGGCTGAGGTTGATGCGGCGAAGTTAAACGTCAATTGGTGACAACTGAACTGGGCCCTGGGTGTCTGTCCTGCGGGATGGATGCTCGGGCCCAGTTGCCTTCCCCCCCCCTTTTTTTGCCCAAGACAGCATCTGTTGCGGAACAGAATTCCCTTGTACATGTGCATCTTGTCAAGAAGGTGGTTGCAGAGTTAATAGTCAAATGCTCGCTGCAGCACTTTGTGCGCCTTTTGCATTGGTCCTTTGCGGTTGTGGTCATGAACAGTCTGCAAAGAGCCAATGTCCTTCACTTCTCCCGAAAATGGAGTGAGCCTGCTGTTGGACGGTCAAGCTATCTCGTAATGAATGTGGTCGCCTTCACGGATACTGGGATTACATGGAATCGGCAGCCCATAAGCGACTAACAACTGGAGGCAAAAACAGTTGTGCAGGCTAACGCGAGCACAGCGTCTGGCAAATTCCGCTTAGTGGCCAAAGCGAGTTAAGCGCTTTCGCGGCTTAAATATTTATTTACCCTAAATATGCGACCCTTTTACTGGACATGTTTACATTTTCGTAAATCCGCTACTCACGGTGATTAAGATGATCGTAAATTCTCTTAAGAATAACCCAGAGCTGTCAATCGCCGCAGCAATGCTGGGGGTCATGTTGATAACTTCCATTGCATTTGGTTTGCCGGTGGTGTTTCCGTCAGGAGACCGGGCAGCATTTGTCGGAATACATTACGTGTATCCCTTGATCGGCATCGGGCTGCTTGGCATCGTCACATTTGTCGTCGGCGACCGTAGGATTGCTCGTCGCTTTATGATAGCCCTACCCTGCTACGCAGTAGTTCTCTTCGCCCATTTCAACATAAAGCTATGGATACCCCACATAAATCCGACTGAGTTCGACGATGCCTATTGGGCATTAGATCAAACGCTGTGGCCAATCGTCGAGGGGTGCAAGTCCATACGACGCGCCTTAACTCTTTTCGTGCCCTACGGCGCGAACTTTTACATGATTTCATTCATCGCTATATTTTACATAAGCTTTATTTATCATGCCATAAGGACGCCGCATCATTTCGGCAAACTGACTGTATCGGTATTGCTCATGCAATCGTTTGGAACAATTGCCTATCTTTTTGCTCCTGCGGTGGGACCGTTCATCTACGAAGCTGGGGTGAACCCAATAGTTACGCAAGGCCAGCAGGCGATGTTGGAATTCTACCGGAACTCAGTTACCACCGGCCCAGGTTTTCTTGCAAAAAATGGTAGCGCCAACTTTACCGCTGGCTTGGCCGCAATGCCGTCGTTGCATTCAGCGGGCGCCTGTCTGTTCTTCTTATTCGCATGGAGGCACGGGAGAGTTCTTCTGCCGCTATATTCCTTTATCCTTATGTATATTTTCGCCACTGCAATCGCAAATAGATGGCACTACGTGATTGATATTCCCATAGGTGCGTGTCTCGCCTGGGTAAGCTATAAACTGGCTGACCTAGTCACGCGGCGGTCTGAGACTGAGCTTAAGATCGCGTATCGCCCAATGGCCGAGCAAGTATCAGATGTTGCTTTAAGTTCAACTCTGAAGTCCGTAGGTCGTGCGTAGGTCACTTTCCCCAATCTTATTGGACCAAAGAACTTTCAGTAGAGAAACGCCAAAACCGGGAATCAGGACAGTTTGGGTCTGGCGTGGGTTTAAGACGGAAGTGCAACCGCAATCATCCAAACCCTAAGAAAATGCTTGGCTTCCAGCCGTGCTTCGCTTGCTTTGGTAATGACGAGGTCGGGAGTTCAATCCTCCCCAGCAGCACCAGGTATTCCTACCTATCCCGAGCGATTTCAGATAATTGCCAGTTAGCTCAAATTGTGGCGTAACTCCCGCTACTTGTGAGAGACGCATTTTGCATCGTGTAGACAGAGACACTCTCTACATGGCAGATCTGACCAAAAAGCCCCGAAAGTCTCCGGGGCCTTTTTTGGTGGCACCACTTTTATTGTGGAGCGAACTTTGGAAGTGGTCGAGCGTTAGCTCAACCCTAAAAAGCTTCGTTGCTGTTGCCATTCCATTGGTATGTCGGCGCAGCGAAGGAGATGGCGTGCAGTGAGTTGGACGGGCTGCTGTCCATCGAGAATCGCCGAGATAATATCCGGAGCCAGCCAAGCAACCCTTGCTAGCCGCAGCAAATGCTTGCGGTCATATGTTCCGACCAGCTGGGAATATTTTCCAGCGACCAGATGCTCGCGAGCAGCAAAGCCTTGGCCAATCAAACGGACCAGCGTTGGATCTATATTGCTTCTGCCTGATGCGACATGATCAGGCGGCAGAGCTAGTCTCAATTCGTTGCCACGGCGAACCAGCTTTGCTGGAATTGCATTTGTGGTTGCGACGCCGTTTTTGGTGAACGTCACTTGGATGCTAGCATCTTTGACCTCAACCTGGGTGGCATATTGGATGAGCAGCGTTTTCTGTTCATGGCGGGGAAGTTCGGAAACGCCGGCGGCTAGCTTTGCTGATTGCTTGAAATCCTGGTGCCATTGAACTTTGCAATCATCGGCCTCGGGCTGCAAACTCATTTTCAGCATTTGCCAAAGAGCTTCGAGTACAACCTTGTCTACTTCGCCTGCGGGCAACCGGCATATTGTGGACTTGTCTTCTCCCGGTTTGAACCGCGTCACATAATAGCAATATTGCTTGTCACCCTTTTGTCCTCTTGATGGCGACATGGGCCGACCTTCGGGATCAACAATCAATCCCGCTAAAAGATTAGGCAGTTTGGCATTTTTTGATGATTGTTTGTCATTGTTGTTTGCGGCTAGGAGAGCCTGCACCTTTGCGAAGACCTCGACATCAATAATTGGTTCGTGCTCGCCGTCATAGACTGCGTCCTTGTGTTTGGTCTTGCCAATGTAGACTTGGTTCTTCAGCAGGTGGCCCAGCGCCCCACGCCCAAAGTAGACATTGCCAATCTTGCGTCCGCATCTGAGCGTCCTCTCTCGTGTCCTGATCCCTTTTGCGGCGAGGTGATCTGCCAGTTTTAGTATTGAACCAAACTCAATATAGCAGTTGAAGATATACCGCACTTCCTCAGCCTCCGCCGCATTGGCCAGCAGCTTTCGTTCGTGGACATGATAGCCATGCGGAACTGTGCCGCCCATCCACATGCCTTTGCGCTTTGACGCGGCAATTTTGTCCCGGATGCGTTCGCCGGTCACCTCACGCTCGAACTGTGCGAACGACAGCAGCACATTAAGGGTAAGGCGACCCATGCTGGTGGTAGTGTTAAACGCCTGGGTTACGCTGACGAACGATGCGCCTTTCTCGTCTAGTATTTCAACTATCTTGGCAAAGTCGGCTAGGCTGCGGGTCAGGCGGTCGACCTTGTAGACAACAATGATATCCACCCTACCCGCTTGAACATCGTCCATCAGCTGTTTGATGGCAGGACGTTCCATCGTCCCACCGGACCAGCCGCCATCATCGTAATGCTCGTCAATCTGCTCCCAGCCCTCACCTGCCTGACTCAAGATATACGCACTGCAAGCTTCACGCTGGGCATCAAGGCTATTGAAATCCTGTTCGAGACCTTCATCCGTCGACTTACGTGTATATATGGCGCAGCGCTTGCTGGTATGCCTGTTCATGCCTGGACCCCAGCATCGGCCGATGCATGTTTGCGCCGAGTGGCCAAGCCGAAGAAGCGAGGGCCGGACCAATGTGCTCCTGTAATATCCTGCGCGATTTGACTGAGCGATTGATATCGGCGGCCGTCAAACTCGTAACCGTCGTCTAACACCAGCACGTGGTGCATCTTACCGCGCCAGCTTCGCACGAGCCGTGTTCCGGTCTTGAGATTGGCAGCACCGCAGGTAAGTTCACCATCACCATTGCCAAGTTGCTTGATGAGGCGTTCAATGTCGCGGCGTTTTGAGCTCGGGAGGCTTCCTTGCCGTCGCTCTTGAAGCCGATAAGCTATACCGCGCCGCATCAGGTCTGGTCCTATGTCAGGTGCTACGTTCCGGTACACTTCACGCCATCTCGTACGAAGCTCAGGAGGCTTCAATGACAACAATGCGTTGAGTTCTGACAACATATCGGTTGCCATCACTTGACGTCACATTGTGCTGGGGACAACGTAGCGCGGTAGCGACGCACCCCGTCAGTCTTGTCGCTGGCAATCGCATAGCCCTTCTTTTTCAAACCAGTCAGAAAGGCACGTGTTGAGTGCGGCAGCCAGTTTGTAATACTGGCCATCTCCTCAAGCGTTGCGCCAGCATCACGCTTCAACAGGTCGACGACCTGCTGGTTCTTGGTTTGGGGTGCTGCTTTGGTCGCAACACATGTATTTTTAGCGACGTTCAATTTCGTCATGAGTGGTCTCCGGTGATGGAGCGGCTCGATGCTGCTCCCACCACTCAGAGCCCCGCCGATTAGTCAGCTAGGGCGGTGCAGCCGCCTTGTGCGGCGCTATTCATTGGCAACAGCAATGCTCGATTGTAGGATGAAGTCGAATGGATTGTAGCGTTTTATCGAAATATTTTCCGACTGGAAACTTGCACTAAGGTCCCATCAGGCATTTGCGAAAGCTGCATATGGACTTAGGACAGGTTCCGAGCATGGTCACGCCATGAACGAACAAGAGCTGCGTAGACTATTCACCGAGATCGGGTGCATCATGGAAGATGCAAGCGTTACGGCACTTTTATAGGAGGCCAGCAATTTGCGTTCCATATCGGACCGCTTGGCTGAGCTTCGCTATGCATACAACAAGGTCAGCGACTTGCTCGACATCATTGAAGCTAATGTCCGCTAAGTTGGACAGTGCGCACAGTCCGCTGAGATCGGAGCCGATTAGTTTAGTTCATTTCAATCCAGATATGGTGCAAATCAATGTTAGGTAAATCGTTCGACCGATTATTTCGAGATCGCAAAATCGCCAAGCGCTGCGGTTTATCATGTTTTTCAAGCGCTATTGCATCCATCATATTCCAAAGCGGCGTTGGTGCCGCAATCAACCCTCCAATCCATCCCGCAAGTTTATCCGACCAGTGTGGAATATCGTGCTCTTGAATGTAGCCGATTATTGCTGCGACTGTATGGTTGGCACCGTGATGCCCGAGCTTGAAGCGCTGAACACCGCCTCCGCCTGACCGATGCTGGTCAAACAAATATTCCCGTTCATCTCGGGTGCCGCCGTTTGGCGTAGGCAACCGCTTGCATTCAATTGGCAGGAAGATGTCGTAAATTGAATATGTGCGACCACTTACGACTATTGAAACTTCGGCGGGCTTAGCGGTAATGTCTAGATTTCTGCTGGCGCTGTAGTCATCACGAGTTTCCCGCTGAAACTGAAAGCTGTCGTAACTAGGCTGAAGCCGAGATTTAGCATTCAAATAATCGCATAATTGATCCGATAGCGCATCCTCGGCGACAGCCTCACTGCGCTTTGGATCGTTACGCCATTCAGGAAGCAGTTTGGCAACGAACGCAATCACTTTACAGAATTGTTCTGCGGGCTGATGAAGCCCATCCCGCAGACCGACAAGCGGCTTTGATTGCCCTTTATCAGCCAGCACCGATCAAAAGCCCTGCATTCGAAGGTCAACCAACACCTCGTCTGCATCACGCAGCGCAATCGAACGTAGCCAGAAGCGAAGCCGGTCGGGCTTGATAAGGAAAAGTATGTTATCGTCGTAAATACGGGTAATTCGTGTAATCGAGAGGCTCGAGCTCTTACGTTCCTTCAAGAGCGCGTCAATCCGCCCACGAAGTTTTTCAGTGTCGGTCCAGTCTATATCGACGGGGCCAAATGAATAGGGCTGACAAATAATACCAGGCCAAGACTGGTGTTGTTGCGCGATCAGTGGGTTTTCAGTGTAAATGCCGTTTATGGAAGCAAGGAAGGTTCTGTTGAAGGCAGGAAGAGCTGAATGCCCCGATTTTGTGAGTGCATCAGACTTGTCGCCAAGACGCACGAGGTCGCGCTGATAATTGACAATATCGTTTGCTATGATTTTCTCAGAGAAACTGAGCTCTAGGTCACCATTTTCTGAAAATGGCAGGGATTTTATATCCAAACATGCTAATGCTGTGGCCCGTCTCGTCAAATTTACGATGCTTGTGGCCGCGCAAAATGCTCTCAATGCGACAATCTCGCCAGATAACCAGCGCTCGACAGTTCCCAGCTTTTTGAGATCGCTGGTCGGTGCAGCGAGTCCGACAAAGCTGTCTTTGAAAGTAAGATAGTGTGAGGTCCACAAGTGATGTTGAAGGCTCTCGTTTCTTTTGATTAAAAGAAATGGGGGCGTGAATTGTTCTGGTGGCCTCGGATCCTGAATTGGCGTGTTTGGGACAGTAACAATGGCGCGCTCGTCAATACCGCTTTCGCCCAGCGCACTTGTCGGCAGCATGGGTTGTCCAACAATGTGGTCAGCAGGCTTCGAAACTCCCTTTCCACCGGCAATGTATCCTTGGCCGAAAGTCCACCCTTGACGTGCCGCATATTCATCAAGTGTCTGGTACGATCTCAGCCTCTCGACAAAACTGAGAACCCTACCGCCGCCCAGCAAGTTGGTACGCCATGCGTCAGGGCTTTTTGAAGTTCGGCCTTGCGGTACCCAGTGCATATCGTAGTAGTCAATATCGAAGCTCTGCTCTGCATCAGCCTTGCCACTTCTCCTGAAAACTGCGTGCAATATCTTACGCGAACTATCAGGCTCCCCTGAAAGGGCAACGATAACAACAATCTTCGTATCCGCATCGCCCTTGGCAAAAAGGCCCCGTACTGACACAAAATCTAGTATCTCCCGAATATCCCAGTTTTGGAAAATCCGTTGACGCATGCTTTCAGGGTTAAGATTGTAGAGAAAGCCGGATGGCTGGATCATACTGATGACACCGCCTTCAGTTAGCAACGCCTTGGCGTTGACCAGAAACAGATAGGCAAGCTGATCGTCGGGAAGTTTAGTTTGGAAATCTTTCTTAAACTCCGCTGCGGCGCGCTTTGCCCCAGGAGTGGAAAGTTTCGATTTGAAAGGTGGATTACCCACGATAACCCCGACACGAGAACTGATAAGTCCTTCTTCCTTCGCTTGAAAAAAGCACTTTGCATGCAACGTTTTGCCTTCTAGCACGTCAAAAAGTTTGACGCTTTTACGAATATGTTCAGGTTCCAACGCCTCGCACAGAGCGAGACAAAGACTGAACGCTGCAAGTTTAATAGCCCCCGGTTCAAGATCGACGCCGTGAACGCGTTTTAACAATGCCTTCAAAACTGCGGTCTTTGGCTGTTTCCAGTCATTGGACATTCGCCAATGAAGTACGAGGCGCTTATAGGCTTCGACCAGATATACGGCTGAACCGCACGAGGGATCGAGGATAACCTCGTCCTTTTCAATTAATCGACCAATCCGTTCCCAACTCAATGCCTCGTCTAACATTAACCGCACTAGCGCGGGCGGCGTGTAGATCGAGCTTTTCTTGTCCTCAACAAAAAGTTGATAGATATTACTGATTAACTCAACTGGCAAATCGCGGAACGAATAAAGCCGCCAGAAGCTGCCTTGCCCCTGCGCATCATGACGACCCTCAATCAAATCAGCGAAGGCTGTTAAATGTGGGCTTTCAGTCAACTCTGCACATTGGGCATCGTTGATTTCGAAAACATGGCCGTTGAATCGCTCTTCCATCGCTCGCAGCAGGTTTACAAGCGCCGGACCATTGCGCACGACGTCCGCGAAAGTCTTTGCCCCAGCACAAAACCGGCTAAAGTAGTCGGTTTCGAGCGCTTTACGCTCTTCGAGATACTGGATCAGCAGCGACAAGATGAGAAGCCTGCGTTGTAGGTCTTCGCTCAGTAGCTTTTCCGATTTCATTTTCTTGTAAAGACTGAAAATATTATCGACCAAGTGGCGATGCGCAGACGCGCTATCCGATAGCAGTTCCTTGCAAGTTACCGGGTCATCCCATAGCGTCCCATTGCGTAAACGGACTGAATCCCACCAAGGGTTGCCGCCTACCTCGCCGCCATCAACTGGAAAGGTCGCTGTAACACTAAGTACGACGTCAAGGGTGTCATGCGGCTTATATTTTGGTTTATCGGACTTTTGGTCAAAATCCGCTCGGCTTGCGCAACGGAAAAGGTCAATTTTGCCGGGTGTTTTGCGATAGAGTAGCGGCACACCCCCCCAGCTCCAAAGCCTCTTGTGTAGAAATGCAAATTCTTCGCTATCGCCTGGCTGGTTGCTTACATAAATGAAAGCCTGTGCTACCGGCGAGCGGCCATTGCGACCTGCTTCGAAAAACACAGAATGGGCCTGATAGTGCTCGGCCTTTTCCATCATTAGATATTGCTCGGGGTGTAGTTTTTTCTTGCGAAATTCGCTGATCAGTACCAGCCCATCAACGCTGGATTCTGAATCCGCATTGTTAATGTTTATCAACCAGTTAGCAGGGTTTTCAACCCGCACTGTTACACTCCCCATTTTTGCTGACACTCCAGCTGTTGGCGGGCCAACACCCTATTTTTATTCAATTGGCAAATGGCAGAATCGCTTGACTCTGGCAAGCCACCAACTTGAGACTTTCGCTAGGAACTGGCGAATACCAAACATATCATGTCAACCGCATTCACCCTACTGCCGTTGTTTGTTAACAAGCCGCTTGCACTCCTATTCATCCGGTCCCGGCAGCAACGGGCTGTCGGGTGGCTCGCCTGTCTGTCCTCCTTTGGAGTTGCGGCGCTTTTCGCCTGACAGGCCAATTCATTTCTTTCAGGCGATCCGGTTCACGATGGTCGCCAAATGTTCGCCTACCTGTCACGGGCCCACCAACGGACGGGCGCGAGTTCTGGGGATACCTGGTTCTAAGAACACAACACCAAATAGGCGAGATGGCCTCTTGGGAAGTCCGGCGGATCCCGACGGCTATATATATGCTATGCCGTCTTCGATGAGCGGTGCTTGTCCGGCCAAATAGTAGGAATCAGGCCCGGTTAGGAATGAGAAAAATACTTCCACGTCTTTGGGCGTCTCCGCACAGCCCAAGGCGACGTAGATAGTGAGAACGTCCAAGTTGAATGAAAGGCAAGTTTCGTGACGAATGAATAACTGACTAAAGCCGGCTTCATTAACGATTTTCTCCGCAGTGACTCGCCTTTTGGGATCGACTGTTTCCGACCAACGATGAAAATTCACTGGCCGCCGGTTTTTTGCCTACCTATAATTGGCAAGAACAGGAACGTTTGTCATGCCGAAGATAGTTGATTTCGACCGATCGCCGTTCGGACGCGACCCCCACGTCGCGCCGTTGATTTCGGGTCAAGGCGCGCGATCCTATTATCGTGTAGGCTATCTCGATACGGCACGCGATACCGCGTCGGCGCTGCGTAAACGTGATGGCACCAACGAGTCGGCGATGCCAGTGCTGTATCTCTTTCGCCATTATGTAGAGCTGGCGCTTAAGGACATACTTGCAGCCGGAGGCGCGTTCGCGATTGATTTAGCTGACAAAAAATTTGGCCACAATCTCGCGGCGCTTTGGGGAGAAGTCGCTAAGGTTCTGAATAATTTTAATTTCGAGACGACGGTGGGCCAGCACTCCGTGATTAACGAGCTGGTCGAACTCGATGCCCGTGCGGATGCGTTCCGCTACGCTCTAGACAAGGCGGAGAGACAGCAATTTGAGCGGATTGGCAGCGTCGACCTCGACTCGCTTCTCACGGCGATCGAAGATTTATCGAAGTTCTTCGAACGCGTCCTCGACAAGCTCGAGGAGGCCGAGGCTGAAATGGATGAAATGATCGAAGAGGCGATCGCGCGCGACCCGTATTGAGATCGCCATTGTCTGACGTCGAAGGGCTGAGGGTAAACGGGCCAAATCGAGGACCATTCCAGCTCTGCCGCAAATTGGTATGGACCGAGACAATTGGGGTTACGGCAAAGTGTGGCATATGGCCGACATGTGTCGAATATCAGCGCTATCGTCGCATACTCTGGGATCGCAGTTTTCGAGCCGGTTGTTGTCGTTTTACCTCAGCGACCAGCCATCACAGTTTTGTCTCGATTCTTGCCGCAAGCGAAGCGCTGCCAGCCCCTAAACGTATGGCAATTTTCAATTGGCAAAGTTGTCGATGGAAATGGCGGTTATATTAGCGGATTTATTCGCAAGGAAGGCGCTCGCGGTAACTGTCGGCCTCCCCCCGAATTTCCGTCATTTTAATGCAAAAGCTGAGGGTTTGATACGACCTTTGATTGCTGTGCTATAATCGAACTGGGGTGACAACATCGTAGTTTTTTATGCCTTACAAAGTTACGGTCTAGCGCGCGCTTAAGGACCACCGTAGATGTGCCGCAAGGAGACGTTTCGATGGCCAAATATATAAGCATATTTAATAATAAGGGTGGCGTTGGCAAAACAACTTACATGTACCATGTCGCACATCTGCTCTCGAAGCGGGGCTACACCGTTTTGATGGTTGATTGCGATAGCCAGTGCAACTTGACAGCGTATAGCTTGTCTGATTCTGAAATTCGAAAAGCTTGGAAAGCTGACGGCAACAGTATATTCCGAAACATTGAGCCGGTTTACGCAACGACCGGCGACATTCGTGATCGTCAACCAAGCCGTGTGAGCCATGCTAAAGGCAATCTTTACATAGTACCTGGCGATCTCCGTTTAAGTGACTTCGAAGACAGGCTAGGTGACACTTGGTCGTCAGCTAAAGGCGGTAGCGAGCCCGACATTCGAGCTCAGTCCGCCATCCATCGATACATTCATGCTGCGGCAGACAAAATAGGCGCGGATCTAGTCTTAATCGATTTAGGTCCAAATTTAGGTGCTTTAAATCGCGCTGTGTTGGCATCGTCCGATTATTTCATAACCCCTGTGGCACCTGATCTTTTTTCAATTCAAGGAACAGAAAATCTTGGTAACAAGCTTGTTGGATGGCGAAAAGATTGGGACCAGGTGAATAATGCATGGGGAAATGCTGAGCTAGACATACCAAAAGGCAGACCCACTTATTTGGGTTACGTAATCCAGCAGCACAACATCAGATCAAACAAATCTGGTATGACCAAGGGATGGAGCATTTACGGTGATGAACTTGTCCCAGCAATTAAAAGAAATATTGTGGAAAAACTGAAACCGATAGGCCAGGTTGTTGAATGGGATGGCGAAGAGTATGAACTTGGTAAAATCCCTAATTTGCATAGCCTCATCCCATATTCAATGGATGCACGAAAACCCATTTTTTACTGTAATAGCGGTGATGGCTTAAATGGAGCTCACATTAGCAAAGCTAAAGAAACCGAAGAACATTTTCTCGACATCGTGGAAACTCTTGAACAAGTTCTTGAGCCAGATTTTTAACTTGTAAACCTACAGCAGGTCAAAATATCCCAACACGCCGCAACCAGTCGAATCCTCAACCCTGAGCTATGGCCGAACCGCCTTAGGAGAAACGCCCAACTCACACCGAAAGACTTCGACCCTATATTACGCAGTCGACCCTAGAACCTGCAAAAACTTGTAACGGCACCGTTGAAGTCGATACTCTGGTCAATAGACAACCAGGCACCCCCGACCAGGGCAAAAAAGGCCGAGGGTTTATCGCTTACGTTCAAGCAGCGCTTTTTGCCAATCAACACAACCGAGTGTTCCCGAATGATCCGTCGAATGGCAAGCTAAAACCCCAATACGCGGCTTATGTCGATTGCCTACGCGACGTGGTCGAATTAACCAGAAAGCTCGACCAGCAGGCTCGGGCAATAAAGGCCAAGGTGAAGGCCCAGTTCTAGACATTGCTTGCGAGCATTATGTCAGGTTCCCACAACATTGCCGCCGTTCACATCCCAGAATTCGATTAGAAAAGCATGCGCAAAAAGTGAGTCAGAGAAAGTGATATCAATGAAGGCCACGGTTTATAATACGCGAGAGGCTTTTTGAATGTCCAAAGAATTAGCTATTGCGGCGGTTGATCTGGTACGGATTGACTAAGGCGGCTAGGTAGTTGCGTCGGCCATTCATGCCCTCACTATTTGGAGACCAAGGTAAGTGCGCAATATCCAGGTCGATCCATGGTTTAGCTTGGCAACATTGGAGAACTGCCTGACAGAGCTGACGTCTGTCGGTTCAGACATGGGGCAAACAACGCTGCATATTGACATTGGCGCGTCGAGCGATTTGCTTACAGATATTTGGGCCGCGATAATTTGTGGTACATTGTGTCGTAGAGCCGATACGGACGTTTTTTACTCGGAACGCGATGGCGCACAATTTAGCAATTCGTTGGTTGGACTCACGGCAGCGTCAATGGCGACGTCGGTGCGCACAAGCGTAGGAAACATAATCGATACTACGGGTACAAAGCAGCGAATTATGGTCGATCAAGACGGTCTGGTAACGCCGGACAGCGACGTCACCCAAATTCTGGTAGAATTTGATCCTGATTATCCTGTCGCGCCGATATTGCAACGCGGCGATGGCGCCCATTCCGATCCAAAGCTGCGCCGCCGCCTGTTCCAATCGCAAGTGCTGCGCTTCCGTCAGATGCTCGATATAAGCGCGCTGCGCCGAGGCACTGGGCCCGTAGGCCAAGGCGCAGCAGGGGACCTCGGCATCTTTCTGGCCGAGTTACATGAAAATGGTCAAGAGCATGGCTCGCGCGCTGGTCGGCGCACCCTGGCCGGAACACGCTTCCTCCGCTTGCGCTCACACGCTGCCGCCGATCCCCACGAACTGGCCGACCGCTCCGGACCGTTTCGCCAGCTCCGCCATTATATCGAACGGACCTTTGCCGGCAACCACCCCGCGACTCTGGTCGAGGCATCGATTTCGGACTTTGGCCTTGGTATTGTTGATAGCTTTCAGGCTTCAGCTGCTGGGTACAGTCACGATACTGACCGTCGCGAGTTGCTTGAGAAACTGATCTATGGACGCCTGAGCTCCAAAAGCAACGATACCTCGGCTGGTCTTGGGATCCAAAACGCACTTGACGCAGCACGACGAATGAATGCCTTTGTGTCGCTGCGTACCGCCGAATTCTGGTTGGCTGTGTCGTTTTTGCCTGAAAAACCCGACGCTCGGTTGGTACATCTCGGTAAAGCTGCCCATCCTCCGGTTGCCGGGACGCACTGGCAGATTTTTTGGCCGCAGCCGTAGTCCGCTTCCTACATGCACCTCTTCTCCCTCACGCTTGACGCCGAGCGGCCCCCGATCCAGGTGCTCGTCGTGCAGTTCTCGAACGAACAGTCGTTGAAATCCTTGTTCGAGCTAGTTTACACCGATCCGGATAATGATCGGCGTCGGGCGAGTGCGATAATTATCCGACCTAGCGTCGCCGAACATTTTACTCCCGATGATCTCATCGCAGCGATGCGAGGCCAGGTCCGCAAAAATGGCGTCTTCCTTGATGCAGTCACGAATGCATGCACCGTAGATTCCCGCACCTTTGGACGGTTCGAGGATATCCCTGTATTTGTTCTACATTCAGACCGATTCGAGCACCGTCTCAGCGGCAATATTAATGCCGGTGCATTGCCGCCTCCACTGGTCGTTGAACATATCGCAGACCCCTCCGCGCTGGCGGCGATTCGTGTCGGTGAGTTCAATTATCTCGTCGACTGCTCGCGCGCGCTGCTGATACCGGTAGAGGGTGCTTACTATGACCCGCCCTCGGGCCGGCCGATCCGCTCCTTTCTACGTATCGGCAATATCCAGTATTCGCGCCAAGCCGTGGATGCACTGGCTTTCTGGTTGCTGCCGCATGTCGCGAGCGCCCGCGGTATCCTGATTGACACTTGGTCGATCTCGTCAATTGCATTCAATATAAGTCGCATCCTAACCCTTTATGACGGTCGGCCACCAATACCGGTCGAGATGCTTAGCGCTTATCAGGACCGTAGCCCCGAAGCCCAATCGGCCTTACTCGAGGTGCTCGACCGTCTCTGGGGTGAGTGCCTCGAAGCTATCGAAGGGTCGATCCCGGTGACATGTATTGTTAGCGCCACCCAATCAGGATCGCTGGTTGCTGTGCTTCAGGAAGAGATTGAGCTCGCGGCACTGCCGCTAGACATGTCATTTGTTGCGCTATTCCAGCTCGGAAAAACCGATGCGTTGCCTGCATTGTGCGATCGATCCGATGCGCCGGAATTCGCACCGATGTCGGACGACAGTGTTGAGCAGCGCTCGGCTATCCACATTGACCCACAGGTCTATTTCCCGCTGGCGTATCGAGATATGGAATATACGCTCCGCCTCCGAAATGCCAGATCGTTTCGTTCTTTTGTCAAACGCTTCGGGAATGAGGGCTTTTTTTCAGCACATAGAGATCAAACATCCGATGGCCTCACCCGACATCACGCAGTGCATCTTGATATGGAAGCTATGCTGGCCAATCCCACTTTCCAGGCGGCTTTTGACGCTGAGATCACAGCGCTTGATCCCCTACCTGCCGTGGTCCTTACGCCGACGCACGACGTCGCCGTTGCGATGGGTATGCGCGCTGTCTCTGTGCTCGCAGCTCAAGGCCATGCCGCTGTCCACCTCCAACATCCCACGCTCTTACTTCGGGAGGAAGGTCCAGCTCAGCAAGTCGAAGCCGAAATTCGTGCGGCTTTAACTGGATTGGGCGTCGGTGACGGCTTACTCATTCTGGACGACTGCTTCATCACAGGCGACCGACTCACTGGCTACCAAACACGGCTGCGGCAATTAGCCGTGCGTGCTCGACTGCACTATCGTGTTGGGATCTCGCGCCCCGAAGATTTCAGACATTGGCTAGATTGCCAGACCATGCTCGCCTTTCGCGCCGAACCAGACAAGGCAGTCTATGCAGCTAATACAATTAAGGCGGTCCACGAGATTTGCTTGCCCAACTGGCAGGAACCCGATTGCCCTTGGTGCGTCGAGGCATCGCTTTATCGGCAGATGCTCAAACGCGGCGAAACGCTAACAGAAGCCCTGCAGGTGCGCCTCGACTTGCTCGCTGATCATGACACGGGATTGGTAGAGAATCTGTTCTTTGTGGCACCTGACGTCGAACGGCTGCGGCTCTACAGTGGATCGATCTTCGTGCCCACCGACACCCCTCAAGCGACTGTTTTTGCAGCGGTGGGAAGCGCCTTACAACAACTTCGCACGATCAGTTCAGGCAGCCGGCCAACGCTTGGGCCCCGCCGCTACCCGATTGCCACGGTGCTAAAGGCCCAAGAATATCTCAAAAATGTATATAAAGATTCCATTCTACGCGCAGCGTTGCTGCGCGCAAGCATAGTCCAAGAACTTGTGTATATGAGCGAGCATGCCGAGCGAAGACGTACCGCCTTGGTTGGTGCGCTACTTACTTCTGCATCTGCTGACGAGGTCGACATCGCGCTAGAATTGATTTTAGCTAAAGGCCTAGGGAAGTGCGATATTGATGATGGAATCAATACCGAACAGCTTGAGATCACTGCCGGTCGATTCCTTGCTCTGGTTCGCGCGCTAAGTCCGTGAGTGCGCAGATCTCCTTCTGGCGAGAAAGTTTATGTGACGAGCGGAGAGCCTGCGGTCCGTCGTTTACAGCCAGAGCTCACTTTTTGCCGATGAGGTTTAACAACTTAGCGTTGCGTTGCTCAGGCCGCTTTTCATGGTCGGTATTTTGCCAGTGAATGTCGACTGTTCCGGTGTCTTGGCCATCAATGAAACGCGAGTTTAAATAGCGACATGGTACTATCATGTCATCATTGAAAAGTTCCCGATCGGTTTTGCTACCCAACAGTTATTTTGACCATCGAATGTCAATTTCGCTCGAACCTCAAGTTGGTCGGGCATATACAGCGTTACTTCGGCCCCATCCTTTGCAGCGTCGCCCATTTTTCCAGGTCACGCTTTGAGCGCTCTAGCCACAAAAAATAACCATGCTCCTGAGAGCCTTCGTTTGTATCAAAAAAAATTCTGTAAGTCATAAAAACTCCTAACATTTTGCAGGATTCGGAATCTGCGTAAATGTAGCACTGATCGCGGCAGCTTGGGCAGCAGTGAGAGGAAATGGTGTAGTTACAGTCACATGTAACGGGTTACGGGAATTTGAAGTTGCAATCACAGGGGCACCGGCGGCAAGCAGATTAGCAGTAGTGGCGTAACTAATTTGATTGTTCGGATAATTTGCCGCCATGGCTATTTGCGTAACCGACAATCCAGGCGCGGAAGATGCGGAAAAACCACTTAAATGGCTAAAAATATTAGACAACCTGGAAAACCGGAAGAAAGTAGCTCTTTCATTCTGCCCCCAAGGTTAGAATTTGGGTGTGGGCACAACTGCTGCTCTTGGTAACGAACGATAAAGTCGCCATCATGGACGTGCATTTATAGTCAGACATGAAGAGCGATTGAGGCTTAAAACATTTTACCACATCCAGAGCAAATCTGTTCCACCAAGGGTGTTGTAACTATGTTGGGGATTAAAAACGATTTTGGACCAGTAACTTTTAAGTATGGCGATTTCGAACAGTGAGGGCAACGAATGGAATAAAAGAATAATGTATAGTAAATTGCACTTATTATAAGCGCCAGCATACCCGCTTTTATATCAAAAAAGATCAAAGAAGCTCCCAAAATCATAGTGAAAAAGGGGAACAAAAAAAATATTTTTGGCATGCGTATGTTAAACATATTATTTCACCGGACATTGGGGCAACTCAGATTGAATTGCAGTCGCGCTCTGTGTTACCATCAATTGTGGAGTTCTGAAGCCAATAGTTAATGAGTGACCCCACCTACCGTTACTTGATTGGGATCCTGATACACCCACGAACGGTCCGCCACCAGATAAATTTGTGGCATCCCCAGAAAACGAACTTAGGTCGGCGTAGTTGGTAAAAGACACAGCGACACCAGCGCCAGGAATGCCTACACCCCGGGCTGTAATTGTGTATGTCCCGAAAGTGTTTGTCGATCGATCGTAATAGCCCCCGTAACCACCACCGCCCCCAACTCCAAACGCAGCAAAAACATCTAAACCGACCGCCCAAACATCGCCTGCGAAAGGTATATCTGAACCGGCGTTACCCCCCGATATTGTTCCGTCATATTCTGCGCATGGCGGTACGCGTATTTTAGATGTGGACAACCCAGATACAAGTTGGTCTCCAAACGACGCATCAATGGACCCTCGATTTCGTGTCCACAAGGAAACGCCTACGTTTCCTAATCCATCGTCTTTGTAACTACACGTCGTTGTATATCCCTCCATACCGACGCAGTTCAACACCAGCTTTAACCCACTAGGGTCCTTAGAATTCACTGGGTCGCCGCCCACGTAATTATGCCAGTTTATCCCGTTTGAATAACCTATGGGGTCTGTCTGCATGAACCTCCCCAAGGTAGGTGAGTAGATTCGCGCTTTATAATAATATATGCCAAGCTCTGGCAGCCAAGTCTGTCCGGTATACTGCAACCGTCCGACGTTCGCTGACGCCGGAATGCCATATTCATCGTAAGCGTTGACATTTGTGACCGTGCCAGATCCGTTGCTTAAAGCGACCACGCTGCCACGCTCGTCGCTAGTAAGATAGCGCTTATCCGATAGACCAGTTCCTTCATACCAGAGTATTGGATTGTCCGTGCTTGGACCGTGGACATAGCGTCGCTGCAAAGCGTTAGTTCCGTTATACTCTGCAATCAAATCTACATCATCGTATTGGAATCGGGTCGTAGTGCTGCCCACGGTCTGATAAAGCCGACCGACAGGATCATAATCCAACGTAGAGCTGGGGCCGGTCTTCAAAAAGTTTTCAGAAGAGTAGGTGTAGCTACTTGCGCCTGACGAGGTCAGGTTACCACGTGCATCATAACCAAGTGTCGGCACTGACGTTTGCCCGCCACCCGGCGTAGCGGCAGTAAGCTGATTTAATCCATTGCCTGCTGACACACGGTCAACATTGTAATGGCCACTCCAAGCATGGGCGTCGTTGCTCTTTGCAAGCGTGTCTATCTGGCTGGCAGGATTGTAGCCAAACGTTGCCGTCTGGTCGTATCCTGTTCCGGCAAGATCGCTACTGAGTGTCGCAAGTCGTGATACGGCATCGTAGGCAAAGCTTTGTACCACGCCATTACCGAACGTGACGCTCGTACGACGACCCAGATTGTCATAAGCGTATGTAGCAAGCGTGGTGCTGCCATTTTCCTTGATTGCTGTGACCTGCCCCGTAGCGTCATAATCGTAGCCTACGGTCAATGATGTTCCGCCAGGATAGGCTATGGCCGTTCGACGTCCCGCCGCGTCGTAGGTATAGGTCACTGTGCCCAATGGGCCTGATTGCGTAAGATTACGACCAAGCGCATCATGCGTGAAATTAAGCGTTTGGCCATTTTGAACCGCGCTCAGAGGCCGACTGAGCAGATCGTAGCTGTAGGTCGCATCCGGCTCACTACCAGGCAAGTCTTTCGACGTTCGCCGGTTTAAGTTGTCATAGCCATAGCCGATGCTGTTGCCATCACGCAGGCGCCGACTGGTGACGTTACCGTTCGCATCAAAAGTGAGCTGCTCATAGTCCGAACCATTCGACGCATTCGCGCCTTTTGTGGAGACCGGATATTCTGTTATGACTGCGCGATCATGACCATCAAAGGTGTAGTTAGTGCGATTGGCCTCTGCATCGATAACATAATCAACTCGGCCATTGTTCGTATAGGCCTTAGTTAATTCGTCCGCGAGTTCTGCCGAGCCTAACGCGGTTTTAACCTGTATGACGCGATTGGATGCATCGTAAATGTTTTGCGTAATGCGATCTGACCCGAAATCGTTCGCACCGCTTCCCGCCGCACCCGAAGTGCAAGCGCTGGGTGGAAGCGACGCAAAAATGGCAGGGTTCATCCTCAGTGCCGAGCATTCGAGGCGGTTTTTACTATCATAGCTGTACTGCACTACTTGGTGCGCTATGCCACCAGCCGTCAGAACTTCCTTTATCTTGTTACCCTTACTGTCGTAGCTAAAATCAACAGTTTGAGCGACTGTTAGTGCAGCAAGATCGGCATTTGTGGTGCCAGCAACAGTCCCTACTTCGGTCTTCAGAACAGGTTTGCCGCCCAAATAGGTATAACGCTCGGCGCGACGGGCTAGAGGCCCGCTGCCATCAGGATCGGGATAGATTACCCCGCGCAAGCGATTTTGTTGCGGCGTCCAATAATAAAAGGTCGTATCATCGCTACCAGGAAGCGGACCATCAACGCTACGCAAATTATCCATCAGGTCGTAAGTGTATATTTCGGTAGCGCTAATCGAACCGTCGCCTGCCGCCACCGTTTTACTCGAAGGCAACAGGTTGGGCGTGGCATACGCAAAGGTGATCTTGGTTTCATTGGCGCTGCCAGTGCAGGTCGCTGCTGTTGCACAGGTGGTGACTTGCGTTACTTTGTTTTGTAGCGTTGCAACATTGACGAGGACGCCGCTCGAATTTTTCTCCTGCGCGTAAAGCGACGCGTAGACATAGTTGATTTCAGGGCGAGTGCCTCCCGATGTTGGTGCTGGCAATTGCACCCGCGTGATCCCGCCATGGGTATTGTCGTACGTATAATCAGTGCGATTGCCTTTCGGGTCGATGGTGTAGTTAGGTTTGTTGCACTTCGCTTGAATTGTACACGAAGTATCAAAATTCGCGGTCGAAACAATATCACTCTGTCCACTGCCCAGCTTTGCCACTTGGCGAAGTTCGGTCAGGTTGCCGCGGCTATCGTACGTCCACTGTGTATAATTGCCTTCCGGCTGTGTTTCGCGAGTTTTACGAGCCTGTGCATCATACATATAACTGGTTGTTGAACCGGTCGCATTGGTTTCAGAAATGAGGCGAGAAATATTGGTATCAACCACAAAAGTTTCTGTGCTGCTTCCCGGACCCACGACGGTTGTGGTCTGGGTAGTACCGCTAATCGAATAACTATAATCGTAGGTGGCACCGTCCTCCACTAACAAATCAACGCGGCCGTTTGCATCGTTGGTGATCTGTGCTTCGTTGCCTGTATTGAGTGGACGATCGACGTTAGTAACGCGCCCAGCTGATAGATTGACTGTAGTCGCGTTGCCGTCGCCATCGGTGCTAGTCTTAGTCGTTACGCCAGATACAGTTGTTTCCGTTATACTTTGGACAGGCCAACTTTGGGTAAGGCCGCTGCAGCTATCCGCCAGCGGGTCGCAGTAATCCTCACTTCGATCGATGGCTTTTACCGCGATCAACCGGTTGAAGTCCGGTCCGGCTAACCCAGACGCATATTCGGCTTTCAACATATAACCGTCACTGGTCGTAATAGATTGAGCTCGGATATAGGTCGGGTATGTGCAAGTGCGGTCGCAGACCTGAGCGCCTTGAACAACAGTATTGTGGTAAGTCGTTTTCTGACCGTCCGGCCTGGTGATCGTCATCAGATGCGCGCGTATCGGAATTAAGTTGGGAGGATTGGAGGTTCCGGAAACCAAGCGTTCAAAATAGTACACTGTCCCGTCCTTGGCTGTGTACGTATATCGCTCGGGCGAATTAAGCTTTATTAGCGTTGAGCCATCACCATCCACTGGCGAATAAATACTGCCACTTAAACTGAACCTCTTGCTCACGCCGTTGACAAAAACCGTGGCACTGGTTGTGTTGGTGGCTACGTAAGCCCTAAAATTATTATACCCCGTCGGCCCTGATTGAGCGTCCGCAAAACGTGCGCCCGCAATCCCAGTTGAACTACCTGTTACGTTTGAACGTCCTGTTGCTACTTCCACGCCCCGACTATCTATAATCGGACGATCTGGCGTCGTAACGAGGTCTAGCGATTGTGCAGCCGCCGGTAATGACCCAGCCGTAGATAGCATAGTGGAAAGGAGCAAAGTGACAATTTTCGGACCTCTGCTGTGTTTAAAAATTGACATGACTTCTCCTGCCCCAAAATCGGGTTCAAACTCTGAATGTAGAATATCGACGCGGTCGCGCGTTTGACCGGCGAACTTATTGCGGCGCGTTTGGTGATCCAGTGGTCTTCAGACGTGTGCGATTGTCGGCTTTATCGTGGGTATATTCGGTCGTGACGCCGCTGTTGACTGTGCCAGTTCGCTCGACCTTTATTAGGCGTCCTTTGGCGTCGTAGCGATATTTTTGGATTTCTGCGGCATGAGCCTGGCTGCTCGTTAGAAGCGCAAGCGCGGTGCCCAAATAGAAGACGTGCTTCATACTCCACTCCCTTCGTGGATTTGGTGTAATCACGACCGATATCTTGATTAGGCGTTCATGCTAACTCAGCAAAAAATGCTGTCAACGCAGATAGATGGTTTCAAATTGTTAACTATCAATTTGTTTGATCAACTCCATAAGCTGCGTACTTTAATAGGCTAACGGAGACCCAATATTATCCTTAGGACGTACGATTTGACTTCCTTACTTGCCTTGCAACAACATGTTGGCGCGCCTCGGGCCGCTGTCAAATGTGTCGCAGATGCCCTCATGGGCCCTGCGGCAACTCGCGTTGCTATTTTGGCTATCGCGCCATTTCTCGGGAATGTCGAAAGAGCCTACCCCTTCTGCCGAATGTTATGAGTATTCAGAGATCCATCAGAAGTAGAAATCTGATGGCGCCCAGCTGAGCACTAGAAATTTATGTGCAGTGCGTTTCTTTCTGCGGTAATTTAAACTTCAATCGCAGTCTTGTTTGTCGTCGTCCATATCTGACGCGGCCACCGTTTTTATGACTGTTTTCGTTTATAGCGCTTTTGATCAATCCCAACTGATTAGACGATTTATCCGTTAAGTTACGCGGCCATTAATGCCAATCGGTCCAACAACGACATACCCTGCGATCTTGTCAAAATTTGGGACGATTCGCTAATAGCGGCCTAGAAAAGTTGAAAATATCGCAGACGCGGGCCGCTAAGAAGCGTCGCTAACGCCCTCTGAAGTGCTTGCCGATTTCAACGAAGCCGTTCCATCCCAATGACAATTCCCGCAATTTTTTGCAATCCACCAAGGGCCTGGTAGAGGAAAAAATAGTGATTTTGGCCACCACCAGATTTGACCGCAGTTTGCACATCTATCAGTTGCGATTAGGCACAAAGATATCAGAAATCCAACCAAAGAAAGAAAACCCTCAGCAGTAAATAAGCAAACCGCCATATTTAGGATGTTTAGCCAAATTCTAATTTGCAGTAGGAATCTAAATGTTACTTTCATCAAGGGCACTTTCCTATGTTTGCGAGGTTTCCAGTCCAGTTAATGTTCGGCCCCCAAGATGCACCACCGCCGAATTTTGGCCCAACTGCACCGACACCACCACCTCCGTCCAGCCCGCTGCCGCCGATCCGGCGAGAACCTTCTGCATTTTTAACGATTGTCTGATGGTTATAAACCAATTCTCCACCGACGAACGCCGCTCCTTCGACGCTGGTTTCCAATGAAACTGATCTGCCAGGCTGCGGACTAGAACTAGAGCCAGACAGGCCAAAACCCGAAATAGCTTTCAAGCCTATGCCCCCACCAAAATTAAAATTCCATTTTAACGTCCCAGTACTAGTCTCATAATTCAAACCACCACCGAGGTCTATGCCCGCGCCAATATATAATGATGCATCACCGCCTATCCTGTAATTGGCCACATTTTTGCTAACGCTACAGGTTTTTTTAATAGCCGTGACCACTATCTCCTGAACCAAGTCATTTAAGTTAAAGGCGATATCTAAAATATCTATACTGGATGGTAGCCGTGCGAGCGCGTCGTCGCGACAAAAGTCTGTGCAGCCGTCCTTCGGTTTTAGTCCTCCTAATACTAGAATTTCCAGATCTGCAACCAATCCTGTCGGATCGTTATGATTTACCGGGTCTCCTTTGACATAACCGTAAATATTCATACCGTCATTATAACCAATAGGGTCCGATTGCATAAACCGGCCTAGTGTTGGGGAATAAATTCTGGCTTTGTAATAATACATACCAATCTCTGGGAGCCAAGCTTGACCGGTATACTGGAACCGGCCAGAGTTACCTGCTGCTGGAATTCCATATTCGTCATACGTGTTGACACCAATCGCATTTCCTCCGCTGTCGGTGAATGCGGTCACGCTCCCGCGCTCGTCAGCAATCATATAGCGCTTGTCGGTAAGCCCAGTGCCTTCATACCAAAGAATGGGATTATCAATACCCGGGCCATGCACATACCGTCGTTGCAACGTATTAGTTCCGTTGTATTCGGCGACAAGATCAACGCCACTATATTGGAAACGGGTCGTGCTGGTACCTACCACCTGATACAGCTGCCCTGCAGGATCGTAATCTATTGAAGCGCTTGGCGCAGTCTTAAGAAAGTTTTCTGAAGAATAGGTGTAATTGCTTGATCCAGATGAAGTCAAATTTCCTTTGGTATCATAACCTAAGAGCGGCACCGTTGTTTGACCGCCGATAGGGGTTTCAGCAATAAGCTGGTTGAGCCCATTGCCGGCAGAAATTCGATCAACGTTATAGTGACTACCCCAAGCATAACTATCGTTAGTTTTTGAAACCGTGTCGATCTGGCTTATGGGGTTGTATCCAAACGTAGTACTCTGGTCGTAGGCGGTGCCGGCGAGATCGCTGTTAAGCATTGCGAGGCGCGAAACCGTATCGTACGTGAAGCTTTGCACCACTCCGTTGCCAAAGGTAACGCTCGTCCGACGTCCAAGATTGTCAAATGAGTATGTAGCAAGGATCGTCGCACCATTTTCTTTAATTGACGTGACCTGACCAGTAGTGTCGTGCTGGTAACCAACGATTAGTGGCGTGCCTCCCGGGTGCGATATGCTCGTCCGCCGTCCCGCCACATCATACCCAAAAGTCATTGTTCCGAGTGGTCCGGCTTGGGTTAAGTTTCGACCCAAAGCGTCGTAACCAAATGAAAGGGACTGTTGCAAATTACTGCTGCTATCCCAGCTATTTGCTGTGGTGGGGCGGTTTTGAAGGTCATACGCAAAAGTGACATCAAACTCACTTCCAGGCAAATCTTTCAGCACCAATCTGTTTAAGTTATCATAGCTGTAGTTGATGCTATTTCCATCACGAAGCCGGCGGACCGTTTTATTACCGTTTGTATCATATGAGATTTGTTCATAATCCCCAGCGTTGACAGCATTCGCCCCCTTTGTGGCCGACGGAAATTCGACTTTGACGCCTCTATCGAAGCCGTCATAAGTGTAATCGGTCCGGTTATTTTCAGCATCAACTACATAATCCAGCTTTCCATTTACTGTGTAAGCTTTGCTCACTTCATCTGCCTGGTCGCTTGAGCCAAAGGCGGTTTGAATTTTTATCGGTTCACTTGAAGCATTATATGTGCTTTTTACAATCCGGTCCGGACCGAAGTCCCCTGCAGCGCTTCCTTGTGTACCTAACGCGCATGCGCTCGACGGCAAGCTTGCAAAGATTGCAGGGTTCATCCGCACCGCAGTGCATTCAATTCTTCCTAGGCTGTCGTAGCTTGATTGGGCGACGGTATAAACAGTTCCGGCAGCCGCTGACTCTTGCTTGATCGGCCGGCCATTGGCATCATAGGTGGTCGCGACACTTTGGTTCACTGTCATCGCTGCCCAGTCAGCATCCGACTGACTATTGACATTGCCGATCTCGGTATTCGTCAGCTTGCCGTTGGAATTGTATGTGAAACGCTGAGCAAGATGTTTGCGTGCCCCTACACCGTCAGGGTCGGGTCCAATCAGGCCAATGACTTGTCGCGCAGCATCGTAACGCATTCGCGTTGTGTCAGCTGTTCCACTAAGTGGGCCATCAACAGTAAGCCTGTTCCCAATATTATCATAGCCAAGAGCAACCGATGCGGTCAGCGAATTGTTTCCCGCACCTTTGGTGACATTAACTGGCAACAGATTGTTAGCTGTCCCTGCGACCTGTGGGCCATAAGCGACAGTAGTTTTGATTTCATCCGACGTCGCAGTGCAACTTGCAGCAGTTTGGCAGGTCGATATGCCGGTAAGCTTTTGGTGTGCATATCCGACAGTGATAGAATTGCTGTAAACTTTGAAATACGAATTTAGCGACGTGTAGCTATATCTTGTTTGTGGCCGTATTCCTCCCAAGGTTGCAGCCGGTGCAGTGACCGTCAGCATCCCCCCGTGCGACGCATCGTAGGTAAAATCTGTCTGGTTGTTTTTTGAATCGCGGATCCAACTGGGTTGGTTACACGTCTTGGCATTACTGCAAGTGGCGGGAAAACTGGCTGTCGTCACGATGTCGGCAAGTCCCGACGCTGATTTTGCGACATTGCGTGTTTCCAGAGCGTTTCCGCGCGCGTCGTAAGTGTATTGTGTGTAGTTGCCTTCGGGCGAAGTGATACGCGTCACTCTCCCGTTTGCATCATACTGATAGCTCGTTGTGCGATATTGCTCGTCGCGGAACGAGGTCATCAAGAATGTTGTCAAATCGCCAGTGTAGACTTTTTGGCCTCCGTCGGGGGCGGTAACAGTCGTTGTTCGGGTATTACCTGCATCGGCATAACCATAGTTATAAACAATACCGGCATTTGTTACGCTTTGCACTTTTCCAGCGTTATAAGTGGCATTAATGCTGACACCACCGGGACGGGTAACTCCCGTAAAGCCGTATGTTGTTGTCCGACTGAGGGAGTCGGTTACAGTACCAAGACCGAAGGACAGGCTGGGCCAATTGCCTGTTATTGAACATGTTGTGGCGACAGCATCGCAAAATTGGACCGCCTGATTAAATGCTACGACGCCAGTCACTTTGCCCCAACCCCCGTAGTTGGACAGAGTTACCTTGGTGGGTGAGTCATTAAACGCATAATTAAAACGCATTTGATAACCATCGCTGCTTCTTACTGACTGTAAACGAGCGACATAATAACGCTCACCATAGCAGGTTGACGGAGCCTCGGGATCATAATCGACCGTGCACATCAGTGTAACGCGAAACGCAAATTCCTTCAAAGATCCATCAGGGTATTTGATACTACCCAATCGTGCCAGTTCGCCTTCATAAAAGGGCAGACTATACCCAGCGTTGCTTGCAAACCTAGCTTCGATGCCATCGCGTGATGTGTAAATATATGTGCCAGCTGACAGAACGAGCGTTGCGCCTTCACCCTTGTCTGAAGCGTAAGTGCCGCCGCTCAATGTAAAGCTGTCGGACTTACCTTCAACGGCTACAACGATCTTGCCTCCCACATCTTCGATCGTGCCAAGGGTCGTTGTCACGCCGTCCGTTGTGAGACCGTATGATAAGCCATTTGTGCCGCCAGCACCGATACTGAGTTCCGCTACTGGTGCAACAAACGCACCGGTCACGACATCTACCCCATTTTGGTCAAGTTGTCGGCGCACGGGAGGCGGATTTGCCTGCCCGGCTACTTGGGCGTACGCGGGAGCGACAACGCCTGATGCGAGGATAGTGGTAAAAAGCAATGCGCCTATTTTACGCCGTTGATCTGCTCTTACATATGGCATGACTTTTCCCTCCCCAAAAGCGGGTTACAATTTCTAGAAACTTTAAAATGAAGCTTGGGCAATCCGCAGCCGGTGGATGGAATTAAGGCGGCGCGTTTGGCGATCCAGTGGTCTTCAGACGTGTGCGATTGTCGGCCTTGTCGTGGGTATATTCGGTCGTGACGCCGTTGTTGACTGTGCCAGTTCGCTCGACCTTGATTAGGCGTCCCTTGGCGTCATAGCGATATTTTTGGGTTTCTGCGGCATTAGCCTGGCTGCTCATTAGAAGCGCGAGCGCGGTGCCCAAATAGAAGACGTGCTTCATACTCCACTCCCTTCGTGGATTTGGTGTAATCACGACCGATATCTTGATTAGATGCTCATGCTAACTCAGCAAAAAATGCTGTCAACGCAGATAGATGGTTTCAAATTGTTAACTATCAATTTGTTTGACCAACTCCATAAGCCGCGTACTTTAACAGGGTAACGGACACTCCGCGTTATAATTAGGACGTACGATTTGCCTCCTTTATTTGCCTTGCAGCAAAATGATGGCGCGGTTGCGGCTGCCGTCAAATGGGTCGCAGATGGCCTGCTAGGACCAGCCGCAACCATCATCGCTATTTTGGCTATCGGGGCATTAGGCCTCGCCATGCTTTGGGGAGGATTTGATTTTCGTGCGGCCGGCAAGACGGTCTTGGGTGCATTTATATTGTTTGGTGCCCCCCTTATTGCTTACGAACTCATGCAAAGTCTCGCTGCCCGAGAAATTGCCGTTCCTGAAGTAGCTCAGGCAGCTCCTGCAGCTCCACCACCTTCGGTCCCTAAAAACGCACCGGCAAATGATCCCTATGCAGGCGCGGCCGTCCCGCAGCTTCAATAGAACATAGATGTCACTTCGCAGCACGCCAACAGATCAACCAAGCTCGCTTTTCCTGAACGCGATTGATTGAACGTAAACTATGGTAAATTTTGGTTAGCCAGCAATGTTGTCGAACGCTTTAAAATCTCGGTGTGTACCAAGGTAAAACTGACTCGCTGTCTTTAATGATCACAGCAAAACCCGGAGGCTGACTTGAACCGTTTTGGCATCGCGCGAAAATTACTGACTGCTCTATTTTTAATGGCAGCAACCCCAGCATTTGCCTTCGCACCGCCCGATCCGCAAGGTTCAGGGGTAATCGTCAATGCTTTCGGTTGGCTCCAAGGAACATTGCTTGGGACCGTGGCTACGGTAGCTGCCGTCATCGCTGTCGCTGCCGTCGGATTCATGATGCTTACAGGACGCCTGAACTGGCGTCATGGCGGCGTCGTCATCATCGGCTGTTTCGTCCTTTTTGGCGCTGCAAGCATCGTGGGCGGCATTCGTACGGCCGCAGGCGGCTGAACATGGGGTCATCGATAAAAGCTGAGCCTGTATTTGTGGCGCTTACACGCCCGCAGATGTTTGCCGGCGTCACTTACAGCTATTTTATCGCCAATGCCGTCATCTCAGCAGAGTTCTTCCTTATCTTTAAAAGTTTCTGGGCGCTGGGCGTTGCACTCTCAATTCACCTCTTGGGCGTGATGCTGTGCTTGCGCGAGCCACGCTTCTTTGATCTGTGGATTACCCGCATGAGCCGTTGCCCGCGCGTTAAAAACTTTAAGGCTTGGGGATGCAATTCGTACCGCCCGTGACCGATGCTCCGCCAATCTGGGCTAAAGAACAAGCCGCGGGTATTCACTTGCCCTATGCGCGTCATGTTGATGACGTTACGCTTGCGACGCGCGACGGCTTGTTGTTTCAAACGATCCGGCTGGGTGGGCTGCTCTTTGAGACCGCCGACACCGACGAACTCAATTACCGGGCTGAGCTGCGCGATGCGATGCTACGCGCCGTGGGGTCGTCGCGTTTTGCGATCTATCATCATGTGGTCCGGCGGCGCGCCGATGCATTACTAACGTCGGATTTTCCCGATGCCTTTTCCCAGAAACTCGACGCGCGTTGGCGCGAGCGCCTCTCCAAACGTGAAATGTTCGTCAACGATCTCTTCATTACCATATTAAGGCGCCCGATGCAGGGCCGAGTGGGCGTGCTTGACCGGCTGCGCGAGTTTGCAGGGCGTTCGACAAATGATAAAAAAACATTGGAGGCAGCAGAGCTGCGCGCGCTGAACGCCGCCAGCGAGGCGCTCGTTGCCTCGCTTGGCAATTACGATCCGCGCATCTTGAGCGTGTACCAAAGTGACCATGGTTACCGCTCTGAGCCACTCGAGTTTCTGTCGCATCTATACAACGGGCAATTGCGCCCCGTGGCGCTGCCCTATGGCGATCTAGGGGAGCATATACCGTTCCGCCGCATAAGCTTTGGTGCCGATGCCTTTGAACTGGCTCCGGTTGGCGATGTCGCTCGAAGCTTTGGCGCAATTGTGTCTATCAAAGACTATCCTGCGCAAACTCTATCCGGCATGTTTGACGAGCTTTACCGCATGCCGTTTGAAATGAGCGTTAGTCAGTCGTTCTCCTTTGTTGAACGCGGTGCCGCGTTGGGACGCATGAACCTCGCGCTTCGCCGCATGCGGTCGACCGATGACGAAGCGCTTTCACTGCGTACGGAGCTTGTCGGTGCCAAGGACAATGTGGCGGCTGGCCGCGCAAGCTTTGGCGAACACCATAGCAGCATATCCTTGCGTGCAGCGTCGCTTGAGGCCTTGGACACGCAGGTAGCCGACGTGACCGCAACGCTTGCCGACTTAGGCATCGTGGCGGTGCGCGAAGACGTAGCACTTGAGCCAGCCTACTGGGCGCAGTTTCCTGGAAACTTCAAATATATCCCGCGAAAGGCGCTCATCTCGACGGCCAACTTTGCTGGCCTGGCCAGTTTGCACAATTTTCCAGTGGGGCGCGCACGCGGCAATCATTGGGGCGATGCGGTCACTTTATTCGAAACGACTGCGGCTGGACCGTACTTTTTTAATTTCCACCATAATGACCTTGGCAACTTCACGATCATTGGCCCGTCGGGTTCGGGCAAAACGGTGGTGCTGAACTTCCTTCTGGCGCAGGCCCGTAAATACAACCCACGCATCGTTTTCTTTGACAAGGACCGCGGCGCTGAACTCTTCATCCGCGCGATCGGGGGGCAATATGACCGTTTGCGGCCGGGTGCCGGGTCGGGACTAAACCCCCTTCAGCTGGATGATAGTCCAGCAAATCGGCAGTTTTTAATTGAATGGCTCTCGCTTCTTGCTGGTAAGATCGAGGCTGATGACCTTGAGACCATAAAAGATGCTATTGATGCGAATTTCCTGCAGCCACTGAAGCATCGCAGGCTGTGCCATCTGGTGACACAATTCCGTGGGCAAAAAAGGCCCCGCACCGATGATTTATATGCGCGTATGCGACCGTGGTGGGGCGACGGTGAGCGCGCCTGGCTGTTCGATAATGAAGAGGACCTGACCGATCTTTCCGCAGCGACCGTCGGGTTTGACATGACCGCGATACTGGATGACCCTGTATCGCGCACGCCTGCTCTATTGTACTTTTTCCACCGCGTCGAAGAGCGGCTCGATGGCACACCTGCCATCATCGTGGTTGATGAAGGCTGGAAGGCGCTCGATGATGATGTGTTCGTCCGGCGCATCAAGGATTGGGAAAAAACCATTCGCAAGCGAAACGGGATCGTCGGGTTTGCAACGCAGAGCGCCCAAGATGCGCTTGAGAGCCGGATCGCGAGCGCGATCATCGAGCAAGCGGCAACACAAATATTCATGGTGAACCCCAAGGCGCGGGCTGAAGACTATATCGATGGGTTTGGGCTTTCGAGCCACGAATATGATCTTGTCCGAACGCTACCCGATAGCGCGCATTGCTTTTTAATCCGTCACGGAAACGAGAGCGTAATTGCGCGCCTTAACCTGTCGGGCGAGAAAGAGATCCTCACAATCCTGTCGGGCCGGGAGTCGACCGTGCGGCTCTATGACGAGATGTCCGCAAGTAAAAGTTTCAACCCCAACGACTGGATCGCCCAGCTGCTGGAGCTTGCTTGATATGGCTTGTCCATCGGTCACCACAGGCAACCGCTTCTTAGCCGAGACCCTGGCCCATATCGATTGCCAGGCCCAGTCGATCGGCGCTTATGGTTATGGCGCACTTTCGGACCCAGCCTCGGGTATCACGATCGCGCTTACAAGCTTGCTCACGATCTTTATCGCCATATTCGGATACCGGTTGATGCTCGGCGAAGAGATGCGCGCGCATGGGCTTGTCGGCGACGTTCTAAAAGTGGGAATTGTTCTGACCCTTGCCACCAGCTGGCCCGCATGGCGCACGCTTGGCTATGATGTCGCGATGAAAGCACCGGGTGAAATCGCAACGTCGATTGCAGGTGCAGCCCAGCTGCCAGGTGGTAATCCCACTGACCTTCAGTCGCGGTTGCAAGCTGCAGACGACGCAATCGTCATTCTTACAGTCTATGGCACCGGCCGGACAACCGGCGGGCTCACGCGCAGCGATACCATAGGCGACAGGCTGGAGAGCATTGCGCTTTCCGATCGCGAAGGGTTGGCTGACGGGCGCGGTGCCTTTCTGGCGGGCGTATTGGCACCATTTGCGCTTGTGCGTTTAGGCGCCGGATTTCTACTCGCGCTTGCGCCGCTCATGGCTGGCCTATTACTGTTCGCTGGCACCAAGGACATATTTTTTGGCTGGCTGCGCGCACTGGGAGCGCTCGCCTTAGGTTCAGCGGCTCTATCAATTGTCCAGGGCGTCCAGCTCGCAATTCTTGAACCTTGGCTGCGCGACGCCCTTGCCTTGCGCACTGCACAGATACTGGCGCCGTCTGCGCCCACAGAGCTCAGCGTGATAACGACCGTGTTTATGGTCGTCAGTTTCGCACTGCTGTTTGTAATCTTGAAAATCTTCTTTTTTGGCGGTCTTGGTGTAAGCGGCATCGCGCAGCAAATCCGTATCGCCCGCGATACTGGGTTTGGCGTTAGCCCCGCACCAATAAGTTTGAGCACGGGCCAGGATGCACAGCCACGGGCGCTTTTGATAGCGGAAAGCGTAGCGAACGCACAGCGGCGAGAGGACGGCGGTGCAAACTTTGCGCGCCTGCCAAACAATGCTTCGCTGCATCGCACGGATGAAAGGCTGGCCTTGGCTGGCCCAGTCGTTATTCGCACCGATGCACTGGGTGATCATCTGCGATTACCTGAATCACGCCGCTATCGCCGAACATCGCAGACGGGCTCAAAGAGGGATCTACGTTAATGAACAAGCCTACACTCGATCTGGATCAATATTACCAGGCAGCCGCCAGCTGGGCCGAGGATCGTGAGCGAAGCTCTGCAAGATCACGCAAGACGGCCTGGGTCATTGCCGGAATTGCGGTTGCAGTTGCAGCGCTTGAAGCGATAGCGCTGGTCGTCATGGTGCCGCTTAAAACTGTCGTCCCCTATACGCTGCTCGTCGATCGCCAGACCGGATATGTCGAGCAATTGAAGCCTGTTGAAGGCCGTAGCATAGATCCGGACGCTGCGTTGGTGCGCTCATTTCTGGTCCAATATGTCATCGAACGCGAAAGCTATGACATCGACAATCTGAACCGAAGCTACCGTAAGGTGGCTTTATGGTCCGCAGAGGATGCGAGGACGCGCTACATCAATGGCATGCAGGCCACCAATCCAGACAGCCCGCTTGCCCAGCTTCCCAGGTCCGCGGTGGTAGACGTAAAGATATTATCGGTCTCATCGATTGAGGCTGATACCGCCATGGTCCGGTTTACAACGCAACGGACAGATGCTCCAGGCTCAGGTCAGGCTCCGACAAACTGGGTTGCACTCGTACGGTACAGGTTTAGCGGCGCGGCGATGAGCGCAGAAGACCGGATGACCAATCCGCTTGGGTTCCAGGTCGTTAGATACCGCCGCAATGCAGAGACGCTGCCAGAGCAAACGCAACCCGCCAAGTCTGCAGTGGGCGACGTATCGCCGGTTGCGACCGGCGACGGTGAGATCGATGCTATGGCGCCTCCGACGCTCCGTGCGGGAACCCACAAATGATGTTAGCCTCGCTTATTCTGTTATCTATATTGAGCTCTGTTCAAGTGATGGACCAGTTGCAGCCAGTCGGCAAGCTTAGCTCTCTGACGGTTTCATACGTTCTGCATGCGGCAAATTCAGCAGCAATATCGAATGCTCAATTTGACCCAGCGCCGGGCCAGGCACGGTACAAGCTCTCAGGCGAAACGTCGCTCCGCCCGGTCCGGATAAGCGACGATGGCACCCACATGTATCTTGAATGGTCGGAAGACCAGGCGTTGCCTGCGGTCTTTGCCTTAAATGCACTAGGCGAGGAAGAGATGGTCGATGGCTATATGCGCCAAGGCATATTCACGATTGATCGCGTCCATAACCGCCTAGTGTTCCGGATCGACAAGAAAAGTGCTCGCGCTGATCGGACAACCAGATAATGACTAAAGGAACTGAAACCGAGCTTTCTCCAAACAATATGAGGCAAACGCGACCTCTCGTCGCGCAAGCGGTTTCGAGCCGGGGTGTTTGGTTATTCGCCTTTGGACTGATCGTCGCTGCTATTGCCCTGTTCGTTGCACTTGAGTCGCGGCGGTCTGTTCCGATTAGTCCAGCAACAATGGCGCCTTCAGCAACGCCCGGTGTTCAAATTGCTGCCCCGCCACCATTGATGATCCCGCCATTGCCGCCACAAGCAACTAACCCGCCTGCATTTGGCGCACGAATGATATCGCCAGGCGCCGCCGCATATCCAGAGCTTATCGCTCCGCAGGCCCAACGTCGGCCAAGGGCGGTTCCAAGACCAGCTGAGCCTAGTTATTCGGTTCCTTATTATCCCGAGCAACCTTACCTATCGCAGGTGCCTGCGGCCGTAGCGCGGCCCGACCTTCCGGCGCAGCAAGCTATTGCAGATCCGACAAGCATGGCAGGACCGCGCGCCGGAGCAACCCGGCTATCAAATCCGGGAACCACGGTTCCACAAGGAGCGGTCATTCAAGCCGTCCTTGAGACGGCGTTAGATTCAAACCGTCCCGGATTTGCGCGCGCGATTGTTTCTAGGGACGTGCGCGGGTTTGATGGTAGCCGTGTTCTCATTCCTCGCGGGAGCCGCTTGATTGGTGAATACAAATCCGACCTTGTTCAGGGCCAGAACCGAGCGTTCATTCAATGGCAAACCCTTACGCGTCCCGATGGCGTCCAGATAGCAGTGAACTCGCCCGCGGCAGACCCGCTTGGTCGCGCTGGAGTCAAAGGCAATGTGAATAGCCATTTCTTCGAGCGCTTTGCTGGTGCTATTCTTCAATCTACGCTCGATATCGGCGTCGGGATCGCGACCCGTAAAGTGTCGGATGGGACCTTGATAGTGGGTTTACCAGGTAGCACGCAGAGCGTGACGGCAGCTCCCCCCCAAAACGTTAAACCAACCTTGAAAGTTCCCCATGGGTCAAGCGTATCCGTATTCGTCGCCCGCGATCTTGACTTTGTGGCGGTCGATTAAGCCAATGAAAGGACCTGCACAGAGCGTCTGTATTTGGAGCAACTGTAAGTTCTGAAGTCTTGGCTCGAGTCCGGGCCGCACCGATATCCAAATCAACATGCCGGGCGAGCTATGGTTGGAGGTGTTGGTGGCCAAAGCGCTGCCTAATCCCCCACCTCGCAGATGAAATGATTTCGCCTTCGATTAGGCGAATTGCCGCGATCACATCCCATGGTATTCATCGCGAGCTCTCCCTTTCCAGTGCAAGCCTGCCCGATGCGACGCGGGTCTAGGCGGTCATATCGCACCCGACAGGTGACGATTTTGCCATCGTGTTTCGCAGATATGCGTCGGTAGGGCTGAACCTCAAGGCCTGTAAGGCGAGCGGCGCTGCCTCGCACACTTGCGTAATCGCCCTCGGTGAGCTCAGCCAAGCTTTAATGCTAACCGTAGATGCTTTCGATGCGCTGAAAAGGGCGGTACGCAATAGCCGTTAATGTCGTAAGCAGTCGTTTTGCGTTTAGCATCATACCCAAACTGAAGATCGCCAAGTGATATCGTCGTTACTACCATTCGCCACAATGCTCCGGGGTTGCATCGTTGCTGGTGCAGTCGTTTAGTAAGATCATATTGTCAGCACGATAAACAGAAAACTACATTCTAACTTATCAATACTGCGAAAACCTAATGAATAACCTATAATTCAGTAACATATTTGTTCAAGTTTTGAACTAACGTATTAGATCCATGTTCAACATAGGATATGTTCCCACACTCAAAGATGTTACCATCCATTTTTATAAATAAATTTTCAATTAGAAATCCCCTTTTTACAGAGAAAACAGCGTCACGTTGAACAACTAGCTTAAAGTGGCCGTTAAAAGATAGTTTTTTTTCGCTATCGATTACGATCATATGCTCATTTTTTAACGCTGAGAGTGCAATTGGTACAATTTTCCTGATCCACAGTAAAAAGCCAACCATTCCTAAAATGGAAAATGAAACAAATTTTACAAGAAGACCGTTATGGATTTGAATTCGTTCAAAGTACTGCGCATAGCTAAACGATGAAAAAATCATCGGTATCAGGGATATAGAGCCAAGCAAAAACGGAAACATGATAGCTAAAAACGCTTTCGTTTTGTCGTTTTTTGCTAGAAAAATGTTGTCGCTACTCATTTCAATACGGCCCCATTCTGCGAATTTTTTCAGTTGGGCTATAGCTCCCTCCACTGTCAAACGACTCCGCTGTGCCTTTTCCTACGGCATCAGAAGCTCCAGTAAAAGCATCAATTCCTGTTGCCATCAACCCGCCAACAATCCCGCCGCCTGGAGGAAAAATTGCTTCTCCAACTAATACGCCGGTAGCTGTAATTGCGCCACTAGTGGCAGTCGAAGCGGCGGTTCCAGCGGCCGACGCTTGCGTCGAGTGCCCCTCCGTTTTAAGCGCTGAATATGTTGCACCAGCAGCAGCAATTTTGGCTGCTCCCCCAGCAGCTTTTATAGGAATGCGTTGATTTAACGTAGCACCAATAGCTTTGGCGCCTTTATCTTGAGCACTTTTGGCAGCATCAATGCCGCCTGCTACTGTTGCGCCAGCACGCTCTTTTGCAGCTTTTTGGTTATTTTCGCTACGGTTCCGAGCCTGTTCCTGACGATATTGGGTCCGACGGCTATCAGAAACACGTCGTTGGCAATCTCCGTCGCACGGTTTGTCACGCATCCCATCTGGATCTACACTATTGACCGGATCGTTAGCAACGTAGGCATAGAGATTTACCTGGTCGTCATATCCGATTGGATCTGTTTGCAAGAACCGGCCGAGCGTGGGTGAGTAGATGCGGGCCTTATAGTGATACATGCGCAGCTCAGCGATCCAGGCCTGACCTGTATACTGGAACCGCCCCGTGTTAGTTTGGGCAGGGATGCCCCACTCATCGTAGGTATTGATGTTGGTGAGGTTACCGCTCCAGTCAACCAGTGCAGTAACGCTGCCCTGATGGTTGGTCTTGATAAGTTTGGCTACGCTTGGATCGACGCTTGCGCCTTCGAACCACGCCATGGGGTCATCGCTTCCGCTGCCATGCGCATAGCGGCGCAGCATGGCTCCGCTGCTAGCGTACTCAGCAACCAGCTCGTCACCATCGTACAAGAACCGCGTAGTGCCAGCAGGACCGCCGCTGGTCTCATAAAGGCGGCCCATAGGATCATAGCGCAGGCTTGCACTCGACACGCCGCCTGCAGTAACCAGTCTGTTCTCGACATCGTAGAGGTAAGTGCTGCTGCCATCGCCAGTAAGGTTGCCATTGGCATCGTAGGTGAACGTGGCAGGCCCAGCACTGATATATTGGTTGAGGCCGTTTACCGCGTAGTTGCGGCTCACATTGACGTCGCCTGTATAAACGAACGCGTCATTGCTCGTCGTTCGCGTGGTCATCTGGCTGGCTGGATTATATCCGAACCCGTAGGTCACATCATAGGTCGCACCTCCAATGTCCTGGGTCAGCGCATTCATTCGACCAACAGGATCATAGCCATAATAGGTCCAGCTTCCGCTGCCGAGCGCGGAACGAAGACCACGATTGTTGTAGCCATAGACGGTCATGCCACTAGGCGCATTGTTGCCAATGATGTTCATCCGATCAAGACCATCATAGCCGAACTGGAAGTTGTTGCCGTCGGGATATGTTACTTGCGCACGGTTGCCGTTCTTGTCGAAGGCATAAGTAAGTGCGCGCGCCACGCCGTCCATGGTCAGGGTTGAAGTGGAGGGTCGTCCGAACCCGTCATAGGTCGTCGTAATACCTTCGCCGCTTGTGCTGTCGAACCGGGCATAGGACTGCAGACCGCGCAGGTCATAGCCATAATAGACATCGCGTGTGTGCGTGGACGACAGTCCCGATCTCTCAGGTACGACCTTGAGCGTGTTCCGGTTCAACGCATCATAGCTGTACGTGAGAGTAGAGCCATCTCGCTTGCGTAACGACGTTCGGTTGCCATTGGCATCATAGCCATATTCTTCATAGTCGGATGCATCAACCGAGCCGATGCTGGTCTTGCTCGGAAACGTCCACCGTGTCTGCCGGTCATGGCCATCATAGGTCATGCTCGCAAGATTGCCATTGGCATCCTTCACCGATGCCTGCTTGCCATTGTTAGTATAAGTATAGGTCGCATAATCCTGCTGAAGCAGCGTACCTACAGCTTTCTGGATCTTCAGCACCTGACCGGCTGCATCATACACGTTCTTGGTAATTCGGTCAGGCCCTTGCACCCCTTCTGTCCCCAAGGTGCATGCGCTCGCAGGCAGGCTTCCATATACTGCAGGGTTCATTCGCTGCGCTGTGCATTCAGGGCGGCCAGCAAGATCATAGCTATATTGCATAACCGACACCACGATGTCGTCACTGCCCTTGACGACATCTTTAATTTTGCGATCTAGCGCATCGAACGTAGTCTCAACCGACGACAGAACCGTAAAGCCCGACCAGGCTATGGGTGCTATGCTATCCGATTGCCATCCGGCAAGCTCTCCGGTCTCGACCTTGACAGGCCGACCAGCCCCATCGTAGGTCGTACGCGTCGCCGCATAAGCCAATGCACCCGCGCCATCAGGGTCAGGCGATATCGTACCGGTCACTCGGCCCATCGCATCATAACGCGTTGCACTCGTGTAAGCAGAGGGCGAAGATTGTGCATAAGCCGAGGTGCCAATGCTAAGTGCAGCAAGTGACGCTGCGGTCAAAAGGACATTTTTCATCACAAAATCTCCTATTATTGGCAGCTAGTGAGGTTGGCGGCAGGCTTGGTCTCGCTGATCTTGCGGCCAAAGGCATCATAGCCATAGCATGTGCGCTGCGTCTCCAGCGTCCCTGCTGAGTTGGTTGCGGTCACAACCACCCCGCGTACCAACAGATTGTTAGGGCCACTATTTGGACCATAATCATAATCGGTCACTACTTCGTCGGCAGCTCCGCCTGCACAGCTCGCACCCGACGCAGCGGTTGTCTTGCAAAGGCGCTCCCGGGTTTTTACCCAAATAGGCGCAGCGGCCTGAACATAGTTACCTGCACTATTCTTAAACCACGCGTACCGCTGTGCATACTCGTGGCGCTTTTGAGGTGCGACGCCGCCAACTGCAGGCATCGTCTCAGTCAAAACACCCCCGTGATTAGCGTCATAGGTGTAGGTCGTAACTTGACCCTTCGCGTTTGTGACAGAGGTAGGTTTGGTACACGATTTTGGCTTGTTGTAGCAATCGAACGTGGCGGAATAGATTATGGCCGCTAACGCCGACCCTGGCTTTGGTTGCTTTCGTGCCTCAATGACATTGTTATAACCATCGTATTTAAAATAGGTTTTTATGCCGTCTGGATCCATCGCCCACTGACGCGCAATTGCTGCACAGCGTTCTTGCTGGTAGGCTGGCAGACCATTCATGACGACCGGGTCGCAATAATCAAATGTCGTTGTACGTCCCAAGGGATCCGTTATCGCAACGGGTCCTTGTGTTTGCTGATATACATTGTTCATATAACCATCGGGGCTCTCGTCGCTGCAGGGAAACTGAGTGCATGGAAGTCCAGATTCGGTACCGGGCAGAATTGGAAACCCGTACTCCACACCTGTGACTCGACCTAATGCATCAACATAGGAGCCTCCCGCGATCGGTGGATAAGGCCTGTTATTAGTGGCTGGAGCAGAATTGTAACTGTAAGTGTAGCTTTGTCCGTCTGAAAAAGCCTGACTATTGACAATTTCCTGTGCGGCGGATTCTTGATCAAACATAAGATCAAGGGTGTTTGTCAGCCACGGCGTTGCATAACCTGGCTTAACGATACCCATCGTAAATCGACCCGTCATGTTGCCGTAAGCATATGAGTAATTAGTGGTACCTCCTGTTGGCTTAGTGACACTTCCGAGATAAGGTCCTGGGGACGGCTGCATAGGCATTGAAAAGTTTGAGTAGCTGTATGTGGTAGCAGGTATGTTAGCAGGACATAGTTGGTCTGCAGGTACTGCCGTGTAGGCGACATTAATCACGCATGCTTTGGTTACCAAGGAGCCGTTACCCTCGATTAGCAGCGCATAACCCCTCGAACTTTCGATTTTATTCAACCGTGCACGATTTCCTGGAAGCCCTGAGTTATAGATATATTCAAAGGTTAGCTTGGTTCCGTCGGGTTGGATCATTTCAGAAATGTAAGCACATCTGCGCTGCGCTGATCCCCAAGTTTGGTTGGCACAGTCGTAACTTCCAATCGAACGGAACTTCATGATTGTTCCGTCAGGTGCCGCCAAAGTATAAATTGCGGTGGCACTACTCTTTGTACCAGCCGCATATGTTAGGAGGGTTGTCGGTCCTCCTGACTTGAAGCCATAGCCCGAAGCATTTTGAGCGCTATCGAAAGTCAAAGAGCGTCCTCCAAAATGGACATTCATTCGGTAGTCCAGCCCCACGTCTTCACCAGAATACAAATTTACCCTAGTCTCGTTCAGCATGATGTCCCAATTGTGAGAAAAGTTGCCGAAAGGATTGGCATGTGCCCCAACATATTCGGGCATCGTACGAACCAGAGTGAGCCCTCCGTCGGCACCGCTGTCGACATCGACTTCCGAGAACATATATCGCCCCGACCGTAAATCAACGCCCCCTGGCGTCGTTATGAAGTGATCGGCCGGGACGCTATCGAGTCTCGTTTGCGCTATAGCCTGATCAGATACTGTCATGCAGATTATAAGAAATCCGAGATGTATGCCGCGGCTACAATTAGACTTTATCTCTCTCATCGTAGATCTCCCGTCAAAACTGAAAACGAGACCTGATCTATGTTTAGTCGCATAAATTTCGGGCACAAAGATCCGTTCGTCATCCGACGTCCTTCTGTTCAAGTTATTGGCTAATTAAGTGAGATTAACTCAAGGCGGCGGAGGTGGAGGCGGCGCACCAGTGGTGGTCTGGTTTGTCCGATTTCCTGCAGGGTCGTACGTCGACGTTGTCTGAGTGCCATTGGCCGGACCAGACGACTTTGTTGTCTGTTTGAGCCGCCCTAATGCATCATATTGGTGGGTTACAGTTTCTGCAGACTGCGCAGCGGGTGCAACTGCATAGACCAATGCAGACAGCCCAATCGCCATGTGTTTTTTACAAGCCATAAGAACTCCTCTCAACACATCCTCTTTGGAGCATTTCAAAATTTGTGTGTCAATTGGACAAGGTAGATAACGCATTGTTTACTATATTATTTTTTCCAAGATTTTGATTTGTTGGCGTTATAGTTCTAGCTCTGACGTTGTTTGATTTTCTTCGCGCAATAAGAAATGGCGTACCATCGTCCTTGCGCACCGAGATTTAAGATACCAACGGCAGGCATCATTCGACAGAGTGGTGGCAACTCATTTGTTTAGGAGCACTTTAGGCTGGCCGTACAAATTCTTACGAGGGTTATTCAGCAATCATCGTTCGCGTGGATTTCTCAGCGTAGCTTGGTTTGCGCATTTCGCTCTAGACGCGTTGGCCCGTCGAACTATTGTCCGGTTATGCAAATCAGCAACCAAACTGCATGGCTTAATATTGCTCGGGCGCTGAGGCGCTCGTTTGTCGGCTTGGTAATATTTCCTTTTACTGCAGCTTTTGCGCAGCCCAGCAGTTCTTCGTTGGTCTTCGAGCCATCAGTTGCACAAACTGGCCCGATAATTAATGTTCATTATATTGACGTAGATCAGGGCGCTGCCGCCCTCGTTGAGCTGCCTGCGCCATGTGGCGCCATTTTAATTGATGCAGGGGGTTACGGTACAGATGCTAGCGATCATCTTATATCCTATCTTCAAAAGTTTTTTAATCGGCGCCCAGAGCTCCTAAACCAGCTCGCGGCAGTCTACATCACTCACAGCCATCTCGATCATAACATGTCTTTGCGCCGGGTCGTCGAAACCTTCCAAGTTCGCCGCTATATTGAAACAGGACGCGCCAACGGCAAAGTTACAACCTGGATGAACACTCGACTCACGAAACCGCCTCAGATTGAGCATGTCGTTGTCACTGAGGCGATTGTTCAAGCCGCAGGTAAGCGAGGGCTTAGCAATGCCCGCGTTGACCCGCTTGCATGTGCTGATGTTAATCCGCGCATCCGAATTTTGTCTGGGGCGCGAGCGCCCGGGCCGGGCCTCACAGCGAGTGATTTGAAGACTGAGAACAACCACAGCATGGCCATCCGTATTGATTACGGCCTCAGCTCGTTTTTGTGGACCGGCGACATGGAAACGCCCGCCCTACGATTGCTGGTAGCGCGATATACGGCCAACAAACTTTTGGACACGCAAGTATACCAAGCTGGTCACCACGGAGCCGAAAACGGAACAATACCGTCGCTCGTCGACGCTGTGTCCCCAGACCTTGCTGTCATTTCGGTCGGCCGTCGCGGCGATAGCGGTGCCAAAACCGCGTTCGGCTACGGCCATCCCCGTATCGAAACGCTTTCCCTGCTAGAAGCAAATATCGCTGCAGCACGTCCCAAGGTAGAAGTGTTCATGGCAACCGGTAAAAAGCAACTGCGCGACTACAGCGAGGCAAAGGCAATCTATGCTACAGGCTGGGATGGGGACGTCACTGTCTCCGCCGATGCATTTGGTCATTTATCCGTAAAACTCAATCGCGAACCGCCAGACGAGTAAGAAACTAAACCAATTGTCTACACCTTCGATTTTTATTCTCGTCGCGGGATACGAATTTCCTGAGCAGGAAAAATTTCGTCGGGATCTTCGATTACATCCAAGTTTGCTTTCACGAGTTCCGGCTAAAGGTGTGCATCACCCTAGTGCCTATGAGCATAAAGGCTATGCCAGCTATTAAGATGGCTGCTTTGCCGCTTCGGACAATTGTAACAAATAAAAGCGTGGTGCCAACATGCTTAAGTTGAACACGCGGGTCTGGACCTAATACAGGCACCAAAGTCACAAACGTAACCGCACATATATTGAGGTTTTGACTGGAACACGCTGAAAGCTGCATCGTTTTCTCTGCCGGAAGATTGCCGGAAATATGAACTTGAATACTAACCGGCCGAGACAACAGGCGGCTCGGTCTGAGCGGCAATATATTCTGTTGTAGAAGACGAACTGCTTATTTGAGCAATGTTCAGCGAAACGCTTCGGCAAGTGGGCTATGCAGTCATTGAGGCTACCAATGGCGACGAGGCGCTGAGTATATTGACGGCAATGGTACCTGACCTAATAGTCACGGATATTGCTATGCCAGGGTCCCCGACTGGAACCCAGTTATTGGCTAAAGTGAGAAACACAAATCCCACGATGCCCGTAGTTGTTACTTCGGGTCATTTGGAAAATCTGGTTGACCAGGCAAATGAGCGCACCCACTTTTTATCCAAGCCGTACAAGATTGAAGCGTTGATCAACATCGTCCAGCGCGAACTTCGAGACCATCCATAGTCGCAGCTACCCTTTGACAAGGGCACTTGACCCTATTCCGCTATTCCAGTACGCTAATTAGCGAATAAGCGTACTTGAAGGAAGTTATGACAAATAAAGATCAAACATTTGGCCGGGCCATTAGTGAGGCACGGAAAAACTTTGGGTTGAGTCAAAAGGAATTGGCGTTAAAAATTCTTCGTGAGGACGAGGACCCCATTTCTCCCCAGTATCTGAATGACATTGAACACGACCGCCGTAGCCCCTCTTCCGATAGAATGGTGCAACAGTTCGCTGTTGTACTTAATATCAAGGAAGATTGGCTCTATTATCTTGCCGGTAAATTTCCTGCTGATGTGCGACAACAAAAATTGTCCGAAACGGAAGTAACTGAAGCTATGCTTGCCTTCCGGGGAAATCCAAAAACAAAGTAGGAAATTTCGTGAAATATGTTCGAGATACGACTGGGCGTTTTTCGCAACGACCTCATTACAAGCCAGAAGAGCTTGATCGTGAGTGCGAAGCAATTATCACTGAGTTTCTTAAATATAAGCGCGGTAAGATTGAATTTCCTATAACAACAGACGATCTAACACTATTGATCGAGAGAGACACTGAGGATTTTGATCCCTACGCAGACCTGTCAATGTATGGCCCACATGTGGAAGGGCTGACAGCATTTCAGCTCGGCAAAAAGCCTAAGGTAAAAATTGCTGAAGGTTTGGCCAGCGACGAGCGCCGGGAAAACCGATTTCGAACAACTTTGACCCATGAGTATGGACACGTCCGGTTTCATGCATATCTCTGGGAAATGGAGCCCCCGGGACCAGATTTGCTGCGCCAACGCCCAAATGCAGATAAGCAGATTTGCAAGCGTGATGGAATATTAGAAGCATCACAAACGGACTGGATGGAATGGCAAGCCGGCTATGCTTGCGGAGCATTGCTAATGCCTATTTCTCACGTGCGCCGCGTTGTTGCGACATACCAAGAAGCCCACGGCCTCTTTGGCGCGGCCCGCATAGGAAGCGTGCATGGCCAGGCGATGGTGCAAAACATGCAGACCCAATTTCAAGTCTCTGCCGATGCAGCACGAATCCGTCTCTTAAAACTTAATTTTCTAAGCGCGGTCGATTCCGGTCCGTCACTTTTTGACCGTTAACCTCTGACTTTAAACAATAATAATATTCATTGCGTTTTGGCACATCCAGTAGTACGCTAATAAGCGGATTTGCTAAAAAGCGGATTCGCGTTTTGAAGGAGTAATCATGGCTAACGGACCAAAGACACATCACGTCGTTCCAAACTCAAACGGAGGTTGGGATGTCAAAAGGGGCGGCGGCCTGCGAGCCAGTAGCCATCACGACACTAAGCAGGCTGCGATTGGAAGGGCGCGAGAAATTAGCCAGAATCAATCCACCGAACTTCGCATCCATAATCGTGACGGGCGTATCGCCAACAGCGACAGCCATGGCAACGACCCTCATCCACCGAAAGGCTAAATAGGAACAAACAATGACAGACAAAATAAACAAACCAGACCACATTTTCATTGATCGCAAGAAATACGACTGGAGTGAAAACACAATCACTGGCCTCCAAATCAAGGAGCTCGCTCGCGTAGACGCAGCTAACTATAACGTTTGGCAAGACGTCGCGGGACCTGAAGATATTCCTGTTGCAGATGACCAATCAGTCGACCTAACTAAACCCGGGGCAGAAAAATTTTTCACGGGCAAGAAAACTTCAACGGAGGGTTAAATGAGTTTTTTGCCACAAGAAGATTTGGATTATCTTCAAGCTAAAGGCTTCAGCTTTGAAGAATGTGTCGATGGAAATTCTAAAGGCATTGTCATTCGCAACTGGAACCTGCCAGAAGGGTTGTATGATGTCGAGCAGGCCGATATCCTCATTCTCATTCCGAGCGGATATCCCGATATTCGTCCAGACATGTTTCACCTGATACCTTGGATAAAACTTACCAACGGTAACAAGTACCCGAAAGCGGCTGACCAATCCGTTGTATTCAAAGGCGAGAGTTGGCAACGCTGGTCCAGACATTGCGACGATTGGCGTCCCGGCATTGACGGTATCCGAACCATGGTAAAACGAGTTGAACACGCTCTGTTAGTAGCGGCATGACACAATATAGCGTCACGCTTCAGCAAGAACATTTGGAACGGCTGAAGACTTTAGTGCTCCGCGATGATGGCAAGGAGCACGCAGCATATGTATTTTTCGGTTCTGCGGATATTGAGCGTGATCCATGGGATCGAGAATCACATGAGAAATTTCTGTCAGTCAACGTCAGGGAAGTTCCACCTGGGGACATTGTTAGCGCGGATAGCGAGCATGTAAGCTGGCTAACGGATTCATATGTGAAAGCGTTGCGTGATGCCGAGGCTAACAATCATACCGTTGCAATTGTTCACTCGCACCCCAACGGATATTCTAAATTTTCAATTCAAGACGATGCAAACGAGATGGATCTCATTCAGCTTGCCGTTAACCGGAATGGTGCTGGCACTAAGCTTATTAGCTTAGTTTTTGCTGGGGAATACGACCTCTTTGGTCGAATATGGCTTCATCCTTCGGAAAAGGGCTGGCAAACCTTGCGAACAATAAAATCGTGGGGCGACGATCTGCGATTCTGGTTTTCCGACGGCCAATCCGCGCAAACCTCTAAGGTTTTGGCGCGGCAAGCGCTGGCCTTTGGAAATGCGCTCAACGGTGACTTAAAGCGCATGCGGATCGGGGTTGTTGGGTGTGGCGGCACAGGAAGCGCTCTTGCCACTTTGCTCGCGAGACTTGGAGTCGGGCAAATCGCGTTGTTCGATAATGACATCGTTGAGGCTACCAACCTCAATAGGCTACATGGGGCCACGCAGAGCGACGCCGATGCAATGAGATCTAAAGTCAATGTGTTGGCTGGCCACCTTACGCAAATGGGCCTTGGCATCCGAGTAGCGCCTTTTGAAGGTTGGGTAGGTGACAGGCGCAATCGAGACGCGCTGCGCTCTTGCGATGTAATCTTCTGCTGCACCGACGACCATGACGGGCGTATGTTCCTGAGCCGGTTTGCGTATTATTATCTGGTGCCCGTTATCGATATGGGTCTAGCAATTGATGTTTCCGATAGTGACCCACCGGAGATCGAAGCGATGGAAGGCCGAGTTACTGTGCTGGGCCCAACGAAACCGTGTCTGGTTTGTGCCGATCTCGTGGATCCGGAGATCGCCCGCGCGGAAGCGCTAAAGCGTCAAAATCCGGATGAGTACGAAAAGTTGAAGCGGGAGGCATACGTTGTTGGCGAAGGTAATCCTGCCCCGGCAGTCGTTACGTTCACAACAGAGGTTGCCTGTATGGCAGTTAACGAGTTGCTACAGAGGATGGTAGGTTTTCGCACTGTCGAGGGAAGCGCAGCGTGCCGGATTCGTAAGTTCCATTTGTGTGAAGATCGGCGGCCTGGTTATAGATCGAGAACCGGCTGCCGTGTTTGCGATGATGATGGGCTATGGGGCCGCGGAGATGCCCACCCCTTTATAGGTCGCGTTGATTGATGAAAGCAGCAGCCATTCTATTCCGCCGCCTGCTGGTCGGTTTTGGTTTTATCCAGAAGCCGGACTTTTTGTTCTCTCTTGTAGAAGAGCATCCAATCGATACCGAAATCCAAAGGGGAATTATTTATGTAGTTGGCGGGAACAACTACAAAAAATGGGCCTACTTTCGCTGCCCGAGCGACCAAACAGAAATCATCCAATTGTCGTTGATGGAAAATCACCGACCTCGCTGGCGAATTCAGTGGGACTGGCTTGAGCGGCCGACAATTTTTCCGTCTGTTCGTCAGAACGCCGGTTCTTTCGCACATTTTTGGGTAAGGCGAGGCAACGTTATTTTCTGCGCAGACAGCGGAGAGCCGATGAAAAGGCCTTAGTAATTAAAGGACTATTGTGGTTTCAACTGCTCAAGTTGGTATAATTCACTTGGTTGCCAATAAATCAAGATGGCCAACCTCAAGCGCACACGCAAGTTCGTAAAGCGTAACTATCGTCGGGTTGCGCTGCCCGTTTTCAAGTCCTGAAATATATTGCTGACTGAGGCCGGACTTCTCCGCAAGCACCTCTTGCGTAAGCCCCCTCTCCTTCCGGATCCGGGCTGTGTTCTCACCAACAAGTTTGCGCATGTCCATGCACAAAGCATTGGCTTTGAATGACCCCCGAGTTTATCAACTATAATATGTATTACGTTGATAGCGGGAGAATTCGACATGGCCGGAAAAATATATGAAGAGATGCTCAGACAGGCCGCAGTTAAAAGCGCTGAAGCATTGGAAAATGCAGCGAAACAAAAAGCTGACGGACAGCCTCCGTCAAACCCGAAGGGGGTGCTATCTTGTCTCGCAATATTGGTGGCTATCGGCTTTTTTATTAGCATTGGCTATATTGCCGTGGGCAAGCTGACAGGTGACGGTCCAGATGGCACCGCCGAGACACGCGAAGCAGCTTTATTAAACGAGATAGATGACAATGAAGCACTTGTGATGTGCAAATATTACGCAGAGGCCAGCGCGAAATTTGATTATGAATGGGAGGGGCTGTTCAGCACTCCAAATAAAAAGGGTGTTGATCGGAAGGTAAAAGCCGGCGGCGACGTGACCGTTACGGTATATGCCGACGGCCTCAAGCTGCAAAACGGCTTTGGCGCGTGGTCCAGGCATAGCTTCATCTGCGAACTGTCCACCAAGAACAAAACGGTGACGGGGTTTCAGATATTCTGAGCAACATACTAGGTGAAATCGTCATCATCATACAGTTCGAAATCATCGAGTTTCTCATTGCGTTCGATGCCAATAAACCCGTCATCGCGTTCAAACAGCCGATAGCGGCCTTCCATATTCGAGATGTTGGGTACGCGCGATCTGTTGTCCAAGCCTTTTCCGCCCAGCGCACGTACAATCAACAAATCCAGAATATTCAGCTCGTCGTTGCTGAAGTTGCTGATATCCATGTCCGGGTCAGAATAAAATTCATCCAATATATCAGCGCTGACCTCCTCACGGGGGCCAAACTCGTTCGCAAGCTGCTGCGCGAGAAACAGGGCCTTGTCAGAACCGGTGAGCGCACGATCTCGGATGCGCGTTGCCAATGCTACTACGGTTGGAACTTTGACCACCTTGTCGCCACGCCGTACATTGACCTTTGATGTGAATACCTTTCGCAGAGCCCCAGACATGGACTGGCTGCCCTTGGGCCGCCCTCCCCCCGGATTTTTAGGCTTGAACTGCCCAGACACCGGAGGATTACCAAAGCCTCCCGAGTTATCGCCCTTGTAAAGGGGCGATTTGGGTTTGCGGGTAGCCTTCGGTTTGGTTGGACGCGGGCCCTCAGGCTTTTTGCGATCAGTCATTGCCCTTGCCCTCCTGCTGGCGCTCGGCCTGGACTTCAGTCCAGGTTTGGCCAGTGTGGAGAACTGGCACCTCGCCAGTCAGCTTGATCATGCGCCGAACGGCTGTATCGACATAATAGGGGTCGATCTCGATCCCCCGGCCTATGCGCCCGCACTGATGCGCCGAGAGTAGCGTCGTACCTGATCCCAGGAATGCATCTAAGACGATATCGCCCCGGTCGGTTACATCCATGATGACCTCGGCAATCATCTGCACATTTTTACATGTCGGGTGGAATTTCAGGTTCTCGCGGTCTGAACCGAACGATGATGGCGCCGGAAATTGCCAGACATTACTTCTATCGCGCCCATACTTGCCGAGCATTACGCGATTTTTGTGCTTGCCGCCCTTATTGCGGAAAATACAGCAGAGCTCATATTGCCCGCGCCAATGGGAACCCATTCCAGCCTTGGGCTTAACCCATACAGCCATGTTCAATTGGTTGTCGAAAATGCCCTCGCACACCCGAACCAAGTCGGGCTGCAAGCGCCAATCCGTCCATTGACATACCACTGCACCAGGCATGGCGAATTCGGCTTGCAGCTTCATCGTCGCTGTCATCATCTCGATCATTTCATCCCGTGTTTTTTCCCCGGAACCTTGTTCGAAATCGGGATGTCTGTTAGACTTCGCCATGGAAATATGGCCAGCACCCGGGACATTCCAGGGCATGTCGGTCATAACGCATGCAACCGGACCCTCAGGCAGCACCCGTATGTAGGGCTCACGGTCTAATGCATCTGCGCAAATGACGGCGTGCTTAGAATATGGCCAAGACCAGTGAAAGCCTCTTAGGGTAACCGACGGTTTTGAACGGTCGGCGAACGCAATTCGCTCAGTGGCACCGTCCTGATTATCGGTGAACTTGGAGGTCAGCGCATCATATTCGCCCGTTTCAAAGCCGAACTCCTGCAGTTCGATGACCTCATCGCAATCCAAGATTGCCTGAATTTCCTCGACCAACAATTTATCATCCCAGGTCGCATTGAGTGCAATTTTGTTGTCGGCGATACGCAGTGCTTTAGCCTGGGTTTCGGACAAATGTGTTAAACGGATGTATGGCAGTGTTTTCAGCCCGAGTTCCTTCGCGGCAAGAAATCGGCCATGCCCTGCAATTATGACATTGTTCTGGTCGATGGAAATGGCATTGACTACGCCAAATTGCTCCATGCTTCGCTTAATCTGGTCCTTGTTCTTTTTGTGGTCACGAGCGTTCTTCTCATAGAGCACGAACATTTCGATTGGCCCATTTTCGATGACCAATTCGGGTTGGTTGGGGATTGGCATTTCTAAACCTTTCTACGTGGTAGAACTGACACCACGAGTTATGCAACCGGACGGATCGCTAAAGATTCAGAAAAATTGGGCACATTTTATCAGATGGCGCTGCGGGATGCCTTGCGCCGATAGGCCAACAACTTGTCAAGCGCAGACGATGACGTCTGTGGCGGCAACGTTGGATCAACTATCCTGAAGAAGCACTCCACGAACTGCTCAGCTTGTGATCCCGCGAACGTGGTATAATTGGTATTGCGCTTTGGAGCGTAAGTCGGCTCTTTACCGGTATATCCCTTGAACATATCAACGAGCTGCTGAACACATAATTTCACGGTGGGGCTGCGATAGCGACCTTGATTGGTGTGCCTCGCTGCCTTCGCCGATGCTTCGGACAACGAGGCCCAGTTACAGCCTTGGCCATAAATCAATGAGCTTAGGTCTGCATTATAGGGCAATTTCAATTGGGAGCGAAGCTCCACTGCCAGGCGGCTAAATGCGACACCATTCAGGTTGTGGATTAAACCTTCAGTCTTATCGAGCAGTGATTGGTTGGGCTGGGTCAACCTGGCAAGTTTTGATGACCTTTTCGCCAACTTTCTTAAGGCAGCTGCAGCCTCATCTTTTGATGGCACCCCCTGACGACTTTGATGTCGATAAGTAGTCGCCAGCTCATTTAGTTCGGCCTGATGCACGTCGATTAGTTCTATCTGAAGTATTTTGCTCATCTGCACAACATGGCCCGCATCAAAGCTGAATTCTTCCACATCCTGCGCTGAAGCTATTTCCTCGATGTTATTCCAATCAAGAGGACGCTCAATAGGTGTTTTAAAAGCACGATTACGCGCTGGGCGGTCCCTCTTGGGCGGCGGCTTGCGCTCATCAACACGGTGACAGATGCTCTTGATTGACATCCCGTATATGTCGCTCCGCACTCCCGTTTTGTCGAGATTAATTCCCGTTTTCGATTAGCGAGCAATTTAAGAATCTGTGGAAAAAACCTGGGTTTGCAGGGGTTTTTAGCGCTCACGGACAGTTGCAGCGGGTAAAATTACCCGTTTAATACCCGTTTTACGGGTATTTCATCTGAGACCATATCGCGCAGGACTGCGTGCTGCACCATGGCTTAACGCTTACTGTGAATCCGCTTTCTACGGGATTGCCGTAAACAGCTAGCCGCATGGGTCTGCTGTAGGTCGTACTTTGGGGTTAGGGAATGAAAGCCATTAACGTTGTATTGTGCATCGATGGATAGCCTGGAAGATCTATTAATCTTACCTACGGACCAGATGGCAACAATGACATGCTCTCCAAACGGTCAATACATCAGTTGACTGCAGTTCAGTTTGTTCACTGATTTTTCCTCCCATAAGAAGAGGCATACATTGCGGCGGAGCCCGCCACGACCAAGATTCCCAACATTTCCTGTATCGAGCCCCAGTTAAACGCGGGATTACCGCGACCAAGAAATTCATCGAAGTGATGGAATGACGCTGCGCGAAAAAGAACAAAAAGACCGATCAATACGAGACCAGAAAGAGCCAGCCGCACCGCTATATGTGTATGCCTGGTCAACCATAACATAACAATTCCGGCGATGGCTGCAGTCACTGACAAACCAACAATAAACACATATTGTACTTTTCGGTGCTCGCCATACCAGCCATGTTGAATTGCGTGCTGGCGACCGATCGCTGTTAAAAGTGTTTGCAGATCTAACAATTCGTTCACGGCTAGAAACATCAAAAGACCGGCAGTTACACGCCAAAAAATATGGTCCTTTGGCTCGCGCCTTAGCCAAGCCTGCTTTGACGCTTGGAAAGATACTACAGCAGCAATCAAATAGGCAGCAACGGTTATCCAGTCAGCTGCATCTGCCTTGGCGATAGAAGCTTGCCAGTCGCTGATCATTTTAAGTCATCTCGTTCATACGGTTTTGTCCACGTTGAAAAATGGCAATACTCAACGTGCCACAATCTAATCAGTTGCTGCGCGTTAAGACCGCCAACGCTGAGTTGAGAATTAACACAATCTTCAGCAGTTCAATCCTCTCGGGCAGCACCACGAGGTATTTCCTGTCATTATAATAATTTAGTTTCATTATGCGATGCTAAATTTGTTGCGTAAAGTCCGCGACCTGTCGCACTTCGATTAGAGGGTGAAGAGCCACGTAATCCTTCTGATCCACCGATTTGGACAATTTCTCGGCTGTTATCTCCGAGGCCGAAAATCATGGCACCACATTAATTTCAGTCAAATTCTCACAGAGATAGCGTGGACGAGAGAAACGCTGCTTTTTGGGAGACCAAACTCACGTTAGTGCACGGCCCTGAACCGCAATATCTGGTGCTGCATATCGCGCTTATAGTATCTGCAAATCTGGGTTTGTGATCTGATGAAGAAGAAGCTGTGACGAAGAACTTCACCTCTTGAGGAACAACGCAAAAGGATTGCTGTTAACCCACCAACATTCCTCGGAGACAGATAAAATGGGAGCTACTACACTCGGTGCTTTAGTTGGCGGTGCAATTGACAGCATGAGCGGTGACGACAGTGCGGCGGATGGCGCGTTGGTTGGTGCAATCGCTGCAAACGTTCTCAAAGTAGCTGTTCCAATCGTGCTTACATATGCAGTCGGATGGGCGGTATTGAAAGGCGCTGGAGAGATTGTCGGTGCAATATCGGGCAAGTCGGAAACCCATTGATTGGGTTTGGCTTAGTTCTTCCTAAAGCAATCCCAAAGCTATAGTTATTTTTCCGTGGCTTGCGCGGATTGTGGTTGCGATCTCATTTCCTTTGATGGGCACCATATCTTTATCCCGATTGCGAACTTGCTTGTCAGGCAGTCCTATGCCGCAGCCAGCTGCGTGGGTGACTTGTTCAAGTCACCAACCTTAAACTGGACTGGTTTGCACTGGCAGCCTCGAACCATGTTTCCCATGCTGCCACCCAAAATAACCGGCCAGCATGCCAGCTATTGCCCCAATTAACACGGTGAGTTCAGGCAGGAGCACCGTGTATAATTGAAACAGAGTATTTAGCAAACGGATGGATGGTGCAAACCACATAACAAGAGCTTGAGCCGCCATGAATAGAGAGGCGATTAGCCATGGAGCACCGTGCTTGCGATCCACAAAATAAAGTGTCATTGCAAACAGTATTGCCAAGCCGTCACTGATTACAATGGTGTCAAGCACGGCTATCGGTCCCTCGCTGCCAATAAAATTCATCCACGGAAATGCCTGTTCCATCAGCCGGCTAAATGGCGACTCAAACAGGATCAATGGGGTCGCGAGCATGTACCCCGCGTGCAGCCGAATATTGCTTCTGTGCCGCAACGCCTGGTAGAAAAGTGTCAGATACGCTGCAATCGCAATAATCATACCGATGCCGAAAGATGGTCCCAGAACCATAATGAACGGGTTTTCTTGCCCAACGTATCGCGCAGCGGAAACGTTAATGATCATGACAAAACCAGCGATAAGCAGCGGAAAAAGGGCAAAACTCGCCAATCCAGCCAGCTTGTGAAACGCATTATGACGCTGGTGAATGGAAAGGCTTTGTAAAATCAGCAGAAGCAACCAACTTGTCGCTGAAAACGCATGGGCATGGAAGGCGAATGGCACTCCGCCAATGATGCGAAAGTAGCTGGCCCAAAAACCAGACAGGATTACGGCGAGTACAAAGCCGACGTAGTAATGACCATATTTATAAGGCATCTAAAATCCCCCCGAATTTATATGATGCAACGAACTTAATATGACATATCAAAGCCTATGTCGCAATGGACGCAAGTGACTCCGTTTTTGGTACGCCACACGAAAAAAGCCGCCGATCTTTCAATCGACGGCTTTTCGAAATTCGTAAGGCCTAAATTACGCGAAAGACAAAGCCGCATTCGTCTTGCGGCGCTTCATACGCATCGCACCGCCGACGGCACCAAAGCCAAGCAGCATAAGCGCCCAAGTGGATGGCTCTGGAACAGCAGCCGTCAAATATACCCGATCAACAGCAAAGTCAGCGGCCGTTACACCAAGACCCCGGAACTGCAATTCCAAGAGAGTTGGGGCTGTATTGGACGCAACAAACGAAGTACCAAAATTAATCCAGGTTTTCCCCGGTGTTCCTAATGGTTGACCGGCAGTCAATGTCGATCCGACAGGAACGCCCCCGATATTAAAGGAAAGCGTCGCATTATTTGGGTTGTCGATGCCATTTTGCGGCGCGTAGTAATCGAAACCGATGTTATACGTGATCCCAGCTACCAGATTAACCATCTGCGAAAGGCTGTGTGGGTTCGCTGTGTCGGACGAAAAATAAGCCACAGATTTTCCAACAGGGTCAGGGCTCAAAGTTGCGACAGCATTGGGAAGAATAGCTTCGCCAAACGCACCGCCGGGATACGGCGTTGCCGAACCATAAGGAATAACAACTGGAGCGGTACCACCACCCGTTTGGCCAACTGTCCAACTGGAAAATCCGGACTCGAAGCTACCGTCAGTGACAAGGTTTGTAGCCGCCATGGCAGGCGATGCAATCGCCATTGCGAGGCTTACGCCCAAAGCAGTCCAGATTTTCATTATATGTCCTTTCAAAGTCGATGAGCACAACACCCGATTCTGATAGAAAATGTAAAATACCCCGCCGCAGCGCACAACTACAAAATTAACAGATTATTTACCTGTCGCAAGTTGGGACAGTCTGTGCACCAAATGTTACGGCGAGCAGTTAGAGTTGATTGGTGGGATTCCTTAAGGTGCTAAACAAGAAAAGCTTTGCGAGGGGTATGGTATTTGAAATCCTGCGGCCTGCAGTGTTCTCGATAGATAAGTTTGGCATCAGCTATAATTTGGATCCCGAGCGTCGGCTTGAATTACCGCGCATTGGCGTCAGCCTACAAGGATCTACCGCGCGATATTAACATGACATTTGTTGTATATCGGCGCCGGATATGAAACTCGTTAAATATTTGTCGCGCGTGATGAAGGCCAATCGGTCTAGCCTACGGCCCAATACTTCGGCTGTCCTATACCACAATCGGTTTGCAAGTGATTGTTGACGTCGCTTAATGTCAACGTCCGCCTGATATCAAGCGCTCCCGAAGAAGGCCCGCTCTAAATTTTTCTGACAGCGTTGCGGGTGGACATAGCCGAACCTTGTCCGTCCATTGGATCCCTTCGCTTAACGACACCGCACGGACAGTGGCCTGACCATTTGGTGATGCTGCGACTTCAAGCGGCCCATCATTAATGCTCGTGAAACCGTTTTTGTCGCGCCCTATGTGGGTCAGAGGTTCTGTTTCATTTGCCGGCCCCATCGTCTGGTTCTGGCCATATAAATACACCGTGCCAAAACGGGTTCCGTTGTAGATATGTGCAATAAAGGCCGCTTTGCAGGGCGTATCCAATTTCACCCAAACCCCCTGAGCTATCGGAAGTTTAGGAGGTGCCGCATTGGCTGGCACGAGTGGCAAATGCGTAAGTAATATGGACCCCGCAATTGTTAAAAGCCGTCCCATCGCCTTCACTTTCTCTAAAAAGAAAACAGTTGGTTCAGTAACGGTCGCGGTATATTTTAATAATGATGGTGAGTCGATGTGAAATTGGGCGAGCATTCCGAGGCAATTTACAGCGCGAGCGAAGATTCGTCGCAACGAATGCGGCAGCAATCAAATCATGTATTGGATGCGCATCGTCACTGCCTGAGGTGGGCGGCGAAGGGTTTTGCTACCGGTCGAAATTGCGCGCGCCGAACGGCCACACGTTCTATCAAAATTAAAGACTCTCAAATGGGATCGGTTCGTTCCGGTCCAGCCATTGCGGCGCTTCAGGCATCGGATATTTCAAACCGGTTGAACAATTAAACAATATTGCCTGATCCGTTGCTGACACCAGACCGCTGGAGAGGGCATCATGATAAGCAGCGAGCGTTGCTCCGCCTTCAGGACACAACAACAAACCATCCAATTTCGCAGTCTGTAAAACTGCATGTTGAATTTTGTCATCGTCTACAGCCATTGCCTTGCCGCCGCTTTCCCGCACGGCACGCAATATAAGGAAATCTCCAACTGCCTTAGGAACGCGGATACCGGCCGCGACTGTGCTGGCATTTTCCCACCGCTCCGCATGTTCTCGGCCTTCGTCAAATGCTTTCACAATTGGCGCGCAGCCAGATGCCTGAACAGCAAACATTTTCGGACGTTCTGGACCTATCCAGCCCAATTGCTCGAGTTCATCAAAGGCCTTCCACATACCGATAAGGCCAGTGCCGCCGCCCGTGGGATAGAAGATAGCATCGGGCAGTTTCCAACCCAATTGGGCGGCGAGCTCCAGACCCATCGTTTTTTTGCCTTCAATTCGATAAGGTTCTTTCAAAGTTGAGAAATCGAACCAGTGACCCGCGGCTGCCCCTTGACCAACAATTGCGCCACATTCGTCAATCAAGCCGTTTACGCGCCAGACCCGCGCACCCTGCAAAGCAATTTCGCGCACATTGATCTCAGGGGTATCTTCGGGACAAAGCACAATTGTCTCGATCCCGCATCGTGTCGCGTACGCGGCCAAAGCGGCTCCCGCATTACCGTTGGTTGGCATTGCGATACGTTTGATACCAAGAGCTTTGGCCATGGACACCGCCATGACCAATCCCCGCGCCTTGAACGAGCCAGTCGGTAGCCGCCCTTCATCTTTGACCAACACATTGGATCCGCCCGATTTTGGTATAGGCACCAAGGGCGTTTCAATCTCGCCCAGGCTCACGATATCATCCGCATTTCTAACGGGGAGCAATTCCCTCCAGCGCCAAAGATCCGTTCCGCGCGCCTCCAGTTCGGTCTTTGACAAATGCTTGCGAATAGCAGCAAGGTCGTAGCGAACCAGAAGTGGACGGCCTTCACGTGACAAACCATGAATGTGGTCGGCGGGATAATGTTCGCCTGAAATCGAACATTCAAGATGCGTTACAAAGGACTTGCGGTCGGCCGTGATGTTGCTCGATACTTCCATTTAACTATCCGCTTCAAAGCTGGCAATAATGTGCATTCAGGTGGTCAAATCATCGTGGCAGGTCAACTCATAATTAGAAATCTACTCTAAGACCCAAGGCTGTTCAGTTTCCCAAGGGATGCTTTCATCTGGATCTGCACTTTATCGAAATAGGTGGTCGAACGAGAACACGGGATGATGGGCTGCTACACCGACATGGAAGGTCGCAAACGCATCACGGTTGCACTGCAGGCGGGCATTTGATCAGGTATCGACCATGCAAAGCATAGGACTCGCCATGCCTGTATTATCTCGTTATTCTCTTAATGATAAAGGGGAGAGATAATGGAGCAGTTAAGCGGGCAGGACGCGAGTTTCGTATATCTGGAAACGCCGGCCACACCGATGCACATCGGTTCAGTCGGGATTTATGATCCCTCCACGGCTCCTGGCGGCTTTGTCCGGTTCAAGGATATTCTTCGCCATGTGGAAAGCCGTTTGGACAAAGCGCGAAGCTTCCGTCAAAAACTGGTGCGCGTGCCATTCGATCTCGATCATCCTTACTGGGTCGAAGACGCCAATTTCGATATCGAATATCACATCCGTCATCTGGCATTGCCTCAGCCGGGCGACTGGCGGCAATTGTGCATTCAGGTCGCACGGCTGCAGGCGCGACCAATGGACCTCAGCAGACCATTGTGGGAGTTCAATATCATCGAGGGGCTAGATAACATCCCTGGCATTCCGAAGGGCAGCTTCGCGTTGATGGCAAAGGTGCACCACGCCGCAATCGATGGCATGTCTGGCGTGGAACTGAGTGCAGCAGTGCACGACATCGAACCAAAGGCTGTCGAGGCAAATGTTACATCGGACTGGAAACCAGAGGCCGACCCAGCGATTGGCGAAATGTTATTCCGGACCTGGCTGAATTCGGTAAAACAACCGGTCCGATTTGCAAAAACGTTGGCCAATACTGTTCCTGGGGTCGCCCGGCTTGGTAAAGAGATTGCCGGGGGGGATATTTCGTTAAAGAACGCCAAGATGGCGCCGCAAACCAAGCTAAATGGTAAGGTGTCATCTCACCGGGTGTGGGACGGGGTGGTGTTCCAGCTATCGGATATTCGCGCTATCAAAGACCGGCTTGAAGGGGCGACGGTAAACGACGTGATCCTCACCATTATTGGCGGCGGACTGCGCAAATATTTGCAGAAGCATGATGATCTGCCCCATCAGACCCTGTCCGCCATGGCCCCGATATCGGTACGTGCCGAAGGCGAGAAAGATGCCTTAGGCAATCTGGTGTCGGCAATGGTTGTTCCGCTTGGTACCCATATTGAAAACCCGGCTGAGCGGCTGCACTTCATCCATAAAGAAACACAGAATTCCAAAGCGATGACGAATGCTGTCGGTGCGCGCACATTAACCGATTACAGTCAGTTCATGCCCGCCGCTCTTGCCGGATTGGCTGCACGTTTATACACGCGCCTTGGGGTATCGAATCTGCACTCGCCGGTGTTCAACGTTGTGGCAACCAATGTTCCCGGGCCTCGTGTGCCGCTCTATTTCGCGGGCGCAAAGATGGTGCGGATGATGGGTACCGGGCCCGTGTTCGACGGCATGGGAATGATAAATGCGATTTACAGTTACGGAACCGAAATCGCGATTTCATTTACCGCAGACCGTGACATGGTGCCTGACCCTGCGGCTTATGCTGCAGCTTTACAGGAAGCTTTCGACGAGCTGCTTGCTGCCGACATGCAAGGCCCCGTGCCCAAATCTAAAAAGGCCACTGCTAAAAAGGGCAAATCCTGATTTATTCTAGCGATATGGGCAAAAATGGTTCGGACCTACTACGCCAATGGCGTGGCTCCACATCCAAAGCCGGGCAGATTGAACAGCCCGAGCTGGAATGACATAAACTTAATGCCCGGATGAGGGGTAGATCAACGCCCGTGCACCGCTGCGCTCGAATGGCTTCCAATTATCTTCCGGCATAGCCAACCGGTCGGCTATTGCCCACATCACAGCTGGATTAGCGCCTAACCCGCAATGGCTACCGCGAACTTCAATATTGTCCGTGGTGTCAGACTTCGGTTCGCGTGAAGTCTGCCACGCTACGATCCCATCATTCTTTGAAAAGACTGCTGTCGAGGGAACCGGAGGAACATCATGGCCTTCACGAACCTGAGCCTGAAGCTTGGGGTCATCCATTTTCTGTCCCGTGAAATATTGATAAGCCCGCCACGCATTAGTCGCGCGCGGCGTGCCAGTGAGTGGCGAACCAAGTGATATTACCTGACGGACCATATCCGGCCGACGGCGCGACAGTTGCCGCGCAAAAGCGCCACCAAGTGACCAACCGATGACTGTAACTTTACGGCCAGTCTTGGCATAAATAGCCTCAAGCCGATCAACCATTTTCTCGCCATCGGCACCGACCGCGCGGGGCCCGAGATTTCTTCCCAACTTCCAATGATAAGGGTCGTACCCCAACTTCTCCAGGTAGCGGTAGAGTGGCTTCATGGATCCCTCACCTGCCATAAAGCCCGGCAGCAACAAAACCGGATGACCATCGCCCTTGTCTGCCTGCAACAGCACTGGCGCAGCCCAAGGGAGTGAGCCAACTTCAAGCAATGCCCGCGGCAATTCGGTTAACGCGAGCAATAATGAGGGCGCTTTTGCTGGGCTTATCTGCTCCGATGTGACTGATGCCAAAATAGTTCTCCAGAAAACATATCAACGTCGGTCTACGCCGATTTAAGGAAAGGCTAGGCGCGATGATCCTTGGACGTCAATCGCTTGTTTTACTTTGCGCGCACAGAATATGGCGCAAGCAATTGATTTAAAGCGATTTAAATCTATTCCACGGTGCTGCCGTTTATCGGCAAAATGCAATCGCCGCGCGCGCAATCGTAAACTTCTTGAAAGGAACGATTTTCATTCGCTGTTTATACCGCACTTTTACGATCTATGCTTATCATGCCAACCGCGGCTAACGCGGGATTAAGGGTCGCACCAAGAGACGGCGGGTTCTTCGGAATCCGTCGTTTCTACGTTCTAGCGTACGCGCAGCAGCGCTTCCTTGCCCTAGATTGTTTTGAATGTTGCTATTCCCAAACTGAAAAAGCCGCCAATCTTTCTACTGACGGCTTTTCTTAATATCATAGGCTGAATTAGGCGAGCGCGAGAGTCCCTTGGGTCTTGCGGCGTTTCGTGCGCATCACGCCGTCCACTACTCCAAAACCCACAAACATAAGCGCCCATGTCGATGGTTCAGGCACGGCTGCAGCCACATCGGCAGTTTCAAAATTGAAGTTGGTACTGCCAGAAGTTGTCGAAAGTGTAACATTGTCGGCAAACGCATGATAGCCGAGCCCAGCGCCACCACCGGTACCGATGCTGATCCCGCCAACGAACGAGCCGGCATTCAATGTCGATGCCCACTGTGCGATTGTCTTACCTTCATTTTCATTTCCACCGCTGATATAGAATTTATCCAGCACAGATGACGTGTACCATGTGTCGCGTACGGTATTGCCATATGTGTTGTTGTATGCGCCTTCCCAGATCAATTCTTTGCGCGCATTTGCACCGGTATCAAATATGTGCAGGCGCAACGCAGGCGTGTAATCAACATTGTAATTATTTGTTGAATCTAAGGCAATGCGCCAGTCGAAAGTTAGTCCCGTGACTGTACTCAAATTGGCAAGCGAAGCTGATGCGGCATTGGGATAAATGGTACCGTCTGCAAAGCGCGTCCGATCCCCAGTTAACTCCAACGATCCATTTCCGCTGCGGGCCGCTGTTGCGGTGATGACAGCCGTCGCACCGTTGCGTGCTTCGCCAGGGAGATTAGTCCACTCGGCTGATACGGGCGTAACAACGACTTCAGCAGCCAGCACGGGCAAACTCACCATGCTGGTTGAAAGTAAAACGACGGACATCACGATTTTGCTCTTCACAATTTTTCTCCAAATATAAATGTGATCTGGCAGATACACTGATTTTACATTTGCCTAATATAGAATTAATTACAAATATAAACTGTCCTGTTTTGATACATAATCGATAATTTTAAGAAAATCTTGATGCCGTACAAATCAATTTTTAGAGTTTTATGCAATCGATTGTACATTTGATTTATAAGATCAATTCTTTTTTATTCAGAGACTACTCAATTTTTGAAAAAAATAATTTGCGATTGCATTCTCGAATAAAAACATAATGGTGTAGATAGCTGTTGTCTTGACCAGCCTTCTGCGTGCTTCGGAAATTCCCAGTAGCGCCATCCGGCTCTGCTTGAGGCCGGTTCAGTTCGATGAATTGGGTCCGAGATGGCCAGGTGTTAGTGGCCAGCCAAAACGTCGCTGTCACAAGTCTGCCGCGGTATTGACGGGCGTAATTGGTCAGCGTGCCAAGTGGACAGGGGCCGAAATTGTTTTAAGTATCAACTGGCAGTATCGACAAATTGGGAAAGCTGGCCAAGTCTGTCGTTATCATAAGTTCAAAATGTGGCGGTGGGTTATGGGTAAAATGTTTGCAGTAAGGCTATGCTGGTTTCTGCTTCCACTTTTTTTGTTGTCCGCCTGTGGTGATAATGTCGGTAATCCGGCGCCCCCCCAGATCAAAACTCCTGCGAATTTTCCGAAACAAACATCGACAATTGTCGTACCACTAACAGTGCAGCTTGCCGATATCGAGGCGAAGCTGAATGCGTCGACGCCGCAACGTCTTTGGAGCATCAATCAACGCGAACCGAAGTGCATTCCTGCGCAACGAATAACGATTTGCCCGCTTCACCAGAAGAAATGCACCGGGAAAAACTGCAAAGACGTTGCTTGTAAGTTCGGAATCAAAGGCAGTAAAATCACGCCGGATGTCGCATGCAACATTGTAGGTCAGGTCACGCGCGGACGTGTGCGACTGTCGGGGCGAGGCGACGCAATTTTCGTAAACCTACCTATAAAGGCAGTCATTAGCGCCCGTGACGTGGGCGGCATTATAAAGCGCGAAACCGCAACGGCGTCGGCGGATGTGCGCGCAGTTGTAAAAATGTCGATTGGCAAATCCTGGTCTCCTGTTGCGAAAGTCAGCATCGATTACAGTTGGAAGGAGCCTCCGGGCATTGCCTTTCTTGGCCGCAAGATCCGGTTTACGGACAAGGCGGACGCAAAGTTGGCTTCGGTAATTTCTGGCCTCGAACGCGACCTGTCGCGGGAAATCGCAAAAGTGCAGACGCGCGCCGTTGTTGAAGGGGCATGGCGCCAGGGCTTCACATCCATCATGCTAAACCGGGAACGCCCTCCGGCATGGATGCGGATTACGCCCCAACGTCTCAGCTTTGGTGGATATCGGGTCATTGGCAGGCAGTTGGAAATGACACTCGCTGCCGAAACAATAACCGAAACTTTTATCGGTATCGCGTCCGGCCGATCCAGATGTCACGCCGCTGCCTCCCCCGGGGCAAGCTTTTCCGAACACAGGTCTTCGCTTCCACATCCCCGTACTCGCAGACTATTCGCAGCTTGAACCAGTAGTTGAACGCGCGCTAAAAAAACTAGCTGCCAAGGGTATATCACTTGAAGGTATTGGACCGGTAGATGTCCAGTTTGGCAAAGTCACAATTTATGCCACTGAAGGTGGCAAGCTTGCCGTAGGAATAAAAGCAAGTGCGGACGTAATCCAGAGCCCGCTGCAACGCACCCGAGGTGAAATTTGGTTGTCGGCCATTCCCTACAATCAGCCAAATTCGCAAATCATGAAGGTCCGTGACTTGAAAATTGCTGCGCGAACCGACAGCACCGCAATTAATCTGCTCATCTCGCTTTTTTCCGATGCAGAAGTTTTGGCTGAAATCAACGCCGCACTCACAGAGGATTTCAACAAGGATTATGAAAAAGTCCTCATCGCAGCCAAAAAAGCCATAGCCAAGCGTCGGGAGGGCGATTTTACATTGTCAGCCAACGTCGAAAAGGTCAGCCATGGAACGGTTATGGTCACGGGTTCAGGGCTTTTCTTGCCTGTGGACGTGACGGGTAAAGCCGATATTCGTTATACGCCGTTGGGACGAAAATAACCGCTGGCAAGCATCCTCTTGCAGTCCTGAACATGTCTTAAGCTGCACAGTTGCCTTGCAGGTAATGGAGGAACATGCTTCCGGCGACCTGCGCTCCATATCTTAACAAAGTTTTTACCATGTTAGGACTAAGGCCGACCCATGGCGCTAAATCTCGACAAGGCCAAAATTGGTCGGAAAATTCTGGCATTCGCCGCCGTCTGTGGCGTGCTGGGTGCTTTGGATTTCTTCCTGCCTTTATCGCGTGCACTTTACGCCCTTCAGACCAAGGCAGCCGTAAAGCCGGTATCGGGCGACTTCGTCGTCGTGGGCATTGATTCTGCGACTATTGACAAGGTCGGTCGCTGGCCGTGGCCACGTGACAAGCAGGCTGAACTTCTGCGGAAAATTGATGCGTATGATCCAGCTGCCATTTATGTCGATATCAGCTACCAAGGCCGAACATCAGCATATGCAGATAATGCTTTGCGCAGCACGCTGGAAAACATGAAAGCACCGACTAAGGTGATAGTGTCTGCCACACGATCTGAGAATAAATCGACGCGCTCGATCTTCTCGCATCCGGCTGCTGTGGGCCCAACCCCGGTCGTCTCTGCGTTCTTACCATATCTTTTTGGCTTTGTCTGGGAGTTGCCTACTACCGTCGAGACAGACCGCGGGCCCGTTCCGTCGATGGCGGCCAGTGTCGTCAACCTGAAAGACGCGGCACCAACCCTCTTTGCGATCGATTTCACTTATGATCCAAAAACGTCCCAGTTCTATCTGCCAAGCTATATTTGAAAAGACGAGCGACGGCTCCGCAATCGCAGGAAAAACCGTAATATTGGGTGTCACCGATCCGACCCAAAATGACATTCATTCGATGCCAGGATGGGGAGACCAGCCTGGTGTTATGATTCATGCATTGGGTGCGGAAACGCTGAAGAACGGATTACCTCGTAATTGGGGCTGGTTGTTCTTTTTTGTCATTGCCGTAGCCTTTTGTGCATCCCAGCTCACGAATGTCGGATTAAGGTATAGCAAGCACCTGAGCTGGGGCGCTGCCATCGTCATATTAGGCGCGAGCACCTGGCTTGTGGCCCTCAATATCGGGAATGATCCAGTCGCATCGCTGACCCTTATCGGCAGCGTCGGGATATTGGTCTCTCGCCAAAAAGCGGCGCTTATTCGCTCCCAACGCCACGCATCCACCGGAATGTTCAACATGGCCGGCTACATGGTGGAAGAAGTAATTTCGAACGCACTTGTTCGTCGGTGCCACGCTGACGCCTGCGGAGACACGGCTAGGATATTTGCGAAAAGAAGATGAAGTAGCCATTATGAAAGAGGTTGGACACCGCCTCTCGACTGTCATTGACGAGCAGCAGATAACGCACAATGACAATCAACAATTTCTTTGGGAAATGCCTATCATAGCTACGAACAAACTGGCTGATCACCTTGAAGGGCTTCGCCAGATGTTTGCCGAGCCATTGCTCATCAACGGCCGGAAAATTGATATCGATATCAATTTCGGGGTTGATCGTAACGTCAATAACAACATCAAGAAGCGGATGGAGACCGCGCTTGAGGCATCTGTCGAAGCGAGCAAATCGCTGTCGACCTTTATCATTGCAACGACAATCGAGTTCGACGGCATATTGACATCACAATTTAATTCCGAGTTCGAAACCGCCGTCAAAAACGGCGATATCGAGCTGGTTTTGGAACCACATAAGAACTTAACCAATGGCCTTATTGAAGCCGCCTCCGCTTCATTGCGGTGGACCCACCCTGCATATGGTCAAATTGACACGGCAAAATTATTTACCATTGCGCGAGAAACGAACAATCTCAATCGAGTCACGTCTTATTTGTGCGCTCAGGCCATCGAGGCAGCAGCGGAATTAAACCAGAATCTCACTGATTTTACGGTCAGCATCAAGATCGCAACGGCCTTCATTTTGAACGGGGGCTTCGTTGCCGAGATGCTCGGGATAGCAACCAATGCACAATGTCGGCCCGGGAATGTGATGTTCGAACTTATCGATCTTCACGACTACAAGTTCAACGACCAGGCGCTTCGAGCAATTCACGAATTGCAACAAAAAGGCTTCAGGGTTGCCGTTGGCAATTTCGGCATGACAGATGCCGATATCGATTTCATCAAGAGGTTTGAGCCGAATGAAATAGTATTGGCAAAGAGCTTTTCTGCCGAGCTTTTGGGGTCGAAAAGCAACGAGATCTTTGCCGTGGGCGCATCTGCGAATCGCCAAGGCCAGTCAGGTCATCACGACTGCAGATGGCATTGACGATCGTGATGTTCTGGTCGCGCTGCAACGACATGGATGCGATCGCTGTAAAGGCAAAATAATTCACATGTCATTGAATATAAAAGATTTTTTAAATCTGCTTATGGAGCGTTGTACAAACGAAAGTTGGTTAATAAACAGTTGTTGAATATGGTTAATTTTCCTTTATATTGAGGCTTGGGTCAAACAGGCCATAATTTAATGGAGATACGACATGAAAGCGCTTGAAAAAGCTAAGCAGGTCGAACGCCAGACAGAAGGTTTTTGGGACTGGCTTTTCGGCGGCGGTCGCAACGGCGGCGTCAACGGTTAATGTTTTTAAAGTTAATGAAAAAGGGGGGCTGATGCTCCCCTTTTCTGTTTTGGGCTACCCAAAATTCCAAAATATGCGCTGCTGTTCGTCTTGGTATGTTCATGGTTGCCCACCAAAATAGTAAAATAGTTCGCTGCGATCGATAATGTTCAGTATTGAATGGGGCGCACAGACAGTCCGGCATGTATTGGGTCCGGGGTGCTGAAACACATTTGACGTGACGCATTCTTAAAATGCTTCCGTAAATTCCGCTAAGCCCTTGACGCAGGTCGGGGTTTCCCGCCATGCGCATTGCCATGCGTTTCTTCTCTGACAATGCCGCGCCTGTGCACCCTGCTGTCATGCAAGCCATGGCTGATGCCAACCAGATCGACACGGCTTATGACGGTGACAAATGGAGCACGCGGCTTGATGCGGCCTTCTCGGAACTGTTTGGACGCGACGTCGCAGTTTTGTGGGTGGCAACTGGGACCAGCGCGAACTGCCTTGCACTCGCCTCTCTGGTGCAGCCGCATCAGGGCGTGGTTTGCCACCGTGAGGCGCATATCGAGGTGGATGAATGCGGCGCGCCGGGTTTCTACACCGCCGGGGCAAAGCTGATCCTGATCGAAGGCAAAGGTGCCAAGGTCACTCCGGACACCGTCAGTTCGTGCTTGAGCGGTATCCGCAATGACGTTCACCAGGTGCAGGCGGCCGCGCTGTCGATCACCAACGCCACCGAATATGGCATGGTCTATACGCCAGCTGAAGTCACAGAGCTTGGGGAGTTGTGCCGCGAGCGCAATATTGGCTTGCACATGGATGGCGCCCGCTTTGCCAATGCAGTTGCGCATTTGGGCTGCGCGCCTGCCGACATAACGGTCAACGCTGGAGTGGACGTCCTGAGCTTTGGCTTTGTCAAAAATGGCGGCATGGGTGCAGAAGCCTTGGTGTATTTTGATCCAACGCTTGCCGATGCGGCCCGTTACAGGCGCAAGCGTGCCGGGCATTTGCAGTCAAAGGGACGCTTCTTGGCTGCACAACTGCTGGCCATGCTTGAAAATGATTTGTGGTTGGACAATGCGCGATCGGCCAATTCTGCAGCGCAATTTCTCGCACAAGCCGCTGCTGGCCGCTTACTGTATCCGGTTCAGGCCAACGAATTGTTCCTGCGCCTCACGCCCGCCGAAGCAGGCGCCTTGCGGGCGCAGGGTTTTGATTTTTACGACTGGGGCGTGATCGACGACAATTGGGGTGCAGCCCGGCTTGTTACCAGCTGGCAGCATAGCCAAGAAGACGTTGCGCCGCTCGCCCGCGCTATCGCCGCCCTGTGAGTATGACTGAGGTTGAACGCAGCGCTGAACCGGGATTTCTGGCACCACGTGTCTGGATACCCTTTATCGTCGTGTCGCTCATCTGGGGATCGACCTGGCTGGTAATCCGGGATCAGTTGGGCACAGTTCCGCCAAGCTGGTCGGTTGCATATCGATTCATCGTTGCGGCCATCGGAATGTTCATCCTTGCCCTTGCAACGCGCCAGCCGCTGAAAATTGACCGGTCCATGGTCGGGTGGACGATGCTGCTTGGCTTGCTGCAGTTTTCGATGAATTTCAATTTCGTCTATGCCGCCGAAAATCACATCACCTCCGGATTGGTTGCCGTGATGTTCGCGTTGCTGATTGTCCCGAACGCCTTACTCGCCAAATTCTGGCTTGGGCGGCCGATCGGCGGTGCTTTCATATTAGGTTCGGCAATTGCCGTCGCTGGTGTCAGCTTGCTGATGCTGCAGGAATATCGCGCGGCGCCCGTTGGCGGCACAGAGGTGCTGCTTGGGCTCTCGCTGGCACTGTGTTCGGTGGGCACGGCGTCCATATCGAACGTGCTTCAGGTCACTCCAAAAATCGCCCGATATCCAACCATCACGGTTCTCGCTTGGTCCATGTTGTGGGGAAGTCTGGCCAATTCAATTTTTGCTTTGATCATGTATGGCGCGCCAGTCATCGATACGCGGCCGGGTTATATCGGCGGCGTTTTATATCTCAGCATAATCGGATCAGTGGTGACCTTTCCACTCTATTTTAAGCTTATCCGGGACATTGGCCCCGGCAAGGCCGCCTACACGGGCGTGGTCATTCCCGTCGTCGCGATGATCCTGTCGACGATATTTGAAGGTTATGTCTGGTCAACATTAGCACTGGCTGGGGGCGTACTGGTCATGGCCGGCCTAGTCGTGGCAATGCAGGCGCGCAAAAATTAATGTCCTGAAGAAGGATATATGAATTTTTTTGCACCCGACCGGTCAAAATGCCGCCATTCACCCTCGGGCAAGGCAAGCCGGTCAGCAATCGCCCACCACACGGCGGGATTTACCCCCAAACCCGTATGGCTACCACGCACTTCGATATTATCGGTTGTATCTGCCTCGGGCTCGCGCGCGTTTCGCCAAGCAACAATCCCGTCAGTACGCGAAAATATGGCTGTTGCAGGAACTGGAGGGACCAGATGCCCTTCGGCAACCTGAGCGCGCATTTCCGGACCGTTAATTTTCTGGCCGGTGATGAGCTGAAACGCCATCCAGGCGTTCGTGGCTTTTGGTGTGCCCTTGATTGGGGAACCAAGCGAGATGACCTGCCGGACCAGTTCAGGGCGCCGACGTGACAACATCCGTGCAAAAGAACCACCCAGCGACCAACCGATGAGCGTAACCTTGCGCCCGGTGCTGGCGTAAATTTCGTCTAGGCGTGCCACCATTTTCTCGCCTTCGGACCCAATCGACTTTTGACCAAGATTGCGCCCGAGATCCCATTGATAAGGCGCATAACCGAGGCGCTTGAGGAATTTGAACAAGGGCTTCATCGTGCCTTCACCCGCCAGGAAACCGGGCAGCAACAGGACGGGATGTCCATCACCTTTGGGTGCTTGCATCAACAATGGCGCAGCAAAAGGCAGCGACCCAAGGTCGAACGACGCGCGGGCAAATTCTGTGAATGCCAGCAATAGAGATGGGGATTTTTCCGTTCCTAAACGGTCAGCTGCAATCGACGTCAAAACTGGTCTCCAATTTATAATGCGTAAAAACATCACGGACTAAAATTCGAGGCCGGCGTTATTGTTCCCTTTTCAACATTTGCAGACCCTGTTTGTAATCCGCATATCGTGGTTCCCACCCCAACAGCCGTTTTGCTTTGCCGTTGGCGATCCGCCGATTTTCCGCATAAAATCCCCGCGCCATTGGAGAGAGCCCGGCTGCCTCAAGCGATTGCAGAGGGGGCCACTCAATTTGAAGCAAGTCACAGGCATTTTCGATGACAGAATTCTGCGAAGCTGGAGTATCATCGGCAATATTGTAGACGCCAGAAGGACTGTCGAAAGCGGCGATGACCGCATCAACAATGTCATCGACATGGATTCGGCTAAATATCTGTCCGGGCAAGTCAATGCGGTGCGCCTTGCCTTCGCGTACCCGCTCAAGCGCAGACCTGCCGGGTCCGTAAATTCCGGGCAACCGGAAAACATGGATTTCATTGCGCAGTGCCTGCCAGGCGAGGTCGGCATCGGCGCGCGCGATGCGGCGCCCTTGCCCTATCAGGGCGCTTTCGTCGACCCAGGCGCCCTCGGTATCGCCATACACACCCGTCGAGGACAGATATCCGACCCACGAAGCTTTGCTATCGGCGATGGCTGCGCCATATCTGGAAAGCACCGGGTCGCTGCCTTCACCGCTTGGCGGAACGCTCGACAGGATGTGCGTGGCATTTTCCAGCGCAACCAGGACGCTGGCCGCATCATCAAAGGCAATGGCATCACCGCCGCTCATTCGCTTCGTGCCCGTGACGATCCAGCCGCGCGTGCGAAGCTGGCCAGCAAGGTGGCTCGCAGTATATCCCATTCCAAATATAAGCATATGTCGCTGCATGATCACGGGTTCGCAATCTAATGGCTTGCCGTCAAGCTTGGCAGTTGCGAATAGAGGGACGGGAGGACGCAAAGGCATGGAAGTTGAAGTAATCCGATCTCGCGCGCTGGACGGTGTCGCCCATGGCTTTCTCGGGCGCAAAGGCGGTGTGTCCGAGGGGATTTATGCAGGGCTGAATGTTGGCCTTGGTTCGGACGATGACAGGCCCGCCGTGATCGAGAACCGCCGCCGGGCGGTTGACGCAATTTTGCCCGGTGCAACACTTGCCCGCGTCCACCAGATACATTCTCCCGATGTTGTTCTTGTTCAGCGGCACATTGCGGATGAAGAACCACCGCGTGGCGACGCGATGGTCACCAACATTCCGGGAATCCTTCTCGGGATTGTAACTGCCGATTGCGTCCCTGTCCTTTTCGCTGACACCGGCGCGGGGATTGTCGGCGCGGCGCACGCCGGTTGGAAAGGCGCCATTGCCGGCGTATTGGAAAACACGATTTCCCTGATGGAGGAGATTGGCGCTGAGCGAGACCGGATACGCTGCGCCATTGGTCCATGCATTTCACAGAAAAGCTACGAGGTTGACGGAGGGTTTTTTCGTCATTTTGTCGAGCAGGCTGCAACAAATGAGCGCTTTTTCAGCGATGGCAAAATCGGGCATTACCAGTTTGATATCGAAGGCTATGTGGCTTCGAGATTGGCGGCGACCGGCATCAGGACGGTCCAATGTCTGGGAGAGGACACCTATAGCCAGCCGGAACGCTTCTTCAGTTACAGGCGCAGTTGTCACCTTGGTGAGCCCGGCTATGGCCGACAACTGTCGCTGATTGGGCTAAGCGAATGAACGCGGAGCGGATTGGCTTTTGGGGAGGACTGACCGTCTTTATCGTGATGCTGTGCGTTCCGCCGCCAGCAGGGATGGAAGTGTCTGCATGGCGCGTGGCGGCATTGACGATCTTGATGGCAACCTGGTGGATGACGCAGGCGCTACCGTTGACGGTTACTGCTTTACTGCCGTTTCTGGCACTCCCGCTGATGGATATTATGACCGCGCAGGATGTGGCCAAGGAATATTACTCCCCCACCTTGTTCCTGATTCTGGGTGGCGCGTTCCTCGCACTCACCATCGAACGCACAGGCATGCACCGCAGGGTTGCGCTCGCCATATTGGGAAAGTCCGGGCATAGTGTGACGGGCCTGATGATTGCTTTCATGGGCTCTACTGCTCTGCTCAGCATGGTCATGTCCAATACATCGATTGCTCTCATCATGGTGCCAATCGCGGTTGCCGTGCTGGCCGCGGGCGGCACAAAGCCCGGAGAAACCGATGGACTGGCGGGCGCTCTCATCATGGGCGTGGCGTTTGCCGCATCGATTGGCGGGCTTGGCACGCTGGTCGGGTCCCCGACCAATGCCATTGCGGCTGGGCTGGTCGAAAAGCAGTTGGGCATTCAAATAAGCTTTCTGACGTGGATGCTTTACGGCCTGCCCGTCGTCATCATTGGTGTGCCTTTATGCGCGTTCATACTTCTTCGTGTGCAAAACGTCACCGCTGGCAGCTTTGACGTTGATGCAGCCCGTGCGTCAATCGGCAAGGCACGCCCGATGTCGGTGGCGGAGAAAAGGCTGGTCCCCATATTCCTGCTCGTCATTGGCATGTGGATTGGGCAGCCGTTGCTGGAACCGATTTTGCCAAAAGGCGGCATCACCGACGGCAGTATCGCAATTGCAGGCTCCTTATTGCTGTTCCTTATCCCCGACGGTACAGGCCGCCCATTGCTGACATGGCAGGAGGCCGACCGTGCGCCCTGGGGCGTTATCATGATGTTCGGAGGCGGCCTGGCTCTTGCAGCAGGCATCACGCAATCCGGGCTTGCTGCGTGGCTTGGCGAGGCGCTGGAGCCATTATCCGCGGTCCACCCGATCATCATCGCTGTTGCACTAACCGCTCTGGTGATCCTGATTACCGAATTCGCAAGCAATGTGGCTACTGCCAGCGGCGTGTTGCCTGTTGTTGCTGGCCTTGTCGCGGCTACGGGGGCTGACCCGTGGCTCATGGCCATGGCCGCGTCGATGGCGGCGAGCTGGGGTTTCATGATGCCGTCTGGCACGGGGCCAAATGCGATTGCATGGGCAAGCGGGCATATTGCCCTGCCCAAAATGGTCAAGGCAGGCTTTCTGCTTGATTTAGCAGGAATACCCTTGATCGTTGGCATGGTTTGGCTGGTTGGGGCGCTCCGCATGATGTAATTTAGTTTCAATTGAAACGAATAATGTTATGTCAGATGGATCAGGAGATTCCCATGACCGACGATAATACCCCGCCCGTTGCCACCCCCATCGCCCGCCGTAAACCGAAGGCAGATATCGAGACCATAGGCGGCAGAAAGCTGAAACCGTCGACATTGATGATGGGCCATGGCTATGATCCTACTTTGTCCGAAGGGTCATTGAAGCCGCCGATTTTCCTCACATCAACATTCGCCTTTGAGAGCGCTGCCGCAGGCAAGAAGTTCTTTGAACATATCACGGGCAAGCGAGAAGGACCCGCAGACGGTCTGGTATATTCGCGCTTCAACGGACCCAATCAGGAAATTCTGGAAGACCGGCTAGCGGTGTGGGACGAAGCTGACGACAGTCTGGTTTTCTCCAGCGGCATGTCGGCGATTGCAACGATGCTGCTCGCTCTGGTCAGCCAGAACGACGTGATCGTGCATTCAGGGCCGCTTTACGCAGCGACCGAAACGCTGATCGCGCGCATATTGTCGCGCTTTGGTGTGGGATTTCTGGACTTTCCGGCTGGTGCCACCCGTGAAGAAATCGATGCGATCCTGGAACGCGCAAAGGCGCTGGCGCAAGAAAAAGGCGGCAAGGTCGCGCTTGTGTATCTGGAAAGCCCAGCCAACCCGACAAACGCGCTGGTTGACGTCGAAGCGGTCCGCGCTTCCCGCGACGCCGCGTTTCCGGCGGACCAGAGGCCAGCAATCGCCATAGACAACACATTTCTGGGCCCGTTGTGGCAGCAGCCTATCAAACAGGGTGCGGAGCTCGTCGTCTACAGTCTGACCAAATATGCCGGCGGGCATTCCGATCTTGTCGCCGGCGGCGTTTCAGGTAATCAGGACCTTATCAACATCATGCGGCCAATGCGTAATGTGATTGGCACCATTTGTGACCCCAACACCGCGTGGATGTTGCTGCGCAGTCTGGAAACGCTGGAGCTGCGGATGACGCGCGCGGGTGAAAATGCCGCGAAGGTTTGCGCGTATCTCAAGGCACATCCGAAGGTTGAGGGCCTTGGATATCTGGGCATGATTGATGACCCGCGCCAGCAGGATATTTTCGATCGCCATTGCAGCGGCGCCGGATCGACTTTTTCGCTGTTCATCAAGGGCGGCGAAGCGGAAAGCTTCAAATTTCTGGATGCGTTGAAAATTGCCAAATTGGCCGTCAGCCTCGGTGGCACCGAAACGCTGGCAAGCCACCCTGCTGCGATGACGCATTTGTCCGTCCCTCAGGAACGGAAGGACGCGCTTGGCATCACGGACAATCTGGTGCGGGTCTCGATCGGCATTGAGGATCCCGATGATCTCATTGCCGATTTCGAACAGGCGCTCGCTCAGGTTTGAACCTCGCGCCAGTCCAGAATCGGCCAACCCTTGCTTGTCGCCAGCCGGGCAAGCGGGCCGTGGGGGTTGGTGGCAAACGGTTCGTCCGCATAATTGAGCAAAGGCGCGTCGGAAACATGGTCTGAATAGGCGCGGATGTGGCAGTGTGCCCGATCAAGCCCGTGCGTGACCATCCAGGCTTTTACAAGCTCCAGCTTGGCGGCGTCATAGCAATTATGTCCGTCAATCCGCGCAAGCACATGTCCGGTGCTGTCGGTCGATAGATCGGTCGCGATGACATCGTCAAAGCCAAGGCGCTTGGCAATCGCCTCGACATATAAGCGATAGGAAGCCGTTGCCATCACATGTCGGTAACCCGCCGCCTTTTCCTCTGCGACCCGGGCCAGCAGTTGCGGATAGACATTTTTGCCCACCACAATATCCGCGTGGCTTTCAAGATATTTGGCGAAACGGGCCTTTGGCACGCGCCGGCCAATCAACAGAATTTGTGAAAACTGTTTCAGCCGCGCTCGGTCCCAAATCTTCAGGGCGTAAAGCGCCAGCCCAAAGGGCAGTAGCGGTGAAAGGAACAATCTCCACGGTGACTTGTTAAAAGCCATATGCAGGAGGAACCCATTATACGTGGCGCGTCGGGTAACGGTCTTGTCCATGTCGTAAATGGCAAGCAGTGTAGTCTCGGACGAGTTCATGTGCGCGGTTCAGGCATATCTTTTACAGAAAAGTCTATAGGCTTGTGATAGTTCCGATTATACGCCAATTATATGGCCATGGCTAATCCTGCAGATTTCTCGCTAGAAGATCTGTCCGGCGGCGGACAGGTTATCCGGCTGTCGGGGGACTTGGCGATCGCCACGATCGGCGATCTTGATGGCCGCTTGCGGGATATTGAATCACCCATTTCAGAAGTCGATATTTCCGCCGTCAACCATATGGATACGGTCGGGGCGTGGCTGGTACATCGCACCGCCAAAGAGCATTCGGCAGAAATCACCGGGCGCGCCAATGATGCCGGGCGACTGATCGATGCCATTAGTGGCGTGGATGCGGACCCGGTTGTCCCAAAGCCCCATATTTCGTCGCTCAACCGCTTTCTTGCCGAAGTCGGCAACGGCGTTGTTGTTGGTATCATGACGCTTTTGCAATTCCTCGGTTTTGTCGGGCAGGTCGTAAAAGCATTCTTTATCTTGCTCATGAACCCACGCCGCTTTCGCTGGAATGCAGTGGTTCAGCATTTCGACATGGTGGGTGTCCGCGCGCTTGGCATTGTGGGTCTGATGAGCTTTCTCATCGGCATTGTGATTGCCCAGCAAGGGGCCGTCCAGTTGCGGCAATTTGGTGCGGAAGTGTTCACCATCAACCTGATCGGCAGGTTGACCCTGCGTGAACTCGGCATATTGATGACGGCTATCATGGTTGCTGGCAGGTCGGGCTCCGCCTTTGCAGCGCAGATCGGGACAATGCAGATCACCGAGGAAATTGACGCCATGCGGACAATTGGCGTCGTGCCATCCGAGGCACTGGTCGTGCCGCGGGTCATAGCTGCTGTTATCATGATGCCGCTGCTTGGTATTTATGCGTCTCTGATGGCGATTATTGGCGGGGGAATCCTGTGCTGGATTGTGCTTGAAATTCCGCCGGTTACTTTTGTTCAGCGGTTGCGGGAAGTGACGCCTATGACAGATCTCTGGATTGGCCTCATCAAGGCACCGGTGTTCGGCGCCATTATCGCAATGGCGGGTTGTTTTCAGGGCATGCAGGTAAAGGGTAATGCCGAACAGGTCGGGTTGAAGACAACTGCGGCTGTGGTGCAAGCTATCTTTCTGGTCATCGTGCTTGACGCATTTTTCGCGGTTTTCTTCAGCGAAATCGGTTGGGATTGACGCATGGCCCAACCAAGCATCATTTCCGTGCAAGGTCTCTGCAACAGCTTTGGCGATCAAATTGTCCACGAAGATCTGAATCTGGAAGTGCGACGTGGTGAAATTCTCGGCGTAGTCGGCGGGTCAGGCACCGGGAAGTCCGTACTTATGCGCTCGATCATCGGCCTCCAAACCCCCGTTTCAGGTCAAATCAGTGTTTTCGACGAAGGCATGATCGGCAAGGAGGAGGACGAGGCGACCGACGTGAGGCGACGTTGGGGTGTTTTGTTTCAAGGTGGCGCGTTGTTTTCGACGCTGACCGTTGCAGAAAATGTGCAAGTGCCGCTGCGTGAATTCTATCCGGAATTCAGCAAGCCCATGCTCGATGAAATCGCGCGCTATAAAATTTACCTCAGCGGCTTGCCCGCCGAAGCCGCGCATAAATATCCATCGGAGTTATCGGGGGGCATGCGCAAACGTGCTGGTTTGGCTCGTGCATTGGCGATGGATCCGGAATTGCTGTTTCTGGATGAACCAACCGCGGGACTGGATCCCATTGGCGCATCCAACTTCGACAATTTAACCCGCGATTTGAAAGAAACGCTGGGCCTTACCGTTTTTCTGATCACGCATGATCTGGATACGTTATATGCGATCTGCGACCGGGTTGCCGTTCTCGCCGACAAAAAAGTCATTGCAGTTGGCGCAATCGAAGAATTGTTGGCAATCGATCACCCTTGGATCAACGAATATTTTGGTGGTCCGCGCGGGCGCGCAGCGCAGCGTGGGCATAGAGACCAACATACCGCCGACAAACGTGCAACCACGCATCAGCCAGGAAAGTCATAGGACGTACGATGGAGACCAAATCCAACTATGTGATGGTGGGCGCAATCACGCTTCTGCTTTTGGCCTTGCTGGCCGCGTTTACGGTCTGGCTGTCGCGGGTGGGCGATGGTGACAAGAAAGAATATGACATTTTCTTTCAGCAATCCGTCAACGGCTTGGCGAAAGGTTCCGGTGTATCTTTTTCCGGTGTACCGGTCGGTCAAATCGAAAGCATTGAATTATGGGAACCCGATCCCGACTTCGTGCGGGTGCGCATAAGCATTAAAAACACCGTGCCCGTGCTTCAGGGCACGACGGCAACCATTCAAGGCGTTGGCTTTACAGGTGTATCCGAAATTCAACTCGATGGTGCTGTAAAAGGTGCGCCAGCGTTGGCCTGCCCCGAGGTAAAGCCGGAAAGCGCTTGCCCCACAGGCGTACCGGTGATCCCGACAAAGCCGGGTGCACTTGGCGAACTGCTCAACAACGCACCTTTGCTTCTGGAGCGGCTTTCAACATTAACCGAGCGGCTCACCAACATTCTGTCGGACAAGAATGAACAGTCGATCGAACAGATTTTGGACAATGTGGAAAGTGTGTCCGGCACGCTTGCTGCTCAAGGCCCAGATTTGCGGGCCGCCATTCAAGAGTCGCGCATCGCTTTGCAGAAAGCGGGGCTAGCTGCTGACGAAATTACCAAGATGGCGGGATCGACGAATAAGCTGCTCGACAGCGATGGTCGCCCCATGTTGGATGAGTTGCGCAAAACGCTCCGATCCGCAAATGGCAGCTTAGCAGCATTGGAAACAACATTGAATAACGCAAACCCTGCTATTGAGACACTTAATACGCAAACGCTGCCGGAAGTGACGCAATTGGCGCGCGATTTACGAGATCTGTCTGGATCGCTGAAATCTGTCACCGAAAAAGTCGATCAAGGTGGCGTCGGCAGCGTGGTCGGCGCACCCGCATTACCTGATTATAAACCCGGCAGCAGGAACCAAAAATGATGTTTAGCAAAATTCCCGGCATGCGCATTTTTGCCTTACCTCTCGTCATGGCGCTTGGTGCGTGCGTTAGCTTCGGAGGCAAAGCGCCTCCTTCGATGCTTGTGCTAACGTCTGATAATGTTGTGTCAGCCGGAAGCGTACGTATGGCTTCTAGCGCAGAGACCCTAGTCATCCAAACGCCGGCGGTTCCGCGTAAGCTTGATACGAACCGTATCCCTGTGCAGATAAATGCCAGCAGCATCGCCTATGTGAAGGATGCGTTTTGGGCAGACAAACCTGCCCGATTGATGCAGTCACTGCTGGTTGAAACGCTTTCGGCGAAAACCGGTAATCTGGTGCTGAATGAAGTCGACGCCGGGGGCAAGGCAACAGTATATCTGTCTGGTAGCTTGCTTGAATTCGGTATTGATGCCGCTACCAATGAAGCCATTGTTGTCTATGATGCGGTCAAAATTACGCGCAACAGCCCAGCCGAAAAACGCAGATTTGAGGCCCGCCGACGTCTGTCTGTTGTTGCGCCGGCGCAAGCGGGTGAGGCTTTGAACGCCGCTGCAAATGACGTTGCGGTGCAAATAGCTGGCTGGACAAACTGAGCCTGAGTTAAGGTTAAAGTACGAAGCCTTCAGGTTGTGGCCAACCATCTGCAAATACGGCCATCACTTTAAAAAGTGCACCCATGGATTCGCGTTTGACAAGACGGTTGCGCGCGTCAGAAATTTCGGTCGCGCGATCCGGATGTGCGTCCGCCAGAGCTTGGGCGCGTTGATCTATCCCAAGGCTTGAAAGCCAAACCCCTTGGGTCGTTGGTCCGGCGACAGTCAACCCATTGGACTTCGCCCTTTGTGAAAGTTCCAGAAAATTTACATGTGCAGTTAAATCGCAAAGGCCCGGACTTGAAAATGGGTCGGCATATTGGTGATTTTGGACGGCTTGTAGGGTACTCCCCAACCCGGGCTGGCTGTAACCATAGTCAATAATCAGCATGGCTCCGCCCTGCTTGGCCAAACGGCTCGAAAGCTTGTGCATGATAAGCGAAGCATCAGGACAGGTTTCGAAAATACTCCCAACGGCAGAAAAGCGTAAAGACTCAGGAATGAAATCATCTGTAGCACGCGTACCTGGCATGGCAGCAAAACGCGCCCCGCGATCGCGCACAACCACTCTTTCGCGCCATCCGGCATGGGTCGCAATCATCTGCTGCACGGGCAGTGCATCGAAAAACTCGTTTGCGACAATCACCAAGGGACCCTCGTCGGGCAGTCTGTCCAGGTCGTCTTGAAAGATCGTTTGGGGGACCGCGTCCTGCTGCTTTTGGCGCAAAACAGGGCTGTTCTCGAAAAAATGCACCGGGGGTTCCCAGCCGAACCTCTTCATGGTTCTCAGCGCGTCTGCTGCCAGCGTCCCGCGGCCCGGGCCAAGCTCGACATAATGGCAATTGGACGGGCTATCGTGCCGCAACCATATGTCGCTTAGCCATATGCCAACCATTTCACCAAACATTTGGCTGATTTCCGGTGCAGTCACGAAGTCACCCTCGACACCAAGCGGATCTGCGCCGCCATAATATGCGGTGTTTGCTACACGCATGTACTCAGCCACACTTATGGCGCCAGACTTCTCAATCTGCTGCGCCAGACGCAGCGCGGTATGCTCTGCCTCAGGCGACACTGTTACTGCCGGCAAATGGCTCGACCCGGCGCCGACGCGCACCGGCAGTCAACACCAGGAACAGACCGATCAGGATCATCGGGATCGTCAAAAACTGCCCCATGCTGAAACCGGTTGCTTCCACAAGCCATTGCAACTGCTGGTCAGGCTCTCTGAAAAATTCGACAGTAAACCGAGCGAAGCCATAAATTAACGCTGCCGTACCGAACAAAAACCCGGGCTTGTAACGCGCATCTGTTTTCCAGAATAGAGGCCACAGGATTGCGGCCATGAGCAGACCTTCAAGCGCTGCTTCATAAAGCTGGCTCGGGTGTCGCGGCAAATCGCCGCCATTTGGAAAGACAATGGCCCATGGCACGTCCGTAACCCTACCCCAAAGCTCGTCATTCACAAAATTTGCTAAACGGACGAGAAACAGTCCGAAAGGAATGCAGCAGGCCACATAGTCACAGACCCGAAGAAACGATATCTTATGCTTCCGCGCCAATAGCCAAATCGCAAATATCGTACCAAGGGTCCCGCCGTGCAGGGACATCCCGCCTTCCCACAATTTGAAAATGTCCAGAGGATGCTGGAGGATCGATGGCTGGTAAAATACGATATACCCAATACGCCCGCCCAGAATGATGCCCAATGTGGCATATAGGATCATGTCATCTGCATGTTCGCGCGACATGGGTGCGCCAGGACGCGCAAGCAACTTCAATAACAACCAGTAACCAAGCAATATGCCCGCCAGATAGCCAAGCGAATACCAGCGGATCTGGAAAAATCCGAGATCCAGTGCGACCGGGCCAACACCGAGATCCGTAAACTGTAAATAGCTCGTGGCTGAAGCGATAATCTCAAATGACACAGTATTTCCTCAGGATATTTTGACATTCCTATAGAGCGAAATAGAAGGTGCACAAAGAGTTTAGGAGAGAATCACATGCCGTCCCCGTTGGACCTTGCAATCGACGCCACAATAGCCCGCTTGATGGATAACGATGGCCCGTTGGCCATTACCCATGTCGAGAAATATGGTGCGCAAATACCCGTTTTTGCGAAGGCACCCGGCAATGTCGCTGATTATCTCGCATTTTTCTGCGCGACCCATGCCCAAAAGGAATTTTTGGTCGATGGCGACATCCGTTTAAGTTTTGCTGAAACATATCAAGCCGCGCGCACATTGGCGGGTGGACTGGTTGAAGGTCACAAGCTGGAAAAAGGCGAGCGGGTCGGCATTGCGGCACGCAATTCGGCAAACTGGATTGTCGCTTATATGGCGATTATCATGGCGGGCGGCGTTGCAACCTTGCTCAATGGCTGGTGGCAGGGCGGTGAACTTGCCGAGGGCATTCGTATGGTCGGTTGCCGCTTTGTCCTCGCCGACGAACAACGCGCCGCGCGCATGGCTGGTCAGGACATCGGCCAATGCGAATTGCTTATCTTCAATCATGACGCGTTGCCGCTAGACGGCCTGTCGGTGCTGACCGCTAAAGGCGGCGGAGCAACAACCGCCCTGCCCGCTATGGATCCGCTGGATAATGCGACAATATTATATACTTCGGGGTCGACCGGGCAGTCCAAAGGCGCGGTTTCCGATCACAGGGCCGTGGTGCAGGGCGCCATGAGCTATGTCGGCCAAACGCTCGTTTTCTTCGAGCTTTTATCATCAGGCGGTCAAGAAATGCCGGCGCAGCCATCGGCTTTGGTCAATGTGCCTCTGTTTCACGTCACCGCGTCCATTCCCCTCGTGCTGCAAAGTTTCGCCATTGGACGCAAACTCGTGCTTATGCCCAAATGGGATGCCGAGGACGCGATGCGCATCATCGAAAAGGAACGCATCAGTTATTTTGTCGGCGTGCCGTTGATGAGCATTGAACTGGCCACTCATCCTGCCCGGCACAAATATGACCTGACCAGCTGCACGGCGTTCGCCGCCGGAGGTGCGCCACGGCCGGTCGAGCATGTGAAGAAAATCCGCAAGGAAATGAGCTGGGGCTATCCGTTGTTGGGCTATGGCCTCACCGAAACAAATGGCGTCGGATGCGGCAATTACACTGACAATTATCTTGCAAAACCCTCAAGCACCGGGCCAGCAACAAAGCCGCTCGTGGACGTGCAAATGCTCGACGATGATGGAAATGTTTTGCCGCAGGGCGAACGCGGTGAAGTCGGCATTCGGACAATCGCCAATTTTAACGGCTATTGGAACAATGAAGACGCCACGCGCGACGCCTTTACCGCCGACGGCTTTTTCCGGACGGGCGACATCGGTTATCTCGACGAGGATGGCTATTTGTTCATCGTTGACCGCAAGAAAGACATCATCATCCGCGGCGGCGAAAATATCAGCTGTCCCGAAGTCGAAGCCGCTGCCTATGAGCATGACTCGATTGTTGAGCTATCCGTATTTGGAATTGCGGACGACAAATATGGTGAGGTTCCTGGCATTGTCTATCACACAAAGGACGGCGCCCCCTTGCCTGCAGAAGAATTGAAAGCATTTCTGGCACCGCGTCTTGCACCGTTCAAAATGCCTGCGCACTTCTGGCAAGTGGCGGAACCATTGCCGCGTTTGGGCACCCAGAAGATCGATCGCGTTACATTACGGCGCGAATATAATGCCAAGATCTCTGCTTAAGGCTGACAGAACGTCCAATCGCGCCTAAGGCCAGATAATGGCGACAACGGCTGAACGGATTATCAAACAGCGCGATATTATCGACCGGAATGCGCTTGCCGAAAAAATTGAGGCCGTCGTGCGCGAACGCGATGCCCAAACGCGCCGTCCGCGCGTCCTTGGGATACTGCAAACCTCGCTTGTCAGCGGCCGTGCAGAAATACAACGGCGCTTGGCAGAAAACCCGTCGCAGGGCTATCGGGCATCAGCCGAGCAGTCGTTCCTGATCGATCAGATTGTCCGCCTGATTTATGATTATGTGACGGTGCACGTATATCCAGCGGCGAACCGCTCTGCTTCGGAACGCATCGCGGTCCTCGCTGTGGGCGGCTATGGCCGGGGCGAAATGGCGCCACACAGTGACGTCGATATTGCTTTCGTCACGCCATACAAACGCAGTTCGTGGACCGAGCAGGTCGTCGAAGCCATCCTGTATCTACTTTGGGACCTTGGCCTCAAGGTCGGGCAATCAAGCAGGTCGCTAGATGAAACAGTGAAGATGGCGCAAGAGGATTTGACGATCCGCACGGCGCTTCTTGAAAGTAGGTTTGTTTGGGGCGACCGCGGCGTTTATGAAGAAGCGTCGTTGCGCTTCTGGAAAGAAGTCGTTGCAAACACCGCATCCGACTTTGTACGGTTGAAAATGGCCGAGCGCGACGAACGCCATAGGCGCATGGGGGACAGCCGATATGTGGTTGAACCCAATATAAAGGATGGCAAAGGTGGCCTTCGGGATTTGCACACGCTCTATTGGATAGGCAAATATATCCACAAGGTTTCGGCCGCGTCTGAGCTTGTGCACGTTGGTCTGCTGACAGCAGATGAGTATAACCGGTTCCGGAAAGCCGAAAACTTCCTGTGGGCCGTCCGTTGTCATATGCACAACATCACCGGGCGGGCAGAAGACCGGCTCACATTTGATCTTCAGCGCGAAGTCGCCGAGTTGATGCAGTTTGCCGATCGCCCTGGCAGGTCAGCGGTCGAGCGCTTCATGCATTATTATTTTCTCAACGCCAAAACTGTCGGCGACGTGACTGGCCTGTTCCTTGCCCATTTGGACGAAGCTATGGGCAAAAAGGGCCGCCGGTTTCTGCCCAGCTTCAGCCGCAAGCCGCGCAAGCTTAATGGGTTTCAATTGGATCGCGGTCGATTGGCGTTACCCGATGACCAGTTCTTTGTTCAGGATCCGGTCCGCTTGCTCGAAATCTTTCATCTGGCCGATTTGCACGAGTTGGAAATCCATCCACTGGCGATGCGCGTCGCACAAAGGGATGCGCGACTGGTCGATAAGACAGTCCGGCGCGACCCGCGCGCAAATGCGCTTTTTCTTGATATTCTGACATCACCGCGCGATCCCGAAACGGTGTTACGCTGGATGAATGAATCCACAATCTTTGGTAGGTTCATTCCTGATTTCCGACGTGTCGTCGCGCAAATGCAGTTCGACATGTATCACCACTACACCGTCGACGAACATTCCATCCGCGCGATTGGCCTGCTGGCTGATATCAATAGAGGCAAGTTAAAACAGGACCATCCGCTTTCGACCGCCATTGTCCAGCAAATCGTCAGCAAGCGCGTACTGTTCGTTGCCACCTTGCTACATGATATCGCAAAGGGACGCGGAGGAGACCACAGTATTCTCGGCGCTCAGGTGGCAGAAACCTTGTGTCCGCGTCTTGGTCTGTCAGCGGCCGAAACAGAAACTGTCGCGTGGTTGGTGCGTTACCATCTGCTGATGTCTGCCACCGCATTCAAACGCGATCTGGCTGACTTCAAGACAATCTTGGACTTTGCTCAAGCGGTGCAATCGCCGGAGCGGCTGAAGCTTCTGTTGGTACTGACGGTGGTCGATATCCGCGCCGTCGGCCCGGGGGTATGGAACAGTTGGAAACGGCAATTGCTGTCCGACTTATATGAAGCCACTGAAGAGGTGCTTCGCCTCGGGCATAAACAAAGGGGACGAGACGAGCGCATCGCATCCAAAAAAGCGCAACTGGATTCCTCATTGCGATTACCGGCCGACAAATTTGCTGCATTTGCAAAAATACTCCCCGATGCATATTGGATCGCGGAGCCCGATGACATCATAGAACGCAACGCCAAGCATCTGTTGAAACATCAAGGCACCAACCTTGCCATCGACGCGTGCTTCTATCCCGACAGGGGGGCAACGCTCGTTACCGTTTTTGCAGCCGATCATCCAGGGCTCTTTTACCGAATTGCCGGTGCCATCCATTTGGCCGGCGGCAACATCATTGATGCCAGGATCCATACAAGCAGTGACGGCATGGCAATCGACAATTTCTTGATTCAAGATCCGCTTGGTCGCCCGTTTCGCGAGCAGGGCCAGCTGGACCGGCTCAAACGGAACATAGAAGAAGCTCTGAGCAATCGCGCAAGGTTGATGACTCAGCTGGATGCAAAGCCAAAGGCATTACGCCGGGCCGACGCCTTTAAAATCGCACCATCGGTGTTGATTGATAATCAGGCTTCCAACCGTTTTACCGTGATCGAAGTCAATGCACTTGATCGCCCTGCCTTGCTCAACAATTTGGCTCTTGCGCTCTTTGAATCCAAAGTCACCTTGCATAGCGCGCATATCGCAACATACGGCGAACGGGCAGTGGATACATTTTATGTGACCGATTTGTTCGGCGCAAAAATTGAGAACAAAAACAAGTTGAAGGCGCTTGAAGGTCGGCTTTTGGAAGCGGCAACAGTTAAGGCCCGCGCCAAGGCAAAAGCAGCCGCATAAGACCCCGTTGCGATCTGTCGCTGTGCCCGGTGAGCACAAAAAAAGGCCAGTCTTTCGACTGGCCTTTCTTCTAACATAAAGTCAGTTTGGGAATTACATTCCCGAACCTGGACCATAGGTAACTTCAACGCGACGGTTTTGCGGTTCACGCTCACCATCAGCGGTCTGAACCAGAGGTGCAGTTTCACCGAATGCTTCGGTGGAGATTGCTCCACCAGCAACGCCCTTGGACTCAAGGTACGAACGAACGGTATCGTTACGACGCTGCGAGAGACCGACGTTATACTTGGCTGTACCCGACTTGTCGGCGTGACCGGCAAGCATGACCTTGGCGCTGCCACAGTTCGAATATTGCGCAACGGCATTATCCAAAACCGACGCGGCGTCAGGACGCAGGTTCGACTTATCCCAATCGAAGAACACGATATAGGGGCCCGTGTTGCACACCGGTGCCGGTGGTGGCGGTGGTGGCGGTGCAGGTGGAGCCACATAAGGTGGTGGTGGTGGTGGTGCTACGACTTCAACTGGCTCAGGAGTGCCGCCGAAGTTATAGATCAGGCTGCCCATGATGCTGTGCGAACGGAAGCGTGTATCTACGCCGCGGCCAAGACGATCAACGAGGTTGACCTTGTCCGCGTTGAAGAAACGGTACTTCAAACCAACATCCCAGTGATCGCTAATTGGTGCGCGAACGCCGGCAAGTGCCTGCCATGCAAACCCAGTGTCGGAATCATCAAGAAATGCAGGGGCTGCGAAAACGGTCTGCACGTCCACACGTGCTACGCCTACGCCGCCACCGACAAAGCCCTGAATGCCGTCATCGTCGCCAAAATCCAGAAGTCCATTGACCATGAAGCTGAGTGCGCTTGCGTCACCAGCAACGGCGTATGAACCGCCGCGTTGCAATGTTGCACCGCTGCCGCTCGGGAGTACCGAACCTGTGCTATTGAAACCCGTTACATCGGCCTGACGGTAGGATACTTCTGATTCAAGGCGGAAGCCGCCGAAATCATAACCAACCACGCCACCGAAATCATAACCCTTATCTGTGTCTACAGATGCTGCATTGTTGGTAGCACCGATATCTAAACTCAGGTCTTCTACAATCATGGCACCGCCATCAACTCCAACATACCACTGGTCGTCGCGGGCCAAAGCCGGTGATGCCAGAGCAGTAGAAGCGAGCGCCAGACTTATGGCTAACTTACGCATCAACTTTCCCCTTTTCTATCTTAGGAACGGAATTTCGAGAACTTAGGTCTATCGATTCTGTTCCATCGATGCAAGTCGCTATGTATCTATACTGTTGCCAAAATGTCGCCATTTTTAGGGAAAGTTTATAATAAAACCTACTTTTCCGAGCGTCTCCGCTCGTGTTGCCAAAATACCTATCAACCTGAAATATTGCAAAATCACCGCGAGTATTGCGCGTCCTTCGCTGTCGACAGCTGTGCCTCCTGACAGAATAGGTATTTAAGCCGGGCTCGTCCAATGATCCATAATATACATATTCTGGTGGCAAGTAGATTTGTTCCACATACGCATGCCGTCGTGAGGCGCCAAAAATCGTCAACTTCCTCGAATCCAGATCGCGATTTGCCCTACTTTTTCTAACCAATTATACTTACGATGTTAATCTTTGTTTACCTATTTGGCTACATCATGACAATATTCGTGGTTGGATGCTAATATTGCACACTGACGTGCCTAGCTCGAAACACTCGCTTTGTTATCCGTCGAAGTATCCGACCGTTGATTGCCGACACCCCGCAAATTTGTCTCACCCGTTGCGTCCAGCGCATCGAATATGCATCCGAAGGCAGCCAGGTTTTCTTCGCTCTTTTCCTTTATCAAGATTGTGATCTTGTCATCGCTTAAGGTCAGCATGGATCTGGGCGCATCACAATTGGTTATTATGGTATCGACATCGGATTGCGTGAGTTTCCCCGCAGCAGCTGTAATTTCTGAATTGGAGCATCCCCAAAAGATCAGGAACATTGCCACACAAACAGACTTTTTGATACGCATCCCGACAGGCCCCCTTTCGGTTGTTAGACCCCCGCCTTCAATCATCTGGATTTGTAACTGGAAGCATCTGCAGGATCAAGATCAGTGGCGATGCGATGCCCATTGCGGCTCGCAATTTTCGACTAGACCGTAATCTAACCCGATAAAGCTATACTTTGAGCCAGTTTTTACCTATTTGGTTATTTTTGTGATTACCGCAGCTGGCTGTCCTTGCTTCCGCGGCGGTTGAAGCTCGAATGCTTGACCGTCGCGTCACGCGCGGACTGGCAGTTGATACAAGTGCGCACACCGGGCAAGGCGACGCGGCGGCGTTCGGGGATTGGCTCGCCACAATCGTCGCAATAATCCGCGCTTTCGCCAGCGGGCATGCGGGCGCGGGCGCCAGAGACGGCATCCTTGACGCTATCGTCGATTTGATCCTGCACCGCGCCGTCTCTGGTCCAGCCGCCAGCCATCAGCCCTGCTCCGCATGCGAGCCAAGCGCCGACTGAATAACAAGCCCCCACAGGGCTGCATCATTTTCGTTGGTTAAAGCAGGCGGCGGTGCACGAAGCGTCTTGAGCACGGCTACCGCATCCTCCTGAAAATCCGGCCAGTTGGCATTGACCAACTCCGAGGCAATGTCGTCGCCGGCCGCGCCTGCGGCATTGCGGCTGAAATACTGGCCAGCAAGCACGCGCGAGATCCGTTCCACGACGTCCATGTCAGCGCGATCCTCCATGCGGCTCGTCTGCGCCGCCTTCGCCCTCTTTGAGTCCAGCGGGCGTGAAGCTGCCGCCGCCGGCCGGGTCATCGTCATAATCCTCCGCTGCGCCGGAACCGCCCGCACCGGCGCCAGCGCCAGTCACTTCGCCATTGCCATAGCCGGGAGGGCTGCCGCGATTTTCCTCCTCTTCATTGGGTTGTGAGCCGGGCGCTTGCGGATCAGGGGTCTGTGTCTGGGGCGCCTGCGTGTTGGGGGCTTCGGGATGTGCGGGGATGTTGGTGTCGGCAGGGTTTGAAGGCTCGGTCATGTTGCAATCTCCTTACCCACCATAACCGTCCCGGCTTTGGCAAGGTTCCCTTGGCCACGGCGATCGGGGCAGTCGTACTGACAAGATGATTTCAGTTTGAACAGACTTTGGCTAAAGGATGTCCATGGCGCGCATCATCCTGTTCAACAAACCTTATGGCGTCCTGCCGCAATTCACCGACAAGGGGACTGAAGGCTCACCCCGCCCGACTCTGTCCGATTTTGTCGATGTGCCCGGCGTCTATCCTGCCGGGCGGCTGGATATGGACAGCGAAGGACTTATGCTGCTCACCGACGATGGCCGGTTGCAGGCGCGCATCGCAGACCCGAAATATAAATTGCCCAAAAGCTATCTGGTTCAGGTGGAAGGCGACATAAGCGACGACGCCTTGGCGAAGTTGCGGCGCGGCGTATCGTTGAAGGACGGGCTGACCCTGCCATGCGAAGCGGACCGCATTGCCGACCCGGACATCTGGCCGCGCGATCCGCCAATTCGCGTGCGCCAGTCAATCCCCGATGGCTGGATCGAGCTCGTGCTGCGCGAGGGCCGAAACCGGCAGGTGCGCCGCATGACCGCCGCCGTGGGATATCCGACGCTTCGCCTCATCCGTCGCGCGATTGGCGAATGGACGCTGGATGGCCTGGCGCCCGGGACCTGGTGCGAGGTGGAAGGCTAGTCTGCGGCCCCAGTGCTGGCCGGACGCGCGACGCGCTTACCCTTTGTCCGGCTGGTGAGGTGAAACTGGCCGCAACGGTCGCAGCGATAAGGGTGCAAGACGATGCCTGCCTTTTGCGCGGCGGCCAGTGCTTCGGCTTGCGACGCGAACCGCGCCTTCTTTGCGCAGATGCTTAACCGCGTGCGCAAATCATTCGTCGCTTTCGAATGCGATGCAGCCCATGTTGCACAATGTCGTCAGCAGCGCGGCGGCTGCGGGTGCTTCGGCCAAGGCGGGGGCAACGATAAGGCTGTCCTGCGCGCACAGGCTTTGCGCCAGTAATGCCGTCTCGCCGGTGCATTCGAAGCTTTCGCCATCGGCAAACAAAGTGAGTGCGTCGGAGCCCAGAGTGATGAACACCAGCCGGCTTGCGGGATTGCGCGACAGCAGCGATCCATCCGCAACTGCGGCGCGGACGTCATCTGCATTGACTGGGTTTTCGGGCCGCCAATCCATATCGGGATATTTGGGCGTGCTGTTGAACGCGCCGAACCAGCGGGCAAAGCCTTGCGGGTCGGACAGCGACTCAAGCATCATCCGCTGAAGGTTAGCCAGCGCATCCGCAGAAATCTCGCCGGGATTGGATTGGCGCTGCAAATCGGGGTCGCGGTAAAGATCGTCCTCGGCAATACTGTCCAGTATCTCGTCGACATAATGCCCCAGAAGGTCGCTGCGCGACGGCGCGCGAAAGCCGACTGAGTAGGTCATGCAATCCGAACCGACGGCCACGCCATTATGCGCGATGCCCGGCGGCACATAGAGAATATCGCCGGGTTCAAGCACCCATTCCTCCACAGCCTCAAAATCAGCGAGCAATTTCAGATCCTCATGCGGCAACAACGGCGAGCCGCCGTCGCAATGCGGCCCGATTTGCCAGCGGCGGCGGCCAAGCCCCTGAATCAGGAAAACATCATATTGGTCGAAATGTGCTCCGACCCCGCCCTCATCGGCGGCAAGGCTGACCATCACATCGTCGATGCGCCAATTGGGGACGAAACGGAACGGCGCGAGCAGTTCGGCCACAGCGGGGACATGATGGTCGACCGCCTGTACCAGCAACGTCCAGTGGCTTTCGCTTAAGCCGGTAAGGCGCTCTTCGGCCAATGGCCCCTGCTCCATCTGCCAACCGTTGCCATTTTGACAAATCAGGCGGGATTCTACCTCTTCGGCGCAGGCAAGGCCAGCGAGCTCGTCGGGTTCAAGCGGGTTTTGCCAGTCACTCCACGGGTTGCGGATCAGCAGCGGTTTTTTCTGCCAATATTCGCGGAGGAACAGGTCGATGTCGAAATTTTGAAAATCCATGAACTCTCGCTGTGCACAAGCGCGCCAAATTGCAAGCCTTCGCTGAAGGCGCGGGGTCTCCGCCGAATGGAACAAAAGCAAAGCTGCGCCATTTGTCCACCTTCAATAGGAGGATGCAAATATGGTACAAGAACGCATAGTCGAAACCACTGATGCCCAAGGCACAGTCGTTGAGCGCGCGTATGAGCGCGACACTGGCCCTGCACAGGTCATCGTAAACACGACACCAACGAGCGGCGGCGGATTTGGCGCGATCACCGCGATTTTGTTGTTGCTCGTCTTGGCCATCGGCGGCTTTCTTCTCTTTTCGAATAACGGCTCCGAACAGCGCAAGGACGACGCTGTGGCAAAGGCCGCTGACAATGTTGGAGAAGCTGCCCAAAAAGCAGGCGCTGCGGTTGAAAAAGCCGCGGACAAGATCGCAAATTGACCGGCACTTCTATCCCGCATGACGCTTTGCTTCTCGTCGCCGATGGCGAGAAGATGATGTTCCTGCGCAATCATGGAAATGCGGCACAGCCCGAGTTCCAGATCGAAACACGGCAGAACCGCCCGGACCTTCCCGATCATGTCGGCAAGCAAGGTACGGCAACTGGCGGCGGCGACCAGGATTATCACAAGGATGAAGAAAACCGCTTTGCCGCAGGTCTTGCCGAACAGTTGCGCATGCGCGCACTCGCCCATGATTTCGAGGCGTTGATCATCGTTGCACCGCCACGGACACTTGGCGAGCTTCGCAAAAGTCTGCATGCCGAAGTTGAAAAGCGGATCATCATGGAACTGGCCAAGGAAATGACCGACAGGCCAATTCCGGATATCACCGCCATGTTGATGACGCGCAGCGACGCAGAATAATCTCAATATTTTGATTTTTCTTTGTCCTGAATTCAAAGCACGTCATAAGAGCCCTTGAGATTGCCAGGGGGGCCGCTTGCTCGATTTGTTACTTTTGCTCTGCGTCATCGGTCTGGCTTTTTACGTCTGGCTGATGCGCGCCGACGTGCGCTATCTTCGCCGTCGGCTGGAGGAGCTTGAAGACCGCGGCAGGGCGGACAGGGCCAATGTTGCAGAAATCAAGGCGGATCCAATGCCTGCCAGGCTGGTGGTGACGAAGCGGGTAACGCAGCCCGTCACCACGGCGTCGGTGCCATTGACCAAGTCAGACCGGCCCGCACTGCCCCCTGTTCCACCGCCCCCAGCCCCAGGGCCAAATGCGTCTACCCCACCTCTCTCGGCAAGGGTCAACTTCGAAAATCTGGTCGGTGGCAAGCTGCCAATCTGGGTTGGCGGCATTGCTCTGGTCTTTGCCGGTTTCTTCCTCGTGCGTTACACGATCGAGGCGGGGCTTTTCGGACCAGCCGCCCGGTCGGTGACCGCCACGATATTTGCCGGTCTGTTGATTGCGATCAGCCTGTTTGGCTCCAAATTGCCCAAGATTGGCGATTCCTTTGCCGCTGACCCGCGCGTCGGGCAAAGTCTTGCTGGCGCCGGAATCGCAACGCTGTACGGAACGCTGTACATGGCAGCAGAGATCTACGGGCTCATCGGCATAAGCGCTGCGTTTATTCTGGTCGTCTTCACCACCGCCATCGCCTTTGCGCTCGCGCTGCGCCATGGCCCGCCAACCGCGCTGATGGGGCTGATCGGCGGATTTGTCGCGCCTTGGGTGGCAGGGATGGGCGCCAGCAATCTGCCAAGCCTGTTGCTGTATCTTGCAGTGTTCATCGCGGCATTGTTCGGGCTTGCGGTATGGCGGCGCTGGTTGTGGCTGCTGGTGCTTGCATCTGGCGGTGGGCTTTTATGGAGCCTGGCGATGCTCTTTGCCGCGAACAGCAACCTTGCCCTGCTGGCCGGGTTCATCGCGGCCACAGGCGGCGGCGCAATCCTCGCGGCAAAACGTTTTGAACATCTGGACAGATATTGGTCGCCGCTTGCCCGTTTTGCCCCAATGACGCTGGCGCTGGTGCAACTGGCGGTGCTTTTGCCCAAGATGGAATATTCGATCATAGGCTGGATATTCTATTTTCTACTCTCCGCGCTGGCGATCGCGCTGGCATGGCGCGAGAGAATCCTCCTGCCACTTGTGGCCGGTGCGTTGCTGGTTGTTTTGGGACCATTGGGCGTTGCCTGGGAAACGGACGGGGCAAGCCAGCGTAATCTGTTTGCGACGGTCGGCGTCATTTTGCTGTTTGGACTGTCGGGAAATATCCGGGCTCGCCAGTCAGCAGAAGCATCGACCTATTGGGCGATTATCGGTTTTGCAGCGCCGGGGCTTTGCTGGCTCACGGCTGCAATTTCAGCCGGCATCGCAAATGACCATGTCTGGTCAGCGATGGCCGCACTCGCCGCTGTGCCAGCTTTGTGGACTGCATGGGAATGGCATAGCAAGCAGCGCGCACCAGAATTGCAACCATGGGCCACCGCGGCGGCAGGAGCCATGCTGTGGTTTGCCTTGGGATTATTGCTGAGCGAAAACTGGTTTCCGGTCGCGACAGCGCTCATCGCCTTGGGCATTGCCGCCTGGGCAAATATAACCAAGGGGCTTTGGGAACGGCGGATAAGCTGGTTTCCGCTCGGCATCGCAATTTTGACGGCGACCGCATATTCGTACCAGTTTCTCGATGCGATTGGCGCGTCATTGTCGGGCGCTGGTGCGATCATGAATCGCTTACCCAGCATCAGCGAGGCTTTCCGGACAACCTTCGTTCCCGCCTTGCTGATTGCAGTTGCGGCTTGGACGCCGATCTTTGCCACTGGTAGACGCACCCGTCAGCTGGTGGTCATTGCTGGCGGCGCTGGCGTGGCGGCATGTGTCTGGCTGCTCGCCAAGCAAATTGGCAATATCGTCTCGCCATCGGATTTCATTCGGTTGGGTTTTGTCGAACGCGCGGTGATTACCCAATTCTTCTTCGGACTTGGATGGTTCGCCTTTACCCAATCGGACAAGCGACCCGAATGGCCTTATCTGCGTAAGATCGCGCTTGTGTTGTGTGTTGTCGGTATTTTCCGTGTGATCTGGTTTGATCTTGTGATCCACAACCCGCTGTTTGACCCGCAATCGGTTGGGCCAGTCCCGATCGCGAACTTTGCCACAGCGCATTTTGCCGCCGTGGCTGCATGGCTGTGGGTACTGGCGGCAAAATTGCCCACCCGGTGGCCGACCAAGGGCGCGTCTTTGGGGATGATGATGGTCACTGCCGGCATAACTGTCAGGCAAGCTTTTCAGGGCAATTTGCTGTCGGGTGCGGACGTGAGCAACGCCGAAAATTATGCCTATTCCGCTGCGTTCATGCTGCTTGCGATTGTCTGGCTGACCCTTGGCATTCGCAGCGGCCTCGCATTGCTGCGCTTGGCCGGATTGCTTTTGCTCACTGTGGTAACACTCAAGGTGTTCCTGGTTGACGCGGCGGCGCTGTCTGGTCTGTTGCGCATCGTGTCGTTCCTCGGTCTGGGCATCGCACTCATTGGCATCGGTTGGGCCTATGGGCGGGTGATGCAGCCAAAAAAAGTAAACAGCCGTACAGATTGATAGCAACCACCGGAACATAAACCGAGGCTCTTGGTTTTCCCGCCAAGGAGTATGTCATGGCTGTGATTTTGGATATCGCTGGAAAACCCTTGCCGCCACGCAACCAGTCGAAAAACCGGCTGCGCGCGCAGGATATGCGCGACCTTTTGAAGGCGCTGGTTATGCTGTTGATGATCGTCAGCGGATATCTGGTGTTTGTGCCTGCCGATGCACCGGCACATTCGGCTGAAGTCACTCCCCGTGATAATTTTGCCACACGTTAAAAGCTTGGACAAGCTGCGCTGCGCGTCTTAACGCGTGGGCAAATGTTGAAACGCCTCTACGAATGGATGATGGAAAAAGCTGGGCATGCCCATGCCGAGCGCTGGCTTTTCCTGTTTTCCTTTGTCGAAAGTTCGTTCTTTCCAATCCCTCCACATCCCCTGTTAGGACTGATGTGCCTCGCGCGCCCGGACAAGGCGATCAGGTTCGGCGCGGTATGTACTTTGGCATCAGTGCTGGGTGGCCTGTTCGGCTATGCCATCGGCTATTTTGCTTACGAAACCATTGGTGTGTCTCTGTTGAAAGCACTTGGGCTTTGGGAGAGCTTTCCGGCAGCAGCCTGTTATCTGCGCGAATTTGGCGCCGAGATCATCCTGGTCAAGGGCGCTACCCCGATCCCGTTCAAGCTGATTACATTGACCGCAGGCTTCATCAAAATGGACCTGTTCACATTTATCTGGGCAAGCATCCTCAGCCGCGCATTTCAATTCATGCTGGTCGGATTTTTGTTCTGGAAATTTGGTCGTCCGATCAAGGCGTTCATCGACAAGTATCTGGCGTGGGTGACAGCGGCTTTTCTCATCACTGTGGTCGGCGGATTTATCGCCTTCACGATGCTGGCTGGCGGTGGCACGAAAAAAAGCGACCGTTGCGCACATGTTTCCACTATTCAGCAACCATGAATTTGAGCAAATGACGACGACCAGCTATGGATAATTTCTGTAGCAGCCAAAGGGGCGGAATATGGACAGCAGTTCACGCAAAATTGTCACGATTATCTCGATTATAGCTTTCACAGTCATGGCAGTGATCGTCGGGAAATTCTATGTCGACTCTGTCGGCGAACCAAGCAACCCGGCTGCGTTACCCGCACCTGAGGCGCTGAGCGACAGCGACGAGGCCGCAGCAGCCAAAGGTCAACCCGCAAAAGCCGGTTCGGAATTTTCGACTGACGTTCCCGTGTCCGACGAAATCCCGGCCATCAATGGCGAACCATCTATGGTTCTGCCGTCCAGCAACGATGCTGACAGCAACCCACCCGCGCCAGAGGTTGTCAAGAGCACACAAGAATAAGGCGTCAAATCCGGCGGGTTAGCGTGCGAACAGATTGGCGTCGTCGGCAAAGGCCTTGAACTCGAGCGCGTTGCCGCTTGGATCGCAGAAAAACATCGTTGCCTGCTCGCCTGCCTGTCCCTTGAAACGCACATGCGGTGCGATCCCGAAATGGATGCCAGCCGCCTTGACCCGCTCAGCGAGTTTTTCCCATTGGTCCATTGTCAGCACGATACCGAAATGAGGAACCGGGACATCATGGCCGTCGACCGGATTATGCGTCGACACGCTCTGTGCCGCCGCATTGAGATGCGCAACGATCTGATGTCCGAAAAAATCAAAGTCGATCCAGTGGTCCGATGAACGCCCTTCGGAACATCCCATGACTTCGCCATAGAAATGCCGCGCCTCGGCGAGGTCGTGGACTGGAAAGGCAAGATGGAACGGGCGAAGGCTCATTTTGAAGTCACCGGTTTGGGCAGCGGCTTGTCGATCATGTCCGCCTGTGCAAGCTCCGACGTCATCTGCAAGGTGCATGTGCTTATATGCGCTGGATCGCTTGGGCGCAAGAATTCGGCCTTGGCTGCCTCCGCCATGGCGACTGCTACCAATTCGCGCGGTTGTCCGCTTTGCTCGGTAATGCGGCTGCCCACAATTCCTGCCCAGCGTTTGCCCGTTTGTTGCAGATCGGGTGCATCAGCGGGCGCAGTGCCAAGCCGCTGCTTTTCGGCTAGAGTTGCCAGCGCCACGACGCACGCAATTTCTGCTTGTTGCTGATCGGTCAGCGCGGAAGGGATCGGTGCGGCAAGCGCCATAAAATATAATATCATTGGCCCAAACTAGCAGCCGCAGCGTGAACGGCAAGCAACGACATTTTGCCCGATTGCTTTTGGTGCAACAGGCAGGCAAAGGCTGGCCGTGCACAAAATCTCGGGCCTGCTTCAACGATTCCCGCGCTGGGCCGCACTTGGTGCTGGCGCATTGTCGGCTTTCGGATTTGTGCCATGGGGCCTTTGGCCGCTGACGCTCGTCTGTTTTGCTTTGCTCATCCACCTCATGGCGCAGGCGCCAAATGCGAAGCGCGCGTTCATGCTTGGCTGGCTGTTTGGCGTTGGCCATTTCACCATTGGCAATCAATGGATTGCCGTCGCGTTCACCTTTCAGGCCGCCATGCCGATCTGGCTTGGCTATATCGCGGTCGTGGCACTCGCGCTGTATCTGGCGGTCTATCCGGCATTAGCGGTGTCCGGGGCATTTTGGATACGTCACCACACGACAAAAATGCTTCGTCATTCCCGCGAAGGCGGGAACCCAACACCCGAAATGGCGATAGAACCTGACGGTCATCAGTTGGACTCCCGCCTTCGCGGCAGTGGCGAGACAATGAAAGGCGCTGTCACACCCACCCTCATCTTTGCCTTTGCCAGTTTATGGATCATCACCGAGTGGCTGCGCAGTTGGGTTTTTACTGGCTATGTCTGGAACCCGCTCAGCGTCATCGCATTGGAAATTCCTTATGCCGCGCTGCCGGCAAGCGCCATCGGCACTTATGGCCTGTCGGGGGTTATCATTCTGTTCGTCGGCGGCGCATATAAATTTGTGTCGCTGTGGACAGGCGCGTCACGCGAAGAGCGGACAAGCGGCGGATGGACTGGATATTTCCTTGGCGGCGCACTGCTCTTTGCCTTGGCTGCTGTCGGGATCATCGCGCGTCTTTCCTTATGGGGTGGATATTTTGGCAGCGCAGCACCAAACGGGCAGCCCATCACGATCACCGTCGTTCAACCCAATATTTCCCAGGCCGACAAATATGCGCCGGGATATGACGCCATCAACTTTGCCAAGCTGGCGATGAACAGCCGCCCATTGCCCGGTCAGAAACCGCGCTTGCTCCTTTGGCCCGAAGCAGCGATTCCCGATTATCTGGAGCAGGGATATCCCTATCGTTATTATCAGGGGCAGCCCGGTGATAGCGCGGCGGACGCACGGTCAAGGCTGACGACATTGATGGCCGAAGATGACATCCTCGTCACTGGCGCGAACCGGCTTGTGATCGAAAAAGGGCAGCTTGTTGCCGCCCGCAACAGCGTGTCGGTGATGGATGCTTATGGCCGTCTGCTTGGCCATTATGACAAGGCGCATCTGGTGCCTTATGGCGAATATCTGCCGCTGCCATGGTTGCTTGAGCCGCTTGGGCTTGCCCGGCTGGTTCCCGGAAGCCTCGATTTCTGGCCGGGCCCGGGCGCACAGACAATGACGGTGTTGCTTGGCGGCCGGCCAGTCAAAATCGGAATCCAGATCTGCTATGAAATGATCTTTTCGGGCCAGGTGGTTGACCGCAGCAACCGACCGGATTTTATCTTCAACCCGTCCAACGATGCGTGGTTCGGCGATATCGGTCCGCCACAACATCTGGCACAGGCCAGACTGCGCGCCGTCGAGGAAGGCCTGCCCGTGGTGCGCGCGACGCCGACAGGTATCAGCGCCATTATCGATACCGATGGCCGGATGTTGAAAAGCTTGCCCCTGGGGACCGATGGCCGAATCGATGCGCAATTGCCAAGGGCGAAGGCACCAACGCTGTTTGCCCGCTTTGGAAACATCATTCCGATTGCCTTTGCCGGTCTGCTCCTGCTTGTCGCGCTGTTACCGCTTGCCCGCCGCCGCGGTTAAGGCTAAAGCGCCGCCACGATATAAAGAAATCTTTATACGCAGATACAGCCAACAGACTGGAAAAACCATGCGCTCCAATTATCTTTTCACTTCCGAATCCGTGTCCGAGGGCCATCCCGACAAGGTATCGGACCAGATCTCTGATGCAATCGTCGATCTGTTTTTGTCCAAGGACCCTGAAGCGCGCATTGCGTGCGAAACGCTGACCACCACCCAGTTGGTCGTGCTCGCGGGCGAAATCCGCTGCAAGGGCGTCTATGAAAACGGCGCATGGGCCCCCGGCGCCCAAGAAGAGATTGAGGCCACCGTCCGCCGCACCGTCAAGGAAATCGGCTATGCGCAAACAGGCTTCCATTGGGAAACCTTGCGCTTTGAAAACAATCTGCACGGCCAGTCAGCGCATATCGCGCAAGGCGTGGACGCGACAGGCAACAAGGACGAAGGCGCTGGCGACCAGGGCATCATGTTCGGCTATGCGTCGACCGAGACACCTGACCTGATGCCAGCGACGCTCGACTACAGCCACAAAATCCTCGAGCGGATGGCCGCCGACCGCCATTCGGGCGCAGCGCCCTTTCTGGAGCCTGATGCCAAGAGCCAGGTCACCTTGCGCTACAACAGCGAAGGCAAACCAGAGGCGGCGACCGCAATCGTGGTATCGACGCAGCATGCCCCTGGATATGACCAAGGCGAAAAAGAAGCCGAGCTGCACGCTTATGTGAAGGGCGTCATCGCTGACCTGCTTCCCGCCAGCCTGCTCACCGAAACCGAATATCACATCAACCCGACCGGAAGCTTCGAAATCGGCGGACCCGATGGCGACGCTGGCCTGACGGGCCGCAAGATCATCGTCGACACTTATGGCGGCGCAGCCCCGCATGGCGGCGGCGCATTTTCAGGCAAGGACCCGACCAAGGTCGACCGCTCAGCCGCCTATATCACGCGCTATCTTGCCAAAAACATCGTTGCGGCCGGACTTGCGACGCGTTGCACCATCCAGCTTGCTTATGCCATTGGCGTGTCCAAGCCATTGTCGCTTTACGTCGATACGCACCGCACAGGTACTGTGGGTGATGACCAGATCGAAGCGGCCATCATGGGCATCGAGAAACTGGGTGGCCTGACCCCGCGCGGTATCCGTACGCATCTTGGCCTGAACAAGCCGATATATCGCAAGACAGCGGCCTATGGCCATTTCGGTCGCAAGCCCGAAGGCGACTTTTTCCCGTGGGAACGCACCGATCTTGTCGAGGACTTGAAAGCCGCTCTGGCTTGATTGCGCTTGCAGCGTGGCGGCTGAAAGTTTAGCCGCCACCGTCATGACTGCGAACAAGACCGGGGACCCAACGACGCTGAACCGCCTTTACGGCCGTTCAAAGGGCAAGAAGCTGCGTACCGAGCAGAATGAGCTCGTGGACAATCTGCTCCCGCAAATCGCGATGGCCGAAACCGGCACGCTTGGCAGCAAAGAATTGTTCGGCGACGACCGGGCCATGCATTTCGAAATCGGCTTTGGCGGCGGCGAGCATCTTGCCTACCGGGCGGATTTGCTGCCTGACCATGGTTTCATCGGCTGCGAACCTTTCCTGAACGGCGTTGCCCAGGCGTTGTCCCATATCCGGGAAGGCGACTTGGCAAATGTGCGTATCCACATGGGCGACGCGCTCGAAATGTTGCGCCGCGTGCCCGATGGTTCGCTGTCCTTTGTCTATCTCTTGCACCCCGACCCCTGGCCAAAGGCACGGCACGTCAAACGGCGGATGATGAACGACGGCCCGGTCGACTTAATCGCGGCGAAGCTGAAACCAGGCGGCGAGTTCCGCTTTGGCACGGACCATCCGGTCTATGTCCGCCATGCACTGATGATCATGCAACGCCACCGGCACCAGTTTGACTGGCTGTGCAACACGGCGTCGGATTTCCAGAACCGTCCGGGCGGCTGGCCCGAAACACGTTACGAGGCGAAAGCCCGCAGGCTCGGGCACGAGGTTTGGTATTTCCGCTATCGGCGCAAACTGCCCTGAAGCATTGCATCAATATGCGCGACTGTTTTTGTCCGCATCGACCTTTTCCACCCATTCGGGATAAAAGCTTGGCTGGCGTTTCGACCAGCCGGATGCCGTTGCTGCAGCTTCGCTGATCGACTGAAGCAAGATCTTGCGCTTGCCTGGCGGCAGATGCGGCATCGACGCCGCGGCGCAAAATGCCGCGGGCAACCAGGGCCGCGCATCGGCACCAATCAGGCGCTCGTACAGGAACCGGTACGCCGCGAAGCAGTCGATGCGCCCTTGCCCTAGATCAAAGGCCGATACGGTGACCAATTGCGCCAAAAAGGGTTCAGCATCCTTAAGCACGCTGGAATCGGGAATACATGCCCTTATGTCCGGCAGCCGGGCATAAAATGTCTGCTGCGCTTCAATCGAGGAAAGCTCGACCGCATTGCGCGACCAAATGGCAATGGCATCGACATCTTCAAAGGCGACGTCGAGTGAACGCCGGATGTAGCGCTGGGTCGCAGCACTGAAGCCTGCAAATTCTTTGATTTCGGCCAAAGTCAAAAGGCCGGGACCTTCACGCACTGGTTTCGTCATGCCATTAACCCCCAATTTCCTTGCGACTATCATCGTCCCAATATGGTTAGCGAAGGATTAACGGCGAATACAGCAGATAAACATTCGACCAACTTGGTCACGCGTTCGACGAGAAACTATGCACATGGTGCAACCGGCGCAAATTCGGCTATAGCAAGCCATGGATAAATCTCCGGCCCGCAATGCACTCATTGGACACCAGATGGCGCTCCTAACCATCATTGGGTTCTGGGCATTTTATGCGCTGATCCTGTCCTTGCGTGCGGCATTGCTGGATTTTCCGGCGCAGGCTGTTTTGTTCGAACGTCGGCTGATGGTGGCCGTGGTTGGCGTTTTGGTTACTTGGGTCCTCTACGCAGGACTCCGCATTGCCGACCGCAGGTCTTTGGGTTTTCGCGTCAGCGTGGCGTTTATCGGCGCAATCCCATGCGCCATGATCCTTGCCTCCGCCAATTTCTATATTTTCAACCTCTACGATCCCGTCAGCCTGTTCAAAGATCCAAGCGTTGGCAGGACGATTGAAGATTTGAAGGCGCAACTTGGCCTGTCTTTCTGGCAGGAAATTGCCGACATTTCTGTCACGCATTATTTCTTCCTGATCGCCTGGAGCTCGCTTTACGTCGCGATTGGCTATGCCCGCGAAGTGCGCGAGGCTGAGCGCAAGACATCCCGTTTCGCCCAGGCTGCACAAGACGCCGAGCTGCGGTCGCTGCGTTACCAGGTCAATCCGCATTTCCTGTTCAACACGCTCAATTCACTGTCGAGCCTGGTCCTCACCGGAAAACCCCGCGAGGCCGAGGCAATGATCCAGAATCTTTCCAACTTCTACCGTACGAGCCTGTCGTCCGACCCGTTGGAGGATGTCACGCTTGAAGAAGAGGTCGAACTGCAGCGGCTGTATCTCGAAATTGAGAGCGTGCGCTATCCCAAACGGCTTCGGGTGACGATCAACATACCCGACGAATTGATGGGACAGCACGTGCCCGCGCTGATCCTGCAACCGCTGGTCGAAAACGCCATTAAATACGGGGTGTCACGGACCACGCGGCCAGTACAAATCACAATCAATGCCAAACGCGAGGGCGATGTTCTGGTGCTCAGCGTCACCGATGACGGCGATGTTATCGATGCCGATCATGTCGGCGGAAACGGAATTGGCCTGAATAATGTCCGCGACAGGCTGGAGGCGCGCTATCGGTCAGCTGCACGACTTGATACGCACACGGTTCACGGAGGAGGCTTTATCGCCATGCTTACGCTGCCCTTAAGTCACCGGGTGGCAGCATGAAGCGGCTTCGCACCTTGATCGTCGATGATGAACCTTTGGCCATCGAGCGGCTTGAAACGTTAAGCGCCGATCATCCCGCTATCGAAATTGTCGGCACTGCCAATGACGGCGTTGAAGCTTTGCGGATCGCCCAGCAACTGACGCCTGATCTGATTTTTCTCGATATCGGCATGCCGAAAATGGATGGCATCAACGCGGCACGAGCATTGGGACTGATGAGCAAGAAGCCGGCAATCATCCTGATCACCGCTTATGACAATTTTGCTGTCGAGGCGTTTGACCTCGATGTCGTTGACTATGTCCTGAAACCCGTCTCGAGCGACCGGCTTGGCCGTGCCATCGCGCGGGCGTGCGGAACACAGGATGCAGGTGGGCAACCGCAAGCGGCTGCCTCAAGATCCGATAGCAGATATGCGAGCGAGTTCTGGGTGTCACATCGCGCCGAGCTTATCCGCATTGCTGTGATGGACATTGAACGCATTGAGGCCGAGCGCGATTATATGCGGCTGCACACGGCTGGGCGAAGCTATTTATTGCACCAGACGATTTCGACGCTGGAGCAAAGGTTGGACCCGGAGCAATTTCAACGGATTCACCGCAGCCATATTGTACGCCGGGATCTCATTACCGGATTGCGCCATGAAGGCGGCGGCGTCTGGCATGCTTTGCTGGGCGAGGATCTGTCGATGCGGATCGGGCGAAAATATCTCGCCGATGTCAAACGGCTCGCCGGCAAATAAAATACTCCGGCACAGTTGGCCGGAGTAAAGGTAGCTTCCTTATATTTTTAGTTCGTGCCGACGTCGGATGCGCCGCCAAGTGCAAGGCGGCGCTTTTCCATATAAGCCGCAATAATGCGTTCGCCTTCCGGCGTAGCCCGACGAAGCGATTCTTTTTCACACAGACGTTGATCTTCGCGTTCGCTCAGCGTGAAGGCCCGTGGTGCGCCGCAGACTTGTTTCACCGCTTGCTTGATCCGCATCTGAAGACGATCACGTCCGGCATCGGTTGACAAATCGAGATCAGCAAAGCGTACGTCTTTCGATTTCCAGCCTGCTGTTGCCGGGGCTGCAGCAATAAGCGTCGAAGCAACAGTTAACGACAACATTATAAGCTTTGGGCTTGTCATAATAATACCTTTCAATTGGCTGCTGCGTTGGGCAGTCAGACAAGGGGGGAGAGGGTTGCAGGCGGACCAACATCCGAAGCTGGGGAGCATGAAGAAAGCCCGGCCTGCGAGACAGTAATTAGCCCAGCTGTGTTGCCTGCGCATGACAGTTTCGATTAAGCGCAAAGACAATCGATTTATCGACCAGCGTCGCGGCGAACATATCAACTGCGTCGACGAACGACCATTTTGGCCGTTTCGTCTGTAGCAGGCGGTTGTTTAAATAAGACCAGCGAGCGGGCTGGAGGGGTCTGCATACATGCGGCGCCCCATGCGGCCAGACAGATAGGCGATCCGGCCCGACTGTACCGCCAGCTTCATGGCGGTTGCCATGGCGATCGGATTTTTCGCCTCGGCAATTGCCGTATTCATCAACACACCGTCGCAGCCCAGTTCCATCGCCACAGCAGCGTCGGAGGCAGTGCCAACGCCCGCGTCCACCAGAACCGGCACCTTGGCACCTTCGACAATCAGGCGAATGGTCACGCGGTTCTGAATACCGAGCCCCGAACCAATTGGCGCACCAAGCGGCATCACTGCAACTGCGCCTGCATCCTCGAGCTGTTTGGCAGCGATCGGATCATCCACGCAATAGACCATCGGCAAAAAGCCCTCTTTCGCCAGAACCTCAGTCGCCTTCAACGTCTCACGCATGTCGGGGTAGAGCGTTTTTGCTTCGCCGAGCACTTCGAGTTTTACAAGGTCCCAGCCGCCGGCCTCGCGCGCCAGTCGCAAGGTCCGGATGGCATCGTCGGCAGTAAAGCAGCCAGCGGTATTGGGAAGATATGTATATTTTTTCGGATCAATGAAATCGGTCAGCATCGGCGCCTTTGGGTCCGACACATTAACGCGCCGCACCGCGACCGTGATGATTTCCGCGCCTGACGCCACCAACGCTGCGGCGTTTTGTTCGAAATCCTTATATTTGCCCGTGCCGACAATCAGCCGCGAACGAAAATGGCGGCCTGACACTGACCAGCTGTCATCATCGACAGTCTCTTGCCCGCCGCCCACGAAATGGACAATCTCCAGCCTGTCGCCATCGGCGAGGATCACATCGTTCAGCGTCGAGCGCGTGACGATTTCGAGATTGCGTTCAACCGCAACCTTTGCCGGATCAAGACCGATATCGCGCACAAGATCGGCGATGGTGGCGCCGGCTCGGAAACGGCGCAGATCACCGTTGAGCGTAAGGGAGATAGATTCGGGGGAAAGGGAAGAGGTCATTTCATCTCGCAATTTTTGTCGACGGGCATATAGTGCCTGACAAATGCAGTGCGCAACCGCTGCTTTGATAATATTGGGGGACGACATTTGGCTGAACGGCCGACAATTTTTGTTCTGAACGGACCAAATCTGAATTTGCTCGGGACAAGGGAGCCGGAAATTTACGGCACGGACACGCTTGATGATATCGCTGGCCGGCTCGATGATCGCGCACGTGCGGCAGGCGCGGTGATTGATTTTCGGCAATCCAATCATGAAGGGCATTTGATCGACTGGTTGCACGAGGCGCAGGCCGAGGGCGCCAAGGCAGTGCTGCTAAACGCTGCAGGCTACACGCACAGCTCGATTGCCATATTGGACGCGATCAAGGCGATAAATGTGCCGGTGTTCGAGGTGCATTTGTCCGACCCCCACAAACGAGAAGATTTTCGGCATTTGAGTTATGTCGGCATGGCTGCGAACGCAGTGTTTGCAGGACATGGCGCGAAGTCGTACGAACTGGCGCTGGACGCAGCGCTGCAACTTTGACATGAGGCGCTTTACAGCAATTCAGGGGCCCAAGGAGTTTTAAATGGCGGCAAAAACGGGAAATGGCGGCGGTATGCAGGTTGATACGGATCTGGTCCGTGAACTTGCGGCCATGTTGAACGACACTGGCCTCAGCGAAATCGAAGTCGAGGATGGCGAACGCAAAATCCGTGTGTCGCGCACCATGACAGCTGTCGCGGCCCCTATGTCTGTTGCGGCTGCACCTGCACCTGTGGCAGCCCCCGCGGCACCAGCGGCGGCGAGCGGCCCAGCCATTTCGGCCAATGCCATGAAATCACCGATGGTCGGCACTGCCTATCTGACACCTGAACCCGATGCAGCGCCGTTCGTCTCGGTGGGCCAGCAAGTGAAGGCGGGCGACACCGTCCTGATCATCGAAGCGATGAAGGTCATGAACCCCATCGTCGCGGCGACCTCAGGCACTGTCACCGAAATCTATGTGGAAAGCGGCCAGCCAGTTGAATTTGACCAGCCATTGCTGGTGATCGCATAAACATGGCCATCGAGAAAATCCTTATCGCCAACCGCGGCGAGATAGCGCTTCGCATCCACCGCGCTGCGCATGAAATGGGGATCAAAACGGTGGCTGTCCATTCGACAGCGGATTCCGATGCCATGCATGTCCGGCTCGCAGATGAAGCCATCTGCATTGGACCGCCATCTGCAACTGACAGCTATCTCAACATCCCGGCGATTATCTCAGCGGCCGAAATCAGCCATGCCGATGCGATTCACCCAGGATACGGCTTCCTGTCGGAAAATGCGCAATTTGCCGAAATCGTCGAAAGCCATGACATCAAATGGATTGGTCCAAAGCCCGAGCATATCCGGACGATGGGCGACAAGGTCGAGGCGAAGCGTACCGCAGGCGCATTGGGCCTGCCGCTCGTGCCTGGCTCCGACGGCGCAATCGAGGATGTGGACGAAGCCAAGGCCATAGCGCGCGAGATTGGCTATCCTGTAATCATCAAAGCTGCCTCGGGCGGCGGCGGTCGCGGCATGAAGGTCGTGAACAGCGAAGAAGAGCTTGAGACCCAAATGCAGCAGGCAGGGTCCGAAGCCAAAGCTGCCTTTGGCGACGCGACGGTCTATCTTGAAAAATATCTTGGTAACCCGCGCCACATCGAATTCCAGATATTTGGCGATGGCAATGGCCAGGCCGTGCATTTGGGCGAGCGCGATTGTTCGTTGCAACGCCGGCACCAGAAAGTTCTGGAAGAGGCGCCTTCGCCTGTTCTCGCCACCGCCGAGCGCGACCGCATGGGAACGATCTGCGCCAAAGCGATGGCCGACATGGGCTATCGCGGTGCAGGCACCATCGAGTTTCTCTGGGAAAATGGCGAATTCTATTTCATCGAAATGAACACAAGGCTTCAGGTCGAACATCCAGTCACCGAAATGATCACCGGAATTGACCTGGTGCGCGAACAGATCCGCGTGGCCGAAGGCAAGCCGCTTTCGTTCAAGCAGGAAGACGTGACCTTTACCGGACATGCCGTCGAATGCCGGATCAACGCCGAAGACCCGCGCACATTCATGCCCTCGCCTGGAACCGTGACCTGGTACCACCCGCCCGGCGGCCTGTATGTCCGCGTCGATAGCGGCCTGTATCATGGCTATAAGGTCCCGCCATATTATGACAGCATGATTGCCAAGCTGATCGTCTATGGACAGACCCGCGAGGGTTGCCTGATGCGCCTGCGCCGTGCACTTGGTGAATTCGTCATTGAAGGAATGAAGACCACCATACCCTTGCACCAGCGGCTGCTGGAGCAACCCGATTTCCAGAATGGCAACTACACCATCAAATGGCTTGAAGAATGGCTGGCGAAGGACGAGGGCTAATTTTCTCACGCCGCCAAGTGGCGTTCGGGCTTGCGGCATTGCCGCTTGTGGGCTGCCCCGCCGCTGGCCCTGACCGCGATGTCCTGTTTGTACGAGCAGGCGCACCCGAACTTAAAGCAGACGATCCAAAGCGCTTGGTTGAGCTCGTCAGGCTCGACCCCAATATCAAGCTCGACATGCGCTATGCGACCACGAACAATTTCACTGGCCGCGTCTTGTATGACGAAGCACGCGCTTTCCTTGCCAATCCCGCAGCGCAGGCCGTCGCTCGCGCGAGCAAAATGGCGCAAGCCGACGGCTTTGGTCTGACGATATTCGATGCTTATCGCCCCTGGCGCATCACGAAAAAGTTGTGGGATGCAACCCCGGTTGGTCCCAAGAAGGAATATGTGGCCAACCCCAAACGCGGGTCAAAGCACAATCGCGGGTGCGCTGTCGATCTCAGCCTGCACGATTTGCGCAACGGGCAACTTGTCGAGATGCCAAGCGGGTTTGACGATTTCTCGGAAAAAGCACACCGCGACTATATGGGGGCTTCGGCGACTGCGATGGCCAACCGAGCCCGCTTGGCGCGTTACTTGGAAGTCGAGGGCTTTGTTGGACTGTCAAATGAATGGTGGCATTTTGACTTCACCGGATGGGAACAGTTCCCGGTGATGGACATTTCGTTCAAGAAGATCACTTGAACGCTCTCGTTCATCGAAATGCTTTCTTTCATGAACATGTATAAGCAGTTCAGCTTCGCTTCAGAAGACGTGGTGCAGACGGGGCTTAACGCAGAAGCATGGTGCCTCTGCCATCGGAACATGCCATGAAAAAGTTTATCCTAATGACATTGGTGGCCGCGACTTCGCTTTCGCCTGTAGCAGGTTATGCAGCCGAAATTGCGCCACAAACGGGAAGCGCAGCGTCAACATTTTCTTATAATGCAGGGTTTCAACAGGAAGACCCGCGGACTGACGATCAGGCGAACCGCCCACGTCGAACGCCTGAACAGCGTGCGGAACGCAGGGCCGAACGCCAACAAAACCGTATCGAAGGCACTCAACAAGTTCAGGCAGAAGCGCCTCGGCGGGCACCCGTACGCGAATACCGCCCACGCGAAGACATGCGTCCTGATCGCCAACGCGATGGTGCGCGCACCGATAATGTGCAAGCGGAACGGCAACGTGAAGTTATCCGTAATAACCAGCAACGCAGCGGCGCGCGTATGGACAGCGTGGGCACACAACAACGCGAGGCCAGTCAGGACGGCCGTTATTATGACCGCAATCGCGACGGCAATCTTGACCGCCGCTGGAGACCGGAACCGTGATGGCCGGCTCGACCGCCGCTTGGACCGCAATGACGATGAACGTATTGACCGCCGTTATGACCGGAACCGGAATGGTGAACTGGACCGCCGTGTCGACCGAAATAACGACAACCGCGTTGATCGTCAGCAGCCTGGCCGCTGGACCAACGGCTGGCGCAACGACAACCGTTATGACTGGCGCAGCCATCGTGAACGCAACCGCAATTATTATCGGCCTGGCCGTTATTATTCGCCCTATCGCGACCGCAATTACAGCCGGATATCTATCGGCTTCTCGATTGGGTCGGCTTATTACGGGTCGCGCTACTGGATAAATGACCCTTGGCAATATCGCTTGCCAGCGGCTTATGGTCCCTATCGTTGGGTGCGTTATTATGATGATGTGCTTTTGATCGATCTGCGCAATGGCCGCGTCGTCGACGTCATTCGCGACTTCTTCTGGTAAGCCAGAAAATTCAAAAAGCCCGGGCAGCAAATGTCCGGGCTTTTTTGCTTGTAACATTCGCTTAAGCTGACCACTCTGCCTTGCATAAACATGGGAGAGGTTTTTGATGGTCCGTTATCTGTTACTCGCTGGCGCTGCTTTGTTGGCATCCGCGCCCGCAATCGCTGCAACCCAGGTAATCATCGTTGGCAACCTTGTGCCTGATGCTGCCACTGGGCCGACTGGCCCAGCCGTCATCCTTGTCGAGAACGGGCGCATCAAGGAAATCGCAAAAGGCAGCAATAATCCGTTCCAGGCGGACTCGGTTATCGATCTGTCTACCAAGACCCTAGTGCCGGGGCTGATCGATCTGCACGTCCATCTCACCGGTGACCCTGGCGACGACTTCCGTGACGAGGCCGTCAATCCCGACGAATGGGGCGTGGTGATGGGCGTCAAAAATGCAGCTTTGACGGTCAAGGCAGGCTTTACGACTGTGCGTGAGGCAGGGTCGGCACGCAACACCGCCTTTGTCCTGCGCCGCGGCATCGCAGAAGGACGAATTATCGGACCACGCATCATCGCGGCTGGCCCGGCTTTGTCGATTGTCGGCGGACATGGCGATGTCAGTGGATTTCGCAACGATGTACTCGCTGCGCTAGACACCGGTTTTACCTGCACTGGCCCAGTTCAATGCGCCGAAAAAGTGCGACAATCTTCCAAATCCGGCTCAGACGTTATCAAGATCACGGCCACCGGTGGCGTTCTATCGCAACAGGGCAGAGGTCTTGAGGCACATTTCACCAATGAAGAAATGGTCTCCATTGCCAATACGGCTCACTCGCTTGGCCTTAAGGTCATGGCGCATGCCCATGGTGCACGCGGCATCGAGGCGGCATCCGCTGCGGGCATTGATTCCATCGAACACGGGACCTTTGCCGATGAGGCCGCGCTGAAAGTCATGAAAGCCAAAGGCACAGTTCTGGTGCCAACGCTCATGGCGCTGGAGGGCGTGCGTGCACGCCTTGGTAAGGGCATTTATACGCCAACCGTAGAAGTAAAGGCGAAGCAGGCGCTGGAAGCGGCTGGTCGCCAGGTCAAGCTTGCCAAAGCGATGGGCGTCACCGTCGCTTTTGGAACCGATGCCGGCGTGTTTGAACATGGCAGCAACGCAGGCGAATTCGCTCTCCTCGTCAAAGCAGGCATGACACCAACGGAAGCACTGGCCAGCGCCACGACAATCGCGGCAAAAACGCTCGGGATGGAAAATGAAATCGGACGGATCGCGGTTGGCTATTCTGCCGATATGGTTGCCGTAGACGAAAATCCGCTGGCCAACATCCGCACTCTCGAAAAAGCGGAATGGGTCATGGTAAGAGGGAAAGTCGTTCCCTGATTCGGTGACTTTAATGCAAACAAATACCTCCGCGCGGGAGTTTGATCCCAATAACGACCCGGCAAAGCTCGCCCGGATCGGGGCGCATGTTACCAAGCGCCTGAACGCTAATCCGCTTGTCCAGCAAGTCGAGCATCCCGACGCGCAGCTATATCTGTACCAGGGGTTTCTTGGTGCGTCCGATTGCAAGACGTTGATTGCCAAGATCGATGCTGATGCCGTGCCATCAACCTTGTACAAGGGCACTGAACAAGAGGGCTTTCGCACAAGCTATAGCTGCCATCTCAACCGATGGGACGCGTTCATTTCCAAGGTCGAGGCGCGGATGAGCGACGTTTTGGGCATAGACAACAATTATGCCGAAACCATGCAGGGGCAGCGTTATCAGGTCGGGCAGGAATTTAAATCGCATCATGATTTTTTTCACCCGACGCAAAGCTATTGGCTGCACGAGGGACCATCAGGCGGGCAACGCAGCTGGACCGCGATGATTTTCCTGAACGAACCAGAAGAAGGCGGCGCAACGGAATTTCCCCATCTGGGTCTGGGCATCCGTCCGCAGGCAGGCATGTTGCTGATGTGGAATAATGTGAAACCAGATGGCACGCTTAACTACAAGACACTGCATACAGGCACCCCGGTTATACGCGGGGTAAAGCACATCATCACCAAATGGTATCGCCAGAATGACTGGCTGGAGATCAACACGCAAAAGCCGGCATAAATGGGAGCGGGCATCGTCTGCGACCTGTTGGTTGTCGTCTGTCGAAATCAACTTGTGCCTTGCCAATGCCCGGAAGACAGCGGGCGCCAATTACGCCGCGCATCACATCGATGCGCCGGATTGTTCGGAGAGACCAGATAATGAAAAACCCACGCATGTTTTTGCTCGCAGGCGCTGCCTTGCTTTCGCCCATGGGTGCAGTCGCGGCACACGCCCAGACTGCCGCGCAAGTGGACGCGGCCCAAAACGAAAGCGCGCGGCTGGCTGCCATATTTGCTGCCGACGACGAAGCCAGCCTGAAGCGCAACCCGCTGAATGCCCTGTTCCGCGGCGACATGCGTTATGCCGACCATTTGGGCGACATGATCTCGGACGCCTATTTTGACAATGAGCGCAGTGCCGCCGAGGCAAATTTGGAGAGCATGAAGTCCATCGACCGTGACAAGCTCAACGCAACCGACAAAATCGCATTTGACGTTTTCAAGCAGGTGCAGACCGATGCGATCAAGGGCTATTCCAAAGAGATTTTGCCCCTAACGGTCGTCCGCCCGTTGAATCACTTTTTCGGTTACCATACTTTCTATCCGACCTTTGCCAGCGGCCAGGGCGCCGCGCCGTTCAAGACGGTTGAAGACTATGACAACAACCTCAAGCGGCATAAGGAATTTATCATCCTGATGGACCGGTCGATCGACCGGTTCCGCCAGGGCATGGCGTCTGGCGTTTTCGAAACCAAGATGACGATCTCGAATGTCGTAGACCAGCTGAACACCCAGCTTGCGCAGAAGACTGAAGAGTCGCCTTATTACGGCCCGGTCCTGAAATTCCCCGACGGATTCAGCGATGCGGACAAAGCGCGTCTCACAGCGGAATATCGCGATATTATTGAAAACGGGCTTTACCCCGTCAATGCGCGCCTGCGCGATTTTCTGCGAGACAGCTATTTGCCCTTGGCGCGTGAACAGGTTGGCCTATCGTCCATGAAGGGCGGCGAGGCGCTGTACCAATATCTGATCGAGCAAACCACCACCTTGCCGTTGAAGGCTGATGACATCCACAATCTTGGACTGTCGGAAGTTGCACGGATCAAGTCGGGTATGGAAGCGATCAAGAAAGAAGTCGGCTTCAAAGGAACATTGCCCGAATTTTTCGAATATCTGCGTAACGACCCGAAATTCAAGCCGACCAGCCGCGCATCATTGACTCAGGGCTTTTATGACATTGGCAAAAAAGTTGATGCGACCATTTCCTCGCAGTTCAAGTATCTGCCCAAGGCGCCACTCGAGATTAAGCCCTACGAAGAGTTCCGCGAAAAATATGAGGCTGGCGGAAGCTATCAGCAAGGCACGCCAGACGGTTCGCGGCCAGGCACATTCTACTTCAACGCATATGACCTTTCGAGCCGCACCTCGCCTGGCATGACAACGCTTTATCTGCATGAGGGCGCGCCTGGGCACCATTTCCAGATCAGTATTGCGCAGGAAAATGAAAAGCTTCCCGCGTTCATGCGTTTCGGTGGAAACACCGCTTATGTCGAAGGCTGGGCATTATATGCCGAGACGCTTGGCTATGACATGGGACTGTTCAAGGATCCCTATCAGCGCTTTGGCACTCTGTCGGATGAAATGCTGCGCGCCATGCGGCTTGTCGTTGACACCGGTGTTCACAGCAAGGGTTGGACGCGCGAGCAGGCGATTACATATATGCTCGCCAACAGCGACATGGGCAAAACCGACGCCACGGCTGAGGTCGAGCGCTACATCGCCATCCCGTCACAGGCGCTGGCGTATAAAATCGGTGCGCTCACCATTTTGCGCCTGAAGGACAAGGCCAAAAAAGAACTGGGCAAGAAATTCGACGTGCGCGAATTCCACAACCAGGTTCTGAACACGGGTGCATTGCCGCTCACCGTGTTGGAGAAAAAGATAGACGAGTGGATTGTAGCCTCGAAGTAAGTCGGGTTCTTCCCGGCAGGGGGTCCTTGCCGGGAAGCGAACGACTTGATTGGTTTAACGCGTTGATATAGCGCCCGGTCAGGGGGGAATATATCAATGCCAAGTTTTGCCGCCAGCCTTGCTGGATTTGTTCTGCGGACCACCGGCTATTATCGCCGGATGTTTACCGGCGGTCCGCAATTTCAGAAGAATATATCAAAAGTCCGGGCTGCCCCTTTGCCCGCGCCCCCTGCCAAAGCCGGGCTTGAAATAAAGCACAGCGAATTTCAGGGGCGGCCTGTATGGCGTATCCGTCCGGCCGACCGAACGCCCACCGCGCATGTGCTCTTCTGGCATGGAGGTGGCTATGTGTATCCGGCAACGCCAGTCCACTGGAAATTTCTGTCGCATATGGCGTCGGCATATGGCTGGTCGATCAGCGCGCCACTTTATCCGCTCGCGCCTGAAAACACCGCTGAACATATCACCGCTTGGGCGATGGACTATTATGCTAGCTATCGCGCCGAGATTGGCTCTGCGCCGTTCGTCATGGGCGGTGACTCAGCAGGTGGCGGACTGACCGCTGCACTGGCGCAAATGGCGCGCGATTCCGCGCAGCCTTTGCCTGCTGGTCTGTTGCTCATCTGCCCGTGGCTGAACCTGGACCCGGCGCATCCCGACCAGTTGAAAACCGAACCGCGCGACGGAATATTGACCATCAGCGGCATCGCCGAAGGCGGCACATTATATGCAGGCAGCTTGCCGCTTGCTGACCCGCGATGCAGCCCGATCCACGGCAATTGGGACGGATTGCCACCGATCCTGGCCTTTGCTGGCGGCGACGATATCCTGGTCACCGATTCGCGCGCGTTGAAATCCAAACTGCCGTCAACCGATGTGACCGAGCTTTCAGGGATGATGCACGATTGGCCAATCTTCAGCTTCAGCGAGTCGCGCGAGGCACAAGCCAGAATGGCAGAGTTTGTTGCACAGGCGGTGACGTAGCGCATTTGCGCAGTCTGGCATGACACGCTATCATTCTGCGATGACCGGCAATGCATCATGCCAGCAGTAAAGGCAGCCAATCCGCGCGAGGTTTTTGCGACCGAAGATTGGCGGGCGATTACGACGATTTCGCGGTGGCGCGGCATTTGGCTCGTGCTGCACGGGTGGCTGGTGGTTGCGCTTGCTGCCTTTGGCGGGGCCGCCGCTTGGAATTATCATTGGTTTGCCGGTCTAGTGCTTACACCCGTCGTGCTGGCCATATTGGGTGGACGGCAATTGGGCCTTTCGATCCTGATGCATGACGCAGCGCATGGTTTGCTGCATCCCGACCGCAAGACCAACAACTGGCTTGGGCAATGGCCAACGGGCGCAGCGACTGGCAGCGATTTGCAGGCTTATCGCGCCTATCACCTTACCCACCATAAATTCACCCAGCAGCCTGAGGACCCGGACCTTTCGCTTTCAGCCCCCTTCCCGACCAGCAAAGCCAGCCTGCGCCGCAAATTCATCCGCGACCTGACGGGGCAGACTTTTTTCAAGCAACGGCGCGCGCAATTTGCGGTCGCTTGGCGCGGCGCACAAGCAATGCTACAGCGGCAGAATGGCGATGCCACAGCCGACACCACCGCAGGCCGCGCACTGAATATGCAAAGCCGGTCCGGCGTTGATGCGCCGATCACCAATGTAGAGGGCGCCAAGACGACCGCGCGCACCGTTGGTCGGTTCCTGGTCGTTCAGTCTATCCTGTTGGCGATATCGTTCCTCTTCTGGGGCTGGACGCCGTTTTTGCTCTGGTTCGCGGCGCTCGCCACAAGCTTTCAGCTATTCCTCCGGATCCGGAATATCGCCGAACATGCGTGCACCCCTACCGGAAGCGGCGATCCGTTCACCCATGCCCGAACCACATATGCGGGCGTCATTGCGCGGATGACGGTCGCGCCTTATTGGGTGAATTATCACAGCGAACATCATCTGTTCATGGGTGTGCCCTGTTACAACCTCGCAGCGACGCACCGCTTGCTCGGAACTGGCGGCTATTATCCGCGGATGACTTTGTCGCGCAATTACCGCGACGTCATGGCGCAGGTTGTCGGCGGCGCTAGAGCCAGCCAGACCGCTTGAACCGGACATATAAGGTCATACAAATCGTCGCCATCGCGCCAACGATCAAGAAATAGCCATATTTCCAGGTCAGCTCAGGCATATGTTCGAAGTTCATGCCGTAGATACCTGCGATCGCCGTGGGCACGGCCAGAATCGCTGCCCATGCTGCGAGCTGTCGGGTGATTGCGCCCTGACGTTGCTGTTCCAAAAGACCACTTGTTTCAATGACTGAGGTCAGCGTGTCGCGTAGCCCCTCCACCCGGTAAACCAGGCGACGGACGTGATCGAGGAGGTCACGCATATAGGGATAGATGTTGGCATCAACCTGCGGCAGTTCAAGGTTGATGATCCGGCTGATCAAATCTTCCGTCGGACCCAAGATGCGCTGCCACCGGAACAGTTCACGACGCAACATGAAAATGCGGGCGGTTTCCGTTGTGCGCAGGAAATTGGCGATGGCCTGCTCTTCCATGGCGAGCACCTTTTCCTCCATCACATCGACCAGGTCGCTATAACCGTCGACAATGAAGTCCAAAATTGCATGCAAAACATAGTCGGCACCTTGCTTTAACAACCAAGGGGTTGCTTCAAGCTGTGACCGGACGGGACTGTGCGAGCGTTCGGACCCATGCCGCACTGTGATGATGAATTGCCGGCCCATGAAGATCGCGGTGTTGCCGTACACAATTTTATCATGAATCAATTGCGGCGTTCGGATCACCAGAAACAGATGGTCGCCGTACACATCGACCTTTGGCAGATGTCTTGGGTCAAGCGCGTCTTCGACGGCAAGCGGATGGAGGCCAAAATGGTCCTGCACCCGTTTCAGAACGCCGTCATCGGGCTCATGCAAACCGATCCAGATAAAATCCTCGGGCTGCGTGATATGTGGTATCGGCTTCGTCAGGTCGAGTTCTTGCGCGACCTTGCCATCATGATACAGCCGAGCCGCAATCGTGGTCATGCAAGCGCTTCAGCAATCAGTTGCCGGCTGTTCGACAGGCCGTATAATGCAATGAAACTGCCCATGCGCGGACCAGCGCTTGAACCCAGCAACGTTTCATACAAGGCCTTGAACCAGTCGCGCAGATTTTCAAAACCGCCTTCCTTGCCGATTTCATAGACGATATTCTGGATATCTTCGGCGGTTGCATCAGCCGGCAATTCGGCGAGCCGTTGGTCAAGCGTCCTTAGCGCCGCAACCTCGACACCTTCGGGCCTGCGCTTTTTCAAGGTCGGGGCGACGAAGTCCCGGTTATACGCCAGGGCTATGGGGATAAGCTCGGCAAGCTCGGGCGCACTTTCCGGCGACACATTATCTGCATAATTTCCAAGATAGGCCCAGACCTGTTCTTCCGTAGCGCCCGCCCCCATCACGCCAACCAAGTTCAGCAACAGACCGAATGTGACTGGAGGCTGACCCGTTGGAACCTGGCCATTGTGGACATGATGGACGGGGTTCCCCAGACGCTTTTCAACCGGCTGGTCATGCCATTGCGCACGGAACTGAAAATATTCGTCGACTGCCTTTGGAACGACGCCCAGATGAAGCTGCTTGGCGCTTTTGGGTTCGCGAAACGCGTAAAAGGCGACGCTGTTTTCCGTGCCATATTTCAGCCAGTCTTCCAGCGCGAGGCCATTGCCCTTGGACTTCGAAATCTTCTCGCCTTTTTCATCGAGGAACATTTCGTAGATCAGGCTCTCGGGTGGACGCCCGCCAAGAACACGTGCGATCTTGCCTGATTGCACGCCGCTGTCGGTCAGGTCTTTGCCATACATTTCATAATCGACGCCAAGCGCGACCCAGCGCATCGCCCAATCAACCTTCCACTGAAGCTTGGATTTTCCGCCCAGGATCGACTGAGTGACCATATCGCCATTATCCTCAAACCGGACCAGTCCGGCTTCGGCATCCACGACTTCGACCGGCACTTGAAGCACCACGCCCGTTTTTTCGCTGATCGGCAGGATTGGCGAATAGGTTGCCGCGCGTTCCTTGCGCAGGGTAGGCAGCATGATATCCAATATGCCCTGATAATTGCGCAGCACATTTTTCAACGCAGCGTCAAACGCCCCACTCTCATATTGTGACGCAGACGAAATAAACTCATATTCAAAGCCGAACTGGTCCAGAAAATCGCGCAGCATTGCATTGTTATGCGCGGCGAAGCTTTCGAACTTTTCAAATGGGTCAGGAATGCGCGACAGGGGTTTGCCGAGATGTTCGGTCAACATGGCTTGGTTGGGTACATTGTCGGGGACCTTGCGCAGTCCGTCCATGTCATCCGAAAACTCGATCAGCCGTGTTGGCGCATTGGACAATGTCCGGAACGCATTGCGAACCATGGTCGTGCGCAGGACTTCGTTGAATGTGCCAATATGCGGCAAACCCGAAGGGCCATAGCCACATTCGAAGATGATAGCCTGACCATCCGGCTTTCCATTTGGATAACGTTTTAGCAAACGCCGCGCCTCTTCATAAGGCCAGGCTTTTGATGCCATTGCTATATCGCGAAGGTCAGTCACTTGTTGCTCTTTCGTTCCAAATACGCCTATCAGGGGCCATGGCAACTCCCCTAGCCTTTCCTGCGCTTCATGCAAGCCATGCCGGTATCTGGATGGGTTCCAGCGGGGGACAAGTGCAAACCATTGGCAAGGGTGAAGCGGCGGGTCGCGCGGCGGAAACACCGATGATCATGCTGAATGCGCCCTTGGTTGCACAACGGCTGGGCTATGCAGATTTATCCGGCCTCGACCTCCTTGAGCTATATGCATTTGTGTACCCCGCACGCTTTGCAGTGCCAACGCCCAAGGGATTGGCCAAGGCACTTGATCTTCCTGCTCCCCTAACGGATCAGCAGGTTCCACAATTTCTGATCATGGCAGCAGGCAAATTGCTCTCCGTTCTTGGCGAACCTGACTGGGTCGAGCGCGAAGGCGCGTGGGATTCGGCACAGGCATTGATGCGGCTGCGCTGGCCTTGGGCGAATCTCGTTCTGGCGCAGTTGAAGAAACCCGAACAGCCTGAACGGTGGCTGTTCAGCAGGCTACCGGAATGGGAGGAGGCCCCGCCGCGCACACCGCCACGCGTAGTGACGCTTCAGGCGGAGGCCGTGCAACAACGCCTGGCATCGCTGGTCGGCGGTGCCGCAGAAACGCGGCAAGGCCAGCGCGATTTCGCGCAGGCAGCCGCAGAAATCTTCGCGCCACGCATACGCAAGGGTGAACCACATATGCTGCTTGCGGAGGCAGGCACAGGCATTGGCAAGACGCTTGGCTATTTGGCGCCCGCAAGCCTTTGGGCGACCGCCGCCGACGGAACGGTATGGATCTCTACTTTCACCAAGGCGCTTCAACGGCAATTGGTACGTGAGGCGCAACGAATCTACCCCGATTACGAAACGTTCAAATCAAAGGTGGTGGTGCGCAAGGGACGCGAAAACTATCTGTGCTTGCTGAACCTTGAAGATGCATTGCAAGGCGGCTTTGCGGGGCGTGCAGCGATCCTCGCGCATCTCGTGGCACGCTGGGCGGCCTATACAAATGACGGTGACATGATTGGTGGCGACCTGCCGGGATGGTTGCCGACCTTGTTCCGCCGTAATGGCGCGACCGCGCTGACCGACCGGCGCGGCGAATGCATCTATGCCGGATGTCCGCATTACAAAAAATGCTTCATTGAACGGGCGGCGCGCGCGTCGGTTCAGGCGGAAATCGTGATCGCCAATCATGCATTGATGATGGTCAATGCAGCGCGTGGCCGCGACGAACAGAACCGGCCAAGCCGGATCATCTTTGACGAAGGCCATCACCTCTTCGATGCAGCCGACTCCATGTTCGCAGCGGCGCTGACAGGGCAGGAAACAATCGAATTGCGCCGATGGGTCATTGGGCCCGAAGGCAAGGCGCGCGGCAGGCGACGGGGGCTTTCGGCACGGCTGGCCGATGTTGCCTCTTATGACGAGGAAGGCGGCCTTGCCATCGAGATGGCACGCATGGCAGCAGAAGCGTTGCCCGGCGACGGATGGCTTGCGCGACTGGCGGAAGGCACGCCTTCAGGTCCAGTTGAACGCTTGCTTGCCGCCATCCGGTCGATGGTGTTTGCCCGCGACGAAACCAATGCCACCGAAAGCGGCTATGGGTTGGAGACCGAACTGGCCGATCCAGACGCCAGCGTTGTAGACGCCGCCGCCGACGCCGCCATCGCGCTGGAGGCTCTGGCAAGACCGCTGACGATGCTTGGCCAGCGGTTGGAGGCAATGATTGCCGATCCCCCCGATTGGCTTGATGGCAGCGCCAGGGCGCGTGTGGAAGGGGCTACGGCAAGCCTGAGCTGGCGCATCGATACGTTGCGCGCGTGGATATCGATGCTGGCCCGGGCTGTCGGCCCTGTCGATCCCGAATTTGTCGACTGGCTTGCCATCGACCGGTTCGAAGGCAGGGAAATGGATGTCGGTATGCACCGGCGATGGCTTGACCCGATGAAGCCAGTGGCAGACATCGTGCTGAAGCCAAGCCATGGCGTACTGGCGACATCAGCAACCTTGCGCAGTGGCGGTGACTGGCAGAATGCTGAAGCGCGCACCGGTGCGCAGCATCTGGACCGCCCGGCTACCCATTTTTCGGCGCTGAGTCCGTTTGATTATGGCGCGCAAGCAGTAGTATTGATCGTGACCGATATCAAAAAGGGCGACCCGGCGGCGTTGGCGGGGGCCTATGCGTCGCTCATTTCGGCTTCAGGTGGCGGCGCACTTGGCCTATTCACGGCCATCCGGCGTCTGCGTTCGACCTATGCCCGTATTGCCGACCGGTTGGCGCGCGACGGCCTGCCCTTATACGCGCAGCATGTGGACCCGATTGATACCGGTACATTGGTAGATATTTTCCGCGATGATCCGCATGCCAGCCTGCTTGGTACCGATGCGTTGCGCGATGGCGTCGACGTTCCGGGACATTCGTTGCGGCTGGTCATTATGGAGCAAATTCCTTGGCCGCGCCCCGACATATTGCATCGCGCGCGCCGTCTGAAGCATGGTGGCGTGGAGTTTGATGACCGCATCATTCGCGCCAGAATGGCTCAGGCATTTGGCCGGCTTATCCGAAGTGCGGACGATAAAGGACATTTCGTTTTGCTGTCATCGGCCGTACCCAGCAGGCTATTGTCCGCATTTCCGCCCGGCACACCTATTCGTCGCGTGACTTTGGAAGAGGCCGTGCGTTCGGTCAAATCGGGTCTTTCGTCTGACACAAAAATCCGGCAGGAGGCAGGTCAACGCCTGGAAGAGAGCAATCCATTTTGACATTCACCCTCACCTTGTTTCGCCATGCAAAGTCGAGTTGGGATGACTCGGTACCACGTGACTTCGACCGACCGCTCAACAAGCGCGGTGAGAAGGCTGCCGTGACGATGGGCCTTTGGGTCAAGCGAAACGGCTTGACCTTCGACCATGTGGTCGCAAGCCCGGCGGTGCGCGTGACCGAAACCATTGATCAGTTCGTCAAGGGCGCAGGTGGACGCATGGATCCGAACTGGGATCGCAGGATTTATCTGGCCTCGTCAGCGACCTTGATGGACGTGCTGCGTGACCAGTCCGATGCGCATCGCAATCTGCTGATGGTGGGACACAATCCCGGTCTGGAAGATCTCGTCTTTGACTTGTGCCCCGATGACGGCACGTCGCCATTGCGTGATCTGGTGTGGGAAAAATATCCCACAGCGGCCATTGCGCGGATTGCGCTGGATATCGAACATTGGGCGAAGCTGGACCGCGGAAATGGTAAGCTCACCCATTTTATCCGCCCGCGCGATCTTGACCCAGAACTTGGACCTGAGGACGAATGACACCGATAAGCTGGCGCATGGCAACGGTCGAGGATGCTGACGCGCTCGCGTGTCTTGGCGCAGCCACTTTTTTGTCGACCTTCGCCTTTGACCATCCCGGCAAACCCCTGATCGAACATTTGCAGACGCAACATAGCGCCGAATATTATGCCGATGCCTTGAGGCAGCCGGGCGTTGATATTCTGATCGGCGAAACCCCCTTGGGTGCGCCAGTCGGTTACGCGATGCTCACGCCCCCTGCGCACCCCAATCTTCAGCAAGAGGGTGATCTCGAGCTAAAGCGCATCTATTTGCTTGGTCCGTGGCAGGGCGGTGGCAATGGCAAGGCGTTGCTTGATCACGTGCTGTCGCGGGCACACGCGCGTGGCGCAATGCGTATTCTGCTTGCCGTTTATGAAAGTAATGCACGGGCTGTGGCTTTTTATGAACGCGCCGGATTTGTCCATGTGGGCGAAACCGTTTTCATGGTTGGCCAGACCCCGTTCCGGGACATGGTCTATGCCCGTATGATGACCTAATCAGGCTGCGGCCAGAGCATCTGCCAGCCGGTCGCGGACAGCCCGCAATGCATCAATATCTAAATCGGGTGTCGCAGGCGCAACCTCGGTCGCGCTGACGGTGTGCACTGGTGCTAATTTCGGTTCGCCAACGGTAAGGAACCGCCGCGCACCCTTTACCGTATATCCTTCGCTGTAGAGCAAGCGATGGATCGTATGCAGCAACGCGACATCTTCAGGACGGTATAGACGGCGCCCGCCTGCACGGGTCAATGGCTTGAGCATAGAAAATTGCTCTTCCCAATACCGCAAGATATGCGTGCGCACGCCAAGCGTGTCGGCCATTTCTCCAATCGTTCGGAAAGCATCAGCCGATTTTTCGCCCATATCAGATTATTTTACCCTTTGTCGCATGCCTTGGCTGGCACGGAATGTCAGCACCCTGCGCGGTGTAATTGGCACTTCAACGCCAGTCTTTGGATTGCGCCCAATGCGCTGTCCTTTGTCGCGCAGGACAAAGGTGCCAAAGCCAGAAATTTTCACATTGTCACCGCTTAGTAATGCGACAGTCATATGATCAAGTATTGATTCAATCATCGCGGCGGCATCCGCACGCGACAACCCAATTTGACGGTTAAGCATCTCCGCCAGATCGGCGCGAGTAAGTGTTCCTGCATCAGCCATTTTTGTCTCCGGACCTGCGACTTTCCATGGATTTGACTATAATATACAATAGAAAATAGAATTTGTAAAACGGGGATCACATAAAAGCGCTACATGCGAACGATTGAAGCGCCCCATGTAAAGCCACCGCCCATGGCCTCTATAACAACAATATCGCCCTTTTTGATCCGGCCATCCCGCACGGCAACATCCAAAGCCAATGGCACAGATGCAGCCGAGGTGTTTGCATGCTGATCTACCGTCATCACGACCTTGGCGGGGTCAAGCGCGAGCTTTTTTGCCGTCGCGTCTATGATGCGGGCATTTGCCTGATGGGGCACTACCCAATCGACGTCCTCAGGTGTCAGTTCGGCAGCGTCCAACACTTCGTGCAGAACAGCCGTAAGGTTTGTCACCGCATGCCGGAAAACTTCCCGGCCCTTCATGCGTAACTTGCCAACCGTGCCCGTGGTCGACACACCGCCGTCGACATAGAGCAACTCATTATGCTGGCCATCGGCGTGCAATTTTGTCGCCAGCGCCCCGCGGATGCCAACCTCGCCAGACAAAATGACTGCACCTGCACCGTCACCAAATAACACGCACGTCGTGCGGTCTTCCCAATCAAGGATACGGCTGAAGGTCTCTGCGCCAATGACCAATGCATTAATGGCCGAGCCTGCACGTATCATGCTTTCCGCTACTGAAAACGCATAAAGAAAACCCGAACAGACTGCCGACACATCAAAGGCTACGCCGCCATTGCACCCAAGCGCATGCTGGACAAGCGTGGCCGACGCCGGAAATGTCTGGTCAGGCGTTGCCGTCGCCAAAATGATAAGGTCGATCTCGCTTGCCTTCATGCCTGCGGCGTCCAAGGCATTGCGTGAAGCCTCAATCGCAAGGCTGGATGTCGTTTCATCAGGCGCTGCGATATGGCGGAACTTTATGCCCGTACGTTCGGTAATCCAGGCATCCGTCGTATCCACCTTTTCGGCGAGCTCGGCGTTCGACACACGATGTCGCGGCAGTGCCGACCCAGTGCCTTTGATAACGGCACGAAGAGCGATAGAAGTCACTCCGCCTGTACTCGCGCCAGATCCTGCGTAATGCGCGCCGTAATGTCTTCCTCGACAAGTCGCGCCGCGACCTCAACGGCATTCGCAACGCCTTTGACATTCGCGCTGCCATGGCTTTTCACGACGACGCCGTTCAAGCCCATAAAAACAGCGCCATTATGGTTGTTCGGATCAAGATGATGGCGCAATAGCTCGGTCGCTGGCCGCGACACGAGGAAACCGAATTTCGACCGCACCGAGCTGGTGAAAGCCCGGCGCAACAGGTCGGTCACAAACCGGGCCGTGCCCTCGATCGATTTCAATGCGATGTTGCCGGTGAAGCCATCACAAACCACAACATCGCATTCGCCGCGGTTGATCTTGTCGGCCTCAACAAAGCCCTGGAAATCCATATGCAGCCCTGTGGCGTCGCGCAGATGTTGCGCCGCATCGCGAAGTTCATCGGTACCCTTCATCTCTTCGGTGCCGATATTCAGCAGGCGGACGCGCGGGCGATCAAAGCCAAAGATGATGCGCGAATAAGCGGCACCCATCACGGCAAACTGCACCAGATTTTTTGCTTCGCACTCGGTATTGGCACCCAGATCGAGCATGACCACATCGGTGTCCTCGAGTGTTGGCAACAAGGCGGAAAGTGCTGGTCTGTCGATGCCGGGCATCGTGCGCAATGCAAGCTTGGCAGTTGCCATCAAGGCGCCCGTGTTACCTGCGCTCACGGCGGCGCTGGCGTCACCCGTTTTGACAGCGTTGATGGCCATACCCATGGAACTGGTTTTGGACTTACGCAAGGCAGCGCTCACCTTGTCGTCGGCTGTGACAACGTCAACGCTATGGAGAATCTCCGAAGCGGCACGCAAATTTGGATGTTTATCGAGCGCAGATTTTATCTGCGTTTCATCACCAACCAGCAGAAACTGGAAACTCTCATGCCGGTGACGCGCGAGCGCTGCGCCCGCAATCATTACAGGCACGCCCTCGTCGCCGCCCATCGCGTCAATGGCGATACGCGGTTTCATCGACACCAGCTTTTCTCCTTCAGGAAGGATTAGGCGACTGCCACCACTTCGCGGCCATTATAATGCCCACAGGCATCACACAGATGGTGTGGACGCTTCAGTTCGCCGCAATTCGCGCATTCTTGATATGCTGCAACTTTAAGCGAATCGTGGCTGCGACGCATGCCGCGCTTCGATGGAGATGTTTTTCTTTTGGGGACAGCCATTTCGGCACCTGTTCCATTTCAAAATCAATAAGTTCTAAGCCATGCTAAGCGAAAGAGGTGGTCGTGGCAAGCAATCGCCAGAATCGGCCTCAGTCATCCGCACATGTCTGTGTGAGCGGCGCGCTATACTTGTTTTTCCGTGCTTTGCAAGCCGAGAGATAGCAGTTAAGCACACCAGCCATAACAGGGAGAGAATATATGTTGAGTTTACCCGTCACCCTCACCATCGCTGCCGGGGCGGCCTTGGTGAATATCTGGCTCATGATTCGCTGCGGGCAGGCACGCACGAAGGAAAGCGTTTCCATAGGCGATGGCGGCAATGAATTCGTCATCCGGCGCATGCGGGCGCACGCGAATTTCGTCGAAAGCGCACCATTCATTCTGGTCCTCATTGCGGCACTTGAGGCGACGGGCGGAACCAACAACTGGCTGTGGGGCCTTGGAATTGTCTACATCGTCGGTCGCCTTGCGCACGGCCTGGGCATGGACGGCGGCGCGCTCGGCAAGGGCCGCATGGTCGGAACGCTGACGACAATGGTGACGTTGCTTGGTCTTGCTGGCTGGGCCTTGTGGAGGGTTTACGCCGCGCTTTGAGTTATCGCGCGGCCAGCACATCATCGGCAACAAAGGCGTTGTGCTGCCGCTCATAACCAAACTGGCTGGTTGGACCATGTCCGGGGATGAACGTCACGTCATCGCCCAACGGCCACAGCTTTGTGGTAATCGCATTAATCAGGTCGGCGTGATTTCCGCGCGGGAAATCGGTGCGGCCAATCGATCCTTGAAACAACACGTCGCCCACAACCGCCAAGCGGCTCGGCCCATGGTAGAAAATGACATGTCCGGGCGTATGCCCCGGGCAATGAATGACATCTAACGTCAGCTTACCGACCGTGACCTTATCGCCATCGACGAGCCAGCGGTCAGGTTCAAAGCTATGCGCCTCCATACCCCAACGCGCGCCGTCGTCGTCGAGCTTGGCAATCCAGAAGCGGTCGTCCTCATGTGGCCCCTCAATCGGCAGACCAAGTTCTTGCGCAAGCATGCCCGCCTGACCACAATGGTCGAGATGACCATGGGTAATTAATATCTTTTCGAGCTGAACCCCTGTTTGCGCCACAGCGGCCTTGAGCTTGTCGAGATCACCTCCCGGGTCGACCAAGGCGGCCTGATTGGTCTGCGTGCACCAGAACAAAGTGCAGTTCTGCTGCAGCGGCGTGACCGGAATAATTGCGGCCTTCAACGGCGGCGCTTTGACAGGCGAAGATGTGACATTGGACATGCACGCTTATGTGGCGGACCGGCGCTGCGGACGCAAGCCTTCAGAGCCGTCGTCCGGTCCACACAACCCTTCCGATGACGGCAACTGCGCTGCCTTCAACATCCGGCCAGCCCGGATAGGCCGGATTGTCGGACAGCACCGACAATCGCCCGCCGGGGCCAAGAGCCAGCCGTTGGGGCATGAACGGGCGCGCTCGATCCGGCGCCATTCTGCGCGCGATACGCCTTCTGATCCCCGAGAGCGAAATCCGTGTCATTCACGAGAGGCCATGGCACAGCCTCACATTTGCCGGAACGCAGATATGTCTTTCCGCGCAAATCCCTCATGCAGAAATGATGAGCAAAGGAGAGGAATTACGCGATTTTGAAGGATTTTGAATTTGATTTGCCTGGCCAGCTGGTCGCGGACATCGCGGTGACGCAAGCCGTGGTGACAAAGGGCGCAAACTGCCTGATGATTGATGCACTGCTGCTCGACGATTAGCGGGCGCGCACTGTAATGCGTTGCAGCGTCGCTAGGGCGGCGGCCAATGCCGAATCGGCGTCATCGTCTTTCACCGGGGCAGAAGGAACCAGTTCAAGAATGGGCCGGCGGCTGTCCCCAGAAGGTAAGGGTGCGCTGTCCTTGGCATTTGATCCCGAGGCCAGATTGGTCGCTTCGGGCATGTTGTCAAAAATGCTTTCCGACAGTTCGGCCAGCTTTTGGTGACGGTGCGCGACAGCCGTCTCAAACTGGTCAATCATGTCGGCAATGCTTGGATCCCCGGGCTGTCCAGGACTGCGCCCATATAAGGGTAGAGGCGCTTCTGTGGCAAACTGCACGTCAAGTTTTGCCGGAATCTCGTCAGTCGGAGAGACAACTGGCACATGATCCGGCATCATCATCGCACCATCATCAGCATCGGCATTGTCCGGCCGAAATCTTGTCAAAATCACTGGGGTTGAACGTGCGTCGGCATATTGGTGCCAGGGCATTTTGATCGCCAGATGTCCTCTGGAGCGTGCCGTGCTTTGCGCAAAGTCCTCGATCGGCTGTCCGAATTTTTGAAACAAATTCTGGTCGGTTCTGTTGCGCCCAAGCCAAACACCCGTTGCGCCCATTAAGGTCATCGCACCCAAGCTAAATGCAATGAAGGCCCTGATCTCGGATTGGACAGGCCCGTCTGTCGCGAAAAGCATATTAACGGGCAGGATCATCGTCGCTGTCGCCACCACCGCGCCTGCCGCTGTCGCCATTATTACGGCGCGTGTCGGATCTTGTATATGGCTACCGCGCATGAACTGTCCTGTTTTCCCGTAAGTCTCTGTACAAATTTGGTATTTCGATTTTGGGGTATCAAAAAATAGTAAACAGGAAGGTAATGGGAGATAAAACCCTATCTCCAGCCTTCCGGCGGCCAAGGGGCACGCTGGGCTGTCGGTGCGACAGGTTGAGGCGCAGAGGTTGTGCACGGCGTGTATCGACCTTACAAAGGGCAAATGACTGTTAAACAAGCACCGACCCTCTCCCGCATTGCCCCCGAAGCTATTGGCCCACGCCTTGAACATTATTGGGAGGCGACCGTATCCTGGGTTCAAGGAAACTATGTTGAACTGGGGATTGCGATTGCAGCGGCGATCGTCGTTTTTCTGGCGCTCAGCTGGCTGAAACGCGTTGCATCGAAGATAGCCCGCGAGAGCGAACACCGCGCGCAGCTCAAATCTATCGTGGCCCGCACCTTGGCCCGCACCAGCAAATTTTTCCGCGTCATGGTGTCAATCGAGCTGGTCAACCAGATCGCGAATGCCCCTGTTGCACTGGCCCATTTGATCGACATATTGTTTACAATTGCCATTGTTCTACAGGTCGCCATCTGGCTGCGTGAAGTCATTTTGGGTTTGATTGAACGGCGCGCAGGCGAGGGCATTCATGAACATGACACCCTTCAAAGCGCGATGGTGCTGATACGGTTACTTGTCAGCTTTGTCATATTCGCAATCGCTGCCATCGTGGTGCTCGACAATCTGGGTGTCAATGTCACCGGACTTGTCGCTGGCCTTGGCGTTGGCGGCATTGCCATTGGGCTCGCCGCTCAAGGCATTTTTTCCGACCTCTTTGCTGCCATATCGATTATTTTCGACAAGCCATTCCGGCGCGGAGATACCGTGTCCTATGACAATACCACCGCGCGCGTTGAAGTGATCGGGATGAAAAGCACAAGGTTGCGTGCCCTCACTGGCGAAGAAAAGATCATTTCGAACAGCAAGCTGCTGGAAAAGGAGATCACCAACAACACGCTCACATCGTACCGGCGCGTGACCTTTGTGCTCACACTTGTCTACCAGACACCCCCTGCCCTTGCCCAACGCGTTCCGGACATTCTCCGCGAAATTGTCGAAAGTAATGGCGGGCATTTCATTCGCGCCGGGTTCAACAATTTTGGACCGAGTTCACTTGATTTCCAATTGGTGTTCGATGTCGAAAGTGACGATGTTGAAGACATGTTTCATTCAAGGCATGCAGTGGGTATCGCAATCATCGACTGTTTTGCGAAAGAGGGCATATTATTTGCTTATCCTACGCAAACAACCTTCACTGCTGCACCCGGTGGTGAACTGGTCATGCCATATGCCATGCCACCACAAGCCAATGAACGGGCTTCCAAAAGCTGAGTCGGAGGTGTGCTGTTTCGGGGGTGCACGGATGCCGTAACGGCAAACAGCTGGGACTTGTATTGAGCGATTGAAACCGCCACGATAGCGCAAAATAAGGTTTAGGAGATTATCGCATGACCTCAATCACCCCCGCCGAACTTGCAACCAAAGTGGGCGAAAATATTGGTGTGTCAGAGTGGATATTGGTGGATCAGGAGATGATCAACAAATTCGCCGACGCAACCGGTGACCATCAATTCATTCACATCAACGAAGAGATGGCAAAGCAGACCCCGTTTGGCGGCACGATTGCGCATGGATTTCTGACATTGTCGCTCTTTCCTGTGATGAGCGCCAAGTCCGACTGCCCCAAGGTTGCAGGCGTAAAAATGGGCGTCAATTATGGCGGCAACAAAACGCGCTTCCTCGCCCCTGTGCGGTCCGGAAAGCGCGTACGCGGGCATTTCAAGTTGCTCGAATTGGCGGAAAAGCGCCCCGGCCAGTGGCAGCAAACGCTTGAATTCACCGTTGAGATCGAAGGCGAGGATAAGCCCGCGCTTCAGGCTGAATGGATCAGCCAGTTTTTCGTATAAATTTCAATTCAAGGAACACCCTTCATGCGTGACGCAGTAATCGTATCCACCGCCCGTACCGCCATTGGCAAAGCCTATCGCGGCGGGTTCAACGCAACGCTTGGCCCGACGCTCGGCAGCTATTCGCTGAAGGCTGCTGTTGAACGCGCCGGAATAGAAGGCGGCGAAATTGACGATGTCCTATGGGGCTCTGCGCTTCAGCAGGGAACACAAGGAGGCAACCTTGCACGTCAGGTCGCGTTGCGTGCCGGCCTACCGGTTTCCGTGTCGGGTATGACGATGGACCGCCAATGTTCGTCGGGCCTGATGTCCATCGCCACTGCGGCAAAGCAGATCATTGTCGACAATGTCGATGTCATGGCCGCCGGCGGACAGGAATCGATTTCATTGGTTCAGACAAAGGAAATGCGCGTTCAGCCGGATCGCGAATTGGTCGAAATGCATAACGCCATCTACATGCCGATGCTGCAGACCGCCGAGGTAGTCGCAAAACGCTACAATATCGGTCGCGATGCGATGGACGAATATGCCCTTCAGTCGCAACAACGCACAGCGGCAGCGCAGGCCGCTGGCTATTTCGACGCTGAAATCGTGCCTGTCACCACAACGATGAATGTCGTGAACAAGGAGACAGGCGAAGTTAGCCAGAAAGAAGTGACCATCGCGAAGGACGAAGGCAATCGCGCCGACACGCAACTTGCGGGTCTTCAAGCGCTTCAGCCGGTTCTGGGGCCTGACATGACGATTACTGCTGGTAACGCCAGCCAGCTTTCCGATGGTTCATCCGCTTCCATTCTGATGGAAGCAAAGTTGGCCGAGAAAAAAGGCCTTAACCCACTTGGCCGCTATGTCGGCATGGCGGTTGCTGGAACTGAGCCAGACGAAATGGGCATTGGTCCGGTATTCGCCATTCCGAAATTGTTGCAGCGTTTTGGCCTCAAGATGGACGATATCGGCATTTGGGAATTGAACGAGGCATTTGCCGTGCAGGTTCTGTATTGCCGCGACAAGCTTGGGATTCCGAACGAACTTTTGAACGTCAACGGCGGGTCTATTTCAATCGGCCATCCTTATGGCATGACCGGTGCGCGCTGCACGGGCCACGCTTTGATCGAAGGCAAACGCCGCGGTGCAAAATATGGTGTCGTTACCATGTGCGTCGGTGGCGGCATGGGCGCAGCTGGCCTTTTCGAAATTTTCTAATCGCATTTAAGGAACAGCCTCATGTCAGCCATTGGTGTCATCGCGACCCTCACCGTCGCCGAAGGAAAGAACGCAGATTTTGAGGCTGTTTTCGCGGAGCTAGCCGCCGCAGTGCGGGCCAATGAACCGGGCAATGTGTTTTATACATTGACCCGGTCCAGGTCCAATCCGCAGGTCTATAAAGTGCTTGAGCAATATGTTGATCAGGACGCGCTCACTGCGCATGGTGCCAGCGACTATTTCAAGGCAGCCGGGCCAAAGCTTGGACCATGCTTGGCCGCTGCACCAGATATCGAGTATCTCGACGCTGTCTAAGGCCTTTTCGCCCTTGGGTTAGCGAAGCGGGGGAACACCAGCCAAGGTGGCTGGTTCCCCTCACTCCAACTAGGAGTGACACATGGCGACCGACACCGAGATCAAGGAAAAATTCTGGAAATCCCTTAAATCAGACATGACAATGTTTTTGGGATTGGCTGAAGGCGAAGATGGCCATGCGCGTCCAATGACCGCGCAACTTGACGAAGCATTTTTCAAAGACGGGCATTATGAAGGGCCAATCTGGTTCTTTACGTCGCGTTCCAACGAACTGTACCAGCAGATTGGTTCTGGTGGACGTGCCATGGCGCATTTCTCGTCAAAAGGGCATGATATATGGGCGACAGTGCACGGCAACCTGTCGCAATCGAACGATCCCGCGGTCATTGATCGCCTGTGGAATCGTTTCGTCGCAGCATGGTATGAAGGCGGCAAGGACGATCCTGAAATCGCATTGATCCGTCTCGACCCTGAAAATGCCGAAATCTGGATTGATGCCTCAAGCATGGTAGCCGGGATCAAGATGCTTTTGGGCATCGACCCCAAGCAGGACTATAAAGACAAGGTTGCGCACGTTACCTTGTAAGCATTTTAGGCGGCGAAATCCGCCCACCTGCAAAGGCAAAGCCATCTGGACGGTCATCGCGCAGCAATGCCGGACCGTCCAGGTCGACCCATGATGCGGATTGCGCAACCAAAAACGCAGGAGCGATGCCGAGGCTGGTGGACAGCATGCAGCCGACCATCACCAGCATATCAGCCTGTAGGGCAGCCGCATTCAGCGCAAGCGCCTCAGTCAATCCACCTGCCTTGTCGAGTTTGACATTTACACCTTGATAAAGCCCCCTCAGCCGAGCCACGTCTGAGGCGACGTGGCAGCTCTCGTCTGCAAAAATGGGGAGCGGCGGAGTGATAATCGCAAGACCTGAATCTTGTCCCGCAGGCAGCGGCTGTTCGATCATCGCCACACCGAGATTTTTGAGCGCTTCAGCCGCAGTGACAATATCTATTTCACCCCAACTCTCATTCGCATCGACAATGATTCGAGCTTTGGGTGCGCCTGCGCGGACAGCGGTAACGCGATCTCGGTCAGTTTCGCCATTCAACTTGAGCTTCAATGTACCATAGCCCTTTCCAGCCGCGATGCGCGCATCTGCTTCCATCGTCTCAGGCGCGCCAAGCGATATCGTAAAAGCTGTTTGCAAGGCAACTGGGGGATTGGGCATTCCAATCAGCTCCCACAATGCGACCCCATTTTGCTTTGCCTCAAGATCCCACAATGCGCAGTCCAATGCATTGCGCGCGGCACCAGGTCCAAGGCCGGATTGCACAAATTGGCGTGCTTCGGCTACTGAAGTGTCAGCGATTTCGTCGGTGACGCGTTCCACCTGGCCCAGGCATTTTTCCGCAGTCTCATCATGGTAGTAAATTGCGGTGCCTTCGCCATATCCGATATGCGTTCCGTCACTCACGGCGACAACGAGCAGATCGACAAATTGCTTCGCCCCGCGTGATATGATGAATTGGCCATCAACTGGCCAACGTTCTACAACGGCTGTAATGCGCAAGGTCATGCACGGAACATGGCACGAAAGCTGGTCGCGCCAAAGTCCATAAAGCATGTTTGCAGCACGCGCCGTCAACCGCGCAAAATGCCGGGTTATTGGTGGCTGGTAATCCAGTCTTCAACAACAGGCGCGATCTTTTCGCGCCATTTGCTCCCGTTGAAGATGCCATAATGGCCGACTTCCGGCGCCATATGGTATTTCTTGAATGCCTCGGGCAAGCCAGTGGCTATTTTAAGCGCGGCCTTGGTTTGTCCAAGCCCACTGATATCGTCCCGTTCGCCCTCGATGGCGAGCAGGCCAATATCCGTGATGGCGGCGGGATCTACCAGCTGACCACGGTAGTTGAACTCGCCCTTTGGCAACAAATGACGCTGGAATACGGTGTCGACAGTTTGCAGGTAAAATTCAGCCGTCATGTCGCATACGGCGCGATACTCGTCGTAAAATTCCTTATGTCGGTCAGCCCCCTCGCCATCGCCCTTCACGAGGTCGGAAAACATTGACCAGTGGCTCATCATATGATTGCCAAGGTTCATCGACATAAAGCCGGAAAGTTGCAGAAAGCCGGGATACACGCGTCGGCCCGAGCCTTTGTAATATGGCGGGACGGTTGCGATCACATTTTGCACGAACCATTCATGTGGCCGCTGCGTGGCATGGTTGTTTACTGCGGTCGGCGCCTCACGGGTATCGATCGGACCGCCCATCATCGTGAGCGTGCGCGGCCGAAGCGGGTGTTGCTTGGCACTCATCACCGCTACCGCCGCATAAGCGGGGACTGATGGCTGGCACACCGCAAGCATATGCGCACCGCGCCCGCCGGCATCCGGACCGATAAATTCCAGCCATTCGATCAGATAATCAATATAGGTTTCAAGATCGAAGCCGCCGCCCGTCAGGGGCACGTCGCGGGCATCTTTCCAGTCAGTGATATAGACATCATGCGTGACAATCATGCGCTCGACTGTGCCGCGCAACAGCGTGGCAAAATGTCCTGACATGGGTGCGCAGATGAGCAAACGGGGTTTATCGCTACTACCCTCATAGACAAAACGCTTCAGCTGGCCGAAGGGCTTACGCGCAACATTTTCCTCTTGAACAGCGAAGGTCTTGCCGTCGATCACAACATGATCAAGACCAAATGCCGGTTTTCCGCGCGGTAGGACCGAATGGGCAAACACCTCAAGCGCTGACGCGGCGACTGGCGCCATCCCTGCATAGTTGAAGGGCGCAGCCAGACTGTTAAGCATTTCGGCCTGACGTTGCGCAATCCAACCTGCGCCAGCGAGCCAGCCGCGTTGAAGATCATAACCAGTGTAGAGCATATTCAGGCTTTCAAATCCGTAGCGGCAGTTCTCTGCCGTATAAACGACGAGCTTACGCATTTATTGTGCATTGCACCATAAAAAAATAACAAAGGTTTTGCGTCTTTAATTGTGGCGGCCGCAGCGGCCTGCTACGCGGTCCAAATGAGCGAAACATCCACCGGGGTAAGTGACGTCGCACTAACAGAAAACCCGCCGACAACCGACAAACCCGAAGCAAAACGCCTTTCCAGTCTTGGCATGATTTGGCGGTTTGCGCGCAATTACCCGCGCGAAATAGCTTATGCGTCCTGTGCCCTGTTCGTGGCAGCTCTTGCAACGGCATCAGTTCCGGCATCATTCAAGCTTATTGTCGACTTTGCTTTTTCCAACAAGACGGGTGCACAGACGGCATTGCCTCCCGAATTATCGGGTGGCTGGTTGTCGGACATGTCCGAATTCTTCCGCACGGGTGTAGCAAACAATATCGGCCTGTATTTTGAACTACTCCTGTTCATCGTCGTGATATTGGCAGTTGCGACGGCAGCACGTTTTTACTTTGTCAGCTGGCTTGGCGAACGGGTCGTGGCCGATGTACGTGAAGCCGTGCAGTCAAATCTGTTGAGGCTTGCACCCCGGTTCTTTGAGGAAAACCGGCCAGCCGAAATCGCATCGCGCCTCACCGCCGACACCGCGGTCATCGAGCAGGTTGTTGGCACGACCGTCTCGGTCGCGGCGCGCAACTTTCTGATCGGCGTCATAGGTATCAGCTACCTTTTTTATCTTGCGCCAAAGCTCACCGCAGCGCTGCTATTGGGTATTCCAGTCATTATTTTCCCCATCGTCTACATTGGCCGCCGGTTGGAAAAAGCATCAAAGTCCAGCCAGGATCGTGTTGCCGACATTGGCACCATCACGTCTGAATCTTTGGGTGCGCTTAAAATCGTGCAGGCATTCGGGCAGGAAGAACGCGAAGGTCAGCGCTTTGCAGACGCTGTGGAAAGCACCTTTGCCACGGCAAAACGCCGCATCCAGCTCCGCGCTATGCTCACCGCCATCGTCATTGCGCTTATTTTTGGGGCGATCACGCTACTGATGTGGGAAGGCGCGATTGGCGTTCAGGAAGGTAATATTTCAGGGGGCACGATTGCAGCTTTCGTTCTGACCGGCGGCCTTGTTGCGGGCGCTTTTGGTGCGCTCACCGAGGTCTATGGCGACCTGGTCCGCGGCGCTGGCGCCTCGGCACGACTGGCCGAACTGATGAATGCGCAGCCCGAAATTGCGCCACCTGCCAATCCGGTAAAAATGCCCCCGCCACGCGGACAAATCGAATTTCAGAATGTTTCATTCCGTTATCCGTCGCGGCCCGAAATTCTGGCTCTTGATAATTTCAATCTCAAGATCCTGCCCGGTGAAACGGTCGCGGTGGTTGGCCCTTCCGGGGCTGGAAAGTCGACCTTGTTCCAATTGGCGCAGCGGTTTTACGATCCAGAAGCGGGTGCCGTCCGGATTGACGGCGTAGCGTTGACCAGCGCTGATCCAGCCGAATTTCGCCGAAGGATGGCGTTGGTGCCGCAGGATACAGTCCTGTTCGCAGCATCGGCACGCGACAATCTGCGCTACGGCCAATGGGATGCCAGCGACGACGACATTTGGTCTGCAGCAGAAAAAGCCAACGCGGCGAATTTCCTACGCGAACTTCCCGAAGGATTGGAGACCTATCTTGGAGAGGGCGGTGCGCGACTATCGGGCGGCCAGCGGCAGCGACTTGCCATTGCCCGGGCGCTGCTGCGTGACTCGCCGATCTTGTTGCTCGATGAAGCAACCAGCGCGCTGGATGCCGAAAGTGAGAAATTGGTGCAAGATGCACTGGAGCGCCTGATGGTGGGTCGAACCACGATCGTTATCGCGCACCGGTTGGCTACGGTGCGATCTGCAGACCGTATCATTGTCATGGATCAGGGAAAGATCGTCGAAGAGGGCGATCACACAACGCTTAGCGCATCCGGCGGACTATATGCGCGCCTCGCCAGTCTGCAATTTGACGCTTAGAACGAAGACCTAAGGCGTTCACGCATAGCGAGCGGCTCCGGCACGGGGGCATTTGCCGCCCGCATTTTGCCACTGAAGCGCTGAAGGCGGAAATACAGTTCTTCGCTTGCAGCGACGAGCGCCCTTGCCTCTTCTGGAAATCGTTCAACAAGCGATTTGTCGCTGTTTGGCGCATAGCCCAAATTCTTTGAATCGCTTTGCGCCTCTTCTTCCGAAAATTCGCCAGCTTGCAGAGCCTTCTGGTTCAACAACCATGCAATGCTATGCATCAGTCGAGTCGTTACTTTTAAAGACTCGCACGAGAACGCCACTGAAATTTCAGGTGCAAGCTGCCCAGCGATACGATTGCGATCAAAACAATGGCGCGCTTCGTCTGCCAACAACATCGCCTCAGTGTAGAGCGAGTCGACGAGCAGAGGGGTCAATTCCAGACGCGTTTTTTTCATAATTTTCTATGACACGATTAGCCGCAAGTTGTTAGTATAAAAAGATAGTTAACGCGGAAAACCGCCACTTGTGCCGCGTTGGAACGTCTGCCCCGATAAACCTGATGGCTATGCAATGATATCAGGAACCAGCTGGTCCTCCAACCGCATGATGCGATCTTTCAATATCAGTTTTTTCTTTTTGAGCCGTGCAATCTGAAGCTGATCGACCAAAGTTTGGGCGGTGAGTGCGCGAATGGCGTCATCCAAATCACGATGCTCTGTCTTCAGTTGTTCTAGCTGTTGCTGAATTCCATCATCGTTCATGCGCTCTTCTACACAGAGTGCAGCAAACAAGTCATCGCTAAAAAACGATATTCTAGCGGGGAATTGGCTTGAAAGCACGTCAGGCTGATAAATATCGCCATGACAGAGCTTTCAATTCATGTTTTATTCTGTTGCCAAGACGTTGAGTCTCAGACTGAAGGAAATGATATGAAAAATAATCATCTGTCCGCACTTCGTAACAAGCATGCAGAACTTGATCAAAAGCTCGAGCGCGAAGAGAGTAGACCGTTTCCCGACAGCAACGTGATCCACAATCTTAAAAAGCAGAAATTGCAGCTAAAAGACGTCCTTACTCAGGAGTCTGCTTTAACTGGCTGACTACGAATAATTTCATGCGGGGTATCGCTTGCATCTAAGGTCTCTGCTACGTGCAAATGATGGAAAGCGCTACCCGTTCAGCTCGCAATATCCTGACTGGCCTTCACGAGGTGATGGCCTCGAAAAATCATGCGCAGGGCAAGTTGAATCATGTCGTCAACATAATTGGCGAGGCGCTGTCGAGCGAAGTCTGTTCCATCTACCTGCTACGCGACGGCGCACTTGAGCTTTTTGCAACGCGTGGTTTGAACGAAGCTGCCGTGCACATCACTCGCCTTGGGCTGGGCGAAGGTCTCGTTGGCACGATTGCCGAAAATGTGGAAACGCTGAACCTTGATGAAGCCGCAGCGCACCCGAATTTTCGGTATGTGCCTGAAACCGGCGAAGAACGCTTTCACAGTTTTGCAGGCGTGCCCATTGTCCGTTCGGAACGTGCCGTTGGCGTGCTTGCGGTCCAGCACGTGGAACCGCGCAAATATGAAGAGATAGAAATCGAGGCCCTGCAGACAGTTGCAATGGTCTTGTCCGAACTGATCGCCAATGCCGACCTGATTGACGAGCCGACCGCTCGGGGTGGCAATGAAACGGCCACAGTCAAACTGACTGGTCTTCCGCTCGTAAAGGGCGCAGCGGCTGGTGTTGCCATTTTCCACCAGCCAAATGTGCGCATTGAACATACCGTGGCAGAAGATGTCGAAGCCGAGCGCCAGCGTGTGTATTCAGCCTTTGACAAAATGCGTGCGCAAATCGACCGCATGGCAAGCCAGATTGATTTTGGCACAGGCGGCGAACATGAAGAGGTCATAGCTACCTACAAGATGTTTGCGTACGACGAAGGCTGGAGCCGCCGTATTAACGAAGCTATCGATAGCGGACTTACGGCTGAAGCCGCGATTGAGCGCGTGCAGCAACGCACCCGTATGCGCATGCGGCAAATTGACGATCCTTTATTGGCCGACCGCATGCACGATCTGGAGGACCTGTCCAACCGGCTGCTGCGGATCGTATCAGGTCAGATGAGCACTGCAGCGCAGCTTGGCCTGAAAAAGGACTCGATCCTGATTGCGCGTAACTTGGGTCCGGCCGAATTGCTCGAATATGACAAAAGACGCCTGCGCGGTGTCGTGCTTGAAGAAGGATCGCTCACCGCCCATGTCGTCATCGTAGCGCGGGCAATGGGTATTCCTGTGCTTGGACGGGTGCGCGGCATTCGGCACAAGGTGCGCGATGGCGACATGCTGTTGCTCAATGCCGATGACAAAAGCGTTATCGTGCGTCCTTCGTCAGCCGCAGAAGAAATCTTTCAGCATGACCTTGTCGATCGGCAAAAGAAGAAGGCGCGCTATGCCGCCATGCGGGACGAACCGTCGGTTACCAAGGACGATGTGCCCGTCACGCTTATGATCAACGCCGGGTTGCGCGACGACATGTCGGCTTTATCGACCACGGGCGCGGAAGGTGTCGGATTGTTCAGGACCGAATTTCAGTTTCTGATTTCCGCGACTTTGCCGCAACGCGAACGCCAACAACGTTTCTACCGCGATGTCATGGATGCGGCGGGCGACAAGCCCGTCATCTTTCGCACGCTGGACATCGGCGGCGACAAGGCCCTGCCCTATCTCAAGGATGAAACCAGCGAGGAAGAAAACCCCGCGCTTGGCTGGCGCGCGCTTCGGCTGTCGCTGGATCATGCCGGATTAATGAAAGCGCAGGCGCGGGCGTTGATTGAGGCCTGTGCAGGCCGGACGCTTAATGTGATGTTCCCCATGGTGTCCGAACCTTGGGAATTTGATGCCGCAAAGGCCATTTTTGACGGACAGATTGCGTTTTTAAGCCGGCAGAAGAAAATTTTGCCCAACAAGATCCGCTACGGCGCCATGCTTGAAGTTCCTGCGCTTGCCGAAACACTTGATATTTTATTGCCCAAGATTGATTTTCTGTCGATTGGCACAAACGACCTCACGCAATTTCTATTTGCCGCCGATCGTGCTGACCCACGTTTGGCCGAACGTTATGACTGGCTTAGCCCTGCCATCTTGCGCTTCATCCGGCGCGTGGTCAGGGCGACCGAAGGTCATGAAGTGGATGTCGCAGTTTGCGGTGAAATGGGCGGTCGGACGCTTGAGGCGCTTGCACTTATCGGGATCGGTATTCATCGGCTATCGATCACGCCTGCTGCGGTAGGACCAATCAAGGCGATGGTGCGCTCTGTGGACCAGGCGCAAGTCCGCGCAAAGATGGACGAATTACTGGACAGCCCGACCGAAAACTTACGCGAGGCATTGGCGGCGTGGGCGATCAGCCACGGCGTCGAGACTGGCTAAACTGCTTGATTTAAAATGTGAAGAGCCTGAATCAACGTTGACATTGCAGCCAACATGCTCATTGTTTGGATGACTGCACAAAGAGGCGGGCAATCGGGTCGTGGAGAATGCAGTGGACGAATTACCCCCTGTCGAAGTAGCGCCACAGACCGTCGGCGAACAACTCAAATCCGCGCGCGAGCAGCTGGCCATGACGCTTGCGGACCTCGCGGCCAAAACCCGCGTTCCCATGCGGCATCTCGAATCCATAGAGAGTTCCGAATTTGGTGCACTGCCTGGCCAAACCTACACAATAGGGTTTGTGCGATCATACGCGCGCGCCGTTGGCCTCGACGAAATTGCTATGGTCGATATATTGCGGACTGAATTGGCGCGAAGTGGGCATGAGGGATACCAGGTGCCCTTGCAAAATTACGAGCCCACCGACCCGGCACGGGTTCCATCCAAAACTTTGGCGTGGACCGCTGCGGCAGTTGCGGCAGTTGTTCTGGCAGCATATCTTGTTTTCAGAAGCCTCAGCTTGGCACCGGCGGCGACCGCCACACAAGAAACGGCGCCACAAAACAACCCGCCGCCCGCGGCAACGGCATCAACCGGCGTGGCGTCAGTCAGTGATGCGACTGTCGTTTTGACAGCAACGGGCAATGTATGGGTCAAGGTTTATGATGCCGATCAAAAGCGATTGTACGAAAAGGAAATGGTGGCTGGAGATACATTCACCGTACCCAAAGATGCGAACAAGCCGATGATTGTTACGGGTCGTCCGCAAGAGATCGATATCACTGTTGATGGCAAAACAGTTCCGCCTTTAGGTGCGGCCGACAAGACCGTCGCCGATGTGGGGATAAGCGCGCAAGACCTGCTGGCCCGCGATCCAGCAAAGGCAGAACCAACACCATAAGGTTGGATAATAGGACCCGGAAATCGGACAATGTCCGATTGTTTACATCCAAATATTGCGGTGGCAAATATTGCGATGGGCCTTTATCGCAATCTCACGCTGGGCTATAGGCTCCGCAACTATAGTAAAGGGAAGTAACCCCATGCATTTTCGCCTTGCCATCATAAGCAGCGCAGCACTCGCACTTAGCGCACCCGCATTCGCGCAGGACGCCAGTATCGACGGACGCGTAGGCAAGCTCGAAAAGGAAATGCGCGCGGTTCAGCGTCAGGTTTTCCCCAATGGGGCTGGCAAATTTGTCGAACCCGAAATCCAATCAGAGACGGCGTCCAAGCCGACGGTAGAGTCCACAACAGCCACTGCCGACCTTACTGCTCGTGTTGATGCGTTGGAGTCGCAACTGGCAACGTTGACCGGGCAAGTGGAAGTACAGGGCAACAGCATGCGTGGCCTGGAAAGCAGACTGAAAGCAATCGAAACACAAATGGCGGCGCAGCAAAGCGTTCCAGCAGAAGCGCCTGTTCCTGCGTCAACCACTCCTGCGGTCGTATCAACACCAAAGCCAAAGCCAGCTGTGGCAGCGCCCAAGCCCGCTTTGGCTGACAAGCCCAGCGCGTCACGCGTCGCGGCGGTTGCAGCAATCGAACGTCCCGCCACAGGTGACCAATTCGAAGATGGTTACACGTACGGGTTCAGATTGTGGGAAGCGAAATTCTATCCTGAATCGCAAGCCACCCTGGAAGAAACCCTTGCGAAATTCCCGAAACACAAACGCGCCAGCTATGCCCGTAACTTGCTGGGCCGGGCTTGGTTGGACGACAAAAAGCCAGCCACCGCCGTCAAGATATTCTACGACAATTATAAGGCCGATCCACGCGGCGACCGTGCACCCGAAAGCTTGTTTTTCCTCGGCTCTGCGTTAACCGATCTGGGCAAGACAGCTGAAGCTTGTGAAGCCTTTGGTGAACTCGCAAAAGCTTATCCCGATGCCTCAACCAGCCGCCTGGCGGAACGCGTCGCGGCGGGTAAAACGCGGGCGAAGTGCAAGTAACGCTCAATTCGGCCAGTATCGACCGATGTCGGGCCGCGCTTAGTAAGCTAAAGCTATCAGACACTGACAGAGTGCTGTGTGCCGTGTCGGGTGGACCCGACAGCATGGCGTTGCTCTTGCTGGCGCAACAGGTGTTGGGTGGCCGTCTTGCAGTGGCGACTGTAGACCATCAATTGCGGCCGGAATCGCGCGACGAAGCCGATTATGTCCGAGAAATTTGCCGGAACCTCGGTGTCCCGCATGTCCTTCTGACTCCAGACAAGGCCATAAGCGGCAACATCCAATCCTCTGCCCGTTCGGCACGATATGCGCTTCTCGAACGCGCAGCCCTCGAACAGCATTGCACGCATATCGCAACAGCACATCACGCTGATGACCAGTTGGAGACATTGTTGATGCGCGTGGCGAGAGGCAGCGGAGTCGATGGTTTGTCAGCGATACGCGCGACAAATGGTCGTGTGATCCGTCCACTTCTCGATTTTAGCAAAGCCGAACTGGTCGACATTTGTGCGCAGTCCGGGATTAGACCGGTCGAGGATCCAAGCAACGCGAATGATGATTATGATAGGGTCTCCATACGCCAATGGCTTGCCAGCACGGACCATCCTTTTCGCACCGACCGTGCCGCGCGCACCGCGCGCGCCTTGGCTGAGGCATCCGATGCCTTGTGCTGGATGGCCGATATGCTCGCGGCGCAGCGAATCAGGCATGAGGATGGCATCGTGATCTGCGATGCGCGTGATATTCCGGACGAGCTTAAACGGCGACTTTTACTGCGGTCGCTCGCCATAATCGACTCCGGTCTTGCACCGCGCGGTGAAGCCATTGACCGCATATTGGCGGATCTGGCCCGAGGCGGCACCGCAACAATTGGCAATATCAAATGCTTGGGGGGCGAATATTGGCAATTTTTGCAGGCGCCAGCCCGGCGCAGCTGAAATTCGGCAGACTGGATTTTTGCCAAACCTTATATTGTCATTCATATATTCGCGCCTACATTGGACCAATATCCCCGCGCACATGGTGTGGGCATAAAGCAAGGCTGTAATGATGAACGACGAACAAGAACCGAAAAGCAACCCGATGCTGCGGAACATGGCAATATGGGCAGCGATTATTGTAGCGCTTTTGCTCGTCGCCTCGATCTTCAGCGGCACCTCCGATCCAGCCAAGGGCATCAGCTATTCGTCGTTCCGCGACAAGGTAGAAGCCGGCGAAGTAAAGTCCGTTGCGATTGCACCTGAACGAATTAGTGGAAAGCTGCAGAATGACGAGACCTTTGTTACCGTGCCTATCCCCGGTGACACGAGCCTTTATCCCCTGCTGGATGAAAAAGGCGTAGACGTTCAGGGCAAGGCAGAAGAACAGCCAAGCCTTTTGCTCATCCTTATTTATCAGGCTCTACCATTTCTGCTGATCTTGGGGATCGCGTTCTTTGTTCTGCGGCAGATGCAAAAAGGCGGCGGCGCTGGTGGGGCAATGGGCTTTGGCAAATCGAAGGCCAAATTGCTTACTGAAAAGCATGGCAAGGTTACGTTTGAAGATGTCGCCGGTATTGATGAAGCCCGCGAAGAGCTTCAGGAAATCGTCGAATTTTTGAAGGACCCACACAAGTTCAGCCGTTTGGGTGGCAAGATTCCAAAGGGCGCTTTGCTTGTTGGTTCACCGGGAACAGGTAAGACACTGCTCGCGCGTGCTATCGCCGGCGAGGCAGGTGTCCCGTTCTTCTCCATTTCAGGTTCTGACTTCGTCGAAATGTTCGTTGGCGTCGGCGCGAGCCGCGTGCGCGACATGTTTGAGCAGGCAAAGAAAAATGCACCATGCATCGTCTTCATAGATGAAATCGATGCTGTCGGGCGCAGCCGTGGTGCTGGCCTTGGAAACCAGAATGACGAACGCGAGCAGACCCTAAACCAGTTGCTTGTCGAAATGGACGGTTTTGAGGCCAATGAAGGTATCATCATCGTGGCAGCGACAAACCGCCCTGATGTTCTCGACCCAGCTTTACTGCGTCCCGGTCGTTTCGACAGGCAAGTCGTTGTGCCGCGGCCCGACATTGATGGTCGCGTGAAAATTCTCGACGTGCACATGAAGAAAGTACCGCTGGCACCTGATGTCGACGGCCGGGTGATTGCCCGTGGAACCCCAGGCTTTTCGGGTGCAGACCTTGCCAATCTGGTGAATGAGGCAGCGTTGCTTGCGGCACGGCGGGGCAAGCGTCTCGTCGCGATGCAAGAATTTGAAGATGCCAAAGACAAGGTAATGATGGGTACCGAGCGCAAGTCGATGGTCATGACCGAAGACGAAAAGAAAATGACGGCTTATCACGAGGCTGGGCATGCAATCGTCTCGATCCACGAAGTGGCGTCTGATCCAATTCACAAGGCCACAATCATCCCGCGTGGCCGTGCTTTGGGTATGGTAATGCGTTTACCCGAACGCGACAATTACAGCTATCACCGTGACAAGATGCACGCCAACCTGTCCGTGTCGATGGGTGGCCGGGTCGCTGAAGAGTTGATCTTCGGTTACGACAAGGTCAGCTCGGGCGCATCAAGCGACATTCAATATGCCACGAGCCTGGCGCGCGACATGGTCACGCAATGGGGTATGTCGGACGCCATGGGTCCGTTGCAATACGAAGAGCGTCAGGATGGTTATCTGGGTTACGGCATGTCGCAGCGCGCGGCCATGTCGGACGAAACCGCTCAGAAGATTGATGCCGAGATCCGCAAGTTGGTCGAAGGCGGCCATAAGCGCGCAACCGAACTTCTGACAACGCATAATGATCAGCTACACCTGCTCGCCAATGCATTGCTTGAGTTTGAAACCCTGTCGGGGGACGAGATCACGCAGCTTTTGGACACGGGCAAATTTGAGCGGGATGACGGCAAGGTTATCAAGCCATCCGGTATCCCGACGGTTGGAACCGCCATTCCTAAGGCAGGACGGGGCAAGTCTACGCCAGTTGGAGGCCCATCGCCCCAAGGCGCATAGTTTTCGGCTATTATTCGCGGCCTCGACGCTATACTCCGAAGCGGGAGAGAGAGTCGAGGTCGCAATATGAAATTTGCTGTGCTTTTGGCGGGCGGCGCACTGTTGTGCGCCGTTCCTGCAACGGCGATGGACGCAGAAACCTTTTTTGTAAAAGCGGTGGCGTTGAAGAAAAGGGGAATGGGTGCGATGTTTGCCTCGGACCTGAAGCCAATGATCAGAATTTTTGAAGCGGCGGCAAATTCGGTAAAAGCCGAAAATGAAGCTGCGCGCTCTGCAGGCTCGCCCTTATTTTGCGCGCCCAAAAAATATCGCCTGACCGCTGACCAGTTTATTGTTGAATTTGGACGCATTCCGAAGGAGCGGCGGCGTCTGCAAACAGTTCGCGATGCCTGGCGTGAGATCGTTATCCGGCGCTTTCCCTGTTAGATTTGGAAATAGCCATATTTGTTGCATTCATCGCGCTTATCCATAAACGTTACCTGGTTGGCCGGGAGGATATGCAAGTGAGCCGAATTTTTCCGATTATAATGTTGGGTATGCTGCTTGTTACTACACCACTAACCGCCGCGACTGGGGATATGAGTGTGGCGGCCTTTCTCGCAAAGGCCGACAATCTTAAGGCAAAAGGATTTCTGGCACTCGGTTCTTCGGACATTGCCTTGCTTCAGTCCGAAGCCAAGGCTGCTGGCGCGGCATATCGGCAACGTTTAAAAAGTGATCGCGCACAAAAGCGCGCTCCGCACAGTTGCCCCCCCGCCAAAACCGGCGTGAAGTCGGATGAGCTTATTGCGCATTTGCGGACCTATCCTGCATCTGCAAGGTCAAGCATTTCGCTAACGACTGCGATCTCTGATCTCATGAAGAAGCGCTTCCCCTGTAGTTAAACTAGCGGGAGTGCGGCCCTCATGCCCATATATTGTGACGAGTCAGGTGGTGTCGGGCGCGGGGTCATGACAATGGCCGCATTGGCGATCGAAGCCGAAGATGCAGAAGCTGTCCTTGCCCGTTTTCGTGCAATTACTGGCCTTTCAGGCGAACTCAAGGGCAGCAGGATTGATCTGGCCGAGCGCGGACTTTTGTTCGAGATACTCGCACATCAAAGCTGGCATGCCACTATTGGCGTTGCGATATCCGCGCTGGTGCCGGACGCGGGCGAGGATCGCGGCGACCATGACGCCATCATATATGTTCAGCTGCTCAATGACGCGGTTTCAACCACCCTTGAAGATATGGATGCATGCACGGACATTGTCATCGACGATGGCCGCTACGGTCCAGAGACCCTGGCGCTAATCCGCGCGGACATTGCGGTTCATATTGGCCCATGCGGCACGGCAACTTTAGATCTGAGTCACCGGCAGGCCGGGCTTCAAATTGCCGACGTTATTGCAAACACTTTCTTCAACCGAGCGATGGTGACTGAACGGCAAGCGCGAATGGCGGCCATTGTCGCGCCATTTCTGGAAAGCGGAACAATTAAGCTGCGCCCTTTAGCCGGTGACGCCAAGGGTGACGATTAACATTGCAAACAAGGTAAGGGCGGCCATTGCGAAACCCGACAAGAGACACGTCCGCCACAATGCACCGAAGCGCGATGTTTCATATGCGCCGCGCAATTGACGATACATGTGAATAGGCGGTGCGAATGCGAGTGCGATTCCACCAATTGGCTCGGTCGTAGGATATTGAATGAGGACGGCGCAAATCACACCAAGCAGCATCATGAATGTCAGCGAATAGGTGACGAACACGGCATGGTCGAACATCTTGAACCGCCGTCGCCAGAAGAACAGCAGCCATACAAAGGGCACTGAAATAGGGATAAGCGCCCAACTATATTTATATGTGTTCGACTGCATTTTATAGAAAAGCAGCTGTGGATTTTCGGCAGCGTGCTTTACTGCTGCGTTCAGACGATCGGATCCTGGAAACTTCAGATCAGTAAACGTCCACTCGCCATCATCTTCGGGGGATTTGCCAAAGGTCGACAGTGCACTTCGCATTACCTTGGCATCCACGCGTTCTGCTTCAAGCCGCTTTTCAAACGCCGCCGTCGGAAGATTGGCGGCGCGTGCCACTTTGAGCTCTTCTTCAAGGCGCGCAATATTGGTATCGCTTTTCGCCTTGGCGTGTTCCATTTTGCGTTGCGCCAATTCGGCGACTTTCACCTCTTTGCCGCGCGATTCATCTAGTGCAGCCAGATTTTTGCGATGACGCTGAATTTCGCGGTCCAGCCATTCAGTGCTACCGGTCTTTTGTGCCAGAACCTCTTTCTTGTCTGTCTCCAGCTCGGTGATGTCTTTCAGGATATCGGCGCGGTCTTCCTGATACTGCTCTTCGGCTTGATCGCTGCCGATCACCGCATTTACATCAGGCGCATTTGGCACAAGAGAATTGAACGCCGCGAAGGTCAGGAAAACCGTAAAGAGGAACAGCGCCAACGGGGACACAAACTTCGCACGCTCGCCATGTATATAACGCCGGGTTAATTCACCAGGTTTCCAGAACAGCATCGGCAATGTGCGCCAAATCTTGCCGTCAAAGTGCAGGACACTGTGCAGTATATCATGACCGAATTCGTGAAGCGTCCGGTGAACGTGAGACTTCTGTCCGCAGGCATGACAATGCGCACCCATAAGGCCGGCACCGCAGTTCAGGCAATTGCTGGCCTTGACTGCATGCCCCTCGCCGGCCTGCGGCTCCAACGCGCGCGCAATGGCTGCCCCGGTGACGATATCTGCGGCCCCTGCCAATTCCCCATTCATTATGGCTTTTTATCAGCCATGATGCGGAAAGCCAAAAGAAAAGGCCCGGACAAGCCAGGCCTTCTTTGTTTATCGAGACGGAAGAAATTTACCGGTCGTAATCGCGCTGCATGCCGGCACCACGCGCCGGAGCAGCCGCTGTCAAACGAAGCGCTTCGGCCGAAAGGCTGATTGATCCGATTTCATCCGCTTCCTCGTCCTCGTCAACCTGAACCTTCTGCAGCGACTGCACGAGGCCTTCTTGCAGTTGGTCAGGACGAACAGTTTCCTCGGCGATTTCGCGCAAAGCCACAACTGGGTTTTTGTCGCGGTCCCGATCGATCGTCAATTCAGCGCCACCAGAGATTTCGCGCGCACGTTCGGCGGCGAGTAATACAAGGTCAAACCGGTTGGTGATCTTGTCGATGCAATCTTCAACAGTAACGCGTGCCATCTTGGCTCCTGATTCTTCGTAATTTTCGGGAAGTTGCCTGCCGGTAGAGTTATCGGTCCAAAATGTCAATGAAAAGGGCGGATGGCTTGCCGTGGGTCTGGCAAAAAGCTATCCCACAACCATGACAGTGCAATCAGGCAGGTCCAGCTTCCCCGGAAAGCACTTTCAGGTGGCGGGGCACGACCTGCACTTGGTCCATCTGCCCCAGGACCGTTTGGACGCCGTATTGCGCCTCATCGGTAAGGCCCAAACATCGATCCAGATGTTTTTTTACATGTTCAATGATGATGCCACCGGGCGGACGGTGCGCGCAGCATTGGTCGCAGCTGCGGAACGCGGCATTGATGTCCAACTCATCATCGACAGTTTCGGATCAACTCAGGTGCGTGACCGCTTCTTTGACCCATTAATTGCCGCTGGCGGGGCCTATCACAGCTTCAGTACCCGCAAAGGCCTTGGCTATCTGATACGTAACCACCAAAAGATATTGATAATCGATGGGGCGCATGCACTCGTCGGTGGCTTCAACATCACTGACGCGTATTTCGGGCGCGCCGGCGACAATAGCTGGGAAGATCTCGGCATCATTGTAACTGGACCGCAGGCACAAAAGCTGGGCGATTATTTTGAGGATATGGCGCGGGCGTCCAACAATGGAAAGGTGCGCTATCGCAGCATTCGAACGATTATTCAGAAATGGCGTCCGGGCATCGGGCAAGTGCAATGGCTTTTGGGTGGACCAACCAACCGCATTTCGCCCTGGGCGCTGACATTCAAGCGCTCGCTTGAGACAGGCCGCAGATTTGACATTGTCTCGGCCTATTTTTCACCGTCCCAGACGATTTTACGCAGAATTGCGAAAGCTGCAAAGCGCAACAAGGGTTCGCGACTTATCATGGCGGGGAAGACAGACAACGGCGCAACTATTGCAGCCGCGCGGCTTCTGTATCGCTATTTGTTACGGCGCAAGACCAGGATTTTCGAGTTCCAGCCCCGCCCTCTGCATATGAAATTGATGGTCATTGATGACACGGTCTATATCGGTTCGGCCAATCTGGATGTCCGGAGCATGTTCATCAATCTTGAAATCATGGTGCGAATCAAGGACGCAGCGTTGGCACTTCATTTGCGTGAGTTGGTTGACGCTCTCGTGGCGCAGTCTGAGGAGCAGACCAGTCTGTTGCTAAAAAGACGCGACAGCTGGTGGAGCCGTTTTAAGGCTGGCCTCGCGTATTTCCTGGTGAATTCGGTCGATTACACGATTGGCCGGCGCATCAAGTTCAACCTGATCCGGAATAAATAGTCAGTCTTTCCAGCCCCAGAACAAATGGCACGGCAGGACATTCCAAAATTCATAGCCCTTGTCGATCTTGCGGAAATGTGGCGCCATGAAATCGCGCGCCCGCGCACGGAACTGATACACAAGAAATGCGCCACCTGGCCGGATCGCCTTTGCCGTTTCGGCGGCAATGACAGGCCCCAGATCATTGGGCAGCGTCGAAAACGGAAGGCCAGACAAAACATAGTCGGCATGTTCAAATCCGAAATTACCTATGATTTCATTCACATTTGCAGCAGAACCATGAACCGCGATGAAGCGGCTGTCCCGGATCGTCTTGCGCAGATATTCGATAAAATCTTCGTTAAGGTCGATTACCAGCAACGTCGCGTCGGGACGCATACGATCCAGAACTGGCTGACAAAAGGTGCCGATACCCGGACCATATTCGACGAATAATTTGGTGTTTTCCCAATCGACGGGTGCCAGCATCTTCTTCACGGTTTTCGAAGACGATGGGATGATCGATCCGACCATGACCGGATGCTTGACGAAGCCCTTGAAGAAAACACCCCAAGGGCCAAAAAACTGGCTTGCCCGATTTTTAATACGGTCAATCGCCGTCGTTTTAGCAAGAGTTGAAGATGTCATGCGATAGGTCCGGGGGAATAATTACGTGACGCCTCCAGTTGCAAATTGACGCCAATTATGCAACCGCATTAAGTAATAATCTGTTCCACTCGGCTTGCATTCAATATCATATCGGCCCTATGCCGCAGCAATGGCAAAGCTTCCCGGTGGAACCGTCTCCGTCATATTTGTGGCACAGCGCACCGATGCCGATGCTGACGGCTATGCCCGTGCCGCCGCTATGATGGATCGGCTCGCTGCGCAACAAGAGGGCTATGTATCTATGGATTCGGTGCGGGGATCAGACGGGCTGGGAATTACCGTGAGCTATTGGGCGAGTGAAGCGCACGCAAAAGCATGGCGTGACCATCCTGACCATGCCGCCATCCGTGATGCCGGCCGCGACCGGTGGTATAGCCATTACAGTCTGCATGTCGCGGAAGTGACGCGTAGCTACGACTGGAACAAGCATTGAGCGCGGTCCAAGCCATTCCCAACCGCCGGGTTGTCGTTCTGTTTCTCGTCATGCTTGTTGCCGCGGCGGGCAACACCGCCATGCAATCGGCGCTGCCTGCCATCGCCAGCGAGTTGAAAATGCCCGATGTCTGGGTAAGTCTTGCATTCAGCTGGTCTGCATTATTGTGGGTGATGACCGCACCCAAATGGGCCCGCCTGTCCGACCGCAGGGGGCGCAAGCAACTGATGAGCGTTGGCATTACCGGCTTTGTCGCGTCCATGGGGCTGTGCGGACTGGTCTTGTGGCTTGGCCTTGCCGGATTAATCGGACCAGTGCTCACATTCATACTTTTTGCAATATGCCGTAGCCTTTACGGCGGGTTTGGCTCGGCCGCCCCGCCTGCTGTTCAGGCCTATGTCGCTGCACGAACCGAACGCGCCGAACGTACAAAGGCATTGTCGATGCTGGCGTCATCCTTTGGGGTGGGAACGGTGATAGGGCCCGCTACCGCGCATTATTTTCTCTTTCCGCCTTTTGGCCTTGCTGGACCCCTGATTGTATTTGCAGCTTTTGGCGTTGCAGTACTTGTTGCGCTGCACCTTGAGCTGCCGAACGATACACCTCGGTTCGAAGCGCGCGGAGCGGTGGCCGCCTATCCCAATTCAGCGGCGATGGACGCGCTGGATACCGAAGATGTGGAGGGCGAAGCCCTTGGATCATTAACGGCCGATACGGACGTTCGCTTGCCCTGGCGCGATGACAGACTCGCATCTTGGCTTGTTGCAGGCCTGATTGGCGGCCATGCGCAAGCGATCATGCTCGGCGTTGTCGGATTTCTTGTCCGCGACCGGCTTGGATTGCACGACCGGCCGTGGGAGGCGGTACAGGCCAGCGGGTCAGTTATGCTCATCGGCGCAATGGCGACATTGCTCGCACAATGGGGCCTAATCCCGATGCTGTCGCTCGCACCGCGCAGTTCAGTGCTTTTGGGCGCGGTCCTTGCACTGATAGGGACAATCTTGACCGGCATCAGTCACGATTTCTACGGGATAAGCACAGGTTTTGCCATTGCTTCATTGGGTTTCGGGCTTTTCCGGCCAGGCTTCACCGCCGGAGCATCATTGGCCGTCCGCCGGCACGAACAAGGCGACGTCGCTGGAAAAATAGCCTCGATCAACGGCGCGGCATATATTGTTGCCCCCGCCGTCGGGGTTGCGTTGTTCAATTATTGGGAACCAGCGACTTTCATCCTGATCGCTGCGTCATTGTTGTTCCTCATCATCTGGGGACGGCGGGCACTATCGATTCCCGCCTGACCTTTATGGTTCATACTTGGAATCGCGCACTGGCTTGACCATGCCAGGCGACACAAATCCCATCCCCTGCGGCTGAAGCGCAGCCGTTTTAAGCTTGGTTTCCATAGTGCTATATTCTTCTTCCATTTCGACCGTGACGGTGGCGCGCGACGCATTCAGCGCCTGGCTGAAATGGACCATGTTGACTTCTTTCACGTCGTTCCCGCCTTCACGCAAAGCGAAGAGCCCGGCACGCCGCACGAGATCTTCGAGGTCAGCGCCTGTGTAACGTTCGGTCCGCTCGGCAATTTCGTCGAGGTCGACATCCTTGCCGATGGGCATTTTGCTAGTGTGAATACCCAAGATACGCCTGCGGCCGCCTTTGTCGGGTACGGTAACATATACCAGCTCGTCAAAACGACCCGGACGCAGGAGCGCAGGGTCAAGCAAAGTTGGCCGGTTGGTCGCGCCGATGACAACGACTGACTGCAATTCCTCAAGCCCATCCATTTCGGCAAGCAATGTGTTGACCACCCGCTCGGTAACTTGCGGCTCACCGCGGCCACCCGCGCGCGATGGCGCCAGGCTGTCTATCTCGTCAAAAAAGATGATGCAGGGGGCCACCTGGCGTGCGCGTGCGAATAATCGGCTGATTTGCTGTTCGCTCTCTCCGTACCATTTGGACAAGAGGTCGGAAGATTTCGTCGCAATGAAATTGGCCTGCGCCTCACGCGCGACGGCCTTTGCCAGCAATGTCTTACCTGTACCCGGCGGACCGTATAACAAAAATCCCTTTGCTGGCCGGATACCGAGCCGACGGAACGCGTCTGGATTGCGCAGGGGCAGTTCGACCCCCTCCTTCAACCGCATCCGCGCTTCATCAAGCCCGCCAATATCATCCCAGCGGACATCCGGCGCCTGCACCATGACTTCGCGCATTGCTGATGGCTGGACACGCTTCAATGCTTCAAAAAAATCGTCCCGTGTGACTTTCAGGCTTTCGAGAACTTCTGCTGGGATAGTTCCGCTTGCCAAATCCAGTTTAGGCATGATGCGCCGCACAGCCTCAATCGCGGCTTCACGCGTGAGCGCGGACAAATCGGCGCCAACAAATCCGTAGGTCGTCCGTGCCAGTTCCTTCAGGTCGACTCGCGCACCTAATGGCATGCCACGCGTGTGAATTGCCAGTATTTCGCGGCGGCCGCTCTCGTCAGGCACGCCGACGATGATTTCCCGGTCGAACCGGCCCGGCCGACGAAGCGCTTCGTCAATGGCCTCTGGGCGGTTGGTTGCTGCGATCACGACCAAATTGGTGCGTGGCTCAAGCCCATCCATCAGCGTGAGCAATTGCGCCACCAGGCGCTTTTCGGCCTCTCCATGCACCTGGTCGCGTTTTGGCGCTATCGAGTCGATTTCATCGATGAACAGGATAGACGGTGCAGCCTTTGTCGCCGCCTCGAATATGTCGCGCAGTTTCTTTTCCGACTCGCCATAAGCCGAACCCATGATCTCCGGCCCGTTTATAAGGAAAAATTCGGCCTCGCTTTCATTAGCAACGGCGCGGGCAAGGCGTGTTTTGCCTGTACCTGGCGGGCCGTACAGTAACAGCCCGCGCGGCGGATCTACGCCTAACCGCGTGAATAGTTCGGGGTAGCGCAGGGGAAGTTCCACCATCTCGCGCAATTGCTTGATGGTGTCCCCCATGCCGCCCAAATCATCATAAGTAACATCTGCGCGACGTCCTTCTTTAGCTTCAGCAAATTCGGCGCGCAGTTCAACCTCAGTTTCATTGTCGATGTGCACAATGCCCTTTGGTACAGTTGACACGACGGTCAGGCGAATTTCCGCTAAGGCAAATGCCGGTGCTGCAAGCATTTGACGCAATTGCGGCGGCATGTCGTCCAACGCGACTCGTTGCTGACCATGTGTTGCGACGACGTCGCCGGCTACCACAGGTCGGCCAAGGAAGCTGCGCTTCAAAGCTTGCGATGGCCCTTCCAAACGAATTTCGCGCTGCGCAGGTGCAAATACGACTTTTGTAGCCGCCTTTGAATCGACCTTGCGGATCTCGACATGATCACCAGCACCCACACCAGCATTGGCACGCTGCAATCCATCAAGGCGTACAACCTCCAGCCCTTCATCCTCGGGATAAGGATCAACGGCGCGTGCAGCGGTGCTACGCTTTCCAACAATTTCAATGACATCGCCCTGCACAATGCCATTTGCTGTCATAAACGGCAGCGACATGCGCGCGAGACCGCGCCCAGAATCTTCGAGCTTGGCATTTGCAACTTGCAGTTTCGCGGATTTAGATTTGGGGGACACGGGCTGCCTCATCATCGTTAAGATGCCAAAATAGACATTGTTCCGGAAAATACGATCCCCACATCGAAACAATGGACAAAAAAAGGGCCGACCGAGGTCGACCCTGAAAAAGTCTTTAGGAGAGGATGCCTATAAGGCTTTTCCCGTATGGCGAAATTTTGATTATTGTGCAAGTGCGAACAGTGCAATGGTTGTTGCAAATCATGCAACTGCATTTTATAGGTTTACTACGAATTTCGCGACATTTGCATGATCGTGAAATCACATGATTTTGTTGCAGTGCGACAAAATGAGGAGATGATATGCGCAGATTGCCCCCTTTACGTTCATTGGAAGCGTTTCTGCGCGTAGCAAAATTGGGCTCGGCCAAAGCCGCAGCAAGCGAACTTGCATTGTCCCCACCAGCATTAAGTCGCCGCATTAAAGCATTAGAAGATTTTATAGGCAAATCGCTGTTTGACCGCCGTGCGCAGGCGATGGTTATTAATGCAGACGGTGAAGCTTTGCTCGCAGCAGTTGAACCAGCAATGGACGCCATGGCCGAAGCGGTGGACGAATTGGCTGGACGCGGCGGAGAGTATCGACTGCGCCTTGGTTTGTTGCCTTTGTTCGGTTCACAGCGGCTCATCCCGCGCTTGCCCGAGCTGCGCAAGGCATTTCCCAAGTTGCACATCGATGTCGATACGTCGGGGCACGCAGAAAATCTGCTGGGCGACGTTGTTGACGCAGCGATTATCATTGCGGCGGAGGTTGACCCCAAGCTCTACAGTGTCCGGCTTGACCGAAACCTCGTCTACGCCATTGCGTCCGAAAAATGGGCAACAGAACATAAGGTCGAAAGGCCTGAGGATCTCACAAAACATACGGTAATGGTCCACAGCGACATGCCGATGATTTTCGATGCTTGGCGTCAGGCAATGGGGGTTCCTCGCCTGAAGCCGGCCGCGGTTGACAGCCTCGACAGTGGGGCATTGATGCTCGAAGCGGCAGCGAACGGACTAGGTGTTGCCATCATGCATGGTAGCCACTTTTCCGACGCTCGGGACTCGCGCCTCACCCGCCTGTTCGATACAGAGGTGGAAAGTCCCTATAGCTATTATTTTGTGTGCCGGCCCCGTGCACTCAAGCAGCGGGCAGTGAAGATTTTTCACGACTGGCTTTTGAAAGCTGGCGTATAAAAAAGGGCCGGAAAAGATCCGACCCTTTTTGAACACATAGACCCTTTTGACCGGCTAGCTGCTTTTGCAGGTTTGCGCCCCTTTGTCGGCCAGCTTGACATTGATTTGCTTACCACTGCCAGAAAGAGAGCTTTGCCCGTCGGCTGATACCAGGGGAGCGGCGGGCTCAGCAGGGGTAGGCGCAGCGTCAGCGACGGGCGCTTCTGCCTTGGGCGCAGTTACGCGGACAGCAAGTGCCGACTTGTCGCCTACGCGAATATCCGCCGCTTCATTCTGCCCCAGGAAATCAACATATAATATGCTGTTATCGGCACAGCGATACGTTCCGGTTGCCGTAATTGCCGGGGGCATTTCGATTTCAGCCGGACCAGCTGCGGCCGTGTCGGTCGTGGCTTCTGTCGTAGATGGACTATTGGAAGAGTTGCATGCTGCCAATGCAAGCATGGACAACGGGGCGAGGAGAAGATGTTTTTTTGTCATAGGCCAAGGTCTTTGCCGCAGCACATCGACAATGTGAAGCAGTTTAAGGGCAAATTGAGCCAAAATTTCGATAGAGCGAAGCACTTGACCCGTGCCGCAGCGGGCGTCATTGCAGTGCCATGACTCAAGACGTAGCCGAAATGAACTTCGAACAGGCGCTGCGTGCGCTTGAAGAGATTGTCCACAAGCTCGAAAGCGGCGAAGCGCCACTGGATGAATCCATCGCGCTGTATGAGCGCGGAAACGCCTTGCGGGCATTGTGCCAGCAGCGGCTTGATTCAGCAAAAGCGCGCATCGATGCAATCGCCTTGGGGCCAGACGGCACGCCAACAGGCACTACGCCCTTTGATGCCGGTTGAGTTTCATGCCCGACTCATCACATGCTTCTTTGTTACGAGATTCCCTGGCGCAAATTGCGGCGGATATTGATCAGGAATTTGACACGCTTCTCCAGCTTCCGGGCGATGCGCGCGACCGCTTGTATGCCGCCATGCGCCACGCGGCGATTGGTGGCGGCAAACGCCTTCGCCCGTTGCTCGTGACCGCAACGGCCGCGCTGTTTCATGTCGATCGCAAGGTCGCGTTACGCGTCGGTACTGCAGTTGAAGCCATCCATGTATATTCGCTCGTGCATGATGACCTGCCATGCATGGATGACGACGACATGCGACGTGGCAAGCCGACTGTCCACCGTGCCTTTGATGACGCGACCGCCGTTCTGGCGGGGGATTCATTGCACGCGCTGGCCTTTGAAATTTTATCAAGTTCTCACACGCACACCGATCCGTTTATTCGGGGCGAACTGGTATCGACGCTGGCACAGGCAAGTGGCCCCGAAGGCATGGCCGGCGGACAAATGATGGACATCGAAGCCGAAAATTCGGTGTTCGACTTACCTACCATCACCCGCCTGCAGGCTCTCAAGACAGGAGCGCTTATCGCGGCCAGTGTCGAAATGGGCGCAATTCTGGGACATATACCGCCGGAAGGGCGGACGCATTTGCGTGGCTATGCGCGCGACATCGGCCTTGCCTTCCAGATTGCCGATGACATCATGGATGTTGAAGGCGATCCCGAACGCGCCGGAAAAGCGCTCCAGAAGGATGCCAAGGCGGGCAAGGGCACATTTGTTTCCCTCATGGGCCTTGACCGCGCGAAACAGCAGGCAGGCATGCTGGTTGCCCAGGCCAATGAACATCTCTCAAGCTATGGCGCCGAAGCCGATCTGTTACGCGCCATTGCCAACTATATCACCGAAAGGGACCGCTGATGACGCACCGTATTGGCGTATATCCAGGCACCTTTGACCCGATTACCTTGGGCCACATGGACATCATCCGTCGGGGCGCAAAGCTGGTGGATGAACTGGTCATCGGCGTCACGACCAATGCGGCAAAATCGCCAATGTTTTCGGACGACGAACGGATCATGATGGTCGAACGCGAAGTTTCGCAGATCGGCGCTGCAAATATCCGGGTGGTGGGATTTAACTCTCTGCTCATGGATTTTGCCGAAGCACAGGGCGCAAGCACGGTAATCCGTGGCATTCGCGGCGTGACCGACTTCGAATATGAATATCAGCTAACAGGCATGAACCGGCAGCTCAACGATCGGATCGAGACATTGTTTCTGATGGCCGATGTCTCGCTTCAACCCATTGCGTCGCGGCTGGTGAAGGAAATTGCGATATATGGCGGCGAAATCGGCAAGTTTGTGACGCCCGCAATCCGCGGCGAAGTTGTTGAACGGGTTCGCCAGCTAAATGAGAATAAGGCCTAACCGCCGAAACTTTCGAGCCAAATTGCAATCATCAGGCCAAGCGCCGTCGCCACCCCTGCAAGATGGTGGTCATCTTTATACGCTTTTGGAAAGACTTCAGTCGCAAGCGACGCAACAACTGCACCCGCCGCGGTGCATCGGATCACCGCCAATATATTGGGGTGCGCGCCCTCAAGCATGAAGTTTCCAACCAGAGCAGCCAGCGCAAGCAGAACCGTCGCCCCGCCCCATAAGCCAAATATCGTGCGCGGCCGCATGCCACAGTCCTTCATTCCGCGCGCGCCGCCCGCAGCTTCGGGTATGTTCGACAGAAGTATAGCCCCGGCCAAAGCCGCGACCTCGCCAGCCGATGCACCGATCAACGCAACACCAAGCGCGAGATTTTCCGGGACACCATCAAATGTAATCGCCGCCAGCAGGCCAACGCCCTCATCCGACGGTAATTTCTCGTCAATCCAGTAATCCGACACTGAAAACAACACCGCCCCAACGGCCAAAGCAGCAATCGACACCCACAGGCTGCCTTCCGTAACCGACGGTTCAACAAGTTCGCTCATAATCGACATGATGAGGGCACCGCCTGCAAGCGCGACAATAAACCCCTCGGTGCGATCGGACAACGTGCCGTAAACGCCCCAGGCTGCGCCAACCAGCAATGCCGCCGATACCACGGCAATGACTATGATCAGGGTAAGCATCGAGGCTAAATCGGTTTTCGCCGCTTTCGTTCCGGTGGCTTTGGCGGCGCGGGCAGTTCGAGATATTCCTCAGGTACATAAATGGCATAAGTCGCCAAACGGATTTCGCGCACAAACTGGAACAAGCAGGCGGAAAGCAGCGCCAATGCGAGCATGAACACGGCCACAGCGACCCAAGCTGCAGAAAATTGCGTGAGACCCATCAGAAACAAAACCGCAATCTCCACACAGACCGAGATTGCTGACAGAACCGCATATAAAATCGATGACCCGACCACGCGCATGCGCTTTTCGATAATCCGCAATTCGCGGACCACACGCTCATGTGCCAGGCCGTCGGTTTCCGCATATTGGCGCTGCAAATCGCGTGATCGATCCACGATGCGTGAAAGCCGGCCCGTCAGCACGTTAAGCAAGCTGCCCACTGCGACCAGCAGAAACGCCGGGGTTAAGGCCGTCTGCAAGACCGATATGACTGCAGCGAGGTCAGGGCCGAATTTATCACTCACGCTGCTTCTCCGCAGCCAAAGCGCGCAAGTCCGTCTTCAGCAATTTGCCAATGTGGCTACGCGGCATTTCGTCGATAGGATAGAGCACCGAAATCCGCTGCGTCTTGCCCAATTGCGCGTTCACGCGATCCAGTATCGCGTCTGGCGAAACAGCATTATCGCGCATCCGCACGAAACCAACCGGCGTTTCTCCCCAGGCTTCGGATGGCATCCCCACCACAGCTGCTTCGGCAACCCCGGGCTGCTGCTCAAGCAACTCCTCAAGATCCTTCGGATAAATATTGAACCCGCCAGAAATGATCATGTCCTTGGCGCGGCCGACAATCGATACAAAACCATCTTCATCGACAATGCCAATGTCACCGGTTTTCAGCCAGATGTCTCCATGTTCATCACGCCACTCCATCTCGCGCGTTTTCTCGGGCTGGTTCTTGTAGCCGGACATCATCGTCGGTGACCGGCCGGTCAAAACGCCCTTCGATCCGGAGGGCAGGCGGTTGTCATCTTCGTCCAGCACGATGAGGTCATGCCCCGTGACGGGCTGCCCCACCGTGTGCAGCTTGTCGGGATGGTGGTGCGCTTGCAGCATGCACACAACGCCGCCTTCGGTCATGCCGTAAATCTCGACAAGACCACCGGGCCAGCGTTTCAGCACCTGTGCCTTCAACTCGGCGGCAAATGGCGCACTGGTGCAGAATTTGACGATGAAATTTGTCAGATCAAATGTGTCAAAGTCCGGATGCGCCATGAGACGTTGATACTGCACAGGCACGAGCATGGTGTGCGTCGTCCGGTCCGTCTGGGCATGGCCGAGATAGGCGCCAGCGTCGAATTTTTCCATGATGCGCGCAAAACCGCCATGGCAGATCGTAGGCAGAAACACCGCGAGCGTGGTGTTGGAATATAAGGGCGTGGACATCAAGGATCGCGTGTCGCGGTTGTAAATGGATTTGAACCCGCCCGCCATCTGGTGCCAACGCATGGCGTGCGAATGAATGATACCCTTTGGTGTCCCTGTGGTTCCACTTGAGTAGATAATATTGAACGGGTCAGTGGGTGCCGGGGTCGAAGCGGCGAAACTGGCGCCTTCGTCTGCCATCCAGCTGTGCAGTGCCGGGTGATCGCCAACAGGTGTATCCAGCATGATGATGTCGACGTCACCAAGTTCGATTCCATCAAGGTCCGCCAATTTGGCGGCATCGACGAAAAGATGTGCAGCGCCTGAATCTTTCAGCATGGCGGCCAATTGGGCTGGGGCAGCCGATGTCGTCAGTGGCGCAGCGCAGCCGCCAGCGCGCACTGCGGCCAGATATACCAAGGCATAGGAAACATTGCTCGTGCCCAATATCGCTACTGCCTGCCCACGTTTTAGACCTGTATGCTGCAACTGGGCGGCAATCCGCGCGGTCAACGCAGCAAGGTCGCGCCATGTCAGTTCTGTCATGCTGTCGGCCAATGCGGGATCGTCGGGTTTCGCCTCCCCCCAGCCAGCGATCAGAGCGCCAAAGTCGCCAAAGGTTTTTTCAAGTTCAGCCTCTATTTGCATTACGATTCCCGTCCCCCGTCTGGGCGTTTATCCGACGACTTAGCGCCATTCGCAAAACTTTCATCGCCTATTTTGCTATGACAATCGCAGACATGCAAAGTGTGGCAAGACAGCCGGCAAAAGATTGTGGAAAAATGGCCACTTTTGGCCGGTTTTCCTTGGGATTTTCGGGGTTAAGGCCTATGGTCAGGCTATGACTGAACAAACACCAGAAAACGAACAAAACAACATCTCTTCGGACAGCGCGGCTAATCCCAATCAGAATGAATATGGCGCCGACAGTATCAAGGTTCTAAAGGGCCTCGACGCCGTCCGCAAACGGCCAGGGATGTATATTGGTGATACCGATGACGGCAGCGGCCTGCACCACATGGTGTTCGAAGTTTCCGATAATGCCATTGACGAGGCGCTGGCCGGACATTGCGATCTGGTGCTGATCGAACTGAACCCCGACGGCTCGGTGTCGGTCGAGGACAATGGCCGCGGCATTCCGACCGGCATGCACAAGGAAGAAGGCGTTTCGGCGGCAGAGGTCATTATGACTCAACTGCACGCAGGCGGTAAATTCGAAAACACGTCGGAAGACAATGCTTATAAAGTATCCGGCGGGCTTCACGGCGTTGGCGTCTCCGTGGTCAACGCATTGTCGGAATTTCTGGAACTTACCATCTGGCGTGAAGGCAAAGAGCATTGGATGCGGTTTGAGCATGGTGATGCCGTTGCGCCATTGATCGTGCGTGGCGATGCGCCCGTTATCGATGGCAAGCCCAAAAAGGGTACAAGAGTGACCTTTATGGCGTCGACCAATACGTTTAAAAACGTCCTTGAATTTGATTTCGACAAGCTTGAGCACCGTTACCGCGAACTAGCGTTCCTGAACTCGGGCGTGCGCATCCTGCTGCGTGACAAAAGGCATTCCGAGATCAAGGAACATGATCTGTTTTATGTTGGCGGCATCGGTGCATTCGTGAAATATCTTGATCGGAACAAGGCGGCGTTGCTGGCTGAACCGATTGCGATAACGTCGAACCGCGATGGCGTTGGCATCGATGTCGCGCTGGAATGGAACGACAGCTATTACGAAAATGTATTGTGCTTCACCAACAATATCCCGCAGCGTGACGGCGGGACGCACCTGGCCGCATTCCGTTCGGCGTTGACTCGCACCTTGAACAATTATGCCGAAAAATCGGGCATATTGAAAAAGGAAAAGGTGACGCTTACTGGTGATGACATGCGCGAAGGCCTGACCGCCATCGTGTCAGTCAAACTACCGGACCCGAAATTTTCGTCGCAGACAAAAGACAAGCTTGTGTCGTCCGAAGTGCGCCAGCCGCTCGAAAGCCTGATGGCCGACCGGATGAGCGAATGGCTTGAGGAAAATCCTGGTCATGCCCGGACGGTCATTCAAAAGGTCATCGACGCCGCCGCTGCGCGCGAAGCGGCGCGCAAGGCCCGTGAAGCCAGCCGCAAGTCGGTCATGAGCGTTGCGTCCTTGCCCGGCAAGCTTGCAGACTGTCAGGAAAAGGACCCAGCCAAATCCGAACTGTTCCTAGTCGAAGGTGACTCTGCAGGCGGCTCCGCCAAGCAGGGCCGCGACCGCCATTATCAGGCGATATTGCCGTTGAAGGGTAAAATCCTGAACGTCGAGCGCGCCCGTTTCGACCGAATGCTGTCCTCGAAAGAGGTCGGAACGCTTATTCAGGCGATGGGCACGGGCATTGGCCGCGAAGATTTCAACATCGAGAAACTGCGCTATCACAAGATCGTGATCATGACCGACGCTGATGTCGACGGATCACATATCCGGACACTTTTGCTCACCTTCTTCTATCGGCAGATGCCGGAAATTATCGAGAACGGCCATCTCTTCATTGCGCAGCCACCTTTGTACAAGGTCGCGAAAGGGCGCAGCGAAATTTACGTCAAGGACGACAAGGCGCTCGATGACCATCTGGTCGAGCTTGGCCTTGGCGGAGTGGTTCTTGAAGGCGCTGGCGGTCAGCGCGCTGGCGCAGATCTGGGCGCTTTGGTTGATCATGCACGCCGCATGCGCAGCCTGATGGCGTTTGTCCCACGCCGCTATGACCCCACGATCGTTGAAGCCATGGCGTTGACCAGTGCATTGGACCCCGAAGCCACGGATCGTGCAGCAGCCGTTGCCAAGGCAGCCGCATGGATGGGTGCGCAGGATGTCGAGGGCAAATGGTCCGGTCGGGTCTCCGAAGACGGCGGCTATCATTTCGAACGGTTGTGGCGCGGTGTCACCGACCACCACATCATCGATGCCGCTTTCCTGATGTCCGCCGAGGCCCGCAAATTGCACAAGCTGGCAAGCGAAGAGACCGAAAGCTACGAAACACCGGCCCGGCTGGTGAAAGTAACTGCTGTTGCGGCAGCAGACGTTGCGGAAGATATTGACGGTGATGCGGAAGCTGATGCCGAAGCTGGCGACGCCGTTGGTGATCAGGTAAAGCGCGCGACAACCGCCGTCAGCGTCGGCAATAAGGGTGCCATTACGCGTCCATCCGAGCTGCTCGAGGCCATTTTGATCGCGGGTCGCAAAGGTCTGTCGATCTCACGCTACAAAGGTCTTGGCGAAATGAATGCCGAGCAATTGTGGGAAACGACGCTTGACCCTAATCACCGGTCGCTGTTGCGGGTGGAAATCGATCAGGCCGACCTTGCTGACGACATTTTCACCAAATTGATGGGCGAGGTTGTGGAACCACGGCGCGACTTCATTGTCGAAAATGCGCTGAACGTGGCCAATCTCGACGTGTAATTACCGCAGTTGGTTATTCAGATCGATCGGGTGGCCGCAAAGTTTGCGCGGCACGTCGATTCGCATATTGGATGATGAAAAACGTTTGTGTATCCCGTCGTTCCTCGGGGGGAAGATAGGTCTATGCAACCACGCTTTTTTGTCATGCTGTCGCTATTGACTGTGCCAGTGCTCGCGCAGGCGGGTGATAGCCGGACAGATATCGGTTCCGGCATGGCAAGCTATTATGGCGCTGAATTCAGCGGAAATCGCACCGCCAGCGGCGAGAAATTCGACCCAGGTGCCTTGACTGCAGCGCACCGCACTTTGTCCTTTGGCAGCCGCGTAGCGGTCACAAATCTCGCAAATGGTCAGGAAGTCATCGTGCGTGTCAACGACCGCGGACCATGGGGCAAGACGCGCATCATGGACATCTCCTACGCCGCAGCCAAGAAAATCGGCATGGACCGAAGCGGAACGGCACGCGTAAAACTCGAGTTGCTCGACTAAACGTATTGGCGTAATATCCTCTCGGGGCGTCGGAGGACTATATGAAATTACGCGCGCACTTGGCGCTGGCCGGGCTTTTGATAAGCGCCGAAACGTCAGCCCAGACCCCCGCTAAGGTCGAAATCGTCTTGGCAAATTTCAGCTTCACCCCATCGAACATCGCGTTGAAAGCTGGGCAACCCGTCACGCTGCATTTCGTAAATCAGGGCTCGGGCGGGCATAATTTCACCGCACTGGAGTTTTTTAGCACATCGAGCATGGACGCGCTGACGCGGACAAAGCTGACCAAAAAGGTCAGTATTGAACTGTCTGCCGGACAAAGTGCAGACGTTACGGTGACCCCAAAGTCCGGGACCTACAAGGTCAAATGCGGCCACTTTCTACACGCCGGGTTTGGCATGACGGGAACGATTAGCGTCAGCTAATCGCAGCACGCTGCCATTCTGGCAGATCAAGCCCCGCCATATCCTCGACGCGGCGCAACTCGACCGACAGGCCCAGCTGGTCCAGCGCAACGCGTTGCCGTTTCGGGTCGGCATCGCAAAGTGGCACCACCACAAGCCGCCGGTTGACCTTTTGCCGCCAGTTCATGCGTGCCGTGTTCTCCTGCCCCACATAGCACCCTTTGGCAAAGGACACGCCGTTCAGTTCGGCTGCATTTGTTTCAAGCCACAAGGTCTGATCACTGCCAAGTTCCGCCAGCCCTTCAGTGACGCCGAGCGCCAGCCGATGTGCGCGAAAGGCTGCACTCACGTCGATATCGTCCGCCGACAGCGCCCCAAGCCACCTTTTGCCAAGATCAGCATGGCGCGGGTCGCTACTGCCCTCGGCGCTCCAGAACACTCCGCACGCCGCATCGATCGCAATCGCAATTTTCCGCCGCAGACGGTACATGGACAGCCGCCGGATGAGGGCATCGGCCTGCGCACTTTCGCAATCGATCAGCACATCATTGCCGTCGGCCCATAACAGGAAATCGAACAGCGCCTTGCCCTGCGGACTTAACAGCCCAGCATAAGACGGCATGTCTGCTGCGGTGTCCTGTGTAACCAAACCTTGCAAAAACTGGCGTACGTCTTCGTCCGTTTCAGTGGGGGACAAGGCGAATGATGCTTCGGTCGAACAGACGGGTGTTTGGCATAGGTGACAGATAGGGTGCCGGACGCTTAAAGGGAAGACATGACCGATCAGACGATTCTTTCCATCCGCCGGCCTGACGACTGGCACGTCCATTTGCGCGATGGCGCCGTCATGCGCAGCGTAGTGCCTTATACCGCGCGCCAGTTTGCCCGTGCCATCGTGATGCCCAATCTGTCGCCGCCTGTAACCTTGGTCGAAGCAGGCGCGGCCTATCGCGAGCGGATATTGGCCGCGGTGCCAGAAGGGACCGCCTTTACGCCGCTGATCACGGCATATCTGACCGATGCGACCGACGGCCAAGAGCTTGCACGTGGCTTCGAAGAAGGTGTGTTTACCGCCGCCAAATTATATCCCGCCCATGCCACCACCGGTAGCGCACATGGCGTTACCGATATCGCCAATATCATGCCAGCGCTTGAGCATATGGCGCGCATCGGCATGCCCTTGCTTATCCATGGCGAAGTGACCGACGCGCATGTCGACATATTCGACCGCGAGGCCGTGTTCATTGAAAAGACGCTGTCAAAGCTGGTCCGCGATTTGCCCGAGCTGCGCATTGTGTTCGAACATATCACCACCGCCGATGCAGTTGCCTTTGTGGATACGAGCAGCGCCAATGTCGCGGCCACCATTACGCCCCAACATCTGCACCTCAACCGCAACGCCATGTTTACAGGCGGCATCCGCCCGCATGCCTATTGCCTGCCCGTAGTGAAGCGCGAAGTGCACCGCCTGGCACTGCGCAAGGCAGCGACATCGGGCAGCACGAAATATTTTCTGGGCACTGACAGCGCGCCACATGACGTCACCGCAAAGGAAAGCGCCTGCGGCTGTGCAGGCATTTTCAACGCCCCCTTTGCATTGGAAAGCTACGCAGCCGTATTCGAGGAAGAAAACGCGCTGGCCAGGCTGGAAGCTTTTGCGTCCGAAAATGGCCCGCATTTTTATGGTTTGCCGCTGAACGAAGATCGCGTGACATTGGAGCGGACGGACAATGAAGTGCCAGCGCTTCTTGAACTTGACGGTGTCTCGATTGTGCCATTCCATGCAGGCGAAACGCTGCGCTGGCGGTTGAAAGCCTAAGCCTTCGCGGCCCGGTACGTCTTGATAGCGTCAGCGCAAAAGATTGCGATACTGACCCAGATCAGAATGAAACAGGCAAGCTTGGTTGTGCTGAGCGGTTCGCCATAGGCAAATACGCCAAGCAAAAACGCAATCGATGGCGCGATATACTGGACAAAACCAAGGCTTGCGTAACTCATGCGCCGCGCAGCCGTTGCAAACATGAGCAGCGGGACAGCCGTTATAACGCCTGCCAGAATCAACAGAACCGATGTCGTAACATCATCCCCAAATCCGCCAGTTCCAGCCCGTGCATACCAAAATACTGCAGCCAAGGCCAAAGGCGCGAGCAACGTCGTCTCGATGGCAAGACCGGGGACTGAGCCCACTGGCGTGATCTTGCGGATGAGCCCGTAGAAGCCAAAGCTGAAGGCCAGGGAGACCGATACCCATAATGTATCCAGCGCGTCACCGATCAATATGGCGACACCGAGTGCAGCAACGGCAACAGCCGCAATTTGCATCGGACGCAAGCGTTCGCCGAGAAACAGGCGGCCCAAGAGGACGTTGACCAAAGGATTCAAATAATAGCCCAGGCTAGCGGCCAATATGTGGTTCGTCGACACGGCCCAGATGTAGATCACCCAGTTAATTGCAATCAGCGTGGCCGATGCAAGCAAGTTGCGCAGATGCGTCTTGTGCCTGAAGATGGCGCCAAATTCGCCGAGCTGTTTGCGCAGCGCCATGATGATGAGCAGCAACGGGACTGACCAAATGATCCGCTGCGCCACGACAGCGACGGGCGGAACATGGTTGAGTAATTTGAAGTAGACGGGGACGAAGCCCCAGATGAGATAGGCCGAAATGGCATATGGCAGGCCATTGGGGCGTGCGGTTTCGTTAGTTTCTGCCATGATGCGTATACCCGACCTCGAATAAGGTTCAGATAATTCCGCCGCCAATCCAAAGCCGCAGCGCGCAAATCGCGATCACAACAAGGCAGAAATTTCGTCCGCCATTCTTCTCTGATACCAATCCGAATATCGCACCCACGGCTGCAATGGGCATGATAAGCCAGTTGAGCCAACCCAGGAGCGGGATGAAGCCAACCATAGCCAATACAAGGGCGATAAGTCCGAAGATGAATGCGATGATATTTGCCATCTGATGACCTTGGCTGTTTTTTGCGGCGGAGGCAAGCCATCGACATAGCGACTGGTAAGAAGTGCGCCATCTGTCGCGCTAAACAAACGGGTCATCCATATCTGAACGCGATATGCAACTGCGGTTCATCCACGCCGTTTGAAGCCAACCAGGTTCATCTGCAACGGAGATCACGACATGAAACATACATTAATGGTTTTGGCCGCAAGCGCGATGGTTATACCCGCTGGAGCCGTAATGGCCGATCCGCCGCGCCACGCAAAGGCGTGGGGCCATAAGAACAAAAAGGAACGTGCGTACCAGCAAGGCTACCGTGAAGGGCAGCGTGATGCGCAATCTATTGGTAACAACTCGCGCGTCTGGCGCGGCGATGATGGCCGCTATTATTGCAAGCGCGACGACGGTACGACCGGACTTATCATCGGTGCCGCAGTTGGCGGCCTTGCAGGCAATGAGATCGCTGGTCGCGGTGACAAGACATTGGGCGCGATATTGGGCGCCGCTGGTGGCGCATTGTTGGGCCGGCAGATTGACCGGAGCAATTATCGCTGCCGCTAACCATCTTGCATATAACAAGAGGCTCAGCCTGTCTCCAGACTGAGCCTCTATGCCCCCGTTACCTTCTAAACTTTAGCGCCACCTGTCGAGGCCACGATAATCGACGTCAACGACACGGCCCCGTTCGACAGTGCAGATAAATCGGCCTTTATCATATCCGCGGCCATAGCTATTGCGGTCGTAACGGTCGCTGTCGTTATAGCGGTCGCCTTGGTCATATCGGTCGCCCTGATTGTAGCGATCGCCACCGTAACCATTGTTATAATCGCGGCCCCGTCCATCCTGGACGACCAGATTGCCCATCACGCGATAACCATAGCGTGTGCGTTCAATGCTGCGAATTTGCGTAACGTCTGAACGGCTGTAGCCATTGGCCCAACGCTCGACTGCAGTGACACATTGGTGTACGGCAGCGCGGCCATTGCCACCGCGGTTATAATTGTAACCAGCGCGATTATAGTCGTAACCGTCATTGCCATCATAGCCGTAGTCGCGGCCATTATCTGCAGCAGACAAAACGGCAGCCAGGCCGCCAAGCACAACCGCCCCAGCGATAATCTCGCCTGCGCTAATGCCATCCCGGTCGCGATCGTACCGATCCCGCGCCTGAGCCGGTACCGAAATGCTTACCAAAGCTGCAGCAGCAGCTCCGGCGCCAAGCAAGCTTTTGGTGATGAACTTCATTTTCAGTCTCCTTATCCCGGCCCAGTCTTTCTGAGCCGATGGAGACGAACTAACCCATAGCAATTGACCGGATGCTGAACTGACTTGTCAGCATCCGTTCATATAAAGAGCGTTTTTCATGAACGATTATTCAACCAACTCAAGCCCAGTCCATTTGGCAAGAAACGCGTAGATATCCGAATATTCGTCGATAACCTTGTCGGTCGGCTTGCCTGATCCATGTCCAGCACGGCTCTCAATTCGGATGATCTTTGGCTTGTTTCCCGTATCGGCCGCCTGAAGAGCAGAAATATATTTGAAGCTATGGCCTGGTACCACGCGGTCATCGGTATCTGCCGTGGAGACGATCACGGCAGGGTAGTCGACGCCTGATCTGATATTATGATATGGCGAATAGGTCATCTGCATCTTGAAATCGGCTTCCTTGCTTGGGTAGCCATAATCGTCGACCCAATAACGGCCAGCGGTAAAGCGATCAAAGCGTACCATGTCCATCACGCCCACCGCTGCGTGGCCAGCGGCAAAAAGATCGGGGCGCTGGTTCAACGATGCACCGATCAGAAGGCCACCATTTGAGCGGCCTTCAATCGCAATCTTGCCCTTGGCGGAAATGCCGCTTGCAATCAGATATTCCGCAGCGGCGGCAAAATCGTCAAAGACATTTTGCTTGTTCATCAACCGGCCGGCGTCATGCCATGGTTTGCCATACTCTCCACCACCGCGGATGTTGGCCAACGCAAAAACGCCGCCTGATTGGAGCCACGCCATGCGGGTCGGCGAATAGGTCGGGGTCTGCGAAATATTGAACCCGCCATAGGCATATAGCAAGGTTGGCGCTCCTTTGGAGAGATCCAGGTCTTTGCGATGTACGATGAACATGGGTATTTTTGTGCCGTCCTTGGACGGATAAAATACCTGTGATACGTTATAGTCCTGCGGATTGAAGCTCAATTTCGGCTGCGCGAAGGGCGTCGATGTCCCGTTATTGCTGTCGAAGCGGTAAACTGCACCCGGTTGATTAAAGCTCGAAAAGCCGAAGAAGGTCTCGGGATCACCGGGCGTGCCTGAAAAACCGCTGGCTGTTCCAATCGCGTTTAGCGCAATTTCCTGAATCGGCCTGCCCGCAAGATCCGTCATCATCGCCATCGACTTGGCGTCCTTGATATAGGACAGTATGAGGCGGCTTCCGACGATTTGCGCACGTGACAGCGTCTCTTCCCGCTCGGGGACGACGTCGATAAAGTTATAAGCCGGCAGAGTGCACGCCGTGGCTTGCTCCAATTCTCCTTTGCAACGAACGCGGTTCTGAACCCGTTTGGAAAGATCGACCGCTACGACCTTAAGCTTCGCTGCGTCCTTGTTGGTCGTGAACCACAAAGTGTTGCCCATGCCCTCAATCAGACCCCAGTCATGCTCGAGCCCCGGGACCAGCGGCTGCGCTTTCCAGGTCGGCTTTTTCCCGAGCGCCATGATGTGCAATTCATATTTTTCATCGGTGCCCGATGATGTTGTTATGACCGCCCATTTTCCATCATGCGTAACTTGAGCGCTGTGCCCAAATGCGGGCTTGTCGGGTGTGGCATAAATCACTCTGTCTTCGGATTGGGGCGTGCCGATTTTGTGATAATAGACGGTCTGGTTGAAATTCAGCTGCTGGAATGCCGCGCCCTCTTTTGGCTCGGCAAAGCGCGAATACAAAAACCCTTCATTGCCCACCCAGCTGATGTTGGTGAATTTTGCCCATTTGATGGCGTCTGACAGCAATTTTCCGGTCGTCGTATCAAGCACCCTGATTGATCGCCAGTCCGAGCCGCCGTCCTGAATTGAATAAGCCAGTAATTTGCCATTCTTTGACGGCACCCAGCTGTCTAGCGCGGTCGCTCCGTCCTTTGCCCAGCTGTTCGGGTCAATGAGAATGCGGTCGGCACCAGCAAGGCCCTTGCGGACATATAAGACCGACTGGTTCTGCAGCCCGTCATTCTTGGTGAAGAAATAATAGCCACCGGCTTTCTCGGGTAGTCCGAAGCGTTCATAATCGAACAGCTTCTTCATCCGCGCGGCGAGCACTTTCTTGCCGGGCAATGTTTTGAGATAGGCGCTCGTCACCGCATTTTGGGATTTGACCCAGTCGGCGACTTCCGCATTTACACGTACGTCATCCTCAAGCCAGCGATAGGGATCAGCGACCTTCACCCCAAATTGTTCATCCACCACGTCAACGGTTTTTGTTTTCGGATAGTCCAGTTTCGTCGCAACATCGGCAGTGGTTGCATCATTGGCCATGGCCATCGACGACATGGGTGCCATTAACAGGGCTACCCCAAGCAAAAGTGCACTTCGCATAATTTCATTTCCCCAGCGCGAACAAAGCAATGTCCAAGGACTAAGGCGTCGGGCAAGGAACGCCAATCATATCACGTGTCGCCTGACAGTTAATTTCGCATTTTCGTCGAAATCAATGGGCCGGCAAAAAGGCGTTGTCACAAAAAAGGGCGGCACCCTTTCGGATACCGCCCTTTGGAAACTTATAAGGTCAGACAAGCTTATTCAGCATCATCTATCACTTCGACTGGACCGCTGTCCTGGCCCTTGGCGTCGACGTTGCGGTCTACGAGTTCGATAACGCCCATGGGTGCAGCGTCCGAACCACGAAAGCCTGCCTTGATCACGCGGCTGTAACCACCGCTGCGGTCGGCATAACGTGTCGCCAGTTCGTCAAACAATTTCACGAGCTGCGTATCATCCATCAAACGGCTCATCGCGAGGCGACGGTTGGAAAGACCACCCTTTTTCGCAAGCGTGATCAGCTTTTCGATATAAGGACGCAGTTCTTTTGCTTTTGGCAAGGTTGTCTTGATCTGCTCATGCTTGATGAGCGATGCTGCCATGTTGCGAAGCATCGCGGTACGGTGCGATGTCGTGCGTTGCAGCTTACGGTGGCCAACTTTATGGCGCATATTGTATTCCTTCGTTCGTAGGGGGGCCGTATCAGGTACCCCGATCCTGGCCAGTCAAGGGCGGCCATTTTCCCTTTTGGATTGGGCCAAAGCAGTGCCTTGGCCCAAATATTCTTATCCGAGCAACTCTTGCTCAAGCTTCTTGGCCATCTCTTCGATGTTTTCAGGCGGCCAACCTGGGATGTCCATACCAAGGCGCAAGCCCATCGACGACAGGACTTCTTTGATTTCGTTCAGCGACTTGCGACCGAAATTCGGCGTACGCAGCATCTCGGCCTCGCTCTTTTGCACGAGGTCGCCGATGTAGATGATGTTGTCGTTCTTGAGGCAGTTTGCGCTGCGAACCGATAGTTCCAACTCGTCGACCTTCTTGAGAAGATAACGGTTGAGCTGGTTTGCATCGGATTCTTCGGAAGATGCAGACGGTGCAGCCATGCCGATCATAGGCGACGATGCGGCCATCGAATCTTCGAAGTGGACGAACACTTGCAACTGGTCCTGAAGAATGCGCGCGGCATAGGCCACAGCGTCTTCGGGCGTTACGGTGCCATCGGTTTCGATCGTCAGTGACAGCTTGTCATAGTCAAGCTCCTGACCGATGCGTGCATTGTCGACCTTATAGGCGACCTGACGCACTGGCGAATATAGGCTATCGACCGGAATCAGGCCGATTGGCGCATCTGCAGGACGGTTGGCCACGGCAGGTACATAGCCCTTGCCGCTGTCAGCCGTGATCTCCATGTTCAGCGTAGCGCCATCATCTAAATGGCAAATGACCAGGTCAGGGTTCATCACCTGAATATCACCCGACACGGCGATATCACCTGCGGTGACAGCGCCAGGGCCGGTTGCCGAAAGCTGAAGCCGCTTTGGACCTTCGCCTTCCATTTTCAATGCGACCTGCTTGATGTTGAGAACGATGTCGGTCACGTCTTCACGCACGCCAGCAAGCGACGAGAATTCGTGCAGAACATTTTCAATCTTGATCGATGTAATCGCTGCGCCCTGCAACGACGACAGCAAAACGCGACGCAACGCGTTGCCGAGAGTCAAGCCGAAGCCACGCTCAAGCGGCTCGGCAATAAATACGGCCTTACGCTTCGCATCGCTACCTGATTTGAGCTCAAGTGCGTTGGGCTTTTTCAGTTCCTGCCAGTTCTTGATATTGACGGACATGGATTTCCCCTTGGGTTTTGCAAAACCGGCAATTTGGTGCACCGTGCCGGCTTGCGGGTAAAAGAAGGAACGACTGGTCAGCCGCCCCTGAAACGAATGCTTAGACGCGCCGACGCTTGGAAGGACGAACGCCATTATGCGGGATCGACGTCACGTCACGGATCGAGGTGATTGTGAAACCAACCGCCTGCAACGCGCGAAGCGCCGACTCGCGACCCGAACCTGGGCCCTTAACTTCTACTTCAAGCGTACGAACGCCATGTTCCGCAGCCTTCTTGCCAGCATCTTCTGCGGCGACCTGAGCGGCGTAAGGAGTCGACTTGCGGCTCCCCTTGAAACCCATGGTTCCAGCGGACGACCAGCTGATCGCGTTGCCTTGGGCATCCGTGATCGTGATCATGGTGTTGTTAAAGCTGGCATTGACGTGCGCGACGCCTGCCGAAATATTCTTGCGCTCCCGCTTTTTAATGCGCTGTGGTTCGCGTGCCATAAACTGTGTATCCTATTCGAAAATGCGAAGAAAAAATATTCAGGCGAATGCCGTGATTACTTCTTCTTGCCCGCGATTGCCTTTGACTTGCCCTTGCGGGTGCGCGCATTGGTATGCGTACGCTGACCACGGACAGGAAGCCCCTTACGGTGGCGAAGGCCACGGTAGCAGGCGAGATCCATCAAACGCTTGATGTTCATCGATGTGTTGCGGCGAAGATCGCCTTCTACGGTGTAGCCCGCATCGATGGTTTCGCGGATTTGCAGCACTTCGGCGTCCGAAAGGTCCTGCACACGGCGGCTATGATCAATTCCCAGCTTGGTCGCGATTTCGACGGCTTTAGTGCGGCCGATACCGTGAATGTAGGTAAGCGCAATGATCACGCGCTTGTTGGTTGGAATGTTAACTCCGGCAATACGTGCCAATTTATTTACTCCTGCTCCACAGGTGCCCCCGAAAGGACGAACCCTATCTCAACGCTGATGATATCCCGAAACGCACAAAACCAGCGGACGCATAAACGCGCTGCTGGCTGCACCAGATGTTCGGAATTCCACGCGCCTTACGGTGAGTCGCGCCAACTGTCAAGGCCAGCGGCGCTTTACCCCTTGCCTTTCGTCTTGGTTTTGCCTGCCATCGCATTTTCTTCGATAAACTGGATGATCCGGCTGGCAATATCTTTGCCACTGGCTTTTTCAATGCCCTCAAGTCCAGGCGAACTGTTCACTTCCATGATGACAGGACCGTGATTGGACCGCAGCATGTCGACACCCGCGACATTCAGGCCCATGGCCCGCGCCGCGCGCACAGCGGTTGACCGTTCCTCTGGTGTGATCTTGATGGACTGGGCCGATCCACCGCGATGCAGGTTGGATCGAAAGTCTCCCTCTGCGCCTTTGCGCTGCATCGATGCTACAACTTTGTTGCCGATGACAAAGCAGCGGATATCGGTGGCATTCGCCTCTTTGATGAATTCCTGGACGAGGATGTTCACATTCGCCCCGCGAAACGCCTCAATAACTGAGCGGGCCGATTTCTCGGTTTCGCCCAGAACCACCCCGATCCCCTGCGTACCTTCAAGCAGCTTGATGACAACAGGTGCGCCGCCAACCATCTCGATAACTTCGTCTGTCTGTCTTGGGTCATGGGCAAAAGCAGTGACCGGAAGGCCAAGGCCCTTGCGCGCCAATATTTGCAAGGACCGAAGTTTGTCGCGTGACCGACCAATGGCGACGCTTTCGTTCAGTGACCACACGTTCATCATCTCGAACTGGCGCAGGACCGCCAATCCGTAAAATGTAACCGAGGCGCCAATCCGGGGTATGACTGCGTCATATCTGCCAAGCTTTGCGCCCTGATAATATGCCTCGGGACGATGCGAGGTGATATTCATCGTTACGCGCAACGTATTCAAGATATCGATCTCATGACCGCGGGCAGTCGCCGCCTCCACAAGCCGTTGGTGGGAATATAAGTTGGCGTTGCGCGCCAACATCGCGATTTTCATGTGTCTTTGGTCCCTACATTTGCGGGTTTTCCAAGAACCCACCGGCGTCCGCTGTTGACGAGGAAGCCGCGCCTTAGCGCCCGCCGGCCAATTAGCAAGGGAAAGGCCATTGATCGCCGGTTTGCCAAGGTGAGCTGCCCGTTCCAACACAGTTTACCAAAACAAAATTGCGCCGTGATGACATACCTATCCTGTTCTTCGCCATTTGATGACCGGACCATGCGCCGGTCGATCAGCGGCGCTTCATACCGTTTTGGCTTTTCGCCCGCATTGAGGCGGAACCAGAATTCCACATGGGGTTTGCCATCGCGCGAGATGGGTTTAATCCGGGTCGCGTGAATTGAGGAGGTCGCAGCGCCCGTGTCCATTTTGGCATGCACCTGAGCAAGGCCAAGGCTTGGGATATCGACCATCTCGCACCAGCCAATTTCGATTTTATTGCCTGAACGCGTCGTGTTTTGTCTCGTTGCCAATTATTTTGGCTCCGGCGGCAGCACTTCGTTCACCGGGCTGTCGCTCGCACTGTCAGTTTTCGGCGCTTCATCGGCTAGCGGGGTTTCGAGGCCTGACGAGCTGGTGACCTTTTCAACATCAAGCGTAAATTCATCGGCTTTTGCCGCCTCGGCGGCTGCTGGCGTAAATGGGGACAACATATTCCCGAATTGCTCACCCAACACCTTATCAACTGCGGGCGCGATTTCGGAAACTTTGTATCGCATGTAGCCGCCCACCACATAAGAGAAGCTCACACGTGTGGTCGTGGTGCCCTTGACCGGTTCTATCGCGACCGTCAGCGTCCCCAAAACCGCCTCGGACTGAAGCGGACCAAGCGCACCTTGCATCCGCAACACTTTGCCCGGCTGCGCAAATATGACGCGCATATGCTCGACACTGCCCACGGTCTTGAGTTTGCCATTCGCATCGGCCTCCTGAAACAGTTCGCAGAAGCAACCATTGGCCTGCGCATCGATATAGAAGCCCGCACTGGAACCAGACCAGCTGTGCGCTTTGCTCCAATAATCTTTCGGTGCAATCAGGCGCTTCCAGATGTCATCGGGCGTTGCATCGACCGTGGCGATATGGATGATGTTGAAGCCGGTTTCCGAAGCAGACTTGACCTCGGCAGATACTGGCGTGGCGATAACGGTGGCGGCCATGATCACCGCGGTGGACAACAGATGTTTCATGGAAAGGGACAATAACAACCGTTTCCATTTCCGTCACCCTGAACTTGGTCGCAGGCAACGGCGCCCGGTCAATCAGCCGATGATCTTGTCGATTGCCTCAGTCACGTCTTCGATGGACGCCATGCCATCAACGCGGCTTACAAGCCCACGTGCGTCATACAGGGGCAGAATTGGTTCGGTCTTTGCCCGATATTCCGCCATGCGCGTGCGCACCGTTTCCTCATTATCGTCCGGACGGCGTTTGAATTCATGTGATCCGCATTTGTCGCATGTGCCAGCAGCCACTGGCTGCTTGAAGACATCATGATAGCCATCGCCGCAATTGGCGCATGTGAAGCGGCCAACGACGCGTTCAACCAGCGCATCTTCGTCCACCACGAGCTCAATGACATGATCCAGTGTCCTACTGCGCGCAGACAAAAGGCCATCCAGTAACGCCACCTGAGGCGCTGTGCGGGGGTAGCCGTCGAATATCAGGCCTTTGTCAGCCGGAATTTCGTCCATATGCTCACCAAGGATTTCAGCCATCAATTCGTCGGGAAACAGCTTACCCGCCTTCATGATTTCATCGGCCATCTTGCCGACCTCAGTGCCAGCCTTGACCGCAGCCCGGAGAATATCGCCGGTCGACAACTGAACCATGCCATATTTGTCGACGAGCAACGCCGCCTGCGTTCCCTTGCCTGCACCCGGAGGCCCCAAAAGGATGATATTCATGAAACGTTTCCCCGATCGTTTCGATGTCGCACCCTTTAGCGGGCGCGTCCACCCTTCAGCTTGGCCTTTTTCAGCAGATCCCCATATTGGTGGGCGAGCAGATGGCTCTGGATCTGTGAGATGGTATCAATGGTAACATTTACCAGAATGAGCAAGCTCGTTCCGCCGACCGCGAACACGCTGTGCAAGCCCTGTCGCGCCCAGAACATAATCCGGTAGCAGACAAACCAATGTCAGATAGGCTGCGCCCAACACGGTGATGCGCGTCAGCACATAGTCCAGGTAGGATTCCGTATTCTTGCCTGGACGGATGCCTGGAATAAAACCACCGGCCTTTTTAAGATTTTCTGATGTTTCCTCGGGATTGAACACCACTGCGGTGTAAAAGAAGCAGAAGAAGATGATGCCCAGGCCGTAGAGCACCAGATAGACTGGTTGGCCGTGCTGCAGATATTGGTTCAACGAGATCACAAAGTCACCCATTTGGGTTTCGCCCGCGGCCTTGTTCCCGGCAAGTTGCGTGATTGTGAGCGGCAACAACAGCAACGATGATGCGAAGATCGGCGGGATAACACCCGCGGTGTTGATCTTGAGCGGCAAATGGCTGCGATCTGCCTGCATCATGCCGCGCTGTGTCGCGCGTTTGGGATATTGGATCAGCACGCGACGCTGCCCGCGCTCCATGAAGCAAATGATGAGCGTGAGGCCAACGAACATGGCGACAAAACCAAGGATCAGAAATCCGCTGATGGACCCAGTCCGCGCGCCTTCGAGCAGACGCACGACCAGCATTGGCAACTGCGCCACGATCCCGGCCATGATGATGAGCGAAATGCCATTACCAATGCCGCGCGACGTGATTTGCTCACCAAGCCACATCAGGAACATCGTGCCGCCAATCAAGCTGATCGTCGCAACGACGCGGAACATCAGGCCCGGCTCTACAACCGCGCTAATGCCATTGGCAGCCGCGAGACTTTCAAGCCCAGCAGCGAGGAAATAACCCTGCACGGCGGTGAGGAACACCGTCCCGTAGCGGGTATATTGGTTCAGCTTCTTGCGTCCGCTTTCCCCTTCTTTCTTGATCGCGGCCAGCGTTGGCGACAATGATGCCGCAAGCTGCACGACAATCGAGGCGGTAATATAGGGCATAACGCCAAGCGCGATGAGGCTCATGCGCTCAAGGCTGCCGCCGGAGAAGGTGTTAAAGATATCTAGAACGCCGCCGGCAGCATTGTTTGCATATAGGGCCGCTTGCGCAATCGGATCGACCCCGGGAAGCGGCACAAAGCTCAGCATCCGGAAAACGATAAGCGCGCCTATAGTGAACCAGATGCGGTTCTTAAGCTCTGTTGCCTGCCCGAACTTCGATAAATTGAGGTTCGAGGCCATTTGGTCGGCCCTAGATGCCATGATTTACTTTCCTTATGTCCGGATAGAAACCGCGCCGCAAAATATGCGAACCGCTGCCTTATCCCAAATATAGCCCGACATTCCCCGGTTACCCCCCAGAAATGTCAAACCCCGCCAGCCCATATCGGGAAGCGGGGCTGGCATGACAAGAGCGAAGTCGTCGCTCCTATCTTATTTCTTGGCCGCAGCTTCTTTTGCTGCATTCTTGACTGATGACTTTTTCGCTGCCGCTTTTTCCGAAGCAGAAACTTTCACCAGCACTTCGACCTTGCCACCGGCCTTTTCAACCGCTTCAATGGCTGCCTTTGACGCACCGGCAACCGAGAAGTTGACCTTTGCAGTCAATTCGCCTTTGGCGAGCAACCGAACGCCATCCTTGCCACCGCGTGCAAGGCCAGCGGCCTTCAACGCAGCGTGGTCAACCACAGCCTTGATGTCGATCTTCTTGGCGTCGATGAACTTCTGGATCATGCCCAGATTTACTTCAGCGTGGTCCTTGGCGAAGATATTGTTGAACCCGCGCTTTGGAATACGCATGTGAAGTGGCATCTGGCCGCCTTCAAATCCGTTGATCGAAACACCCGAACGGCTGGTTTGGCCCTTTTGGCCGCGACCCGAGGTTTTACCCTTGCCCGAACCGATACCACGGCCAACGCGCATACGGCGATGGCGGGCGCCTTCGTTGTCTTTAATGTCATTCAATTTCATGTCGTGCACTCGCTTTCGCTTTAATTCGCGCTGATATTGTTAGTCCTGGATTTGGACCATGTGCCGAACTGTCTGGATCATTCCACGCACTTCGGGGGTGTCTTCGATCTCGACAACGCGGTTCATCTTGTCAAGGCCAAGGCCTTTTAAAGTTGCACGCTGCGAGGCAGGACGGCGAATCGGCGAACCGGTCTGTTTGATTTTAATCTTCGCCATATCGATTACTCCGCAATAGCTTCTGCATCGGCTGCAGCAGTCTTGCTACCACCGCGACCCAGAAGGTCGGCAATTTTCTTACCGCGACGCTGCGCTACCGACTTCGGGCTTGTCTGTTCGGACAAAGCAGCGAAGGTAGCGCGGATCATGTTGTAAGGGTTGGATGTACCAACCGACTTGGTCACGACGTCTGCAACGCCAAGGCTTTCGAACACGGCGCGCATTGGACCACCAGCAATGATGCCCGTACCGGCTGGTGCCGAACGCAGTGTCACCTTGCCAGCACCGAAATGGCCTTTGCCATCATGATGCAATGTGCGGCCGTCCTTAAGGGCGACGCGGATCATGGATTTCTTTGCAGCAGCAGTCGCCTTGTTGATGGCTTCTGGCACTTCGCGCGCCTTGCCATGTCCAAAGCCTACACGGCCCTGGCCGTCACCGACTACTACGAGCGCAGCAAAACCGAAGCGCTTACCGCCCTTTACCGTTTTCGAAACGCGGTTGATGTGCACGAGCTTTTCGATCGTGCCATCATCTTCTTCTTGCGCTGGACGACGATCGTTGTTGTTGCGACCACGGCCACCGCCGCCACCGCCACGATTATCACCGCCACCACGACCACCACGGCCACGGCGTTGGCCTTCGGCTGCGGCTGCTTCAGGAGCTGCGCCGTCAGCGACGGGTGCAGTGCTTTCAGTGTTTTCGTCAGCCATCATCAGAACTCCAATCCGCCTTCGCGCGCTGCATCAGCAAGCGCTTTGACGCGACCGTGAAACAGGAACCCGCCACGATCAAAAACCACGCTGGAAATGCCAGCCTTCTTAGCAGCTTCCGCTACCCGCTTGCCGACATCGGCAGCAGCTTCAGCCGTAGAGCCATTCTTCGCCTTCACGTCCTTGTCGAGTGTCGAGGCAGACGCAATCGTCGCACCCTTCGAATCGTCAATGATCTGTGCGTAGATATGGCGGCCAGTGCGGTGCACCGAAAGACGGGGACGACCAGCAACCTGCGCCCGCAATTTCGAACGCACGCGCTGACGGCGCCGTGCAAAGAGAGACAGTTTTGCCATTATTTCTTCTTCCCTTCCTTGCGGAAGATATATTCGCCGCGGTACTTGATGCCCTTGCCCTTATATGGCTCTGGCTTCCTCCAGCGACGGATTTCGGCAGCAACCTGCCCAACCTTCTGCTTGTCGATACCCGAAATTTCCACCGTGGTGTTATCAGGTGTCTTGATGTCGATACCGTCGGGAATGGCAAAGTCGACATCATGGCTGTAGCCAAGCTGCAACTTCAACATTTTGCCCTGGCTGTTGGCACGATAACCAACACCGGTGATTTCAAGCACCTTGGTGAAGCCCTCGGTCACGCCTGTGACCAGGTTCTGAACCAATGTGCGCTGCATGCCCCAGAAGGCACGTGCGGCTTTGCTGCCATTGGCAGGCTTAACCAAAAGACCATCGTCCTGCATCTCGTACGAGATAAGGTCGCTCATCGGCATTTTCAGTTCGCCCTTCGGTCCTTTGACCGAAAGCGTGCCCGCTTCCATGCTGGCAGTAACGCCGGCAGGAATGGGAACAGGTTTCTTACCAATGCGGCTCATTAGAATACCTCCGCCAGGATTTCGCCGCCGACATTCTGTGCACGCGCTTCGGCGTCCGACAGAACGCCCTTTGGCGTCGAAACGATGGTGATACCAAGGCCGTTACGGATAACGGGAAGCTCCTGGCTTCCTGAATATACGCGGCGACCTGGCTTTGAAACGCGGGCAACATGCTGGATAGCAGGTGCGCCTTCGAAATATTTCAGCTCGATGCGAATGCCCTTATGTGCACCCAAGGCTTCTTCGCTGTAGCCACGAATATAGCCCTCGCGCTGCAACACATCGAGCACGCGGGTACGCAGGCCGGACGCTGGCGAGACTACAGAGTCTTTCTTCGCCCGCTGGCCGTTGCGGATACGGGTGAGCATATCACCCAAAGGATCGGTCATTGCCATCTATCTTATCCTTACCAGCTCGACTTCGTAACGCCCGGGATCATGCCCTTATTGGCAAGATTACGCAGTTCGATACGGTTCAGCTTGAATTTACGGTACACGCCGCGAGGACGCCCGGTTGTTTCGCAACGGTTACGCACGCGGTGCGGGTTACCATTGCGGGGGATTTCAGCCATTTTCAGGCGTGCAATCAAGCGCTCGCTGTCATCCAGCGACTGGTCTTTCGCCATCGCCTTCAGCTTCGCGTAGCGACCGGCATATTTCTTTGCCAGCTTCTTGCGACGCTCATTCTTGTTTATGGAGCTCAGTTTAGCCATTATGCAGCCGCCTTTTCGTCAGCTTCTTCTACAGGGAACGGGAAGCCGAACAGCTTAAGCAGTTCGCGCGCTTCGTCGTCCGTGTTTGCGGAAGTCGTTACGATCACATCCATTCCGCGCACCACGTCGATGGCGTCATAGCTGATTTCTGGGAAGATGATCTGTTCCTTGAGGCCCATGGCGAAGTTGCCACGACCGTCAAAGCTCTTTGGGTTCAGGCCACGGAAATCGCGGATACGTGGCATCGCGATTGTCACCAGACGATCGAGAAATTCGTACATCTGGGCGCCGCGCAACGTTACCTTCACGCCGATTGGCATGCCTTCACGCAGCTTGAAGCCAGCGATCGATTTCTTCGCCTTGGTGATGACTGGCTTTTGACCAGCAATCAGTTCCATTTCGGCAAGAGCGGTCGTAACCTTCTTCTTGTCCTGCGAGCCTTCGCCCACGCCCATGTTCAACGTGATCTTTTCGATCTTTGGAACAGCAAAGCGGTTCGCATAACCGAACTTCTCGGTCAGGCCCTTGACGACAGTGTCGTCATAAAGCTTCTTCATACGAGGCGTATATTTGGTATCAGCCACTGATCGTCTCCCCGGACTTCACGGCCACGCGGACCTTCTTGCCGTCCTTGGTTTCCACGCGAACGCGTGTTGCCTTGCCGGTCTTGGGATCCGCCAGAGCCACATTCGAAATGTGCAGCGGAGCTTCGAAGCGGTCGAGACCGCCCTGTGGGTTGGCTTGCGATGCTTTCCGGTGACGCACAGCAATGTTGACGCCTGAAACGACGACTTTGCTGTCCTTAGGCATGACGGCGGTTACTTCGCCGGATTTACCCTTGTCCTTACCGGCGAGCACGACAACCGTGTCACCCTTTTTGATTTTTGCCAGAGCCATTGTTATAGCACCTCCGGTGCCAAGCTGATGATTTTCATGTGGTTCTTGGCACGCAGTTCGCGAACCACTGGTCCGAAGATACGTGTGCCAATCGGCTCCTTGTTGTTACCGATAAGCACAGCAGCATTGGAGTCGAAACGGATGACCGAGCCATCGGCACGGCGGATGTCTTTGCGGGTACGAACGATGACGGCCTTATGCACATCGCCCTTCTTTACCTTGCCGCGTGGTGCAGCTTCCTTGATCGACACCACGATGATGTCGCCAACGCCAGCAACGCGACGCTTGGAACCGCCAAGCACCTTGATGCACTGAACGCGCTTTGCGCCGCTGTTGTCCGCAACATCGAGATTGGATTGCATCTGAATCATGGGATCAATCCTCCGTTGTTGCTGCGACCGGGGCTACAGCGGCATCAGCCACCAAGCGCCAGGTCTTGTTCTTGGAAATCGGCGCGCACTCTTCGATGCGGACGACTTGACCCTCTTTGACGACATTGTTTTCGTCATGGGCATGATATTTCTTCGTGCGACGGATGATCTTGCCGTAAAGCGGGTGCTTCACTTTGCGCTCGACCAGAACGACAATCGTCTTGTCATTCTTGTCGGAGACCACGGTCCCGGTGAGAATACGTTTTGGCATGGGTGGCTCCTTATGCCGTCTTTGCGGCGGCGCGCTGGCGCTCACCCTGCAGGGTTTTGATGCGGGCGATGTCACGACGCACTTCACGTACACGTGCCGGCTTTTCCATCTGGCCAGTGGCCGATTGGAAACGCAGGTTGAACGCTTCGCGCTTCAGTTCGCCGAGCTGAACAGCGAGCTGATCGTCGCTCTTGACGCGGAGATCTTCAGTTTTGCTCATCTTATGATGCTCCCAGATGCGAGGTGTCGCCGAGACGCGCCACGACCTTGGTCTTGATTGGCAGTTTCATGGCTGCGCGCTGAAATGCGACAGCTGCGATTGGACCAGGAACACCGTCGAGTTCAAACATGATACGGCCAGGCTTAACCTTGGCTGCCCAATATTCGACCGAACCCTTGCCCTTACCCTGACGAACTTCGGCAGGTTTTTTCGTGACTGGCACGTCGGGGAAGATGCGGATCCACAAACGTCCCTGACGCTTGATGTGACGCGTGATCGCGCGGCGGGCCGCTTCGATCTGACGCGCAGTAATCCGCTCTGGTTCAAGCGCCTTCAGGCCGTAGGAACCGAAGTTCAGGTCGGACCCGCCCTTGGCTTCGCCCTTGATGCGTCCCTTGAATTGCTTGCGGAACTTTGTTTTCTTTGGTTGCAACATGTCTAGTTCCTAACCTTTAGCGACGGTCAGACTGCGGACGGACGCCGGAAGTCTGTGCTTCCATCATCAGCCGGTCAGTTGCCATTGGGTCATGACCCAAGATTTCGCCTTTGAAGATCCAGCATTTGATACCGATGATGCCATAAGCAGTCAGTGCTTCGGCTTCAGCGTAGTCAATGTTGGCACGAAGCGTATGCGCAGGCACGCGGCCTTCACGGTACGATTCGACACGCGCGATTTCGGCGCCGCCCAAACGGCCACCGCAGGTGATCTTGATGCCCTCTGCACCCAGACGCATAGCGGACTGCATCGCGCGCTTCATGGCACGACGGAAAGCGATACGGCGGATGAGCTGGTCAGCAATGCCTTGCGCAACAAGCTTCGCGTCAACTTCCGGCTTGCGGATTTCGACGATGTTCAGCGAAACTTCGGCAGTGGTGAACTTGTTGATCAGCTTTTTCAGCTTCTCAATGTCCGCACCCTTCTTGCCGATGATTACACCGGGACGCGCTGCGTAAATGGATACGCGGCAATTCTTGGCAGGACGCTCGATCACAACCTTTGAAATCGCTGCTTGTGGCAGTGTTTCAAAGATGAACTTGCGGATCTTGATATCTTCCAGAAGCATGCGGCCATATTCCGCACCTTCGGCGTACCAGCGGCTATCCCAAGTCCGGTTGATTTGCAGGCGAAGCCCGATTGGATTTGATTTCTGACCCATGACTTATGCCTCTTCTTGCTGTTCGCGCACAACGATACGCAGACGGCTGAATGGTTTGATGATCCGGCTCGATTTGCCACGACCACGTGCCATGAAACGCTTCATGGTCAGCGCCTTGCCAACGCTTGCTTCGGCAACCACAAGGCTGTCGACATCAAGATTATGGTTGTTTTCGGCGTTGGCGATGGCGGAAGCCAGAACCTTGCGGACATCGTCTGCCATTCCCTTGGTGGAGAATTTCAGGATGTTCAGCGCGTCTTCGGCCTTCTTGCCACGGATCAGCGCGGCAACGAGGCCAAGCTTCTGTGCAGAACCACGGATGGTTGTGCCCACTGCCAGCGCTTCATTGTCGGCGACGCGACGGGGTGCGGATGCCTTGCCCATTAGCGTTTGCCCTTCTTATCTGCGCCATGACCATGATAGGTACGCGTAGGTGCGAACTCACCAAGCTTATGGCCGACCATGTCCTCATTCACCGAAACGGGAATGAACTTGTGGCCATTATAGACGCTGAACGTCAGGCCAACGAACTGAGGCAGGATTGTCGAACGACGCGACCAAGTCTTGATCGGCGCAGCCTTCGATGCTTCCTGAGCGGTTTCTGCTTTTTTCAGCAGATAGAGGTCAACAAACGGACCTTTCCAGACGGAACGAGACATGAGTTACCTCTTCTTCTTAGCATGCCGCGAACGGATGATCATCCGGTCGGTCGACTTGTTGCTGCGGGTACGAGCACCCTTTGTTGGCTTACCCCAAGGTGTAACCGGATGACGGCCACCTGACGTACGTCCTTCACCACCACCATGCGGGTGATCGACTGGGTTCTTTGCAACACCACGCGTCAGCGGGCGAATGCCCCGCCAGCGATTGCGGCCTGCCTTGGCAAGTGTCGTGTTGGAGTTGTCGGGGTTTGAAACCGCGCCAACTGTGCCCATGCAAGTACCAAGAATGTAGCGCTGCTCGCCCGAGTTCAGACGGACGATAACGCGTCCACCATCACGACCAACCAGCTGCACATAGGTGCCTGCCGAACGTGCGATCTGGCCACCCTTGCCGGGCTTCATCTCGATATTATGGCAGATGGTGCCGACTGGCATCTGGCTCAGCAACATTGCGTTGCCTGGCTTAACGTCAGTCTTTTCACCGGCCACGATGGAATCGCCAACGGCGAGACGCTGCGGCGCAATGATATAGGCCAGTTCGCCATCTTCGTACTTTACAAGTGCGATGAAAGCGGAACGGTTGGGGTCGTATTCCAGACGCTCGACCGTTGCAGGCATATCCCATTTGCGACGCTTGAAGTCGATCAGACGATATTTCTGCTTGTGACCGCCGCCGATACCGCGCGACGTCACATGCCCCTTGTTGTTACGGCCGCCGGTCTTGCTCTTGCCTTCGGTCAGACCCTTTACGGGACCGCCTTTGTACAAGCTTGACCGGTCAACCAGCACAAGGCCGCGACGGGCGGGGCTAGTTGGTTTGTAGCTTTTGAGTGCCATTATCCTGCCCTTAAATACCGGTGGTCACGTCGATGCTCTGGCCTTCAGCCAAAGTGACGATCGCTTTTTTGACATCCGAGCGCTTGTAGGGCTTGCCCTTCCAACGCTTGGTTTTGCCCTTTTGCACGAGTGTATTCACGTTCATGACCTTGACGTCGAACAGTGCCTCTACTGCGGCCTTGATCTGCGGCTTGGTCGAAGTACCCGTGACCTTGAACACAACTGCATTGTGCTCGGACAACAGGGTCGCTTTTTCAGTGATGTGCGGGGCAACGATCACGTCGTAATGACGCACGTCGATTGCTTTATCCTTAGCCATTAGTTGGCACCTCCCGTGAGGGCGAAGCGTGCTTCAAGCTTCTCAACCGCAGCGCGGGTCAAAACCAGAGTGTCATGCTTCAGGATGTCATAAACATTCGCGCCAACTGCTGGCATCACATTGATGCCAACAAGGTTAGCCGAAGCCAGACGAAAATTGTCGCTGACGGTGTCGCCATCAATAACCAGCGTAGTCTTGCCGAAACCGAGCTTGCCAACCTGCCCCTGAAGTGCAGCAGTTTTTGCAGCAGCCAGGTTAAGATCTTCAAGAACGATCAGCGAGCCGGCTTTCGCCTTGCTCGACAACGCCATCTTCAGACCCAATGCGCGGATCTTCTTGTTCAGCGACGGGTTAAAGTCACGCAGACGGGCGCCGTGGGCCTTACCACCACCGATAAAGATCGGAGCAGCGCGGTCACCGTGACGGGCAGTACCGCCACCCTTCTGGTTGCCGAATTTCTTGCCGGTGCGGGCAACGTCAGAACGCTCACGGGTAGGACGAGCCGTACCGCGGGCCTTTTCACGCTGCCATGTGACAACACGGTGCAAAATGTCGGCGCGTGGCTCAACGCCAAATACGTCGTCATTCAGATCGATGTCGCCCTTAGCTTTGGCGTCGAGGGTTTGAACCTTGAGCTTCATGGCTTAGCCCTCCTTCTTTTCTTCGCCGGCGTCAGCAGCAGGTGCTTCAACAGCAACGGCCTCGACGGCGGGCGCGGCTTCAGCGGCAGGCGCTTCAGCTTCGACGGCTGGGGTGTCTGCAACTTCGACTTCGGTGTTGACGACAACGTCTTCAGCCACCGGGGCTTCGTTGTCATTCTTCAACGCGCCAGGAAATGGTGCAGCTTCAGGGGTTGGAACCTTGACGGCATCACGGACGAGCAGCCAGCCATTCTTCGCACCGGGAACCGAGCCCTTTACGAAGATGAGACCGCGCGCAACATCGGTGCGGACGATTTCGAGGTTCTGCTGTGTGCGCTGACGGTCACCCATGTGGCCGGCCATCTTCTTGTTCTTGAACACCTTGCCTGGATCCTGGCGTTGACCAGTCGAACCATGGGCACGGTGGGTAATCGACACACCATGCGATGCACGCATACCGCCGAAGCCCCAACGCTTCATGGCGCCGGCAAAGCCTTTACCCTGCGTGTGGCCAGTGATGTCGACCAATTGACCATCGATGAAATGGTCAGCCGATACAGTTGCGCCAACTGGCAGCAAGCCATCGGCATTATCAACACGGAATTCAGCAACGCGCGCTTTTGGCTCGACTTGGGCCTTGGCAAATTCGCCACGTTGCGGTTTGTTTACATTTTTCGCTTTACGGGCTCCGGCACCAAGGCGGACGGCAAAATAACCATCGCGTTCCTCGTTACGGGCTCCGACCACTTGGCAACCTTCCAGCGCCAATACGGTGACAGGAACGTGACGGCCGTCTTCATTGAAGAGGCGCATCATACCCATCTTTTTCGCGATCACGCCAGTGCGCATGATCCATACTCCAACTATGTCAGAGGCCCGGCTGGCATTATTGCCAGGAGGGCGTGACGCCTAAATCCAGCCCTGAATTTTTAAGCATTGCCCCGTCCGGGCTAGGCACCAGTGGCTCACCTTAGTGAGCGATCTGGTAAGACGGGGAACGCGGCCCGAGTAAACCCGGCGGTATTCCTATTGTCTCACTCCGCTTTCGCGAAGGTATCGGCTTACGCCAATTTAATTTCGACATTCACACCAGCAGCAAGATCAAGCTTCATCAGCGCGTCTACGGTCTGTGGCGTGGGCTGCACAATGTCGAGCAGCCTTTTATAAGTACGAACTTCAAACTGCTCACGCGACTTTTTGTCGATGTGCGGTCCGCGGTTCACGGTAAACTTTTCGATACGGGTAGGAAGTGGAATGGGTCCACGGATGAGCGCGCCAGTGCGGCGGGCTGTGTCGGCAATATCGCCAGTCGCTTGATCGAGGACGCGATGGTCAAATGCTTTCAGGCGGATGCGAATATTCTGCGTTTCCATGGGTTCACCAATTTCCAAATTCTATCAATATCAAAGAGCCGAAAAACAGCCATTCCGACCTGCGCTTTCGAAGCCGGAACAGCTGCTCTGAATTTCTTAAAACCGCCCCGCCCGAATCAAAGAATCGGGCGGGATGCGCGGCCTATATTACTTCGTGATGGTGCTGACAACCCCAGAACCGACAGTCCGACCACCTTCGCGGATTGCGAAGCGGAGACCTGGGTCCATGGCGATTGGAGCAATCAACTTAACAGCGATCGTCACGTTGTCGCCTGGCATAACCATTTCGGTGCCTTCTGGAAGGATCACTTCGCCCGTTACGTCAGTCGTACGGAAGTAGAACTGTGGACGATAGTTTGCGAAGAATGGCGTGTGACGGCCGCCCTCGTCCTTCGAAAGGACATAGATTTCTGCCGAGAACTCAGTGTGCGGCGTAACCGAACCTGGCTTGCAGAGAACTTGACCACGCTCAACTTCTTCACGGCCAACGCCACGAACAAGTGCACCGATGTTGTCGCCTGCACGACCTTCGTCGAGCAGCTTGCGGAACATTTCAACGCCGGTAACGGTCGTCTTCTTGGTATCCTTGATGCCGACGATTTCAACTTCTTCGCCAACCTTGACGATTCCGGTTTCAACGCGGCCGGTCACAACCGTACCACGACCCGAGATCGAGAACACGTCTTCGACTGGCATCAGGAATGGCTTGTCGATTGGACGCTCTGGCTGAGGAATTGCTTCGTCAACAGCAGCCATCAGTGCAAGGACCGATTCCTTGCCAATGTTGTCGTCACGGCCTTCAAGCGCTGCAAGCGCCGAACCACGAACGATTGGAATATCGTCGCCTGGGAAATCATACTTCGAGAGAAGCTCACGAATTTCCATTTCAACCAGTTCGAGAATTTCTTCGTCGTCAACCTGGTCGACCTTGTTCATGTAAACGACAAGTGCAGGAACGCCAACCTGACGTGCAAGCAGGATGTGCTCGCGAGTTTGTGGCATCGGGCCATCAGCAGCGTTCACGACCAGGATCGCGCCGTCCATCTGCGCAGCACCGGTGATCATGTTCTTAACATAGTCAGCGTGGCCTGGGCAGTCGACGTGCGCATAGTGACGGTTGGCGGTTTCATATTCAACGTGTGCAGTCGAGATGGTGATGCCGCGCTCACGCTCTTCTGGAGCCTTATCGATGTTGGCGAAATCAACAGCGGTACCGCCGTAGGTTTCTGCCATGATCTTGGTGATCGCTGCAGTCAGCGTGGTCTTACCATGGTCGACGTGACCGATGGTGCCGATGTTGCAATGCGGTTTCGTCCGCTCAAATTTAGCTTTTGCCATTTTTCAAACCTTCTTACTTTGGATTTCGGATTGTGTTCAGATGGGACGCGCCTGCTGACTCAAGGCGCTGCCCTTAGTAGGTCTTTTTCGCTCATGCAAGCTTTGCCTGCATATCATTGGCAATGCGCCGACCAACGGGCTCAAGCCAACGCCTTTTCCATGCGCAACAATGGGATGGACACGTCACCGACTCGTGCGAACTCCTGCTCTGCGCTGGGTATATAGCCTTGTGCCGAATATAATGGCACGCCCGCCGCTGTACCCATTAATTCCACCCGCTTGAAACCGGCCTGCCGGGCAGCTTGCTCACATAATGCAAGAATGCGCGCACCGATTCCCTGCCTTACAAAATCTGGATCAGTGTACATGGCCCGTACCTTCGCGGCGTCGGCTGAAGGATCGAGCCGCGCCGGTGCGCGGGCCACAACGCTGTCATCGCCACCATAAAGCGTCGCTCTGAAGCTCCAGCCACCGCATCCAGCCATGCGGCCATCACTTTCGATGATGAAATAGGTTCCGTCGCGCACCAGTTGCGTATCCAGCCCCATGACCTTCGCGCTGGCAACCACTTGTTCAGGCGTTAGGTAATCTGACTGCAGCTGGGTAATGGCCCGTCCCATGAGCACATGGAGCCCCTCAAGATCGTCGAGTGTTGCGATACGATCGGTGAATGTGCTGCTCATGTCACGCCCTGAAATAAAAATGCGGGCGAGAGACTTGCCCCCGCCCGCTGTGTCTAATCTCGCGAATCAATAGTCGATGGCGACCCGCACATAATAGAAACCACCGTTGATGCCGAACGGTCCACCCGAACGTGGGTAGATTTGGCCATCGGCAGTGCTGCCCGTCAACGCATAGATCGGGTTCGTCGCTGTCGGTGCAATCTTATCTGGATAAGTATCGAACAAGTTGTTTGCACCCAGGGTCAGCGTGTACCGGTCAGCAAAGGTGTAGCTGACGTCGAGATCTGTTACGAACTTCGCACCGAACCGCTGTCCAGGATATTCAAGCTGATTGGCCCAAGAACTGAAGTAATTTTCGCGCGCGTTGATCGAAAAATTGCCAATCTGCCAGTTTGCGGACGCATTGACCCGGTGCTTTGGCGGAAGGTTCGAAATGTTGAACCGTTGCGCAGCGCTGATGACCAATGGATTGAAGTCGGTAACCTTGCTCTTGTTGTAATTGTAGGCGAGCGTCAGGCTAAGCGCGCCACCGGCAAGATCGGTGCGGTAGTTGGTAACAAAGTCGAAACCTGACGTCCGTGTGTCAAAGCCATTGGTAAAATAGTTCACGTCACCAGCCAGACCCACAACCGCAAGCGATGGCAATGCGACCAGATCCGCCGCCGAAACCGTGAACGTCTGGGAAATACCAATGCGGCTCTTCACTTTGACGGTGTAGGCGTCCAGCGTGATCGTCAACTTGTCAGCTGGCGTAAGCACGATACCGCCACCCAAGTTGACGGACTTTTCAGGATTGAGCGAAGTCGCGCCATAATATTGCGCAATGTCGCTGGTCACTGGATAGGTGCCGGTTTGAACGGCGTCACCATTTCGGAAATTGGTTGTCACAATTTGCGTACCGTTCTGACCGGGTGAGGGAGCGTGAAAGCCAGTACCTGCTGTAAACCGCACGGCGAATGCGTCATTGAAATCATAACGGGCGTTCACTTTGCCTACCACGGTGCTGCCGAAGGTATCGTAATTTTCCCAGCGACCCGCGATGCCTGCTGTAAACTTTTCTGTAATATCCGCTTCCGCGCCCACATAGACCGCATAGCTTTGCTGGCTGCTCTTGCCTGCAAAGAACGGGCTAACGCCGCCATAGCCGCTGGCGGCGGGGGACTGGGTCGCAATGACCTGTGCTGGCGGTGTGGCCGTGTTTAGGACCGGTGTGTATACGCCTGGCGAAACGAGATTATACAGAGGCTGGCGTGCATAGGGTCCAGCGCCATAAGACTGAACATCACCAACTGTTTTTTCATATTCCTCGCGACGATATTCCGCGCCGCCAGACAAGGTGATCGGGCTAAAGAAACCAACTTCAAGCGGATATGTCAGATCCAAGTTCAGGTTCTGCTCGCGCTGGATAAGTTTGCCGAAAAAGAACTCTGTCTGGCTTTGCGGGCCATAGGATGGGCTAAGCGAATCCGTCATCGACAGCGCGAGCGAGTTTTTCGACAGGGTAGCCGACAAATCATATGTCAATCCGCTGTCTGAATCACCCTTCACGCCGGTCACGGCATAAAGCTGATCGACTTTCCCGATAAAGCGAGGTGTGAAGCCGCCTGGATAGATGGATGCAAAGCTGAAGGTGTTCGTGTCGTTGACAAAGCCGCCTGCTGGGCATGTCGCGTTGCCAGTGGGGCATGGGGTTAAAAAGATCGTGTTGAACGAACCATTACGACCGGGCGAGCGTGTCGAGGGCGTTCCCGTGCCAATATCCACTGTCAGTGGCACTGGCGCGCTAATCGGCGGACGATAGTTGAAGCTTTGATTGGCCTTGCTATGCGCATAGTTCGCAACGACATAAAGCTGGGCACTATCGCCGACATCGAGCGCGCTGTTCAGGAAGAACTTGTACCCGTCGGACGGCGATGAACCCCAAATCTGCGCTGGCAGACCGTTTGCTAAATTCGGAATTCTGTTGGCAACGGCCGGATTGGTTCGGGCCAGTTCAAGTGCGATCGGGCGGGTGGCACCACGGCTGGTGCCGTCACTTTTATAATATTCGCCCGATAAATTTACAAAACCGCTTGAGCCAAGTTTGAACCCGACATTGGCCGCTATCTGTTTGCGCTCACCATCGCCTTCATATTGCTGGCCCCACAAGGCCTGCACGTCAAAGCCGGCATCGTCACGCAACTGATAGTTGATTACGCCAGCGATAGCGTCCGAACCATATTGCGCAGTTGCGCCATCGCGCAGCACTTGCAGGTTTTTCAGCGCGATTGCAGGAATGTTCGACACATCGGCGCCCTGTGAACCGAAGGACAAAGCAGTGTCGCCGCCCGTGTACACCTGAACCAGTGCAGAGCGGTTGTAACGCTTGCCATTTATCATCACGAGGATCTGGTCAGCACCGAGACCGCGCAGCGACGGTGCGCGCACAAAGGTCGACGCATCCGAAATCGTGTTTTGTGGCACGTAGAATGACGGTACGAGGTTACGGACGACGTCAAGCAGGTTGGCTTGCGGCTGCCCGACCAGCTCTTCTGAACCGATCACGTCAACGGGTGACGAGGAATCTGTGTCGGACCGGTCGGTACGGCGCGAACCGATGACAACGATGGATTTTTCTTCGCTGGCGGTCGATGCTGAAGTAGCGCTGCTATCTTGAGCGAATACCGGTTGCGTTGCAAATAAAGCGGCTGCTGCGGTTCCACACGCCAGCAATGCTTTGGAATAAGATTTATTTAAAGACATCACACTTTCCCCTTCAGAAAACCAAAGCGCCATTAATCTTGACTAATGGCATTGGTGCACTCCCACTCCTGCCTTGTTATTGAATAATAATTTCGCGATGAAAAGGGGTCGCAATCGATTGTTGCGCTATGTGATATATTCGTCGCAGTTTCGTAAAAGGATCGTCATATGCACGTCATACCAAATGCTGAGGCGCCGCCTGCCCCGAACATTGAATTTGGGCAGTTTGTGGCCGTTGATATAAGGATTGGCAAAGTGATTGCTGCGGAACCATTGAAGGACGCACGCAAGCCAGCGTTTGTGCTAACGATCGATTTTGGAACGGCGATTGGCGTAAAAAAGAGCTCAGCCCAGGTTACCGAGCATTATACATGCGCAGAATTGCCCGGCCGGCTTGTTGCTGCGGTCGTCAATTTTCCGCCAAGGCAGATCGGCAAAGTGATGTCGGAAGTGCTGACACTGGGTTTTCCCGATGCCAGCGGGGCGGTCGTTTTATTTGCACCGGACCGCGAAGTGCCAATCGGCAGCCGCCTTTTTTAAAAGGCAGCTGCCGCATAGCTATTGCCTATCAGGCAAGTTTTTCCTTGATTTCGGCTGCAACGTTCGATGGCACTTCATCATAATGGTTGAAGAACATCGAATAGTTTGCACGTCCCTGCGTGAACGAGCGAAGCTGGTTCACATAGCCGAACATGTTGGCCAAAGGCACCATGGCTTCAACAACCTGCGCATTACCACGGCTGTCTGTGCCCTGGATTTGGCCACGGCGTGAGTTCATGTCGCCGATCACATCGCCGAGATATTCCTCAGGCGATACAACTTCGACCTTCATGATCGGCTCAAGCAGCTTGATACCTGCCTTTTGCGCAGCTTCACGCATGCCGGCACGGCCAGCAATTTCGAATGCCAGCGCCGAGGAGTCGACGTCATGGTACGCGCCGTCATACAGCGTGATTTCGAAATCGATGATCGGGAAGCCAATGAGCGATCCGGATTCTGCGGTTTCGCGCATACCCTTTTCAACTGACGGGATGTATTCCTTTGGAATGTTGCCGCCCTTAACCTGGTCATTGAAAATCACACCCGTTCCGCGCTCACCTGGTTTAACGGTGAACTTGATGCGGCCAAATTGACCCGAACCACCCGACTGTTTCTTGTGGGTATAATCGACGTCAACTTCGCGTGCGAGATATTCGCGGTAAGCAACCTGCGGCGCGCCGACATTTGCCTCAACCTTGAATTCACGGCGCATACGATCAACGATGATGTCGAGGTGAAGCTCGCCCATACCCTTAATGATGGTTTGACCCGATTCATGATCGGTCGAAACGCGGAACGAAGGATCCTCAGCCGACAGACGATTAAGCGCGATGCCCATCTTTTCCTGGTCAGCCTTGGTCTTTGGTTCCACTGACAATTCGATAACCGGATCCGGGAATTCCATACGCTCAAGGATGATGGGGAAACGTTCGGCGCACAGCGTGTCGCCGGTGGTCGTTTCCTTCATGCCTGCAAGCGCAATGATGTCGCCGGCAAATGCCTCGTCAACGTCCTTACGTTCGTTAGCATGCATTTCAAGCATACGGCCGACCTTTTCCTTCTTGTCCTTCACCGAGTTCAGGTAGGTCCCCTTGACGAGGCTACCTGAATAGATGCGGATGAAGGTAAGGCTGCCCACGAAAGGATCGTTCATGACCTTGAATGCCAACGCAGAGAATGGCGCGTCGTCGGCTGGAGGACGGCTGTCAGGCTCAAGCGTGTCCATGTGGACACCCTGAACGTCTTCAATGTCGAGCGGCGAAGGCAAATAGTCGACAACCGCGTCAAGCAACGGCTGAACGCCTTTGTTCTTGAACGCCGAGCCGCAGCAAACTGGTACAAATGACTGGTTGAGCGTGCCCTTGCGGATCAGCGCCTTCAGCGTTGCAACGTCAGGCTCCTGCCCGTCAAGATAAGCCATCATCGCATCATCATCCTGATCGATGACAAGCTCGATCAAATCGTGACGGTATTGCGCGGCCTCGTCGGCCAAGTCGGCGGGGATGTCTTCGTAGAAGAAATCGGCACCCAGAGATTCATCTTTCCAGATGATTGCGCGCATTTGGACAAGATCAATCAGTCCCTTCAAATCAGCTTCTAGACCAATCGGAATGTACAACACGGCTGGCTTTGCACCAAGACGGTCGATGATCGACTGAACGCAATATTTGAAGTTCGCGCCGGTGCGGTCAAGCTTGTTGATGAAGCACATGCGTGGAACGCCGTATTTGTCAGCCTGACGCCATACGGTTTCGGACTGTGGCTCAACGCCTGCAACGCCGTCGAAGCATGCAACCGCGCCATCGAGAACGCGCAGCGAACGTTCGACTTCAATTGTGAAGTCAACGTGACCAGGCGTGTCAATGATGTTGATGCGGTGGTCGTTCCAGAAGCAGGTGGTAGCAGCCGAAGTGATCGTGATGCCACGCTCTTGTTCTTGCTCCATCCAATCCATTGTGGCCGCGCCATCATGGACTTCGCCGATTTTGTACGACTTGCCGGTGTAGAAAAGGATACGCTCGGTGGTCGTTGTCTTACCGGCGTCGATATGCGCCATGATACCGATATTGCGATACATATTGAGTGGATGGCTGCGTGCCATATGCTTTACTCCGAAGTGCGGACCGCGAATACGGCCCTGATTAGGTTACCAGTGAAGGCGACTAATCCGCTGTTACCAGCGGTAGTGCGCGAACGCCCGGTTGGCTTCAGCCATACGGTGCGTATCTTCACGTTTTTTGACAGCGTTGCCACGGTTCGATGCGGCGTCCATCAACTCACCCGACAAACGGGCAGCCATGGTGGTTTCGCTGCGGTTACGCGCAGCACCGATCAACCAGCGGATAGCAAGCGCCTGCGCGCGTTCTGGACGCACTTCGCAAGGAACCTGATAGGTCGCACCACCAACGCGGCGGCTGCGCACTTCGATGCCCGGCTTTACGTTATCCAGCGCTTCATGGAAGGTCTGGATTGGGTCTTTCTTGGCGCGCGTTTCTACGGTTTCCAAAGCACCGTAAACGATACGCTCTGCTGCTGATTTCTTACCATCAAGCATCAGGTTGTTCATGAACTTCGACAACACGATATCACCGAACTTGGGATCGGGAAGAATGATGCGCTTTTCGGGACGACGACGACGTGACATAATATATTTCCTTTATCTCATGGGACCAGTGGCAGCGCTGATGCGCGCCAATCGGGCCAGCCAATGGAGCGAACGAATTACTTCGGACGCTTTGCACCATATTTGGAACGCGATTGCTTGCGGTCCTTGACACCCTGCGTATCGAGTACGCCGCGCAGCACATGGTAACGCACACCGGGAAGATCGCGTACGCGTCCGCCACGGATAAGCACAACGCTGTGCTCCTGAAGGTTGTGGCCTTCACCTGGGATATAGGAAATAACTTCACGCTGGTTGGTCAGACGGATCTTCGCAACCTTACGCAAAGCCGAGTTCGGCTTCTTCGGGGTCGTTGTGTAAACGCGGGTGCAAACGCCGCGCTTCTGTGGATTTTGGTCCATCGCAGGAACCTTGGACTTGGTCTTCTGCGGGGTCCGGCCCTTGCGAACCAGCTGGTTAATCGTTGGCATATCTTCACCTTGTTAAAGCGGTTACTTTGGGTGGGCAGCCGTATTTTGTGGTGGAGGCTCAGCCTTTGGCCCACCCGGCCGATCACACAATGTGCTGCTATTCTGAGTACTTCCCAATTTACCGGAGAGAATCATGCCTCTGGCCTTGGGAATGCGCGCCATTAGCGGCCAGTGCCGCCTTGGTCAAGGGGTGCCGGTACGTTCGGTGAGCACTTCATTCTCGACCCTTATCCGCCACCACAACAATGCTGCGTTCAATATGGAAAATGTAATGGCCATGGCGGGCGCCCCCAACAGCAGAGGCAATAAAGCGATTTCGACCACGACCAACGCATAATTGGGATGTTTGATAAAACGATAGGGTCCACGCTTCACGCGCGGGAAGTGCGGTGCGCTGATAATGCGGGTGGTCCACCAGCGACCAATGCTCGCCAGCGTCCAGAAACGAAACGTCTGGCTGGCGATAAAGGCGTTGAGTAACACAAGGTCCGGCGCGGACTGAGGCTTTGCGAACAGCACAATCGCTATCAACCAGCCGCTGTGCAGCAATATGAACAACGGATAGTGCTTTGCTCCATGCTCCCGGCCGCCTTCGGCCAGCAGGCGGCGGGTGTTAGCATTCGCATAAGCCAGTTCAGCCAGCCTCTGGATAATCACATAAGCAAAGACAGCCTGCGCCCATATTGGCCATTCAAACAAGGTCATGGATGAACTATCCCCATTGCCCCAACAAACCCGGGCCCAAGCGCAGTCAGCAATGTTGGCTTCTGAATCGGTTTTGCCGCAAGCAGCGCTTCCAAAACAAACAAAACCGTTGGCGAACTCATATTGCCATGAGCGCGCAACACGGCGCGCGTTGTGGGCAAGTCATCCCCGAAATATTCCGCAAGTGCGTCAACCACGCGCCCTCCACCCGGATGGCAGGCAGGCTCGGCCATGTTGGCCTTGGTCAAACCATGGTTCGCCATAAAGCTATCGCACGCTGGTGCAAAATGACTGTTTACGAAAACCGGAATATCGCGTGCGAGCACGAGATCAAAGCCGGTGTCACCGATTTCCCACCCCATCATATCCAGGGAGTCTGGCCAGATATGGCTTGCAAAGGCACCGATCTGCGGCCCTGCTCCGGCACCGATGACGGCCGCAGCACAGCCGTCTGCAAACAACGCCAGCGCAACCATGTCCTTCTTGTCCATACGTGCGTGGTCATAAGCAAGGCTGCACAGCTCAAGACTTACGAGCAAAACCGGCTTGTCCGGACAAGCGCGATACAGGTCAGCCGCAACGCCAAGACCAATAACCCCGCCAGCACAGCCATAGCCGAACAAGGGCACACAGCGTGTATCGGGCGCGAAACCCATCTGCGCGACCATTCGGCTTGGCAGGCTTGGCGTCATCGTCCCTGTTGTGGACACAAATACAATTTGGCCAATTTCCGAGGCGTTTAAGCCAGCGCAGTCAAGCGCCTTACGAGTCGCGGCCTCAAACATCTGGGTAGCTGCATCTTCATATATTTGGGCCCGTCCAGCCCAGCTGCGTGCTGCGAAATAATATTCGGGGGACATGGCAATATGCCGTTGGGCGATACCTGTGTTTCCCAATATCTGCGCAATACGTGGGGGCAGAGCCTGACCCTTGGCTTGTGCCAAAACGGTCAGAACATCGTCTTGCGTGATGCGGTGCGGCGGCACAGCTGTGCCAATCGATAAAAGTCTGGATATAATTTGCGACATGTTCGCTAACGGCTACGCCTGTTCGAAAGTTTCCGCTAGGCAGACTTTATCCCTAGCTACAGATATTGAACCGCAAAGATGACAAGCTGCTTTTGGCTTGGTAGACGCGCGCCGAACCGATATTGAAAGAAGCACCAGAATATGACTGCCATCACCCGCCCTGTCCGTACCCGGGTAGCACCATCGCCAACGGGCGACCCACATGTTGGCACCGCATATATAGCACTTATCAATTATTGCTTTGCCAAGAAACATAAAGGCGAGTTCCTGCTGCGGATTGAGGACACTGATCAGGCCCGTTCGACGCCGCAGTCGGAAAAGATGATCCTGGAATCGCTCCGCTGGCTTGGCTTGAGCTGGGACGAGGGTCCCGATGTCGGGGGTCCGCATGGACCCTATCGGCAGTCCGAACGCAGCGCGATCTACACGGCGCATTGTGACCAGCTGCTTGCCGATGGCCATGCTTTCAAATGCTATTGCACGCCTGAAAAGCTTGCGGCTTCGCGTGCGGCGCAAATGGCGGCAAAGCAGCCGCCAAAATATGACGGAACGTGCCTTGCACTGCCCGAAGCAGATTGCGCCAAGCGCGATGCCGAAGGCGTCCCGCATGTTGTCCGCATGAAAATTCCCGAAACAGGCAAATGCATTGTCCACGATACGCTGCGCGGCGAAATCGAATTCGAATATGCGGTCGTTGACATGCAAGTGCTGATGAAATCGGACGGGCTGCCGACCTATCACCTCGCGAATGTCGTTGACGACCATCTGATGGAAATCACGCATGTCATGCGCGGCGAGGAGTGGATTTCGTCAGCGCCGAAGCATTTGTTGCTGTATCAATATTTCGGCTGGGAGCCGCCAGTGCTCACGCATTTGCCGTTGCTGCGCAACGCAGACAAATCCAAGCTGTCAAAACGCAAGAACCCGACCAGCATATTATATTATCAACGCGCTGGTTATCTGCCACAGGCGATGCAGAATTTCTTGGGCCTATTCATCAAATCGGCCAGCGAAGAGGACGAAAAAACGTCTTTGCAGACGCTCATCGATGAATTTGACGTCCACAATATTTCACTTGGCGGGCCAGTCTTCGATACCTCAAAGCTTGACTGGCTGAACGGCCGCTATTTGCGTGAGGAACTGAGCGTAACTGAGTTCCTTGATGCGGTTAAAGCATGGGCGCTTAACGACAGCTATCTGACACCCATTGCTGAAATGGCGCAGGCGCGGATCACCAAATTGTCAGACCTTGGCGGCCTGACCGCCATGTTCTTCATGAACCGGATAGACAATATGACGGCCGAACGCTTGCGCGATGGCGTCAAGCTTGAACAGGACATACAGCGCGCGGCCTACACGATTGCCTTGCACCAGTTCGACGCGATGATCGAATGGGACAAGGAGGGCGTTGAGGCCACCTTGCGCCGAACGGCCGAAGTTCTGGACGCCAAGTTGAAGGATGTGATCCGTCCATTCTACATTGCGGTGACCGGAAGCCCGCAAGGTGTGCCGCTGTTCGACGCCATCACCCATTTGGGCCGCGACATTCTGCGCGAGCGGCTGCGCCATGCGATGGAATTACTTGGGCCGGCAACATCAAAAGAGGCCAAGGCCTGGACCGATTTGCTGACGGCACCGCCCAAGGCCGAATGACTGCTCTCGCTCTACCCGACAGTTGGACAGCGTCGCTGGCCAGTGCGCTTGGGACACGTGAAATGGCAGAGCTTGAGCGTTTTCTGGATGCCGAACAACAAGCGGGGAAAACCATCTACCCGCCGCGCCCCGCATGGTTTCGCGCGCTTGAATTGACGCCGTTAGACAAAGTGCGAGTCGTCATTTTGGGTCAAGATCCCTATCACGGGACGGGGCAGGCACATGGCCTAGCCTTCAGCGTACCTGCAGGCGTGCGGCCGCCGCCAAGCCTGCTGAATATCTTCAAGGAGCTTGAAAGTGACCTTGGCATCCCGCGGGCAATGCACGGATGTCTGGAGCATTGGGCACGGCAGGGCGTTCTGTTGCTGAACAGCGTCCTGACCGTTGAAATGGGCAAGGCGGCTTCGCATAGCCGAAAAGGATGGGAGCGATTCACTGACGCCATCATCCGCGTTGTGAACGACAGACCCGATCCAGTGGTTTTCCTGTTGTGGGGCGCCTATGCGCACAAAAAGGCGGCCAATGTGGACACCAGCCGGCACCTGGTGCTGAAGGCTGCGCATCCGTCACCTTTATCTGCATATAATGGCTTTTTGGGCAGCAAAGTTTTCTCGCAATGCAATGCCTTTCTGGTTAGCAACGGCCACGCCCCGATTGATTGGACACTGCCTGATGCCGTTCAGTGAGCAGCCCCACCGCCGTTTTAATCCGTTAAAGAATGAATGGATCCTGGTGTCTCCGCACCGCGCCAAGCGTCCTTGGCAAGGGCAGCAGGACCAGCCGGACGATACGGTTCGGCCGAACTATGACCCGGCATGTTATTTGTGCCCCGGCAATCACCGGGCGGGTGGTGTCGCCAACCCTCATTACAATGACGTGTTCGTGTTCGACAACGACTTCGCCGCGTTGCACGACGAACCAGCCGAGGACGTGAAGAGTAATGGACTCTTTTTTGAGGCTGAGCCCGCTGCGGGAACCTGCCGCGTCATTTGTTTTTCGTCCGACCATAATAAGACGCTACCCGAGTTGGAGGCTTCAACGATTCGCGCCGTTATCGACACATGGGCCATGGAGGAGGCCGAACTTTCCGCATCGCACGCCTATGTCCAGATTTTCGAAAACAAGGGTGCGATGATGGGCTGCTCCAGTCCGCATCCTCACGGACAGATCTGGGCGACCAGTTATGTCCCGGCTGAGCCTGCGCGTGAAGATCAAACTCAGTTGCAGTGGTGGAATGACATGGGCCAGAATATGCTGTTCGCGTATGCCGACGCCGAAGCTGTGGATGGCGCCCGCACCGTAGCGATAAACGACAGCTGGATTGCCGTCGTACCGTATTGGGCAAGCTGGCCTTATGAAATCTTGCTTCTTCCGCGCTTTATCGTCCAGCGAATGAGTATGCTTGAGCCAGACCAACGCGACGCACTGGCAAGCATCATGAAAGCCGTCACCACCGCCTATGACAATCTGTTCCAGACAAGTTTTCCCTATTCGATGGGCTGGCACGGCGCGCCCGGCTCAGCTAATGCTACGCACTGGCAGCTGCATGCCCATTTCTACCCGCCATTGCTGCGATCGGCCAGCGTCCGCAAATTCATGGTGGGGTATGAAATGCTCGCCGAAGCCCAGCGCGACCTGACACCGGAAACAGCCGCCGAAAATTTGCGCAATCAAAGCAAAATCCATTACCGGAGCAAGGCATGAGCCCGCAGGACCAGGCGCTGTACGAAAGGGTCACCAACGTCTTTACGCAACGGTTTGGACATTCCCCCGAGATCGTTGCGCGCGCGCCGGGGCGGGTAAATCTGATTGGTGAGCACACCGATTACAATGACGGCTTTGTGCTGCCCTGTGCCATTGGTCCGGCTACAATGGTCGCGGTGCGCAAACGCGACGACGACATCATCGATGTCGTCGCTGCCGACTTCGGAAACGCAGGCGACAGGTTCAACTTACAAACACCTTTGGAACGCAGTTTAAAGCAGCCCTGGGCCGATTATGTCCGCGGAATGGTATCTGCACTGCAACAGCAAAGGACATGCCCTCAGCGGCGCTCAAATCGCCATTGCGGGTAACTTGCCCAAAGGCGCTGGCTTGTCCTCATCTGCCTCGCTTGAGGTTGCGCTGGGCAAGGCGATGTTGGCGCTTGCCGGCACCGAAATAGACAACACGCGCCTGGCGCAAATCGCGCAAATGGCGGAATGCGATTTTGTGGGTACCAAATGCGGCATCATGGACCAGCTGATTTCGGCGCAGGGCAAGGATGGCCATGCGCTTTTGATCGACTGCCGCAGCCTGGAATTGACCGACGCACCTATTCCGGGAGAGGTCGCGATCATGATTGTCCACTCGGGCGTCACGCGCGGCTTGGTCGACGGGCATTATAATGAACGGCGGCGGCAGTGCGAGGCCGCAGCGTCAGCGATGGGGGTTCCCGCGCTGCGCGATGCCGATTTGAACATGCTGGCGAAGGCAGGCCTTGATGCGACCACCACGGCACGTGCACGTCACGTCATTACCGAGAACCAGCGCACCCTGGATGCTGCGGATGCACTTGCCAAGGGTGATCTTGCCGCATTTGGTTTGCTCATGGCTCAAAGCCACGCGTCGATGCGGGACGACTTTGAAATAACGGTTCCGCCTATCGACGAACTGGTCATGCTTTTGCAAAGAACCATTGGCCCAGCAGGCGGCGCGCGCATGACTGGCGGCGGATTTGGCGGCGCTTGTGTGGCGCTCATGTCGGCCGAGAAGGTTTTTGACGTGAGTGCAGCAGTCGAGGCCAATTACAGAACTCCAGACGGCAGTCTGGCCCTGATCATGATTGAACGCCCCGGAGCTGGCGTTTCCATCTTATGATCCGAAAATGGTTCAAACAGGCACTTCGCGAACCGCTCGTCCATTTTCTGGCCGCAGGCTCGGTTCTATTCCTCGTAATGGGCCAATTCGGCGGGCAGGACAGCCTTGACCGCAATATCACAATTGACGAAGCCGAAGTGACGCGATTGGCGACGCAATGGGAACAGACATGGCGCAGGCCGCCAAGTACGGAAGAGCTCGATAACCTTATTCGCGATTATGTTAAGGAAGAAGTCTATTTCCGTGAGGCCATGCGGCTTGGTCTCGATGCGGACGATCCCGTCATCCGGCGACGCTTGCGCGCCAAGATGGAATTTTTGGCGACGGCGCAAGTCCAGAATATGGAACCGACGGATGCGGCGCTGAATGCATATTATACTAAGCACAAGGCACGTTACGCCGAAAAGCCCGCTTTCAATTTTGACCAGATATTCGCAGGCGACGATGAAGGCGAAGCGAGATATATGGTAAGCGCGCTAAACGCGGGCAAGCCGGTTAAAACGGAGCCACTCAGCGTCGATGGCAGCATGGACAAAGCCCCGTTCGACGACGTGGAGCGCCAATTTGGCGACGTCTTCGCGAACAGCTTGCGCAGCTTGCCAATCGGGCGCTGGAGTGGCCCGGTCCAGTCCGGCTTTGGCTGGCATGCGGTGCGCGTCCGTAATGTTTTTGCGGGCAGCACGCCGCCTTTGGCAACTGTTCGCCAACGCGTTTCCAATGATTGGAGCGCCGAGACTCAAGCAAAGCGGGAAGCAGAGGCTTACCAAGCGCTGCTTGATGGATATGATATTCGTATCGCTAAGCCATGATCGTCCGGATACTCCTCTTTTGGTTGCTTGCCGCTGGCTTTGGATCGGCCGTCTGTGCAGATGACATGCGTCCGGGTTATCTGGAAATCAGGGAAGTCGCAGCGACGCCCCTGCTGGTGCATCAGTATAAAATAACATGGAAAGCGCCTATCCGGCCTGGGCTTGCTGCCCGGGTAATGCCTGTGTTTCCGGGTGACTGCACAGCGACAGTAGCCGAGCGCAGTATTGATGCTGCCGCACTTCTCGCCCGCTGGACCATCGGTTGCAAACAGGCGCTGGCGGGTCGTGCAGTTCACTTAAATGGTATGGAAGATATCGCAGCCGATGCATTGATGCGGTATCAATCCGCCACAGGCATTACGCAAGCAGCGCGGTTCACCCCGGACAATCCCGCCGTTATCATCGTGGAACGGCCGGATAAGTTGCAGGTTGCGCGGACATATTTTGTCACTGGCGTGGAGCATATCCTGATGGGATATGACCATTTGCTGTTTGTGCTTTGCCTAGTGCTTCTGCTCAACGGAGCATGGCGTGTCGTGGCCACTGTCACTGCCTTCACGGTAGCGCATTCGATCACTTTGGTGGCTACCACGCTCGAATGGATTAGCGTGCCGCGCGCCCCAGTAGAAGCAGCGATTGCGCTGTCGATTGTGTTCCTCGCAGTTGAAATAGTGAAACGCAAGCCTGGTGAACTGCGGCTATCGGAGCGCATTCCATGGGTTGTAGCATTCCTGTTTGGCCTTTTGCATGGCTTTGGCTTTGCTGGTGCACTTGCCGAAATAGGATTGCCGCAAGGTGAAGTGCCCGTCGCCTTGCTCACCTTTAATCTCGGCGTCGAGGCTGGTCAGCTGGTAATCGTTATCTGCGCTATGCTGCTTTTATGGATATTGCGGCGTTTCAGCGCGCGCTATTTGCCGCAATTTCAGACGGTCAGTGCTTATGCCATCGGCTGCATTGCGGCCATGTGGTTGCTTCAGCGGATCATGGCATAATAACCAGCAGAGCTGACTGTGTAACGCAAGCATGCATGCAGACCGTCTTGAAAATGCATTTAATCAGTCAATTTCGCTCATATTCGCCACTTGCAGACCCGTTTTAACCCCGCTGTTAGACATTTCTTAATGCAATTCGGACACGTCGGTTATCCGAAGGGAAACATCCGTGTCATTGCAGCAGCGAAAAGCTACGATCGAAACCTCAATCGACAATCGGCAGCGCCGCCGGCATCAGCTGTTCCTCGAAGTTGAAGCCCGGGGAGTGGATTCGGCTTCCGGCACAGTAATTGTGCATGACATCTCGGACACCGGACTGCTGATTGAAACCGACTCTGAGCTAAAAGTCGGGGAAATGATCGAAGTCAATCTTCCACAGGCTGGCCTTATGGAAGCCGAAATCGTGTGGGACGGCGGGCGCGTATACGGCAGCAGGTTCACCCGTCAGCTGACAACCGCAGCCATCAGCGCAGCACGGTTAGGTGGCCGTTTCACTCTAACGAAGCCAAGTAACCCGGCTGAACAGGTTGTTGCTCAACAGTCTCTGTATAATGCGCAATATGGCATTGCCTTAAATGGCGAGCTTCCGATTGGGGCAAAGCTGTGGATCATTTTCGGGCTCGCACTTTCCTTATGGATTATCATTGGCGCAGTAACATATGTGATCATGGCTTAGCCATCTCTGCCACTGCCATCTGATAACGTCCCGGCGCTCTGCCAATTTTTCCGATTCCACAACATCCCCGCATTGATGCAAACCAAGCGCTACAAACCGGAGTGCCATGACATCGTCTAACTAGGGCGTAGTCCACGAACGATGGCGCTTGATTTTCGGAGGTGTTGCTGTCATCAAATAATGATAACGTTCACAATAATAAAGCAACGTGAATTTGTCCCGCGGAGTGGATTTGATGCAGTTTAAGCGTTCAATGGCATTTCTTGCCATCCTGTCAGCAGCCAGTGTAACGGCGCAGACGCCGACCGAGAATAGCATTCTCGCAATATCTCAAGCTCCAGGCGTCGCCCATCCCGATGTTTGGCCGCGCGCCGCGAGCCCGTCTGCAATCACCGACGATCGCACCGAAAAGTCGATCACTGCGCTCATTACAAAAATGACGCTGGAACAAAAAGTTGGCCAGCTGATCCAAGCAGACATCAGCGCCATCACGCCTGCGGATTTGCAACAATATCCGCTAGGTTCCATTTTGGCTGGTGGTAATTCAGGCCCATATGGCGACGAGCGTGCCAGCGCCGACAAATGGGCGCAGTTGGTCAATGCATTTCGCGACACCTCGCGTAAGTCAGGTGCTGCTATTCCCATATTGTTCGGCGTTGATGCCGTGCATGGACATTCGAACCTGCCGCAAGCAACGATTTTTCCACATAATATCGGGCTTGGCGCGGCCAATGACGCCGACCTCATTCAGCGCATTGGCGTGGCGACGGCGGCCGAAATATCCGGCAGCGGCATTGAATGGACGTTTGCCCCCACGCTTGCCGTGCCGCAGGATTTGCGGTGGGGACGCGCATATGAAGGCTATTCATCCGACCCGGCGCTGATTGCCAGATATGCCCGCGCCATGACGATTGGTTTGCAAGGCAATTTGGTGGCCGGTGCACCGCTGAAGCCAGAACATGTTGCAGCAACGGCAAAGCATTTCGTTGCCGATGGCGGAACCATGGATGGCCGTGACCAGGGTGACGCACAAATCAGCGAAGCCGAGTTGGTCGCGAAACATGCACGGGGCTATCCCGCAGCGATTGACGCGGGCGCTCTCACCGTGATGGCCAGCTTTTCCAGCTGGAACGGCGTAAAAAACCACGGCAACGCATCGCTTTTGACCGACGTATTAAAGAAACGGATGGGCTTTGAGGGGCTGGTTGTTGGCGACTGGAACGGCCATGGGCAGGTCGCAGGCTGTTCGGCAACGGATTGCCCTTCAGCGATCAATGCCGGCCTTGACCTCTTCATGGCGCCTGACAGCTGGAAGGGACTGTTTGCCTCAACGCTTGCTGCCGCCAGTGATGGCCGAATTCCCCAGGCTCGCATTGATGATGCGGTTCGCCGGATATTGCGCGTGAAATACAAGTTGGGTCTGATGGGCAAATTTCCGACGGTGCGTGGACGCGCGTCCTGGGTGGGGAAACAGCAACATCTGGATCTCGCGCGCGAAGCCGTGTCGAAATCACTTGTCCTGCTCAAAAATGATAACAAAGTTTTGCCAATCCGCCCTGGCGTGCATGTTCTGGTGGCTGGGTCGGGTGCCGACAACATGGCGATGCAGGCCGGCGGTTGGACGATCAGCTGGCAAGGTACGGACACCACAGCTGCAGATTTTAAGAACGGTCAGACCATTGGGCGGGCGATTTCCGACGCGGTAAAAGCTGGCGGCGGCGCTGCCACGGTTTCGGAAGCCGGAGCTTATGAAGTAAAGCCCGATGTTGCCGTGATTGTCATCGGCGAAAAGCCATATGCTGAATTTGAAGGCGATGTGCCCAATCTGGCATTCCACGTTCTGCCGGCTGAAGAGGAGATGATTGCGAAACTCAAAGCGCAAGGCATCCCCGTAGTTATCGTGTTCCTATCGGGTCGGCCCATGTTTACGGGCAAGTTGATGAATCAGGCAGATGCGTTTGTGGCAGCATGGTTGCCAGGAACCCAGGGCCGCGGTGTTTCCGACGTGCTGGTCGCGCGTCCGAATGGAAAGCCTGCGCGTGACTTCACAGGACGCTTGTCCTTTGCCTGGCCCGCGGATGCACGATCACCGATCACGACGCAATTGTTCCCCTTGGGCTATGGACTTGATTATACCCGCTCAACCACGTTTGCGCCAGTTAACGAAGACCCGCGGGTTGATCTCTCCTCGCTTAGGATTGCTACGCATTACATGGTCCGGGGCAAAGTACCCGCACCGTGGAATTTGCAAATGGATGGGGCAATCAGCGCAAGGGCAGTCGATATATCGGCGCAGGAGGATGCCCGGCAGTTCACTTGGAACGCCGATGGATCCTTTGTGGTGAATGGGCCTGCAGTCGACCTGAGCAAGCAGGCCAGTGAGGATTGGGCATTGCTCATGGACTGGCGAATTGACCAGCCAGCTTCTGGCCCGGTCACTTTGTCGTTTGGCGGTGGATCGTTGGACATGCAAAAGACCATGGCGGCGCTGCCTACCCGATCTGCTGTCCAAACGCGCATTCCACTGCGCTGTTTCGCCGAAGCAGGCGCGAAATTGGACGCGGTTGGTTCCCCCATACGTATGCAGGCGCCAAAAGGCCTTGTTGCCACAATCCGCAACGTTCATATCGAGACGACAAAAGAAAGAAATGCGCCCTGCCCTGGCAAAGCGCGCTAAAATATAGGGAGAGAGAAAATGGCTTTGGCACCGGGCGCGGCTGCGGCTGCAGATAATGGCGATACCCATATCGACGCACCGCAATTGCAGTTGTTTGTGATGGGGCTGTTTTTCATCTTCGGCGGGATCACCAGCCTGAATGATGTCATCATCCCGAAACTGAAGGAGTTGTTCACGCTCAATTATACGCAAGCGATGCTGGTCCAGTTTTGTTTCTTTGCGGCTTATGCGGTCATAGGTATTCCGGGCGCCCGGCTGGTCAAGAAAATCGGCTATATGCGCGGCGCGGTTGCCGGGCTTCTGACCATGATGGCCGGCTGCCTGTTGTTCATTCCCGCCAGCCAGACGGCGACCTACGGCGTTTTCCTGCTGGCGCTGTTTGTACTCGCAAGTGGCGTGGTCATTGTTCAGGTTGTTTCCAATCCCTTGATATCGATGTTGGGCAAGCCCGCCACGGCGCACAGCCGCCTGACCTTTGCACAAGCGTTTAACTCGCTAGGCACTACCGTTTTTCCCATTGTTGGCGCCATCCTGATCCTTGGCAGTCTGGCTACGGTGTCGGCAAATCAATTGTCAGGGGCCGAACTCGATGCCTATCGCACCGCCGAAAGCCAGGCAATCGTTCATGGTTATCTGGGCATTGCCGTTGCCCTCGCCATTGTTGCAGCTGTGGTCTGGATGTTCCGCAACGCGCTCAAGGGCGAAAAGCATGAAGCCAGCGAAGGTTTGGCGGGCCTCGACCTGTTAAAGCGCCCACGCTTTGGTTTCGGCGCACTTTGCATTTTCCTATACGTTGGCGCCGAGGTCTCCATCGGCTCGCTCATAGTCAGCTACCTTATGCAGGACCATGTCATGGGGCTGCAAGAACAAGCGGCGGGTAAGCTGATCGGGCTGTATTGGGGTGGAGCCATGGTTGGCCGCTTTATCGGATCTGCGGTGTTGCGCGTGTTAAGCCCGGGCAAAGTGCTAGCCTGCGTCTCGATTGCCGCAATCGCACTACTCATTTTCTCCACCCAGACAACAGGTACAGTTTCGGGTTACGCGTTGCTTGCCGTTGGCCTCACCAATGCAATCATGTTCCCGACCATTTTCACATTGGCCTGCGAGAAGCTTGGCTCTCGGGCCGCAGACGGGTCTGGCATCATCAACGTCGCCATCGTGGGCGGAGCGGTTATTCCCCTGCTGACGGGCATTATTGCCGATGCAACATCCAGCCTGGCCATTGCATTCATGTTACCCATGGCCTGTTATGGAGTGATAGCTGGATTTGGACTTTACGCCCGCCGGCCAGCCTGACGATCACCACTATGTCGGGGCAAAGATAGCAGCAGCAGGGACGCGCTTGTTGCAAGCCCCGCCAATAGCATAAACAACGTAGAGAAACCATAAGTCGGGACCAGCGCCAGCGTAAGCCCAGGCATGATCAGCGATGGAAATGTGTTGGTGAGGTTGAATACGCCAAGATCGCGTCCGCGTGTTTGCGGGCGTGGCAGGACGCGAAGTGTCTGGCTGGAATGCATCGCCAGAAAGATGCTGCTGGCCAGCCCGAATATAACATAACCTGTGATGGCGACCGAAAGGTTAGGCGCCAAGGACATGACGAATAGCCCGATTGCGGCAAATCCCGCGCCCCATATCAGTGGCAGGATTGGGCGGTCGGCACGGTCTGACCATCGACCAACAGCCAATGCGACAAAGGCGGCGACTCCGAGAACCATTGCAAAGATACGCGCTGCATCATTTTCCGGAAATGCGCTATCAAGACTGCGAAACCATAATAAGAGAAATGCAAACAACGAAGCTTCGGCGATTTGAACCAGCAAACGCGCCAGCCACATGCGTACCGCCCCCTTTCTGGGAGGCAATCCCGAAACTTCGGTCCCCGGCGCTAGCTGCATGAGATGCGGGATTGGCCATGGTTTACCGGCGAGCAGCAGCGGGCTGACCATCATTACAACGATTACCGCAACAAGCGTTTCGCGGTTCTGGAACGGCGTGAAGCCATCCAGCGTCACCACAGCACCTGATAAAGCGCCGAGTGCAGGGGCAAGCGCTAACAGACCGCCCAATAAACCCTTTTGTGAATCTGGAATGCTATCGCCTGCCCAGGCTGCAAGTGGCGCGAGCATCATGTTGAGGCACAATTGCCAAAGTACAATCATCGCTACCAGCATGCCAGTTGATGTCGCGAGCGGCATCATCGTGAGCAACACCGTCGATAGCAATAGGCCTGCGAAAATCCACGGTCGCCTTGTCCCCGTCACGTCGCTAGCCCATCCAAAACCGATATTGGCGATGCTGGCCGCGACAGCCCCGGCGAACGCGACAACGGCAATCAGGCCGAGCGCACCTTCGCCAGACAGCGCATCTGCGCGGATTGGCAGCAAGATTGTGAGGAACGGCATATAAGCGATTGCACCACCGGCCACGGCCAGCGCGTACAGATACATGAAACGCGCCGATTGCTGGCCAGATGCGATCGATTTAATGGTGCACACCGCCCTGTGGCCGCGCTGTGCTGCTGCGTTCGACCAGACGACCTTCGGTGACGACAGGTTGATGCTGCACGGTTTCGTTGCGATTGGTGATCAGCAGTTCGACCGCTTTGGAAAAAGTCGCTGCGATCGGCTGGTCAATGGCAGTCAGTTGCGGGACCGTAAACCGCACAACAGGCGTGTTGTCGAAACTGATGAGCGACAGATCGTCGGGCACGGCCAATCCACGCTGGTTTGCCGTGTCCAATGCAGCCAGGGTCATCTGGTCGTTGCTTGCGATGATGGCCGTTGGAGGGGATTTCCTATCAAGCAACAATGCCGTTGCCGTGAGCCCACTTTCATAACTGAAATCACCTCTTGCGCACAGGTCCTCATCGGCGAGGCCTGCTGCAGCCATAGCTTGGCGCCAACCTTCAACACGCCAGTTGGACAGGTCATATTCCTCCGACCCCGCAATAAAGCCAATGCGACGGTGCCCCAGGCCTATCAGATATTCGGTGGCACGGCGGGCGGCGCCTTCGTCGTCCATCGTCATTGCAATTCCGGGCCCTGGCGCAATCGAACCAATGCGCGCGAACGGGATCTTCTGCTTGGCCAGAAAGCCTGTAATCAAGAGGTTTTCAGAGTGCGGCGGGGTCAATATGACGCCATCAGGCTGAAGCGCTGCGATGGTGGCACCCAGTTCGCGTTCGACATGGTCATTATGCGTGTCTACAAGTTCGAAACAGCATGCGGTACCCATGTTCGGCACATTTCAGCATGCCGCCCAATAACATTTGGTCCACCCAGTCGGTGCCTTGCCGCGACCGCCAATCGGCGATGGTGCGTTCGCGATCGTTGATGGCCAGGATAAGGTAGGACCGCGAGCCACTCATGCGCTGCGCAGCGATTGACGGGACATAACCAAGCTTGTCGATGGACGACTGCACCCGCTCCTTCATAGCGGGCCGCACATTTGGCTCGTTATTCATCACACGGCTTACCGTCTGCAAAGACACGCCTGCATCAGCCGCTACATGTTTGATTGTGATGGCCTGGCGGCGTCTCGCCATTTGCTATTTACCTTCTTTGGCGCCCTGCATGCAGGCCAGCCCTTTGTCTCTATCCGCGTTGCATTGATAAATGCGTATCCAGTCAATCTGAAGCGCGGCTGGCGTTATACCCGCCGCCACCCCTTTGTCGTTGTTTTTTTCTGCCAGGCCACCGCCAATGGCAAGATTGGCCATGATGTAGAAGGACTGGTCAAATGGCGCAACGGGATTTGACTGCGCACGCGGCGAGGCAGTGCTCCAGTCAGCATATGTTCGTTCCCAATATTGCCGTCCATCGAGATAAAAGCGCATCAAACCCTCGCCCCATTCCAGCGTCCAGACATGGAAATCGTCAGACGGGAGTGCGTTCGATGGCAATGCCACGCGCGTGTCGTGAAATTTATTGTTCGGGGCATAATCCCCGAAATGCAGCGCGCTGATCATCCGGTTTTCACCGACACCGCCAATACATGTTTCGCATGTCGCGCCGAGGTTAACGCCTTCCAATATATCGATCTCGCCCGAACGTGGCCAACGGCCATAGACATTATCAGCGGGCATCATCCAGACAGCTGGCCAGGTACCTTGCCCTTTGGGCGGCTTGGCGCGAAATTCTATCTTGCCATATTTCCAGCTGGAAATGCCCAAGGTGCGGATTTTCGCCGATGTGTATTCTTGTGTTCGTTGGGGGTTTGGATTGTCGGCGATCTCGGGTGGACGGTCGGGGCCAGTAAAGCTTTCCTTTTGAGCGAGCAAATGCAGAATACCGTCGGACACGCGGATATTTTCAGGCCTGTCGGTGTAGCATTGGCGTTCCTGATTGCCGCCGCCCCAACATGATTTTTCAGGCGTCCACTTCTTCCGGTCCAATTTGGTGCCGTTGAATTCATCAGCCCAAACGAGGCTCCAGCCAGCCTGCACAGGCGATGCACTTTTTGGTGGCGTCGCGCATCCGGACAAGCCAGCGGCCAAAACAACGAAACTAGCTATTCTGGGCAGCATGCGCTCTCTCCTTTGACGCGTATTACATGAAAAACGGGCCTAAGTCTGGTGACTAAGGCCCGTTTGTCTTCGACATCAATTTTAAATGTTAAAATTCAAATCTTGCAAGGAACGTGAAACGCCGATCGTTGCGGAAAGCCGAACGGGTGGCGCGCGTTCCATTGAAATCGATGACCTGTGATGTCCGCGTGACTTCATCAAGCAAGTTTACGCCCTGAACACCGAGCTTGAGTTGCTTGGACAACAGTAACGAAAATCGATCCATCAAGCTGCCCAGTGGCCTCACCATAAATCGGCGAGAAGGGGAAGATGACATCGCGCGGCGTTTGCAAGAAGTCGGACCGCCAATTGTAGGCAACACGGGCCGACAATGGTCCCTTTTCATAAAAGGCTACTGCGTTAATCGTATGCTTGGATACGCCTGCCAAAGGCAATCCGCCCGTAAACGGACTTTGCTCTGCCCCAAGGTTTGAGTTGTTGAAGTCGCCAGCATCGACGTAGGTGTAAGTCAGCTGGGAACCCAGACCGCTCAGGATGCTCGGCAGGAAGTCATAGGTCTGCTGATAGGATATCTCGACACCCTTAAGCTTGCCACCATCACTGTTAACTGGACCATTGACCAGCACGCTGGTCGACACACCGCTTGGGCTGGTGAAGTTACGCTCAACCGCACCACCATTTACGATGCCTTTGATGTCCTTGTAGAAACCAGAGATAGACAGCGAACCAACGCGGTCGAAATACCACTCGAACGACAGATCGTAATTCCACTGATTCTGTCGGACGGAGCAATCGGTTGCCTGTGAAAATCTGGAACAACGGTCCAGTTTCAAGCGTTCCTGCGGCGCGCAGATTATTTGTGTTGTCGGAGATCCCACCACCCGTTGCAAAAGCCGACAAGTCAGGGCGCGAGATGCTCTTTGAGACTGCGCCGCGCACCAGCATGCCATTGCCAAAATCAAGCTTGGCATTGAAACTTGGCAGCCAGTGATCGAACTTGATGTTCGAACTGTCGTCAATTACTTCGCCTGTAAACACCGAAGCGAACTGCGCCTGACGTGCTGCCGACAGGCTGCAATAACCAGGCAGTACTTGTCCTGGTTTCGTTGCGCCACACGATGCCTGAAGCTCTGCCACACTAACGCGGCCATTGCCATTTCCACCGGGAGGCGTGTCATCAAAAACTGTCCAGTGGGGAAACCAATCGACCCGCCACTTCGGACAATTGTCTCGACATAACGAATGCCAATATTACCGTTCAGCGTGATATCATCACCGAAGTCTGCGCCAAAATCTACGCGGGCATAAGCGCCGAAGGTGCTTTCCTCGACATCTGAAATCTCGCCTGCGGTCCAGGGACCACCCGGAAGATTGCCGTGCGGGCAGAAATCGGGAACCATGCATTTGGCGTCAAAGTATAGGCTGTGATCGCCGAAGCCTGCTGTTGGATTGCGCCGCTTAGGTAATCGGCGACCAGATTGTCGCCACCGAAGAAGAATGCAGAGCCATTGCCCAATGGTGTCGGTCGCATTGCCGCGCTGGAAATTGTCACCAAATGGATTGCGAAGTTGAGACGAATTGGGGAAGTCCTTTACATAGGCACCTCCGCAACCAAAGGCCTGGAAATCGCCGCAATTCCAGTTGCCACCGCGACCAGTCCACGGTGCACCCAAATTGCCCCAGTTGGAGAAATTGGCGCTTCGTGTCACGCGGCTACGGTCGCCCCAACGGGCACCGAAGCGTGCTTTTTTGAAGAAGCCTTCCTCGCTGACATCATATTCCGCCGTCAAACCGCATGCTCGTCAGTTCGCCTTCGTTTTTCACCTGATTGTCGAGCAAAAACCAATAAAATGTGCGGGCTGGATTGTTAAAATAGCTGCTTGGTGAATTGGACGTGCCAGGTTCAAGAAACTGCACCAAGGGCGTGCTACCGGTATTGTCGATAAAGACGTCGGTATAAGTTTGCATCGCCGAGATGAAGCCATCTTCGGTCCGATCAGACTTGATATGCTGGACTTCAAATTGAAGCGGAACCGATCGGTCGGGTTAGTTTGATTTGCGCCGAATAATCTTCCGTTTTTGCCGCATCCTCACGCTGGAACCGCAGAAGCTCTGTTGGAATTCCGCGACCGCCCGTAAATGGTTGCAACTGCGTCAATGTCCCGGTCGCGAACTGGTTGCCGTTGAAGGTGGGCGTTGTGCCCGGTGCAAGCACTGGAAACAATGCGTCATCATTCACCAATGCCAGAACCGCAAATTCATTGAGCGTGGCTTGCGTTTCGGCGCGCAGATATTCGAGAGTGACCTGCGCGCGACCGTCATTGCTTTCCCATTGCCCTACTGCCGAATAGGCATTGCGGTCACGCGCTGAGATCGGTCGTGCGCACACCAGCGCCTTTTGGCACAAAGACCGCGCCTGCTGGCGGGAAATTGGACGGGGTCGATTGCGGTGCACCGCTAAACCCACCCGAGCCGACAGCACGAACGCGGATGCAGGCCGCTGTGAGCGATGGCGCGCGATAGCAAGGATCAGTGATCTGGGACGCGTCTGTCCGGGTCACTAGCTCCGACTGTGCATACGCCAGTTGCAAGGCCGAAAGTGCCAATACCCGTTTCGAATGTGTTCGAAGCCAGAACGGAGAAACCAGGTGACCATTCTTTCGCGAGGTCGCCATAATTGCCTTCAACGGTGCCCGCGACGTGCAGATCCGAGGCTTGTCGAGCGGCTTGCGGGTAACAAGGTTAACGATGCCGGAAATTCCGCCATCAATCATATCGGCAGTGTTGTTCTTGAACACTTCGACCCGGCCCAAAAGCTCAGGCGAAACATCGTTGAACGACAATTCGCGACCACCATTGGCCGAGAAGATATCGCGACCATTCAGTTCCGAGCGGACATATGGCAGGCCACGGATGATCACGCCCGAACCTTCGACCGAGAAGCGGTCGGGGTCGTTGCGCTGTTCGAAGCGGGAAATATTGACACCGGGTACGCGCTGCAGCGCCTCTGCAACCGACCGGTCAGCGAGCGCGCCAATATCTTCAGCCGTGATGACATCCACAAAAGTGTCTGCGTCGCGCTTGATATTCTGGGCGCTTTCAAGGGACTTTTTAAATCCCGTTACAACAATCGCGTCTTCGCTTTCCGCGCTCTCGGGCGCCTCGTCGGCTTTCTCGACAGCTTGCGCAAAGGCTGGCTGGGCTGCACAAAGTGCTATAGTTGAAGCTGTCGTCAACACAGCAAGGCGCCGGAATTGCGGTGCTCCGAATAAAGATGTGCGTGCCAAATGATCCTCCCTCATGAGTCGGCAGGTATTTGTCCCACCTTAACATATTCACATATCGACAATTGAGAGCGTTCACAAGCGCAAAATGAACGTTCACAATTTGCACATTCGCGTTATTAAGCTATGGAGATGGTCAAGGGAGAGGCCAATGGCAATCGAGCACATCATAATTGTGGGCGGCGGGACTGCAGGCTGGATGGCGGCTGCAGCGCTTTCGCGCATCCGTGCGGGTCGCAAGGTCGAGATTACGCTGATCGAGTCAGAAGAAATCGGGACGGTTGGCGTCGGTGAAGCAACCATCCCGCCCTTTTTGGATTTCAACCGTCTGCTCGAAATTGACGAGCGTGACATGCTCTCCATGGTTCAAGGCAGCTTCAAGCTTGGCATCCAGTTCGTAAATTGGGGCAATATTGGCGACAGCTACATTCACCCCTTTGGCAATTATGGCTATCAGGTCGATGGCATCTCATTTCACCACGTCTGGCATAAATATCAGCAAGCGGGCGACAAGCGACCAATCCAGCTTTTCAATGTGGAAACGATGGCGGCGCACTTTGGGCGCTTTGCACGCACCGACGATTATCAGCGGGACGACCTTCCCCCCATTAATTACGCCTATCATATCGATGCCGGACGCTATGCCAAATATTTGCGCAATTATGCAGAAACACGCGGCGTTGTGCGGCGCGAGGGCCGAATTTCCGACGTGACCTTGGACAATGAAAGCGGCTTTGTATCGTCGGTGACCATGGAAAATGGCGATATATTGCAAGGCGACCTGTTCATCGACTGCTCGGGCTTTCGCGGACTGCTCATCGAACAGGCACTTAAAACAGGCTATGACGATTGGTCCAATTATCTGCCATGCAACCGGGCTGTGGCATTGCCCTGCTTGCGCGAGGACGGTAGCGGTCCCCTGCCCTATACCCGAGCAACCGCACATAGCGCAGGCTGGCAATGGCAAGTGCCATTGCAACACCGCAACGGAAACGGACATGTATATTGCAGCGAATATATGTCCGATGATGAGGCACATTCCACACTGGTCAACAATATCGCCGGAAAACCCGGGGCAGAGCCGAATTTCCTGCGCTTTGTCACTGGCCGGCGCAAAAAATTCTGGAACAAGAATGTTGTCGCCTTGGGCTTAGCATCAGGATTTATGGAACCGCTGGAATCCACATCACTTCACCTTGTTAACACAGGTATCAACAAACTGATCGCCTTACTCTCGCTGGACGGCGTTACCCAAGCCCAGGAAGATGCCTTCAATCGCCTTACCGGCAAGGAATATGCGAGGATCCGGGATTTCCTGATCTTGCACTATAACACTACCAAACGGGACGACAGCCCGTTCTGGAATTATTGTCGCAACATGCCCGTGCCTGAAAGCCTGACCGAAAAGGTCGAATTGTTCCGCCAGAACGGCCAGATTTTCCGCGAGGATGATGAGTTGTTTACCGAAACGAGCTGGGCCGCCGTTATGATGGGACAGGGCATCAAAATGGGAGGCCACAACGCCATGGCGGATGCAGTAAAAGAGCCGACCACGCGGCGCGAAATCGATGAAATGGAAAAATCCATCCAATTCGTCGTTCAACATATGCCGATGCACGGGGAATATCTGAAACAATATTGCCCCGCGCCTGGTTAGCCGGCCCCATTTCCTCAGGCTAGCAGCGGTATTGTTCTGAGCGGCTCCAGCTGCCTTTAACAACCTCGACTTGGCGGTCCGGCATCTTTGCCATTTAAAGCTGTGGGTGCTTTCTGTATGAGCACGCAAGACTCACGGCATTGGCCCGAGAAAATAACGGAAAAAACACATTTTATGTCTTCTTACAAAGAACCTTCCTTTCAAGAAAGAACCGCAGCAGCCAATAAAGCAAAGCTGGCTGCGGTGAAGCTCATCCGGGAAAAACCCCCGATCGACGAGGCCGAGCTAGCGCTTCGGCGCGCAGCGGCCGAAGAGCGCGAGCGCAAAGCTGAGATAGCGCGCGAAGAAAAGCGTGCTGCACGCGAGCTGGAAAAGGCCGAAAAGCGTCAACGGGCCGAACAATCTGCGCAGAATGAAGCCGTTGCCTCGGCAAAAACGGAGGAAGAACGCAAACTCGAGCGGGATGCGAAATACGCAGCCCGAAAAAACCGAAAAGGCAAAAGATAACGCGCGCCGACAGCAAGCGGTGACGGTTAATCCAGCAGAAGATCTGCCGGACCTCGTTCCTCTGCCCGCCCGGCAGTCTTTACTTTCCTTGCAGCTTCAAGGCGCCGACGACGTCAGTCCAGTTAACCAGTTTGAAATTCTGTGTCTCTGGCTGATTGTCTCCGTCTTGTGCCACGAAAAGACCGCCCGGAAAATCTGCTCCGAAATCGCCGAGCATCAGTTCGATGCCGTCTGTTTCCTGAACGCCGTCAATGCTGCCGTCCCGGATTCGAAAACGGCCAACATAAATGGCTTGGGGCAACTGATAGACGGCGTAGGCATTGTCACCCTGGCTCGACACAATGAGATAGCCGCCATCGCTACCGAAGGGGGCCAGAGCCACGCCCTCGGCATCCATGACGATTTCATTGCCATCAGCCTTGGCTAAAGCGGTGGCAGCGGTTGGGCCATCTGGCGCTGCATCGAATTTCCACAGTCCGACATCTTCTTCCGCCACATAAAGAATACCCGTGCGGTCATCGACGACGCAGCCCTCGGATTGCGTGCCCAATTTCATGCGGCGGATGACTTTTCCGGTTGGAACTGGTCCATTGAGCTCAATCGCGACCTGATCAATCCGGCCGTCTTTCAGGACAACAAACCCAAAGATTGCCTTGTCAGCGGCGCGCTGCCACAGGCACATGCCGTAGGCCTCTCCTGGCCCAACAGGTAAGGTCGTAAGCGGCACCAGTTTTTTGGAGCCCGTATCGAGCTTGAACAATGCTATCTGCGCCTTGGTCAGATCCTGTCGGTCGCTTGCGGCGACCAATATACCGACAGGGCCACCAACATCACGCAGGTCGACATTGTTGAGCCGGGGCGACGGCGTAAAGCCGACCTTCTTTCCCTGCAGGTCATAGATATAAATGCCTGCGCGCTTGTCAGTCGCTACAATCAGGCTTTGTGCCGGGTTTTCTGCATTGCGCCAGATTGCAGGATCATCTGCTGCATCTTCCGCCGTTTCCACCGGATCTGTTTCCATATTCGCGGTCACAGAAGCTGTGGGCAAAGGGCTCATGACTGGTTGAGCCGTTGCGCAACCGGCAAGTAGCAATGGCATCAAGAGGCTTAGCTTACGCATCAGAAGTTCACCCGAATCCCGCCAGAGTAGCGGCGACCAAAGCGTTCCCATTCGATCGTGTATTGGGTGGTGAACGGCGTAGGAATGCCTTGTGCGTTCAGAATATTCGATGGATCGGAAAACCGGCGGCCAGGATTGTTCAACAGATTTGACGCGTCAAAATAAATTTCGATACCGTTCGAAACTTCATATCGGGCCGAGAAATCAAGTTCGTCATCCTCACCCCAATAGGTGTCGCCGCCATTGCCATCGACCGTGTCGGCAAATCCATCGGCCCATCTCGTCCGGTTTTGATATTGGAGACGCAGAGACAGGCCGTATTTTTCATAATATGCCCCGACATTGTAAACGACTTTCGACGTGCCGGGCAGTGGCACCTTTCGCGCAGGGGTGTCGATACGAACGGTCTGCGTCGCGCCAGTACCGAGCACTGTAACCGACTGCGGCTTTGTGACTTCGCTGTCGTTATATGTGGCGTTGGCGGTGATCCCGAATCCGCCCATCCAGTCAGGGAGACCAAGGTCAGCGATATAAGGGTCAAGCTGGAGCTGTGCGGCGGCTTCAAAACCAAAAACGCGTCCGGAGCCGCCATTAGTAATGCCGCTAAAGGCGTAGCCGGAGCGGTCGATACCATTGCTGTCGAGCGCGTTCGAACCGAAGATGCGCCGCGACGTGTACAACACATCCTCGACCTTCTTGTAGAATGCGCCGAGCATGAAATAGCCCTGCGGTTGCACATAGAATTCATAATAAGCGTCGAGGCCGTAAGACCTCTCCGGCTTGACCGAAGGATTGCCGCCAGAGACACGCTGGTTGCTGTCATCGACAACAACATTGGGCCGAAGCTGGTCGTAATCGGCACGGGCCGCACCGCTCGTGAAGCCAAGACGAATTTTTTGGTCATCTTGCACATCGAAGTTGAGGTGCAAGCTTGGGAACACTAACGTCCCCGCAGACTCCGCAGTCAATGGCCCCGTGACGGTGCCAATCGTTGCAACGGCTTTACCGCGGTTTTTGACATGCTCCACCCGCGCGCCACCAACAAGCGAACCCCAGTCATATTTGATATTCGCCATCAAATAACCAGCATATACTTGCTCGCGTACATCGTAGATGTTGCCTGTTACGGGGGCAAAGCTGAAATTGTTGCGCGCGGCCTCACTTGCAGCGCGCATCTTGTCGGTGTCAAAATAGCGGAACGTATATCCCAAAGGAATTTCACCCTTAAACGGCGTATCGAGACTGAAACCAGCATAGTTGGTTGAGATACCAATGGTGGCGAACTGTGCCGCGGTATTCAGCACGATATTGCTTTCGTCCACGGTCTTCGTACGTTGGTCAAATTGGAATCCGGCCCTGACCGTGGCATCTCCGCCCAAAAACTCGCCTTGTTTCGATAATACGAATTTCGCGGTATAGGCCTTGGTGGTGTCGACGGCATCCAGAACGGTCAAAGACGACAATGGCTTGGTGAAGCTGTCAATGTCGGTCACCTGAGCGCCCGCCTGAAACCGCGTCGGTCCCGTCAGTTGGATCGTGTTGAACAGCTGCAGACGGGCCAATTGCGGATTGGTGAAAACATAGGCAACGGTTGGGCGCAGGTTGCGCGTGCCCGGGCTATCCCATGTTGTTTCGCCAACAACCGATCGGTCATCTTTCGATTCAGTGTAATTGCCGACCCAATTGAACTTCCAGCCGTCTCCAAATTCATGCTTGCCTTCGATTGTGTTGGTAAAGATCGATTGCTCAAACGCACGCAGCGTCGACCGCTGACGAATATCAATGCCATAGATCGTGCCTTGAAATGGCGTGTTCCCGACACAGACGTCGGCGTAGCCACTCGTTGTCGGCGTTGGATTGACTGCCGTGGCGCAGGGCGCGGTGTTAGCGACAAGGTCACCTTGGCGATCGTCCAAATCGAAACGGTAATTGTCACGTGCTTCGTCGTCGGTGAAAGTCGTGTAAATTGAGCGGAGCGAGATCGTGTTGTCAGCGTTTGGTCTCCAATCAAGTCGTCCCGACAGCGACCAGTTTTTTCGGGTCAATCGATACAGCTTGTTTTCTGTTTCCATTGCCCAAAAGCGCGATTCCCAGCCCGGGCGTTTGTCACCACTGATTGGGGTAATACCAGGCGCACTTCCGACCCGCTCGTAATCGGTCTCGAAATTGTCCGTAATCATGGCGCGCTGATAATAGCTGCCCGACACAAGCACGCCAATTTCGCCTTCGCCTGCTGGAATACGGGTGGAGACAACGGCGGAACCTTCATATTGTGGCCGATTACCGAGTTCAGCAATGCCGTAACCGGCCTTTCCAGCGAAATGAAATCCGTCATAATCGAACGCCGATCGCGTAACCACATTCACGTTACCCGAAACGGTCTCGCCGGGCATATCGGGTGTCACTGCCTTTGATACGATGATTTGGGCCGCAATCGCTGACGGGATCGAGTCGAAGCGCGCGTCGCGTCCTTCGGGGCTAACAATATTTATGCCGTCAAAAGAGAGGGTCGTCCAATAGTTGGGCGCACCGCGAATGCTAATATAACGTGCCTGGCCCTGATCACGCTCGACCGCGATACCAGGCAAGCGGCCTGTGGCCTGCGCAATATTTTGGTCTGGCAAACGACCGACCGAATCAGATGCCACGACTGTGACCAATGAGTCCGAATTTTTCTGGATTTGCAAAGCCGCCGCTTCCGATTCGGCAATAGGGCGCGAGCCGGTTACGACAATTGTATCTCCTTCTGCGGCAGCGTCGTCCACAGGCGCTGATTGGGCAAATGCCGTTGACGGAAGAAATGCGAGAGCAGCAGCGCTGACCCACATCGAAGTCTTGAGTATAGCGCGCGACAATTTAGATTGCGATGCCATGTGATTTTGCCCCCTGAAAGCATGTTTAACCTCAGGGTCCGGTAACCAAGGAATGTGACTTCGCCGCTTAACAACAATTACGAATTTGGGACTCTATAGTTACAATTTTTTCATAACTCTGATGTTAACCAAAGAAAATCGTTTTTTCTATGCAAAAAGCGTGATTTGACATGCCGCTTTGTCTCTATATTAAGCTGTCGAAATCCTTTGCATTTAACAGTAGCTCATATTTTTAAGGAAAATCTGCTTTGCAATTTAGATTGAAAAGCGAGACATAACTAGATTGTTAGTTGATAGATGCGTCACATTATAAGTGCAACCGATTGAAATAGATAAGAAAAGAGTTTTAAATGGTTCACGTTGATGAATACCGTGCTATGGTGGTCCAAATGGAACAGCTACTTTCGGAGCTGGATCGCCTGCAATTAGGAACTGTTGCAGTACATGTTGATTTGGCATTACGCACATTGGAAGACGTTATCACTTATGGCGTCTGGAGATCAGAGAATACAAATAATAGCTGATCTATTGTATAGAAACGCAAAATAGAGAATAATGCCGCACGGGGACGCAGATGATGGGGCCAGACGACATCAATCGCGCGAATGTTGCGCGGCTAACGGACAAGCAACGCGAATGCATGCAGCTTGTTGTCATGCGCAAATCATCAAAAGAAATTGCGCGTGAACTTCGTATCGCAAAGCCAACAGTTGATCAACGCATAGCCAGCGCGCGCCAGACTCTAGGCGCACGCAATAGAGATGAGGCCGCCCTTATCTTCGCGCGTGCCACGCAGATATATGATCGAGTCATATATGATCCAGCACGTATTCCGGTTTCCAGCCCAACGGTCGATATGTCGTCACAGGAAGTGCAGCCACGCGTTGGACTGGTCCTTGAAGAACCCGCCACGATACCTTTCAGCGGCGTTTTGGAGCATCAGCGAATTGTAAGGCCGTATTTTCCATGGGGCAATTTCGAGGATATCGGCACAGAATTTCGGCTGCTGATCATCACCGGATTAACGCTAGGAATACTGGTAATCGTTCTGATCGGCCTTGCTGTCGCGCAGAGCATTAGCGGATTACTGACGGCTCCTTAGGCAATAACAAATTCCATATTAATGGCCCGATACAAATTGTTGTTTTCGGGAATGGAGAACTATTATGACAATGAACGTAAATGTAGCCGTCGCCCGTATCAGCCGGGAAGTTCCTCTGGCAGAAGCGTCACTCGATGATGCACTTATCTCCGTATCGTCGCTCATGAAAACAATGGTTCAAGCCCGCCGCGACACTGGCGTCGCGCCATCGACCGGTCAGACAACGATCGCGCGTCTCGCACGTGCACAGATGTCACTGGTCACCGCCACCAATGACATGCTGCGTGTGCACAGCGACCTTGCAAAGCTTGCACAAATCCATGCTGGAATGGATTTGCACGAGACTTGCCCCCCCGCAGGGGAACTAGAATCAGAGAGCGTTACCCAGCTCAAGGCAGTCGGATAATCTCCTAGATTGACTAAATTGCTGCCGCGTGTTCGACCAGAGACATGCGGACAACCATCTTCATTGCTCTTTTAGCATTCTCAATAATCTACACATTGAGAAAAGGCGGGCAACCTGAACGTGCGGTAGCAATAGTCTTCCTCCTCATGACAATAAGCGATCCGTTTGTTCATGCACTTACACCCATACAATATACCCATCTCGACCCTGGCCATTTCGTCATCGATCTTGCCGGCTGGATTGCCTTGCTGGCCATTGCGCTGCGCGCGAGAAGGTTCTGGCCATTGTGGGTAAGCTCCTTTCAAACAGTATCGCTCGTCGCCCACGTGGTGAGACTTCTCGACTACTCGATCCACCCCGTAGCCTACGGGGTCATGCAAGTAGCCGGTTCGTATCCACTGGTCATTTTGCTGATGATCGGCACGTACAACCACCAGCAACGACTTGCGGAGAACGGCAACGATCCACATTGGAGAAGTTGATTGCCAATGTTGCACCTTATGATGCCGCAAGCTTATCCGCTGTCCTAATCGCCGAATTTTCTTCGCTTGGCCGGATTTTTTCCGAAACCCGGGAATCCTTGCAGCGGGTTATTGGGCCAAGTGACAGGGTATTGGAATTACTTGCGTCAACCTATGATGCAATTGAATTGGGTCTGCGATCCGACATCCAGCGAATACCCATTCAGGCTACCGACCAACGGCTCATTGATTATCTGGTTATGAGCATGGGCGGCCTATCCGTCGAACAATTGCGGGTATTGTTTCTTGATCGCAGCAATCGGTTGATAAGTCAGGAAGTAATGGCGTCAGGCACGCTTACAAGGTTGACAGCATATCCAAGAAACATTTTCCGGCGCGGATTTGAATTGTCTGCCAGCGGAATAGTCTTGGTGCACAATCATCCAGGCGGACACGTGGAACCAAGCCGCTGCGATATCGAATTTACGAATACGTTGAAAGTACTCGGCCAACAGATGGAAATCGAGGTTAGAGACCATATCATCATCTCCGGACCGCGCTGGTTCAGCTTTTTACGGGAGGGCATGATGTAATGAGCAAAGATATCGATCATTTGACTTCTCAATTCACGCGAATAGCAACGACACTTTCTTCCATAGAGACGCGTGTGGCGGCACTTCATGGTGAAGCGTTACCTCACGGACATACGGCACCAACGCCTTTGCAACGCGCTAAAGAATATTATCGCAAGCGCCGCCTCCGAGAACGGATGTTCGGAAATCCGGATCTATTCGCTGATCCAGCTTGGGATATTCTGATAGATCTCTTTATCGCTTCTGAGGAAGGGCGTAAGATTTCAGTTTCGAGCGCCTGTATTGCGTCGGCTGTGCCGACAACTACCGCCCTAAGATGGATAAAGATTCTCGGAAGATAATGGACACATATTGCGTTACCAAGATCCTTCCGACGCAAGGCGCGTCTTTATGTCGTTGTCAGAACCATCGGTCGACAAGGTTCGAGAATTTTTTACCGATTAATGCGGTGTGTCGTTGCATGCAGCATGATAAGGCATGAATGATCTACGGCGTCACAGATTTTTCCCCAATCGTCCGGTTGGACGTTTAAGCCGCCCCCAAGCCTAGGGACATTGTCCCGAACGCCCCCCCGACTAGGCCGGAAACGGCGATACGACCTGGGATTGATCGAAACCAAAAGGATGGATCATTTCCCCAGCTGAATAGGTGAAATCGCCAAAAGAACGAAACTGGATATTATCAAGACCATATTTACGCACGGCTTGTGTTCCAACAAATACGGTATTTGACGTACGCAGAAGGTGTCTAGCAACTATCCCCTAGTATTTACTAATGCTGTTCAATTTACAATTCCCCAAATCTCTACAGGCTAAAGACCTTATTGGGTTTCACATTCACCACTTAATGTGCAGTGACCGACTAAACCAATGTGACTAGATGTCTAAGCGACCGATTCGTTTGCCCGGTTAGTCAAGCATTCTGAACGATTCTTATGACTTTAGTTATATAACTTGAATAATAATTTTGGATTTTGGAGTTCTCACATAGCTTAAACATTTGTCGAAAGATGTCTCAACCTGATACAATTCGCAAATCTCGTCACCGAATCTAACTACAAATGGTATCTTCTTATAGTTAACGCAATTTAAGGACTCGACATCTTTGACCGAACCACGGATTATTTGTCTTAACGTCACGTCAAATATGGACAGAGAGGGAATATCATGCGGAAATCGAAATCAGGACTACTCTTAGCGGCGCTGGGAGCAATGGCTCTTACTGCGATGCCTGCCTCAGCAGCGATTACATTGACCAGCACACCAGGTTCGGCGGTTTATGCTGGTCCAACACCTACTTATGACTTTGAAACGCCCGCGCCGTTTTCGGGAGGTTTGGTAACGACTGGTTCGCTTTCCGGAATTCGGGCGCAGCCATTTGGCAGCACCGGTAACTATGCCACCGTCGGTCCAAGCGACGGATCGCCAGGAATACTTAACCTTTCGTCATTTGGAGACATCGACTGGATTTCCTTCATCTGGGGTTCAATTGATGACTATAACAAATTGGAAGTACTGAATGCGGCAGGCACTGTCATTGCATCCTGGACGGGATCAGCGGTGGCTGCACCAGCCAATGGCAACCAATCCGACCCAGAGAAAAACCGCCTCGTCAAAATAACGTTTACGGATGCAGACCGGGCCAATGTCGACCGGCTCCGTTTTAGCTCAACAAGCAATGCTTTCGAGTTTGACAATGTCGCCGTTCAAGCCGTACCTGAGCCTGGCACGTGGATGATGATGATCCTTGGCTTTGGTCTTGTGGGTGGCTTCATGCGTCGCAAAGGACAAGCTTCCTTTCGACCCGCACCTGCAGTTTGATATACGATAATGCCGATAAAGCCCCGCCCGAAATGGTGGGGCTTTTTGTTGCTCGGGGGCAACGGCTTAATCTGTCGGCGCGCCGGCATTGCATGGAATTACAAGTCCACAGCACAACATTGTTCAGGCGCTAGCCGAACACTAGGTTGACCGAATGCTGGTGTTACAGTCGTGCCGCACTCGCCGGCAATTACCCCGCGCACGTAAATCGGCGCTACAAGGCCTCGAATTTAATGGTGTCGCTTATAGGATTCGAACCCACGACCCCCGCATTACGAAGGTGATTGTATCAAGACGGGTATGCCGTAATTATCATATGGTTGGCACTGTATTGGCCGGTCAAATCGAGTTCAACAAGTAGGTTCCCAACGGGGCTGAGTGCCCCATTTTTGGGTTTGCCCATTGAAAGTGCTCTGGCTCAGACGCAATCCAAAATGTGACCTGTGCCAGCCCCACTAGCCCCTGTGACTTTGGCCCCTGATCAGACTGTAGACAGGCGTCTTCCGTGTATAGTTTCGGATGGTGCCGTTATCAGCGGATCGACTAGCTCACTTCATTTACGCGTTGCGTCTATGGCTATTTGGTCGCCAAACGAACAAGAGGACATTCAGTGTAGAGATGTTGCATCACTGAAATGCATGGCATCTTCAAAATTTAGCTCGCTTGGTCGTCGTACCCATAACAAAAGGATAAGCGCAAGGGCAGTTATTACTCCGATGAACATCCATGCATCGTTAATGGCATGAACCAAGGCAGCTTTCTCCACGAGCGGGCGAACCATTTCGGTAGTAAATTCGTCTGGAACTTCGCCCAATTGTTCGAGGAACGCATCGCGAGGTATTCCGATGCTTTCTGCAACCGAAATATTTCCTGCGCGCAGCTGATTTGCGATAGTACGGCTGTAGATATCGGCACGACTGAAGATTGTAGTATCAATCAGCGCGAGACCGAAAGCTCCGCCAAGATTTCGCATAAGGTTAAACAATCCGCTAGCATCTGCCACTAACGAGGAGGGCATCTGCCCTAAAGCCATACGCGTCGGCGGGAGCAAGCAAAACATGACTGCAGCTCCTCGCATAATTTGCGGAACTAGCATTTCGGCGAAATCAGTATCTGCAGTTTGCCGCATACTCATGAGCATTCCTGCTGCAAATAGAGCGAAACCGAACATTGTGAGTGCCCTGGCATCCACCCGTTTCTCTAGGAGCACCGCTATTGGTGCAGTGACTAGTTGGGCTATCCCGGTGACTAACATTATTTCGCCGATCTCAAGCGCTCCATGTTCACGAACCAACCCAAGAAAAAATGGCATTAAATAGGTAGAGCCAAACAGGCCAATGCCAAGAATTACACTGAGCAGACACCCGATCGTGAAATTTTGATCAGCAAAACAGCGGAGCTGAACCAATGGGTTCGTTGCGCGCCAGGTTCGAAGAGCAAATGTTACGGAAAATCCCAGAAACAATGTCATTAGCATTATCACGCGAATAGAACCCCAGCCTGCCGTGGGTGCGTCTTTCAAGCCGATTTCCAATGTAATGAGAGCCCCTGCTAACATCACCAGAGCAAATAAGTCTATCGAGCGCGACGATCGTTCGTTTGCAGCCGGTGCGTTAAGGGCGACGGCAGCCCCGATCGCGGCAAGCACTCCGGGAATAATGTTAACCCGGAAAAGCCAGTGCCAAGAATATGTTTCTGTTAGCCAGCCGCCAACGATGGGCCCAATCGTAGGGGCAAGCACTGCAGCTACCCCTGCTATGGTTGTCGCTAATCCTTGCGACCGGGGAGGAAACAGTAGGAATACAGCAGCGAAAACACCAGGAATGAGCGTTCCGCCTGCAAAACCTTGAATGATCCGCCACAAAATCAGGCTGGTGAAATCGCTACTTTGCGCGCACCCGATTGATGCAAGCGTAAAAAGCGTCACGGCAGATACGAACAACCATCGCATCCCGAGCCGCGCAGTGAGGAAGCCGGTGAGCGGTATCGCTACTACCTCGGCAGTAAGATATGCAGTTTGAATCCAAATCATTTGGTCAGGCTTGATTTGAAGCGCCTGTTGGATAGTGGGGAGCGAGGTTGCTACGATCTGGATATCGAGAATGGCCATGAACATTCCGACACACATGACCACAAATCCGAACCAAGTTTTTAGGCCGGCACCGGTCAATTCAGGCTCTTTCATGATTTCGCCTTACACCAAGCATTTGCTACCGCTATATTAATCATCGCAGTTATGTTGTTTTGTCTTGCATACTGATCGACTATTTGTCGTTGTACAAATAGCTGTTTGATCGCCGATATTTGGGAGTGGTTGGTGGCGTAATTCGGAGGCTTCGACGCAGCAATGCTTTAGCTTAAGCTTTGCACTAGAAATGCTTCCTTTACGAACCAGTTAAACCAATTATTGTTTAATTGCAGCTTCGCGCTGCGCCTTGATTTTGAGCATTGCTGCATGACAGACAGCGGAAGTTTCGGCAATTTTTGTTATCATGCAGGTTTCGACCTTTTTTCGGCTCATCGATTTCATCGCGGCGGGGCACAGCTTTTTTGCTTCTTGCACACATGCCTTTTTCCCCAGATCAGTTGCCGCATTGGCCGGCCCCGAAAATCCGCCAACAACCAACAACAAGATGCCCATTGCCGCTCGGCATCTGCTTTTAAAATCAATCATCAAATATCTCTCTTTTCGGGAGGCTACATTCCGTATACGCTTACTCTAATCGCACCTGCATTTGCTAATATGACCGAAGAATGAATGTCGGGGGTGTTTTACGCACGCTCTGTCTTCGACGGCTAAAGTAGACGTATGTTTTATTATCCCGCTACTTGAGCCGTGCTGCATACCAGTCAAGATAGCGCTGCATTCTGTCTCGGATAAAGCTTGGCCGGTTTAGCCCGTGGAATTGACCAGGATAAATAATAAGCTGTGTGTCAATCCCTTGGCTTTGCAGCGCCTGATACATCTGCTCGCTATTTAAAAGCGGAACGTTAAAATCTTTGTCTCCGGCAAGAAACAAGGTGGGCGTTACTATTCGGTCGGCATGATAGAATGGATAGGAGACCTTCATCCAGGTCTCGAGCTTCTCCCAAGGTTTGCCGAGTTCCATTTCATAGTCACGAATGTACTGATCTGTGCCGTAGCCTGCGACAATGTTGGAAATGCTGGCACCGCTCGTCGCCGCCTTGAATCTTCGATCGCTGGCGATGGTGTAGTTTGTCAGCATACCGCCATAGCTCCACCCGCCGACGCCAAGGCGGTTACTATCGGCGACACCGCGGCTTACCGCGTCATCGACGGCAGCAAGCACATCTTGAACATCAACAGAACCCCAAGCTGCATAAATTGCTTTAGCAAAGTCTTGGCCGCGGCCGGTGCTGCCACGGGGATTGGCAGCAACGACCGCATAGCCATTAGCAGCAAAGATTTGCCATTCTGGGCTAAAGGATGAACCGAATTGGGATTGCGGCCCGCCATGGATTCGAAGCACGGTCGGTAACATGCCTTGGGCACCAGCGGGCGGCCGAATTAGGAAACCGTGGATTTCGGTACCATCTGAACTTTTGAAGCGAGTCTCTTCCACAGGCGCAAGCTTGAGCTGTTCAAGCAGTGCGTCATTGGCCTTGGATAGCGGCCGAAGCTTTTGCCCTTCCAATGCGAACACTTCGGGCGGAGACACTGCGTTAGAGGCCAGAATTGCCGTCTTGTCGCCCTGTTGGGATATCGAGAGAACATCACGCCTTCCGGTCAAGATCGGTTGTATGGCGCCACCGTTCACGGAAACTCGGCCGAGCCACTCTGCGCCGTCGTCCTCCACCAAAAATCGAAGAGACTTGCCGTCGCGTGACCAAACCGGCTGCGATACATTTCGGTCAAGCCCTGCCGTTAGTATTTTGGGCGTGCCTCCAGCTGCGGCAATCACTGCAAGATTTCGGACGCCATATGAGAAGAGCTCGACTGGCCCACCTTGCAAATATGCAACACTCCTCCCGTCAGGGCTCCACACCGGGTAACTTTCAAACGAAGGGTCGTTATCTGCCCCTTTGAAACTTGTCAGCGCTATTGGCGCTGTGGCGGCACCCATGACAGGCACAACGAACAGATCGGAGTTATATGTGCGGTCCGGATCCTGGTCGCGATTGCTTACGAAGGCGATGTGCTTTCCATCCGGAGACCATGACGGAAGATACTCATCAAAATCGCCAGTGGTAAGCCGACGGGAATTGCCACTGGCAAGATCAAGAAGGACAAGACGCTGGCGTTGTTTGCCCAGATACCCATCCATGTCCCGCTTGAACTGATAGCGGTCAATGACTATCGGCTTGGGCTTCTTCTCGTCCTTATTTGCGTTGACTGATGACGCAGTGTCCGCCGACTTAGGTTGTTCAGGCGAAGTTGTGTCGATGTTTGGCTCACCTGGCTTTTGCGGTGGATTTAGTGTTGCCGTTGCTGCTGCATTGGCCGCTTCATCAGGATCTGCATCAAGAACAATCAGTGCGATCTGCTTGCCGTTCGGCGACCAAGCATAATCGATGACTGATCCATCAACCTGAGCCGGCCGCTTCGCCTCCCCGCCGCTGCGATCTAAAAGCCAAAGCTGATCGCGTTCTTTTTCGTCATTCCGTGCCGAAATGAACGCCAAATAGCGACCATCGGAACTCCACCGCGGCAAAGACTCGCTCTCGCCTTTACGGCTGGTCAGCTGCACAGTCCGGGCGCCATCCCAGCTTGTCATCCAGATGTGGCTGAAGGTCTTATCAGCCTCGGCATCGACCTCATTAACGCTGTAGGCAACCCAGTCTCCGCTAGGATCAATCGCAGGCGAGCTGACCGTTTTTAGAAGGGAGAAGTCGTTGACAGTCATGAGCCGTTTGTCTGCTGCTGACGCCGGCACGACTGCCGCTGCTGCTAAAACACCAAATATAATGAAACGCATGTGTATTCCCCCGTTAGGTAGATGAGTGGCGCACCGCGCAGTAGATTGCAAGGGCTGGTCAGACGGTCGGCATAACCCGGCGTAAGAGATGATCGATAAGAGCATTAAGGTTCAGCAGCCGGAGCCGTTGAGCACTCGTTTCCAAATTGGGAGGTACATCTGCCTGCGGCTTTAGAATATGCCGGTAAACTAGAACGGCTGGCAAATACCCCCGATTTACATCTGGCCACGTCAATTCGTTCTTTCCGAGCCGAACGCCTTTCGGATTTTATTGGATACGTAATGGACGGCGAAGGCGAGTCAGCCTTTGCCATGCGCGAACAACTCTCTTCTTTCCCTCTTTTCGTTACCCGCAATTTACCCAATGCCCTGGCATGGCTGAGAAAAAAATCCGCGGCAACGAAAAAGCTGGTCTACTTGCCTCCTCAAATGCAGCGCGCCTTAAACTGCATATCGTGTTCGTTAAGGCCAAGATTGAGCCGGCAAGGTGGTTTCTTACTCTAGGTACAGACGTTCGCTCGTCGAACGCTCTTGAGGACGCCGGCACAGAATTTGATGTCCAAGGTCTGGAGCTTGATTGGTCATGTGTTTGCTGGGATTTAAATTTTCGTCGTGAAGCTGATGCCTGGAACGTGATGCAGTTTAAGGGCACCAAGTGGCCATCAGTGAGCGATTCCGACCGTCAACAATATGTCGCTAATTCCTATCGCGTTCTACTAACTCGCGGGCAACAAGGGATGATTATACTTGTGCCTGAGGGAAGTGACCAAGATGTCACTCGCTCGCCGCAGGCATCTGATGACATATATGAATTTCTTTTGCGGTGCGGCTTTAAATCAATGTGAGCCGTTGACGACTAGACCCAGCCAACTGACTCCAAGAAATAGAAACTGTAACTTTTGATCGATGTGTTGAGTCGCCAAGTGGGCATTCGGATTGCTGCTTATTTGGAGGACCTGTTCAAAAGTATCAAAGACAGCACCAATTTCTGCTGGCGAACGGGATAACTAACTCCGTTCGCCAGCAGGCAGCGTTTGACCGGCTTTAGGGTGTAACGAGATATTTCTCGCCCGTGCGCATGGCGCGGTAATCGATTGCTGAGTCTTTTTCGAGCATCTGTTCCAGCGTGACCTTCTGCTTGTAATGGCTGGCGAAGGTGGTGGTCAGATTGTCTAATACTCGTTTCCGCATCCGGGCCATGGTTTCCATTCCGGCCTTTTGCAAGAACGGGAACAGCAGCCATCCCGACAGGGTGAAGCCGAAGCCATAGGACGGAGTCAGGATCGTGGGGCTGACGTCCAAGCGGCCATAGATATACATCTTCTTCGCCTGATCCGACCCGTAACGGCTGAATTCCTTCATCTTGCCAACCGCGACCTGTTCCATTGCCTTGAACGCCATATCGACAGAGGAGCCGCCTCCGATCGGATCGAAGCCGAGGTAAGCCCCCGTTTCGTCTATCGCGCTGCGCAATTGCGCCATGAAATCATCGTCGGACGTATTCACGATATGCTTCGCACCGAGGCCTTTCAGCAAATCTACCTGTTCCTGCTTGCGTACCACATTGACCAGCGCCATTCCGTCTTCCAGACATATACGGTTGAGCATCTGGCCCAGGTTCGATGCCGCGGCAAAATGCAGGATGGCCTTGTGGCCTTCCATCTTTGCGGTTTCGACAAAGCCCAATGCAGTCATCGGATTGACGAAGGCGGAGGCACCATCTTCAGCGGAAATATCGCCCAGCGGCAGGCACATGCCCGCTTCCGCAATTGAGTATTGGCTGAAGGCGTTTCCGGGAACGCAGGCAACCCGCTGGCCGACCAGCGCCTGCGCGGCAGGATTGTCCCCTGCGGCGACCACGGTGCCCGCACCTTCATTGCCCACGGGCATACGCTGGCCGTGGCGGCCCTTGGAACCGCTGAGGAAAGGTTCGGGCATTTTGGCGACGATCTTGCCGGGCGAATAGTGCGCGTTTTCCAGATCCGCCGCGCTGAACAGCAACGCCAGATCCGAAGGATTGATCGGTGCGGCTTCCATCCGCACCAGTACTTGCGCGCCCTTTGGATCGGGGAAGGTCGTTTCGGCGACTTCAACCGTCAGTGTGCCGTCCGAACCTAATGTTGTGAAAATCTGTTTTCCAACCGTACTCATAAATTTTTCTCCTGATTTATTCTTGTTCTGCGGGATAGTCGGTCGCCACAAAGTAAATGCCGTGGGGCGGTGCGTTGTCCGATAAAGAGATTCCGACTGGGGTAATTGATCGTGTTAATGCTCACCCTAATCCTAACATCTTGCGCTCGCGCCTGATCCAGTCGCTGAAGCTTGGGCGGGCGTGAATGGCGGCGATATAGGCGGTCAGCTTCGGATAGGTTGCGGCAGCAGGGACATGGCCAGCATGTGCAGCGTTCACGAAGGGACTGGCGACGGAAATGTCAGCTAAGGTCAGACTCTCGCCAACCAGGTAACCAGATGGCCTGATTACGCTTTCCAGATACTGACAGACCGGTATCATGTCCGCCTCGCCCTTAGCCGCTGCCGCATCGTCGCCTGGTTTTCCAATAAACTTGGGGGAAACAATTCGGTTGAAGAATATCGCCCCGGCTGCCGCGGTCAGTATTGTGTCAGCGAATTCATCGAACCAGACAGCGCGAGCGCGATTCGCGGGATCGGCCGGAATTAACGGCACCTCAGGATACTTCGCGTCAATGTAGGTAACGATCGCGGTGGAATCCGATATGTTGAAATCACCGTCGGTAAAACCTGGCATCTTTCGGAACGGGCTGCACGCCAGAAATTCAGGATTCTGGTCGCCGAGGCCTATCGGAACGAGTTCCAGTGCAACACCCTTTTCGGCCGCGAAGGCAAGAACCTTACGGACAAAAGGGGAAACAGGTGCGCCGTACAAAATCATGATGCTCTCTCCAAAAATGACCTTGAGCATCCATTTTACACGGCGACGACTACGTCAACTCAAATTATGCGAAACTCTAGTAGAGTAAATAAATCGGGTGGCATTATAACGGTTAAGGCACGCAGTGTCCCACCGCATACCCAAACAGCTTTCGCTTATCACCATTCGGTTGGCTCTGAATCGTCCACAAACTAGGAAGTGGGCGGGCACTGAGTTTTGGGAGCCTTAGCAAGAAAACGCTCAAACTTGCTGCTCAAAGTAGTGGTGCCGCCTATAGGATTCGAACCTACGACCCCCGCATTACGAATGCGATGCTCTACCAACTGAGCTAAGGCGGCATTGGCTTTTCAACCGTGGCCTCGCATTAGCTAACTGTACATGCGACTTCAAGTGACCTTTACAGCAAATACCCCGACGGCCATTAAAGGTCCATCGGGGTATCCGGCTCAATTCCAGTCTCGAGCTTGAGGGCTTTGGCCCAAAACTTAACGTAGCAGGTTCAAAACGCCCTGCTGGCTCTGGTTGGCCTGGGCCAACATTGCTGTCGATGCCTGAGCCAGGATCTGTGCAGAAGCAAGCTTCGTCGATTCCGCCGAGAAGTCGGCGTCTTCGATGCGCGATTTCGCATCTGTCAAATTTATGGTGGTCGATGTCAAATTGCTGACAGTCGCTTCCAAGCGGTTCTGCGATGCACCAATCGATGCACGCTGGCTGGCGACGGTGTCAATTGCCGTGTCAAGCAGGTTAAGCGCCGTGCCTGCGCCAGCAGCAGTCGTCAGATCGACCGCACCGATGCCAAGGCCGGCTGCAGTCATCGCCGTAAGGGCGATGTCAACGGTTTCACCGCTTTCAACGCCGGTTTGGATGCTGATCGTCTTTGCTGCGTCGATCAGGACGGTTCCGTTAAAGTCGGTCCGTGCTGTAATGTCACCGATTTGTGTAACCAATGCAGTGCTTTCGGCGGCAATTGCAGTGCGATCGGACGTTGTGGCGGTGCCGTTAGCCGACTGGACTGCAAGTTCGCGCATCCGGACCAGGATGTTTGAAATTTCGCCCATTGCGCCTTCTGCAGTTTGTGCCAGCGAGATGCCGTCATTTGCGTTACGAATAGCCTGGTTCAGGCCGCGCACTTTTGCGTCCATACGAGTGGCAACTGCAAGACCAGCAGCGTCGTCCTTGGCGCCGTTGATCCGCTTGCCTGTCGAAAGGCGCTCCATGGCGGAACCAAGGGCTTTGTTTGCCATGCGTGAAGCGTTTTGAGCACGCAACGCACTGACGTTGGTATTGATGACTGTCATGATAAATCCTTTTTGCTGTCTCTGGTAGCGGGCAACTCGATTGGGGTGAGCAGCCTCGGCACAGAGAAACGGCGAATGCGTCGATGCCTTAAATTTTGCATGTCGGAAATTTGGCAAACGCCTTTTCACCCAGCGGCTTAAGCCCTGAAAACTGCCGTTTCGGATAAAATGGCACATCCTTTGCTGATAGACGTGCGAAGGCAATCCCGCCTGCGGACCAAAGTATATGTCGACGATTGACCAGAGCCGACTTTTACAGATGCGCTCTTCCATCTTGAACCAAAACGAAGCGCTGCGCCGTGCAGCCGGTCGTGATGGTCCAACGGAAGCCGTGGTGTCTACAACGCCATTCGCGCAGACAATGACCGACGCGCTTCAGGTGGTGAATGCGCAGCAAGGAAAGGCCAGCGCCTTGTCCGCTTCGTATGAACGCGGAGAAACAAATGATATCGTGTCTGTGATGGTCGAACGCCAAAAGGCTTCGATAGGCTTTGAAGCGACGCTTCAAGTGCGCAACAAGCTGCTGTCGGCTTATCGCGACATCATGAATATGCCGGTTTAACCTATGGCCGAGCAACAAATACTTGCCCCTGACTCCGCAATGGCCAGTGGTCAAATTGCGCGCAACGTTACGCCAAATGGCAATTTCGGCTTTGACGGCCTGCGCGATATGACCCGCCAACCAGCCGTTCGAAAGGCCCTGCCTCTTCTGGCGCTTACAGGCGCCATGGGCCTTGCCGCGCTCACATATTTTACGCTGAGTACGCCAGCACAATCACCTTTGTTCCAAGGCCTTGCCGAAGCGGACAAGTCAGCGGTCGCTGATGCATTGCAGGCGTCGGGTATCAATTACAGCCTTGATCCGGGCACGGGCGCCATATCCGTTGATGCCGGAAAATTACATGAAGCTCGCATGCTGCTGGCGGGTCAGGGCTTGCCTAAGGCACAGCCAACAGGGGATGCTGTGATGGCAGCACTTCCGATGGGTTCGAGCCGCGCGGTTGAAGGTGAAACGCTTCGCGGTGCGCGGGAAGCCGACCTTGCCCGCACCATTGAAGCCATTGATGCCGTGAAGACGGCGCGCGTCCATCTGGCAACGCCCGAGGCGAGTGTGTTTGTACGCGAAAGCAAAGAACCCGCAGCCTCAGTCATGCTCACGTTGCAACCTGGTCGAAATCTCTCGACTGCACAAGTGCGCGCTATTCGCCATTTGGTCGCATCTTCTGTACCCAATCTATCGGCAGAAGACGTGTCGGTGATTGACCAAAGTGGTGCTTTGTTATCTTCCGATCAGACGAGCGCCGACGACCGCATTTTTCAGCTGCAGATGCAGATGGAGGAGCGCTATCGCCAGGCTGTCGTTGCATTGCTGACGCCAATCGCTGGTGTCGGCAATTTCTCGGTTGAAGTGCATGCAGATGTCGATGCCAGCGAAAGCCAGTCCACGCGTGAAACCTATCCCGAAAATGACCGCGCCTTGCGCAGTGAAGAGGGCAATAAATCCGTTAATGGTGTAGCGCCCGAAGTCGGCGGGATCCCTGGCGCGGTTGCCAACCAGCCACCGCCTGCAAGCCAGGTTTCGGTCACGCCGCCCGCAGCGAGCGCACCCGGCGCAGCCACCGCTGCTCCAACCCAAAGCGAAGAGACATATAATCGCAGCTTTGACGTTGGCCGTGAAATTGCAGTCACCCACCAGCCACAAGGTGCGTTGCGCCGCCTGTCGGTTGCTGTTGCCTTGCGCGATGGCAAGGGGTCGAAAAAGCGCTCCGCAGCTGAGGTCGCAGCACTTGAAAATCTGGTAAAAGGCGCGGTCGGTTTCAAAGCGGATCGCGGCGACGTTGTCGCGATTTCGGCGCGACCTTTTGCCGAGGAAACCGAAGTCGTCGTCAACTTCTGGAACGAGCCTTGGTTCTTCCCGCTTGTTCAGCAGGTTGGCGCAGTACTCGGCGCATTGCTTGCATTCATCTTCATCGGCCGTCCAATTGTGAAAGCCGTCAAAGGCCGGATGGCAGCATCCAAGGAAATGGCAGAGACCGAGCAGAAGTTGTTGCAAGCGTCTGGCCGCCCAGGCGCACAACCAGGTAGTGGCGCAATAACAATCGACATGATTGAAGCCGCGCCAAGTTATGAGGCGCGCGCAAACCTTGTGCGTGCCTTCGTGCGCCAGGACCCGCAACGCGCTGCACTCGTCGTTCGTCAAATGTTGGGCCAGCCAGCCAATGGATGAAGATCTGGACGACATCAAGACTCTGGCGCCAGCGGCCCGTCTTGACGGCGGGCTATCCGCAGCCATTTTGCTCATGTTGCTAGAAGATGGCGACAGCTCGGCAGTCTTGCAGCATCTCGATCCGTCTGAAGTGAAGTCGCTTGCAAAGGGCATGTTTGAGGCATCATGCGCGACCGAAAACGACGTCGAAAATGCACTTGAAGTGTTTGTGAGCAACAACCGCGAATTGTCCAACCTCGCCGTCGGCGCGCCGGTCCGTATCCGTGAAATGATGAATATGGCGCTTGGCGATTCCACCGCTAGCCGTATCTGGACGCAGATTGCGCCGGCGCAAGCGGCACCGCCTTCTCTGGAAGCTTTGCAATGGCTTGATGTCGCAACGATTTCGGCGTTGGTCGCCAATGAACATCCCCAGCTTGCCGCGATCATATTGTCGGCACTGCCCTCCGATGTAGCAGCCCAGGCCGTTGCTGGTCTCGATGAGGCAGTTCAGGCAGATCTCTTGTTCCGTACGGCTACTTTGGGCCCAGTGCCCGCCGCAGCCATCGCCGATATTGAAGCCATCCTTGCCAATTACGCTGCAGCCAGCAGCGATAGCGGCTCCGTCAATATGGGCGGCCATGGTGAAGTCGCCAAAATCGTCAACAATCTCGCGCGCCCACAAGCAGAGAGGCTTCTGAAAACTATTCGTAAAAAAGATCGGCGTCTTGCCGACGCCATAGAAGAAGGCATGTTCATATTTGCCGACCTGGCACAGCTCGACGCCAAAACCTTGGGCGCAGTTATGCGCAATGTCGAAGCCGATCGCCTCGCTTTGGCCATCAAGGGTGCCGATGCCGCCTTGGGCGAAAAAATCCTCGGTACCCTGTCGGCACGCGCCGCACAGACCATCAGCGACGAAATCGCCGAGATGGGTCCCGTCAGCCGCGCCGATGTCGAAGAAGCCCAAAAGGCAGTCATCGCGACGGCACGCGCCATGGCGGCATCAGGCGAAATCATGCTGGGCAAGCAAAGCGACGATTATGTCTGAGGTCGTCACGCTCTCGCTCACCCAATATTTCGATGATCGACGGGGCTTTCGTCCCTTTGACCTGAAATCGTCGGCACCCGGGGTCATCCCACAGGGCGAAGATTCCTATGCCCGCGGCCTTGCCGATGGGCAGGAAATGGCCGAAGCTTCGTTTTCGATCGAACGCAAACAACTTTATGCCTTGATCGCTGCGGCAAATGCCTTGCGGCCTGAAGACAGTGCTGAAGCCAGCTTCATGCTCAACAATATCATCCAGAGCCTTGTAACGAAAATTGTCGGAAAGCTGCCTGTTGATGCCGCTTTCTTAATTCAACAGATTGACGCCGCAACGGCAGTGCTGAGCGAAGCTGACAAAAACCGTACGCTGCGCATGCATCCTGACGACCTTGCTTTGTTGTCAGGCGCTGACCTTCCTTTGGCCACCACAGCTGATGCCAGCCTGCCACGTGGGGCGCTGCGTATTGAATGCTCTGATGGCTGGATCGAACATGGCCCCAGCTTCGCGCTCGACCGTTTGGCACAGGCGTTAGCCAACGATGGAGAAAGCGCATGAGCACGCGGCTTGAAACCCTCATCGGCACCCGCGATTTTGCTGCGCTGGTTGACACCGATCCTTGCCGCGTTGGCCGTTTGGCCGCGCTAAATGGGCAATATTGTGAAGTCAGCGGTTTCCCTTATCCGCTTGGCACCGGCACCCGGATGCACACCCAATATGGAGATTTCGCGCAAGGCGAAGTTGTAGGCTTTCACGGACAGCGGGCCATCATCCAGCCTTTGGGCGACGTCGGCAGCATAGCAAGCGGCGCAGCGGTTTACGCCAGCGGCCAGCATGACATGATCGACGTGGGCGATGAATTGCTCGGCCGAGTCATCGACGCCAGAGGCAGGCCGCTTGATGGTGGCCCAGCGCCTTCATGCAGCGGTCGACAGAAAATTGTCGGCGCAGAAAGCAACCCGCTTGATCGCGGGCGCGTCGTGCGTCCGATCGACTCCGGTGTGCGAGCGATCAACGCGCTTCTCACCATAGGTGAAGGCCAGCGTGTCGCGATTGTCGCAGGTTCAGGCGTTGGCAAATCCGTCCTTATGGGACAGATTTTGCAAGGTATTGATGTAGACATCATCGTCATCGGCCTGATCGGCGAACGCGCGCGGGAAGTTTCGGATTTCGTCGAAAGCAAGCTGACGCCAGCCATCCGCGACAAATCGGTGGTGGTGGCAGTCACCGCTGACCAAGTGCCTCTGCTGCGCTTGCGTGCAGCGATGCGCGCCACGGCAATTGCCGAATATTTTGCGCGCCAAGGCAAACGTGTACTGCTGTTGGTCGACAGCTTGACTCGCATCGCGCATGCCCAGCGCGAAATCGGCCTTGCCATTGGTGAACCGCCAACGATGAAAGGATATACGCCTTCGTCGCTTGCACTCATCCCAAAGCTCGTCGAACGTGCAGGCGTTGACCGCCGTTCGGGTGGCTCCGTCACCGCCATTTACACCGTTCTGGCAGATGGCGGCGACCTTGATGACCCAGTCGTCGACGCCGCACGAGCTATTGTTGATGGCCATATCATCTTGTCGCGGACACTTGCGGAAAGCGGCGTCTTTCCTGCGATTGATGTCGGCCGCTCGCTCTCGCGACTGATGCCCGACATTGTCGACTCAGCGCATCTGGGAGCGGCTGCACGGTTCCGGCAGCTGTGGTCAAGCTATGAGCAGAACAGCGATCTGGTGATGCTTGGCGCATATGCGCAAGGAAGCGACCATGTTCTCGATGACGCGATAGCACAACGCCCAGCCATGCTGGATTTCATCAGGCAGCCAATGGATGCAATTGTTTCTCTTGATGCGGCCCGTGCACAACTAATCGAAGGGATAGGCGCATGACGGCGGCCACAGCAAGATGGAAACGCATATTGGCGGTCCGTTCGGTTCAACGGCAAATGGCCGAAGTCCAGTTGAACCGTTGCGAGGCCGAACTGCGCAATCTGGTTGGTCTTGGCGATCGGATATCCGCCATCCGCAATGCTGCCCAGCCATCAGCGGGCGATCATGATGGCATGTTGCTGCACGCCATTTGCGAATTGTCGTCGCGGCTCGATTCCGCCCAGTCCGCGCTTGCCACCCCGAACCAGAACGCAAAGGAGGCCCGTGACCGGCAGCGGCGCGCCGTCACCGCCGCCAAACAACGCGAAACCGCAGTGGAGAAGCTTGAAATCTCCCTGTTGGCGCAGGACGCCAAAAATGCAGATGCCCGCCAAGGCCGGACCGCTATTTTCCGCAAGCCTGTTAAAACCGGAGAGGTGACATGAACCCGGTCGCCGCTTCGTCCGCTCCTGCCATGCTAAGCGCATTTCTGTGCACTTCTGCACCCGGCGGCGCATTCCAGGATGTCCTGGATATGGCAGCCCCGGCAGATGTGCCAGCCATGCCAGCCATGCCAATGGACCTAAAGAATATCGTCCCCGCCGTGACGGTTGAAGGAAAAGCCACTCCTGCTGAACAAGCTATGCCTTCCCCCAATATGTCCGCAGAAATTCCTACACCGACGGCCGACATTGCGTCCGTGACAGAAGCAGAAAATCTGGTCGCTTTGGTAGGTGTGCCGAAGCCAGCCGTCGCTGTACGCGCACCAAAGCCAGCCGCCGCCGAGGGCAAGGTGGAAGATGATGAGAAATTGGTTCCGGAAACGGCAGACGCGCCGTCGGCTAAAACTGACCAGAAACCCGTCATAATATCTCCACTGCCGCTGCCATCGCCAGCCGTCGTTCCTCAGGCCGTGCCTGTGTCCCCAGTAACGCCGCAACCAAACTCAGAGGCTGACGACAGCACATCTGAGGCGACACCTGACGCTGTGCGCCTTGATGCCCAACCTGCGCGTGCGCAAACCCGCCCCGCCCTCCTTCCAGCGGCAACGGACCAAAAAGACATCACTCCGCAAAAGACCGATCCGTTACTGCCGGCAAAATTCGATCCGGTCATGGCCGACGCCAGCAGCTTTGAAACACGACTTGGGGTTACGCTTGCGACATCCGCGCCGGCCGCGGCCACCGCAATCCCTGCAGCCGTCCCCAACGCAGTCGATATGCGTCAGCTCATTCTGAACGAGGATCGCGATTGGATTGGCGCACTTTCACGCGACATCGCCAGCCATTCTTCCCGCGACAACCACTTGCAATTCACGCTCATGCCCGAAAGTCTTGGACAGCTTGATGTCACCCTTACCACTGGCAAGGGCCAAGTTGACGTCCGGCTTGATGCCAGCACCGCTGCCGCCGCGCAAATCATCGTGGCCGACCAGGCACGGCTTATGGAAGACTTGCGCAACGCTGGCCTGAAACTCGGACAATTTGAAATGACCAATCGGCAAAACAGCAATGGCCAGCAACGCCAGCCTACGCCTGACCATCCCAATATTGAAACGACATCCATAACATCGCCGCCAGTGGCGCAATCAAAAGCCTTCGGCCGCTTCGCCTGAACGAGAGAAACATCATGAGCAAATCGAAATCAACCGAGTCCGGACCAGCACCAAAGAAGTCCAAAAAGTTTATCATAGCGACTGTTGCTGCTGTGACACTTGTCGGAGGGGGAGCCGCAACGGGCTATTATCTCTCTGGCGGCATCGCAGAGAAGACACCCAAGGTAGACCCGAACCGGCCCAAATTGGTCGAACGCAGCGACGAGCCTGAAGCGCCCGCAGCGGAAGGCGAAGGCAGCGCACCTGTCCTCAAGGAAGGCACGGTTGACGTGAAAAATGACCGCGTGCCTGTTGACCCGCGCAAATATGAAGTGACCTATGTCAATCTGGAACAAAGTTTCACGGCAAATCTTGCCGATGGCGCAGGCTTTGTGCAGCTTGGGTTGAGCATTTCAACTTATTATGACGGCAAAGTCGTCCAGAATATTCAGCGCCAAAGCGTTCCTATCCGTTCTGCTATTCTGATGGTGCTGTCACAGCAGGATGCTCAAGCCTTGTCTACGCCACAAGGCAAGCAGCTTCTGCAACGCGACCTTACCGCTGCAATCAACCAGGTGTTGCGCCAGAAAGAAGGCTTCGGCGGCGTCGACAATGTCTATTTTTCAAATTTGGTGATCCAATGACAGCGTCGATTTTACTGCGCACCCGGACATCAGCGCCGGACGATTTTGGCTGGGTACGAAAGCTCGCTGAATCGCTGGCCGACGCCATGTGCACATTCATGTCGGGACAAAGTGTCAGCGCCAGCGTGCAAAGCATCGCGGAATCGCGCTATTCCGAATGGAGCCCGTTACAACCAGCTTGCAGCCTCCTCATGCCGTTCGAGCTTGGCAAGGATGGTGGCGAAATCGTCGTGCATGTTCCGGGTCAACTGATCAGTCAAATCCTTGATCTGCAATATGGCGGTTCGGGTGATGTTCCGCCGCGAAACAGTTTTAGCACGTCCGAAATGCGGCTCGTTGCACGGCTCGGCGGACATCTGTTGCCCTTTATCAACCGTACGATGCTTGGCATTGTTGGCGAACCGGCGAAGGCGATGCCAGTTCAAACGGATCTTCCCGCGTTTGATTTGCCGCAATATCGCGACAGCATCGTGTTGGCAAAAATCGGCATTGAGCCCGCAGGATTGAAGTCCACGGCGATCAGCTGTTTCGTTGGTTATGCCCAAGCCAAGAAAATGGCCCTGCGCTTTGCCGACGCGAACCCGACGCAACTGCCTGCGGAGCCTGAATGGCAAGCCAAAATGCAGAACGCCGCCTTGCGTGTCACACTGCCAGCGCGGGCAATTTTAACGCAGGCCGATTTCCCCGTTTCACGGCTCCTGTCGTTGCGCGCTGGAGATATTTTACCGGTGCTTTTGCCTACCGAGGTCCCGCTGATGGTCGGCGGACGTCATTTCGCACGTGGCTCGATTGGCGAGTCCAATGGACGCACGGCTTTGAAAATTGAAAATATGGAAGGTGTTTACAGTGAGTGATATGACCGAAGCCCCGACAGCCCGGCACGAAGACCGGACCGTCAAAATGGATTTGTTGTCCGACATAACATTGCGGCTGACTGTCGAAGTTGGTTCAACATCGCTGACACTCGCCTCCTTGCTGGACCTGGGCGAAGGCAGCGTGCTTGAGCTTGATCGACAGGTAAATGATCCGCTGGATCTGCTGGTCAACGGCACGCTGATCGCACGGGGCGAAATTGTCGAGACAAACGGCCGGTTCGGTATTCGCGTGATTGAAGTCGCCCAAGAGGGTGACCGTTTGGCCGGCATTGGGGCACGCGCATGATCCTCGAATATTTCGGACGCCTCCTGCTCATCATGCCGCTGATCGGCGGTATGGCTTGGGGTTCATTATGGCTTTGGAAAAAGCTTCAAATTGGCCTGCCGCTGAAATCTCAGGCGACGCGCACCGTCCGGGTGGTCGACGCGGTCTCACTTGGCGGCAATGGCCGGCTTTTGGTCGTGGAATTTGGGAAAGATACAATCTTGCTCGGCGCGTCGCGCAGCGGGATCAGTGTATTGGCATCGCGCAAGGAGGATGCCGAACATGCGTAGAATCCTGAGCATCATTATTTGCCTTTTTGCACTGTGCGCGAGCCAGACGGCTTTCGCATCGCCAACGGCATTGGGCATGGAAAAGGCACTTGGCGCGGTTGCAGGTGACGGGCGGTCATTGTCGCTGTCACTGCAAATATTGCTGTTGATGGGATTGCTGACGGTATTGCCGTCGCTCATCCTCATGATGACCAGCTTTACGCGGATCATCATCGTATTGTCGATTTTGCGTCAAGCCCTAGGGCTCCAGCAAACCCCGCCCAATCAGGTGCTTGTAGGTCTTGCCCTGTTCCTGAGCATTTTTGTGATGCAGCCAGTGTTGACGACGATCAACACACAGGCGCTTGAGCCTTATGGTCGCGACGAGGTCACATTTGAACAGGCGCTGTCCACATCTGCCACAGCGATGCATGGCTTCATGATCAAACAGACTCGCAAAACCGACATTGCATTGTTCAGCGAAATTGCAAAAGCAGGCAAATTTGCAAAGCCTGCAGACGTTCCATTTTCCATATTGTTGCCTGCCTTTGTGACAAGCGAATTGAAAACGGCGTTCCAGATCGGGTTCATGATCTTCCTGCCATTTCTCATCATTGATCTGATCGTCGCATCTGCACTGATGTCGCTTGGTATGGTCATGCTCTCCCCGACGATCATTTCGATGCCGTTCAAACTTTTGCTGTTTGTTCTCGTGGACGGCTGGGCATTGACCATGGGGTCACTTGCCAGTTCGTTTGTGGTGTAGCCATGGACCAGGACTTTTTCATCGATGTCGCGCAGCGTGCGCTCTGGATACTCGCCCTTGGGTCTGCTCCAATTCTTATCCCAGCACTGGTTGCCGGGGTTGTTTTGGGCATGGTGCAGGCCGCGACGTCTATCAATGAACAGACGTTGAGTTTCGTACCCAAGCTGATTGTTGTCGCCATCGCGCTCGCGATCTTCGGATCAAGCATCATGATCTTGCTTGCCGACTTCACCAAAGACATATTTGCCCAGATCCCGTTACTGGTGCGATGATCCCGACTGGCTTTCAGAATATCGAGGGACAGCTGCTCATCTGGATGGTGGCAATGATCCGTCCGGGCGCGGCCTTTTTGGCAGCACCGATGTTCGGCGCCAGTGCCGTTCCTGTGCAGCTTCGGCTTGTGCTGGCGCTTGCCGTGGGCATTCCGTCGGCGGCTATGGTCAATATGGCCTTGCCAGCGGCTGGAATTATTTCCGTGCCTGGATTTTTCATGATTGTATCCGAGGTCGTAGCTGGCCTCGCCATGGGTTTTGTTATTCAGATTGCATTTGCTGCCGCGCTCGTGGCGGGTGAAGCCATTAGCAACGCGATGGGCCTTGGTTTCGCATCGATGACTGACCCTTCCAGCGGTCATGCAAGCCCAGCCGTGGGGCAATTTCTGTCCATGCTAACAATGTTCCTTTTTCTGGCAGCGGACGGCCATCTGGCGCTGACGGCAACGATTGCCGAAAGCTACCGCGCACTGCCACCGGGCGGAGCGTGGCTATCCTTTTCCGCCATTGGTAATATCGTCCAGTTTGGCGGGCTTGCCTTTTCTGCAGGCTTGTCGATTGCCCTGCCTGTAGGCTTTGCCCTCGTATTGGTGCAGCTCATCATGGCGATGATCGCGCGGTCCGCGCCGACGTTGAACCTGTTTGCGGTCGGTATGCCAGCGGCCCTACTTGCAGGCATCCTGCTGTTGGGCGTGTCGATGCCCGTGATGTCAGATATGCTCAGCCATGCCTTGCGCCTTGCGCTTGATCAGGCTCAAATCATTGGCGGTGGTCGTGGCTGACGCACCCGATAAAGACCAACAAACCGAAGCGCCGACCCAGAAGCGCAAGGACGACGCGGTCAAAGAGGGCGACGTACTTGCGTCGAAGGAACTGGCAACCGCCGTTATGATGATTGCTGGCACAGCTTGGCTCATGGGGCTTGGCACCTGGTTTTTCGGTGCAAGCAAAACATTACTGAAGGGCGGATTGTCCCTGGACCTTTCCGATCCGGACCGTTTTGATCCGCTAAACGCGTTGCTTTGGCCCATGGCACAAGTTGCGATGCCATTGGCCGGGCTACTTTTGATGACGCTGGTCGCTGCCTTTGCCGCGCCTGCAATGCTCGGGTCGCTTGGCATGCGCGGGAAGGCCATGGCCCCCAAGGGAAGTCGAATTAATCCATTGACGGGTTTGAAGCGCATATTCGGTACGCAGGGGCTCGTCGAACTGTTCAAGGCAACAGCCAAGGTCTGTGTGCTTGGATATGCCGGATATTGGATTATCGCGGGTGATACGGCGTCTTTGCCTGGCCTTGCCGCCGCTGACCCGGCAGTTGCCGTGGAAATAATTGGGCAGAAAATATTGTTTACTGTCGGCATATTAACGGCGGGATTGACGTTGATAGCGTTTGTTGACGTTCCCATTCAGTGGTTCCAACGCAACCGCAAGCTGCGGATGACCAAGCAGCAAATGAAGGAGGAGTTGCGGCAAAGCGACGGTGCTCCCGAACTGAAACAAGCCATTCGTGCGCGCCAGCAAGAGGTTATGATGTCATCCGCACGTAAAGGCATGGCTGACGCCAATGTGGTCCTGACGAACCCAACTCACTTTGCGGTGGCGCTGCGTTATCGGCCTGGGTCGGACGCGGCACCAATCGTGGTTGCGCGCGGTCGCGGGGAGGTAGCGCAGGCAATCAAGGCAATGGCTGCCGAGAAAAATGTTGTCATGCTCGAATATCCTCAGCTTACCCGTGCGATCTATTTCACCACGCGCACCGGAAAAGCCGTGTCCGAGGACTTATATGTTGCCGTCGCTGCAATCCTTGCGTTTGTATTCCGGCTTGAATCGAGCTTTGGCCAGAATGTCCCCAAACCGACCGTTGAAGTTCCGGCAACCAAGCGCTTCGATCAGGATGGCCGACGCACGGCCTAAATCACCTGCTCAAGCCGCCGTATAAGGCATCGAGGAAATTTATATGGTCAGTTCGATAGCAAACAGTCTTGGATTCGGTTCAGGCATAGACACAGCGGCATTGGTTGCTGACCTTGCTGCCGCGTCCCGTGCACCCAAGGTCGCACGGTTCGAAACATTATCGCGCGCCAACCAGGCGAAGGTCAGCACACTGGCGCAAGCACGTAGCGACCTGGACAGCTTTGCAGACTCGCTGGAATCGCTTTCAGTGGGTGGCACATTGCGCAGTCAACCTGTCGTGTCTGACGAAGCGGCATTGTCCGTCACTGCCCGGTCAGGCAGCTTACTAGGCAACTTTACCGGTCAGTTAGTCGTTCAAACCCTGGCGAGAGCGCAGAGCGTTTATTCAAATTATGTGGCGTCGAACAGCGCACCGGTTGGCCAAGGGAATATGACACTCACCGTTGGAACCACCACCTATAATATTGCCGTGGATGGAACCAACGACAGCATCGACGGACTTGCCTCAGCTATAAATGCCACGGGTAGCGGCGTCACTGCCAGCGTAATCAATGACGCAGGGCAATATCGGCTGGTTCTAAAGGGCCAAAGTGGCGCTGCAAATGCGTTCCAGCTTACGGCAGCTACCGATGCATCCGTTGAACTGCAGACCTTTACAAGCGCGGCAATGACCGTTGGGCAGACCGCTGGTGATGCCAATTTCACGCTGGACGGTGTTGCTTACAGTCGGGCGACGAATAGTATTACGGACGTTATCCCCGGTCTAAACATGGTTTTAAAGAAGGCGGACCCGCTTGTCACAATATCGGTAAGTGCGACGCGACCGACCGAAACCCTGAAGCAAACGCTGGCGGACTTTGTTACCGTGTTCAACGCGTTGAAAAAAGATGTCGAGGCAGCACGTAAAACAAACAATGGCAGCCCATCACTTCGGGCATTTGAACGGCAGCTAAACGCATTTGTCGGGCAATCGCTGACCTCAGATCCCCGGATCAAGTCGTTATCGGATGTCGGTATATCGACGACCAAAGATGGCACTTTATTGTTGAATAGCGCCAAATTGGACACGGCCTTGCGAGATTATCCCGATGCGGTCGAGGCCATGTTCAATCCACCACGCAACGCAACCAAAACGGAAGTTACAGATCCCGGCATTGCTTTCGCGCTCGACAAGTTACGTGACGCTGCTGTATCCCAAAACGGTCCGCTGGAGCAGGTAAAGGTCACATTGCAGCGCGAAGCCGCTACGATTGATAAGAACCGAAGCAAGATGGAAACACGCGAACTTGCGTATCGCACGCGGCTTGAAAAGCAATTCTCCGGCATGGATGCGCGTATCGGCGCGCTGAAGGCAACCCAAAGTTATCTGGAGCAACAGATAAAACTTTGGAACAGCGGTAACAATTGACGCAAATGCCCCCTCGTACGCATCCGGCAGTCGCCAATCAACATTACCGCAATATGGAGCTGCAAAGCCGGGTTGCGAGCGCAAGCCCGCACGGTCTTGTCAGCTTGCTTTATGAGGAACTGCTCCAATCGCTCGATCTGCTTGCGGTCACCGTAAACCGTGGAATGCCAATTTTAGGCAATACGCATCACGCTAAAGCGATGTCCATCATCATCGCGCTTGAATCGAGCATCGATTTTGCAAAGGGCGGCAACTTGGCAGGCGTCTTGCAACGCATATACCGGTCAGCCGCGCGCAGCTTGAATGCCGCCGCGCAGGCCAATGATATTTCAAAAATTACCCAGGTTAGGTCGGCGATGAGTGAAATTGCTTATGCTTGGGCTGCGCTCGCCAAATGAATGGCGGGATTATTCGCCGCCGAGCACCCAACCCACGCTAATCTGCTTTGCCGCACGCGGGACATCAAGCCGCGCCTCGCTAAAATCCACCTTTGCACCGGGCGCAAGCGTGCGCACATTTGCTTTCATTTTCCAGCTGTAAACTGGCCTACCACTGGCGTCCTTTAGCGTTACAAGCAATTCCGGGACATTTTGCTTAAATCCTGTTGGATTAACGATGCTGCCGCTTGCAATAAAATAGGGTGTTCCGTCCTCACGTACATTCAGCTCGAGATTCTGGTTCAAAACGATTTTCAGGTCAGGCTCCGCCGCAACGTTGGTAAGTCCTATATTCGGCATTCCAAAATAGGAGATCGCGAAGCCGGCAGCTGCAACGAGGAAAGCAAAAATGATGGCCACCAGCGTCCAAATTTTTGCAGGGCTGCGCCGCTGGCTGAAAGGCGGTGCATGGGCAAACCGGCTTTCAGCCAGCGTGTTGTCGTCGGCTTGGCCTGTACTTAACGACGGATCAACGAAGACCGCAACTGGCTCGGACTGGATCGTACGCTCTGGCGCAAATCGCGGAAACACGGGTTGCTCAGGACCGTCTTCACTTTCATCGGCAACGCTTTCCGACGGGTTCACGGGGCCTGCCGAAGGTTCTGAGACATGTTCAGACACTAGCGAAACTGGCGGCGACGTATCCGGCAAAGGCGCCGATTGCGGCTGCGGCGATGGCGGGGCTTCTTGACTTGCAGGCTGCTCCGGCGGTGCGACGACGCTCGGTGCTGGCGGGACCGGCGGGATCGTCCCGGCCTGGAACCAGCTATGCTTGCAATTGGCGCAGCGTACTTGGCGGCCGTCAATGCCAACGGCACTGTCAGGGACAACATAGCGTGTGCGGCATGATGGACAAACTAGCAGCATCGAACTGCATAAACATCAGCAGCTCGCGACTTGCAACCCTACTGTCATAAATTGCTGTGGACGACAGTTATTCATGCGCGCAAGTCGTTGACGAATAGCCTTTGCCCCATCATCACGTTTGTGCCATTTGTGCCACTAATGCAAAGCGTGGTGGAATTCGACAATGTGGGGCTCCGATATGGGACGGGTGCGGAAACGCTGACTGATCTCAGCTTTACCCTATACCCCGGTAGCTTTTATTTCATGACTGGCGCATCGGGCGCAGGAAAAACATCACTCCTGAAATTGCTGTACCTGGCGCATCGGCCAAGCCGTGGGGCAATTCGCATGTTTGGGCATGATGCGATCACATTGCCACGAAATCGGCTTCCTGGATTTCGGCGCCGCATCGGTGTGGTGTTCCAGGATTTCCGCCTGGTCCCACATCTGTCTACGTTTGATAACATTGCTTTACCTTTACGCATTGCCGGCATTTCGGAACGCGAGCTGCGGGGCCCCGTTACAGAAATGCTCGCCTGGATTGGTTTGAACGAGCGTGCAGATGCCCGGCCAGCGATGCTTTCAGGTGGGGAGCAGCAGCGTGTGGCTATTGCGCGCGCGGTCATTGGCCGCCCAGACATGCTTGTTGCAGACGAACCGACAGGCAATGTGGACCCTGAAATGGCCTTGCGGCTGCTTCAGCTTTTTGCCGCTCTCAACAAGCTTGGCACGACCGTCGTGGTCGCGACGCACGACATCCACCTGCTTCAGGAAGTTGAAGGCGCGCAAATGATGCGGCTGGATAAAGGTCGGCTGTCTGATCCCACAGGGTCGCTTCGTCACCCGCCAAAGCCATTGGTTTTGAAAAACTGATGCTGTTGGATTTTGCTTTGCCAGCGCATGATCGCAAGCTGATCCCAGAGGGCCGGCTATCTGGTCCCATGCCCTGGGTTATTGCAATCATGCTGTTTCTCACGCTTCTTGTCGCGGCTGCGGGGCTTACGCTTGTAGATGCCGCGCGTCAGGGTGGACAGGATCTGTCGCGTCAGGTGACAATCCAGATTATCGAAGCAGATCCCGTGCAACGCAACGCCAAACGCGCCGCAGTGGAACGTGCATTGCGCCAATTCAGCGGAGTTATTTCGGTTGATCCTGTTTCGGATGCGGACGTCCGTAATCTGCTTGAGCCAGTTCTGGGGGCTGACATCATGGATGCGGATGTTCCAGTACCTGCGCTGGTTGACGTGCGCTTTGCTGGACCTCCTTCCCAGGCAACGCTTGACCGGCTTCGCGCGTCATTACGCCAAGTCGATTCCGATGTTCGGCTTGATCCGCATAGCAATTGGATGGCACCTTTTTATCAATTGATGAACATGTTGCTGTCGCTCGCAGGCGCAGTGTTTGTCCTGCTGTTGGTGGCGACGTCTGCAGTGGTCGTATTGGCCGTACGCAGCACATTGAATACGCATCTCGGGACGATTGAAATCATGCACATGATGGGTGGCACCGATGTGCAGGCAGCACGCTTGTTTCAACGTCGCGTTGGACTCGATGCGTTGCTTGGTGGCGTTGTGGGCTTTGCTGCTGCCGCGTTTGTGATGGTCACATTAACCAATCGGATTGCCGCAGCAGAACCAGGTTTGTTATCTGGCGTGGCATTCCCGCTTTATGGTTGGGCAATTCTCACTTGCATTCCGCTTGCCGTCATGGCGCTTGCCATGCTTATGGCGCGGTTCACGGTTATTTCTGCGTTGAAGAAAATGTTATGATCAGACGATCCATCGCTTTCATATTGCTGGTCTGGATGCTTGGTTTCGCCTGGTTCGCTTTGCTATTGCCGCAACCTGCGCCGATCACCCCAACTGATGTCGTCGTTGTGCTGACAGGCGGCGCAAACCGGATTGACCGCGGATTGGAAATATTGAAATCCGGAAAATCGAAAAAAATGCTTATCTCTGGCGTGGATCGCGATGTGCGGCCCCGTGAACTTGCAGCACAATATCCCGGATCTGCAAAATATTTCAAATGCTGCATCGCGCTTGGCTTCCAATCTGTCGATACCCGATCAAATGCTTTGGAAACCGCGGCATGGGCAAAGCGGAACAAAGTGACCACTTTGCGCCTTGTTACGCATGATTGGCACATGCGCCGCGCGCGTTTCGAACTTGACCGGGCGTTGCCCAGCGGCATCAGCGTCACCAGCGACGCTGTGGCGACCCACCCGTCGCTTGGTGCATTGTTCAAGGAATATAACAAATACTGGTTGCGTGCGGTCGCATCGCTTTTGGGACTCTGATTCATGATCGCGGTCATCAGATCCGCTATCTATATGGCCATTTTTTATACTGGATCTGTATTTTTCGTCGTGACGGCGTTTCTGGCGCAGTGGTTTTCTATACCGCTCATGCAGTGGGCAGTCCGCGGATGGTCGAAATGGCAATTTAGCTGTTATCGCCGGATACTGTGCATCAACATTAAAATTGAAGGCGACTTGCCGCAAAAACCTGTGCTGTACGCCATCAAGCATGAGAGCATGTTCGAGACGATCGACATGCCGCGGATGTTTCGGAAACCTGCGGTGGTGACCAAGAAAGAACTGTTCGACATTCCCTTATGGGGTGCAGCCGCGCGCGCATATGGCATGATCCCCGTCGACCGTAATGGCGGAGCAGCTGCATTGCGCGCAATGCTGGTGCTTGCCAAAAAGATGATTGCAGACGGACGCCCCATCGTGATTTTCCCGGAAGGCACGCGGGTTGCACCTGGAAGCCAACCCCCATTGCAGTCAGGTTTTGCCGGATTGTACAAGCTGATTAACCTGCCAGTGGTGCCCATTGCCGTAAACAGCGGAGCGCTGAGCCCACGTAAAACGGGCATATGGAAGTCAGGGACAATTACCTATAAAGTGGGCGCCGAAATTCCGACTGGTCTGCCACGCGTAGAAATTGAAACGCGCGTGCACGCCGCCATCAACGCGCTCAACACACGCAACTTTACGCCTTAATGTTTCCGTCCGAAGTCGGGCGCGTCATCATCTTGCCCCTGCTCAACAATGGACCTGCGAATGGCGCGGGTGCGGGCAAACAATGCCTCCAATTCGTCACCTTTATCATAGCGAATGGCACGCTGCAGAACGCTTAGGTCTTCGGAAAAACGCTGAAGCATTTCCAGCACGGCATCCTTGTTGGACAGAAACACATCGCGCCACATAACCGGATCGGATGCAGCAATGCGCGTAAAATCACGAAAACCACCGGCAGAATATTTGATCACTTCGCTCTGCGTTACCCCTTCAAGATCGTCGGCAGTGCCAACAATGGTATATGCGATCAAATGTGGCAAATGGCTCGTAACCGCCAGCACCATGTCGTGGTGGCGCGCGTCCATGATCTCGACATCTGCGCCAAGCCGCTGCCAAAAAATGCGCAGCCGTTCGACGGCAGCTTCAGGCGCATGTTCGGGTGGCGTCAATATGCACCAGCGTCCCTTGAAAAGCGTTGCAAATCCGGCATCCGGCCCACTCTTTTCGGTGCCTGCCACCGGATGTGCCGGAATGATCATGGCGCCGGGAAGCGCTGCTGCCAATGCATCAGCGACGCTCTGCTTGCAGGAGCCGACATCACTGACAATCGCATCGGCGGGTAAGTCAGCGGCAAATTCCTGCGCCACCGCGCCCATGGCCCCCACAGGCACGCACAGGATGACCAGATCGGCATCCATCACCGATGCCCCTGCCGTGTCAGTCACATCGTCACAAATGCCCAATGCGATGGCGCGCTCGCGCACAACAGGGTCAGCATCATGGCCCGTGATACGCACCGAAGGCATTTGCGCCTTCACTGCACGCGCGACGGACGAGCCAATCAGACCCAGTCCAATTATTGTCAGGCGTGCGAAAGGCAGCATCAGGCGCTGGTGTCCAAAATCTTGCGCAAGGCGGACATCACACCCCGATTTTCGTCTTCAGTGCCAATGGTAATGCGCAAGCCATTGCCAAGACCCTGCCCCGGCAACCATCGGACAATGTATCCTTCGGCCATCAGCGCTTGATATGCCGTCTCTGCCGTACATTTGCCTTCAAACAACACCATGAGGAAGTTCGCCCAAGAGGGAATGGCGCGAAGACCGTGGTTGGACAGAGACCCGAATTCCGCCGCCATCCAGTCGCGCCATTGCGCATTATGCTGGCGACTGCGACTGACGAAATCCTTGTCTGCCAGCGCCGCAATCGCCGCCGCCTGGCCAGCGGTTGTCACATTGAAAGGCGCTCGAACGCGATTGAGCGTCGTGATCAGGCCGGGATGGCCATAGCACCAGCCAATACGCTCTGCTGCAAGTCCATAAATCTTCGAAAATGTGCGTGTGATAAGCACATTGTCATGCAGGCGCGCGAGCTCAAGTGCTGCCGGGCCATCATCTTCCAGATATTCGCCATAGGCCTGATCCAGCACAAGGACGCAGTCGCCAGGCAAGCCCGCATGCAGCCGTGCAATTTCTGCATCATTGCAATAGGTACCTGTCGGGTTGTTTGGGTTAGCCACGAATACGACGCGCGTCTTGTCGGTTACCAGTGCCAACAGCGCATCAACGTCGGTGCCATAATCCTTGTCCGGCGCGACGACGACATTCGCCGCAGCCTTGCGTGCCGCAATATCATAGACCGAAAAGCCATAACGCACATAAATGATGTCATCGCCCGCGCCTGCATAGCCCATGGCAATCAGGTTCAGCAACTCGTCCGATCCCGTCCCGCAGACAATCTGGTCACTTTCGATCCCATAAGCCGAACCAAGCGCCTCACGCAGCATTGTGCTTGCAGGATCAGGATAGCGCGCGAGCGAAGCGCCCTTATCTGCAAGGGCTGCGGCTGCGTGTACGCTGCACCCCAGCGGATTTTCATTTGCGGACAGTTTGATCAATATCCGGCCGTCGTCCGACTTTGCTTTGCCGGGTGTATAGGCGCTGATGGCTTCGATCCATGGTTTGGCTTGCGGTGTTGTCATGCCGGCGGCCATAGCGGCGGCAGCACCGAAGCGCAACGTGTCGCCCGAATGCATCTGGTTGTTTTGAGAGTTTCTGTTGTTTCGTGCGAACACGCTGATATGGCGTTACTATGCAAGGGGATACGCGTTTCGGTCTGGACAAGAGAACTCGCCTGCTTGGGCCCGTACGGCTCGACAGCGGCGCTGAATTTGCGCCTCTCGATTTTGCCTATGAAACCTACGGCACGCTAAATGCCGACAAATCCAACGCGATACTCATTTGTCACGCGCTGACCGGCGACCAATATGTGGCCTCAACACATCCAATCACTGGAAAGTCCGGTTGGTGGACGCGTATGGTTGGCCCAGGCAAACCGATTGACCCTGCCCGCCATTGCATCATCAGCATGAACGTCATGGGCAGCTGCATGGGCGCGTCAGGTCCAGCAAGCATTGATCCTGCAACCGGCGCACCATATGCCATGGGTTTTCCGGTTATCACCATTCCGGACATGGTGCGCGCGCAGGCTATTTTGCTGCAATATCTCGGCATTGAAACGTTGGAAGCCGTGGTTGGCGGTTCCATGGGCGGCATGCAGGCGCTTAGCTGGGCTGCATTATACCCCGAACGGGTGCGATCTGCCGTCATCATTGCATCGACTGCGCGGCACTCAGCGCAGAACATAGCCTTTCACGAGGTCGGCCGCCAAGCGATCATGGCCGATCCCCGCTGGAACAATGGCGCTTATTATGGCCGCGAGGCACCTGCCTCAGGACTTGCCGTTGCCCGCATGGCTGCACACATTACCTATCTGTCGGAGGCTGGCCTGACAGAAAAATTCGGACGCCGCCTGCAGAACCGCGACGCCAAAAGCTTTGGTTTTGACGCCGATTTTCAGGTCGAAAGCTATTTGCGTTACCAAGGCCTAAGCTTCGTCGACCGGTTTGACGCCAACAGCTATCTCTACATCACCCGCGCGATGGACTATTTTGACCTGGCAGAGCCGCACGATGGTGTTCTGGCCAAGGCCTTTGCACGCACCAGAACACGTTTTTGCCTGATCAGTTTCGACAGCGACTGGCTATATCCGACAGCAGAGTCGCGGCGCATTGTGCATGCATTGAACGCAGCCGGAGCAGCGGCAAGCTTTGTCGAATTGTCCAGCCCATTTGGCCATGACAGTTTTCTGCTGGATGCCCCGGAAATGAACCGAATTGTCGATGGCTTTTTGCGCGCTGGAGAAAGCCGATGACGATTTTGCGCCCTGACCTCGCGATCATCGCAGCAGAGGTGCGTGCCAACGCCCGTGTATTGGACGTTGGCTGCGGCGATGGTCTGTTGCTGGCCGCGTTGCGAGACAGCAAGGCGGCCGACGCACGCGGTATGGAGCTTAACGCCCGTGATGTGGCAACCGCGGTAGCCCGAGGGCTGTCAGTGGTTCAGGGAGATGCCGATACCGATTTGGCCGACTATCCCGATCGCAGTTTCGACTATGCCATTTTGAGCCAGACATTGCAGACCACCAAAAGGCCGGATCTGGTTCTCGACCATCTCGTGCGTATCGGGCGGGAGGCGTTTGTGTCCTTCCCCAATTTCGCACAATGGCGTATCCGTTTTGCCCATATGTTCGGCGGGCGGATGCCCGTGACGGAGCAGCTGCCGCACCGTTGGTACGACACTCCCAATATCCATCATGTAACCATCGACGATTTCCGCAGCTTTTTGCATGACCGGCATATCACGATAGAAGGGCAGTGGTTTCTGTCCGGAAACAAGCCACGAGGGGAACGCTTTGCCAATCTGTTGGCACAGCATGCCGTGTTCCAGCTGCGGCGCGATTGAGTTGCTGTCGGGTTTTTGACATGTGCCTGTCGGTCGAATGTCAATAATTCTGCAACTAACTGATTTTAAAAGATCTTAATCAAAATGGCACGGCTATTGCTGTAACACTTTCGTTCGCGCCCTTGGGCGTGATGTGTATACGAAAGGAACGGCCATGCCGGCTTTGGATAATATATTCGGAATTCACGCTACCGCGCTGAAACTGCGCGAGCAGCGTATGGCGGTGCTCGGATCGAACATCGCCAATGCATCGACGCCTGGATACAAAGCGCGGGATATCGAATTTTCCGCGGCATTGAAACTGGCTGAAGGCGGTCAGTCGACCGATGCAGCCATGCGCTACCGCGTCCCCATTCAAGCTTCGCTGGACGGCAACACGGTCGAACTCGCCACCGAGCAGACCGCCTTTGCCGAAAATGCGCTGGCCTATCGTTCGAGCCTTTCTTTCCTGCAAGGCCGCATCGGTACGCTTACCCGCGCGCTGAAGGGTGAATGAAGATGGCAGGTAATCTCTCTATTTTCGATATTAGCGGCCGCGCCATGGCAGCGCAGCTTGTCCGGCTAAACACATCAGCGACCAACCTTGCCAACGCAGGCACCGTTTCGGGCAGCGAGGCCAAGGCCTTCCGCGCCATGAAGCCCGTGTTCCGCACCGTGATGGGCGAAGCGGGCCAGGCAACAGTTCAGGTCGAACGCATAGACACGAGCACAACGGCCCCGGTCAAACGCCACGACCCAAGTCATCCGCTTGCCGATAAGGATGGCAACATCTGGGAAGCTGCTGTCGATAGCACAGCCGAAATGGTCGAGATGCTCGAGATCTCCCGACAATATCAAAACAACGTTCAGGTCCTTGCCACGGCAAAAGGCCTGATCAGTGAAACCCTGCGACTTGGCCAATGAAAGTGATTAAACCATGACAAGCATAGCTCCGGTAAATTCAAAGAACCTGCCCGTCCTGTCGAAGGACATGGCCGAAAAGAAATTGGGTCAGACCGATTTTCTGCGGCTCATGACCACGCAGTTAAAAGAGCAGGACCCGTTCAGCCCAGTCGATAACCAGGCGATGATTGCGCAAATGGCGCAGTTCTCGAGCGTCGCGGGAATATCCGAAATGAACGACGCGCTGAAATCCATCTCTGCGCAAATTGGCGCCCAAACGGCAATCCTTGCCGACATTAAAGCCGCCTCAACCCCTAGCTTAACGGGAGAATAAATATGTCATTCTATACCTCATTGTCCGGCCTTAAGGGCGCACAGACCGATTTGTCGGTTATTTCAAACAACCTTGCAAACGTCGGATCGACTGGCTTCAAACGAAGCCGTGCACAGTTCGGCGACTTATTTTCGGCATCGCCTTCCCAGACCACCAAAATGCAGGCGGGCCAAGGCACACGGTTAAATGCCGTCGTGCAGCAGTTCACGCAAGGTACGCTTGAAGGCACCGACAAGACGTTCGACCTTGCCGTCGCCGGCGAAGGATTTTTCGTCACGCGCGGTGATCCGCCACGCGACGCCGTCACATACACACGCAACGGCGCGTTTCAGGTCAATGCCAACCGCCATGTCGTCGACACAATTGGCTCAACGCTTCAATTGCTGCCCGTGGACGCAAGTGGCAACGTAACCTCGGCAACGCTGGCCAGCGCAACGGACTTTGTCTTGCCCAGCGCTTCGCCAACGGACCCGACTATTCCACTTACCAACGTGTCGATCGGCATCGATGGACTTGTCACTGCTACATATAGCGATGGCTCTGACGAAGTGCTCGGCAAGGTTGCGATGGCAAGTTTTACCGCGCAGGAAGGCCTGCGCCCTGTAGGTGACAGCCACTGGCAGTCGACCGGCGACAGCGGCCCACCCGCGATCAATGCGGCCACCAACGGCCCCTTGGGCTCGGTCCGCTCCGGCGCGCTCGAACGCGCAAACGTCGATGTTACCGAGGAACTGGTTGCACTGATTTCGGCGCAACGCAATTTCCAGGCTAACGCCAAAGCCATCGAAACCGCGTCGAACATGACTCAAGCCATCGTGGCCATTCGCTAAGGCCTGACCTATGGACCGCCTGATCTACACCAGCCTTTCGGCAATGCGCGGCGCAATGGCCCGGCAGACGGCAATCGCCAACAATCTGGCCAACGCCAATACGCCGGGCTTCCGCGCCGATATTGCCGAGGCGCAGTCCTTGTGGCTCGAAGGCCAGCAGCTCACCACTCGTGCCTTTTCATCCGAGGAGGTGAAGGCCGCCGATATGACCACTGGCACGGTGACAAGCACTGGGCGCGATCTCGATATCGCTTTGTCTGGTGACAGCATGCTGACGGTTCAGGCTGAAAATGGCGAGCTTGGCTATACAAGGCGCGGCGATTTGATGCTGTCAGCAAGCGGCTTGCTGACCACAGGAGATGGGCGACCAGTTCAGGCCTCGCAAGGCCCCCTGACGTTGCCGCCTTCGGACAGCATCAACATTGACGAGCAAGGCCGTGTCTGGATCGTTCCGGTCGGTGGCGATGCGTCGCAGCCGCAGCAAGTTGACCAGCTGGCATTGGTCAGCCCGGCAGGCTCCGACGTGGTGAAAGGCGTAGACGGATTGTTCCGCGTGCGCGGTGGCGGCACTTTGCCCGCTGATCCCGATGCGCGCGTGACCACCCGAAGCCTCGAAAGCTCCAATGTCAGTGCGACGGAAGCCTTGGTCGAAATGATCGAGGCCAGCCGTTCATGGGATACCCAATTGAAAATGCTTAGTGACGCACGCGACATGGACGCGGCGACCACTGATCTGATGTCGCTTTCGCAATAAGCGCCCACAACAAGGATGAATTCTGATGTCTAATGGAGCACTACACGTCGCCCGCACTGGCCTGGATGCGCAAAATATGCGGATGCAGGTCATCGCCAACAATTTAGCCAACGTGAACACCGTTGGTTTTAAACGCGACCGCGCGAGCTTTGAAACGCTGGCCTATCAGGCGATGACAGTGGCGGGATCGGCATCATCGGCGGAAAACAAATATGCTATTGGCACTAACCTTGGCACCGGTGTGCAAATCAACGGTACGGCCCGTATCGATACCCAAGGCACATTGACGACAACGGGCAACAGCCTTGACCTTGCTATTGAGGGCGCTGGCTATTTTCAGATCCAGATGCCTGACGGCAGAAACGCCTACACGCGCGCTGGCGACTTCAGCCTTTCCGCTGAAGGGACACTGGTGACCAGTGACGGCATGCCGGTCCAGCCACAGATTCAAATTCCGCAAGGCGCGACTTCGGTATCAATTGGAGCCGACGGCACCGTTTCGGCGCAAGTTGCCGGGCAATCGGACCTGACTGAAGTCGGCCGGATCGAGCTTGCGCGCTTTACCAACTCTGCGGGACTTCAATCAGTCGGCAATAATCTGCTGCTCGAAACGCCTGCTTCAGGCGCGCCGCAAATCGGTGCCGCCGGTGAGGAAGGTCGTGGCGGGCTGCGATCAGGGGCTCTTGAGGCGAGCAATGTCAATGTTGTCGAGGAGCTGGTCGACATGATCGAGACGCAGCGCGCTTATGAGGTCAATTCCAAAATGATCCAGGCAACAGACGAAATGATGCGCAATGCAACACAGACGCTGTAACATCATCGCGCTGGCCTTGCTTGCGCTCCCACTGAGCGCGAACGCGGGTAAAAGCAAAGTGGCAGCGCCCGATTATGGTTCGACCCTGCCAGCCACCGCCGCGCCAGCCTTGGCAGATGGTGCGATATTCCGTGCCGAGCAATATAGTCCGCTGACATCAGGTGCCCGGGCCAGCCGGGTTGGCGATATCATTACCATCGCTCTGGTCGAGCGAACGAGCGCCACAAAAAGCAACAGCGCGACCACTGGACGCAACGGTAATATCGGCCTCAGCCCCCCTGCAAGCGGGCCGCTGAGCGTATTTACCTCCGGAGATATAAATATGGGCGGCGATCAGTCGTTTAAAGGCAAGGGCGAAACCGCCCAGTCAAATGCCCTGTCCGGAGAATTGAGTGTGACTGTCGCTGCCGTATATCCCAATGGCAATATGCTGGTGAAGGGGGAGAAATTCCTGACCCTGAACCGTGGCGATGAAAATGTGCAGTTTTCGGGCATCGTACGTTCGGCCGACATCAGCGTCGACAACCGCGTGCTTTCGACCCGCGTTGCTGCTGCCAGGATCCTGTATACAGGCAAAGGCGAAATCGCCCGCGCCAGCCAGCAAGGTTGGCTGCAGCGTTTCTTCTCAAAGATAAGTCCGTTCTGATGCGCGCTCTTTTGCTTTGCATCGCCTTGCTGTTTGCGCCGGCCGCACATGCCGAACGCATAAAGGATATTGGCCAGTTCCAGGGCATTCGTGCCAACCAGCTGACGGGCTATGGCGTCGTTGTTGGCCTTGCCGGCACAGGTGACGACAGCCTCGATTACGCCACGCAAGGCGTCAAAGGCGCCGTGTCGCGATTTGGTGTCAACTTGCCGGCCGGAATCAACCCAGCGCTCAAAAATGCAGCCGCCGTGCTCATTACCGCTGAACTCCCGCCATTTGCAAAACCTGGCCAAAGGCTGGACATTACCGTTTCAGCATTGGGCAAAGCCAAATCTTTGCGCGGCGGGACGTTGGTCATGGCGCCATTATATGGTGCAGACGGCCAGATCTACGCCATGGCGCAAGGCAATCTTGTTGTTGGCGGACTTGGCGTTGACGCAGCGGATGGATCGAAACTTTCGGTCAATATCCCCTCTGCCGGTCGCATCAGCGGAGGCGCATCCGTCGAACGCAGCGTTGACACAGGATTTGCGCAATCAGACAGCTTGACCTTCAATCTTGCACAATATGATATCAGCAATGCAGGCCTGGTTGCAGATGCAATCAACCGGCAGCTGGGCTCTGGCATTGCGCAGGCTGTCGATGGCGCCTCCATTCGCATCAATACGCCCGTCGGGGGCGAAGCCCGCATCCGGCTGATGGGACTGATAGAGAATATCGAGATCAAACGCGCGGCACCGCAAGCACGAGTCATCGTCAATGCCCGCACTGGCACAGTCGTCATCAACGGCGCAGTGCGCGTAGCACCTGCCGCGGTCAGCCACGGCAAGCTGACGGTCCGGGTCGACGAAAATCCGGTCGTGGTCCAGCCTGCGCCATTTAGTGCAGGTCAGACAACAGTTGAACAAAACAGCGACATCAGCATCGAAGAAACCCGCAAGCCTGCATTCCTGTGGGATAAGGGGGCTTCATTGTCGGACATTGTCAACGCCATCAACAAGCTGAACGTCTCCCCAGGCGATCTGGTTGCCATATTGGAGGCATTGTCTCAGGCCGGCGCGCTGAGTGCGGAGCTTGTGGTGATATGATCAAGACCCAACCCGTTGCCGCCTCTGGCCTCGTGTCGCCCAAGCCCGATCCGAAATTGCGCAAGGCCGCGGAGGCATTTGAGGCCGTCATGTTGCGCCAGATGATGGCCAGCATGCGCAAGGCAAAGCTTGGCGAAGACATCATGGGTTCAAGCGCATCGGACAATTTTCGCGAAATGGCCGATGCGCGTGTTGCCGATAGCATGGCCGCCTTGCGCCAGTTCGGCATTGCGGATCTGGTCGAAAAACAACTTGGACCAAAGAAATGAGTGATCTGCTCGCCATCGGTGCATCCGGGGTCAAGGCCTATGGCCGTGCGCTTGCGGTTGTTGGTGACAATATCGCCAACGCCCAGACCGACGGCTATGTCCGTCGCACCGTGCGGCTTGAGGAAGCACCAGCGGCGGGTGACCTTGTCCTGTCGCGCAACAATGTGCGTCCAGGCGGCGTATCCGCAGCCGGCGTTACGCGCGAACTTGACCAATGGCTCGTTGACGACGCGCGCACCGCCTCAGGCGAAGCTGCACGCCAGTCGGCTCGGCTGAATTGGATGACGGCTGCCGAAGGCGCTCTCGACAATGGTGGCGACAGCATCAGCGGTAATGTGACCGCGATATTCGCGGCGGCGGACCAGTTAAGCGCAAATCCAAACGACCCGACCCTTCGAAGCCAGTTTTTGTCGAGCATTGACGACAGCGCGAGCGCGTTTCGCCGCACATCCGCTGCCCTCACTTCTGCAGCAAATGGCGTCGCAACCGAGGCGCAAGGCGCGGTAGACCAGCTGAACACCGATTTGGCTGCACTTGCGCGCGTCAATGATGGCCTGCGCCGTGCACGTGCAGGATCAAGCAATGAAGCGACGTTGCTGGACGAGCGTGATCACTTGGTTGGCAATATATCCGGCGCGATGAATGTCCAGGTCAGCTATGACGGACGGAATGCGGCGATTGTGCGCACGGCCTCCGGTGATCCGTTGGTCGAAGGCGACACGGTCGCTTCGGTCACGCTTGGCGTTTCTGCAGGCGGTCTATTGTCGTTCGGCATTGCTCCAGCCACTTCCATTCAGCCGGCCTCCGGCCGATTTGCTGGACTCGCGGATGCGGCGACCCATATTTCAAACCAGCTCGCAGGCCTGGATTCGCTGGCAGCACAATTGAGCGGCGCGCTGAACGCAGCACATCAGGCAGGGTTTGATGCCAACGGCAATCCCGGCGCAGCTTTGCTCAATTTCACTGGCTCCGCCGCTGATATGACAGCCGCCGCGCTGACGACGAGCGAAGTTGCCACCGCAAACGCGTCAGGCAGCAACGGCAACATCCTTGCGTTCAACACGGTTCGTGCCAGCAGCGGCATTGAACAGAATATAAGTTTCCTGGTTGCGCAGCAAGCCCAGGCAACAGCCGCAGCGCGTGCGCAGGAAGCTGCCGCAAGCGGACGGCGTGATGGCGCATTCGCCGCACGCGACGCCATCGGAGCCGTTGACCTCGATAGAGAAGCTGCTGACCTGTTACGTTTTCAGCAAGCCTATGAAGCCGCTGCGAAGACCATTCAGGTCGCGCGCGAAACCATGCAATCCATCCTCAACATCTTCTGAAGGCATATGCGATGATCAACGCAACCGGGAACCGGATGACTCAGGAAATTGCACGGCAATCCCGACTGGCATCACAAATCGGGATAAAACAATCGCAAGTGTCGACGGGCAAGCGGATTCAGCGGGCATCCGATGATCCTGTCGCAACGTCACGCATTGCGGAATTGAACCGCGTCCAGACCAACGACTCTGCGCGTGGCCGCAATATCAGCCTTGGCATTACCTTAGCGAGTCAGGCAGACGGCGAACTGCGCAACGTGTCCAATCTGGTTGCACGGGCGCAGGAGCTTGCAGTCGCCGGCTCGAGTTCAAGCCTGAGTTCCGACTCCCGGGTAACGATCGCGCTCGAATTGCGTGCCATTGCCGACGAAATCGACGCTGCGTCTGCTGTAAAATCACCAACAGGTGAAGCTTTGTTTCCAAACAACACCGCCAACGCCATCCGTTTCGACGACGATGTCGCTTTTGCGCCCGTGGGTACGCGGCAGGAAATTTTTGAAACCGGCGGCGTAGCGATCAGCCAAATCATGCGCGATGCTGCCACCGCTATCGAGGCTGGTGATATAGCTGCTACTGGCGTGTCTTTAACGGCCATTGGGGCTTCGGTTAATCATGTCGCCACCGCACAGGCCGAAATTGGCATCAATGCCGCACGGCTGGACCGCATTCAGGACCGGGCTGCACAGCGCGCCATTACGGTTACCGAAGAACGTTCAAAGCTTGAGGATACTGATCTGACCACCGCAATTGCGGAGCTCAACGGCATGACTTTGACGCTTGAAGCTGCCCAGGCTGCTTTTGCACGCATCAACCGGCGCACGCTGATGGACTTTCTTACGTAAAATTGCGCAATAATCCGGCCTCGGTGCCGTTTAATCCAATGAACATTATCACGCAGGGGCCGGATTTTTCATGTTAGCTATTGTCGGTATCATTGTCTTGCTCGTCATGGTGTTCGGCGGCTTTGCAATCACCGGCGGCAATCTTGGCCCGGTGATGCATGCATTGCCGCACGAAATGCTCATCATTGGCGGGGCATGCGCGGGCGCGTTGATTATCGGCAACTCGATAAATGACCTGAAAGCGCTTGGCGGCGGCCTGACCAAAGTTTTCAAAGGTCCCCAGCACGGAAAGCAAGACTATCTGGACTGCATCTTCCTCGTCGCCCGGTTAATGAAGATGCTTAAAATTGACGGACCGGTCGCGGTCGAACCGCATATCGAAGATCCGGCAAGCTCAACAATCTTCAACGAATATCCCAAACTGCTTAAGGACAAGACGCTGATCCATTTGATCTGCGATACGTTGCGCCTTGTTGTGGTGTCATCGGGCACGCTCGATCCACATGCCGTTGAAGAGGTGATGGATAATGCCATCAAGAACCATCATCATCATTGCATAAAGCCAGCCGACGGCCTGCAAGGCCTTGCCGACGCACTTCCTGCGCTTGGCATCGTGGCGGCCGTGCTGGGTGTCGTTAAAACCATGGGTTCAATCGACAAGCCGCCAGCAATCCTTGGCGCGATGATTGGATCGGCGCTTGTGGGAACGTTCCTTGGCGTTTTGCTGGCTTATGGGCTGGTTGGTCCTTTTGCAAACCGTGCGCGGCAGGTAATCGAGGCGGATGCGGCCATCTATCATGTAGTCAAACAGATGATCATAGCGTCATTGCATGGTCACCCGCAGCCATTGGTCATTGAAGCAGCCCGCTCGGGTATTGAACATTCTAACCAGCCAACCTTTGCTGAAGTCTTCGACGGAATGCGAGGCCGGTAATGGCAAAGGCCACCGCGCCGGTTCGGCCGGTCATCGTCAAGAAAATCTACGAAGCACCACATGCCGGTCATCATGGTGGTGCATGGAAAGTCGCTTATGCGGATTTCGTGACCGCGATGATGGCATTTTTCCTTTTGATGTGGCTGCTAGGCGCCACAACCGAAAAACAACGCAAGGCGCTTGCAGATTATTTCGCGCCGACATTGGTGGCCAGCAAACAGGATACTGCGGGCGGGACAAGCTTTTTTGGCGGCGATTCCATTACCTCGGTCGATAAATATCTTCACAGGGCTGGCCAGACAGGCACCAGAAGCATGACCATACCGCGCGATGCATCGGGCGGTCCAAAGGAAGCTGCAGGCCTTGTCCAAGACAAAGCCATGTTCCAGCAGCTGCGCGAGCGGCTTATGCAAAAGGTGATCTCGGATAAAGCGATGCGCCGGTTTGCGCGCAACCTGCGCTTCACCGAAACGCGCGAGGGGATGCGCATTGATCTCATCGATGAAGCAAATTTTTCCATGTTCATATCCGGCACCGACATCTTGACCCCCGATGCCGTCAGCTTGCTTTCACAAGTGGCCGACACGATCCGTGGACTACCCAACGGCCTGATCATCCGTGGACATACCGATGCCCAACAGGTGTCTCCTGGCCTTGGCGTTAACAACTGGCAGATTTCGGCTGCCCGTGCAGAGGCAACGCGTGGACATCTGGTGCGCTCTGGCATATCCGACAAACAGTTCCTACGGATCGAGGGTGTAGCCGACCGGGAACCGTATCTTGCCAAGAACCCCTATGACCCACGGAACCGCCGCATGTCGATTACGCTGGGTTGGCGCACCGTTTCTTAGTTCGGAGAACATCCAAATCGGATGTAATTGGCAAAAATGATGATCGTTTCCATGACAACTGCAATCCATATTGGAACAGAAAGTCCTTGGTGGCGCTTCGGTTAACAGTCTGTTTACCATGTTGGCCAAAATCAGCCCTAACACGTCCTCCTGTTGGGAAAACCTGATGAGCTTGAACACCATTTCAGCCAAAACCGAAACGGTCAAAACGACCGCGATAGAAGATTATTTAATCGGTGATAGCGCTCCAATGATCCTGTTGCGGGACATGGTCCGCCGGGTCGCGAATTCTTCGGCCTCCGTCATGGTATGTGGGGCGTCGGGGTCAGGCAAAGAAGTCGTTGCGCGTGCCATTCACGCCGCCAGCGTCCGAGCCGCCAAGCCTTATGTGGCAATCAATTGCGGCGCGATTCCAGCCGAGCTGATTGAATCCGAACTGTTCGGACATGAGCGCGGTGCTTTTACCGGTGCCCAGGCCCGGCGCACCGGCCACTTCGAGAATGCCGACAAAGGCACCCTGTTCCTCGACGAAATCGGCGACATGCGTTTTGATATGCAAGTGAAATTGCTGCGCGTGCTTGAGGACGGTTTAGTGTCACGTGTCGGCGGTCATAGCGCCTTGCCCGTCGATGTGCGGATTATTTCGGCTACCCACCAGAATATCGAACAAGCCATCATCGATGGCCGATTCCGCGAAGATCTTTTTTTCCGGCTTGGCGTCGTCATGCTTCAGGTGCCGACGCTCGCCGAGCGCACGGAAGACATTCCGCAACTGATTGCGCATTTCCAGCGCAACAAGGACGCCGCCAGCCATTGCCGGTTTGATGCATCGGCCATAGAACGGCTTCAGGCGCACAACTGGCCCGGCAATGTGCGCGAACTGCGCAATATTGTCGAACGTGCCAGCGTATTGTTCTACGGCGAAACGATTGACGGTTTTGGTGTCGATCAATTGCTCGGTCGCACGGCTCCGCGCTTGTCGCGGCCGGTTCCACTTGCCCCAAAGCCCGATGCATTGCCTTTTGCCGCATCTGTCCAGCCGCTCTTATGGGACGCACCGATTGACTTGAAGGCCCAGATCGAAGGTATCGAGCTGGAGCGCATCCAGACCGCTCTGGGCCGGGCAGATGGAGTCATTTCAGAGGCTGCGCGCCTGCTGACGCTGAAGCGGACAACGTTGATCGAAAAAATGCGCAAATATGGCGTCGACCGCGTCGTGGCTCAGTAAAACTCTACCAACGGCTTGTTTTCGCGATTGCGGATCTGGCGGTCACGCTTTCGCGATGTAACCGCTTCGTCCGCCGGAGCGACGCGTTCAGCCTGAATAATAGTCACCGTCGCGGTCGCAACGCGCGATGGCTGCCGCGATGTGGTTGCCACATCATCGGCTCCAGTGGCTGCTATCAGCATCAGAATCGCGGGCGCAAGCATATGGAAAGGTAAACGGCGCATTTACCAACAAGAACAAGTCAGAATGGGGCGTGAAACACGTTGCATCGTCAGAAAATACGACCAATCGCGCGCTGCATTTAATGCTGTGCCGATTTGCGACAGGATTTTGATAAATCGCTAACCGATAATGTTTGTTGCGCCGACCTATCGGCTTTGCTAGGGGCCGCCTCCTACCTGTCTAGGCGCGTGCGGCCATGGCGGAATTGGTAGACGCGCAACGTTGAGGTCGTTGTGGGCGAAAGCCCGTGGAAGTTCGAGTCTTCTTGGCCGCACCAGACAGCCGTTTTTGGCTGTTCTTCGTTATTCCCAAACATCTTGCAAAACCATTGATTTTCTGCCAGTTATTGTGCCTATCCAGCGTTAGGCATTCCCTTTTGTTCTTCCCTAGCCCGTCTCTTCTGGGGGCATATTTGGGGGCATATCGCTAAATCGAACTTTGGGGGATTTATGCCACTAACAGTTTTGCAGATTGCAGCGTTGCACCCGCTAGATAAGTCTTACCGCAAGGCAGACGAAAAGGGGCTTTATCTCGAAGTCTTCCCGAACGGCTCAAAACTGTGGCGCTTCAAATATCGGATAGGCGGCAAGGAAAAGCGCTTGGCGCTGGGGGCATATCCAGAAACGACTTTGCAGGATGCTAGGGACCAACGCGATGCACGCCGGAAACAGGTTAAGGACGGTATCGACCCAGCGCGCGAAAAGAGGCTGGACCGGCTGGAGCGCAAGGTCAACGCGGGGCATACCTTTGGCGATGTGGCAGCGGATTACATTCGGGTAAAATACGAGAGCGAGGGCAAGGCCAAGGCGACGGTCGATAAACAATATTTCTTTATGTCGCACTTAAGCCCGACGCTGGGAAACACGCCGCTAGGTGACATTAAGCCGATTGAACTGATGGCAGCATTGCGAAAGCTGGAGGCCAAGGGGCATCGACAAACCGCGAAATGCACGCGTGCCTTTGCCAGCCGTGTGTTTCGCTATGGCGTTGGCATCGGAAAGTGCAGCGACGACCCAGCGCGCCTTTTGTCGGGCAACCTGTCGGCTCCCAAGGTCAAACATAGGGAAGCCATATTGAACCCTAAGCGCATGGGCGAATTTTTGCGCGCGGCCGATATCTACACCGGACAAGCTGTAGTGCAAATTGCAGTGCAGTTGCTTCCCCATTTGATGCTTCGACCGGGCGAATTGCGGCTGGGCCAATGGCAGGAAATTGACTTCGACAAGTCCGTATGGCTGATACCGGCCGAACGCACAAAAATGCGGAAACCCCATGCTGTGCCGTTGTCTGTCCAAGCCATTACCCTTTTGCGGGAACTAGAGCGCCATACTGCTGGGCTGGAATATATGTTCCGAGGCCAAGGCAAGAAGGGACCGATAAGCGAAAACACGCTTAATCAGGCTTACAAGCGCATGGGCTTTGGTTCGGATGAAGTGACACCGCACGGCTTTCGTACAACGGCTTCAACATTTCTCAACGAAACAGGCAAATGGAACAAGGACGCTATCGAAAAGGCGCTTGCCCATAAGGACGCCGACGCCATTCGCGCCATTTATAACCGTGGCACATATTGGACTGAACGGGTGCAGATGATGCAATGGTGGAGCGACCATTTAGAGGTTCTGAAAGCTGGCGCAGTTATTTTGCCATTTGAAAAAGAGATTTCACGGGAGCATCCGGCATGACCGACACTTGTTGGGACGTCGCGGCGTGGGTGCATCAATTTGAGGCAGCTGGAGGAATAGTGTTTCCGGACGGTATTGCTATGAACCTAAGTAACGACCGTGAGAAAAACCGGATGGCATCAGAGGCGATGTGCCAATCGCTTATTGAATCGGGTCGTTGGGAAATATTGATTCAATATGCGAATTCGCCTGAACATGTGGCACATCTTGAGTGCCGTGACATTTTATTAGACGACAATTTTGCGGGAAAGCCTGCGAGCTTAATTGAGCAAGATTACATAGACGCAATGTCAGAGTTCAAGGGCAAGCCTAGCAAGCACTTCAGAGCAAGCCGATGTTTAGAGCTAATTCAGCGGGATTATTTTGGTTTGTTAGATAATGAGATGGAATTCAGCGAAGCATCTCTTGCTGCTTGCATCCGTCAGATTTCACATGAATTGCCGAAAACTACCCTTGCAGCTTTTTTCCTCAATGGAATTGCGAACGCTTTGGACTCAGAAGAATCCCCGTGGCAACTTAAGTTAAGCCGAAAAAAATGGGCAGGGAGATTTCAACCCGTTTCTCATTCAAATACTGAGCGAGCACGATGGGCATTGTCCGCGCTGGAATATTACGAAGCTGATGGTTGGCCCACAGAGGCGGCCATCGCCAAGGTGGCCGAACTTCTCGGCGGCATGAGCCGCGCGTCGGCATTTAAGATAGTGAAAGAGGGCAGGGAAATTCAAAAAGAAATTGACGAAATTCTGGCTAGGTTAGAAAAGTCTAATGAGTAAAAACAGAGGCTGGACCGCTACTTATTGGACGCTCCACGGTACGTTCCGTTAAACACTTGCCCATGCCGAATGAGCCTTGCCAATTCCGGTCAGGCGGCATGGAGAAACCAGAATGGTCCAAGAACTTCTGACAGTCGCTCAATTTAAAGAGCGCTACCAAATTTCTCACACTGCATTTTATCGACAGGTTGCCTCAAAAAAGCTTCCGATTGTAAAGATAGGTGCATCAACACGCGTCCGCCTTGCTGATGCTGAAGTATGGCTTGCAAGCCTGTCCGGTCGTGCCGCATGACCGTGCGGGACCGGAAAACAAATGAGGCCGGACGCGTTGCACCGCAATCCAGCCCCAAAAGCGTTACAAAGCTTGGCAGCGATATAACTCCGAACGGTTACGCCAAAAATAGCAACAGGGGCAAGCAAAATGCTTTGACCGTCGAAACACCGGCCGGGCACATTGCAATAAACGCGCGTCAACCAAAGCGCGCATTAGTTGCACTGATTAACGCTGGCAGCAAAGGCGTTACGGCGTTGGAACTATCGAGCTGGGCTTACCGGCTTGGCGCTTATGTTCACACCTTGCGCCATAATTATGGGCTCGCAATCGAGACATTGCGCGAACCCCATGACGGTGGCTGGCATGGTCGCTATGTGTTGCACACCCCCTGCCAGATTATCGGCGGTGCAGCATGAACGGCCGGGCGACTTCGCCACGGCAAGCGATTGCTAGCAAATGCAAAGACTGCACATATGACTCCGAGGCGGCCGGTAACTGGAGACAGCAAACGGCAACGTGTCCGGTGGTCCATTGTGCGCTTTGGACGTTTCGACCTTTGCACGGAAATGCCCCTGCTTGGCTAGCAGCTAGAGACGCGGCAAGGCTTCCCGATAACTGGCGTTCAATGCCGAACGTGGAGGCAGTCGCTATCGTTGCCGGTAGGGTTCCAAACGCGTGCGAGGGAACGCCGTTTCAAGATAACGCGGCGACGGGTGATAGTAGCACCCCAGCCGAACCAGTTCCGCCCGTAAACGCTGCGTATCAACGCTATAGTGAAGGGGGTGCAGGATGAACGCTCAAACCCTGTTATCCCTCCCCCAGCGCGGCGATACGGTGCTAGTGCAGATTAGCCAGCACAACGGGAAGACCTTTGCCAATTTCCGCAAATGGTATCCCGATGGTGAGGCTTTGAAACCGACAAGGCAAGGCGTCACGATACCGCTACACGCCCTTCCCGAATTGCATGAGGCACTGGGGGCGTATCTCGCCACAATCGACCCAGCGGCGCTAACCGGCCGCTAGACGCATTCGGATAAACTGAAGGGGTGGCTTCGACGCCACACCCTTTTTTTTACGTAAATGTCTGCTGTTCCCTCTTGTGCGCTTGAACATGGGAACGCTGGGGGGAGTATGTTCTCCAAGCCATTGGAATATCTAACGCATGAAGCAATTTTATCACTGGCGGCTGACTAACAGTGGCAACCCGTCAAGCCCGGACAATCCAGCCGATTCCCAGCTTTGGCATGGGCCTTGCAATTTAAGCTATAGTTATTCGTGTGCGCCTACTTAACGGGAAACAGCCAATTTTGAGGCATGGCGGGGCTGGCAACCGAACGATTGCAACAAGCGATTATCTGACACTTCAACAAGCCCAAGACCTGATAGCAGCGGCGCAATGCGCGTTGAACATTGGCAAGCCCCTAACCCGACATTTGACCGTCCGGCTGGAGCGACAAGGCATAGCAGATGCCGACGCTGTGAAAGCCATTGGCAGGCTGATAACCCTATTGCGGGACCACGTGCGAAAAACGAGGGGTGGCGAGATTGCCTATATTTGGTCGCGGGAGCATGGCCCAGTTATTGGAGGCCATGTGCATATCTTGCTGCACCTACCGGCCGGTTACATCTGGCAAGGTCAACGGGTGCAACGATGGATAGAGCGCATATCCGAAAGGCGATATAAAAAAGGGGCAATCAAAACGACCCGCATTGGCCGCACTGCCAAAGCCCACGAAACCAATCCTGGGCTTTATCTGGCAAACCTTGCGACGGTTGTCGGCTATCTCATTAAAGGCACTTGCCCGAATGCTGGGGCAGCGCTCGAACTTGAACGCGTAAAGGCCCAAGGCCGCGTAATAGGGAAGCGGTGTGGTATTAGCCAGAATATCGGACAGTTACGCCCGCGCGCGAAGTAACGACAAACCGTCCGTTCAAAATCACACGCTCCGTAATTGTTATGGGGAAGCCGTCATGATACGATTGTGTGGTGATAAAATTGGGAGGTTATACTTTATGAAAATTGGATTGCTAGGCTTTGGATTAGCCATCGCGCTGACCGCTTCAATGGCCCAAGCTAAAACACGATACGAGCCATATGAGGCGCGTAACTCGGTCGTTGAAGGACAAGGCGGTTCTCGCACAACCAAAGACGGAGTCGATTTTTGGACAACTGGTGACCCGCCTCGGCGATATCAGATAATCGGGATTATCCGTGATAATCGTGGAACGGGCTTCCTGAATGGAAAAGCTATCGGTTCATCCGGTATATCTAAAAAGGTTCGGGAGGTCGGTGGAGACGCGGTTATTTTATTAAACCAGAATTCTTCGGTAACTGGAATCTGGTCATCTGGACAATCATCCACTTACGGTAACCAATCAACCGGCTCTGGTATTTCTATTCCTATCGAAGAGCGGGTTACAACATTTGCGGTGGTTAAATACCTGCCAGATAATTCGCCAAAAACTGGAGAGTAAAAAACTGCATTAGCCATGGTCAAATGACGTGAAATGGTGCGGCCGGTCGCAAAACATCAGAGGGGCGTTAGAAGCCAACCAATAATTTTCCGACTCCTTAACACGCGAGAGTTTTTGACAGGCTTATCTCTGCACTTTGGGTAGACATGGAATAAGCATTGGAAGCACAGCCCTAAGCTCACGTGGTTGAGGGGGCAAACTCATCAAGCGGCAACTGACTGTTGAGCGTGGGTTCAATCCCGAAATCCCTCTTTAATCCATGCGGGTCACACCACTCAGGCCAAGGCTCATCCTTCCCAAACTTGCCTGTAACGGCATGAGTAAACCCTGCCATGTTGGCGGAAACAACCATTACGGACTCTGTGCAAATAGCATCACAGATGAGGTCACAGAGTTGGTATATCTGCCCCTGAGAAACTTGCCCCCGCGCCGTACGGTCACCAAAGGCAATCGCGGAAACAAGGCGGTGAAATAGCTGGCTGCGTTCGATTCGTGTCATGTCCGCATCTGGAACAAATATAGAACATTCGTCAACAGGGTTTTCAGATACGACTTGAACAATACCGCAGTTTATCTGCGGCGTACGTTTCGTCCTCCGCGTGACGGGCTGATGATGTCATTCGCAAAGCATCCGGTTTGCATTAGCGCTTCGACATTGTTGCGCTGCCGGACCCGAACCTGATTAATACTTGCGCGGCTTGTATGGCTTGAGAGGGACAGGCTTGTAAGTATCAACAGTGCCAGACTTGCCAGTGTATGGATTAACGTTTGGCTTGGAACTCCAGTTATTTGTTACTCTGCTGTCAGGCGCGGTGCGGACATGCGGTGCAACATAAACGCCGTCCTTATTAACATGGCCTTTGACTCGAACTGTTTCAGCAACCGAAGGGCTTGCGACTAAAGCCAAGACTGGCAAAATAAATTTTATCATTAGATTCTCCCATATCAATATGTTCAACATCGCACCTAGTATTATGACCGTCAATGTCATTAGATTCCCGACACTATCTGGAGGTGTTGCATGAAATATTTAAAAACAATTTTCGTCGTGACGTTTTTTATATTGGTTTCGACAAGTCGCATTGACGCGACAACGGCCGATACGAACGACACAAGCACCATCTCTGATAATATTGTCAGGCAAATTAGCATCGATATTTGTTTGCCCGCGACTGCTGAAGAGTACGAACAGTTGGGCAAACACGCAATTGTAGCGCTGGACTCTACTAGTGCCATCTCCACCGAATTGCCTTTGCGTTCGGTTTACCTGATGCACAAAGGTGTCCGAATACAACTTCAAAAGATAGCAGAGCTGCCAAAAAAACAGAATGCGGACGGCTCATCTGCAACCCAGACGTCGTTCTATCTTATACCAATTCAAATGATGAAAACCGATGCCAGACTTCTGGCCGACTTTAAGGGCGGAAGAACCAATTTCGGGATACAGAATTTTTCAAAAAGCGAGGGCCTGGACTCAGGCGCTCCCGCATTTGCACGACTAGATGCATACGACACACCATTCGACCCCGATATGGGAGCAGTGCAGCGAGTAATATTGCGAGAATACCCGAGCTACTTTGAGTAGAGTATTCGGCCAAATTCATACCCCCTGTATAACGGGCACAAGACCGCCTTACTGAAAGCTTTGCGGTCGGTCGGCGAGCATGGACAGGCCGACGTAAGGCATTGAATAATTTTCCGACGCCTTAAAGGCGCTGGGATTTTTAGACGCCTTAACACGAGCGAGGCATAGAGTAAGAATTATTGACACCCATTAGGCGCCCCCAAAATACGGGGCAATAACGGGCGTTCATCCGTTTGCTTACGGTGAATATCGTAGAGGTATCACGCGCACGCGGTGCACTTTGTTTTTCGTCATATAGGGCAAGGTTACGGCAAGGTTTTTTCTAAACACCAGACCCGACAGCGAATAAAATACCGAAATATAATAGGGGGCAATTAATCGCCCATTCCGGGCGCACGTGGCATTATGTCACAGATACGCACGCACGCGATAGCTTCACTAAATTAGTGCGAGTTGCTGACGGAAAGTAGAACCTATCAAAACCTATCACGGCAATTTGTAATGCCAAACCCTTGCCATCGCGCGCGCACGCGAGGGCTATCAGATGGCCCTAACAAAACCTAACATTGGGAAATAATAATGCCGAATACCTGCCAAGCCGCTACCTTCAGTAATCGGCAAAATGCGGCGAATACGCACGCGAGGCAGTTCGCTGTTTTAACAGCGCAATAACAGCGTGGCTCTTGCCTGTTAATACAGGCGGATAACAGGCAGCGAACGCTTGTTCTGAGCGCTCGGTATTGAAAAATATTGAAGGTATTTCGGGACCAATACGCGCACGCGCACGAGGGGGGCGATGCAATCCCTAGTCTAAACCTAAAGGACACCGGTGGATAACGGTGGCAGAAACGCTAACACAGATTTTCGCCCGCACACGCGAAGCTAACCCTAAACTAGGCTAAAATAGGCGGCGCTATCTTAGGGCGCATGTTAGTTAAAGTAGCAAAAAGCATCAAATGCGACCTAGCCGCGTCGTCGCGATAGCTGTCACCTACTATGAGACGGCTCTGCCCTAGCCTTCATTTACTGCTGCGCCTCAAATTATAAACACATACACACAGTGCAGGTTCCACGCATCCGTCCAGCGGAAAGACCGGCGCGTCTGCAATGGGATACACGATATTTTCCCTCTGCAACGCTACAGCGCACGGTTTTTTTGAGATGTTATATGGGTCGATTGAAACCGCAGCATCTGTCCCTTCGCACTCTTCAATTAATGCCAGCATACGTCGGCTTCGAATTTGCTTGTCTTGTGTGGCACGTGTCATGACCAATAACGTAACTGGCGACGGTTACAAATTGCCTAATTTGATGGCGTAAGATTGCGTCTAGCCGCATTCATCTGGGGGCATATATGGGGGCATGTCCCAAAACAAAATAAATATAACTCTTCTATAATAGATACTTATAGAAGTACTTCGAGTCTTCTTGGCCGCACCAGAATCTTGTATTTCAATGATTTAAGACATAGTTTGGCACACAGATTTTTCGGCTGATCTTGCCAAAATTGGGTTCAACGGTGCCAGCCCTTACGCAATATCTCGTTTGTTCCCGCTGTGTTTTGTCTATTCGCTCGGGCTTGTATCAAACGCCCGTTGCTTGACTACCTCGGGATGCCTCCGCGGTTTGCCAATACATGCGACCCTCGGTAGTCACGTCCGGGGCATGTGCGCCGCCATGCGCTTAACTACCCATCGATAATGATCTTCCGACGGGGACACTGCGCTATCGACAGATTAAAATGCAGATCCCCGGCGAAGTTATGGCAGGACGCGTTAGTGCCGTAATTTCCTTTTTACTGCCGACACTGATCCGCTACTTCTTAAAAACAGCACCGGTTCATGACGCAATCGGTTTGCGTTCTCTCGTGAAATGTCGCTTGCCGAACCCCGCTTGCCGCTGGTCGATACCGCTTGGCGTAAACAAATGACTGCATTAGTGTATTGGAATTGCAATACAGGGGGCTTGATGTGCTTGAAATTACTGGGGTTAGCCATGTTTATGCGAACGGTACGCGCGCACTCGATAACGTAACTCTGTCGATCCCGCGCGGCATGTTTGGACTGCTCGGGCCGAATGGTGCGGGCAAATCGACCCTGATGCGGACGATTGCTACGTTGCAGACGCCTACCGCCGGAACAATCCGTTTCGGTGATCTCGACATATTGGCAAATCCCGAAGAGTTGCGCAGAACATTGGGCTATTTACCTCAGGATTTCGGTGTCTATCCGCGTGTCACCGCTTATCAAATGCTTGACCATATGGCGGTGCTGAAAGGCATCTCCAGCAAAGGCGAGCGCAAGGCAGTGGTCGAAACATTGCTTGAGCAGACCAATTTATGGAGCGTGCGCAGCAAGGCAATTGCCGGTTTTTCCGGTGGCATGCGGCAGCGTTTTGGTATTGCACAGGCGCTGATAGGAAACCCAAAGCTGATAATCGTTGATGAACCCACAGCTGGCCTTGACCCCGAAGAGCGCAACCGTTTCCTCAACCTGCTCTCCAGCATCGGCGAGAATGTCGTGGTTATCCTGTCGACACACATCGTAGAGGATGTGGCTGACCTGTGCCCGCGGATGGCAGTGCTGGCGGGTGGCAAGGTGCAGCTGGAAGGCGCGCCGCTTGACCTCATTACGCAGACGAAAGGCCGCGTCTGGAAAAAATCGATCCGCCGCGACGAACTCGAGGCACAACAGGCGCAGCATCAAGTGATCTCGACCCGCCTGTTTGCGGGCCGCACGATCATCCATATCCTGTCCGACAGTCCGCCAGACGGGTTTGACCCAGTCGATGCGGGGCTCGAGGACGTCTACTTCACCACGCTCGCAGATTTGCGTCGCCCCGCTCGTTTAGCTGCATAAGGCGGAGAACCGACATGTTGCTTGGCGTCGCGGGATTTGAAATCCGCTATCAACTCCGCAACCCGGTGTTCTGGGTTTCGATTCTGATCTTTTTCCTGCTCGGCTTTGGCCTGACAGCCAGCGAAAATGTCAGCATCGGGACCCCGGGAACGGTGCATGAAAATGCGCCATTCGCAATTACCAGCGCGCTGGCGTTGATGTCATTATTCTATCTCTTTGTGATAACATCGTTCGTTGCCAATGCCATTGTCCGCGATGATGCAACCCGGTTCGGACCAATGATCCGGGCGACCTCCATCACGAAAAACCAGTTCGTTTATGGCCGTTTCATAGGCGGGTTTATCATCGCGTTGCTGGGCTATCTGGCGGTTCCGCTGGGTATGGCAACTGGCGTGATGATGCCATGGGTCGACGCAGAAACTGTCGGGCCGCAAAGTCCGATTTATTATGCCTGGCCATATCTGATCATCGCTATCCCGAATTTGTTTATGGCAAGCGCGCTCCTGTTCGCGATGGCGACGACGACGAGATCGATGTTGTGGAGCTATGTTGGTGTTGTTGTTTTTGTGATGGGCTATCTCATTGTTACGACGACGTTGGGCAGCCGCATCGAATATCAGGACTTGCTCGCATTGTACGAACCGCTTGGTTTTGGTGCAATATCGGATGCAACACGGTATTGGACTGCGGCAGACATGAACAGCAGACTGCTGCCGTTTGAAGGCAATGTGTTCATAAATCGCATGATGGTGCTCGCTATTGGCGCGTTGTTGTTGGTGGGGACCTGTTGGCGTTTTTCAATGGCCGAACGGGCACCTTCCAAACGCGCACTGAAACGTCTTGCCAGACGCGATGCCATTCAACAGCGTGCTGCTGCGGTCCAACCGCTTCTCGGTGGGGATGCAATCAATCCGCGCTTTGGCGCGGCTACCAGCCGTGCGCAATTCATGGCTCGGCTTCGTACGGAAATCATCCAGGTGATGAAAAGCCCGGGGCTCATCGTGCTGCTGATGCTGGCGGTAATCAATACCGGGGCCAGCCTTTGGCTTTCGCAGACAGTTTACGGGACGCCATCGCATCCTCTGACGGCGGACATCATCAGTAATGTCCTGGGGAGTTTTTCTATATTCCTGCTGATCGTCGCTGTATTTTATGGTGGTGAGCTGGTTTGGCGCGAACGCGACGTCAAGTTTAACGAGATCATTGACTCAACCCCTACTTCCAATTGGGTCATGACATTTCCCAAAATATTGGCCATTTTTGCAGTGCTGTTGATGATGAATATGGCCGGCATGGCGACGGGGCTGTTGTATCAACTCGTCAAGGGCGCACAAAGCTTCGGCATAACCAGCTACCTTGGATGGTTCATTATTCCGACGACGATCGACATGTTTCTCATCGCGGTGCTGGCGGTGTTTGCGCAGGTTGTAAGTCCGAACAAATATGTCGGTTGGGGGCTCATTCTTGTCTGGTTTGTCGGATCAATTTTTCTACGCAACATGGGGTATGAAAACGCACTCTACCGGTATGCGTCTGGCCCAGGTGAGCCGCTGAGCGATATGAACGGCTCCGGAGGATTTTGGATCGGCGCGGCGTGGCTGCGTGCATATTGGATCGCCTTTGCCGTGCTGTTGCTGGTCATCGCGCACCTGCTTTGGCCTCGCGGCACCAACATTGCCTTAAGGCCGCGCTTTGCCGGGATGGGCAAGCGGCTGCGCGGCATGCCGCTGGCAATCGGGTTGGCAGCGATTGTGACAATGATCGGTACCGGCATCCATATTACTCATAACTTTAAAACGCTGAACCGTTTCCAGACCAGCGACGAAGCCGAGAAATGGACAGCAGATTACGAGAAGCGATATTTGAAATATGAAAACCTGCCGCGACCCGTAGTCACTGCGGTCACCCTCGATGCACAGATTTTTCCCAAAGACAGCCGGTTGGAAGTCGTCGGCAACTACCAAATGCGCAATGATACCGACGCGCCAATTTCCGAGGTGCACGTACGGCAGGGAGGGCTTGATGTTCAGTTCCAAAAACTGGCGCTGCAAGGTGCTCGCCTCATTCGGGACGACAAAGACTTTGGCTATCGTATTTTTCGTTTTGATACACCGTTGAAGCCCGGCGGCGTCACCGAACTGAAGTTCAAGTCGCGGATATGGAACCAGGGCTTCCGCAACGGTCAACCCGCGACAAATGTTGCCCTGAACGGCACTTTTGTGAACAATTTTGATTTCGCGCCTATTATCGGCATGAACAGGCAAATGGCGCTGAAGGACCGCACGGTCCGCCGCCGGCAAGGTATGCCTGCCGAATTGCGCCCTGCAAAGCTTGAAGACAAATCCGCTACCCGCGAAAACTATGTTCGCACCGACTGGGTGATGTCCGATATTACGGTCACGACCGATGCCGACCAGGTGCCGATTGCGCCCGGGCGTAAGCTTGCAGACGCCACCAAAGGGGGCCGCCGCACTGCGCATTTCGTTTCGACCGCACCGATCTTAAATTTCCTTTCCATCCAGTCGGCTCGTTATAAGCTGACCGAAAAAATGCATGATGGCGTCAAACTGACGATTTATCATGACGCCAAACATGAATGGAATGTGCCCAAGATGGTTACTGCTCTCGAGGCGGGGCTGGATTATTATCAGGCAAATTTTGGGCCTTACCAATTCGACTATGCAAGAATCATCGAATTTCCGGGGTATTCCAGCTTTGCGCAGGCATTTGCCGGGACGATGCCTTATTCGGAAAGCATCGGTTTTGCTGCTGACGTGACTGATCCCGACACAATCGATTATGTGACGTACGTTACCGCGCACGAACTCGGCCACCAATATTGGGCGCATCAAGTGATCGGTGCTGACATGCAAGGCAATACCCTCACTTCGGAAACGCTCGCGCAATATTCGGCACTGACGGTGATGAAGAAGCTTTACGGCCCCGACAAAATCCGCCGCTTTCTGAAATATGAACTCGACCAGTATCTCGCGGGTCGTAAAGGCGATGCCATTGAAGAACTGCCGCTAGTCCGCGTTGAGGATCAGGGCTATATTCATTATCGCAAGGGCGCTGTCGTCATGTACTTGTTGCAGGAACGCCTCGGCGAAGGCGCAGTCAACAGAGCGCTTGCCCGCTTCATCCAGACTTGGAAATTCAAGGGTGCGCCTTACCACCGCTCGTTGGACTTGATTGCGGAATTCCGCAAGGAAGCCAAAACACCCGAAGATCAGGCTCTCATTTCTGATCTGTTCGAACGGATCACCATATACGATCTGAAGGTGAAAGACGCTAAGTCTGTGAAAACAGCTGACGGCAACTGGAAAACTACAATAAGCGCCGAGACGACGAAATATTATGCCAACGGCAAAGGCGTTGAAAAAGAAGCGCCGCTTTCTGAACCAATCGAAATTGGTCTGTTCACCGCGCGTCCCGGAATCGGGGCGTTCGGCGCGAAAGACGTGATCTCAATTGTACGTAAACCAGTCAGGAGCGGTAAACAGGTTATAATCATCACGTCGAAAACCAAGCCAGCCTTTGCTGGGATCGATCCGTATAACTTCTATATCGACCGTAATTCGGACGACAATTTGGTTGATGTCACGATCTGATTGAAAAAACACCGTTGAAGCGGCACGCTCGCGCGGAAATTATTGCATGCGTGGCGAGTAGCTAGCTGTTCGTACAGCATTCGGGTGGGCTGAATAGTTTCCGCAATTCGCTATGATTTTTGGGTGAGGTTATTCAGAGCTTTTTTCAAATTCAATCAGTTGCCCTCAAAATAACAGTGACAGTTTCGTCCGGCATGTCCCATGCGGGAAAGTGGCCACTTGACGCGAACCAGTGTAAATCTGCAGACGGGAAAGCGGCCTGCGCGCGCGACGCTTGACGCGGCAGACAAAGGCGATCCTGCCTGCCCCAACCGATCGTGATCCGGCCGGCGGATGGTGCAGCGGGTCCGGTCTGCTCGGGACCACTGGCAAGGTCATCGACCAAAGCGTCAAATGTCGGAGTGTTGCTAAGGCCTGTTAGTTCGGTCGCGACGATCTGCGGGTTAAGCGCCCATGGTCGCACCGATAACTGGGCCAGCAACGCCGTGCGTGACGCAGCAAATCGGCTAAGCAACGGTATGTGAGGCCGGACTGCGCGCAACAAGCGGCCCGACAACCCGATTGTAATTTTGAAAAAGGTTCGTTCCCAGCCGCGCCAAAAGCCTCCCGGATCGAGTGCCACGACGTTGCCAACGCCGCCGCGCCGCGCCAGCTCAAGGACGATGCGCGCGCCCATCGAGCTTCCTACCATATCGACGCCCTTCAATCCTTGATCGGAGATGTACCGCTCGACACTGCCAACAAGCCCCAGAAAAGTTCCGCTATCGGCCTCAGCAGGCGTGACCCCGTGTCCGGGAAGATCGACGGCGATTACGGTTCGGTTGTCGCCGAGCCTATCGAAAATCGTGCTCCATGATTGCGCACTGCCGCCAAGGCCGTGAATGAGTAAAAGCTTCCGGCCCGTGCCGCGTTGAATATGATGCATCATGCGCCTTTCAGTTGCCGCAAGCGCTAACGCACGGGATTGGCTAATGGGTCCACCGCTTACGTGCGGCCTTCAAAATCGCGCTCGCTTAATGAAACGGGCTAGGCGCATACTGCTACAACATCCAATAATATCCAGCTTGGCGGCGGTGCAGCATTCCTACATCGCAATGCTAGACCACCGCGTCAGTTCCAGTTAGGCGCAGCGTTAAAGTTTAAAGGGGGTAAATGGTGGTGACATTGCAACAGTTTCAAGGATTGATCGGCATCACATTTTTGCTGTTGCTGGCTTGGGGCTTGTCCGAAGATCGTGCATTGCGACCCAAATGGAGTTGGATCCTTGGCGCTTTATTGGTGCAAATAGGCATAGCGCTGGCAGTGACCCGGGTGCCGTTCATCTGGACGATTGTCGGCTACGCCAATAAAGCAGTTGCCGCAATCGAGACCGCAACGTTGGTCGGCTCCAGTTACATGTTCGGCTATACAGGAGGTGCGCCGATTCCATTTCTCCTCAAACCGGGCGTCGAGCCACCAGTGATAGTGGCCTTTCAAATATTGCCTCTGATTATCGTTTTTTCGGCGATTTCGGCTTTGCTTTGGCACTGGGGCGTGCTTCGTGTGATGGTACGGGGCCTGTCCTGGGCTTTGCGCAAAACATTGGGCGTGAGCGGGGTCGTCGGTCTTGGCGGTGGCGCCACGATATTTTTGGGAGTCGTTGAATCCCCTCTTATACTCAGGGCCTGGTTCGACAGGATGAGCAGGTCCGAACTGTTCATGATCATGGTTATGATTATGGCAACGATCTCGGGTGCCATTTTGATACTCTACGCTACCACATTGTCAAAGACGGTGCCCAACGCTGTGGGTCACATGATTGTGGCATCGCTGATTTCGTTGCCAGCCGCAGTCCTGATTGCCCGCCTGATGGTTCCAGGGGATGGAACAGTCAGCGCTGATGACGCCGAAGCCGATCTTAAATATGAAAGCAGCATGGATGCCGTCATCCGCGGCACGATGGAGGGCATTACTTTGGTGCTGGCCGTCATCGGTATCATCATCGTTGTATTTGCACTCGTCAACCTGACCGACCAGTTGCTGGCGTGGTTGCCTTATGTCGATGGTCAGCCGCTAACGCTGAGACGCAGTTTCGGTTGGTTGTTCGCACCGCTGATGTGGAGCCTTGGAATCCCTTGGGATCAGGCACCTGCTGCAGGCGCGTTGATGGGCACAAAGACCATCCTGAACGAATATGTGGCCTATCTTGATCTGGCGGCATTGCCAGCTGGGACATTCGATGCGCGCAGCCAACTGATTATCACCTACGCGCTGTGCGGGGTGGCCAATCTGGCAAGCGTCGGGCTGCTGGTATCAACCATCTCCACGCTCGCCCCTGCCCGGCGGGCAGAGGTGTCGGCGCTTGGTATGAAGAGCTGGATTGCAGGCAATATGTCTTCGGCTTTGACGGGCGCGGTCATCGGAATCGTGACCGTGATCTGACATGTTCGATGCGAAACTCCGCCCGTGGATTGATGAGCCACGCGCGTTCCCGCTGACCGGTACGCGCATTAGCAAATGCTCAAGGCGCACCGCGGCTGCAATTATGGCTTTTAATAGCGCCCAAGGCCGGACAGATTTAATTGCCTTACTTCTTGAACCTGGAACGCTTACATTCTCCTACGAATCCGCATCAAATGCAGGGGGCATTTCTTGGACATAGCAATTGATGAGCTTCAAATACTGGCTCATAATCTTCCAATCCCATGCTGGATCGCAAGCGCCAACGGTGCAGTTTTTTGGTTTAATAATAAATGGCATGAATATTGCGGCTCAACGCCTTTGGACATGGCAAGCGGCGGCTGGAAATCCGTTCACGACCAAGACGAGTTACCAGCCACACTGGCAATGTGGGAATTGTCGTTTGCTGCTGGGAAGCCATTTGAAGCGACAATGCGCCTTAAGGGCTCTGATGGTATTTTCCGTTCATTTTTAACAAGGGTGGAGCCTGCAAAGGATCGGCACGGACAAATTATCCGGTGGGTTGGAATCCATACCGACATCACTGCACAAGTGGAGGCAGAAGCACAGCTTAGGTCAATTAACGATACAATGCAGAATTTGACGTCTTACAGACAAGCGGTGGTGGCGCAGCTTGCAGAGGGTGTAATTATCACCAATGCCGCCGGACGCATCGTTTTCGTTAACAAGGCAGCCAATGATCTGCACGGGGTTATGAAGCTTGATGTCGAGCCCGATAAATATGCCGAATCCTATAGTCTATTTACGATAGATGGAGAGCCTCACCCCGCCGAAACATTGCCGCTTACTCAAGCTGTTGTGAAGGATGAAACCGTTATTGGTGCAAGGTGGTTGATACGAAGGCCAGACGGAAGCGAAGTGCTTGCACTGGGTAATGCGCAACCGGTTTACTCAGATAGCGGGCAGAAAATTGGTGCGGTGCTGACGATACGCGATGACACCGCACGGCATGCATCCGAGGTGGCGCTGGCGGAAGCGGTGAAGGTCAAAGAAGCATTGCTTTACGAGGTAAACCACCGCGTCAAAAATAGCCTCCAAATTGTGACCTCGTTATTGACGCTACAATTGCAGTCCAGCGATTCTCCGGAACTTAAGCAAAGCCTTAAAGAAGCTTGTTCGCGTGTCAACATCGTGGCCGGACTTCATAACCGACTATATTCTGAAGGCGGGCATAGCAGCGTCATGCTTGGCAGCTATATTCAGGATTTCACGATAGCTACGTTGCGGGCGTTTTCTGCCGCAGGCACTATCAATCTGCAATTTTCAGAACTTGCTGAAGTCGAACTTGACATGGACCGAGCGGTGCCGATTGCGCTAATAATCGGGGAACTGTTGACGAACTCGATCAAGTACGCATTCGATCACCAGGCTGAGAAAACCATTACGGTAGCCGTCTCGTTAAACGATGATGATGTGAATATTGCGGTTTGCGATAATGGCAAGGGCCTTCCCGCTGGTTTTGAGGCGACTGCCTCAAACGGGTTCGGCATGAAAATCGTGAAGGCGTTGTTGTCGCAGCTATCCGGGTCACTTTCCCAGTTAAAACTCGAAAATGGAACAGGCTTTTTGATCAACTTTCCAAAATGTTGAAGATCAGTGTCATCCACATTCGGCATTCGGAGAAATCACTTATGGCAATTGGACCCAAAGCCAATTCGCAATTTTATAGCGACAAACACTTTATTTAGACGCTGATCCAGCGCAAAATCAGTCTACTAAAAGACAGAATTTTGCATTATCCCGTCAAATATTGGCTGAGCCCGTATTTCTTAAAATCGGGTTAGACCAAACTGATAGTGCACCTCTTCAGGTTAACCAGGACAATAGGCGCGAGAAGGCTGTGTCGCCTCATCTGCGCGGCGTGCCTAAAATGAAGAGAGGTTTTCAGGCCTTTGCTTTGAGGCTCGCCGCTACCTGAACACCATGCCGTTCAAGCGCTTCAACAATCTTGCCCGCACCCTCAAGTTCACCCCAGAACATTGGACCGCCACGATAGATTGGCCAACCATAGCCGTAAATCCAGACGACATCGATGTCAGACGCGCGTTGAGCCTTGCCTTCTTCCAAAATCTTGTACCCCTCGTTCACCATCGGATACAATGTGCGCTCGACAATCTCCTGATCGCTGATTGCGCGCTTGGGAAGGTTTGACGTGGCCCGGAATTCCTCAATGATGGCGAGTGCTTCAGCACTCGGAGTGCCCACACGGTTTTCGTCATAGTCGTAAAAGCCCTTGCGGTTTTTCTGACCGAAGCGCCCTGCGGCGCACAGCGCGTCGCGGATTGTCTCAATCTTGTTCGGGTCACGATGCCAGCCAATGTCGAGACCAGCCAGATCGCTCATCTGGAAAGGCCCCATCGGCATGCCGAAATCGGTGTGCACCTTGTCAATCTGCGCGGGCGTCGCGCCCTCAAGAAGCAATTGCATCGCAGGCTGCTGGCGCGTCGAAAGCATACGGTTGCCGATAAAGCCGTGACATACTCCGGCAACAACGGCGACCTTGCCGATTTTCTTGCCAACCGCCATCGCGGTAGCAAGAACATCAGGTGCCGTCTTTTCGCCGCGGACGACTTCAAGCAATTTCATGACGTTGGCGGGCGAGAAGAAATGCATGCCAACGACATCCTGTGGCCGTGATGTGCTCGCGGCGATTTCATCGATATCAAGATAGGAGGTGTTTGAGGCCAATATTGCGCCAGCCTTGCAAATAACATCGAGCTTGCCAAAAACCTCTTTCTTGACGTCCATGCTTTCGTAAACTGCCTCAATCACGAGGTCACAATCTGCCAAATCCTCAAGATGCAGCGATGGCGCCAGCAGCCCCATCATGACTTCCACTTGCTCGGGACCGAAACGGCCCTTTGCGGCGCTATTTTCATAATTTCTGCGAATGACGCCAACGCCGCGGTCCAGATTCTCCTGTACCATTTCGACAATGGTCACTGGAATGCCCTTGGCGAGGAAATTCATCGAAATGCCCCCGCCCATGGTGCCTGCACCGATCACGCCCACTTTGTTAATCGCGCGCAATGGCGCGTCTTTTGGAAAGCCGTCGATTTTCGCAGCTTGGCGTTCGGCGAAGAACATATGGCGCTGCGCGGCCGATTGAGATCCGCCCATCAGTTTGACGAATTCGGCGCGTTCAAATTTCATTCCCTCGTCAAACGGCAACCGGGTCGCTGCTTCAACGCAAGCCAGATTGGCATAAGGCGCATCAAAGCCTTTCCATTTCTTTGCATTGGCGGTTTTAAGCTGTTCGATGATGGCGACATCGCCTATCAGCGGCCGATCGCGGGTCGGTCTGGGTCCATGTGCAATCATTTCGCGCGCATATGCAATCGCATCATCCGCCAGACTGTCTTCGCCCGCCAGCCGGTCAACCAGGCCGATCGACGCTGCCTTTGTCGCCGACAAAGGCTCCCCGAGCGAGCACATCGTTGCCGCTGCCTCAACCCCGACAACGCGGGGCAGCCTCTGCGTCCCTCCAGCGCCCGGCAGAAGGCCAAGCTTCACCTCCGGCACCCCGAGGCGCGCAGATGGCACAGCGATGCGGTAATGGCATACCAAAGCGGTTTCCAGACCGCCGCCAAGCGCAGTGCCATGGATAGCCGCGATGACGGGTTTGCCGGCGCCCTCAATCATATTCAGAACTGCGTTAAAGTCCGGGCCTTGCGGCGGCTTGCCAAATTCCGTGATGTCGGCACCTGCAATAAAGGTTGATCCGGCACAACGCAGGACAATCGCCTGTATAGAATCGTCAGACAGCCCCTGCTCGAAGCTGTCTTTCAAGCCCTGGCGCACATGCCACGACAATGCGTTGACGGGTGGGTTGTCGACCAGAACAACAAGCACATCGTCCATTTTTTGTGTGGTCACTGATTGCACGGGCAACTCCTAATTTATCGAGAAGGCTCAATTGTCTGGACCAACTGTCGTATGATGATCGGACAGGCCGCCGTCCTAATATGTTTTAGGCCTGTTTTGCAATGCTTAGAATACCAGGTTTTTCATCCCGTTAACCATGCTTGTCATGCACTATGTTAGATTTCGAACCAATAAGAGGTGTTATGGAAGTATACATGGCCCGTTCCTTTGATGCCTCGCCTGATCCGGAGTCTTTTCCGGATGAGAACGCGAACGCTGATCGCCGTGGACATTACCGTAATATCAAAGTGATGCGCGTTGCTAGGTTGAAGGATATTCGGCTGCACGCCGAATGTCTCGGCATGGTGCGCGACGTGTCATCGGGTGGCATGAAGATTGATGCGGTTTTCCCGATGGAAATAGGTCAGCAGATTTCGGTCGCCTTGCTTGACGATCAGGAATTGACGGGTGAGGTCGTCTGGCGTGATGGCAAAACGGTCGGCGTGAAATTTGCCGAAGAGATCGCAGTCGAAAAGATTCTTGCAAGGCCCGCCGTAAAAATTGACGGAAGACGCACACGACTTCCTCGCTTTCAGGCATCGAAGCCATCGCGCATAACCTATGATGGGCAGGTTTATGAAGCGATCCTGGCCAATATATCGCAACGCGGCGCGAAGCTATTGTGTGAAGCCATGCCGCGCATGAACAGCAATATTGTCATCCGGATTAACGCAAATCATTCCGTAGCCGCAACGGTAAAATGGCGTGGAGCACAGATGTTGGGCGTGGAGTTCCACCGCTTGTTGCCACTGCCCGAACTCGCCAACTGGCTTTCATCCGAATAATCCGGTACCTTTCACCGCAGCGCTGGATTGCGGCAGGACTGGCCCTGCCTTTGGCCGCGGCGGTGGGCCGACCAGAGAGCTTCACACGCCGCACCCATCCGCCATTAACTCACACCACAGTCCACGACATTGCGCTTGCAGATCATTGATGGCAGCCAGCTAATTCTATTTCCAATAATTGCGGCTCTGCATATAGGCATCGAATCAGCCCTATCACCATCGATTTTATAGCTATCGGAAGCCCCCAATGTTTACCTATGTGGTCCGGATCTCTTTTGTGGCGATAGCTCTAAGCGCGTCAGCGGCTTACGGACGAGACGCCGAGGAGCCAGTCATTGTTGTGACCGGAAAAGGTTTGGGGCAGACAAAGGGTGCCCCTGCTTATGGCGACATTGAAATCGATCGCGCGCGGCTCACCAGCGAAGCGTCTGGAAGGATCGAAAATATTCTAGCCGATGTTGCAGGGTTTCAGCAATTCCGGCGATCCGACAGCCGTTCCGCCAACCCATCGGCGCAAGGGGCTACCTTGCGCGCACTGGGGGGCAATGCTTCCAGCCGAACTCTGATATTGCTCGACGGCGTGCCGCAAGCGGACCCTTTTTTCGGCTATATTCCGTTCAGCGCCATTACTCCGGATCGGCTGTCCTCGGTCCGGATCATACGCGGCAGTGGCAATGGTGCCTTCGGTGCAGGCGCAGTGGCTGGCACGATTGAGCTCAATAGCGCCACGCGCGGCGATTTGGCTGACATATCAGTATCGGCCTTTTTAGGCAGTGATCGCGCGCGCGAATTGTCGGCCGCTCTTACTACTGACCTTGGAGCAGGGTTTGTGAGCCTGTCAGGCCGCCGGGACCAAGGCGACGGCTTTTTCACTTCACCAAAGGCCATCCGACAACCCAGCGACGTGCGTGCCGCGTATGAAAGCTGGTCCACCAGTCTGCGCGCGGTTGCGCCACTTGCCGAAGATGTGGAATTGCAGGTCCGGGGACTGCTGTTTCAGGATAATCGCACCTTACGATTTGCAGGCGCCGACAGCAGTTCCGAAGGACACGATGCGAGCATCCGCATCGTCTCGCAAGGGCGATGGCAAGTGGATGCGCTTGCCTATGTCCAGGCACGCAATTTCACGAATGTCGTCATCAGCGCCACGTCGTTGCGAAAGACATTGGACCAGAGAAACACCCCCTCCACCGGATTGGGCGGAAAAATCGAGGTTCGGCCGCCAGTGGGTCGAGATCATCAATTGCGCATCGGCGCTGATGTCCGGATGGCCGAAGGCGAACTGTTTGAAGATGTGTACAGCGCCGTTACCGGACTGGTCACGGCCCGCCGCAATGCCGGTGGCAACACTTCGACGCTTGGCCTGTTTGCAGAAAATGACTGGGCGATCGGCGCGTGGACATTGACCGGTGGTCTCCGCGTGGATCGTTGGACCATTAATAACGGCTTTTTCGCCGAGCGTGCCGCCAGCGGTGCCGCGGTGCGTGACCAAAAATTTGCCGACAGGGCGAGCTGGCAATCCAGCGCACGGATCGGCGCAGTATATGCGGCAGGTCCAGGCATGCGGTTTCGCGGTGCAGCCTATACCGGATTTCGCTTGCCGACACTGAACGAGCTGTATCGGCCATTCACAGTTTTTCCGGTCGCAACACGCGCCAATGAAGCGTTGAAAGTCGAAAAGCTGCGCGGCGTCGAGGCCGGGTTTGATATGCGGCCGGCCGACGGAATTTCATTTGGCGCAACGCTTTTTTACAACCGGCTGAATGATGCCATTGCCAATGTCACGATCGGCACGAATGTGCGCCAGCGCAACAATGTCGACGCCATTGTCGCAAAGGGCGTTGAGCTATCCGCCGAAGCGCGGTTTGGCGAAGTCAACCTTTCGGCGTCTTATGCCTTTAGCGACAGCAAAGTGCAGGCGTCGGGCAGCGCCATCGCGCTCAACGGGTTGAGTCCTGCACAAAGCCCGCGTCATGCAGCCAATGCGACTGTCCGCTGGACACCGCAATCAGGGGCGGCGCTGTCGGCAACCGCACGTTATGTCGGCGCGCAGTTCGAGGATGATTTGGAAAGCAATATTTTGCCATCTGCAGTCACCTTTGACGGTTTTGCGGCATTTCCGCTGACCAGCAAAATTGCGGTGACAGGCAGAGTTGAGAATATTTTCAATGAAGCCGTCGTGACGCGCAAGGTCGACACGTCGATCGACCTTGGCACACCCCGCATCTTATGGATTGGATTAAAATTCACGACGCGATAGTCCGCATCGCCATGACATCAGCTCCAGAATTGTTTGGATGCAATTTCGGCGCCTTGCGCAAGTGCAGCCATCTTGGCCCAAACCACGCTGCGATCGACGCTACCTGATCCCACATGGATGCTGAAGCCACAATCTGCGCCTGCCATAACATTCTCGCGACCCACAAGGTGGGCGTAGCGGGCAATGCGCTGCGCAATCAGTTCGGGGTGTTCGATATAATTTGACTGGCATTCAATAACGCCCGGAATAAGCACCTTGCCTTCGGGCAATTTGATATCCTCAAACATCGCGAATTCATGCGCGTGGCGTGGATTAGCGGCTTCGAATTGAATGGCATGCGGACGCGCACGCCAGACCAGATCGATGATATCACGAAACGGCACGTCGCAATGATGTGGACCGGGATAATTGCCCCAGCACATATGCATGCGTAATTGTTCGGGCGCGATATTCGCTGTCGCGCGATTGAGCGCCTCGATATTCATCGCCATCTTGTCGCGAAAGCCGCTGAGATCCAGCTCCCGAAACTGCGTGTGTCGGCCCATGGCGAGGTCAGGGCAGTCAATTTGCAGGATGATGCCTTGCGCGGCAATCGCCTCATATTCGTGGCGCAGACCTTCTGCCAGCGCGAAGACATAATCTTCGTCGCTGTCATAATAGTCATTGCGGAAGAACAGGGCCGTTACGCCCGGGGACGCCGCGCTCATAAACGCCCGCTTGCCGGAATGTTTCGCGAGCGCTGTGTTGAGCGCCGCCGCATCACGGTCAACCGCCGTCATGTCCTTGACCGTGATCGGGGCGTTGCAGGCAGGTGTTTTGCGATGCTTGCGGCCGGGATCGGAAAATACCCGGTCCTTGGTTGTCGGGAAATCTTCAATATCCTGAAAGGCAAAGCTGTTGCCAGTGCCGCCAAAGCCGTTGAGCCGGTCCTTTATATATGTAGCATAGCTTGGCTTTGACTGCTCGCCATCATTGATGATGTCCAGCCCGGCCTCCGCCTGGCGATCAACGACATATTGGACAGCAGCAGCGATATGTTCGTTGACTGCGACCATATCCAGCGGAAGGCCGTCTTCCTTGGCAAACATGATTTCAATAAGATCGTCTTCGCGCGGCAAGCTGCCGACATGCGTGGTCAAAAAACGTCCGGCGCTGGCCATGTCAAAGTTCCTTCAGATAAGCGATGTTTAGAAAATTCTGGAGTTCGCGGTTGACGGTATCCGGGGCGTCAACATTGGCAATATGCCCAGCCTCCGGCATAATTTCGGTCCGTCCGCGCGGGGCCTTGGTACCGATAAAGCGCGCCACCTGTTGACGCCAATCGCTATCCTGCGCGCCAGCCATCGCAAGAACGGGCATCGGCAACGCAGCAATCTCTTGAGCTGAAAATACAAGCATATCCTGATCGACCAGTTGATCGCGGCCATCATAATCGGCGAGAATTTCGTCCAACAGCCTTTGGCCGGCAGGAGCCACCTGCGTAAGAGGGTGATGGGACCATAAACGCATCATATCGGCGAGCCGTCCTGCGCGGACCAGTTTTGCCATAGCAAATCGGTCAATCTCCGGTGCCTTGGCGCGTTCAGGAACCAGATGAGGCAATGGTGCACCTATAAGCCCAAGAGCCTTCACTTTTGCCGGGTAGCGGCGGGCAGCATCCATCGCAACTGCCGCCCCTTGCGATAATCCAATCAGCGCAAAGTCCGCCGCACCGAAGTGATTAGCAATGCTTATGACATCATCGTGCTCGGCCGCAAGACATGGTGGCGCCGTGGATTGGCCAAATCCGCGCCTGTCCGGCATCACGAGGTGAAATCCCGAAAGGGTCATTTGCGGCAGCCAGATGCGCCAGTCCAAAGTCCATCCGTGCAGGAAGATAAGAAGGGGACCACTGCCCGCCGAGCGTACATGGATATGCCCGTCTGCAACCTGCACCTGGTGCAGTTCAGCGATGCTGTCGCCGCCTGACCCTTCGCGTTGACGATTGGCCAACACCGGCGATCAGGCGTGCATCGCCCGGAACGGGTTATTGTTTTCGTGATTTCCCGCCAACCAGCGGCTCAGTTCGCCATGCGCCTCTGCGCGACGTTGCGTATCCAGTGGCTCGGCTTCGGGCGCGTCATAAGTGAACTCAAGCGTCATGTTGTTGGGGTCCTTGACATAGACCGAACGGCAATAGCCATGTTCAAGGGTATAGGTTTGCGGCTCGACAAAGCCAGCGGCGGCGATGCGGCGCTCGAGTTCTTCCTGGCCAGCCTTGTCGACCTGGAGAGCGATATGGATGAAAGGAGATTCCGGTATTTCCGGTCCAAATTCTGCCTGGTCATCGGGATCTGCAAACTGGAAAAAGGCAAGCGCGCTGCCGTCGGCCAATTCAAAGAAACAATGGCAATATGTGCGCTCTTTGCCGAACAGTTCGTCCTTTTCGCAGTAGGTTGCCATCAACGGGAAACCCAATACATCTTCATAAAATGCGCGGGTCGCCTCCAGATCTTTGGTGACATAGGCTGTGTGGTGCAGTCTTTTGGCCAGAATTTGCGTGCTCATGCTGTTCGTCCTCATCCACTGAATTATGCAATTGTCTGTCAGGCTACCAGCTTGCTGGCAATCTGTGCAACATGGTTCCCCTGAAAGCGTGCGCCATCGAGTTCATTTTTGCTTGGCATCCTGGCGCCGTCGTTTCCGGCAATTGTTGTGGCGCCATACGGCGTTCCGCCGCTTATTTCGCCCATCTCGCTATTGCCTTTAAAGGTATAAGGCAGGCCAACTATGACCATCCCATGGTGCAACAATGTGGTGTGAAACGAGGTGATCGTTGTCTCCTGCCCGCCATGTTGGCTGGCCGTTGAACAGAATACACTGCCGACCTTGCCTACCAGTGCATTGGCGAACCAAAGCCCGCCTGTCTGGTCGAGAAAATTGCGCATTTGCGCGGCCATATTGCCGAACCGCGTTGGCGTTCCGAAGATAATGGCGTCGTAATTGGCCAGGTCATCAGGGGTTGCAATGGGCGCCGCCTGATTGACCTTTATGTGCGCTGCAGCCGCCACCTCTTCAGGTACCAGTTCTGGTACTCTTTTGATGTCCACCGTGGTTCCTGCAACTGACCGAGCCCCTTCGGCAATGGCCTCGGCCATTGCCTCGATATGGCCGTAGCTGGAATAATATAGAACGAGGACTTTGGTCATATTTCCTGCCTTAGAATTTGTAACCGACTTCAAGTCCGTAGATCCGTGGGCGTGCCTTGAATACGAAGCCGCCTGGCGAGAACTCGGCATTGTATTTTTCGTTGAACAGGTTGCTGGCAAAGGCTGCTGCGGTCCAGCTCTCGCCGCTTACACCGACCCGGACATCGACGAGATCCACTGGCTTGCGAACGGTGGTGTTGAATGGCTCCCACCAGGTTCTGCCCGTGCGCCGATAATCGACACGGAACAATCCGTTCAATCCATTGCCAAGTTCAGGCGTATATTGTGCACCAAGATTGTACGTGTAACGCGAAATCAAAGGTGCCTCATTGCCAATGGCCGCAGGGTCAGGGAATTCCTTGATTTCACTCCAAGTATAGCCTGCCGCAGCGTTCAATTGAATTTCCGGGGTTGGCCGGAAGTTGGCCTCCAGCTCAAAACCCTTGATCCGGGTTTTGGGCACGTTCCCGAGATTTTGGGTCGAGTTTGCGGCCAGAAACACAAAGAAATAGCTGTTTTCCGACAAGGTCCAATAAGCAGCGGCATTCAATGTCAGTTTGCGGTCCAGCCACCGGGTCTTGACCCCAGCTTCAAATGTGGAAGCTGTTTCATCCTTGAATATATCCGAAACGCCAACAATTCCGCTGCTGCTGGCAACGCCGCCCACGCCGGTCTGGTTGAAACCGCCTGAGCGGAATCCCCGGCTATAGCCGCCATATAATGTTACATCGTCATTTGGCTGATATGTCAGCGTTACCTTCGGCTGCAGATCGTCAAAGGTAACGCGACGCTTTTGCCCTGTGGTTCCCTGCGGGAAGCCTGGAACATTTGGCAGGAAGGATGTTGGAGTAAGCGTCGTGTTTACCCGCTTGTCATGGTCATACCGAAGCGACGCATCTACGCGGAACCGGTCCGAAAACGCATATCCAAAATTGCCAAACACGGCCCATGCAAAATTGTTCTGGCTATCGGCCAGGAATGTTGATTGCGGGCTATTAGGATTGGTTGATGGGGTACGGTAAACAGGAAACACGCCCTGTTGGAAGTCGAGCAGATTGCCAGTTGAAATATAACGCTGCGTATCGATGAAATAGCCGCCGAACATCCAGAACAGCTTGTCATTCTTAGGCGACTCAATCCGGATTTCCTGACTGACCGCCTTGACGTTCAGATACTGGCTTTGGGCAAGATCGAACGGAAGCCCGAAACCTGCGACAAGCAGCGATTCACTAAAGGGCAGGAAGTTGAACGCGTCTCCGGTCAGGATTTCCTTGACTGTGTCGTAGGACGTAATCGACGTGGCAGTGAAAGCCGATCCTTCGTACGAAAATTTCGCCGCAATATTCAGGATATCGCGGTTGTTGATGCCGCGGTTGTTGACGCGGATCGGCAGGCTGACATCATTCACATCATTTACGATGTTGAAGTACAAAGCCTGAGTTTCAAGGCGCGCATAGGATGCCCGCAAATCGGCAGTCCATCCATTGCCCGGATCGAAAAGCAGATTGCCGCGCACCGAAAGGTCCTTGGCTGGATCAGCATCCTCGTTCAGGAACGTATTACGCAAATATCCTTTGGTGTCGCGGTACGAGCCGGAGACCCGATATTTCACAGTGTCGGACAATGGACCACTCAGGCCTGCCCGCACATTCCAGCCGAAACCATTGTCGATGCCTGCCTTGATACTGCCCGAAAATTCATCGGTCGGCTTCTGGCTCGTGATGATGATAGCGCCGCCAATGGCGTTGCGCCCATAAAGACCACCCTGAGGTCCCTTGAGCACTTCGATCTGTGCGATGTCGACGAGTTCCTGGTTGAATGCTGCCGGGTTCACTTGCTGCACACCGTCAATCACGACGGCAACCGAAGGCTCGCTATTACGGGCCTGTGTAATACCGCGGATGATGATGAACGCGTTGCCCGAATTCTGGGTCTCCACCAGATTGACGTTCGACGTCAGATTGATGAAATCGAGTGGCTTTTCGATCCCTGCGTTCTCGATCGTCTCGGTGTTAAATGCGGTGACGGCTGCGGGAACATCCTGCAAATTCTGGTCACGGCGCAATGCACTGACGACGATCTCTTGTGGAGCCTCTTCAGCAGTCGCTTCCTGTGCATAAGCGACACTTGGCATCGCTGCAGCAGACGCCATTAAAGTTATTAAGGCCGCTGAAGCCCATTTTGCAGACTGGATTGCCATAAATCATCCTCCCCTGACTATGTCGCACGCCTTCTATCACCGAAGCGTATCACACCGTGTTAAATCGTTCGAAAATCGAAGTCAAGTTCGATATGCGAATTTTTATGCAGAAGATTCGGTTGTCAATGCGATGGCCAATGACGGCCAGCGCCGCAGTGCAGCTTCAATCTCCGCAGCGGCTTCGCGCAGCAGCGGGAGGCGTGAAGTAATGAGTTCGTCCTGAGAAATCCTCGTAGTTGACGTCGAACAATTGACTGCTGCAATCGGACGACGCGATGCGTCAAACACAGGCACTGCAACAGACACGATTCCGAAATCCAGTTCGTCAAATGCTGAATCATATCCTCGTTCACGCACTTGCTTCAGCCGCGCGCGCATCGCATCTGCGGACGTGATAGTATGTTCTGTAAATTTATCGAACGGGGCATGGTCTAGAAATTGCTCAATTTCTGCGTCCGGCAGAAAAGCCAATATCGCCTTGCCCATCGATGTCGCATGTGCCGGGAATCGTGTACCGACATTCACGCCAAGCCGAATGCGACGATTGGTCGATACATGCGCGAGATACAAGATATCGGCGCCCGCCAGCGATACCATGGATGCGCTGTCGCCCGTGTCATCGCGCAGCGATTGCAGAGGCGGCACACAAACCTGCTCGAGATGCATTGACGAATGAAAGGCGGAACCGAAGGCCAGCACTTCCGGGCGCAACAGGAAGTTCCGGTCATGCTGCGCGACATAGCCCAAAGCAACCAGCGTGTTGAGACAACGCCGCGCAACAGCCGGGCTAAGGCCGGTAACGGCCGCAACTTCGCTAAGCCGCATTTCTGGATGTTGGTCGTCAAAGGCGCGCAAAACGGAAAGACCACGTTCGAGTGTCGAGAGATACTCGGGATCCTTCTCGATTTTCGCCATCAATCCGACCTTTCCAACATCCTTCGCAGCGGCGCTACCACTTCGGCATCATCTGCGCCGAGCACCGGTGGAGCAGTCACGTCAAGAGCACGTTCACCATCGAAAGTCACGGGTGATCTGATGGTCCGGAATGGTCCATCTGGGCCATTTGGATCTTCGATACACAACTGAAGGGCCTTGGCTTGCTCGGACTCGATAGCCTCTTGCGCGGTGTTCACCGGCGCATGCGGCACTTCCAATTCGCGCAACGTGTCACACCATTTCTGGCGGTCACGCGTTTTGAATATCGGGGCCAAAAAGCCAATGACATTTTCATAATTGGCAATGCGTGCCTCACGGCTTTCAAACATGGGCAACTTCAGCATATCGGGCTGACCAACCGCAATCGCCAGATTTTCCCAGAATTTGGGCGGCGATGACATATGCAACGCAATCCACGTGCCGTCGGCACACTCGAAGACATAAGATTGCGACACATTTGGCCGGCTATATGGCCCCATGATCTGACCGTCGGAAAAATAATGCGTGAAGTCATCTAGATTGAAATGCGCCATCGATTCAAACATCGACGTCTCAACCAATCGACCTTTGCCGATCCTCTCTCTTTCATATAATGCCGCAAGCACGCCATAAGCTGCATAGAAACCGGTTGTCGCGTCTGCAAGCGCTGGTCCGACAACGCGGCGGTGCACGGGATTTACCAAAAGCCGCAAGAAGCCGCTTACCGCTTGCGCGACGGTATCAAACGCAGGGCGGTCGCGGTCTGGGCCTTCATTGCCGAAGCCCGATATCGATGCATATACAAGCCGGGGGTTCAGCCCTTGCAGACGCGACGCCGCGACGCCTATCTTGTCTGCAACACCTGGACGGAAATTCTGGATAAAGACATCCGCGTTTGCCAGCAGCGCATCAAATACAGCCAAGTCCTCCGGCAACCTTGTGTCCAGTGTGATGCTCTTCTTATTGCGGTTATAGGTCTGGAAATGCGGGCTGTACAAGCCGCCCCGAAATGCACGAAACGGATCACCGACTTTCGGCTGCTCAATCTTTATCACCGTTGCGCCAAGGTCTGCGAGCAGCATTCCAGCAGCGGGCCCAGTAATGAATGTACCCATTTCGAGAACGGTGATATTGCTGAGTGGCTTGGCCATTTCTCTCTCCAGACTTGACTTAACGATAGAAAATTCGAATAACGAAATCAACTTCGAATTTCGAAATATGGAGCAATCATGCGTATCGGCAAACAGGACGCACCATTCACATCCATCTGCACCTCAGATGCGCACAGCATAAATGTGCGCGGGCTTGATCTGTGCACAGACGTTATCGGCAAGGTGGATTTCACCAGCTATTTCTGGATGCTGGTGACCGGATCCCAGCCTTCGCCAACGCAATTGTTTTTCTGCAATGCGGTTCTCGCTGCCATTGCGGAACATGGCTTGGTGCCAAGCGTCGTCGCCTCGCGCATGACCTATGCCGCTGCGCCTGAGGCGTTTCACGGCGCCGTGGCAGCTGGCCTTCTGGGCTGCGGGAGTGTCGTCCTCGGCAGCGCCGAGGTTGCAGGCCGATTCTATGCCGAATGTGTTGAGGCTGCCGAAACCACTGGCGCAACTGAATCTGGTGTGGCCAAAGAGAAAATACTGGCTCTGCGTGCCGAGAAAAAGCCAATTCCCGGTTTTGGCCATCCGCAGCATTCCGAGGGCGACCCGCGCGCCAACCTTCTGTTGCAACTTGCCGAGGAGCATAAGATTGCGGGCAAGCATATCGGCATGCTGTATGCCATTCGCGACATATTGCCGGATGCAATTGGGCGAGCTCTCCCCATCAATGTTAATGGTGCCATCCCGGCAATCATGCTTGACGTGGGCTTTCCGCTGGCTGCGCTGAAGGGCATTTCATTGCTTGCCCGCACCGCAAGTATCATCGCGCATCTGCAAGAAGAGACGGAGCGGCCTATTGGATTCATCATGTCCGGCGCCGCGGCAAATCAGATTGAATTTCTGCCAGCAAGCGAGGATCATGCCTGAATCAGGCACAATGGATAGAACGTGCTAAGCCTTAGCCGCACCAGCCAAGTATGACGGTTGATCAGCGGACATGAGGTGGTCTTGCCGTTACTCCACTCCGACATCAAGTCATCCGTATTTTTACAGAACACGCGCGATGGGCAAACAGGCAATTGTCTGGATTGCGCGGTGAGTGTTGCCGCCATGTCCAAAACGCCATCGCGCGCGGTACATGGCGGCAGCTTTGAAACTTCACCGAAAACCAAAAACGGTGAAGTTTCAAAAGCACCACCTAAGACGCAAATCACAGCAAATCCGCCGATCCCACAAGTTGGCACAGCAGTTGCAAATAATTACCTGACATTAGGTGTGGCAGGACATTTGCCTTGCAGCACCAACAACGGCGGCGCGCGCAATCGAGCCGACCGCACGAGCAATGCACTCACAGCGGCTCAGATTGCCAATCTAACAGCTGCTGAGCGCCACTCGAAAGCCATAGACCTACCGCATTTACCAGAATGATCACAATACACTGGCAGGCGGCTGGAGTGGCCCTTGCTGACATGGTGAAGGCAACCGGACGCTTTCTTGATTTGCTGACCAAAGCACTGGCCCGTCACAAAAGCAAAACAGCATGGCTATGGACGCTCGAAAATGGCGACAGGAAGGGCGGCCACTGCCATTTGCTGGGCATGTGCCAGCCGCGCTCGTATCGCTGCTGACACGGCTTCAAAAGGGCTGGCTGCGACGGATTACCGGCAAGGCCTATCGGAGGCGTGTCATCCACAGCAAACCAATTAGCGGGCGGCTCGGACTAGAGACCGGAAACCCCGAACATCACGCAGTCAATCTTGCGGACGCATTGGGCTATGTCTTGAAAGGCGCAGACCCAGAAGCTGCGGCAGCATTTGGACTGGCACGGCTGGAGGCGGGTGGCCGCATTCTCGGCAAGCGTTGCGCAACATCTCAAAACATCGGCGCAAAGGCGCGAAAATCAAAGGACAGTATATGACAAAGAAAGCGATAGCGAAGCCTGTCGATGACGAACTCGTGCGACCGGGCGAGAAAAGCAAACTGGAAGTAGTGAAGCGCAAGAACGAAAAGGTCGGGCGAACGTTGGCTCGGGTCACACTTGATCCGCAAACGCGAAATGCCAGTCTCGCCATGACCTTCGGCACGCAGATGTTTGGCGATCAGTATGTGGCCGAAATTATGGAAACAAGCGCAGTGCTCGGCGAAGAGATACAGCAAGCCATGAAAGGCGACCTTTCACTTGCGACCCGCATGTTCACGTCACAGGCATTTGCGCTCGACACTTTGTTCACCGAGATGGCCCGCCGCGCAGGGCTAAACATGGGGCAATATCCCGATGCCGCCGATAGTTACATGCGTCTGGCGTTGAAGGCACAAGGAGCTTGCAGAACAACTCTGGAGGCTCTTGCCAAGCTACACCAGCCGCGCGAGCAGACCGTCAAGCATGTCCTTGTCAACAGCGGGGGGCAAGCAGTCGTGGCAGATGCGTTTCACCAGCATACCGGGGGTACGGAAAATGCAAAAACAGACGAACAATCCCTTGCAACCGCCGCAGATGGCCCAAACGCCGCGCTGCCTAGCCCGAACCCGCTCGGGGAAAGAGTGTTAATCACCAGCCGTGAAAGGCAAACTGCGATGCAGGATGCACGGCGGGACTAATCCGGGAACGCCAAAAGGGAACCAGAACGCCCGCAAACATGGCGGGTATTCAGCTAAGACAAAAGAGGCCATCAGATTTTTGAAGGCGATTGCAAGCATCGTTCGGCAATCGGACAGCTAATTTATCGTTCTGTTGATCTATTGTTAGCTTCGTGAAATGGTTCAGAATGGGACAGAGCGATTCAAGCAATATCAAACGGCTTGAAGTAAACTGCAATCGCGGTACCAAAGTGGTATATATATATTTAGATTGGGGGTCCTATAATGCGTAAATTGTTAGCACTATCAGCAGTTTTAATGCTCAATGTGATGTCGATGAACAGCGCCCACGCCGCGACAATTATCAAATCGTTGCAGTTGGATGCAATTAATTTTTCTGATGGCGTTGCTGACACTTCAGTGGCTTTTAATCTTAATTTCGATAATAGTTTTGATTTCAGCAACAATACGACTGGTGTAACGAGTATTTTCTCTCCATTTGGTCCACTGAAGATAGGATACTCGGCGAGTAATGACATCCTCTCTATTGTCGGTGGTAATGGAAGTGCAACGCCAGGCGGCTGTGGTAATTCTGCAGGATCATTCTGCTCTTTCATATATAATATTTCCTCTGCAACGCCGAGTAGTAACTTTTTCCTTGTTGCGCCACTTAACGGAACGTTCGGATTTGCTGGAAACGTCTCCATAAGCGTGCCCGGTGCTGTTCCGGAACCGGCCACCTGGTTATTGATGTTGCTTGGCGTTGGTTTCGTCGGTGGAGCTATGCGGTCTTCTAAGCGCAGGCAGAAGGTAACTGTCTCCTACGCTTGACGGCACCATTGGTTGCCAATTAGCGCCGCTGGTCTCTAGACTGGCGGCGTTTTGCTGCGCGGCAACATCGCAATTCTTCGATTTACACTTTTAGCTTATAACTCAATGGTGAGCCTGATTAGGGGATTGGAGCTTCCAATTCGAAAAGGTAAATTGGGAAAGAGACCTTTCCATTTTGAGCTTTATCAACTTTGAAACCGAGGCGAACATCTTGACGGACGTGCTCTCGAACCTCGTTCAAGACCTGTTGGGCCAATTGCCCCGGTAAACCAACGAAGCACTTACCTCTCGCATTGACTTGGCCGATGCGAGCCTCTCCAAACCAGTCGGGTAGGGTGTAGATTTGTATCTCAGTCCGCTACCCGATCTCCGGCCCCTCGATTGGCTCATCTGGCGATGCAGTTACCAGACCCGACAAAACGAAAGTCCGTCCAGCGTCCCATTTGCCATCAACGAACCAGACGGTGAACGCGTTTTCCGAGACATGGCTGGTTTCAATTGAGATATAATGATCTGGAATTTCACAATGGAGGCCGATGTTGGACGGAACGCGAGCGAGGCGATCTAAAACCTTGTTGCCGTAATATACGACGAGATAGATCACGATTAGGAATGGCACAGGGTTAGGTGTCGACTATGTGACTACGGTTAAGATGCCTACTCCGATGAGGAGCCACAAAAGCAAAGTCCAATTCGATCTCATTCATGCCACCAAGCGACTGCGTCGCAGTTCAATCCTTAAAGGCTGAGTTGTCTCACGTTCATTTCTGAAAGCATTGTCTAAGTTTGAAATTTGACAGATAGCCTATCTCATCGCCCATTGGTGTCCGATATGCTTAGTGTAGAGCAAAGGACAGTCTATGGCGTCTGTTATCGAAATAGATAAACGCATGTTCACCCCGGTTTTATACCGATCTATTGCCGAAATTTAGAAATTGCCATCTATCGTTCGCAGTAAGTCATTCCAAAAATCAGACCTAGAGCGCACTCTATCGGGGAACGGTTATGGTAAAGAGCTACTAAAGCTCAAGATTTTCTTTTTATTTCAGTATCAATTGGCGGAGACGGTGTCCGTCGAACTGCTGAAATTGCGGACGATCTCTGACGCTCTCTAAAAGCTTTCAATGGCCAAAATAGCACGAATTTGCTAAGGTTCCGAGATTGTGAAGGTTCGTCATTGCCCTTAGCCGACTCTTGACGTTCTCTAAAATAGCGCCCACAAAGTGGGGCCGGAAGTGGGGCCGCGCTATTTTGGAGAGCCGACGTGACACGTAGCATCAACAAGTTATCAGCCATCACGGCGAAGTCGCTCGTCAAGCCGGGCCGACATTCAGATGGCGGTGGACTTTATCTGCACATTACCAAAGATGCGAAATCGACGCGCCGCCGGTGGATCTTCCGTTATGTGCGCAACGGACGCACAACAGAGCTTGGTCTTGGTGGGGGCAGGGATTTGTCGCTAGCCAGCGCTCGCGCAGAGGCCACTCAAATGCGTTTGGCACTTGCACAGGGCCTTGACCCCAAAGCTGAGCGAGACAGGGCTAAAACAGGCTCAGTGTCGTTTGGCGACTATGCCGCCAAGTATATTGAGGGTCGCCGTTCTGGATGGCGCAACGTCAAACATGCGGAACAATGGACCATGACCGTTACAAAATATGCCGCACCGCTACACGGCAAGCCAGTTGACCAGATCAGCACGGACGATGTGCTGGCAGTGCTTCAACCACGCTGGAACGCCACACCGGAGACAGCCAAGCGGCTTCAAAGTCGAATAGAAGCAATTCTGGATGCAGCGAAGGCACAGGGCCTTAGAACAGGCGACAACCCCGCTCGTTGGCGTGGGCATTTGGATCAGCTTCTCACTAAGCGCGGAAAGCTGACGCGGGGGCATCACTCCGCATTGCCGTTCAGCGAATTGCCGAAGTTTATGGCCGACGTCGCCGCACGGGATGCAATTGCTGCAAGGGCGCTCGAATTTTTGATCCTAACCGCTTCGCGGACGAGCGAGGTTCTCTTGGCTAGGTGGGAGGAAATCAATCTGGAGCGGTCCTTATGGACCGTGCCAGCCCAACGCATGAAAGCGGGGAAGGAGCACCGCGTCGCGCTCTCCAGCAACGCGATCAGCATCTTAGAAGCACTTGGTCCCAAGGCCTCTGGATTGGTATTCTCGAAAGACGGAAGCAAGCCATTGTCCAACATGGCTTTGCTGATGCTGCTGCGCCGGATGAAGCGCACTGATCTTACTGCACATGGCTTCCGGTCAACCTTTAAGGATTGGGCAAGCGAAGTCACCAGTTTCCCCTCTGAAATGAGTGAAATGGCGCTGGCACACGCTGTTGGTAATAAGGTCGAGGCTGCTTACCGCCGGGGAGATATGTTTGAAAAGCGCCTCGCGATGATGGAAGCGTGGGCAAGATTTGCCGCAAGTACATCCACAGCGGTCGTTCATCTGATGGCAAAGAGGGCGTCATAGCCAAACTGATTCCTCAGATTTTATAAAGGCATTTAATTGATGATTTGAACTGAGGGGAAATGCCAGTTGCCGCGCGGCATTAGTGGCGGCGACCTAAGCATGTCCGAGCGCATGCATTTGAGTGGTGCCAGCGCGATATAGTGAGTGACGGAATTAGCACGCTGATGAGCACGGTTGGGATGATGCAAGTTTTTGGAAGGCAAAGAAACACGCGCTGCTCTCGTGGTAGTGTTTAAAGGGCAGGTGGATAAGATCGAAGCGGAACTGTGAAATAGCCGGCACAATGGTACTACCCGCACCCGAAGTTTATGATCGGGTATTGGCATATGCGTTCCCAGCCCCTAGTTCATCTTTGAGAAAGTGGGGTTTTATGGAAATTGTGCGTTTGCGTGTCTCGGATGGAAGTTGGCAGAGACTTGAGGAAGATTGGGAGGCACAGTGCGCACAAATGGGAGACGCTTTCTGCAACTATGCTACGTCGTCGCTGATTCCTATAAAAGCTGCTGCGGAAACCGACGTAATTGATGAATGGGCAATTGCACTTACGAATGGCGGGAGATTTATGGCGTTAGCATCAGCTATCCGCGCGACGCAAAAGCCGTACGTAGGAAAAGTGCTTCGAATACGAGAAGTGACGGTTTGCCCACTACTTGATTATGGAGTTTTGCCAGAGGCCGAGTACGTCGATACGCTGATAGAACTATTGAATGGCTCTGTTAAGCTTTCTGAAACCGGTCTACGTGCAAAACATATCAAAATGCACTTACGAAGCCCCGCCGACGCTGTATTTTTTCGCGCCGTCGGGAACACGCTTGACAGCAAGGGTGTTTTTGAAGCAACGGAAACACATGGCGCTTGGTTAAGCTTCACAAAGCACACCAACGTCAAGGCCGTTTGAAAGGACTAAAATGAGCCAGCACAACGCGACAGCAGTATACGAAGCTATTAGGGAAGCCGTTGAAAACGCGGTGACACTTTTTGGCATTGATGGCGTGCGCAAGCTTTCTATGTTTCCTTCATCAGAGAACGTAGAAGAGCAAAAAGAAGCCGCCTAAACTATAAAAGCGAGTCGCAAAGTTGAAAGCCACCCTGATTTTTGGGTGGCTTTTGTTTGCCTATCGAATGGAAATAATTTTTCGGAAGTAACTTCGCACGAAATAATAGCGAGCCTTGGTTGTCGATCTGTCCATAATTGGAACAATTATCTGGCTCAACTTTAGCGAGGCTTATATCTGCAAAACCTCCTCAAACGGCTGTGATCGAAAACTATGCAGCCGACGCATCCAAATCAAGTTGCTCGTTGCATAACGGACCAAGCGCAAAATCACGCTGCAGCCCGTGCGGATCGCACCAATCGGGCCAAGGCTCGTCTTTGCCAAATGTGCCCGTTACGGCATGGGTGAAGCCCGACATGCTGGCCTGAACAACCATTGCAGATTCAGTACAAATATCATCGCAGATCATTTCACAGATCGCATAAATCTGAGCGTGCGATAACTGTCCGCCGATCTGGCGTTTGCCGAAAGACAAGGTGCCAGCGAGGCGATGAAAAAGGCGGCTGCGTTCGATTCGTTCCATGCCCCAAATGGAACAAAAATAGAACAAAGGTCAATATGCGGCTGCTAAAAAGCCATACTTTTTTTCACACGCACACTCTCGCATCGTCAATCAAGGTCCAGATTGGGCAAGCTGCGTACGATCTTCATAGTTTCCAAACTGACTGTGATAACACGCTGGAACAACTCAAGCGGGTATGCGGGGTTGTTCATGGTTTCATTAGCGTAGTCATTGGCGTCATTGACGATGCCGCTGGCTTTGTCTGTCTTCACGCACTGCCGTTCCATGACCCAATCCAAAGCGCTCTTGCCGTTCACGACATAATCATAAGCCTCAAGCGGTATGCCCGTCATTGTAATGTTGCCGTTGTAGCAAACCGTCGTCTTGTCCAAATTGGGCCGTTTGCCAGCAAATTTCATTTGCTCAACGCGGTAAAACGCAACAGGGTCAGGAATGTTTGCCAGCCGCAGGTCGCCTTCTTTGTACGTGACAGGATAAGCCTCAACGCTTTCGTAATTTACATGCAGGTCGCCAAGCTTTCGACCAGCTTGCGAAAACGCCCAAAAGTCCTCTTCCTTCTTGACGCACGGAATGCGGGGCAGCTGCTTTAAAAGGTTGTCTGCAAATCTTGCGCGATAATCGGTGCTGTGCAGCAACCCATAGACATAATAGAATATGTCTTCGTTGGAGATGTGCGCTTGCGGGTAAGCAGCTTGAAAATGCTTTAGACCGTGATCTGTAATACCGTCTCGTTCTGTGTAGCCACCATTGCCGCTGCCCACGAACAAGTCAGCTTTGTTATCCTCCGTCTTTTCGTAAAGCCTCAATGGAAAATTTTGCCCTTTTTCGATCAAATCTAGGTTGGGCATTGCATCGCACATCAGCGCACTAAATCCACTTCGTGCTCCCGTGCCGCTAACGCATATTGTGAGGTTTTTACTGGTGCAGTCGGGATATATTTTTTGAGTGAGAGACTGCATCTCATTCAATCGCTTGCTGTAAAACAACATTTGTTTTGTGAAGGGACGATACACGCTGACAATTACGGTTCCGTCCGCTTTATCTAAGGCTTTTTTACGCTTTAGATCTGCTTTTAAACCTCTAGTCCAAGCTATTTGCTGCGAGTCGGTGTTTATAAAATCGTCTATTTCGCCTGTGAATTTACTCTCAACAAATCTGATTAGCTCTTGCTGGTAAAAGCCTACGCATTTTGTAATATTTTTATTTAACGAAACGACGCTATAATTGTAGCACCAAGCGTCTCGGTTTGTGACGACGCCTAGCGTGAAATTATCAAATAACTTAGCCGCTGTCGGTTTTTGCTTTTCACCTATGACGATAAAGTTCTCAAAACTAGTGTCGCGCTGTTGCAGCCAGTCGTTGTGTTCGTCGGGATTGATTTCAGACCAAGCGTTAGCTGAGCGCATACCCGCTATGCTTTTGAAAGCAGACAATGCAGCGAGTTTTTCGGCGCTCGACCTATTTGAGCCGATATCGAAAAAAGAGATGCAGCCCACTTTGCTTGATGCTGGGTTTTTAACAAGAAATGCTATGCTAATCCCAGTCATGCTGCCTTGCCCAAAGACGTTTCCGCCTTCTCCCGCGGCACCCTTTGAGAGCATGTCTTTTCGGACGTCTCCCCGCAAATGCACTATATAGAGATTCGAAAATTCTTGGGCCAAACACTTTCGCATCCCGTCCGCAAAAGCGCGCTCAATCCAAGCGCTTCCCGTCACAAATCCGACTATGCCTCTATCACCGGCTCTATCGCTGGCCCAACGAATTGCGCGAATATAGCTATCGTACAAATTGCGCTGTAAGGTAGCATCCGAGTTAGCGCCATATGTGCTGCGGATCCGTGCGTCTAAAACTGGGTAGGCAACGTTCTTAGCATTGTCATTTTGGTTCTTCTGACCCGTGCTGTAAGGTGGATTTCCCAGTATTACCCTAATATCGAGCGCTTTTTGCCGCTTACGTCTAGAGCTATTGTCTGGCATTATCGCGGCGACTATGTCGTCGCTCTCATACATTTTGAACGTATCAGTAAGGCATATTCCTTCAAAAGGCTCATAGGGCTTGCCCGACAGCGTGTGATAGACAGCTTCGATATTGATGGCGGCAATGTAGTAAGCGAGCAGCACAATCTCGTTAGCGTGTATCTCTTCGCGATATTTGTGTTCTAGCTCTTCTTGCGAAATCAACCCGCTTTGCAGCAAGCGAGTGATAAATGTTCCCGTACCCGTAAACGGATCAAGAATATGCACGCCCTTGCTGCCAAGCGTTTGCCCAAACTCGTCGCGCAAAATGTCATTTACGGAATGAATGATGAAATCGACGACCTCAACGGGCGTGTAAACAATGCCTAATTTTTCTTGCAGTTTAGGGAACGCGCCTTTGAAAAACTTATCGTAAAGCTCAACGATAATCTTCTGCTTACCCTCAGCGCTATCGATACCTGATGCGCGTCGTTTCACGCTCTCGTAAAAGCTATCAAGTGTCGCTGCTTCCTTTTGGATGTTCTGAGGCTCAAGAACGGCCAGGACATTTTGCATGGCCTTCGACACAGGATTCTGACTGGCAAAATCGTAACCATCAAACAGTGCGTCAAATACAGGCTTAGTAACAAGATGCTGTGCAAGCATCTCGATTGCTTCGTCTTCACTGACGCTGCCGTTCAGGTCGTCGCGTATTTCAGCTAAAAACTCGTCAAATACTGCCCGCTCTGCTTCGCCTGTATCAAGCGCGGCCTTAATCCGCTCAATGTGCGCTTTAGCAATGCCGCCAATGTCTTTGGCCCACGTGTCCCAATATGTTTTCGTGCCACATTTTTGCACGATTTTGGCGCGGATTGCTGCGGGGAATTCGTCTAGAATGAAGGTGATCTGGTCATTAGGACGTGTAGTTTTAGTGTCAGTCTCGCTACCCCCGCTGCCACCGCCCTTACCGATGCCTGTGCCGCCGCCCGTCTTTGCACGTGGTGCAGGCAAGTTTTCCGCAATTGCGATAATTTCAATGCGGCCACTTGCATCATTGCTTAGCTCAAGCTTGTTGATGGTCGCGTCAAACCTGTCGTCATGCGCACGCAGAGCGTTTAATATCTGCCAAACGACTTTGTAGTTTTCGTTGTTATCTAGTGCCTTTTCCGGTGCAACGCCTGCGGGAATGATAACAGGCAAGATCACGTATCCAAGTTTCTTGTCCTGCGCCCTGCGCATTACCCGTCCGACACTCTGCACGACGTCGATTTGCGATTTGCGTGGATGCAAGAACATGACTGCATCAAGCGAGGGCACGTCTACACCCTCACTCAAGCAGCGCGCATTGCTGAGAATTTTGCATTCGTCCTCAGCCAGCTCGTCACTCAGCCAATGCAGCAATTCGCCACGCGTTTTTGCGTTAAACGTCCCGTCGACGTGCCTTACTTCGCAACTTAGCTGCTGTTCCTCTGAACCGTCTGTTTTAGTGCCATCGTTGAAGGCATCTACAACTGCGCCGAATTCGCGTGAAATAGTCTGAGACGATGCAATATTTTTGCAGAAGGCTATGACGCGCTGCATCGGCTTGCGGTCAGCGTCAAACTCCCCCTCGCTCCCACGCTTGAGCAGTGCTTGATAGCAGCCCACGATTCTGGTGGCATCGTCTAGCTTTAGCTCGTGATCGGCCACTAGCCTGCTTTGCACGCTTCGGCTGACCATCGATTCGTCCATTGCGAGCACCACGACCTTGTAATCAGTGAGCAATCCGTTTTCGACAGCCCAACTGAAACCGCGTGCAAAAAATATAGGGCCATAAATGCTCTCGTCATCCATGTCGCAAAGCGCAACTGATGCATCAGCTGCCTTTGCTCGTGCACCTTCCCCAAATATTCTTGGTGTGGCTGTCATGTACAGACGCTTTGCGCCTTGCACATATTTGTTGTCGTGGATGCGCACGAAGTTGCTTTCTTCGTCGCCGTCTAGCGTCGCCCCTGTTGTTCTGTGCGCTTCATCGCAAATGATGAGGTCAAAGGGCGGTAACCCTTGCTGCTGTGCAACGGTTAAAACGGGGATGCTCTGATATGTACTGAACACGATGGTCATGCGCTCAGCGTCAAAGCTGCCCGCCTTCTCAACTAACTTTGCTGGTTGCGTAGTGGCAGGGAATTCTAGCTCGTGTACTTCTATCTCTGCAACGTCGTCTGTGTCTTTGCGACGCTTCCCAACATGTGCGTCGCTGCAAACAGCAAATGAACGCAATTCTGTTTCAGTGTCTTTGGTCCATTCGCGAACAGTTTGTGCAATCAACGCAAGCGAAGGCACGACAAAGAGTACCCGCTTGCCCTTGCCTGCCAAATGTTCTGCTATCTTGAGAGCCGTAAATGTTTTGCCAGTCCCGCAAGCCATGATGAGCTTGCCGCGATCATGCTCCTTAAATCCTTGTGCTACTGCGGTCAGCGCGTTTTGCTGATGGGGCATCAACGATTTTTTGGCGACCAGCTTGATTTCGCTTGTTGCTTCAAACAGCGACCAGTCAATCGCGCTTTCGCGTAGAGCTTCCAAGCCAACGCGGATAACAGGTACATGCTGGTCACGTATCGTTTCTTCTGCGTTGCTGCTCCAATTGACTTCAGTTGTGTCAATAAACATACGACGCTGAAACGGCGGCTTGGACGAAGCAGACAGAAAACTGTCTATGTCTTTTTTCTGAATTGCATGGCGCGGTGAATAAAATTTACATTGGATGGCTGCATAACCGTCCTCGTCGCGCAGCTTTGCTACCAAATCTATGCCTGTATCGCGCCCGTCTATGCCGCGCCCTTTCGCCCAATCAATGTAGGACCAAATCTGACTGAACTCTTGAGTTTGCACAGGGTCATTACGCAGGTAGGCGACCGCCAAGCGTTCAAAATACGTTCCTTTTTCCCGTTCAGTTACAGCTGCTTCGCGATAAGAAGTAAGCAAGCGGTCAAGTGCAGACATATAATTTAGCTCGATTTTTGTGGCGGGGAGCTAGAGCTAACGAAGAACAATCTTCGAAGCCAGTGCAAACCTCGCAGCTATCTCTGGGCGCCGATTGTTCCATTGGCAGTGAGCAGCATAGTACAGGCAATCTTTGAGCGCACAGGAGCCAAGCCCATATGTCATGCAAAAATATCTCTGCAAACGCCGCAACCCGCCAAGTACTTTGCAAATCCAGAATTAGCCGGGCCGCGCATAAATACAACAATTTGTCGTTGTTTTGCCGGTGGTGGCACTGTCGATCGAAACACCCTCTGGCAGGGCGTCTCAGCGTTAATGCAGGACGGTTAGGTCACTGTTTGCACTGGCCACATATATTCCGCCGTTGTGATCTGGCCCGGCTTCCATAACTCCTCTGCGTATGGCTTCGCCAATAAACTCGCCGGTCCTGACATTGACCTCGTAGAATCCATACAAAGGCGTTTGTTCAATCGGGTGCAACGTCTCAGAATTTTTCATTTTCTAGTCCTTTTAATAAATCCCTATCCTTAGAGATGAGGAGGGGGCTTAAGCCCTCCCTCCATCTCTATAGGGGAGTGGGAATATGGGAACATTTAAAATCAATAACTTAGATCCGTCGTTCCTAAACGATATCGGAGTATTTTATCTATATAATTCAACGTGTTAATTTTTTCGTTCCCGGTCATTCCAATGAAATTCGGAAAAACTGGGAATAACTCGAATAACCCACTGAATTATCACGTTCCCGTCGTAGAATTTCCGGAATTCTATAAAATGGGAATGGGAACAGAGGTATAATGATACCGTTGCGACATTGTGTCAACCGGCATGGTTATCGGGTAGAATTACCCCATCGGCAATGTAAAGGCCGCCGCTGGAAATCAGGCGATTTACTGCCTGTTCAACGGTATTGCGGGAGGCAACGGCTAGAGCGCTGCTTCTGTTGCGATAGACCGAGTTAGCGCCCGATTTCCGAACCTTGCGTCCAGCTAATGTCAACCGGCTGACGGTTTCCATCACTAAGGCGTCAACATCAACCCCATAGACGTCAAAAGCGGCCGAAGCTGTATGTTTTGTAAGCGGCGCGCCATGAGCATCGTCCAGTGTCAATTTCTCGACATTACGTTTAAAGCGGCGCGGCTGGCCGTTGGCTCCCCAAGCATTCCCCACATTCGATTTTACAACGCCGACATCTATCAGACCGTCGTTCCTATCAATCATGGCTAGGACCATTCTCGGACGGTCAACCAACACCGAGCCACCTCTCACCGCGTCGCCCATCGCCGCTATGGTGCGGTGCATTCCCTTTTTCGGATGATGTACCACCAAGACTGCGCAGCCGGTTTTCGAGGTTAAATATTCAAGCTGGCGCATAACTTGGCCGCAATCGACATTGTCGTTCTCGTCGGAGAGCCACCTGGAGAGAGGATCCAGAACGACAAGGGCTAAGTTAGGCATTGTTAGGGCCGTGTCGATGATTTGCTCAAGTGACAACTCTCTAGCGTTCACGACGAATACGTTTTTTCGCGGCCCCATTATGGCAAGTCGTTGCGCCCAGATTTGGGGAGCGCCTTCACCGGGAAATATTAAAACACTCCCGCCCGTCACGATCTCCGCCCCCAAAAAAGTTTGTTGAGGCACGTTGCCGTAGTTTGCAATTTTCTGCGCAAGTTCAGACGCAAGTGTTGATTTGCCGCAGCCAGCTTTCCCCACCAGTAAAACTATCTCCTCACGAGGGATCAAGTCCGCAACTACCCACTGAATTTCAGCAGCTTCATCGGTCATTGCCGACATTGCTGCCTTCATAATCATCGGATTTTTGCCACATCGTTGCCACGTCATTTCAATTTCGTCGCACTGTTCTTCTGACACGCAGACGCAGCCTGCCCATTCCCCGCAAGTCTCGCCGGGGAGCGGATTGCGGTCAGGGGTGACAGAGCCGCCGAAATTAGCGTTAGCCTCCGCCGGATCTAAGGCTTGGAGTGCAGCGAATACCTCTTCTACGGGCACATGTCCGTTCGCCGTTATTGATACGTGGACATCTAGTAATGCAGGTTTTGAGATATCACCGTTTTTGAAGACGTTACGAAAAAAGTGGTCGGGGTGAGTGACGTAATCGGTAAGACGGACAGCCACGGATTTCGGCACGATCAACACATGCTGGATTGCCTGTCTGTCAAAAAGGTCGGTTGCAAAAATGCGATCCGCCCGGATAGCTCCAATACAAATGACAAGATCAGCGTACTCGCCTAAAATTTCACCGATATCGTAAAGAAGTTTTTCGGTTTAGCGTTCGTTCAATCGTACGCGCGAGTCAGTATCGTAGTCGTCATAATCTTCGTTTTCGTCGTAGGGTCCAAAGCGCCAGTTCTTCGGAGATAAATCGAAATCAACGCCGTACCCGTCACAGCCAGCTCCGCTGCTGGTGAGTGAGATATAAATGAACATTCCGACTAGCTTCTTGCAGGAAGCATCGCATTGCTTTTGCTCCTCGACAGATGGCTTCGGGTCAATAATTGGTACAACGGCTTCCGGGTGTGGGTTGGCTAGAACGGCAACCTCGCCCCCTCCTGCTAGCAGAGCCTGTTCCTCGCCAGAATTAAGCGGCGTGAAGTCCATAGATACCCGCCTGACTTCCGCCCCATTAGCCGCAGCAATCCAATCGGACTTGCCGCTGCCAGCATTGTTGATCCACTGGGTCACAGCGCTGCCTCAAAGGCCGCAAGGCTTGCAAGCCAGCTTTGTTGAGCGTCGCGGGTTATAAGCGTCCGACGACCAGCCTTTACCGCCTTCAACCGGCCAGCGCCAATTTCCTTGTAAATAAGGGTTTTGGATATTCCCAAACGCTCGCACGCTTGGGGGATGTTATCGGCAACGCGATCAGGTTCGTTTTGCATGTTATCACTTCCTCTAAAGTTGTTGGGAAGTGTCTATGAACGCTAGATTGCTTCTAGAACGCAAGAAAAAAGTATAAATTTCAATAGGTCACAGTGGTAACAACACAGTGATCGGGCCCTCTAATAATCCCGCAAGGCGCCAAGCAAAAATTTTCAGTATTGAACCAAAATAAGGCAAAAAAAATCTATTTAGCCCGACGAATTATGGACAACATGTATCAACTATTGTTGAAAATTCAAAAATTAGTGTGGGAGGTGGATAATAAATTTGCGTCGGTGAGTCGCGCCCCCCCGGTGGGGTGGTGTCAAAATGCGTGGGATTTTGAAAGCCTCTTAATTGAGCTTACCACTATCGATGTGATTTTTGATTTCCACTAGGACGTCGACCGCGGCGCATACAGCGTCAAAGCCACCGAGACGGTAAATTGGTTCCAATCTCCAATCCGCCATGTAGACGCCAGAATCTTCTCGCAACAGTGATCCTCTTGCTGGACACTCGCGCATAACAGTAAAAGATGCAAAATCGTCCGTTTGTTTAGACTTAAGCTCACCAAAGCTGATTGCCGTAACCAGTTTAGAAATTAGCTCATCAAGATTCCATATCTCGGTGGTATCCCTAAAACGTCTATCACTGTAGACATATCGCTTGTAAACGTAGGCACGAGGGTATTGAACTTTTTCATAGAACCAGCCATTTAGTTCATACGTTTTTTCTTGTTCAATTTCATGCTGGTCAGGCGATAATTGCACAGTCACTTCCAAGTCGTCGAAAAACGTACCGCCGTAGTTATGGAGTTGGCCAAATTTTGGTTTTATAATCAGAGTCACTCTTAACCCGCCTTTCGTCTGTCGTTTTACTCGCTGTCAGCGCTGATCTTGCCCAGCCAACTTAGTTGTTCAGTAAGGTCAGAATCGACACATTTGATGGCGGCTCGGCTGCGTCCATTAATTAACCCGCGAAAGTAATTCGCCGATATAAGCAAAGATATCGCAATCCTTGCAGATGCCAGCATAGCCATGACTGCAATGCGAAAGTGGGGCCCAAAATAGGGCCTCATAAAAATCAAGCTGAAATATTGAATAATATCATATATTTAATAAACTAATTGGCGGAGACGGTGGGATTCGAACCCACGATAGAGTCACCCCTATACACACTTTCCAGGCGTGCGCCTTCGACCACTCGGCCACGTCTCCGCATTCCCCTTGGGGGAAGCACGCCCCTAGCCGCTCCTTTCTGCTTTCGCAAGGGACAGTGATTTGCCATAACCTAACATATGAAAAGACATCTGCCCCTTGCTGCCGGCATCGCTTTATGCGCCGTGTTCCCCGGTTTCGCTCAAGACGCCAAGACATACCCGGCACCGTCCGAAATCGTCACGGCAGCCAAGGCGGACGCGTGGACAAATATTGCACCAGCCGACCTGCTGGTCATGGACCTTGCACCGGATTCGATGGGCAAACCGCGCCGCGTGGTCATCCAGCTCATTCCTGCGCCGTTTGCGCAAGGCTGGGTAAACAACATCCGGAAGCTCGCCGCTGCGCATTGGTGGGACGGGACGAGCATCAACCGCGTGCAGGACAATTATGTTGTCCAATGGGGTGATGCGACCGAGAAGAAGGCATTGCTTGCCGGGCTGGCCGCGGTTCCCGAATCCGACTATGTTTTCCCAAAAACCTTGAAGCGGCCTCGCACACTTGACCCGTTATTTGTGCCCCCGAATGATGTTCACCGTTGGACAAGTTTTCACGCCGGATTTCCGGTTGCCGGTGAAGGGGCGCCCGACAGCGAAAGCAACTGGCCTGTGCATTGTTATGCGATGGTCGGCGTTGGACGCAATCTGTCGCCTGACACCGGCACCGGCGCTGAACTATACACCGTCATCGGTCACGCACCGCGGCATCTGGACCGCAACATCGCGCTGGTCGGCCGCGTGATTGAAGGCATTGAACATATGTCCAGTCTGCCGCGTGGAACGGGTGCCCTTGGATTTTACGAAAAGCAGGAAGAACGCGTGCCGATCATGTCAGTCCGGCTAGGTAATGAGGCGAGAGATGTGCCGACGTTCGAATATTTATCGACCGATAGCGCGAGCTTTGCAGCTTATGCCGCTGCGCGTGCCAATCGAAGGGACCCGTTTTTCAACGTGCCTGCGGGCGGCGCGGATATTTGTAACATTCCGGTTCCAGTGCGGCGAAAGGCAAAATAAAACCGGCGTTTATTCCGCCATCATCATCTTCATTTTATCCAGCGCAGCTTTTTTGATTTGGCAGATGCGGGCCGCGCCCACGCCCAAGGTTTCGCCAATTTCATCGAGGTTAAGTTCCTCGACAAAGTAAAGCTGGAGGATCATTGCTTCGCGCTCCGACAGCTTGGACAAATTCTCGACCAGCGCGTCGCGCAACTGCGCCTTTTCCATCATGGTGTCAGCGCTGTCGGAAACATCGGCAAACCACATGTCATGGTCTGAATAGCTGTCCTCAATGGACTCTTGCCCCACGGGCTGCGTCGATGCTTGCATCGCATAATAAGCGGATGGTTCAAGGCCAGTTGCCCCTGCCATTTCGGCGTCGCTTGGGCTGCGCATGTATTCCTGTTCCAGCCGGGCACGAATGCCTGCGAGATAGCGGCGGTTGGCCATGCCAGCCCGTCCCATGCGCGCATCGCGGCGCAGTGCGTCCACCATATTGCCGCGAATTCGCGTTGCCGCATAAGGCGCAAAGGCAATGCCCCGGTCTTCAAAATTCTGAGCAGCTTCCACCAGAGCGATGAGCCCGATCTGGATCAGGTCTTCAACCTCAATTGCCGATGACATGCGGCTATGCACATGCCAGGCGATTCGCCGCACCAGCCCGCTATGGGCTTCGATCAGCTGCGACGGACGTAAGGTTTGCGGCGCCGCATAAGCATGACGGGCTTCATTCAGCATAAGGTTCTCCAGCTTCTTGTGATGCATTGGAATCGGTCAGTTCAGGCAAGCGCCCGGTGCCGCCGACCACAGCGATGACATCGACCTTTTTGTTTTCGGGGATTTCAAGGAATGACAGAACAGCAACGTCGCTGAACTGTGCGCGCAACAGGCGTCCAACAGCCGCGCGGCACAAGGGTGAGGTAATGATCGCAAAGCTGCGTGCCGCGACCAGCATGGGCTGCACCGCGTCGTCAATTACCGAAATGATGCGCCGCGCGAGCTCGGGCTCGAATGGCCAGCTTGCTTGCGGTGCCGATTGCACGGACTGCACCAGAAGCGATTCCAGAGCGCTGTCAAACGTGATCGCAGGCAACGGCATTTTGACAGGAACGATGGTCTGGACAATCAGCCCGCCCAACCGCTGACGCACGGCCTCCACCAAATCCGGCATTTCCATATTGCGTGGCGCAAGATCAACCATCGCTTCGGCAATGCGACGGAAATCGCGCAACGGAACGCGCTCGGCAAGCAGTGCCCGGCACAAAGTCGTCACCGCAGCAAGGGTATAAGGCGCTGGCGTAAGTCCAGCGGCAAGCTGGGGATAGCTGTCTTTGAGATTATTGATGAGTGCCTGCGCATCATCCATGCCGAACAGTTCAGCGGCTGAGCCACTGACCAGCTGGTTCAAATGGGTGGCAATGACGGTTGCGGGATCGACAACGGTGTACCCTGCGGCAACCGCATTGGTTCGGTCGCGCTCCGGAATCCAGAGCGCATCCAGACCGAAGCTCGGGTCCTTCACCGCGCGGCCACTAATGCCTTCAAGGCTATCCCCTGAATCCAGCGCGAGCAGTTCATTGGCCCAGGCCTGATCCTCACCCACCAGCACGCCCGAAATGCGGATCTGATATGCATTGCCGGGCAGCGAGAGGTCGTCGGACACCTTGACCATTGGCATCACGAAACCGAATTCGCGCGACAATTGGCGACGTATCGCCGTAACGCGGCCCATCAGCGCAGCACCTTTACGTTCGTCGACCAGGCTCACAAGGCTGTAGCCAAGTTCGAGCGTGATTGGTGCAACATCGGCAACTTCGTGCCATTCGATAACGTGGCTTGGCGTGGCGTCAGTGATGGGTTCAACGACGCGAACCGGTGCCTTTTCAGATCTGCGCAACATCCAAAAAATCGTTCCGGCCACGGCAGCCGCAGGCAGGACGACCAGTTGCGGCATCGCAGGGACGAGGCCCAATAATGTCAATATACCGGCGACTGGACCCCATGCCTGGGAAAAACCGAACTGGCTTGATATCTGCCCTGCAAGGTCAAGCGGCGATGACACGCGGGTAACAATGGCGGCTGCGGCAATGGACAGCAGCAGCGCAGGCACCTGAGCGACCAACGCGTCGCCGATGGCGAGCATGATATATGTCTGCGCCGCATCACCGAAGCTGAGGCCATGGCTGACCATCCCAAGAATCAGGCCGCCAAAAATGTTGACGAAGAGGATAAGCAATCCAGCGACCGCGTCGCCTTTTACAAATTTCGACGCACCATCCATTGATCCGTAGAAATCGGCCTCGGTTGCTACTTCCTGACGCCGCGCTTTTGCTTCGTCGGGGGTAAGCAGGCCTGCATTCAAATCCGCGTCGATCGCCATTTGCTTGCCTGGCAACGCATCCAGCGTGAATCGTGCGGACACTTCCGAAACGCGGCCTGCGCCCTTTGTGATCACAACCAGGTTTATGATCATCAAGACGGCAAACACGAAAAGCCCGACGATGTAATCGCCGCCAATCAGGAACGCGCCAAAAGCTTCAATCACATGACCCGCGGCAGCGGGGCCCTTATGGCCCTCGACAAGCACAACCCGCGTGGATGCGACATTCAGCGCAAGGCGGAAGATCGTTGCCAGCAGCAAGACGGTGGGAAAGGACGAAAAATCGAGCGGCTTGGCGACGTTCATCGCCACCATCAGCACTGCAAGACTGATCATGATGTTGACGATGAAGCCTACATCCAGCAAAACAGCTGGCACCGGCACGATCATCAACATGACCAAAAGCAAGATGGCCACAGGCAAGGCATTGCCCTTCACAATCGCCAGAGACTCTGAAAACATCGAGCTCCGGGTCATGCGGTCAGTCCGGACAAGCGCTGATAGGCTTTTTGCGCAAATTGAAGATCAAGGCCCTTGGGCATCTCTTCGATATTTGCCATCGCCAGAGGCACATGCCGTGTGGTTGTCGTCGCAAAGCGTTGCTGGGTGGTGTAAGCAACCTGTCGGCCATTTGAGGGCACGGCTGCCATTTTGGCAGCAAAGCCGTTACGAATGTCATTCAGGCTCTTTGCCCGGCCATCAGAACGGTAGAAAATGTTACGGTTGGCCGCTGCGGCAGCCGGAAACAGCGGCGCTGCCGCCTGGTTTGGATCCGCCTGCATGGCATCAAGAAAATCGCCTGCGCCTTTCGCACCCAGAAAATGGGCCATATACAGATCGACAGCTTCCGGGCTGCCGCTGATACGCGATTGGAGATAATCGCCATTGTCCGATGCGAGTTCCGCAGCCATTACCGCGGCTGTTTCGGGATGGGTACGCAGTTCCAATATCTGGCTCCGCATCGTTGGGTCCGCCACGGCAAAACTGCCGTCGCGTTTTTGCGCAATCGCTCCGGACGCCCAATCGAGCCCATGTGCTGGACCATGCCGCTTGACAGTGGACAGCCAGGTCTGGTTGGTGAACTGGTAGAGACCGGTCGCGCTTGAGGTTTGTGCCCGCGCATCGGGCCGCATACCGCTTTCCAGCTGGGCCTGATCCATGAGATAATCAAACGCAACGCCTGTGCGTGCCGACGCATCGGCGATCGCGGAGGTCACACGTTGTTGGAGTTGTGGCGCCGTAACCGGGCGAGTCATGAGAGGACCGTCTTGTTCATGTCCTCAATACAGCAACGCTCGTGCCAATTGAAAAAAACCCAGCTTTTCTGGGCTATCGTGACCTTTGCGCATAGGTGACGGAGGACGATTGTCCCCGAATTTCGGCCAGTCGGTCAATTTTCTGGCGGTTCCATGCCGTCAGATATTTGACCCGTATCCGGGCAGCCTCGGCTTGTTTCATGCCATAAGCGAGCTGGTCGGGGTCGACTGGAGCCTGGTCGGCCGGCAACGCCTCCAGAACCTGAGCCAGCGCCTGGGATGCAGCAAACACCGCTTCGGCGTCGCACGCGTCCAGCGCGGCAATCAGATCGGTCTGGCAGGCAATGACGCGGTCTATCATCAGCTCAGTCCGGCTTGCCCGACCCGAAACGTATGATGCCATCGGCGATAGCGCCAAGGTCAATGCGGTAATTTCCGTTTGCCATAGCTTCCTTTAGCGATGCGATACGTTCGGCATCAAATGGGGGCCCTTTTTGGGCAAGCGCGCTCGCCAGGCTGATATGATGAGCCACTGGCTCAACGGCTTGCTTTTTATCCACGCGTGGCGTCAGGGCGTCCGGAACCATTTTCTGCGGAACGCCTGACAAATGGGCAGGTTTATTTGTAACCGAATGAACCATGATTTTCCCTTTCCGCGATGCTGTCGGAAAGCTGACAGCATCAACGGAACTGAAAACGGCAGTCCAATAAGTTTCTTTAGTGTTAAAATGTCGCCAAGCCGCGCGCTTTCGCCATTGCGGTCATTGGAGTGGGTGATGTCAGCGATTTGACACGCAAGGTTTCGCCCACGCCAGCATCTTCTAATGCGATCATTTGCGTCGATACGGCAAAACCTGGCCCGCTTGTAATGCATTCGATCATTTCACCTTTGCGGATGACGATCTGGGCGGCCTGCGCCTCTGCACGGGATACGCGGACCGGTACCCGCAGGCGCCAGCCCATCGGCGGACAGCGCACAACCACGGTATCCCCTACGGCTGGCGCGATGATTGGTTCACTGGGACATTGCACAAGCTTCAGCCGCTTGTCGATCGGTTCAGCGTCGGCATATTGTTGTATATCCTTATCGAGCGCTTCCAAATTCTGGAATTGCGCTGGCGCGGCTACCAACAGGAAAATAAAACTCAGCATATGATACCTTTCCGAAAATGCTATCTCGGCAAGCAGCAATCATCGTGCCAATTTGTCTTTTCGGTGATTATTTGTGCAATGCGCCTGATCAGGCCGGGGTCAGCTATCAGCGCCATATGCGTGCAATCCGTTTCAATCTGAGTGTCGCTTTCATGTGGCAAGCCGCATGCGGCGCGCGGTGCAACCATGCCATCACGCGTAGACCAAATGGAAATCGTCGGCACAGGGGGTTTGTCACATAAGGTGACGTCCAATAGTGGCGAATCCACTTTATGTCCGGCAATCCTCTCATATGCCCGCCAGCCGTTATTGGCGCGGGGGCTGCCTGAAAATGGACTTCCCAATGTGATTACCTTCGCAATCCGATGTGGCGCATATTTGGCATATTCCCGCGCGATGACACCGCCAAGGCTCCAGCCAACAAGTGTCATCGGGGTGTCGACGGGCATTGCCGACAGCCTGTCATCCAGAAGCGCGAAGATATTGGGCGCAACGCCCATATTTCGACCCAAACCCCATCCTTGGCACACAAAGCCAGCATTTTTCAGCGAGTTGCGCAGCCGGGCTGTTGTGCGGTCGGATGCCATAAACCCCGGAATGACAAGGACTGGCCTTCCGTCACCTGCAACGTTCAATTTCACTACCGGGGCAAATGCCGCGCGGGTCCGGTTCAGCGGAAACAACAGCGTTTCACGCGCCAGCAGCGCAAATGGCGGAGGCCGGTCATCCGGGCCCTGGGTTGTCACAGTCATCAGAAAGATGGAATGTCAGGGCGTCGGCGCGGCTGTATCGGGCTGCGGCACGTCAACAGGCGGGGGCGCCGGTGCTGGAATAACGACTGGCCGGATCAAGGCCATCTGTTCCAACCGGTCCAGTGCCTTGCGCGCGTCATTGTAGCGCTTTGCGCGCACCAACCATGACTGCGCGACCGAAGCGCCCTGTAAAGCTGCAACTTCCTGCATCGCAGCAGGCAGCATTCCCGCTTCAACCAACACCTGCGCACGCATCAGACGCTGTGATGGCGCAAGCGATGCCACGTCGTCCTTGCTCAGAACGAACAATTGGGAGAGCTCTCTTTTAACGGTAGCCCACAGACTTGCATCCGGCGTACCGTTCAGCAACACCGGTGAAAGGCCGTTCAATTCATTCTGTAACATCTCAAGTGTGACCGGGGCCTGCGCGGCTGAAACAACGGTTGCAACGGCCTGTGGCTGAGTCGCACCAAAACGAAGCTGCAATTGTTCGGCCAAATATCCGAGCGGCGCACCATTATCGAGGGCCCGGCGCACGGCATAGGTGAGCAATAGTCCCTCACCGCGCACTGCATCACCCGATATGATAGAATCCGTTACATATACCGGCATAACCTGGCCGTCGCCTTGTTGCGGGGTGGCAACTGATGAGGGTTGAACCGGCGCGACATTGCCGGAAGATGGCGCTGCAGTATTGCTGCCCGTTTCCACCGCGTCAGCAGCAACAGGCGGTGTCGACCCACCATATTTGTCCGCAAGCCACCACGTAGCCAGGCCGCCACCTGCAAATGCGAGCAACAGCAGCAACATGATATGCTTGAATTTCAGCCCGCCGCGCGAAGCGCTGTTTGCCGTAGGAAAATCGTTCATATCGGTCCTTCGATAGCTGGATGCACTAAAGATGCGCTATACGCCGCTGTACATTGTGATTGGAGCGCGTCCAACAGTGCAGCGTCATTGGGCGCGGCGGCAACAATGGTTGATGCCCAACCGGACCCTGCGGAGCGGGCTATTGCCTCAGAAAATGTCGCAAGCGTAATTCGATCGCGCTGAAGACCAGCAGTATCGCAGAGTCGTGCAAAGTGGATCCCGGCACGAGATGAATGCAGGATAACCACGTCGCTCATGGCAACGCTGGCGGCAAATTCAGCTGGCGTGGGAACCGTCGCGCTTCGGTACACGATGATGATGTCAATGTGCACCCCGTCGACCAATGGGATGATGCTATGATCTTCGCCGGCCAGCCACAAAAGCCGCTTATGGCCATTTGCTGCAGCTCCCCTCACGAGAGCCTCGACGCCTTCGGCGCCGGCCTGAGCGACAGGCACCGACAATCTGTGCAGCGCTGCGGCGGTGGCGCTGCCCACAGCATAGACCGGCAGATGATGGTCGCTGATCAGAAAATCCACGGCGGCGCGCGCGGCGTTTCCACTCGTCAATAGGATGGCATCAAATCCGGCGGCTGAAATATGCGGCAGCGTCATATGCTGTATGGCAAATAACGGCATGATCATGGGGGCATGGCCAGCCGCGCGCAAGCGATGCGCCGTCGCATCCGCCCCGGGCTGCGGCCGGATGATCAGCAATTTCACGGCGCGAAAATTCCTCGCAGTTCCGCACTCGCTTGATCAAGCAATTCATGCGCGAGCTGCGCATGCCCGTCTTGGCCCAAATCATATAGCCTCTCGCCGCTCTGCATCTCGCTGCCGTCTGCCGTGAATATCTCCGCACGCAACCGCACCTGCGCACCATCAATTTGCGCATAAGCCGCGACGGGGGAATGACAGTTTCCGCCTACAGCCGCCAGAAAATCGCGCTCGGCATTAACCGCAGCAAAGGTATCGGCGTCGTTAATCGCCTGAACGATCGGCAAGAGATCTTCGCGGCTGGCCAGACGGTCAATGCCCACGGCGCCTTGGGAAGCCGCGGGCAGGAATTGCGTCAAAGACAAAGCTGCGCCTACCCCAGCCATACCCAGGCGATCCAGTCCTGCAGCCGCCAATAGGGTTGCATCGGCGTCTCCAGCGCTGATGTGCGCGAGCCGCGTTGCGACATTCCCGCGCAGCGGCACAATCTGCAAATCCGGACGCACCCGTTGCAGCTGCGCAGCACGTCTGGGACTTGAAGTCCCAACCCGAGCACCCTGCTTCAGTTCCTCAAGCGCATTTGCACCAATCAAACGGTCATGCACATCCGCGCGCGGCAGCATGGCTGAAATCACGAAAATGTCTGCACGCCATGTTTCGACATCTTTCATGGAATGGACGGCAATATCAATCTGATCATCGATCAGCGCGCGTTCCAGTTCCTTGGTCCACAGCGCCTTGCCACCGATATCGGCGAGCGGCCTGTCCTGGATTTTATCGCCCGTCGCCAGCATCGGGACGAGGACAACCGCCTCATCAGGGAGATCGTGGGCCGCTTTCAGCGCAGCCATGGTCATCTCCGCTTGTGCCAAAGCGAGCGGGGAGCGGCGGGTTCCGATGCGCAAAGGGCGATCGGCTGTGAATATAGTCCGTGTCATGCGGCTTGTTCATAGCGACACGTCCACCTATGGGAAAGGGGAATGGCAATCATCCTCGGTCTTGAATCAAGCTGCGACGAAACCGCTGCTGCAATTGTGCGTTCCGACCGGACCATATTGAGTCATGCCTTGGCCGGACAGGAAGACCATCATCGCGCTTATGGCGGCGTTGTTCCGGAAATCGCGGCGCGTGCGCATGTCGAACTGATGACGCCTTTAGTTCAAACTGCGCTGGCTGATGCCGGCCTCCAGCTTGAAGATGTCGATGCAATTGCCGCCACCGCTGGCCCCGGCCTTATTGGCGGAGTCATGGTCGGACTGGTAACGGCAAAAGCGCTGGCGATGGCTTCGGGAAAACCGTTGATTGCGGTCAATCATCTTGAAGGCCATGCCTTGTCGCCGCGGCTCATCGATCCTGATCTGGCATTTCCCTATTTGCTTTTGCTGGTATCTGGTGGCCACTGCCAGTTGCTGCGCGTCAACGGCGTTGGGGACTATAACCGGTTGGCCACGACCATTGACGACGCTGTCGGCGAAGCGTTTGACAAAACCGCGAAAATATTGGGGCTGGGCTTTCCTGGTGGCCCTGCCGTCGAGCGCGCAGCCGCCATTGGAGACGCCCGAAATGTACCCTTGCCAAGACCGTTAAAAGGCGCAGACGAACCCCATTTCTCGTTTGCCGGTTTGAAAAGCGCCGTCCTGCGTGCGCACGAATCTGGCCAGTATATGGTCGAGGACATCGCCGCCTCGTTCCAGCAGGCGGTTATAGATTGCCTGTACGACCGGATTACCTACACCCTTGATCGCATTGATCCACTGGCCGCATTGGTGGTCGCTGGCGGCGTTGCGGCCAATGTTCCTATCCGGGAGATGCTGCAGACGCTGGCGACAAGCCGCAGCATGCGCTTTGTCGCGCCGCCCTTGTGGTTGTGTACCGACAATGGTGTGATGATTGCGTGGGCAGGTGCAGAGCGGTTTGGGATGGGTTTGACCGATGAATTGGATTTTGTTGCGCGGCCCCGCTGGCCGCTGGACGCCAATGCAGCACCCGCGCGCGGGGCAGGTGTGAAGGCATGACCACATTAAAATATCCTGTCGGTATAATCGGTGGCGGTGCGTGGGGCACTGCGCTGGCTGCGGTCATGGCGCAAATCCACGACCGCGTGATCATCTGGGCACGCGAAGAAGATGTCGTGCAATGCGTGAACACGCAACAGGAGAACAACCTGTTCCTGCCGGGCACGAAACTGTCGCCCAAGATTACAGCGACGAGCGACCTGTCGCGCATGCGTGATTGCGAGGCGCTGTTAATCGTCACTCCGGCGCAGCATGTGCGGGTAACCTTGGGGGCGCTACCGGCTACGCAAGCGCCACTTATTTTATGTGCAAAGGGTATCGAGGCCGATACGCAGATGCTTGTGTCGGACGTCGCGGCGCAGGCACGGCCCGATAATCCGCTGGCAGTGCTGTCGGGGCCCACCTTCGCGCATGAGGTTGCGGCAGGAAAGCCGACGGCCGTAACCCTCGCCACCAAAGATCAGGCGCTTGGCAAAGCTCTGATGCGCACAATAGCGACGCCTACCTTCCGGCCTTATTGGTCCGACGACGTGGTTGGGGCTGAAATCGGCGGTGCGGTCAAAAATGTGCTCGCGATCGCTTGTGGTGTCGTCGATGGCGCTGGGCTTGGCCTGAATGCACGCGCCGCATTGATCGCGCGCGGTTTTGCCGAAATGCAGCGATATGGGCTTGCACGCGGTGCACGTGCAGAAACGCTGGCGGGGCTATCGGGTCTTGGCGACCTTGTGCTGACCTGCAGTTCGGAAAATTCTCGCAATTTTTCTCTGGGCCGCGGTCTTGGGCAAGGACGACGTGCCGACGACCTTCTCGCTGACCGCAAGACCGTTGCGGAAGGCGCTTTCACGGCGCCTGTATTGTTACAGTCGGCCACAGCGCTTGGTGTCGAGATGCCGATAGTCACCGCGGTTTGCGTATTGCTGACAGGAGGCGCGACGGTCGGTGCCGTCGTGGCCGATCTTTTGGCACGTCCCTTAAAGCCCGAAAGCTGGTAACGGCGCGCCGAATCCGCTAACCGCCAACAGAGGGCACCACTTGACCACAGCCAGAACCGATGAAGAGGATATTCAAGCGCTCGCCAAGGGCGGCAGGACGAATGTCTTCGGATTTCTGCTTCGTCTGGCAGCGCGTATCCCCTTTCTGTTCATCGCTGGCCGCCTTTATGGCCCAGATGCACTGGGCCGCTTTGCGTATGCCTTGCTCATCATCGAATTTGCAGCTCAGCTGGCATCTCTTGGGTTGCGTCGCGGCTTGGCCGAGCTGTTGTCAAAGGATGACCGTCCGCATGCGCACATCATAGCAGATGCCATGCTCGCCGCGATGGTGGCGTCGGCACTTGGCGCGGCATTTCTGATTGCGCTGCCACAGCTGATTTTTCCCAACAGCGGGATCACCGGACTCGACCGGTTTTTGCCGCTGGCGATTTTTGCGATTGTTGCAACCGATATTGCTCTGTCGGCGCTTGCGTATAAATTCGACATCCTGTCCACTGTCCGCGCGCGGGCAATTGTTGAACCCTGGACAATTAGCATCGCGGCGGGTGCATTTTATTTTTATTCGGCCCGGGACGGCTTGATTTTATCATATGTCGCGTCGTTGGTTGCAGCCTTGTTGGTCGCACTTTGGCCATTGTGGCGTAGCTATGGCATTCCGCGCGGCTGGCGGCCAAGTGCCACACGATCACTGAGGATTGCACAACGCAATTTGCCATTGGCGGCGGCGGACGCAGCGGAATGGGGCAGCCGGCGGCTTGATCTTGCGATATTGGGTTTGTTCGCATCGCCTGCCATTGTCGGCATATATTATGTGGCGCAGCAGGTCGCGAGCTTGCCACAAAAGCTGAAAACCAGTTTTGACCCGATATTGGGCCCAGTGATCACCCGAAACCTGCAGACACGCAATTATGGCGAGATCGCCAAACAAGTGGGACAAGTCGGGTTTTGGATCATCGCTGCGCAGGCTGGAATTGCCCTTGCGCTCGGCATACCGGGCGAAGCCGTCATGGGGCTCGTTGGCCCACAATTTGTTGGTGGGACAGGTGCACTCGCATTTCTGCTTGCCGCTGAAGTTGCAGCAGCGACCGCCGTCGTCAGCGAGTCTGCGCTGGTCTATATGGCGCGACACCGTAATCTTATGATTTCCGTCGGGATGCTCGCGGTGCAGGCACTGCTCAGCGTTGGCCTTATCATTTTGGTTCGCGACTTGCCCGTCAAACCCGCATATGTCGGCTTGTATCAGGCAGCGGCCGTCGCCTGTGCGCTCATGATCTCGCTTGGCATCGGTTCATTGGTCAAGTCACGTTTCCTGTCCCGGTTGCTGGGACAGCGCATTCACGTCTGGCGGTGGGCGCTGCTAACTGCTGTTGCTGCCGCCGCGCTTTTGGGGATAGCCATAGTAAGCGTCCCCGCACGTTTTGAGTGGGTGGAACTTACCATTGGCATTCCCGCGATCCTGGCGCTTTATGGCTGGATTATCTGGCGCTGGGGCTTTGGACCCGAAGACCGGATCCTGTTCCGCAAGAAAAGCGATTAAGCCAGCCGCTGCGCGACCAGATCAGCGATGTCTGCTTCTGGCCGGGCACCATAATGCGAAATGATTTCCGCCGCACACACCGCGCCCATCGTCAAGCATTCGGACATCGGCCTGCCTTGGGCAATCCCAGCAAACACGCCTGAAGCAAACAGATCACCGGCACCTGTGGTGTCGACCAGATGTGCGACGGGTTCTGCGCTGACCTCTGTACGAACACCATTTTCTACCGCAATCGCGCCATGTTCGCCGCGCGTGCACACAAGTAGCGGCACCTTTGCTGCAATGGCGGCAACCGATGCTTCGAAATCGTCACTGTTGTTCAGTGCGCAGATTTCCACTTCATTGGCAAAAAGAATGTCGATGCGGCCAGCGTCCATTTCCGCAAGGAAATCCGGACCGTGGCGCGAGATCACAAAGGCGTCCGACAAGGTCAAAGCCACCTTGCGGCCCGCGGCACGGGCGACGTCAATCGCGGTGCGCATGGCAGCGCGCGGTTCTTCAGGATCCCACAAATAGCCTTCGAGATACAGGATCGCTGCGCTTTCGATAAGCGACTTGTCGATCACGGCGGCGGGCAAATATTGTGACGCGCCCAAAAATGTGTTCATCGTGCGCTGCGCATCCGCGGTCACCAAAATATAGCAGCGCGCAGTCGATGGTGCACAGTCACGCGCAGGAATGTCGAAATGAATGCCGCCTGCGCGGATGTCATGCGCAAAAACCTCACCCAGCTGATCGCTGGCGACTTGGCCGATAAACGCGGTTTTGAGACCAAGTCGCGCTAGACCCGCCAAAGTGTTCGCCGCCGAGCCTCCACTGATTTCGCGGGCAGGCCCCATATGTGCGTACAAATCCTGCGCCCGTTGTTCGTCAATCAGCTGCATGCTGCCCTTTGTCAGGCCTTCGCTATCGATAAAGGCATCATCGGTGTTGGCAATGATATCAACAATGGCGTTGCCAATTGCGAGGACGTCGAAGCAGGTATCAGTCATGAAGGTTCCTATGTAAGCCAAGCGCGCACTAGTGGGGTTGGACATTTCGGGCAAGCGCTTTAGAATGGCCGCATGATCCAAGCGATGATGCTTTCGTTCCAGAGCCTGACCGATAGACGCGTTGCGGCTTTGCTGGCCAAAGTGGTTATCCTCACCTTCATAACATTTCTCATTCTGGGTGCTGGCCTATGGTTTGCACTGGACGCGCTGTTTGCGTGGGCGAATTTCGGTGGTGAGGGACTGTGGTCAGGCTTGTTGGCGGTAGCGATTATCGCATTATCGGCCATATTGCTGTTCAGGGTCGTTGCGGTTGCGATCACCTGGGTGTTTGCAGACGACATTATCGATGCGGTGGAGGATCGATATTATCCGCTTCAGGCCGCTTTTGGAAAGAAGCCGGGCCTTGGTGCAGGTATAAACATGGCCTTCCGGTCGATCACGCGAGTCATTGGCTATAATCTCCTCGCGCTGCCGATATATCTGCTTCTTCTGTTTACCGGGGTCGGCACCGCCATAGCGTTTTTACTGGTCAACGCGTTGCTTCTGGGCCGCGATTTGGAAGATATGCTCGTCGCACGCCACGGGAAGGCACGAGGAACCTTAGGGAAGTTGTCCAGGCTACTGCTGGGATTGCTTGGCACAGCGGGAATGCTTGTCCCTTTTTTCAACTTACTGGTACCAGTTCTGGCAACGGCCATGGCGGTGCATCTGGTACACGCGGGGAACAGTTCATCATGAAGCATATCATTTGCATGGCTTCAGCCAGTTTGCTGTTGGCGGGCTGCGTTTCGGCGCCTGAAGCGCGACCAGCAGCGCCAGCAGAGCGAACGGCCGCCTCCTTTCCTGTGCGTCCGCCGGTCGAAACACGCGGATTGGAAGCTGTGATCGGCAAAGACCTGCCTGCGTTAAAGCGCATTTTCGGCGAACCGCGCCTTGATGTGGTCGAAGTTTATGGTCGCAAGCTGCAATTTGTCGGTAAGCCATGCATTCTGGATGTGTTTCTTTATCCCGAGCGCAAAGGTGGCCGCGAAGTCGTTACTTATGTGGATGCGCGGCGCAGCGACGGTGCAGCAGTTGACCGCGCTTCTTGCGTGGAGGCACTGCAACGCCGCTAATGCATGTGGCTAAGTGGCAAGGGTGTCCAAAGCCTGGGCGGCAAGATCCCATTCTGCGCGCACCGATGGGTCCTGCTCATTGGTCATATGTTTCGGCCTGTGCCGCTCGATCGCTGCGGGAGATAGGTGCGAGAGCGCCCAGATCGCTGCCCCGCGGACAATGGGAGCCGGATCAGCCAACAGGACTTCAATCCGCGCGACGAGGCTTCCATCACTCCCGTTTCCAGCGGCGATCAGGACATTGCGGACAAAACGGTCACGGCCAATGCGTTTGATCGGCGATCCCGAAAACAACGCCCGGAAGGCCTGATCATCCAGCGTCAGTAGGTCAGAAATCCGGGGTGCGACAAGTTCGGCACGCGGCAAAAATGCCTTATGCGCGGCCGCTGTTGCGGCAAATTTGTTCCATGGGCACACGGCAAGGCAATCATCGCAGCCATAAATATGGTTGCCGATCAGGGGCCGTAAGGCAGGGTCGATGGGGCCCTTATGCTCGATGGTCAGATAAGAGATGCAGCGGCGGGCATCGACCTTATAGGGCGCTGGAAAGGCGTCCGTCGGACAAATATCCTGACAGGCACGGCACGACCCGCAATGGTCACTTTGTTCTGCACTGGGTTCAAGCTCGGCGGTTGTGTAGATCGCGCCGAGAAACAGCCAGCTGCCATGATCCCTGCTCACGACATTGCTATGCTTGCCCTGCCAGCCGAGGCCAGCCGACTGGGCAAGCGCCTTCTCCATGACAGGCGCGGTATCGACGAACACTTTGACCGCTGCACCCGCTTCATGCGCCAGCCAGCCAGCAAGCCGCTTGAGCGCCCCTTTGACGACATCATGATAATCGCGCCCTTGCGCATAGACCGATATCCGCGCGCGAGCTTTGTCCTCTTGAAGAGCCATCGGGTCCTGTGCCGGGGCGTAGCTCATGCCCAGCATGATCACTGATTTCACTTCAGGCCATAAGATATCGGGATTGGCCCGTTCGTCCGTGCGGCTTTCCATCCAGAGCATGTCGCCATGGTGACCCTCGTCCAACCACTGACGCAAACGTACGCCAGCCAGCGGCGCGAGCCGGCCGGGTGCAATGCCAAAGGCAACGAATCCTTCGCTTTTTGCCCGGTCACGCAAAGAATTAACCAAATTTATGTTGTGTCTCTTCACCAGGCCACCTTATTCAGCACCGACAATCACGCCGGGGCACGTCAGAATGTATGCAATAGAAGCAAAGGGACTGGTAAAGCAATTCGACGGCTTTCGCGCTGTCGATGGCGTCGATCTCAAAATTCCAGAAGGCAGCATCTTCGGCATATTGGGACCGAATGGGGCCGGTAAGACGACCATGCTGCGCACTTTGCTTGGTATCATTGACCCCGACGCTGGCACGCGGACGTTGCTGGGTTCCGACCGTCCGATCTCGCAGTCGCGCAACGTTGGTTATTTGCCCGAAGAACGCGGTCTCTACCAATCCATGCGCGCCGTGGACACCATTGCCTTCATGGGTGCGCTGCGTGGTCTATCGCTCAAGGATGCAGCCGAAAAGGGCCGAGCGCTGCTTGAGGAAGCCGGTCTTGGATACGCTGCCGACCGGCAGATCCGGCAGCTGTCAAAAGGCATGGCGCAAACCGTGCAATTGATGGGCACCATAGTCCACGATCCCAAGCTGATCGTTCTTGATGAGCCGTTTTCCGGCTTGGATGCGCTTAACCAGGCCAAGCTGGAGAAAATGATCCGCGCGCAATCTGCAAAGGGCGTCACCGTTATCTTCTCGACTCATGTCATCGCCCATGCCGAACGGCTCTGCGAACGCATTGCGATTATCGCAAGGGGCAAGATCAGCTTTGACGGGTTGGTCTCCGAAGCACGTGACCGCCTGCGGCCGCAGGTCCACCTGGAAACCGAAACGCTCGACGGCCCATGGCGCAAAGCACTTCCCGCAGATACCAGAGCCGAAGGGCATTATTGGCATTTCACTTTGCCCGAAACCGGGGTCGAGCCATTGCTGACGGCACTGGTCGAGGGCAAGGCCGGGATAAAATCGCTGTCGATCGAGCGGCCTGGCCTGCATGACGCCTTCGTTGCGATCGCCGGCGAAGCTGTTGCCGCCGAGATGGATGACTCAGCCGCAGGAGAAGCAAAATGAGAGAGATTTTCCGCGCAGCTTTCGTCATCGCCCGCCGCGATTTTACAGCTATCATTTATTCGAAGGCCTTTATCTTTTTCCTGCTTGGACCATTTTTCCCGGTCCTCGTCGGCTTTGCTGCTGGCAATTTAGGCGGCCAAATTGCGAAGGAAGCGTCGCAGCCCGTTGTCGGGATCGCACTTGCTCAGGCCGATTCTGACAAAATACTTGCTGCGCGCCAGACGCTTTCCAAGACGTTGGGCGAAGATTATTTTGCCAAAATGATAGTGGTTGGCGATGCTGCGGCTGACCAGAAAAGTCCCAAGGAATATCTGAGCAAAAAATCAGATAATCTGAGCGTCGTAGTGACTGGAACATTGGCCAAGCCAGTGGTCACCGGAACAGCAAGCACGATTGAACGCGAACGCGCGGACATTGAGCTTTTGGCAGGCTACGCGCAAAATAAAGAGGGTATCGCATTGCCCAAAGCAACGCCGGATGTGGTTGTCGAGACTGCAAATAATGACAAGCAACTGCGCACCATCACCGCGCAAGGCGGACAGGTTTTGGTATTTTTCCTGACCATGTTGCTCGCTGGCATGGTCTTGTCCAATCTGGTCGAAGAAAAATCTAACAAGATCATCGAGATTTTGGCGGCATCGATACCCATGGAGTCCGTATTTCTGGGCAAGCTCTTCGCGATGCTCGCCATGGCTTTGCTTGGCATATTGGTGTGGACGACCCTTGGCATGATTGGTTTTGCAGCAATCGGGCCGAATTTGCCAAGCTACCCCACGCCAGCCGTCGGCTGGACGATGTTCATTGGGTTGTGCTTTACCTATTTCATCATGGCCTATCTGATGTTGGGCGCGCTGTTCCTTGGTATTGGCGCAATGGCTGCGACCGTGCGCGAGGTGCAGACGATTTCGATGCCGGTCACAATGGCTCAATTGATCAATTTCTTTTTCGCATCTTATGCGCTCACCAAAACCGGCCAGCCCATCGAAAAATTCGCTGCGATATTTCCGTTCAGTTCGCCATTTGCGATGATCGGTCGGGCAGCACTGGAACCGACTTTGTGGCACCATGCCGTGGCGATTGTCGGCCAGATGATGTTTGCGATACTGTTGCTGCGTCTCGGCGTATATCTGTTCAAGAAGAATGTGATGAAGTCAGGAAGCGCTGGCAGGGTGACGAACGAGCGGAGCCGCAAATTGTTCGGGCTAATCAAAGTCCCCGGATAGGCCATATTTTGTGAAATAAGTTGCGGTTCGAAACTGGATTGACATTTTTGTCAGTAATGTCAGTTTCACCGGCGAGAGGAGTCGATAAAAATGGCAACTGCCCCCTTGTTCGAAAGCGATTCACTGCCTTGGGAAATCAACAAGGCCCCGCACCGCTGGGATGTAACCAAAGCCGATATCTATCTTGAGGATCGCTGGCACCCTATTTTCCGGGAAATGCGCGAAAAGGCGCCAGTAAACAAAATCGAAGGCTCCGACTTTGGCAGTTACTGGAATGTCACAACGCTCAAGGCGATCCAGCATGTCGAGGCGCTTCCCGACATTTTCTCGTCATCCTTTGAACATGGCGGCATCACGCTGATTGATGACAATGCCTTGGAAGAGCCAATTCCTGAGGACCAGAAAGTGGTCATGCCAATGTTCATCGCGATGGACCGGCCCAAGCATACCGAAGAACGCCGGGTCATCGCCCCGGCATTTACGCCTGGCGAGATGGATCGCATGTCGGGTGACATCCGCCGGCGCACAGGCGAGTTGCTTGACTCATTGCCTGTCGGCAAGAGCTTTGACTGGGTCGACCTCGTTTCGATTGAGCTCACCACGCAAATGCTTGCTTTGTTGTTCGACTTTCCATGGGAAGACCGCCGCAAGCTTACCGAATGGTCGGATTGGGCTGGCGACGTTGAACTGTTCCGTACCGAGGAAACCCGCAAGGCACGCCTGGCGAAGATGTTCGAAATGGGCGCGTATTTTCAGCATCTCTGGGACGAGCGCAAAAATCGCGGCCAAGGACCCGACCTCATCAGCCGCATGATCCATTCGCCGATGAAGGACATGAGCCAGTTTGAATATATGGGTAACCTGATCTTGCTCATCGTTGGCGGCAATGACACGACCCGCAATTCGATGTCGGGCTATGCCTATGGCCTGCACAGTTTTCAGGACGAGCGTGAGAAGCTGGAAAACAATCCGGCGTTCATACCCAATGCGGTCAGCGAAATCATACGCTGGCAAACCCCGCTCGCGCATATGCGGCGAACCGCAACTCAGGATTATGAGCTCTTTGGCGCCCCCATCAAGGCAGGCGACAAGATTGGCATGTGGTATCTGTCAGCCAATCGCGATGAAAGCGTCTTCGAAAATCCGGATAAGCTGATTGTTGACCGCGAAAATGCGCGTCGCCATCTGGCATTTGGTTATGGCATCCACCGCTGTGTTGGTGCGCGCCTTGCCGAATTGCAAATCCGCATTCTGCTTGAAGAAATGGCCGCACGCAGGCTTCGTGTAAACGTGCTGGCTGAACCAGAACGCGTGGCCGGATGCTTTGTGCATGGCTATCGCAAGATGGATGTGGAGCTGTCACGTTATTGACATGAAACTTTTCAGGCCAATGCCGCGTATCTACCAGCAGGGCCAATAAAGGATCATGTCATGCAGTTGAGCAAACGCAAATTTCTGTCCTTCGCTAGCGCTGGCGCAGCCGTGTTGATCTTCGGCTGTGGCAAGGATGCTTCAGCAAAGACCCGCTTTGCCGTGACATACACCGACGCTGAATGGAAAAAACGGCTGTCGCCTGCTGCGTACCGTGTGCTGCGTCAGGAAGATACTGAGCGGCCATATACCAGTCCGCTCAACAGTGAAAAGCGCAAGGGCACATTTGTTTGCGCCGGTTGTAATCAGCGATTGTTTTCTTCCACGACAAAGTTCGAAAGTGGCACTGGCTGGCCTAGCTTCTATGCGCCATTGGCGCGGGGGGTTGGGACCCAGACCGACTATAAGATCGGTATCCCACGCACCGAGGTGCATTGTGCGCGCTGTGGCGGTCATCTTGGACATGTTTTCGATGACGGCCCCAAGCCGACGGGCAAGCGTTATTGCATGAACGGTGTTGCAATGCGCTTTTTGCCTGGCTGATATAGCCCGGCAAGCTTCAGATATGCGTTACTTCGGCGTGCCGATTCCTGAAAAATCGAGCGCTGCCGGTTTTTTGGCCGAATCAGCTGTGACATGGTTCTCTATGATCGCTGCAATGGCAGAGGCCCTACCATCCTGCTTCGCATAATCACGCGCCGAATATCCCGCTCTGCTGTCGGTTTTATCCGGGTTTGCACCTGCCTTTAACAAAGCCCTAACTGCTTCTGGATTGCGCAGTTGAACGGCAAGAATAAGGGCGGTTTCACCTGCACGGTTCGTCTGATCAACCTGCGCGTTTTTGCGCACCAGCCAGTCAATACCGTCAACATAGCCCAATTGCGTTGCCAGCATCAGCGGTGTGGTACCCTTTTTGTCTGCCAGATTGGGATTGGCGCCTTTTTGCAACAGATAGCCAAGCCAAGTCGAATCGCGGCGCTGGATGACAATATGCAACGCCGTTTCACCTGTCGTGCCATCGCGCGTATTGATGATCACGGTACCCGGTTCCGCCAGAAATTTTTCCGCCTCTTCGCCTTTGCGATCTTTCACCGCCTTGAGGAAATTATAGCTGTCCGAAAATTGCGCCATAGCCGCAGGCGCAACGATGCCAGCCGCGGCTGGCAGGATCAGAGCAACCGCCACAGCAAGGTAAATTGTCTTTTTCAACAGAATCTGCCCCATTTTCGTATCCAATGTGCTTGATAACTTCCCGTTAGCAGACCATGTCTGGCCCCGCTATGAACAAAAGACCGCTTTTCGCCCTGTCTGCGCTGCTTTTTATCGCCGCGTGTAATTCTGGACCAACACAGCCGCCGCTGAGCGATGCACCGCTTGCAGGCGCAAGCATCGGCGGTGACTTTGCCCTGACCGATCAGGACGGCAAAAAACGAAGCTTCAAGGAATTCGATGGCAAATATCGGCTGGTCTATTTTGGCTACACAAATTGTCCCGACATCTGCACGCCGGACATGCAGAACCTGATGGCCGGGCTCAAGGCGTTTGAAAAGAAAAACCCCGAGCTAGGCGCCAAGATTCAACCTATTTTCATTACTGTGGATCCAGCGCGCGACACCAGCGCAGTGCTGAAACAATTTGTCAGCGCCTTTCACCCGCGCGCTATCGGCCTTACGGGCAGCGCCGCGGAGATAGCGGATGCGAGCAAGAAGTTTGCCATTTATTCAAGCCGAGTTGAGGGCAGCAACCCGGAAAATTACCTGATGAGCCACAGTCAGACGCCTTATCTTATGGGGCCAAAGGGTGAACCGTTGGTCATTATGCCAGCTGACGTCCCCAATACTGAAGCCAATGAAGGTGCACCTGACCTGGTGGAAGCTGAGCTCACCAAATGGGTCCGCTGATTTGAATGACGTCCCCTTTTGGCAGGCACCGATTGAAAGCCTCGATCGCGCGCAATGGGAGGCATTATGCGACGGATGTGGCAAATGTTGCCTGAACAAGGTCGAGGACGAAGACACCGGACGAATCTATCCCACCAATGTTGCCTGTAAATTGCTCGATTTGCAGACCTGCCAATGTGCAGATTACCGAAATCGCAGGGCCATTGTTCCGGAATGCCTGCGGCTGACGCCGGAAAAAATTGACGATTTTGTGTGGCTGCCGTCGACGTGCGCTTATGTGCTGCGCGCGGCGGGCAAGCCGTTACCCGACTGGCATTATTTGGTCAGTGGGGACCGGCAGACTGTTCACGACGCTGGCATGTCGGTCAAAGGTCGGGCTATATCGGAAATACATGCTGGCCCACTTGAAAACCATATTGTCGAACAGCCTCTCTGATCCGGAAGTGGATATTGAAGGAGAGCGTGTACCTGTGCGTATCCACCGTAATCAGCGGGCCAAACGGATCTCCATGCGCGCCGATGCTGTCAAACGCGAAATCCGCATCACGATGCCGCATTACACCTCAACCAATATCGCGCTCGATTTCGTGCATAAGAAACGCGAATGGATTGCGGCCCGGCTGAACAGCGTTGCGGATGCAGCACCCATCGTCCCCGGCGGCGAGATTGCGGTAGCGGGTGAAGCACATGTCATCGATTGGCAAGAAAAGTGGCCGCGGACAATCCATTGTGCCGAGGGTGTATTGCGTTTGGGAGGCCCGCTGTCCTCGGTCGAGGCCAGAGTCCTTCGCTGGCTAAAAAGCGAAGCCCGACGCATCTATTCAGAGGAAATCGCTTATTATTGCGCCAAGGCAAATGCGCCCGTGCCCCGCCTGTCGCTTGGCGACCCACGAAGCCGCTGGGGCAGTTGTTCAAGCCGTGGCACCATATCCTTAAGCTGGCGCCTCATCATGGCCCCGGCTGGCGTCCGGCGGTCGGTCATTGCACACGAGGTGGCGCATATTCGGCATATGAACCACAGCGCGGAATTTTATGCGTGGCTTGACCTGATTTATGAGGGCAACCGAAAGGCTGCGGACCAGTGGCTCAAGATGCACGGCACGGCATTGCAACGCGTTGGACGATGAGGAAAGACAGATGCTGGAAATGCGCGACACATGCGAACGTTGCAAGACACCGCTACCGATGGATAGCAGCGATGCCATGATCTGCAGCTTCGAATGCACCTTTTGTGCACCTTGCGTATCTGGCCCACTTAACGGCCATTGCCCGAATTGCGGTGGTGACCTTCAACCAAGGCCGAAACGTATCCGGAAATAGCTGGGCTAGCCCTTCACTTCGCTTCCAAGTGCGCCGTATTTCTTTTCGAAAGCAACGACATCCCCAGCGACAAGCAACTGGGCCTGGTCGATCCAGTTGTCGCGGGTGATTCGGCCAGCAAAGGCACCAAGCTTGCCATCAATCTCTGCCACGTCCGCCGCGGTCCAGCTGGCCACTTGCGCAAAGCTGGTGATGCCAAGTCCCTTGAGCATGTTGTTTACCTTGGGGCCAACGCCCTTTAGCAATTCAAGATTATCGGGGATCGATACCTTCGCTGCAGGTTTCGCGGCCTTGACCTTTGGCGCGGCGACTTTGGCGGTGGCAGCTTTGGGTGCTACGGTCTTTGGAGCAACTGCCTTAGATGTCGCTACCTTAGGCGCTGCTACCTTAGGGGCTGCTACCTTAGGCGCTGCTACCTTAGGGGCTGCTGCCTTAGGCGCTGCTACCTTAGGGGCTGCTGCCTTAGGCACTGCTGCTTTGGGAGCTGCTACTTTAGCTGTAGCTGCTTTTGCCGTTGTTGCCTTAGGTGCTGCTGACTTGGGTGCTGCTGCCTTGGCTGGAGCTGGTTTGGCTGGAGCTGGTTTGGCAGCAGGCGCTTTTTGGGTTGCTGCGGCTTTCAAAGGAGCCTGAACCTTTGCCTTTGCGGTCTTGGTCGCAGGCGCTGGATCGTCCATCAGCTTCGGCGGCGTTGCGACCTTAGCGACTGGCGCCACAGGTGGCGCCGGAACCGCAGCTGGCGGCGCGGACGGGGGCACTACATCCTGGGTCGCATTGCCTGATTTCTTGATGCCGTCCAGTGCGAGAAGCCACCACAATAAAATGGCAATGATGAGAACGCCGCTGATGATCACAGGTAGATAGCCGGACATGTTGTTTTCCCCCAAAAGTCCCAAAATAATGCCCTGAGTTACGCAATTTTGTCAAAGTGCGAAAGGGATAATCAGCGCCAGCCTGTTTTCAAAGACCAGTCGCGCTTGATGCAGCCTCCCGCGCTACCTCGCGCCAACCAATATCTCTTCGACAAAAGCCATCCGGGAAATTGATGCCGTCGACTGCTGCGTAAGCCGCTGCCTGCGCCAGTGTGACCGTTGCACCTGTGGCGGTGACATTCAACACCCGCCCACCTGCCGCTTTCAACTGGCCGTCAACTTCCGTGGTGCCCGCATGAAAGACTTTCGCGCCCGAGGCGCCAGCCAGATCAATATATCCACCTTTTTTGGGTAACTCAGGGTACCCGTTAGCCGCCATGACGACCGTCAGCGCCGCCTGCGTTGAAAAGACTGGAGTCTCCGCTTGCGCCAATGTCCCAGTCGCCACGGCCAACATCAGTGCAGCAAGGTCACCTTCAAACCGGCTCATCAGGACCTGACATTCAGGGTCCCCAAATCGCGCATTATATTCGATCAGCTTGGGACCTTGGTCAGTGAGCATAAGGCCAGCAAACAACACCCCCGAATAAGGCATGTCATTGGCCGCCATATAAGCCACCGTTGGCTTGATGATCCGGTCCATCACCTGCGCCTGCAAATCGTCGGTCAGGACAAATGCCGGTGAATAGGCACCCATCCCGCCGGTGTTTGGCCCCGTGTCCCCGTCGCCTATGCGCTTGTGGTCCTGTGCCGACCCAAACGCCACGACATCACGGCCGTCGGTCAGTGCAAAGAAACTCGCTTCCTCGCCAGTCATGAACTCTTCAAGGACCACGGACGCGCCAGCGTCGCCAAAACCGCCGCCAAACATGTCTTCAATGGCTGCCTCGGCGTCTGTCCGGGTTTCTGCAATGATGACGCCTTTTCCGGCGGCAAGGCCGTCTGCTTTGATGACATAAGGCGCAGCAAAGCCATCGAGACCAGCAAGCGCCGATGCCTTGTCATCATAACGGGCATAGCCGGCGGTCGGAATATTTGCGGCTGCGCACATGTCCTTGGTAAAACCCTTGGATCCTTCAAGCTGCGCCGCTTTCTGATTTGGGCCAAAGACGGGGATGCCTGCATCGCGCAAGCTGTCGCCAAGGCCGCTGACCAGAGGCGCTTCGGGCCCGACCACAACCAGTCCAACATCATGGCCGGCGCAGAATGCAATCACGGCAGAATGGTCAGCGACGTTGAAATCAACAAGTTCGGCTTCTTCGGCTATCCCGGGATTGCCCGGCGTGGCAAAGAGTGTATCGCAAAGCGGCGATTGCGCGAGTTTCCACGCAAGTGCATGTTCGCGACCGCCCGAACCGATGAGCAAGATATTCATGTCCGCAAATGACCCCTTTGAAAACGCTGACCCGCAAGTTGCCCGCCTGTTAGCCGAGGAGCGCCCCGGCGACAATGCCCAGCCCTTGAGCGTGTCGGAACTGTCGCTTGCCCTGAAGCGTACAGTTGAAGACCGTTTCGGCCATGTGCGTGTCCGCGGGGAGATTTCCGGCTTCAAGCGCGCCGCATCAGGGCATATCTATTTCAGTCTGAAAGACGACAATGCGCGGCTGGACGCCGTCATGTGGAAAGGCGGCGCAGCGCGGCTGCCTTTCGCACCGGAAGATGGCCTTGAAGTCGTTGCGACAGGTAAGCTTACCACTTATGCGGGCCGTTCCAATTACCAGATCGTCGTCGACAGTCTTGAAGTTGCCGGCGAAGGCGCGATGATGCTTTTGTTCGAAAAGCTGAAGGCCCGGTTGGCGGCAGAAGGGCTGTTCGCGCCAGAGCGTAAGAAGAAATTGCCCTCGCTGCCGCGCACCATTGGCGTCGTCACATCTCCAACTGGCGCGGTTATCCGCGACATATTGCACCGGCTTGCCGACAGGTTCCCGACTCATGTCATAATCTGGCCAGTATTGGTGCAGGGCGAAGGATCCGCCGCACAAATTGCGCGGGCCGTGAACGGATTCTCTGCCATGCCCAATGATGGTGTAACGCGCCGCCCAGATCTTGTGATTGTTGCGCGCGGCGGTGGGTCGATTGAGGATCTATGGGCGTTTAACGACGAAGCCGTCGTCCGCGCAGTCGCGAATTGTACGATTCCGATCATTTCTGCGGTCGGGCATGAAACAGACACCACATTGTGCGATTTTGCCGCCGATCTGCGTGCGCCTACGCCGACTGCTGCAGCAGAAATGTCTGTCCCAGTGCGCAGCGACCTGTTGGAGCGCGTTGGACAATTTGGATTGCGCATGTCCCATACTGTCCGCAGGCGCGTGGATCTGGCCGCCGAACGGCTAGAGGCGCAAAGGCGGCTGATGCCGCGCATGTCGGACCTTGCCGCACCGCACCAGCAACGCACGGACGAACTTGCAGAACGGCTTCGCCAGTCGCTGCGCACACGCGTTGGCCGCGCTGAAATTGCCTATTCAGGGCCAGCGATGATGCTGCACCCACGCTTGTTGCAACGACGCGTTGATCAGGCACAGCAGCGGCTTGACGGACTCACTCGGCTTGCGGGCAGCCTGCATCCCGAGGCGCCACTGAAGCGTGGCTTTGCTCGCGTCACAAATGCTGATGGCAAGACCATCATGACGCGTGATGCGGCGGTCGAGGCAGGCGAAGTTATTTTGCGATTTGCCGACGGTGAAGTGGGCAGCACAGTCCACGGTGCGATGTCTGCACGGCCATCACCACCCAAACCGGCCAAGCCAAGCATCAATCAAGGCAATCTGTTCGACGGTTGAAGGGGTGCATTGCCCATTGTCGTTCGATGCGCCATAATGAAAAGATGCTGATGTCATCCAAGAACAAAGTCGCCCGCCTGCATTATATGGCCAATAGTTTCCGGTTGCTCACGGCTGGTGACCATGTCGTGTGTGCCGTGACCGGACAAAGCATCCCGCTTGAAGAATTGCGCTACTGGAGCGTGGTGAAGCAGGAGCCTTATGTAAGCGCAGAAGCGTCCGCACGCGCCGCTTTGACCAAGGGCTAAACTATTGGCGCGCGCAAGTCTGGCTTTTCTTTGCGGTTTCCTTGCGCCGTGTTCTCTGGCCGCCGCGCCCCAACAACAGGCTCAAATTCAACCCACGCCGGCAATTGCACTGGCTGAACAGCCTGCCGATGGATTTTTGATATTGGGGGCGGCGGTGCAAGGCGGCCTTCTCTCCGCGCGGGCGCCAAAAAATACCAAAACCCTATTCTTGGGCGATCAGCAAATCATGCTTGGCGCAGACGGGCTTTTTCTGATGGGCTTTGACCGAGACGCACCGATGCAGGCAAATCTGGTGGCGCTGTTGGCTGATGGCCGCAAAGTGGAGCGCCTTATTGCAGTTGCCCCAGGCAATTGGCGCATCGAAAATGTTGCCGCCAATTTTACAGGCGGGGCAAAGAGCTCAGCAGAATTTGTGGCGCGGCGCGGCGCGGAACTCGCGCGGATTGAAGCCGCGCGTGCCATTGGCCATGACAGTAATGGCTGGCGACAAAGATTCATCCGGCCAGTGGCGGGAAGAATATCGGGGCTTTTTGGCGCACAGAGGGTCTATAATGGCACACCCGGAACCTATCATGGCGGTATGGACATCGCCGCTCCTCAAGGCATGGAATATGTTGCACCCGCAGACGGTGTCGTCATCCTTGCCGCGCGCGATGAATTTACGCTCGAGGGACATTTGCTGATTATCGACCATGGTATGGGCCTCAACAGCGCTTTCTTACACAGTTCCGAACTGCTGGTGAATGAAGGCGATGTTGTCAGTCAGGGTCAGGTCATCGGTCGTGTCGGTGCCACAGGCAGGGCAACCGGGCCGCATTTGCACTGGGGTATGAAGTGGAACGGGGCGCGGGTCGATCCGAAGCTTTTAATAGCGACACCTTAAGTTCGGCTAACCCGCCTTTGCGCCGCCAATCGTTGCAAAAAGTGGTGGCCCTGCAAGCCGGTTCCCGCCTGCGGCGGCAGAACTTCCGGCTATGGACAAAAATGAAACCGGTTGCCCCGCTGCAGCAAGCAAATAAGGCGATACGCGCCGGTTCGTGCACAAACCGCCATTGCCGTCGCTGACGAGCCTTTGTTCAAAAACCACCCCTTGCTGACCCTCGGACGAGCGCACGACAGTTGAAACCGCAAGCTGCCCATCGCCAAGATCCAGCACAAATTTCGTACCCACTGGAACGTCGTAAATGCCCTCGATGAGCGCACCTGAAACCGAAAGGCTGCGCAGCACAACTTCATAGCTGTGATTATCATGAATCGCCGCAATCTTTCGGTACATTGTCAGGCGTTCTGCGCGCTGCACAGCGGGGCCCGCTGGCTCAATGGTCCAATCACCGGCCGCGCAACGCTCAAGCAAGGTCTCATTGTTGACTGCTCGGCTGTAGACATAGCCTTGCACATGGCTAACCCCCAGATCGCGGATTAACGCCAGCTGGTCCAGCGTCTCAATCCCTTCTGCGGTGGTTTCCATGTCGAGCGCATCGGCCAACGCAACAATTGCAGCGATGATCGCACCATTGCGCGAACCTGGCTCGGTCGCACCCCTTACAAAGCTTTGGTCGATTTTGATCCTGTCGAACGGTGCCGTTTTCAAATAGCCAAGCGACGAGTAGCCCGTACCGAAATCGTCCAGAGCCAGCCGGACGCCTGTCTTCTTGAGCGCTGCAAATATGCTGTCAGTGTCAGGTGATTCCTGAAGGAAGACCCCTTCCGTAATTTCAAGCTCAAGTTGCGCTGGCGGCAATCCGCTTACCGCGAGGGCATTTTCAATCACCTTCGGCAACGTGCCCGTGGCAAATTGACTGGGGGAAACATTGACCGCTACCTTCATCTTGCCGGGCCATTTTGCTGCCTCCATGCAAGCACGTTGCAAGGCCCATTCGCCGAGCGCACCAATGAGGCTGGCTTCTTCAGCGATGGGGATAAACAATGACGGCATGATCATTCCCCGCTCGGGATGATTCCATCGCATCAATGCCTCAAAGCCCGAAACGATATTGGTTTTGGCATCAACAACAGGTTGATAGGCCATCTCCATCTGGTCGCCGCCAAGTGCGTCGCGCAAATCCTCTTCAAGAATCCGGCGATCTTCGGCGGCCTGAAGCAGATCACTGGAATAGAAACGGAACCGTCCGCGCCCTCCGCCTTTTGCCGCGTATAGTGCAAGATCGGCATTGCGGATGAGGTCTTCAGTGACGCGGCCATCAAAGGGGCTGACTGCAATGCCAACCGACGCCCCAATGATACAACGGCAACCGTCAACGGAATAAGGTTGTGACAAGGATCGGATGATCTGGTCGGCCACGCTCCCCAAGGCTTCACGGTCTTCGACGTCGGGCAGGATGATCTGGAATTCATCCCCGCCAAGTCGGCTGATCTTTTCCCGGTCACCTATGGTCTTGACCAACCGGTCAGCAACCTGTTTGAGCAAGGCATCCCCGGCCGGGTGCCCCAGCGTGTCGTTTACCTGCTTGAAACGATCGAGATCGATCAACATCACGGCGCAGGCACGTTTCTGTAGCTTAAATGCCGACAGGGTTGTGTCGAGCAATTTCGACATCCGGAAACGATTCAAAAGACCCGTTAGCGAATCATAGGTTGCAAGTTTTGAATTGTCCTGAGCCGATCGCCGCAATTTCGTGATATCAGTTCCACTTCCGCGAAAACCTGCGAAATTGCCCGTCCCATCCTGAAAGGGCTGCCCGGAGACAGACCACCAAATCTCGTCACCATGGGCCGCTGCCTGAAGCGGCAGATCGTCAAATTTTGACTGCTTTGTCAGGATGAACGGCAGCGTGCGTTGATTGGCTTCATGCTGTGCCGCCTGAAACAGATTGAGAAACGGCTGCCCCAGTATATCGGCCGGCTCTTTGTTTAAAAGCGTGGCTGCCGGTATGCTTATATAGGTGACTAGACCATCTGCATCCGTGGCCCAAAACCAGCCACGGCCGCTTGCCTCGAAATTGCGCAACAATAAAATGGCATCATGGGGTGACCCAAATGAGGCACTGTCAAATGTTTCCAAATCATTTTTTGATGCGGTCCATCGCTGCAAGAATCCACGCTTCTCAACCACAGATGATTTCGCGTTACGCGACATATCCGATGAACTATTCACTGACATCAATGGTGATTCTTTCCTACCATGCTGCAACATAGCGCCTTGATGTTGCTGAAAGGTAAACAGGGATTCCAGCTAAGCTTATGTAAAATCGTTATTTTCTTCTAAGCCTAACAATCTGTTGATCACGCAGTGGCGTGCAATTTTGCCAGTACCCGGGACAGTCCGTTGGAACCAATGTTGCTCAAGGTGATTTTAACACGGATATACAATGGCGCAGAGTGAAGGTGATGGGTAAGACTATTCTTATCGTAGAAGATGAATTCTTGGTGGCGCTTAATTTAAGCCATATTTTGAATGCATTGGGTTTTAAGACCGTCGGGATTGCTCCCGATGCGGAAACGGCAGCGCGTTTGGCGAACGAAAAGCCGGACTTTGCGCTCGTCGATGTGAATTTGCGCGACGGCGAAACCGGGCCAGCGATTGGCCGGATGCTCGCGCAGAAATACGGTGCTGCGGTACTGTTTGTTACCGCCAATCCGGCTTGTTTGGGTGACGGTATAGAAGGCACCATCGGCTGCATTTCGAAACCACTGGACGAATCCCAAGTTGAAACGGTGCTTGAATATCTGACCAGCTATCAAAACGACAATTCGGTCACGCCCCCGCCATCATTGCGTATCTTCAAAACCCAGCAGGGCTGATTTACAGATAGGCCGTTGGCAGCGTCATCTGGACCTTCAATCCGGAACGATCCCAGAAACGCTCAATGCTGCCGCCCAACTGACTGGTAATCCCGATTTCCGACAATTGCGTTCCAAACCCGGTACGTTCCGGTGTTCCCATGACGGGTGGTCCTCCAGCTTCGGTCCAGGACATGACGATGTCTTCGCCTTCCTTGTGCGTTTTGATCTCCACCTGTCCATTAAGTGAAGCGAGTGCGCCATATTTCATCGCATTCGTCGCCAGTTCATGGATGACCAGTGCGATCGGTGTCGCGCTGCGCTCCCCAACAGAAACATCCTCGCCGGAAACAACGCAACGCGCCACACCATCAATCTCATAGGGCTTTAGAATTTCATTCAGCAGGCCGTGGAGCGAACCGAATTCATGACCGGTGTCGGACAGCACGCTATGCGGACGCGCAAAGTTATGCGCACGCCCCAAGGCTGATATCCGCGATGCGAGCTGCTTTGCATAGGCGGCCGTTGGTTCTTCCTTTGGCGCTGAAAGACCGATCAGACCAGCAACCACGGCGAAAATATTCTTGATACGATGACTCAGCTCCTTGCTCATCAGCTCCGTACGCTCGGCGATCAATTTGCTTTCATGAATATCGGTATAGGTACCGATCCACCGCAAAATCTGGCCATGATCCTCGCGGACCGGCATCGCCCGGCCCAACGTCCACCGATATTCACCCGTTACATGGCGTAACCGGTACTCGATCTCATAATCCTCCCCGGAGCGATGCTTTCCTCCCATTTCCGGGTTATCGCTTCGCGGTCTTCTTCCAGAAAGGAATCCGTCCAGCCTGCGCCATGCGGCGCACCATAAGGGGTGCCGGTGCATTCGTACCAACGGGCATTGTAATAGTCATGCTGCCCGTCTGCGGTTGTTGACCAAACCATCTGCGGCAACGCATCGGTCAACACCCGAAATTTTGCCTCGCTAACGGCCAGCGCCTCTTTGGCACTTTTCTCGCTTTCAAATTCCGTATTCGTGCCGACCCAACGGACGACTTGACCGTCGGAGCCAAGCACGGGAACGATCCGCGTGAGAAACTGTCGAAACAGACCATCGGCACCGCGTAACGGAAATGTCATTTCAAAGGCGTCACCTTGCGCAATGGCACGTGTCCAGTTTTCAAGGACCTTGGGAAGCTCCAACGGATCATGCACCGATTGCCAACCCCAACCCTCAAGCGATTCAGGTGTCGAACCACAATAATCATGCCAGCGGCGATTGTACCAATAGATGTAGCCATCGCCGCGCGCGATCCAGCACAAAGCGGGAATGGCATCGGCCAACAGACGATATTCCGCTTCGCCTACAGTAGCGGGAGCGTCGGGGCTTAGAATATCGGGACTAAGCAGTGGCGCCTGCCAGTAATCATGTACCGTGGCAGCGGAAGATTTGCGATTTTGATTAGTCATGCGGGATATTTCTGTTCCTATCGGAATCCAAGGCAACGGCATTAAGGCAGTTTGCTGGATGCATCCATTATGGCATTTTTACACGCAAGACAGATATACCGCAGGTATATTCACCCCAGATGAACGGCATAACGTGGCTATTTTGAGCCCGATTTTCCCAAAATAATTATATATTACAGTAAATTAAACGGCTAAATTTCACGAAGCGCATTTACCCGGCGATTTCGGTTGGTCCGGTTTGCGCAACCGTCTGGCGGCCGCCGAAACAATACGCAAAGCCGCGCGTTGACTAGACCTAATGTTCAAAAGGAGACTCGACATGGACACACGGCATCACGACATCGAAACGGTAAACGACCTCATCAAAACTACTATCGACAGTGTCGATGGCTATCGTTCAGCCGCAGAATCGGCGGACAGCGGACAGTTCCAGTCCATCTTTTTTGAACGCGCAAATGAACGTCAGCGCGTTGCTGAAGACTTGCGCGTACATGTCCGCTCACTGGGCGGTGAGCCAGAAGATGACGGCTCGATCTTGGCAGGTGCACATCGTGCATTCATGAATTTGCGCGATGCCGTAACTGGCTTGGATGATGAAGCCATCATTGCTGAAGTCGAGCGCGGCGAAGACCATATCAAAGCCAAATTCGAGACAGCGCTGGAAGACAACAATCTGGGAACGGAAACCCGTACACTGATCAGTCAGGGCTATGACTCGGTAAAATCAGGGCACGATCAAATGCGCGACCTGAAAAACGGCATGCGCGCCGTTTAGGCCAGTGCGATAAGTCAGCTAACTTAGGCTGCGTATTTTCAGGAGGGGCCCCGCGGCGTCATGTTGCGGGGTCCTTTTTTATGCGGTGAGATGACACATAACAGCCCGGCCAAACGAAAACACCCCGACACTAGGCCGGGGTGTTAAGGTGCTGGTCTAGGGGGGGGAGGGCGACCAGCAGGTCAACGCATGGTTTCAACCAATTGTTGGCCAGTAATTTGAACTTTCAGCAATGCAAACGCCCTGACCCAAAAAAGGTTCCAACAATTTATGCAGCTTTTACATCTAATTCGACATCACGGTGCATGAGCAGCGCCTGACCGATGGTTGCGATAACCGTTTCTGGCTCAAACGGCTTGGTTATCAGATAGGTAGGCTCAGGTCGCTCACCCGTGAGTAAACGCTCGGGAAACGCAGTAATGAAAATGACTGGCACGTTTTGTTCGGCCAAAATCTCCTTTACAGCGTCGATACCACTGGAACCGTCTGCCAGGCTGATATCAGCCAATACAAGTTCCGGTCGCTCGTCACGTGCCTTGGCTACGGCTTCTGCTCGTGTCCGGACGATCGCAATCGCTTCATGCCCCAGGCTTTCCACGATCTGCTTGATATGCAATGCGATGATGGATTCGTCTTCGATGATGAGAACCCGCGCGGACAAGGCATCTGCAATTGCGCTTCGTGCAGCCGACACATGCTGGGTCACATCTTGTTCGCCAATGCCCAAAATAGCCGCGACATCCGATATTGCGAAGCCCTCCACCGTTGACAGCAGCAGGCTTTGCCGACGCATGATGGGAAATTCTGCGATAACGCCGCTTCGACCGCGTGACTCCAGTGGCGCGATCATTTCACTCTTCCAAATGCGGTGAAATGTCCTGAAGAGCTCAGTCTTGACGACCGCTGTTTCATCCCACTCTTCAGGTGCCTCCAACAAAGCCTCAAGCGTTTCCCGCACGGCTGCGTCGCCAAGGGTCTGTGAACCGGTTAATGCACGTGCGTAACGTCTCAGATATGGCAATTGCGATGCCAGTTGTTGTCTAAATGACATAGTTGCTCCCTTTTCTAGCCAAACTAATACGCCCGAAATGCATTTTTGTTCCCGCGCGATGGAACATTATCACTTTTCGCGTTTTAAACGGGGATGAAAAAATATCAAATGTGTCCCATCTTGTGTATTGAACTATGCGTGTAATGTCAGATTATAGTCACTCAGGGTCGGAATCCATTCCGGGATCGTTCAAGGGCGGAGAGGGACAATTGGGCAACAAATCAGGTAAAGGGCAACCCGGCTTAGCCGGCGGCGGAACCGATTCCGATTTTGATTCGCTGACTGCGGCGTTGCGCCAGATGCACGACAGCATTGCAAACGAGCCTGTTCCTGATGATTTTCTTGATCTTCTGGACCAGATCGATGCCAAAATGTCGGCTACCAAGAAATTCTCATGAGCGATCCCTTGGTGGAGTCGGCGCCAAAAGCCAAGGCGCAAGACGCATCTGAAGATTTTCGTAAGCAGATGGTTGCGCTTATTCCTTCCCTGCGTGCATTCGCGCGCGGTCTGTGCGGCAATAGGGAATTGGCAGATGACCTCGCGCAAGAAGCCATGATGCGTGCATGGGCCGCGCATGAAAGCTTTACGCCAGGTACGAATTTCCGTGCATGGATGTTCATGATCCTGCGCAACCAGTTTTACACCACCATGCGCAAAAATTCACGCATGACCAGCTGGGACCCGGAAGCAGCCGAACGTCTGCTAGTCGAGGCTCCGCCACAGCAACACCATATTCACGTCAGCGACGTAGAAAAAGCGCTGCAAAAATTGCCCGCCGAACAGCGCGAAATCCTTATGCTGGTTGGCGCAGGCGGTGCCAGTTACGAAGAGGCCGCAGAAATAACCGGTTGCGCCATTGGGACGGTCAAGAGCAGGCTAGCCCGTGGCAGGGTTGCGCTGGCGGCGCTCATCAATGGACCGGATGAAGCTGTCCTGAAAAAGCCCGTGCCTGCAAAAGCGGTTCAAGACGGTCCGAGCCAGAACAACATCCCCAATTCCGGGATTTGACGGTTCCATTCCAACTGCCGGGGACTTAGGTGGCTTTTTCCAGACCATTGACGATGCGGCAGGGGCTTATCTTGGTCGTTTTCGCTGCGCTCCTCCCAGTTGTGATCGTAAGCTTTTTTCAAGGTATGGCGACACTTGAAAATACGAAGAAGCTGGCATTTGGTCGGTTAAGCGCAACCGCGAGCGCCGTCGCGGAACGCGAACGTGACCCATTTGTAATCGCGCAGCATTTGTTGCTGGCCCATGCGTCGAACCGTGACGTCAGGCAGATGACAGACGACTGCAGTTATGCCTTGCGCGCGTCCTTGAGTGATTATCCGCCCATAACGAATATCGGGCGCGCGGACGCCCAAGGCAATGTGCGCTGTTCGGCCCTTCCGTCGCCTGAAAATCTCAATCTTTCCAATTCAGGCTGGTGGCAGCGTGCTGTCAGGGCAAAAGGCATGATTATTACCAAGGTGCCGATTTTTGCACCCGTTTCCAAACGGGATGTGTTGATCCTGACTTTGCCCTTGCACGATGCAAATGGTCAGTCCGAGGGAACATTGAGCGCCGCCGTTGACATTGGTTATCTTCAACGGATCCTGAATGATGCGGCAGCCGGCAATTCCGGGAGGCTCGCCATTGTTACGCGTGATGGCACGATTGTAGCAAATGGCCGGCAGCAATTGCCTTTCAAGCCAGATGGCACGGCGTCCGCGAACCAGCCAATCGAGGTCAGCGACAGTAACGGCACGCAATGGATGTACGTGTTGTGTAGACTTTACGGTTCAGACTTGTTTGTTGTGTACGCCCAGCGCCGGGATCTGTTGATGGGAAGCGCGATATCTCAAGTGCGTGCGAGCATATTGTTGCCCCTGATCTCCATTTTACTCGCATCCATTGCGATCTGGGTAGGGACAAACCGTTTGGCCCTGATCTGGCTGCGCGAACTGCGCGGCGTTTCGGGGCGATTTGCAAAGGGCGATTTTACTGGTGACAGGGAGCGGTTTGAGCGTGCGCCAGAGGAAATTGCAGCGTTCAGCGCAGACTTGCACAGCATGGCTGACGTCATCGACCGCCGAAACGCTGACCTTATGCAAGCCTTGGAAGCGAAAAGCCTGTTGACCCGCGAGGTCCATCACCGGGTGAAAAACAATCTTCAGATCATCAACAGCCTTTTGACGCTTCAGTCCAGTCGCGTGCGCGACGGTGCTGCGAAAGAAGTTCTGGCGCAGACGCGTGCGCGGATCAACGCCCTGGCACTCATTCACCGGCTCTTGTACGAGCAGGATAATGGCTACGAACGTGGAGAGGTTTCGATCGATAACCTCATGGTCGAACTCTGCACCCAGTTGCGCGGTGCAAGTCGATCCACGTCGCATATAGATTTGCACTGCGACGCCAGTAACAATCCAGTGCCCATAGATTACGCGGTGCCACTCACGCTGTTTGTGGTCGAAGCTGTGACCAACGCCTTTCGCCATGCGTTTCCAGAAGGGACGCGAGGCGCCGTCAACCTGCGGTTTGACGTCAATGACGATTGCGCAGTTCTCGAAATTTCAGATAATGGACAAGGCTATGTCGTGTCCGATGAAGCTGCCCAGATGGGCACCGAATTGATGCGCGGATTTGCCACACAAGTGGATGGCACATTGTCGGTAGAAAGCACCCAAGGTGCAGGCACGCGGGTGATATTGAAGTTTCCGCTGCCGAATATAATGCCGCATTAGCAGATGAGCACAGCTTTAAGAATGTCTGCACAGGGAGAATGGGATGTCGGGGAAATTCCTGGTTCGGAAATTAAATGCCTTTCTTCCCCTCCGCGCTGACGGAGAAATTGCGCTAGAGGCACTGGCAACGAAGCGCGTGAGATCGTTGGCGCGCGGCCATGATATTATCAGCGAAGGTGAAGACCCCAAAACGGTCAACCTGATCGTTGATGGCTGGGCTTGTCGCTACAAAATTCTGGAAGATGGCAGGCGACAGATTTTGGCATTTTTCGTGCCGGGTGACCTAGCCGATTTGCATGTCTATATTCTCGACGCGATGGATCACTCCATCGGCTCAATCACGCCCCTGCAATATGCGATGATTACTCCTACCGAGTTTGAAAAACTGGGCGACGATTATCCGCGAGTCCTGCGTGCTTTGTGGTGGGATTCGTTGCTGGCGTCTTCAATCCAGCGAGAGTGGCTGGTATCCGTCGGACAGCGCAACGCTGTCGAAAGTCTCGCGCATCTCGCCTGTGAGCTGTTTCTGCGGCTTAAAATGGTCGGGCTTGCGGAAGATGGCCTTTGCCGCTTTCCGTTGACCCAGTCGGACATTGGCGACGCGCTCGGCATGACTCAGCCGCACGTTAGCCGGACAATCAAGGATCTCAACGCCACTGGGGTTGCGACTATCCAACGCGGCACGTTACGCGTGAACGACCTTGACGGATTGCGCGCGCTGGCGTTGTTCAACCCTAATTATCTGCACCATCTTTACGAAGCTGCTCTCTAGAGTTGTTCAAAAAAAGGACCCGCCAGTTTCCTGGCGGGTCCTCATTTTGCCTCAGGCGGGACTATTACTTGTCCTGCGCGTCTGCTTTGTCTTCCATAGCGTCAGCCTTTGCGTCGCCCGCTTCGCGGACGGCTTCAGCCTTGTCTTCCATCTTGTTTTCGGCTGCAGAGTCTACACCGTCAACCTGGTTATCAAGGGTATCAGCCTTGTTTTCCATGGCGTCAGCTTGTGTTTCCGCATTGTCACGCACGGCATCAGCCTGATTTTCCTGTGCATTTTCTTTTGCACTGTCACACGCGCCGAGTGTCGCAAGCGACAAAGATGCCGCAAGAATGATAATGGATTTCTTCATAAATTTACCCTCTTATAATGTTTAGCGGACACGGCCGCGACGGAACATGTTGACGATTGCCAACAGAACAACTGCACCCAAGAATGAGGCGATCAGCGAACGGATGTCGAAAGCACCGCTGGTGATAGGCGCGCCGCCAATCAATGGAGTGATGATAAAACCTGCCAAAATGGCGCCCACGATGCCAACGATGACGTTCAGGAAAATCCCCTGTTGACCATCCGTGCGCATTACAATGCTGGCCAGCCAACCCAAAATGCCACCGATGACCAGAAGTATAATGATATTCATGTTATTTCTCCCTTTCAGAGTGCGAGGGAAAACATCGTTCGGGTCATTTGGTTCCAACTTTGCCAAAACCACGCTCATGCGAACATAATGGGGGTCGTTCAGAGGAACCGTTATCACCATTCGCCGTTTCATCTTCTCAAGCGGAATTTCCAAAAATCCTAAAGCGAGGAAGCTATGGCACAATCTGAAACACCGAAAAAACCGACCGCACATGCGGATGACAAACGTCCTGCCAATGGACGGCCAACGAACGGCTCCAAGCCTAATGGAAAGGCAAGCGCCAAGTCTGCGCAGTCACGCAAAAATGGCAAAGCAGCGTCTGACATGCCCACATGGCTTGCGCCTGTCGTGTCGCTGCTAAGCGTCGGCGTAGCCGTTGGTGCGGGGCTATATGCAACGCGGGACAAATGGATGCCCCAATTCGACAAGGCCAAGGAAGATTTTTCAGCCGCCTTTGCGGATGACGAGACCGATCTCGAGAATTTTGACCAGACACGCCATGCGGGCGTTGACTCGATGCGCGACAATCCGGGCGAAGACTGGTGTGAAGTTGACGACATGTCGGACGCCTCGTTTCCGGCCAGTGACCCGCCTTCCTTTACACCCGGCACGGCGTCGTGAGCGCGCTGAGGCTGCGATTTTGCCATCGTCTATATAGCAGAACCGTAGTGAACATATGATGCAAGAAAAAGGGCTGTCGGCACATATGTCGACAGCCCTTTTTCTTTAGTTCAGCAACGCACCTTCAGGTGTCGGCGATTCCACCGGGGTCTCGCTCGGGATGCTTCCGGGAAAATCGGTGTCTCCCTGATCCGGCGTTACTTCGTCCGGCGTGGTTCCCGGAACCTCATTGGGCGGGCTATATGGCTTGGGATCGGGGTCAGTTATGGCTTGCATATTCATCATCATATCACTCCAAGATAGGCTATTATCATTGCAACGACCGCAAGGGCCAACGAAACTGCCAGAACGTAACGTAGGCCGACACCAGTCTTGCCGGCCCGGGCATCTTCTTTTTCAATTCTCACGCAGTCTCTCCTTCATGCATATTACTAAAGGGTAACGCCTCAGAAGCAGCTTCGTTCAAACTGCGGGCCATTCATTGCCGATTTGCGTCGATCAGCGCCATCAAGCGCTGCTCGCTCGCGACCAGACCCTTATTTCGCCGGACTTGCAATGCTGCAAAAACAGCAACCGGGTCATCCGACGTGGCGAGATCCAGAACCGCCGGATGCACATAGCTTTTCCGCGCTATCGCCGGCGTGTTCCAAAGCACGCAGGATGCAGCTTCACAGGCAATACGGATGCTTGGCTTCTTGGCCTTTCGCACGGCTTCAAGCGCGGCGACGCTGCCATGCCAGGTGCGGAACATCTTTGCGCTGATGTGGTCGACTCCCGTCTGGTCTTTCAGCCACGCATTGACATCACCGCTGTCCAGCGGATGCACTTCGCCATCCGACCCGATATATTGGAACAGCCGCTTTCCAGGCAGGTCGTGGATTTTCTCGAGGATTCGCTGCAACCTCTTGTCAGTGACGGTGCACCGCACTTTTTTGCCGCCCTTTGCGGTATATTGCAGCTTCAGCCGGTCTTTATCGTATTTTATATTGCGCAGCATCAATGTGGTCGCGCCCTGGCTTGTGCGCGAACGGCCGCCAATGCGCATGGCGGTATGGTCAAGCAGACGCACCACGGCCGCTATCGCCACCTCCTTGGCGAAAACGTCGCTGCGCTTGGCGCCAGACAATATGGATTCGACCGAACGGCGTACGCGCGGCAGCGCGGCTCCAAAGCTATGGAGATTGTGGAACTTGGCGGTGCTGCGTGCCTCGCTCCAAAGCACATGGTAACGATATTGCTTGCGGTTCGCCTCGTCCAACCCCGTGGCCTGAATATGCCCATTCGCATTGGCGCATATCCACACGTTGCGATACGCTGGCGGAACGGCCAGCGTCTTGATGCGCGCAAGTTCCGTTTTCGCGGTAATCGCCCGACCCTTCGAGTCCAGATAGCTGAACCCCTTGCCGCGCCGAACGCGGCCAATGCCGGGGTCGGCATCCGATACATAAATCAATTCTGCGTGCATGGATTTTTAGACAACGGCCCGCAAAGGTGAGCCCATGCGCGTCGATTTCAAATTGCATTGCATATCTGACATCGCGCATCTCCTTTGGTGATCGGACCGTGTGTCGCGACACTGGACTGAAACCGGACAGCAAGGCGAATGTTCCGCTGCACACATGTCGCACAACATCCGCCGCAGAGGCCGCATCGGAAACTGATTTACAACATGGATATAATCACGCCTTGCCGTGCCGCTTTTGTGTGATAGCAATGCGCCATGGGTGGATTTCCTTTTAGCGCGATCGTCGGACAGGACGAAATGAAACGCGCATTGTTAATAGCTGCAGTGGATGCACGCATCGGCGGCGTCATGATCTTCGGTGACCGGGGCACGGGGAAATCTACGGCTGCGCGGGCGTTGGCGGCGACCTTGCCGCCGATCAAGATTGTCGAAGGATGCAGGTTCAACTGCGACCCCGACCAGCCGCATGATTGCCCCGACCATTGCAGCAGCAACCGCGCGCGCAAGATTTCGGTGCCTTTTGTCGATCTGCCTTTGGGTTCGACCGAGGACCGCGTGCTTGGCTCGCTCGATCTAGAGCGGGCACTTGCGCATGGTGAGAAACAGTTTGAACCCGGCCTCCTTGCCAAGGCCCATCGCGGCTTTCTCTATATTGACGAAATCAACCTGCTTGAGGATCATGTCGTCGACCTGTTGCTGGATGTGGCGGCATCGGGCGAAAATCTCGTCGAGCGCGATGGGCTCAGCATCCGGCACAAGGCGCGCTTTGTCCTTGTTGGCAGCGGCAACCCCGAAGAGGGCGAGCTTCGCCCGCAATTGCTTGACCGCTTTGGTCTTTCGGTCGAGGTCCGCACCCCGCAGGATATATCGCAGCGCGTCGAGATCATGAAACGCTGCGATGCAAATGAACAGGATGGAGCTGGCTTTACCGAGACCTGGGCTGCCGAAGACGCCAAGGTGCTTCGCCGCATCGCCCGCGCCAAGGCTGCCTTGCCATCTGTCGAGACGCCCGAGGACATTCTCTCGGATATGGCCGAACTGTGCAAAGCGGTCGGCGCTGACGGGCTGCGCGGCGAGCTTACCTTAATGCGCGCAAGCCGCGCGGTGGCTGCACTGGACGGCAAGAAAACCGTCACGCGCGCGCATCTCAAATCCATTGCGCCACTTGCGCTCCGGCACCGGTTGCGGCGCAACATATTGGATGAAACCGGATCCACGGTCCGCATAGAACGTGCGCTGGAGGAGCTTTTCGGGTGAGCGACACATCGTCACATGATTTGACCATCAGTGACGCAGAATTGGCGCTTCGGCTCTTTGTCCGGTCACCGGCTACGTTCGGCGGCATCATCTTGCGCGGCGATAGCCCAGTGCGCGATGAAATGCTTGGCGATGCACGCACAGCGATTTTGGCGTCAGGTCCGGTGGTCAAAATACCCTCAAATGTCGATTCTGAACGTTTGCTTGGCGGGCTTGATCTGACGGCTACCTTGTCCGCTGGCAAAAGCGTGACGCGCTCTGGATTGCTGACCGCCGCATCGGGCGGGGCGGTCATCTTGCCGATGGCTGAACGAATTTCGGCCAATGTCGCCGCGCATGTCGCGCAGGCGATGGACGATGGAGATCTGGCCGTCATCCTGCTCGACGATGGCGCGGAGCCCGACGAGACGCCACCAGCGATATTGATGGAACGTGCTGCTTTCCACTGCGACTTATCCGCGCTACGCACGCGTTCAACGCAGGATTGGCCCGATGCCATAAGCCTCGCATCTGTCGCCACGCTGACCGACGCACAATATCATGCGGTGGCATCCACTGCCTTGGCACTTGGAGTGGGCTCGGTCCGGTCGTTGATTTTCACAAACCTCGCGGCGCGGGCGCATGCCGCGTTGCACGGACGTGCTGAAGCAATTGACGCCGATATCATCGCAGCGGTTGGACTGGTCCTGTCGCCGCGTGCCACGCAAATTCCGCAGATGGAACCGCCGCCTCCGCCCGAACCCGAGCCGAACGAACCGCCTCCCGAAAACGAACCTCCCGAAAATAAGTCCACGGACGAAGACCGCAAGATCGAGGATATGGATCTGGAGGACATAATGCTTGATGCCGCGGCTGCTGCCATTCCCAAACATATCCTTGACCAGATTGACTCAGCCACCCGGCGTGGCGGCAAAGGAGTGGCGGGAAAGTCAGGGCAAAAGCAGAAGTCCGCCAGTCGTGGCCGTCCCATGAGCGCCCGGCCCGGCACGCCAGGCAATGGCAAAAGGTTGGCGCTTATCGATAGCCTGCGTGCCGCTGCGCCATGGCAGAATATCCGAAGGCAAGCGGCCAAGGCTGGCGACACCCGCAACATACATATTCGCAGTTCCGATCTGCGCGTGCGTCATTTCGAACAGCGCAGCGAGACGTTGACGATCTTTGCGGTTGATGCGTCAGGGTCTTCGGCCTTGTCTCGGTTGGCCGAGGCAAAGGGCGCGGTCGAAATGATGCTGGCGCAGGCTTATGTCAAACGCAGTCAGGTCGCGCTCATCGCTTTCCGGCAATCGGCTGCGGAAATTTTGCTGCCACCCACACGATCGCTGACTCGGGCGCGGCGGGCGTTGGCCGCATTGCCGGGCGGTGGCGGCACACCATTGGCGGCTGGGTTGATTGCCGCAGGGCAATTGGCAGAAACCGCAGCACGTGCCGGTCAGACGCCGTTGATAGCGGTGCTGACCGACGGCAAGGGCAATGTCGCCATGGACGGTAGCGCCAACAGGACCGTGGCGATGGAGGAAGCCAATCAGGCGGCACGCAACCTGGCGATGCTTGGGCTGAGCAGTATCGTTATCGACATTTCGCCGCGTCCGCGTGAAGAAGCAGCCGAACTCGCAGCTGCACTGAACGGGCGATATCTGCCATTACCACAGGCCCAAAGCGCGGCCATGGTTGCAGCGATTGAAAGCCTGTGAGCGGGCGCTATCCCGATTGGGCGACCGATGGCAAGGATTGGCCAAACCATTCGTCGAGCAACTTCGTGCGCGCGGGAGGATATGAATGGCATGTGCAGGAAATGGGCCCTGTTGCCGCAGGGACTCCCGTCTGTTTGCTCATCCACGGCACAGGTGCGGCGACCCATAGCTGGCGCAGTTTGATGCCACAGCTGGCCCAGCACTATCGCGTCATATCGATGGATTTGCCTGGCCATGGCTTCACGAAGTCAGGTGTTATTGGCAATGTCACATTGTCCGGCATGGCCACATCTATCGCCGCTGTTTTAAAGGAATTATCCTGCACACCCGACCTTATCGTTGGTCATAGCGCAGGTGTTGCGATCGCGGCGCAGCTTCTGCTCGACACCGGTTGGAAAGCGCCGCTGGTCGGCTTTGCGCCCGCGTTGATGCCGTTCCCTGGTCTTGCAGCACGCATATTCCCCTCGCTTGCGAAAATGCTGTTCACCAATCCTTTTGTATCGATCATCTTTTCACGGATGGCGCAGGCCCCGGGCCAGACGGCAAAATTCCTTGCGCGCTCTACTGGGTCGCGAATCGACGCGGAGGGCGCAAAATTTTACACACGGCTGTTCAGCAAATCGGGGCATTGCGACGGCGCTATCCGAATGATGGCAAACTGGCGGCTTGAGGCTTTGGGCGCGCGGTTGAGCGAAATCAAGTCACCCGTTTTGCTGGTCCACCCAAGCAAGGATGCCGCCATTCCAAAGTCCGCCGTGTCGGATGCCGCCCGCTTGTTGCCCAATTGCGAAATGCTGGAAATGCAGGGTTTTGGCCATCTGGTGCATGAAGAAGATCCCGACCAAGCTAAGGAAATTATAACCGCGTTTGCTAAGGCAAAGTTGAAGCCATAATCGTTTTATATAAAACAAATGGGTCGTTATGGGAGAAGCGAAATGGAACCGAGCGTATTCGACAATCTGGGTTGGATTGAAATCGTTTTCGGGGGCATTGTCGCTTTAGGCTTTGGTTTCTGGCAATTATGGTCGATCAATCGCGAAATTGCGAAGGACAAGGAAAAGGCCGACAAAGACCGCACGCCGGAAAAAGAGTAATGCCCCTGCTTGCAATGTAGGATCTGGCCTGCCATTTTGAGCAGACTTCATCGGTAACCGCCCAATGGCTACAGGGGCATGCAATCAGCCTTCACATCTTTCTGCACCCGTTTAGGCGTGACCTTAGTGTGACTTTCCAATGTCGTTGGTGGCTGGCAGAATCTGAAATCCGCGCTTTTGAGGTCCCTTCCCCTTATGTCTCGCGCGGCATCTTATATGGCAGCATGAATTGCACCACCGGATTGATCAACCGATCAAGCGAGATGCTTTCCTGAATCGCGACAACGGGTTCTCCCCAAAGGCGCGCCGACAACGCAGTGCGCGCGTAAAAGGGCGAATCCTCCCATGTCTTGATTACAGACGCATGGCCCCGGTCGGCCCGAGTCTGTCGTTCCATCGCCCAATATGTGCGCGGCAAGGGCGCAACCAATGGCAATTCAACTTCAGTTGGCGTGCCGCTTGAGTCAAAGCGCAGGGCGCTGGCGAAATGGCTGCCGTCGCGGCGCTTGCCTTCATAAATGACAGCCACCTGCTTGGCGACATGTGCGCGTGACCAGTGCCAGCTTTGGAAGCCGTTTTCGATGGGTTCGCTGCCATGGTTGCTGTCGAGATAAGCGCTGCCTTTCCACGATATGTCAGGCTGCTGCATCTTGACCTCGACCGATGCACGCGGGGCGATGGCCTGCCAATGGTGACGGCCTTGCGGATCCAGCTTGAAGCTGCGGTCATTTAGCAATTCGGGGGTCAGTATGATCTGGCCCTTCACCCGGCGGCGCCAGGGAATGCCCAGGCGGATGTCGCGTTCTTCAATGTCTATGATCAGCCGGTCCTTGTCCCAACGCATCGCGCTTGGCCCGATTTGTAAGGAGTCGCGCTCCTGGCGTGTGTCGCCAGCGCCGCGCTCCGTCATCACCCAGCGCGCGCCTTTGCCGTAAAGCGCAATGTTGAGGCAGCTATGGTCGACCGGGATGTTGCGCCCCGATTTCTTGTAATAAGGCGAAAAGACGCTGCCGATGAAACCGATGATGGTTAGCCCGAAGCGCCCATCATCGCTGAGCGCGTCGACATACCACCAGCGATAGCCCTTCGATGGAACCAGCGTGTCGAAATATGGTCGGACAGCAAGGCTTGCGTCGCAAGCCTCCCCGACAAGGCGGCCATAGGGACCCCTGCTCCCGGATGAGTCGCCCCGCCCGCGCAATAGAGCCCACGGATCGATGTCCGGCTGCCGGGCCGGAGGAAGGACGCCGCCCACCCGTGCGAGGCCCGTCCATAAAGGGCTCCACCCGTCGCCGGGAAGAGTGTCGCGAAATCCGCTGGTGTCACCAGCCGGTGCGGCAGCGGATCCTCCAGTTCCAGTCCGCACGCGCGCAAGCGTGCCAGCATGTCCGTTGTGCATCTGTCTCTCTCCCTTGATGCGTATTGTTCTGTGTCGCCATTCGCAGGCGCGTTGACGATGATTTGAAGCCGTTCGGCCTGCCCAGCCGGCACGCTCGCCTGTCCGCGATCAAGCGCGCAGACATAAGCGGTGGGACTGGCGGGCGGACGGCCAGCCTTGATGTCTCTAAACTCGGCTTCATAATCGTCCGAGAAAAAGACATTGTGGTGGTCAAGATCAAAGCCGCTGGATTTGGCGTTGGCGAGCCAGACCAAGGCGGAAAGCGAGCGGGCCTTCGCAGGCACGTTGCCAGTCGCCGCAGCGGCAGAATTGCCCAATATGCCGGAGGCAAGGGCAGCGGGGTCGCCGTTGAAGATGACCTTATCGGCTTGCAGATATTCGCCGCTCGCCAGTTCAACTCCAGCGACAGTCCGTTTGCGCACATCTATGCGCGCAACATTGGCACCATATCGGAAATGGACGCCTTTCTCGCGTGCCAGTCTTTCCAGTCCCGCGGCAAGCGCGCTCATGCCGCCTTCGATGGCCCATACGCCCTGAGCCTCGACATGCGCGATCAACATCAAAGTGGCGGGTGTCTGGAACGGAGAGGAGCCGCAATAGGTCGTATAGCGGCCGAAAAGCTGAAGCAGGCGCGGGTCGTCGAAATGCTCCTTGAGCACTTTCCAGAGGCTTTCATAGGGCCTGATCGCGATGAGCGCGTTGATCCGCCACAGTCCGATCCGCCACATCAGGCCGGGCGGATAGGTTTTGGAATCCTGCAAAAAAGGGCGGTCCAATATCTCAAATATCCGCCGCGCTTCCTTGGAAAAGCTTTCAAAGCCAGCCGCTGCCTTTGCACCGGCAAAATCTCCAATGGCCTGCACGCTGCGCGCGTTGTCCGCGAAAAGGTCAAGCCGTGTGACGGCATCCCACGCATGACGCGCGATTCGATCGGCCTTATGCAATTTCACATAATCTTCGGTCGCGGCACCTGCAGCGGCAAAGATATCATCAATTACCCCGCGCATGGTAAAAACAGTTGGGCCAGCATCGACCATTGCGCCATCCACATCCAATTGGCGCACCTTGCCGCCAGCTGCCGCTTCCTTTTCAAGAACCGTAACCGCCATACCGCGCGACGCCAAAAGTACGGCACTGACCAAGCCACCAATCCCGGCACCGACAATCAAAGCTGACGATTCCTGGCGAATGATTTTGACTCCGGCGAAGATTGAATTGACCACAGGCTATCAGAAGTCCAATCAAATGGACAAACAAATATGTCTTATAAGGGTTACACATTGAACTTTAAGGCGCGTTGGGTGCTTCGGCGCAACCGGATCCTGGGCAGTTCCACATTTCAGCGGTGGGCCTCGCGCACACCAATTTTCCGCAGCATCGCACGTCGAAAGGCTGCCGCACAATTCGATATGATTGCGGGTTTTGTCTATGCGCAAATTTTGGCTGCTTTCGTGGAATCAGACCTGATCGCATTCCTCAACGACCAGTTGCGCAGCCTTGCCGACGTTATCGCCTTTACCCAACTCCCGCCCGACGCGGCGTCGCGATTGCTTCACGCAGGCGAGTCGTTGCAAATATCCGAGTCGCCCATCGAGGGACTTTGGACCCTAGGCGAAGCGGGGGCGGCACTGTCATGTAACAGCGGGGCGATGGCGATGGTTAGGCACCACCGTTTGCTATATCGGGACCTGGCAGATCCGCTGGCCCTGTTTGCGAAAGACCGGCGGGAAGAGACAGCTTTGTCAGCCTATTGGACCTACGCGTCTAAAAACGACAGCCAAGAGGCGGCTGCAGATTATTCGCAGCTGATGGCCGCGACTCAGCCCATGGTCTCGCAGCAGATAATCGACGCTTACGACTTTACCGCGCATCGCAGGCTTTTGGACGTCGGTGGCGGCTCTGGCGCATTTGTAGGTGCGGTAACAAAATCAGCGCCCTCATTGGTAGCCGGAATTTTCGACCTCCCAGAGGTGATCGAGGCCGCAAAAAACCGATTCGCTTTGGATCCTATATCTGCAAATTGGCAGCTGCATCCCGGGAGTTTCAAGTCTGATACGCTGCCACAAGGTTACGACCTGATCACTTTATCACGGATATTGCACGACCATGATGATGATGTAGCGCAGGCATTGTTAAAAAAGGTTCATTCCGCCCTTCCTGATGGAGGGCGCCTGCTCATAATTGAGCCAATGGCCAACGCACCCCACGCAAAATCTATGGGCCATGCCTATTTCGGACTGTACCTGTGGGCAATGGGTTCTGGTCGGCCCCGGACTTCCAACGAACTGTATAACATGCTGAAAACGGCGGGATTCCGATCAATCAAACCTGTTCATACGGCCTTGCCGATCATCACCAGCGCCCTTGTCGCAATAAAATGACACTGAACTGTCCAATTTATTTGACAATTAAAACTGTTCCGATACTTTGACACCTGAGAAAGTCTCCATCCAATGTCCGGGTGGGGATCAGGGAGGAACCAGAGCTTTGGAAACGTCGGCCATCATATTCGATGCCCCAGGAAAGCTAGCGATGCGCAACACTGCATTAACGGCGATGGGTGACGGCGACGTACTGGTTGAAATCCAATATAGCGGAATAAGCACCGGTACGGAGAAGCTGCTGTGGACAGGCAATATGCCAAGCTTCCCCGGCATGGGCTATCCTCTGGTACCCGGATACGAATCAATTGGCCGGATCATCGACGCTGGCCCCGGCCACCAAGCGCGACTCGGTGAATGGGTATTTGTCCCAGGCGCGAGTTGCTATCGCGATGCGCGCGGCCTCTTTGGAGGCGCTGCACGCCGCGTCATCGTGGCGTCTGCGCGTGCAATGCCCATCGATGAAAAACTTGCCGAGCAAGGTGTCCTATATGCCCTGGCAGCGACGGCATTGCATGCCATCTGCCATGGCGAGCTCCCGCAGCTGATCATTGGCCACGGCATATTGGGGCGGTTGCTTGCTCGCCTCACCATTGCTGCAGGCGCGCCGCCGCCGGTGGTTTGGGAGACCAATGCCACACGGCAGGGCGGCAGCCTTGGTTATAATGTAATCCACCCACAAGATGATGATCGCAGTGATTACGCCCGGATTTATGACGTCAGCGGCGACGCATCGTCGATCAACAGCTTCATCGGCCGACTCGCAAAGGGTGGCGAACTGGTTCTTGCCGGATTTTACAGCAAACCCATCAGCTTTGATTTTGCGCCCGCGTTCCAACGTGAAACGCGCATCCGTATTGCGGCTGAATGGCAACCTGAAGATCTGCATTCGGTGCACGCAATGATTGAAACCGGCGCACTCGACTTGTCGGGCCTGATCTCGCGCGTTGCGCCAGCATCGCAAGCGCATGCTGCCTATCCCGAAGCTTTTGATAACCCTGACTGCCTGAAAATGGTGCTCGATTGGAGTGACTGCGAATGACTATGCTCGACATAGAGGCTTTGCGCGGTGAAGCCGCGATTGAACCGGATCCTGTTCACACAGGTGAAGTGAAAAAAGAAACACAGATCATTGCGATCTACGGAAAAGGCGGTTCCGGCAAAAGCTTCGCGCTCTCCAACCTCAGCTACATGATGGCGCAGCAGGGCAAGCGGGTTCTGCTCATTGGTTGCGATCCGAAGTCGGATACAACGTCTCTGCTGTTCGGCGGTAAAAGTTGCCCCACGATTATCGAAACGTCGTCGCGCAAGAAACTCGCCGGCGAAGAAGTGTCTATCGAAGACGTCTGCTTTCAGCGTGACGGCGTGTTCGCCATGGAGCTTGGTGGGCCTGAAGTTGGTCGCGGTTGTGGCGGACGCGGCATCATTCATGGTTTTGAGCTTCTTGAAAAGCTTGGCTTCCATGACTGGGGCTTTGACTATGTGTTGCTCGACTTTTTGGGCGATGTTGTGTGTGGCGGCTTTGGACTGCCGATTGCCCGTGACATGTGCCAGAAGGTCATCGTGGTTGGATCAAACGATCTGCAATCACTCTACGTCGCCAACAATGTCTGCAAGGCAGTTGAATATTTCCGCAAAATGGGCGGCAATGTCGGCGTTGCCGGGATGATCATCAACAAAGATGATGGCACGGGAGAAGCACAGGCGTTCGCTGAAGCGGTCGATATCCCCGTTCTGATAGCCATTCCGGCCAATGAAGACATCCGCCGGAAATCGGCCAATTATCAAATCATCGGAACCTCCGACAGCGAGTGGGGCACATTGTTTGCGCAGCTTGGCGAGAATGTTGCCAATGCACCGCCCCGCCAGCCTAAGCCACTGGAGCAAGACGGATTGCTGGGGCTGTTTTCGCCCGATGAAGTCGGCGGCAATATTCAGCTCGTTCCCGCCACGCAGGCGGATATGCGCGGCGGCACTTTCGAAGTGAAGCCATCACTTGAAGTCATTTACGATGAGGTATGATGCGTGACTGATATCGTCGCTCCTGCTGGACCTGATCGTACGCGCGACCGTATGGATCTTTCGGCTGCGCCTGCAGAGGGCAGCGGTTGCCATGGCGGCAAAGACACCATGCTTGAGGCTGCAAAGAAAGCCGGCAAGACCGAAATCCTTGACCAGTATGCCAGCGATTATCCCGTCGGTCCCCATGACCAACCGCAATCCATGTGCCCGGCTTTTGGGTCGCTTCGCGTTGGTTTGCGGATGCGCCGGACCGCAACGATCTTGTCCGGTTCAGCGTGCTGCGTTTACGGCCTGACATTTACATCGCACTTCTACGGCGCTCGCCGAAGCGTTGGTTATGTCCCTTTCAGTTCCGAAACGCTCGTCACGGGCAAATTGTTCGAGGATATCAAGGAAGCTGTCGAACAGATGGCCGACCCCGAGAAATATGACACTATTGTCGTCACCAATTTGTGCGTCCCTACCGCAAGCGGCGTTCCGCTGCGGCTGTTGCCCGACGCCATCAATGGTGTGCGCATCATTGGCATTGATGTGCCAGGCTTCGGCATTCCAACCCATGCCGAAGCCAAAGATGTTCTTGCAGGTGCCATGCTGAAATATGCGCGGACCGAGGCAGGACAAGGCCCGGTTGCAGCGCCGGCATCCTTGCCGGACAAGCCATCTGTCACATTGCTTGGCGAAATGTTTCCAGCCGATCCCATGGGCATTGGCCATATGCTCGAGCCATTGGGTCTCGCAGCAGGGCCAGTGGTGCCTACGCGCGAATGGCGCGAATTATATGCCGCGCTTGATGGCGCAGTCATTGCCGCAATCCATCCCTTTTACACCGCGAGCGTGCGGGAATTTGAAGCCGCTGGTCGCCAGGTCGTTGGTTCCGCTCCTGTTGGTCGCGATGGAACAGCTGCATGGCTCAAGGCCATTGGCGAAGCGACAGGCGCAAGCGCCGATCAAATCGCTGCTGCTCAAAATGGCATATTGCCCGCCATTCAGGGCGCTTTGGCCGCCAAGCCGATTAAGGGCAGAATTACCGTGTCGGGCTATGAAGGATCCGAACTGCTCGTCGCCCGCCTGCTGATCGAAAGCGGCGCGGATGTACCTTATGTCGGAACGGCCTGTCCACGCACGAAATGGTCTGACCCTGACCGTGAATGGCTTGAAGCGAGAGGCGTTCGCGTCAACTACCGCGCAAGCCTTGAACAGGATATTGCCGCCGTTAACGAATTCGGCCCCGACCTTGCGATCGGCACAACCCCTGTTGTGCAGCATGCAAAGGCGAAGGCCATACCTGCCCTGTATTTCACCAATCTAATTTCCGCGCGGCCACTGATGGGTCCAGCTGGTGCTGGAAGCCTGGCGCAGGTCATAAATGCCGCCATTGGCAACAAGGCACGCTTCGACAAAATGCATGCCTTCTTCGATGGTGTCGGTTCAGGCTATGCCGCCGGTATCTGGGAAGAAACACCAACCGACCGACCCAAATTCAAAGCAAAGTTCGCCGCACAAAACGCTGCCGCGGCTAAAGCAGCGGAGGCCATTGGCTCATGACGTTGATCATCGATCATGACCGCGCTGGTGGATATTGGGGCGCCGTCTATGCCTTTACCGCCATCAAGGGACTTCAGGTCATCATTGACGGACCCGTTGGTTGCGAAAATCTGCCAGTGACATCCGTGCTGCATTATACCGACGGATTGCCACCCCATGAGTTGCCCATCGTAGTGACTGGCCTTGGCGAGGAAGAACTCGGCAAGACCGGGACAGAGGGCGCGATGCGCAGGGCCTGGAAAGCGCTCGATCCCGATTTGCCTGCTGTTGTTGTCACGGGCTCGATTGCCGAAATGATTGGCGGTGGTGTCACGCCCGAGGGCACCAACATCCGGCGCTTTTTGCCCCGCACCATCGACGAGGATCAATGGCAGTCGGAGGACCGTGCACTGACATGGCTATGGACCGAATTTGGCCCCAAAAAAGCGATCGCGCCCAAGATTTTGGCCGAAGGGGACAAGCCAAAGGTCAATATAATCGGTCCGTCTTACGGCATATTCAATATGCCTTCCGATCTTGCGGAAATCCGGCGGTTGATCGAGGGTATTGGCGCTGAGGTGAACATGGTGTTTCCATTGGGGACCCACTTGGCAGATATTCAGAAGCTTGCGCTCGCGTCGGTTAATGTGTGCATGTATCGCGAATTCGGCCGTAACCTGTGTGAAAAGCTTGACCGGCCGTATCTGCAGGCACCAATTGGACTCGATTCAACGACCCGGTTTTTGCGCCAACTCGGCGAAATGACGGGACTTGATCCAGAACCATTTATCGAAAAAGAAAAGCATACGACCATCAAGCCGCTGTGGGATTTGTGGCGTTCGGTGACTCAGGATTTCTTCGGTACCGCAAGCTTCGGCATTGTCGCCACCGACACCTACGCACGGGGTATTCGCAAATTTCTCGAAGATGACATGGGCCTGCCATGCAACTTCGCCTTTAGCCGGACTGCAGGTCAAAAGCCCGACAACCAAGCAGTGCGCGACGCCATCTTCGACAATCCACCACTCGTGATTTTCGGCAGCTACAACGAACGCATGTATATGGCCGAAAGCGGTGGGCGCGGGATTTTTGTCCCGGCATCATTCCCTGGCGCGGCTATCCGGCGCCACACCGGTACACCGTATATGGGCTATTCGGGTGCAACCTACCTCGTGCAGGAAGTGTGCAACGCTTTATTTGATGCGCTTTTCCACATCCTGCCTCTGTCCACGCAAATGGATTCAGGTGCCGCAACACCGGCGCGCAGTGAAACCATGCTGCGTTGGGATCATGAGGCAAAAGCAAAGCTTGACGCCATTGTCGAAGCGCAGCCTGTTTTGGTGCGTATTTCCGCCGCGAAGAACCTGCGCGACGCCGCAGAACGCGGCGCCCGCCGCGCGGGCGAAGATCATGTTTCTGCCGAACGGCTTGCCGCGGCAATGTTACAGGGGGCCAACGCATGAGCGGCGCTCCACATATTCATCCAGCCAACGGCCGGATGTCACTTACCTTAGCAGCAAAGGGTGCTGCGGGGCAAACGCCCGGAAGAGTCACAATATACGGCTCGAAGGGGTTAATATGGAGTAGGGAATATGAGCGATAACGAACGCTTTGGTCCCGGAGCCTATCTGACTCCGGAGGAAGCCAAGGAGTTTCACAAAATTTTTGTGAGCAGCTTCATTGGTTTCACCATCGTCGCAATCATTGCGCATGTGTTGGTATGGATGTGGAGACCTTGGTTTCCGGGCATCAATGGCTACGCAATGCTGAATGATGCGGTCCAGGTTGCTACCGCAACCATCACAACAATCTTAACATAAGGAGGCGGTATCATGTGGAGACTTTGGTTAATATTTGATCCGCGCAGAACATTGGTTGCTCTGGCAATCTTCCTGTTCGTTTTGGCCTTGTTGATTCACTTCATCCTGTTGAGCACTGATCGCTTCAACTGGATCGAAGGACCTGCTGTTGTTGCAGCCGCTGCTGCAGCTCCGGCTGCTGCTCCGGCTGCTGCTCCGGCTATGGCTCCGGCGAATTGACCTGAACCAAAACCCCTAAGAGGTCGTGGCGCTTCGGCGTCACGTACCTCCCGGGGACAAATAATCAGCCTGTTGCATCAAGTGACAGGTCCGTGGTGCCTGCCCATTGGGGGTAGAAGGGGACGTATTATGTCGCTGTTGAGCTTTGAACGAAAATATCGTGTTCGTGGCGGAACGCTGATTGGTGGAGACCTGTTCGATTTCTGGATCGGGCCGTTCTACGTCGGCTTTTTCGGTGTGATTTCGGCGATTTGTGCCATTCTGGGGACCGCGCTGATTTTTTATGCCGCGTCATTGGGGGACACTTGGAACCCGTGGCTGATTTCCATCAATCCGCCGGACGTGAAATATGGGCTGGGCTTTGCCCCGCTCAAAGAAGGTGGCTTCTGGCAAGTCATCACAATGTGCGCCACTGGCGCCTTCATTTCCTGGGCACTCCGGGAAGTTGAGATATGCCGCAAACTAGGCATGGGATATCATGTCCCGGTCGCTTTCGGCTTTGCCATCTTGGCATATATGACACTCGTCATTTTCCGTCCGTTTCTGTTGGGCGCATGGGGCTACGGATTTCCGTACGGGATTTTCAGTCACCTCGACTGGGTGTCCAACACCGGATACCAATATGTGAATTTCCACTACAACCCGGCGCATATGATTGCCGTGTCGTTCTTCTTCACGACCTGCTTCGCGCTTGCGCTTCATGGCGCTCTCATTCTTTCTGCGGTCAATCCCATGAAGGGCGAGAAAGTCAAAACACCGGAATATGAAGACACCTTCTTCCGCGATTTCATCGGCTATTCGGTCGGCACAATCGGTATTCACCGCCTCGGACTGTTTCTGGCGCTGAACGCTGGTTTCTGGAGCGCGGTCTGCATCATCATTGCGGGGCCACTTTATGCAGGTGGCTGGCCGGAATGGTGGGAGTGGTGGCGCAACATTCCGATTTGGTCTTAATGGGAGGGTAAAGAAATGGCACGTTATCAGAACATATTTACCCAGGTGCAGCTGACCTATTCCCCTGAAATGGGAATGCCGCTGCCGGCACGGGACGAACGCCGTATCGAGATGACTGGTTTCAGTTACTGGATGGGCAAATTCGGGCAGGCTCAAATCGGTCCGATCTATCTTGGGTGGCTTGGTCTTGCCTCATTGCTGTTCGCTTTTTTTGCGATCGAGATTATCGGGTTCAACATGCTGGCGTCGGTCAACTGGGATCCGGTTGAATTTGTCCGCCAGTTCTTCTGGCTTGGGCTTTACCCCCCTGCACCTGAATATGGCTGGACGCCGTTTGTCCCGCTTGCAAAAGGCGGGTGGTGGATCTTGGCAGGGTTTTTCCTGACCACAGCTATCATCCTTTGGTGGGTACGCGGATATCGTCGGGCTCGGGCACTTGGCATGGGCACGCATGTGTCCTGGGCATTTGCATCGGCCATCTGGCTCTATCTTGTACTTGGTTTCATACGTCCATTCTTCATGGACAGCTGGGCCGAAGCGGTACCATTCGGTATCTTCCCCCATCTTGAATGGACGAACAACTTCTCGCTTCAATATGGCAACCTGTTCTACAATCCCTTCCACGCACTCTCGATCGTCTTCCTTTATGGCTCGGCGCTCCTGTTTGCCATGCACGGGGCAACGATCCTTGCGGTTGGCCGTTATGGCGGTGAACGCGAGCTGGAACAGATTACCGACCGTGGAACCGCATCCGAACGTGCTGCCTTGTTCTGGAGATGGACAATGGGCTTCAACGCAACGATGGAATCCATCCACCGTTGGGCCTGGTGGTTTGCGGTGTTGACCACATTGACCGGAGGCATCGGCATCCTGCTGACGGGCACCGTTGTCGACAACTGGTATCTGTGGGCCATTGAACATGGCTATGCCCCCGATTATTGAGGGACGCATGATCTTGAAAAAAAACCCGGCCACCGTGCCGGGTTTTTTTATGGCTGACTTATTTATGGATGGCGTCGCAGCATATTGCGCCGGTGCATGTCATACAAATGCACGGGAAATGCCAAAGCCAAGGGCAGCGAGACAAATGGCCAGGCCATGCCTGTAAGCGCGGCGCGCAGTCCAAGCATCATCAAAATGGCTGGCAATAACGCAGGGATAATATCGGCCCATTTCTGACCCCGTAGCTTCAGCCAGATTGCCTCGACCACAAGCACAGCCAGAACCACGTCAACGGCTCGGCCGCTGGCGAAGAATTGTTCCATCAACCGAATGGACCGTTCAGCTGAACCACCTGATAATTGAGGACGCCAGCAATGGTGACCCAGACGAGGTATGGTACCAGCAAAATCGCCGACCATTTGGAAAATCGTCCACAGAACAATATCAGCAAAAGGATCGACAGCCAAAGCGCAACCAGTTCGTAAACGGCGATATCAGGCCGTTCCATCCGGAAGAACAAGAAGCTCCAGCCCAGATTGAGAAAACCGTTAAGCGCAAAAAGACCAAGCACTGTTTCCGACTCGCGGCGAGTTGGCGCTTTTTCCCACGCCAGCACGCCTGATACGGCGATCAATGCGAATATGCCCGTCCAAATGACACCGAACATATAATCGGGCGGCGCCCATGCGGGCTGCTGGAGCGAATAATACCAGTCATCCAGGACCGTTATCGTACCGCCGACAATGGCCGTGACCAAAGCCAGCGACCCGGCAATGATGGTCGGGAAAATGCGCGCGCTGTTCATGCGAGACTTATCTCTCTACTGGTTTAAGCCCGAACAAATGTCCCAAATCCTTAAAGAAGATCCGGACATGGGCCATGGGATCGCGCCGTACCAGTTGTTTGTTCATGTAGGCTTCCCATGTCAAGCGCTGGACATCAGGGTCTTCGCACATCTTCACGAAACGTTCGCGGCGCTTGTCATTTTTGTACCAGAAATATTGCATGATGCCGAGGATCCAGAATACCCGGCCATGTGCCTTCATGAAAGATTTGCGTGCCACGCGCAGCGCGCCAGGATTACCCGATTTCAGGAAGACGGCAACTGCATCAGCGCTCATCCGGCCGGCGGTCATCGCATAATAAATACCCTCACCCGAAGATGGCGCGACGACACCTGCTGCATCGCCCGCCACGACGACGTTTTTGCCATTGTCCCATCGCTTCAGCGGCTTGAGCGGAATTGGCGCGCCTTCCCTGCGCAAGGTTTTCCAATGGGCAAGACCCGTTTGCTCGCGCATTAATCGAGTCGTTTCTCGCAAGGGGAAACCCTTATCCGCGCTACCCAGCCCAATGCTCGCGGTTTTGCCGTGCGGAAAAATCCATGCATAAAAATCCGGCGACAAATGCCCCTGATAATAGACATCGCAGCGCGTCGGATCGTAATCTTCCGTGACTTCGTCAGGAACTTCGACAATTTCATGATAGGCGTAGACGCACTTCACGCGCTCGGCGTCCTTGAGGCATTGTGCCGCCACGGATGACCGCGCACCATCGGCACCAATCACCGACCGCGCGGTTACCGTTTGCAGCGGCCCATTGCGATCCGAACGATAGGACAAAGTCACAACTGTATCACTGTCGTCGACCTCCTCGCATTTACCCGTGACGCGCGTCGCGCCAGCCTCTGCGGCTCGATTGCGGAGCCATTCGTCAAATGTGTCGCGGTCAACCATGCCCACATAGCCATCACCAACAGGCATCATCACCTTCTTGTTCGACGGCGCAATGATGCGCGCGGACTTTGCATGGGCGACCAACATGGTTTGGGGTATATCAAAATCTTTCAGGAGGCGTGGCGGAACGGCGCCGCCGCATGGCTTTATCCGCCCGGCCTTGTCGAGCAGCATGACCTTATAGCCTGCACAGGCAAGGTCATGTGCCGCAGTCGCGCCCGATGGACCCCCACCAACGACAACTACATCAAAATCTGTCTGTGTTCTCATAATTGCACCGCCTTCCTTGCAGGTGTTTGCTGCTTCATGGTTGTGGCTGTTGCGACCAATGCCGCGACGACGAACATGGCAGCTTCGACCGCAAACACGGTCTGAAATGCGACACTGTCTTGCCCTATTCTGGAACGCAGTTGATCGACGATGATCGCACCGAGGAGTCCTCCTGCGCCAAAAGCAATTGCCTGCGCCGCGCCCCATACGCCCATGCGCGCGCCTTCGCCGGACGACTTTCCCTCACTTGCCAGTTGGAGCATGGCGCCGACGGCCGCGACCGCGAAAATGCCATTGGCTGCACCAAGCGCGAAAACATTCGCCTTTAGTGGCCATGCAGGACCAATTTTCGCGGCAAATGATAAGCCGACCAACATTATTGCCGAGCTGAAGCAGCCCAGAATGATCCAGAATCGCGAGTTCTGCCCAAACTTCCTGGCAAGAATGCTGCCGCCGGCGCCGGAGATCAACATGCCCAATAAAATGCCGCTATGTTGAATACCAGCCAGCTTTGTGGACTCGCCAGGTGTCATGTGAAAGACAAAGCCTGCGAACGGCTCAAGGATCAGATCTTGCATGCTGTAAGCCAGCATCGAAATGAATACAAAATAGGTAAAACGTCGCGCTTGGGCGTCTTCCCAGATATTCTGGATAACTGAGGCCAAAGGAAGGTTAGTCGGGTTGGAAGCCGGGGCTACCGGCTCGCTGCCACGCTCGAGGCCGCGCAAAGCCAAAGCGGCAACGCAAAAGGCGGCCAGAACAACGAGGCTGGTGACAATCGCCAGCCGTGCTTCGCTAAACGGATCCAGATAGCTGCCTGAAACGCCAGCCGCGACCACAATTCCTGCGACCATCATCGTCCAGCTGATGGCCGCTGCAGCCGGCTTACGCGTAACCGAAACGCGCGACGCCAGTAACGCAAGCAATGCCGTGCCCGACATCCCGACGCCAAGCCCAATCATGGAAAATCCGATGATGGCGAGAATCAAAGGAAAGATGCCGCCCGATGCCATCATGATTGTGGCATCGATCGAAATCATGGTGCCTAATGCCAAGACCCCCATACCGCCAATGATCCAGCTGCTGCGATGGGCCGACCGGTCGGAATTGTGCCCCCAGACCGGGCGGCTGAGTTGAACCCCGTAATGCCATGCGACAAGTGCGGCTGGGACGGACGCCGAAATCGCATATTCAACCACCATCACACGGTTCAGCAGTGACGTCGCAAGCATCACAATGGCGCCAATCGCTGCTTGAACTGCACCGAGCCGAGCGATACCCAACCATCCGATACCTGCCGAATTCTGCTGTTGGGCGGTCATATATATCCTCCAAGGCCAAGTGCTGCGGCAAGCATGCCAAAGACATAAAGCGAAACGCCGGTTGCATTATACCAAGGTGCAAATTTGGCTGGATCCCGCACAAGGCGCGCCATCAAGAACAGCTGCAGCAATGTAAACAGCGCCACGATTGCCGCAGACAACGGCAGGGCCTGAACCCATAAGACCGCGATAACCGCAATTTGGGCCATTGCCATAACGACACAGGCAAAGATTGCCGCAGGGCGCACACCCAAAGTGACCGGCAGGGAACGTAACCCCGTCGCTTTGTCGCCCTCGACCGCCTTGAAATCGTTCAATGTCATGATGCCATGTGCACCCAGGCTGTAAAGCAGGAGGACGAGCAGAACCGTCTCGCTTGGCAATGCGCCGAGCATGACGCTTGCACCGGTGAACCAAGACAGGCCCTCATAGCTTAACGCGCATAAAAGCGGCCCAAACCAGCCACTGCGTTTTGCCCGAAAGGGTGCAGCGCTATAAGCCCAACCGCTAAACAATGCCACGCACGTGGCGATCAATACCCAATGCCCCAAATATGCGGCCAGAAATAACGATACCGCCGAACCTGTCAGCGCAATGCCAACGGGCCAATATCCGGGAACGCGACCCGAAGGTATCGGCCTGCCCGGTTCGTTAATTGCATCGACGTGACGATCGCAATAATCGTTGATAACCTGGCTGGTGCCGCACACCAGCGGACCAGTCAGGGCAATGCCGGCAATAAGAAAGAGCCAATTTTCGCTGATGGAAAAGCCCGAAGACACGACACCACACATGAAAGCCCACATTGGCGGGAACCACGTCACGGGCTTTGTAAGTTCAATTATATCACCGACGCGCGGGCGCCTGGCTTGCAGCTGCGCGATATTCGGGGAAATCAGTGAGTCTGACATGCGGCGAAGCTATGTCAGTTATGTAATACTGTCAAATTAATTGGACATTACAATGTCCATTTATAATGACATTATTCGTCTCTGCCGATGAGGTTGCCAAGCCCGTGCCGGTGTAATTTTGAATATAGGCTTTGGCGGCTCAATCCCAATATCTCGGCTGCCGATGCGCGATTGTCTGCTGTGTGGACCAATGCTGCTTCAATGCACATGCGCTCGATCAAATCGGTACTTTCGCGCACAATTTCCTTCAGGGTTTTGCGGCCAACCAGTTCGGTGAGCTGCTCAACCGACCGGGGGAATTCATTCCGGCTTTGCGGCAGGTCGCGTTCACGGCGCCCAATGCCCCGAACGGAATATCCGAACAGTGGCTGCTCGTGATCGATCATGATTGCCGATATCTCGACAGGCTCCTCACCGCCGTTTAGATCATTTACGATCGAACTGAAATTACGCACATTTTGATGATCCTTGAGCTGCTTTTTGAGCAACCCGACGTCGACATCAGGTCTGCCGATAAAGCGGCCAAGCGAGACACCCAAAAGTTGCTCGACCGATCCGGCCTGCACCAATTCAGCGAAAGCGCGGTTCGCAACGATGATCGACTGTTTTTCGTCGGTAAGGACAAATGCATCGGGCATTTTTTCAACGACATCGAGCACATAGCGATCGGATTGCTTGCCAGGAACTTCATGTAAACCGTCGTCGATATTGATCAGCCAAAATTGCTTTCCCGATTGCCTAAAGGCTGAGGCTGCGACCTTTACAGATCCCGCTCTCCCCAATAGCCGGACATTGGCGGGGATAGTCTGACTGTTGACGGTCATTGCGCCAATATATGCGATAATATCATCGCGATAATTGGGATGCACGAGATTCAAAAAATTCTTGCTCTCAAGTGAACCGGGCGCAGCGTTTATAAGTGTGTGAAACGCCCTGTTTGCTTGCTGGATATCAAAGCTTTCGGCATCTGCAATCAACACGGGATAGGAAATGTTATCAAATAAAAGGCGGTAACGGGTTTCTGTCTGGCGCAGATGCAGATAGTCGCGCTCCATCGATTGTTGAGTCTTCAAAAGGCGCTGCTGCAATACGGAGACCGAGCGTAAATCTCGGCCTATCGCCACTTTCCAGCCGCCATTTTCAGGCGTGACAACCTTATAATTCACCGGAACATCGTCACCGTCATGCATATGGTTGACTTGCCGCCACACGGCAGCGGGAGTTGCCGCAGTGTTCAGCATTTGGGCAATTTTTGGCTGACTCTCGATAGTGACCGTGTCAGACCAACGCTGGCCGACCCACATATTAGCGAAGCCATGGTCGCGCACATTCACTGCGATATCGCGAATGACCCCAGCTTCATCAATGGCCAGCATGAAATCACCTGCACAATAGGCAAGGTTAATTATGTCCCCCTTCGAGAACCCATCAAATATGACTTCAGGATCACCAAAAGGAATCCGGTCTCCGTGCGTTGACTCCAGGTTCATCGAATGGACCAGTTCCCTAACTTAGTTTTTCAAAACTTGTGACATGTAACGGAACCAGCGCGTCTGCCAATGCCACAGCCGACAGGGCATCTGCCGCCGTAGCATCTGCGCCACTACTGGTTACGAGGTGGGGCTGCTCGTTGATAACGCGCCCCCCAAGCAACACCCGAATATGTGGATTGCTCGATACCGCTTTTACAGCATTTACCAAGCCATGGAGCAGGCTCGTAGAACAATCGTGACTCACCGTCAATCCAATGAGGTCGTAATGCTGGCGCGCAATTTTACCTGTCAATTCCGACTGTGTCGGCTCGATCAACACCTCGGTTTCCCACCCTGCCCTTTGAAAACATTCCGCGATCATAAGTGTGCCAAAGCTATGTTGCTCCCCCGGCATGGGCGAGAACAATGCCGAGCGCAGGCCATGACCGGGAGATGCAACTGGTGGTATGCGCATGGTTAGTTCGCGCAACACTTCCTGGATGCGCCAAAGGCCCATTGTTACACCCACAAAGTCTTCGCTGTCGGCATCCCAATATTCCCCAAGTCGGCGTGCTGCAGGCGCGAGCAAATCTACGAAGATAGTCTCTACCGAGCTGCCTGTAGCCAAGCATTCATCGACAAATGCCAATAGGACATGTGCTTCCTCATTCGCGGACAGGCGGGAAAAAACCTCAACGTCACTTTCGCTGATAGTCCGCCGCTCAGATGTAGCGCGCACATTGACATCAGACAGATCGGGCGCGGCAAAATCATGCCAGAATGCTTGGCCAGCCCCGTCCGCTATCAGCCGCGGAATGACCAGATTTTCAAGCAATAGTGACAGATCATGCATCTCATTACGGGTGTCGACGGTACGGATATTGTTGAAAGCCGGGTCGGCATCGGCCAAATCCCGGACGCGTTCGATCTTCCGGCCTCCACGCCAGTCATCCAGCTTGGATTTAAGTTCGGAAAGTCCGAAAGCAGTAGCCATATTCAGACTCCCCTAAAAGTCTGGTCGGCGCAGCAAGAACGTCGGCCCTAAATTCGATGAAATCAATTTTCTCGACGGCATACGTATAGCAACCGACTTCAATTAGCAAACGCTATGTGTCAATTATTTTGGACGTCTAAAAAACTTGACACTTTTGTAAATCACGCCTTTATTTGCATTCTGGAGATTGGGAGGATGTGTTCTGTCCGTCAGCACGCAAATTGAGTCGGAAGCAAATTTCATGGTAGCCGCGCCAAAAGCAGCAGCAACCGGTAATGCGCCTCTCTACACCGCAGCGCAACGCAAGCGGCGTGACGAATCAGCGTGGACACTGATTCAGGGGATTTTGGCTCCTGTCCAATTCCTTATTTTCGGTATCAGCCTGTTCCTCGTCATTCGATTTTTGACGACAGGGTCAGGCGAGCAAGCGGCGGAAGTTTCCGTGCTCGTGAAAACATGTGCGCTTTACGCAATCATGATTACCGGATCGATCTGGGAAAAGGTTGTGTTTGATGAATGGCTCTTCGCCAAAGCGTTTTTCTGGGAAGACGTTTTCAGCATGTTGGTGCTCGCGCTGCACACCGCATATCTGCTGATGCTCTTCAACCAGTGGGGTACGTCGCATGACCGCATGTATGTGGCGCTCGCCGCATATGCCTCTTATGTAATAAATGCTGGCCAGTTCCTCTATAAGCTTCGCATAGCCCGGCTCGATGTCGCCCAAAGCAATAAGGTGGCAGCATGAACGCGCTGGCACCCCTGACAGCTCCAGCAACAACGGCTGCGGCGGTGTTAAAAGAGCGCGGACAACGCGAAGTGTTCTGCGGTCTCACCGGTATCATCTGGCTGCACCGTAAAATGCAGGATGCGTTTTTCCTTGTAGTTGGCTCGCGGACATGCGCGCATCTGCTGCAGTCAGCGGCTGGTGTCATGATCTTTGCCGAACCACGTTTCGCTACCGCCATCATGGAAGAGCGCGACCTTGCTGGCCTTGCCGACGCAAATGTTGAACTTGACCGGATCGTCGACCAATTGCTGGCACGTCGCCCAGAAATCAAATCATTGTTCCTCGTCGGCAGCTGCCCTTCCGAGGTTATCAAGCTTGACCTTTCCAAGGCAGCCCAGCGCCTTGGCGCAAAGCATAGCCCACATGTGCGCATATTGAATTATTCCGGTAGCGGCATTGAAACCACCTTTACCGAAGGCGAGGACGCTTGCCTTGCATCGTTGGTGCCTATCATGCCCACGCTGGACGAAGGGACGCCTTCAAACCTGATTATCGTTGGGTCGCTGCCCGATATTGTCGAAGACCAGTTCCGTCGCTTGTTTGCAGAATTGGGCATCTCCAATGTTGGTAGTCTGCCCGAGCGCGCCGTCGCTGACCTTCCCGGTATTGGACCAAACACCCGGTTCCTGCTCGCCCAGCCGTTTTTGGGCGACACCGGACGTGCACTTGAGGCGCGCGGCGCGACACGTCTCGATGCATTGTTCCCGTTCGGCGTCGAAGGCACGACCAATTGGTTGCATGCTGCGGCCACAGCCTTTGGCGTTGCCGAATCGCACTTTGATGCCGTCTTGCACCCCTATCAGGAACGCGCGACGACAGCTCTGGCGCACCAACGTGCGCGTCTTGCTGGTCGGTCGATCTTTTTTATGCCTGACTCGCAGTTGGAAGTGCCGCTTGCTCGCTTCTTGGCCAACGAGCTTGGCATGCGCTTGATTGAGGTCGGCACGCCATATCTGCATCGCACGCATCTTGCGCAGGAACTTGCGGCTTTGCCGGCTGGCGTCATGCTCAGCGAAGGCCAGGATGTTGACCGGCAACTTGACCGCGTCCGCGCTGCGCGCCCAGATTTGACCGTCTGCGGCCTTGGGCTTGCCAATCCGCTTGAGGCCGAAGGCCTGTCGACGAAATGGGCAATTGAACTGGTGTTCTCGCCTATCCATGGTTTTGACCAAGCCGGCGATCTTGCAGAACTTTTTGCGCGGCCATTGCGCCGCCGCGACGTGTTGAGGGTTTAGGGGATGCAACTTTCCGTCTGGACATATGAAGGCCCACCCCATGTCGGTGCGATGCGTGTCGCAACTGCGATGGAGGGCGTACATTATCTATTGCACGCGCCGCAGGGCGACACTTATGCCGACCTTCTTTTCACAATGATTGAACGGCGCGACAAACGTCCGCCTGTTACCTATACCACGTTCCAAGCGCGTGACCTTGGCAAAGACACGTCGCAGCTGTTTCAAACGGCAGCAATGGACATCGTCGAACGGTTTAAGCCCGATGCCATGATCGTCGGCGCTTCATGCACCGCGGAACTGATCCAGGACGATCCAGCCGGTCTCATCGAAAAGATGGGCCTGCCTATACCGGTCATCCCGCTTGAGCTGCCGAGCTATCAGCGCAAGGAGCATTGGGGCGCTGCTGAAACATTTTACCAAATTGTCCGCCATCTGGTCGACAAGGATCGCCGTCCGTCTGACCGCGCAAACCGCCGTCCGTTGGTGAACTTGCTTGGACCAACGGCATTGGGCTTCCGCCACCGCGACGACATCACTGAAATCAGTGGCCTGCTCAACAAGCTTGGCATCGATATCAATGTTGTTGCGCCTTTGGGCGCAACTGTCGCTGATATCTCGCGCTTGGGCGAAGCCGATTTCAACATCGTGCTGTATCCGGAAACTGGCGATTTGGCCGCGGATTATCTGGCACGTGAATTCCGTCAGCCAACCGTGCGTACCGTGCCTATCGGCGTTGGCGCCACGCAGGATTTCATTCGCGAAGTCGCTGGCCTGGCGAAGGTAGATCCCGAGCCAATGCTTCGCGAAGGGCTCTCGCGGCTCTCATGGTGGAGCCGCTCGATCGATTCCAATTATCTGACAGGAAAGCGCGTCTTCATTTTCGGTGATGGCACCCATGCGGTCGCTGCAGCGCGCATCGCAAGCGAAGAACTTGGCTTCAAGGTCGTTGGCCTTGGTTGCTACAACCGCGAATATGCACGCGATGTGCGCGCAGCGGCAAAGCTATACGGCCTGGAACCGCTGATTACCGACGACCATCTGGAAGTCGAAATGGCCATTCAGGACGCGCAGCCGGAGCTGGTATTGGGCACGCAAATGGAGCGCCATATTGCCAAGCGTTTTTCCATTCCCTGCACTGTCATTTCGTCACCAGTGCATGTGCAGGATTTTCCAGCCCGTTTCTCCCCGCAGATGGGTTTTGAAGGCGCAAATGTAATCTTTGACAGCTGGGTCCATCCACTTGTGATGGGTCTTGAGGAACATTTGTTGACGATGTTCCGCGACGATTTCGAATTTCACGATGGCGCAGGCGCATCACATTTGGGCCCAAGTCATTCTGCCCCACAAGAACAGGCTGCGCCGTCGGTATCGGAAGAGGGCAGTGAAGCGGTCTGGAGTGACGAGGCCAGCCGCGAACTCAAGAAAATTCCGTTTTTTGTCCGCGGCAAAGCACGCCGGAATACTGAGGTTTTCGCCGCAGAACATGGTGTAGCCACCATCGAACTGACGACATTATATGAGGCGAAGGCACATTATGCGCGATAATGCCCAACCCAGTGTTCGTGTGGTCATCATCACACTCGACAACCATCTGGCCGCCTCGGTCGAGCGCGCAAATCATGACCTCGCCCGCGATAATATCAGCATCGGTTTCTACGCTGCATCCGACTGGGACCGCGACCCCAAGGTTCTTGAACGGGCGCAAGCCGACATCGGACGCGCCGATATCATCATCGCAACGATGCTGTTCCTCGACGACCATGTCCGCGCTATTCATCCGGCGTTGCTGGCACGCCGTGAATCTTGCGACGCTATTGTCGGCATTATGTCGGCGGGTGATATTGTGAAGCTGACCCGGCTTGGCAATTACAGCATGGACAAACCAGCCAAGGGGCCACTGGCGCTGCTAAAGAAGCTGCGCGGCTCCGGCAAGCCAGGTGGTAGCTCAGGCGCTGGCCAGATGAAAATGCTGCGCCGCCTGCCAAAAATCCTGCGTTTCATTCCAGGACCAGCGCAGGATGTGCGGCAATATTTTCTGACGCTTCAATATTGGCTGTCAGGCTCGGACGACAATGTTGTGGATATGATCCGCGGCTTGATCGACCGCTATGCCAGTGGTGATCGCGCTGCACTGAAGGGCCATCTGCCAGCGCACGCCCCGCGCGAATATCCCGAGGTCGGCGTCTATCACCCCGACTTGCCCGAACGTTTGACCGCGAATGCAGAGTTGCTGCCAGCGGTTAAAAATCCCGCAGGAACCGTGGGTGTGCTCATGCTGCGCTCCTATCTGCTGGGCAAAGATACCGGCCATTATGATGGCATGATCGAAACGCTCGAGGCGCAGGGCCTGAAGGTCATCCCGGCATTTGCCAGCGGACTGGATTCTCGCCCTGCGATCGACGCTTATTTTGTCAAGGATGGCGCATGTATCGTTGATGCCATCGTCAACCTGACTGGCTTCTCGCTTGTCGGCGGGCCTGCTTACAATGATGTTAATGCCGCGGTCGAAACGCTGAGCCGGCTGGATGTGCCCTATATCGCCGCGCATCCCATAGAGTTTCAGACACTTGAACAATGGGGCGCAGGCAAAATGGGCCTGTTGCCGCTCGAAACCACAATGATGATGGCCATTCCAGAGCTTGATGGCGCCATCGCTCCAAGCGTATTTGGTGGCCGCTCCGACGGATCGCCTGAAGGCTGCACTGGCTGCCATCGCAACTGCAAGTTCACCGTCACCGACAATGTGCGCGCAATGCAAAGCTGCCCTGAGCGTGCCGCCGCCCTTTCGGCGCGGATTACGGCAATCATTCGCATGCGCCGCGCCGAAAAGGCCGTCCGCAAGCTTGCCATCGTGCTGTTCAACTTCCCGCCCAATGCTGGCGCAACCGGGACAGCCGCGCATCTGGCTGTTTTTGAATCGCTCCACGCAACGCTGCAAAGGCTATACGACGAAGGCTATGCAGTTGACGTCCCCGAAAGCATCGACAGCCTTCGCGACGCACTGCTCCACGGCAACGCCGCGCAATTTGGGTCAGACGCCAATGTCGCCGCCCGCATCAGCGCAGACGACCATGTCCGGCGCGAAAAACATCTCGCGCAGATCGAGGCGCAATGGGGCCCAGCCCCCGGCCGCCAGCAAAGCGATGGACAATCGATTCACGTCCTTGGCGCGCATTTCGGCAATATATTCGTCGGTGTTCAGCCAGCCTTTGGCTATGAAGGTGACCCCATGCGGCTGCTGTTCGAAGGCGGCTTCACGCCAACACATGCATTCTCCGCATTTTATCGCTACATTCGCGAAGATTTCGGCGCGCATGCGGCCCTGCATTTCGGCACCCACGGCGCGCTAGAATTCATGCCCGGCAAGCAAGCTGGCATGAGCGGCGATTGCTGGCCGGACCGGTTGATTGGCGACCTGCCCAATTTCTACCTTTATGCATCGAATAATCCGTCAGAAGGCATCATCGCCAAGCGCCGTTCAGGGGCAACTTTGGTCAGCTATCTGACGCCGCCACTGGCCGAGGCCGGCTTGTATAAGGGCTTTGAGGACCTGAAGGCCTTTCTGGAGCGCTACCGGTCGATTGCGGATGACAATGACGAGCGCCGCGATCTCGCGCAGCTGATCCATGATCAATGTGCCACACTCGATATTGAAGCCGGTGACCTCGCGGACCTTGCGGGCCGACTTTACGAGATCGAGCGTGAGCTGATCCCACATGGCCTGCACGTCTTTGGCGGCAAGATGACAGCAGAGGATCGCGAAGGTCTCGTCAATGCCATGGCCAATGCCTCGCCTGATGTCGACCGCGCCAGCATCGAAGCAAAAATCGACGCCAATGACGAGCTTGGCGCCCTGATACACGCGCTGGACGGTGCCTATGTCCAGCCAGCGCCAGGCGGCGATATCCTCAAAAATCCTGAGGTGTTGCCGACCGGACGCAACATCCACGGTTTCGACCCTTTCCGCATTCCAAGCACCTTCGCGTGCATTCAGGGCCGCACGCAAGCCGACCAACTTCTCGCGCGCCATATGGCAGACGGCGGGAAGCTTCCCGAAACTGTCGCGATGGTGCTTTGGGGCACGGATAATCTGAAGAGCGAAGGCACGCAGGTTGCACAAGTTCTTGCCTTGCTGGGAGCGCGTCCGCGCTTCGACGATTATGGCCGGCTTGCCGGTGCCGAGCTGATCCCGCTGGAAGAGCTTGGCCGTCCGCGCATTGATGTCGTCGTGACGATGTCGGGCATTTTCCGGGATCTGTTGCCGTTGCAAACCCGCATGATTGCCGACGCCACCTATCTGGCGACGATGGCCGACGAGCCAGCCGAAGCCAATTTCGTCCGCAAGCACAGCCTTGCCCATCAGGCACAGCATGGATGCGATCTGGAAACCGCTGCGTTGCGCGTCTTTTCCAACGCGCAGGGCGCTTATGGCGCCAATGTCAACATGATGATTGATGGCGGCACATGGACGGATCCTGAAGAACTCGCCAACATGTTCGAAGCCAAAAAGGGCTTTGCATATGGCCGCACCGGTGCGCCGGTCCAGCACCGCGCCCTGTTCGAAACTGAACTGGCCGGTGTCGAGCTGTCCTACCAGAATTTGGAATCGGTTGAAGCTGGCGTCACCGACATCGACCATTACGTCGATGGCCTGGGCGGTATGAGCAAAGCCATTGAAAAGGCACGCGGCAAGGCAAGCCCGATCTATGTTGTGGATGCCACGCAAGGCGATACCAAAGTGCGCACGCTTGGCGAGCAAATCGACCTAGAAACCCGCACCCGCATGCTCAACCCGAAATGGTATGAAGGCATGTTGAAGCACGGCTTTGAAGGGGTGCGTTACCTTGAACTTCACGTGACGAACACGATGGGCTGGTCAGCCACCACAGGAACCGTTTCACCGTGGGTTTACCAGCAAATCAGCGAAACCTTTGTTCTTGATCCCGAAATGCGTGCGCGCCTGTCGGACCTGAATCCAAAATCGTCAGCCCGCGTGGCCGATCGCCTGCTCGAAGCATGCGAACGGCAATTGTGGACCCCTGATGCAGATACGTTGGCACGCCTGAAGGCCGCCAGCAACGACCTGGAAGACCGGCTGGAAGGCCTGGTCGCAGCAGAATGACTGGAGTACAGATATGACACTTAATCTTTTGGATAGCTCCCCACCCGATGGCGAAGGCAGCGTCCAGGTCGCGCTTGATCCAAGCGACAAGATTACCAGTGCAAAGGTCTTCGCCGTATATGGCAAGGGCGGCATCGGAAAGTCGACAACATCGTCGAACCTGTCGGCTGCCTTCTCCAAGCTTGGCCACCGCGTCCTGCAAATCGGCTGCGATCCGAAGCATGACTCGACGTTCACGCTGACCAAAAAGATGATGCCAACCGTCATTGATGTTCTCGAAACCGTCGACTTCCACAGCGAAGAACTTCGCCCAGAAGACTATATGTTCGAAGGCTATAATGGCGTGATGTGCGTTGAAGCTGGCGGACCTCCTGCGGGCACCGGCTGCGGCGGCTATGTCGTCGGCCAGACGGTCAAGCTGCTGAAGCAACATCATTTGCTTGAAGACCGCGACGTCGTGATCTTCGACGTTCTGGGTGATGTGGTATGCGGTGGCTTTGCTGCACCGCTTCAGCATGCCGATGCCGCGATTGTCGTTGCCGCCAACGACTTTGATAGCATCTTCGCCATGAACCGCATTGTTGCGGCCATCAATGCGAAGGCCAAAAACTACAATGTCCGTCTGGCGGGCGTCGTTGCCAACCGGTCAAAGGCAACCGACGAGATCGACCGGTTTGCAAACGCCATTGGCATGCAGCGTCTGGCCCATTTTGCGGACCTCGATGCCATCCGCCGTTCGCGGCTGAAAAAGTGCACCTTGTTCGAAATGGACAGCTCACCTGAAGTCGACGCCGCGTGCGAAGAATATATGAACTTGGCCCGGCGGTTGTGGAACGGGGTTGAGCCGCAAGAGGCAACGCCGATGAAAGACCGCGATATTTTCGATTTTCTGGGATTTGAATGATGGACACCAGCCTCGCTTCGACCAGCTATCAGCAGAGCCGTACCAGGCTCGAAACCTATTTCGACAAGACCGCGCGCAAGGCGTGGGAGGATCTGACCTCGGACGTTCCCGTCAGCGGAATTCGTGCCACGGTTCGCGCAGGGCGCGACACTATGCGTGATCTTTTGCTCTCAACTTTGCCAAGCGATATGCACGGCATGCGTTTGCTGGACGCAGGTTGCGGAACCGGTGCGCTCGCCATGATCGCAGCCCAGCGCGGGGCGGAAGTGGTGGCGATCGACGTGTCGCATGGCCTGATCGAGATCGCGCAGAAACGCACGCCAAGCCATTTGTCAATTGACTGGCGCGTCGGCGATATGCGCAGCCATAATCTGGGCGTTTTTGACCATGTCGTCGCGATGGACTCTCTCATCCATTATGATGAAAATGACATCATCGGTGTGCTGAAAGCATGGTCACAGCGTGCTTCGCACGTCGTATTCACTTTCGCGCCCGGCACACCGTTGCTTCGCATGATGCATTTCGCCGGCAAGGCCTTTCCGCGCGGGGACAGGTCACCGGCCATCCTTCCAGTGTCCGAGACGCGCCTTTCGCACGATATCGGTCACGCACTGCCTGAGTGGAAAATCGACTTCACGCAGCGGGTATCAAGCGGTTTCTACAAATCGCAAGCCATGGGGATCAGCCGCTAATGGTCCAGAAGCCGTCAGCAGTGACTTTCTGGCAAGCCGTGGGCACACGGTTTTTGCCATTTGCTGACGCCGCAAGCACTGAGCTTCCTTTGGGTCGCCTCCTGCGGCTTGCATTGTTTCAGGTAAGCGTTGGCATAGCCGCAGTGTTGCTGAACGGCACGCTCAACCGTGTGCTGATCGTCGAATTGAAGACACCAACATGGATTGTCGCGTTGATGATTGCGATACCATTGTTGGTCGCGCCATTTCGCGCACTGATTGGACATCGGTCCGACACGCACCGTTCGGTACTTGGCTGGCGGCGCGTGCCCTATATCTGGTTTGGCACGCTTGGCCAGTTTGGTGGCCTGGCCATCATGCCTTTCTCGCTCATTCTCATCACGCGCCCCGATACTTTTGCCTTTGGCGTAGGCGCGGCCTGCTTGTCCTTCCTGATGACGGGTGCGGGCATGCATGTCACGCAAACGGCAGGGCTTGCATTGGCCACCGACATTGCGCCTGAAGACAAACGGCCGCGGGTTGTCGCTTTACTGTATGTCATGCTTCTTGTGGGCATGATGATGGCGGCGTTCACAATCGGCAACTTGCTCATCGATTTTACTGCCACGCGGCTGGTTCAGGTAATTCAGGGCGCGGCAGCGCTGACGATGGGTCTCAACATCATCGCATTGTGGAAGCAAGAGGCACGTAACCGCAGCCTCACAACATCAACGTCGACCGGTCCAACCTTCAACGAAATCTGGGCGTCGTTCACCGCGCAGCCCAATGCCAAAAGATTGCTTCTGGCAATTGGCCTGGGCGCGATGGCCTTTTCCATGCAGGATGCACTGCTTGAGCCTTATGGCGGTGAGATATTGGGTCTTTCCGTCGGCTCGACCACCGCATTGACTGGCGCATGGGCGCTCGGCGCGCTGGTCGCTTTCGCGTTCGGGGGCAAGCGTCTGGCATCAGGTTCGGATCCGTTGCGGCTTGCCGGCTTTGGCGCGGTTGCGGGCATCGCTGCTTTCTTGATGACCTTGTTCGCAGCTCCGATTGCTTCGGTACCGCTCCTGTTCGCTGGCGCTTGCACCATTGGTTTTGGCACAGGTCTGTTTTCCGTCGGCACCATGATTGCCGCCATGGGCCTTGCCCAGAAAGACAGCGCTGGTCTGGCGCTTGGTGCATGGGGCGCGGTTCAAGCGAGCTGCGCAGGCGCTGGCGTCGCAATTGGCGGTCTGTTTCGCGACGGGATCGCGACGATCGCCATCCACGAGAATATGGGCGCCACGCTGGCCGGACGTGCGACTGGCTATGGTGCTGTATATGCTTTGGAAGTTCTATTGTTGCTGGTGACTCTCGTTGTGCTTGGACCAGTCATCGGGCTTCATCTCGAGAACCAGAATAAGTTGAGTGAAAGATTTGAACTAACCGAATTTCCGACCTGAACCGGGAAATGTGAGGAGGACGTATGTTGGACGACATGAAAATTGTAGGCACAGTTGATGTGACCGAACTCGTATTTGCGGCATTCGTGCTGTTTTTCCTGGCGCTCATGGTTTACCTGCGACGCGAAGACCGGCGTGAAGGTTATCCGCTTGAGGATGAAGTCACTGGGCGCGTTGACACGCCAGGTGGCATACTTTCGGCGGCTGCACCAAAGTCGTTCGCCATGCCATTTGGCCGCGACACCCTTACGGTTCCAGCGCATGGCCGCGAGCGCGTAGATATCGCAGCGGCTCGGACTTTCCGTTCGCCAGGCGCGCCTTATTATCCAACAGGCAATCCGCTTGTTGACGGCATTGGTCCGGCAGCATGGGCGGATCGCGGCAAATATACCGATCTGGATGGCGAAGGCCGCAACCGGATCGTGCCTATTGGCGCTGCGGAGCATATTGCGATTGATCGCCGTGATCCCGATCCGCGCGGAATGACCGTAATTGCCGCCGATGGTGCCGTTGCCGGCACAATTACCGACATCTGGGTTGACCGCGCCGAGCATGTCATCCGCTATCTCGAGGTGGATACCGGCACCAACAAGGTGCTCGCGCCGATGGCGATGTCGAAGGTTCATGGCAAGAAGGGCCAGGTTGTGATCGATGCGATTAACGCGTCAGATTTCGCCACGGCCCCAGTACCCGGGACCGCCGGGCAGATCACCTTCTACGAAGAAGAGCGTATCGTTGCCTATTTCGGTGGCGGCTATCTCTATGCCAACAAAGCACGGCAGGAACCCTTGATATGAGCGAATATGCATATGAGCCCACAAGGGGCCTGCCAGGCGTATTGCCACAGGACGAGCAGATCCTGTGGCAGTCCAGCCCTGACTGGAAAATCATGGCAATGACCGCGCTGCACATTCGTCTGTGCCTCGCCTATTTTGCCGCAATCGTCATTTGGCTTGCTACGCATGGTGATGTGAATTCCGCGATGGCGGTATCGGTGCTTTGCATTTGCGTCACTGGTCTGTTTGCCCTGTTTGCTTGGGGCGTTGAGCGGACGACTGTTTATACGCTGACTAACAAAAGACTGGTCCTGCGCATTGGCGTTGCATTGAACAAATGCATCAACCTGCCGCTTTCGGAAATCCGGTCGGCCGATCTCAAAATGCTCCCTTCGGGTCACGGCAATATCGTGCTTTCCTTGAAGGGTGCGCCGCGCCTGGGTTACATCATGCTGTGGCCGCATGCCCGCTCTCTGCGTTTTGTGACGCCGCAGCCAACGTTACGCGCCATTCCCGACGCAAGCGCCTTTGCGGCCCTGCTTTTCAAAACGACCCAGGTTGTGCAACCGGTTGCGCCTGTCGAGGCCACGCCACAGCGCAGCCACGACATTCCTTTGATGGGAGTACCAGCATGAGCCACGCCGTCCATCATGACCCAACGGTTCCACGCGGCGCGCTGATCGGCGCGGCTGTCCTGCTGCTGTTTGTCATTGCCCTTACAGGTGCCGTGCGCTTCGGTTTCATTCCGCGCACAGCTGATCCGACCGCCACCCGGGCTGCAGCGCATGTTGCGCCAGCGCAGGTCCGGTCGCTACGCTTTACCGATAGGGCGGATGGCGCTGTGCTTGTAAGTGATGCGAAATCGGGCGACACCGTCACTGTCGTTCCATTCGGCAAAGGCGGTTTCCTTCGGGCAACGATGCGCAGGATGGCAAAGGCGCGGATTGCACGTGGCATTGGCGACGAACCTGCGTTCACGCTTGTCCGTTGGCAAAATGGCGCTTTGTCGCTCAAAGATCCCGCCACTGGCCGCGAGGCCGAGATCTACGGCTTTGGGCCCGACCACACGAAGATCTTTGCCGATATGTTGGGAACACCCACAAAATGACCAGACTCCTGTCCTCCGAGACCTTTGACACGCCATGCCGTATCGAGGTCGAGCAAAGCGCGGCCCATTTTCACGCGCATGTCAAATTGGAGGGCGACGTAGAGATTGAGCCCGGCGACCGGGTGCAGGTGCATGGCGACCCCATCACGGTCGGCTTTGGCGAGAGCATCATATTGCACCGCCATGCCACGGTCCGCAAAGCCGGGCTGCTGCGCCGCGCATGGACTCGCCTGGCGGGGTATTTCGAGCTCGCCGAATTATACGAAGTCAGTTTTACCGCAGGGAGGTTGTAATGAACGCGCCGGCCAATTTTGCCAAACCTATCGCCCCAGAACTCGACACGATGGCGATCGCCCGGTCGGACACGGTTCTTGCGCCGCGTTTCTACACGACCGATTATGAAGCGATGGACAAAATCGACGTTTCCCTTGTCCGCGACGACTGGGAAGGCTTGATGGAAGAAATGGAGGGCGATCCCAATAAGCGTCACTTCAAGAAAACCGATGCCTTTGATGGCGTAATCGAAGCATTGGAGCCTGAGCTTCAGGCGGAATTCATTGACTTCCTCGCCAGCTCACTGACGTCCGAATTTTCAGGCTGCATCCTCTATGCAGAAATCGCCCGCCGTACAAAGAACCCTGACATGAAGCGGCTTTTCAAGCTTCTTGCGCGTGATGAAAGCCGCCATGCCGGTTTCATCAACGAAACGCTGAAAGGTTCGGGCATTGGCATTGACCTCAGCTTTCTGACCAAGACCAAGAAATACACCTTCTTCAAACCGAAATTCATTTTTTACGCCGTCTATCTGTCTGAAAAAATTGGCTATGCCCGCTATATCACGATATTCCGGCATCTGGCGCGTAACCCGGAAAACAAGTTCCACCCGATATTCGACTGGTTCGAAGAGTGGTGCAACGATGAATTCCGCCACGGTGAGGCTTTTGCGCTTCTGTTGCGCGCTGACCCCAAGCTGCTGCAAGGCGCCAACAAATATTGGATCCGCTTCTTCCTGCTTTCGGTCTACGCGACCATGTATGTGCGCGATCACAACCGGCCCGTATTTCACAAGGCGCTTGGGGTGCATCCCGCCGAATATGGTTATGAAGTGTTTTCGATCTGCACACAGATCAGCAAGCAGGTCTTTCCTATCGAGATCGATACCGATGACATCCGGTTCCGCAAAGCGATGGAAGAATTGCGCTTGGCATCGGTAAGCATGGAAAACGCCAAAGCACGCGGCGGCATCGGTGGTTTTTTTGGCCGCTATGCCGGCATGGCGAAAGCAGGATTTATGTTCGGCCGCATGTTTTTCATGCGCCCGCGCGTAAACGAGTTGCCAAGCCAAATAAGGCTCTCACCCGCGTGGTAACCGCATCCAGCCTGGTCTTGCCTTTCACGGTGGTGATTGCTTTATGGTTCTTCAGCACTGGCCTTGTCGCCATGCTGAACCACCGACTTCGGCAGTCCTTTGGGAGAGCGGTTTTCATCGCTGGCATTTGCGCCTCGCTTGGTTTGGCTTTGTTGGTCTTCACCAGCCATTCGACCGCAGTTTGGGCAACTTATGCTTCATTTGTCGGCGGACTGTTGATCTGGAGCTGGCATGAAATCAGCTTTCTTACGGGCGCTGTTGCGGGAACTCATCGCGAGGTCTGTCCGCAAGGGGCCAAGGGTTGGCAGCGTTTCTCGCTCGCCACCATGGCACTTATTCACCATGAGATTGCACTGGCAATGACCGCCGCACTGCTGCTGTCGCTCAGCACCGTCACGGCGAATCCTACAGGGGCCTACGCCTTTGCGCTTCTGTTGGTTTTCCGGCTGTCGTCGAAGCTCAATATATATTGGGGCGTACCCAATATGAGCGACGAATTGTTGCCGCTGCACCTTGGCTATCTAAAAAGTTATTTCGGCCCAAAGCGGTTGAATGTCATGCTGCTCGTGTCAATCGTGATGATCATCGGGCTTAGCGCTTATCTGGTTAACCAGGCCATGACTGCCGTCCGGCCAAATGAGGTCGTGCAGGCCAGCCTGTTATGCTGCCTGTGTCTGCTGGCAGCCCTGGAACATATTTTTCTCGCCATCCCCTTTCGCGATTCTGCATTGTGGAGCTGGGCGCTGGAAAGCAAAAACAACAAGAATTTAAGTTAAGAGGGAGTGAGGGCATGAACTACGAGGCATTTTTCGGTGACGAACTGGCCGCCGTCCGCGAAGAGGGACGCTACCGCGTATTTACCGAAATCGAGCGCACAGCCGGATCTTTCCCGCATGCGACACGCTATGTTGATGGCAAGACCAGCAACGTGACCGTTTGGTGCTCGAACGATTATCTCGGTATGGGGCAGCATCCCAAAGTCTTGGGCGCAATGCACAAGGTTCTCGACGAATGCGGCGCTGGCGCTGGTGGCACGCGCAATATCTCAGGCACCAACCATCACCATGTTCTGCTCGAAAGCGAACTGGCTGACCTGCACAATAAGGAAGACGCGTTGCTCTTCACCTCAGGCTACGTCTCCAATTGGGCGGCGCTTGGCACATTGGCCTCGAAGATCCCTGATTGTGTGGTGTTGTCCGATGCACTGAACCATGCGTCGATGATTGAAGGCATTCGCCACAGCCGCGCGGAACGCGTTGTGTTTGAGCACAACTCCCCAGAAGATCTGGACCGCAAACTTGCGCGCATTGATCCTGACCGGCCCAAGCTGGTGGCATTTGAAAGCGTCTATTCAATGGATGGCGACATCGCGCCAATCGCGGAAATCCTCGATGTGTGCGAAAAGCATAATGCGATGAGCTATATCGACGAAGTCCATGGCGTTGGCCTTTATGGCCCGCGCGGCGGCGGCGTCGCCGAACGCGAAGGCCTGATGGACCGCATCACCGTCATCGAAGGCACGCTTGGCAAAGCTTATGGTGTGATGGGCGGTTATATCGCCGCATCGCGTGACCTGTGCGATTTCGTGCGGACCTTTGCCAGCGGTTTCATCTTTTCAACGGCTCTGCCGCCTGCGGTAGCTGCCGGTGCCTGCGCCAGCATCAAGCATCTCAAGGCAAGCAATGCCGAACGCGAACGGCATCAGGACCGGGTAGCCAAAGTTCGCGGTTCGCTTGACCGCATGGGCATTCCACATATTCCAAATCCAAGCCATATCATCCCGGTGATGGTGGGTGATGCGCATAAGTGCAAATTCATCAGCGACTGGCTTATGGACAATCACGGCATTTATGTGCAGCCAATCAATTATCCAACCGTCCCGCGCGGCACCGAAAGATTGCGGATTACGCCATCACCTGTGCACAGCGACGACGATATTGACCGGTTGCTGCGCGCATTGAGCGAAATTTGGTCACATTGCGAACTGGCCCGCCGCGACGTCGCCGCCTGATACGCTGCAGACACCAGTCCAACAAAAAAGGCCGGGAATGACCCCGGCCTTCTTTAATATAGAGTTTCTTAAATTCAGCTTGGTGATTCAAGATAAGCGATGACGTCTGCACGCTTTTGGGCGTCGGGCAAACCAGCGAAGATCATCTTCGTCTGCGGCACTACGCGCTGCGGCTTTTCAAGATATTGAAACAATTTTTCCTTGGTCCAGGTGATGCCACTACCCGAGTTTGCTGCAGAATAGGTAAATCCGGCGACTGAACCAGCCTTGCGGCCAATAATACCGTTCAGTGACGGGCCAGTCTTGTTCACGCCAGCGTCAGTGACGTGGCATGTGCGGCACTGCGCGAATACGGCTTTACCCGCCGCAGCATTACCCGTGAAGCTTGCAAAAGTGGTGCCGTCAAGCGTTGCAACATCCGTCGCAGCAGGTGGACCAGCCGGTGCTGCCGGTGCGGGTGCCGCAGCCGGTGCGGCGGCAGGCGCTGCCGTCGTTGCTGGAGCTGCCTGAGCCGTTTTCTCGGATTCGCTTTGCGAACCACCACCCGAACAGGCGGCAACCATTGCAGATAACGCCACCAAGCCAGCTATTGCTTTTGTCTTGACCATAAATTCTCCTATCGCATCTTAATCAGCCGAATAGCCGATGTTACGTACTCAACCCGGGCGTAGCTCTAGCCCACAAACCATTACTTGGGAAGGGCATTTTGAAGCCTATTCAGGGCTTTTCAATACGGGCATTTTCCTCGCCCGTTTCTTGCAGCACCTTGTGCCGAAGCCGGTTCACAAAAAGGTAGATTAACAACACCACTGGCAGCGTTATTGCCCCTACAATCATGTCGGTCGCATAGCCCGTTTTGATGGCTGCCGCGCCCTTGGTCATGTAGGCAATCAGCCCAACCAGATAATAAGCCGCAGCAATCACCGACAGACCTTCAACCAATGTTTGCAGCCGCAGCTGAAGTTGCGTCGACCGTTCCATGGAGCGCATCAATCCAAGATTCTGTGCCTTGATGCGGCTGTCGATCCGGACGTCAAGTGTGTGCATGACGCCCGAAATGCGCTCGGCAATGTCGCCCAGGCGTTTCCGGAATACCGAACAGGTGCGCGATGCCGGCACCAGTCGTCTTTCGGTAAAATCGGTCAGGCTTTGGAAATTGACTATGGGTTGGACGTCAAGCGATGCAAGCCGGTCGGCAGCCACCTCTGCATAAGCTGCTGTCGCGCTCAATCTGAATCCGGTGGCCGAACGAATGAGCTCCAGCTCGGATGAAATCGCCGCGAGATCGTTCAACAATATCTCGTCATCCTCATCGGCTGAGGCGACTCGCCGTGCGTGATCCGACAACCGGTGTTCAAGCTCGTCAAGTTGCGGTCCGTATTGCTGCACCACGGGAAATCCGAGCAGCGCTAGATTCCGGTAGTTACCCAGTTCCTGCACACGCTGGATGATCCGGCCGCGCTCTCCTTCACCCACATTGCCCGCGGTGATGAGCAGCCGGCCATAGCCGTCACCATGAATGCTGAAATCCGACCAAAGCCGAATTCCGGCATTGATATCACAGCAGACCATTTCGTCAGTCGAAATACCGATTGCGGCGAGGTCCGTACCAATATTGATGCTGTCCGGAATGACTCGTATCTGCGTCGCACGCACAACCCCGCCGGGCCAGTTTTCAAGCCATTGAATATAATCATGGCGAGCCGCGTCGGGAATGTCCCTCGGGAAGATAAAAGTTAATGTGCTGGCCTCGGTATGCCGTTCCCACAAGAAATATATGCCTGCATTTGTGTGTCCCAATGCATGGCGCGCTGCGAGCGTCCAATCATCGAACTCCGGTCGCGAATTGATCAGCCAACTGTCTTCGATACTGCGTTCATCAGGCTCGAATAATCGCACCACCTGATAGATTTCACAATTCGTGCCGACCGGCGCGAATCGGCGCAACCGCATTTCATCGACAGCCCATCGGCGCAGCGGATGCTCAGTAAAACTCATGATGGAATATTCGCACAAAATTTCTGAATGTCCATAGCTTTGAAAACGGCGGGGAATTCAGAAAACAGAGTGGTCGCCAAGATCGACCTTGCGTTCGCCGACGAGTATTTTCCGGTAATGATCCGCCAACGTCTCCATTCCAAATGATGGCGTAGCCTCGGCGTCATATCGCTTCATCTCAGGATCCCACAAAAGCATCGATTCGGTTGCATAATATCGCCCGATTCGCGCGAGTTCCGCTTTTGCGGCTGCGGCAGGCAAAATGCTTCCAGCCATCGATAGACATGCGATAATGACGTCCATCAACGCCAAGGGAACATGGCTGAATTTTGGTTCTTTTTGCAGCAGGGAGAACAGCAGCGCACCTTGTTGCCTTGGCGTGATTTCAGGCCCCGGACCGCCAACTGGCAGAATGCGGTTCCGCCGGTCAGACCGCATTATCGTTTCTGCCAAATAGTCCGCAAGATCGGCATCGCTGATGGGTTTGCAGGCCGTGAGATTGCCGTCACCGAACAATAAAAAGGCTTTGCCTTTCTGCACGCGCTCAATCTGCCCTGATAATGATTTGAAAAAGGCTGTGGGCCGAACGATGGAGTAATCCATACCGGACGAGATAAGCGCAGCTTCGAAAGCAAGCTTTGCATGCTGGAAAGCAAGCCTGGGTTTCTGCACACATATGGCCGAGAGCAACACCATATGCTTCACGCCACTCGACTTTGCGCATTCCAGCGCATTGAGGTGGGCGCGATAATCAATCGCCCACGCATCGTCCGAAGCGCCAGTGCGCGAAGACATGCAGGACATGAGAACATCAAAGCGCTCGCCGCGAAATCCGTCGCGCTGCAACGCAATCATATCCCGCACATCGCCGTATCGCCATTCCGCCAGCCCGTTGGCGGCCCCGTCATCCTTCGCGCCCGGGCGGGCAAAGCAGACGACCTGATGCCCTGACTTCACGAGAGCCGAAACCGTCGCCCGGCCAATCGTTCCTGTCGCGCCAAGCATGAATATCCGTTTGGGCTCCATGACGACCTTATGCCACAGCGTATCCAGACCGCAAGAAGCCGCGTTTGATAGGCATGTTCCAGCATCAAAGCCCAGCGTCTTTCTGTTGGCTTTCTGCAATGGTTGCATTGGAGGATGGCGTGTGGGATGGGTCTTGCCGGACGGATGGGGGACCGTAGTATGCGTTTGAGCCTGGGCATCACGGGACATCGAGACACCAATCTCGCTTATCGCGATAATGCAGCGGGCATAGCAGCCGCGTTAAGCCAAATATTTGATGCAATAGAACTGGGGTCGGCTCAAGAAGCGAAGCCGCGTCTGCATGCGCTTCTTTCGCTGGGAGCAGACTTGCTTGCGGTCGAGATTGCTTTGGGCAGAGGCTGGCAAGTTGCGGCCCCCCTTCCATTTGGCAAATCGTTGAACATTGCCATCAACGCGCAGCCCAAGACATCTGACGATGCGCGCGCAATCCTCAAAGGCAAGCCAGTATCCAACCCCGATGTCGCCGCAAATGCCTCAAGAATTTGGGACATCGCATCGCGCGTGACGTGTTTTCAACTTGCGGAGCGCGACGGATGCATGACCACCCTGTTTCTGGATTCACTGCAAGTTCCAACGTCACCTGACGCTGTCCATGCCTATTCCGTCGCCGCTTCAGATCGCGCTGCCTTGGCTGGCCGGGTCATGATTGAGCAGATAGACTTGCTCGTTGCCGTATGGGACGGACACAGTCCAGGACCAGTAGGCGGAACAAAACATACCATCACCCGGGCCCTTGAAACGGGCGTTCCTGTCGTTTGGATCGATGCGAACAGTCCGTCGGACTGGCGGTTGCTTGACGCACCCGAAACGCTCGCCAGTCGATGGCTCCGTCCGGAGCTTTTGGACGCAGAAGCTGTCCGAAGACTGCCGGCCGATATTGTACCGGATGATGAAAGCAACATCGGGCAAACACTCTTGGACCAGAAGCAGCCACCTGTGAAAAGCCGAAAGCGTTTTCATGCTTATCGCAGAATTGAAGCGGTGTTCGGCAATGGAATTCTCGGGTTGTTTGGTTCGCTTACGCAGCGTTACGCGCCTGAGGACGCCGTTGTCACACAGGACGCCGCGGCGCTTTTGGGTTCGGCACGATCACTCAAAACGACTGACGCCAACCTTATCACCAAAACTGAAATGGAGATCGTACGCCGCTTTGCGCGGGCAGATGCAATCGCGACCTATTTGTCGGATGCCTATCGCGGTGGCATGGTCGCAAATTTGCTGCTTGCAGCTTTCGCCGTGATTGGCGGTATCGCGTATCTGCCATTCTTTGATGCCGCGCTCAAATGGCCTTTTGCCCTATTCGAGTTCGTTTTGCTCGCCATGATTTTGCTGGTCATCGTGATTGGCCGCAAACGCGATTGGCATGGACGCTGGTTTCAGACACGGCGCGTTGCAGAATATCTGCGCCATGCGCCGTTCATGCTGTTGTTGGGCGTTGCGCGGCCAACAGGCGCATGGCCGTACAATTCGGATACAAGTTGGCCAGAAGATTATGTGCGCGCAATCCTACGCGAAATTGGCTTGCCAAATGCGGTTATCGATCAGGCAACGCTGCGCACTTCGCTTGAAAACTGGATTGGATCGCATGCCGCGGCGCAACGCGCTTACCACCGTGCGAAGGCGATCAGGCTTAACCGCATTGACCACCGGCTTGAACGGATCTCGGAATATCTGTTCTTACTGGCGATGCTCATCGTCGCTCTTTATCTTGGCGGCGAAGTAGCGGCAGCGGCAGGGTTTGTCGCCACCGAAAAGCTGCACCACACGTCAAAACTTTTTACGTTTCTGGGTGTAGCATTGCCCACACTTGGAGGCGCGCTGGCAGGTATCCACTATTTTGCCGACTTTGGACGTTTTGCCGCCATTTCGGAATCGACCGCCAGCCGGTTGGAAGCAGTCGAGCAACGGATAGACTTGCTGCTCGCTGCGCCTGATGATGAACTGGATTATGGCCGTGTCGCTAATATTGCGCGCGCCGTCGATGAAATCGTGGTGTCCGAAATCGAGCACTGGCAGGATGTGTTTGGGGGCAAGCATATCTCCGTGCCGGTGTAACTGCACGCGCGCCAAAGACACCCAGTTGCACGTTACGGTGCCACACTTGACTTATCTTCTGTCGAAGCGCCTAATTAATGCGTTGTTTGGAAGCGGGAGGGTGGACCATGACCAGATTGGCTGCATTTATAATCGTGATTCTGCCGATAGCGGCTCAGGCTCATGCAGGGGCCAGCGCGCAGGATAACGAAACGGAAATTCAGGACACGGCAGGCGATGCCGGAGACACGCCAAGCGACGAAGAGAGTGAAGACGTCGAATATTATGTCGTCGAAGATGACAATGACACATGGCCTGATGAAACTGTGTCCGAAGAACAATATGCGACAGACGATACCGCGCCATATACCGTGGGCGATCCGTCGGAAATCGGTCTACGTGAACCGCCCGGGCTGCCGTTGGTCGAAGCACAACCAGCCACCGTCGCGATGGTGCCGCGGTCGCTTGGGGGGGCGCGCGTCAGGGACGCCGCCGCGCCCTGGCAAGCGCAGATATATTATCCCAAAGTTGCGGCTGCATGGAGCGCACAGCTCGCCGCTGGCGAGCAACCGTGGGTGCTTCAACATTATTGCGGCGGCGCGCTTGTAGCGCCGGACTGGGTGTTGACCGCCGCGCACTGCATCGATGAAGGCATGATGCGCGTGGGCTATCGCGTCCGCTTGGGGCAAGAGAGGATCGACCTTGAAGGCGGTTGGACCTTCAAAATCGACAAAGTGATCCGTAATCCCGATTATAAGCCGCTGAAGGGCGGCGACATTGCGTTGATTCATATCACAAAGGATCAACAGCAAAATGACCCGCCACTTACACAAGTGCGCCCGATTGCGCTTTTCCGGGGTGCAGATGCAACGCCAGCGGAACCCGTCACTGCCTTTGGCTGGGGCCGCGTCTCCAACACAGGAAACCGCAGCAATGCGGTCATGCTGAAGGTGGGGCTCAATATTGTTGACCGGCCCACATGCGACAAAGCGCGTGTGGCATTGGTTGACGCGAGGGTTGTCTGTGCGGCTGCGCCAGGTCGCAAAACCTGCAGCAACGATAGCGGTGGTCCGCTCGTCAATGCAGCCAACCAGTTGGTGGGGCTTGTAAGCGCTGGCGGCAAATCCTGCGCAGACGATGGGGTGCCGGGCGTCTACACGAGGGTCGGCGCCTATCTACCCTGGATTACTCAAGTAACGGGTGGGGCGGTGCGTTAACACCGCCCGCACGTTCAGCTTAAATTATTCGCCGACTTTAATGCCGCCAGTGTGTTCGGCACCTTCCGGTTCCGCTGCTGCTGCATCCTCGGCCGGAGCGGCTGCAGTTTCGCCTGCTTTAGCAGCGTCTGCAGCTGGCGCTTCGGCAGCTGGCGCGGCTTCTGGTGTCATCGTGGTCGTCTCGGTTGCTTCGGGCGCTGCGGCCTCTTCCTTTGCTGCAGGCTGGCAGGCCGCAAGGACAATACAGCTGACGATGGTTGCCGCTATTGTTGTGTATTTACGCATTGGTCGTCTCCCCCAGTTAGAGAAGTCGAGTTAATCAAATCCCATCCGTTTAAGCAACTGAATAAAGTCCGTAAGTGCGCGCAGCGGGGCAAGCATCGGATCATATCGCACGGCAATTAAGCCGGAGTCGCGTTGCGCATAGCCCTCAAGCAATGCGGCCATAGCCTTTTCGGGTTCACCCCATTGCGCCGATATCTGTGCTTGCTGGTACAGCGAAACTGTATCTGTATCGCTGGTCAGCTCGGCCATGGCTGCCTCCGCACTAGGAAGATTGCCCAGCCGATATTGGGCGATGGCGATACCAGCGAGCCTCGACCATTTATGTGCATCGGCATCAAATGCTTCCAGCGCTTCCCGGTTCTTGTTCTGCGCCAGCAACACCATACCAATTCTGCTATGCGTATCGGGCAAATTGGGGTTCAGCTTGATCGCTTCCTGAATGGCGGCAACAGCGTCCGAATATCGCTTTGCCGCAAAATGGACGGTTCCCAATATGCGATGAATGAGTGCGTTAAGCGGGTCGAGCAATATGGCCCGGTTGATTGTGGTCAATGCCTCCCCGTCACGTCCGGTTGATGCGCAAAAAGCAGCGAAGCGCGCAAGAACCGGTGCATCGCCTTCACCCAGTTTACGCGAGAGGTTAAAGGGTATGCGCGCGGACTTTGCGTCCAATTCGCCTTGAAACAATATCAACGCGACTGCCGAATGGGCATCCGCAAGATCTGGCGCAATTTCAATCGCGCGTTTCGCCGACGCAATTGCGGCATTGTTATAGGATTTTATTTCGGCTGCACTGCCATAGCCTGCCGCGACGGACGCGAGCGCGCGCGCACGGCCAGCATAAGCTGCGGCAAATTGCGGGTCCGCCGAAATCGCCGCATCAAATTGGGCAACACCTTCCCGCTCCTGCAATTCATTGCCCGCATGCGCGTACAGGTCCTTGCCGCGCAAATAATGGTCAAATGCAGTGACATTGTTTGTGCCGCCAATAAGGGTACCGGTTGCGCCTGAAGACCCAATCCTGTTGCTCAGCTCCGCAGCGATGGCACTGCTTATGTCGCGTTGGACCGCCAGGATATCATCCATTGTCTGGTCAAAGCTTCGGCTTGGCCGGCTGACCCCGGTTGCGCCATCGATCAGATCGATCGTCACGCGCAGCCGGTTAGCGACGATCTGGACCGCGCCATCGATCAAAAAGTCCACGCCAAGCCGTTTCGCAAAGGCAACAGCGTCGTCCTTGCCACGGGCGAAAACTTCGGACGATGCTTGCCCGACAATTTGAAGCGCGGCGTTTTGCGACAGCGTTGCCCGAATTTCGTTGGCAAGTCCTTCAGCGACATACTGATGCTTCATATCGCCGCCGATATTATCAAATGGCAACACGGCAAGCCGATTTGCCGTCTTGGGATTTTGAAACAGTCCGGACTGCCATGTCACAAAGCTGCCGACGGCAAGCACCGCCACGGACCCTGCAACGATCACATTACGCCGGTTGATGCCAGCGGTGGCAGCAACTGGCCGCGGGATCGGGCGGCCGGATTGGTCTCCATGCAGGGCCGCAATAGCACGAAGCATTTGCTGGATGCCGACATCGCTTGCATTCATTTTTGACCGCGAAAGATCAATGATCTGAAACTGCCCAAAGCCAAGCGGTGGGTGCGATCCGTCTAGCGAGAGCGGCACCAGGACGCGGCGGTCGCGGCCGCGCGTTGCTTCATCATGCACCCAGTGCGATTGTACCGACGTTTTCGACCAAAGCACCACGACTGCCCGGGCGCGATCCAAGGCGTCTTCGGTTGTCTGGGAAAATCTCTCTCCGCCCTCTAACAGGCCATCCCACCAAACCGAAAACCCGGCCTGTTCGATGAGCTTGATGATTGGAACCGCCCGCGCGTGATCAGCGCGCGCATAGCTGAAAAATATCGTCGATGTTCGCGCATTGCCGATATTGTCTGGCGGGTCGCTATCAATCACGTCTTGCTTGCCCCCTGACGCTCAAGCAAGCATTGGACCAACGCTGCAGAGCATGTTTGTGTCCCATATTTTGCCTTTGGTTACAACGACGCTTTTGCTCTCGCCAACCTTGGCCATAAGGTCAGAACCGTCGTGTGAACGACACAAGGTCACTATCGGCATCGCCAGCCCCGGTAATCATTCCACGGAGCATTTGCCCTGCCATCATCGAAAAGGTTATGCCATTGCCGCCGTAACCCATCGCCGCGTAGCAGTTGGGCATCTTTGGTACAGGGCCGATAGTCGGCGTCCCGGTTTTAGAATCGCCAAATGACCCGCTCCAGCTAAAGTCCGCCGTCGCATCTATCATCGGCAGCAGCTTGTCGAGCTTCTCTACAAGCCGTTTGGTTTTCGCCTGATTCAACGCATCGCGCGCATCGGCGTCAGCGATCTCTGCATCCTCGCCGCCGCAGATCACATGGCCTTGCGGAGTCGTGCGAATGTACAGATACGGGTCATTGGCTTCCCAGATGATGCACCCTGTCGGCCAGATTTTGCGCGGCTGCGGTTTGGTCGCGATCACCCAGGTCGAGATTATCTTGTTGCCCTTCTTCGGCACGCCCTTGGCCATCTCATATCCTGTCGCAAACACCAGAGACTTGGCACGGATCTCAGGCCCATCTTTGGTCGCCGCCATCACGCCCAAAGCGCTCGCCGCAATGTCAGTCACCTCGACAGGTGCATAAAGCCGAGCGCCCCGCGCGATTGCGGCGTTCAGATAGCCAGCTGCCAGCAAACGCGGATCGGCCATATAATTGTCGCGCCCGACTATCGCAGAGCGGCCCTTGATGCCATATTGCTCCAAGACTTCAGCCGGTTTCAAGTAGGCGACCTCAAAGCCTACGCGCCGTCGCGCTTCAGTTTCCGTCTCAAGCCCTGCTGCATCGAGCACATTGCCCGAAAGATACAGACTGTCCCGCGTAGCCTGCCTGGCATCTATGCCCAGCGCGCGCGTGCGTTCGCGCAAGGCATCCACAGCAATCCGCGACCGCCGCCAGATCCGCTCAGCCGGTTCACGGCCGATGCGTTCCGACAACACCGACAGCGGCGTGTCGATTTCATATTGCAGCAATGCCGTCGAAGCCACGGTAGACCCTTTCACCGCCCCCCGCCGGTCGGCAATAATGACATCAAGCCCGGCATCGCTAAGCGCTTCGGCGATAATTGCCCCGGAAATCCCCGCACCAACCACCAGAACATCGCAAGAGACTGCGCGCGTCAACGTCTTGGCAGGAATCGCAGGCAACCGCCCTTCCAGCCACACCGGTCGTCCAGTACGTAAATCGCGTTCTTGGGTCGCTGACATAATTTTCTCTTCTTATTTTATGGTACCGACCTAGCAGCGCATCGCCACCGGGACCGGGTACTGGCGCAATAGGCAGTATGTGCGGTCAGTATGAAAATGCAATTCACAACGGCACAACGCAGACGTTGGTTCAATCTAGGGCAGAAGCTGTAACTTTACGCTCCCTTTACGCGTCCGGTCATAAATTCACCGAGCATCATAATGCGGTTTCGGGCCATTAAGTTCCAGATAATTTTGGAGGCCTTCATGTCGTTTGAACTGATTTTGGGTGCGATCACTGCGGTGACCGTTTTGATCTATCTGCTTGCCGTGCTCGCGCGGCCAGAACGCTACTGAGGGGCATAGACAATGACCCTTGCTGGCTGGACCATGATCCTCCTCTTTATTGCGTTGTTCGTTGCGCTCGCGAAGCCAATGGGCGTTTGGCTTTACGCCTTATATGCCGGGCAGAATATCCCGGGAGCGACGGCGCTGGCGCCGGTTGAGCGCGGGTTTTATAAGCTTGCTGGCGTTGATCCTGCGCGCGAGCAAAGCTGGGTTGGATATGCCGCCGCGCTGCTCGCCTTCAACATCGGCGGCATGGTTTTACTGTTCGCAATTCTGAAACTGCAAGGAAGCCTGCCGCTCAACGCGCAAGGCTTTGACGGTATGGAAAGCTGGCTGGCTTTTAACACAGCGGTCAGTTTTGTAACCAATACCAACTGGCAGAATTATGGTGGCGAAACGACGCTATCAAATTTCAGCCAGATGGCCGGTCTGACCGTCCAGAACTTCCTGTCGGCAGCAACAGGCATTGCGGTCGCCTTTGCGTTCATTCGCGGTTTTGCGCGGTCAAGCGTCGCAACTATTGGCAATTTCTGGGTCGATATGACACGCTCGACGCTATATCTGCTGTTACCGCTGTGCATCATATTGGCTTTGCTTTACGTAGCGCTCGGGGTGCCGCAGACATTGGTCGGTTCGGTTGATGCAACCACGCTGGAAGGCGCGAAGCAAACGCTTGCTCTAGGACCGGTAGCATCTCAGCTTTCAATAAAGATGCTTGGTACAAACGGCGGCGGATTCTTCAATGTGAACTCGGCACATCCGTTTGAAAACCCAACGGCGCTCACCAACTATATCCAGATGCTGTCGATCTTTGTAATTGGCGCAGGACTGACCGTGCTGTTTGGCAAGGCAGTTGGAAAGGAGCGCCAGGGTTGGGCACTGCTCGCTGCGATGGTCGTGCTGTTTGTAGGCGGTGTGACACTCACCTATTTCGCCGAAGCAGGCGGCAATCCAATTCATCAGGCATTGGGCGTTGCTGGCGGCAATATGGAGGGCAAGGATGTGCGCTTCGGTATTGCCGCAACCGTCTTGTTCGCCGTAGTGACGACAGCCGCAAGTTGCGGCGCAGTCATCGGAATGCACGACAGTTTCATGCCACTTGGCGGACTGGTGACGATGTTCAACATGCAATTGGGCGAGATCATCGTCGGCGGGGTTGGCGCAGGGCTTTACGGGATGCTGGTTTACGCCATCCTCGCGGTGTTCGTGGCCGGGTTGATGGTAGGGCGGACGCCTGAATATGTCGGCAAGAAAATCGAGGCGCGCGAGATGAAGCTGGCAGTGATTGCGATTGCCATCCTGCCACTCGCAATCCTTGGGTTCACCGCGCTGGCCGCTGTCACGGGGCACGGATTGGCCGGACCACTCGCAAAGGGGCCACATGGATTTAGCGAAATACTATACGCTTACTCCAGCGCGGTGGCCAATAATGGCAGTGCCTTTGGCGGTCTGACTGGCAACACGCCGTTCTACAATATCACGCTGGCCATCGGCATGTTTGTCGGGCGGTTTGGGGTCATCCTGCCAGTGCTGGCAATTGCTGGCGGCCTTGCGATGAAACGCCAAATTCCCGCCGGTGCTGGATCTTTCCCGACGACTGGCCTGCTTTGGATTGGCCTGCTGGTGGCGATCATCCTGATCGTCGGCGGCCTGACCTTTTTGCCCAGCCTCGCGCTTGGCCCAATCGCGGACCAGTTTCAGGTCGCTGCCGGCACTACGCTTTAAGGATTTGATGACATGACCATGCAAACTCAGGTTCCGTCGCTGTTCACTGGCCCGTTGATGACTGCAGCCATCCGCGACGCCTTTATAAAACTCGATCCGCGCAAGCTGATCCGCAATCCGGTAATGTTTGTCACCGCCATTGTGGCGCTGCTCTCAACCATCTTGTGGTTACGCGGACTTGCCACCGGTACCGGCAATCCCGCCTTTGAAGGCCAGTTGGTGTTCTGGCTGTGGCTGACCGTTTTGTTCGGCAATTTCGCCGAAGCGATCGCCGAAGGGCGTGGCAAGGCGCAGGCCGCATCGCTGCGTGCGACCAAAGCCGACTTGAAAGCCAAGTTGATGACCGGTGTCGGCATCACCTGGGAATGGGTTCCAGCGCACCGCCTCGAAATCGGCGAGATCGTTCTGGTGGAAGCTGGCGACCTCATTCCAGCCGATGGTGAAGTTGTTGAAGGCGTGGCCTCTGTAAACGAAGCAGCCATCACTGGCGAAAGCGCACCTGTTATCCGTGAGGCAGGCGGAGACCGCTCTGCAGTTACCGCTGGCACGCGCGTATTGTCAGACAGTATCAGGGTGAAAGTGACTGCCGCCGCCGGGCAAGGCTTCCTAGACCGCATGATCGCGCTTGTCGAAGGTGCCAGCCGTCAGAAAACGCCGAACGAAATTGCACTGACCATCTTGCTTGCTGGACTGACGCTCATTTTCCTGATCGCCGTCGGCACGCTGCCGATGTTCGCCTCATACGCCGGTGGCGCACTGGCCGTACCGGTACTTGTTGCCTTGTTCGTGACTTTAATTCCGACGACCATTTCTGCACTGTTATCCGCGATTGGCATTGCCGGTATGGACCGGCTGGTGCGTTTCAACGTGCTCGCCAAATCGGGTCGTGCCGTTGAAGCCGCTGGCGACATAGACACGTTGCTGCTCGACAAGACAGGTACAATCACGATCGGTGACCGTCAGGCGACGCAGTTTCTGCCGGTCCCAGGTGTTGCCCAAGCCGATTTTGTGGCCGCAGCGCGGCTTGCCAGTCTTGCCGACGAGACACCTGAAGGCCGCTCTATCGTTGTGTTGGCAGGTGCGGGCGACGATATACCTGCGGGGGCGGAGCCAATCGCTTTCACGTCACAAACATGCGTTAGCGGTCTCAAAATCGGCGAACGATCGCTGGTCAAAGGTGCGGTGGATGCGGTGTTGAAACGTTTGGGCGATGAGGTCGATGAAACACAGGCAAACGCTCTTCGCGAGATTGCGGACGCGATTGCACGGTCGGGCGGCACGCCATTGGCTGTTGCCGACGGTAATCGCTTGCTTGGCGTCATCTATCTGAAGGACATCGTCAAAGCAGGTATCCGCGAACGCTTTGCCGAATTGCGGCGCATGGGCATCCGCACCGTAATGATTACCGGCGACAATCCATTAACCGCCGCCAGCATTGCCGCTGAAAGCGGAGTGGACGATTTCATGGCCGAAGCAACACCAGAGGACAAGCTGGAACTCATCCGTACAGAACAATCGGGGGGTAAGCTGGTTGCAATGTGCGGCGATGGCACGAACGACGCGCCTGCATTGGCGCAATCCGACGTCGGCGTGGCGATGAATACCGGCACGCAGGCCGCACGTGAAGCGGGCAATATGGTCGATCTTGACAGTGACCCGACTAAGCTCATCGAGATTGTAGGTCTGGGCAAGCAGCTGCTGATGACGCGCGGTGCGTTGACGACGTTTTCGATCTCGAACGATGTGGCCAAATATTTTGCTATCCTGCCTGCGATTTTCATCGTGCTTTATCCCAGCCTGGGTGCGCTCAACGTCATGGGTCTGGGTAGTCCCGAAAGTGCCATATTGTCGGCGATCATCTTCAATGCGCTCATCATTCCTGCATTGGTGCCGCTTGCCTTAAAAGGCGTGACATATCGCCCGGCGAGTGCAGGCGCGCTGTTGAGCCGCAACCTCGCCATCTACGGCGTGGGCGGTCTGATCGCACCATTTGTTGGCATCAAAATCATCGATATGGCCGTCACCGGCCTCAACCTTGCTTAAAGGCTAATCTTCATGTTGACCGAAATCCGATCCGCTCTTCGCCCCGCCGTTGTTTTGCTCATATTATTCACGCTTCTGCTGGGCGTTGCCTTTCCTTTGGCCATTACCGGTATCGCACAAACAGTAATGCCAGCCCAAGCCAATGGCAGCCTGATCCGCGACAATGGTAAAGTCGTTGGATCCGAACTTATTGGGCAAGCTTTCGCATCAGACAGATATTTCCATTCGCGGCCATCAGCAGCTGGCGACGGCTACGACGCTTCGGCGTCGGCGGCTAGCAATCTGGCACCTGGATCAAAAGATTTGGCGGATCGGATCGGCACTGATGTTGCTGCGCTCCGCGAAACAGGGATGACAGGGGTGGTTCCCGCTGACCTCGTCACAACTTCGGCCTCGGGGCTTGACCCCCATATCAGTCCCGAGGCCGCTCTTTTGCAGGCGGAGCGCGTGGCAAGGGCACGCGGCTTTAGCGCCGATGTGGTCCGCAAAGTGGTCACAACAGAAACCGAATATCCGCTGTTTGGCATCATTGGCGAGCCACGCGTCAACGTCCTATTGCTTAATCGACAACTGGACCGTTTGTCGGCTAATCAGGGGCAGTGAATTCACCTGAACCTAACCGTCCGTCCCCGGAGGCGCTGCTGAAGCAAGCGCGTAAGGAAGCACGTGGGCGGTTGAAGATTTTCCTAGGTGCTGCACCTGGCGTCGGCAAAACATACGAAATGCTGCGAGAAGGTGCCGAGCTACTGGCGCAAGGCAAAGATGTCGTGGTCGGCATCGTCGAGACGCATGGGCGTGCGGATACTCAAAAACTCGTCGCGCCGTTTGAGGTTTTGCCCCGCCTCATTATCGAGCATGGGGTTCACAAGTTAACCGAGCTTGCTCTCGACGCGATGATTGCGCGGAGACCACAAGTCGCTTTGGTTGATGAGTTTGCGCATAGCAACGCCAGCGGTAGCCGTCATCCCAAGCGCTGGCAGGACATAGAAGAATTACGAGACGCCGGCATTGACGTTCTTACCACGCTCAACATTCAGCATGTTGAAAGTCTCAACGATGTTGTGGCCGGTTTCACGCGCGTACGGGTGCGTGAAACGGTACCCGATGCGATACTCGACGATGCCGAAATCGAGGTAGTCGACGTCCCGCCCGACGAGTTGATCGAGCGGCTAAAGGACGGCAAGGTGTATGTGCCGCACGAGGCAACCCGCGCACTCGGCCATTTTTTCTCGAAATCCAACCTTTCGGCATTACGGGAACTTGCACTGCGGCGGGCGGCGCAAACTGTTGACCAGCAAATGCTGACGCATGTCCGTTTGACCGGCGATGCCGGGAACTGGGCGGTTGGCGAACGCATCATTGTGGCTGTTGGCGATCAACCAGGCAGTGAAGCACTTATCCGTGCAACCAAGCGACTTGCCGATGCAATGCGTGCAACGTGGACCGCTGTTACCGTGGAGACGCCGCGTAGCGCTACGCTGAGCGAAGAGGCCAGGGCGCGGATAGCCAACGCGCTTAAACTGGCCGCCGAATTGGGAGCGTCGCTAGCAACGATCCCGGCTGCGTCAGTTACTGAGGGCCTTCGTGCCCAAATCATCGAGGCAAAGGCAACTGCCGTCGTTATCGGTAAATCACGCCGGAGTTGGTGGTTCGAACTTCGCCATGGTTCAGTTGTTGACCAACTGGTGCGCGGACTGGAAGGTGTTGCTGTCCATGTGATGCCGACACCCCAAGGCTTGCTAGGAACCAACGACCAGGCACGCGGGGTCAGACCCTTTAACTGGTCTGGCACAGGTATCGGGCTAGGACTGGTAGCGGCTACAACCGGCGGGGCGGTGGCCGTTGCATCGTGGATTGGTCCAAATTCGGTCGATCTGCTTTACCTTATTCCGGTCATTGCCACAGCGACGCTGTTTGGTCTTCGACCCGCATTGGTCGCAAGTGTCTCAGCTGCGCTGGCCTATAACTTCTTTTTCCTGCCGCCGTTATATACTTTCACCATCAGCGACCCCCAAAATGCAATCACGTTCCTTGTGCTCACTGGAGTTGCAATTGTAGCGAGCCAGTTGACCGGACGGTTGCGGCGTGAGGCTAATGTGGGTGCACGAATGGCTACGGAGAATGCTGGTATTGCAGCCTTCGGTCAACGGCTGGCGGGCGTATCGGACCAAAAAGGAACGGCGTCGATCGTTTGTGAGGAAATTGCATCATTGCTGGATGTGTCGACGGTGCTTTTTGCGAAAAAAGGACGATCCCTAGAAGTAATCGGTGCCACCCCAAACGAGCCTGTCATGGGAGCGCTGGACATAGCTGCTGCCGAATGGGCTTTTGACCGCAAAGAAATGGCGGGACGCGATACCGGCACATTAACTGCAAGCGACTGGCAGTTTCATCCGCTTGTCACCTCCTTGGGTGTGCTTGCAGTTCTTGGAGTTGGCCATTCAAAAAACGACAACCCGGTCGCTCCCGAAAAGCGCACCTTGTTTACAACATTGCTCGGCCAGGCCGCGCTAGCACATGAACGTATCAAGCTCGAAGCGCAGGCGCGAGATTTTGGCGCGCTTAAGCAGCGTGATGATTTGAGAGCAACCTTGCTTTCGTCCATCGGGCATGACCTGAAAACCCCTCTAACCGCTGTTGTTGCAGCTGCCGATGCGCTGGCAGAGGCAAATGGAGAAAACGAAACCACACTGACGCTCAAAGCGGAGGCGCGCCGCTTACGCCGTGTTTTCGACGATCTGGTCGAAATGACGCGGATTGAAGCAGACGCGATTGTGGTGCGACACGATGTCCTAGATTTGACCGATGCGGTTGCCGCTGCCGCAAGCGATCTTAGAGCGGAGCTTGTCGGTCACAGACTGATATTAGACGTACCACCTGCCTTGCCGCTGGTTGAAGCTGACCCCCGCATGTTACATCACATTCTCATCAACCTAATAGGCAATGCCGCCAAGTTCGCGCCCATGAATACTTCCATAACGGTTGAAGGGCGTCGGGCGCATGACGGTTTGACATTGGCCGTTGTTGACAATGGACCGGGGTTGCCAGCGGGCGCTGAGGCGCTGCTATTTGACCGTTTCATGCGTGTGGAAGGTGGCGATATGACAGGCGGAACGGGGTTAGGTCTTGCCATTGTCAAAGGGTTTGCCGACGCCATGGGTTTGCGCGTTTCAGCATGCAATAGGGTCGATGGAGAAGGTTCGCGTTTTGAGATATTTTGGCCTGAAACCGCGCTGCGTTTAACATCTGAGGACACATCCGAAAAATGACCGCGCAAATTCTTGTCGTTGATGATGAACCAGCCATACGTCGACTGGTACGCGGAGCCGTTGAACGTTTTGGTCTTACCGTTGCAGAGGCAGCCAATGCGGCAGAGGCACAGACGCTGGCACGGCGCGAAGGCTGCGAGTTGGTGCTTCTTGACTTAGGATTGCCCGATCGCGACGGACTTGAGCTCGTACCTCTCATAAAAGCAATGGACCGCGCCGTCATCGTTCTGACTGCCCGCGATGCGACTGCCGAAAAAGTGGCGGCACTTGATCTCGGCGCTGACGACTATGTTGTGAAACCCTTCGATACAGAAGAATTGCTAGCGCGGATAAGAACAGCTTTGCGGCATCGCGCGCCTAATGCATCCGTATCAGGTATTCTCACCATGGGCGCACTTTCAATTAACATACTTGCCCATCGTGTGATGCGCCAAGGACAAGAAATTCGGCTAACGCGTAAAGAGTTTGCGGTGTTAGCCGAACTGGCTCGTCATCCCGGGAAGGTGGTTATCCATACGCATCTATTGCGCCGTGTCTGGGGCGAGACCCATATTGACGATATCGAATATCTGCGTGTCGCTGTTCGGGGTTTGAGGCTCAAAATTGAGGACGATCCTGCAAACCCGATTTTCATTCAAAACGAGCCAGGAGTGGGCTACCGACTCATAGATTGCGCCTGAGGATTGCAACCAGGTCCGGTTTCACCGCAGTTGAGCACATGATGTCGCGAAGAAGTCGGACAATTAGCAGATACTGATCCAACAATTCCTCAATTTGCAAAAATGAGGAAGCTTCGCTGCAAACCTATATTTGTTGGAGGCCCGAGCCGGAATCGAACCGGCGTGCAAGGATTTGCAGTCCTCTGCGTCACCACTCCGCCATCGGGCCCCTAAACAACAACTTGCCTGAACAGCAATGCCGCTATGTGGTGAAGGCGCGCGTTTAGCGACTTGGGGAATTCAATGCAACCAGCAATCTGGACCGCATTTTGGATGCTTGTGCCCTGTCCGCCACAAGCCATGGAAAAAATTGCTATTTGCCACCCGAAATCGGTCGTTCGTCTGAATCTTGCTTGGCTGGAGGCGCTAGGCTAGCTAGAGACCTTATAAAGGCTGTATTGTGTTTGCAATACAGTTGTGCCACACGGCCCAGAAGTTAATGGAAATGTCCCGATGGAATCAGTAAATTTCGAAGATATGCGACGCGCTATGGTAGATAGCCAATTGCGCACCAGCGGCGTTACCGAAGCGTGGGTGATTGCTGCCATGGGAAGCGTGGCGCGGGAGGATTATGTACCTGCAACGCATCGTGCGACCGCCTATATGGATCGCGCCATACTGTTAGGTGACGGGTCGGTGCTGAATCCGCCAGTATCGACTGCTTCGCTGCTTCAGGCGGCAGAAGTGGGCCCGGATGACGTCGTTTTGCTCGTCGGCAACGCAAATGGTTATGTGGCTGAGGTTTTGAAGTCCCGCGTTGAAGCCTTAACGGTCGTCGCTGCAGACGCTCTTGCAGATGCACAAAAAGACGCGCCATTTTCGCTTGTCATCATTGACGGAGCAATAGAAGAATTGCCCACTGCGCTTGTTGCAGTTGCTGGCGAAGGGGCCCGTGTGGTGACCGGCGTGATTGAGGGCGCCGTTACGCGTCTGGCCAAGGGATTTGTGCACAAAGGAAATGTGGCCTTGAAGTCGTTTGTAGACAGTGAAATTGCACCCGTTGCGGCCTTTGCCCGCAAGCCGGAGTTCGTATTTTGAGCGGTCGGAATATCCTTATCGCAGCGTTGCTTGGATCCGCAGGGCTGGGCGCGCCCGCCGCTGCAGATACTCTGCGCGATGCGCTCGTTTCGGCTTATGAAACCAATCCCAATCTGACTGCAGCGCGCGAAGGGCAGCGCGCAATCGACGAAGGCGTTCCATTAGCAAAAGCCAATGGCCGTCCTTCTGTAACGGTGCAGCCCACTTATGTTGAAAATGTCCTCCAGGACAGCGGCGGCTCAGTCACTCAAGCGCGCGGCGTCAGCATTAACGGCACGATTTCGGCGCCCTTATACGCTGGGGGCGGAATCAAAAATGCTGTTCGTGCGGCTGAAAACCGAGTTGAAGCCGGCTTTGCGAATTTACGCGGCACGGAAAGCGCCATTTTCTCGGCGGTCGTCGGGGCATATATGGACGTTATCCGCGATGAATCGATCGTGGACCTAAACCGCGCGCAGGTCGGCGTACTGAGCGTCAATCTGGATGCGACGAAGGACCGATTCGAAATCGGTGACCTGACCCGTACCGACGTTGCACAGTCTGAAGCGCGACTTGCGTTGGCAACCAGCAATATGGAAACGGCGCGCGCCAATCTGATTCGATCGAAGGAAGTGTATATTCAACTGGTCGGCCGCGAGCCGGGCGAGCTTCAGGCGCCACCTCCGTTACCAAATTTGCCAGCGACGCCTGATAGTGCAGTGACGGTCGCGTTGGAAAACAATCCTGACCTTATTTCCGCCCGCGAGACGCGCGAAGCCGCCGGCTTTGACCGCCGCGCCGCCAATGCTTCGCGGCTGCCGACTGTGAGTGTCTTTACATCACCGGCTTACAGCAACGCGCTGGGTTCGATTTCATCGAACATCCCCGGTTTTCAGGCGGACAACAGTGCACTGAGCGCTCAGGCCGGTGTCCGTGCGACTTTGCCTTTGTACCAAGGCGGACAGCCAGCGGCGCGAATCCGGCAAGCGCAGGCGCGCCTTGGCCAGGCTCAGGAACTGGAAATCGCTGCCGAGCGTGAGGTCATTGCCCAAACGCGTGCGTCCTATGCAAGCTGGCGTGCAGCCCTTGACGTTATCACTGCGTCGGAACGCGCGGTGTCGGCGAATGAACTTTCGCTTGAAGGTACCCGCGCCGAAAATGGCGTTGGCAACCGGACGATATTGGACATTTTGAATGCCGAGCAGGAACTGCTCAACAGCAAGGTCCAGCTCGTCGCCGCGCGGCGCAACGCTTATGTGGCTGGCTTCACCCTTCTTGCCGCAATGGGTAAGGCCGAAGCGCGAGACCTTGGCCTCGAAGGCGGAACCTTATATGATCCTGTGGCGGAATATAAGAAGGTGGACGATGCATGGAATGACTGGTCATCACGATCTGATCCGGTTGCAAAGTCGACCCGCACCGTTGACACTGCGGCCCAAAAGGCAGAAATAGAACCGTTGATTAACGCCAAGGCGCGTTAAGCGAAGCAGCAGGGGGCAGAAGATATGGCTGACGGCCGGGGCGAACCTTCGATGGATGAAATCCTTTCTTCCATCAAACGTATCATTGCAGATGATGACCGGAACCGTCCAGCCGCGAAGCGTGCTGCGAAGCTTGTTTCGTCAGACGATGACGAAAATGAAGTGCTCGAACTGACTGAAACAGACGATAACAGCTCCGACGAAATTCTGCTTGATGACCAAAAGGCACAAAGCCTGAGGCACAGCTTTTCTGCACTTCAAACATTATCAGAACCCGGCGTCGCTCCGCAGATCGTCCGATCGGGGGAAACTTCGCTTGAAGGCCTCACTCGCGAATTGCTTCGTCCGATGCTGAAGGACTGGCTCGACAATAATCTGCCGCCAATTGTCGAGGCGATGGTTGAACGTGAGATCACCCGCATCACCAAAAAAGGCTGATGCGCGCTGCGCTCATCGCCGCAATTGCACTGGCGTTAGCGCCAACAACGGTTCTTGCCGAAAATATCTATATCGAAGCTGGTAAGCTGGTCGATGTCGCATCGGGCAAGATTCTGACCGGCCAGTGCATAAGCACAATGAACGCAAAAATTACGGCGGTTGGCCCTTGCGAAGCTACGCCCGCTGGCGCTGAGCGTCTCGATTGGTCTGCTTACACCGTCCTTCCCGGCCTTATCGACTTGCATACGCATCTCGCCGACGCCGGGCAAAGTGCTGACCTTGCCTTACCGCTAAAAACATCGCCTGCCGCTACAGCTTTGATCGGCGCGCAGAATGCACGATTAACGTTGGCAGCTGGCTTTACCACGGTGCGCGACGTCGGCACCTATCGCGGCCTGACAGACATCGCATTGCGCGATGCCATTAATGCTGGATATGTGCCCGGACCGCGGATGTTTGTGGCAGGGGCGTATATCACGATTCCCAAGGGCGGCGGCGAATTGAACGGTGTTGTGCCAAATGAACAGCTTCCGCCGGATATGCGGCTAGGCATTGCCAGCACGCCCCAAGAAGCCGCAGGGAAGACGGCGTTTCTCATCGACCAGGGCGCTGATTTCATCAAAACCATCGCGACGGGCGCGGTGCTCGCCATCGGCACAGAACCAGGGGAGCCCGAGCTCACAGAAGATCAATTGCGAGCCGTTGTGGAAACGGCGAAAGCCAAAGGCATTTTCGTCACTTCACATGCCCATGGCGCGATTGGAATCAAGAATGCCATTCGCGCTGGCGTGCGCTCGATCGAGCATGCCAGCCTTATCGATGATGAAGCGCTGACAATGGCGAAGGCCAGCGGGACGTGGCTGGTCATGGATATATACAACGGCGATTATATCGATGACATCGGCACAAAGGAAAAATGGCCCGCCGAATATCTCCGCAAGAATCGCGAGACAACTGACGTCCAGCGCGCGGGATTTACCAAGGCAGTGAAGATGGGAGTGAAGCTGGCTTATGGCACCGACAGCGGGGTCTATCCGCATGGACAAAATGCCAGACAATTCGCGTATATGGTGCGATACGGAATGGCGCCGATGCAAGCGATCCAAAGCGCCACGATCCGCGCAGCAGAACTGTTGGGCAAGGAGAGTATCTTGGGAAGCATCGCCTCGGGCCGTTTTGCCGATCTGGTTGCGGTAAAAGGCGATCCTCTGTCCGACATTCGGGTGCTGGAGAATATAGCTGTCGTGATGAAGGGCGGCAAAATCGTCCGTTAAGACGGGGGCACGCCTGAAAAACAAAAGGGCGGGAATATCCCGCCCCCGTGATTGTCACTTTTATCAGTTCACACCATGGTGACTGAGAAAAGCAGGCTGCTGAGCGCGATTGCGCCAATAAAGCTGGCCAGTTTCTGCATGTTTTTTCCTTCACTTTGCCGCACAGCCAAGGGCCGGGTCGTCCTGTGAAAGCATCCCTTATATTTATCGTTGTGCGCCTTATCTGCATCTGCACGGTCGAAATCTCAAGTCAATTGGTAGACAATGCAGTTGCAAGAAATGCAATTCAGCCCCTGCCGTTTCCGCAATGCGGCGGCCCATGAGCCATATTCTGCAATTTTCTTGCGTGCCTGCCTTGCGCTGACTAGCGTGTCACACATGAAAAAAACCTTTCTGCTTGGTGCTCTCATGGGCACGTCCGTCGCCGCTTTTAGCACCATTTCCACATCCGCCCTCGCCCGGCCCATGACCGAGACTGATCTGGTCATGACGAAGCGGCTTTCGGCCGTGGCGGCATCGCCAGACGGCAATATGGTCGCCTATCAATTGCGCGAGACGGACCTCAACGCCAACAAGGGCAAGACCGATCTGTATATGCTGAAGCTTGGCGTCCCGAATGCCCAGCCAGTCATGTTTGCGTCCAAGGCCGACAAGAATGAACATGACCCCGCCTTTGCGCCCGACGGCAAAAGCATTTTCTACATCAGCAACGAAAGCGGCTCAGACCAGATCTGGCGTTACGACATTGCGTCGGCAACCACTGCACAGGCCAGCAATTTCAAGACCGACGTCAGCGGCTTCAAAATAGCGCCCGACGGCCAGAAATTCGCTGTGTGGGGTGACATTGCCCGCGATTGCACGGAATTTGGTTGCGCGAAGGACGGCGACACGTCGAAACCAGGTCCAGGCACTGGCCGCGAATATGACCAACTCATGACTCGCCATTGGGACCAATGGGAAACGCCCGGCAATTACAGCCGTGTCTTTACCGTTGTGCTTGGGGCCGATGGCAAGCTTGGCACGCTTGGCACCGCCATGGACGGCAATCTGGTCGGTGATGCGCCATCCAAGCCCTTTGGCGGTGGTGAAGAGATCAGCTGGAGTGCCGACAGCAGCGGCATAGTCTATACCCTCCGGGTCGCGGACAAGAACGAGGCCAAATCGACTAATCTTGATATTTACGGCGCATCCTTGAAGTCGAAAGAGATCGTCAACTTCACCAAAGACAATGCAGGTATGGACACGACGCCTGCCGTTTCGCCCGATGGCAAATGGCTGGCATGGACCTCTATGGCGCGCGCGACCTATGAGGCCGACCGGCTGGTCGTAAAGCTCATGGATTTGAAGAGCGGCAAGGTCACGGCACTTACAGATGCATGGGACCGTTCGGTCGCATCGCTCGCTTGGGCGGCGGACAGCAAGAGCCTGCTGGTCACCGCACAGGATGTTCTGGAGACACCGCTTTACCGCGTCGGCCTGAAGGGCAAGGTCACGCGCCTCACCGAACGTGGTAGCATTGCCGAGGCCGTCCCGCTGAAAAATGGCGGTGTCGTCTATGCCATCAACAGTATCTCCGGACCTTCCGACCTTGTTTATATGGACGCCAAGGGCGCGACGACGCGGCTGACCAACGTCAATGCGGACATGCTTGGCTCGCTTGATCCCGTCAATTATCAGAAATTTGATTTTACCGGCGCCAATGGCGACCGGGTATATGGCCAGATCGTCAAGCCGGAGGGCGCGAAAGGCAAGCTTCCAGTCTTGGTGCTCGTCCATGGCGGGCCTCAGGGGACGTTCAATAACAGCTGGTCCTATCGCTGGAACCCCGCGGTCATGGCATCGCAAGGCTATGCCGTGGTGACGATCGATTTCCATGGCAGCACGGGTTACGGCCAGAAGTTTACCGATAGCATCAACAAAAACTGGGGCGGATGGCCGCTTGAGGATTTGCAGAAGGGCATGGTTGCCGTTGGCAAAGCCGACACGCAACTCGATACCGCCAATGCCTGCGCGCTGGGTGGCTCCTATGGCGGTTATATGATGAACTGGATCTCAGGCAACTGGCCCGACCGTTTCAAATGCCTTGTGAACCATGCCGGCATTTTCGACCTTCGCGCCATGGCCTATGAAACCGAGGAATTGTGGTTCGACCAATGGGACAATGGCGGGCCATGGACCACGCGCACCGATGGCGAGAAATGGAATCCGGTCAACCATGTCGCGAAATGGAAGACCCCGACTTTGGTCATTCATGGCGAGAAGGATTACCGCATTCCCTATTCGCAGTCGCTTGCCGCCTTTACCGCATTGCAACAGCAGGGTGTAGAATCCAAATTGCTGGTGTTCCCCGATGAAAACCATTGGGTGCTGAAGCCAAAGAATTCGATCCAGTGGCACCAGACGGTGTTCGCATGGCTGGGCAAGCATTTGAAGGGCAAGTGACGCTTTGCGGGTGGGGGACATCGGAACCCGGTTGATCGGCGAGCTATCGCCGTAGCGTCGGGTTTTGAAGCCTGTCCTTTGCGAAATGGACAAGGACGTTTGCGTTATTCGGGGGGAATAGATGACCGACATTGCAACCAGCGTTGCTACCGACATCAGCGGCGGGGCTGAGCTTAGCCGCAGTCTGAAGTCCCGCCACGTATCCATGATCGCCATTGGTGGCATCATTGGGGCGGGGCTGTTTGTCGGCTCATCCACCACGATAAGCCAGGCCGGCCCCGCCGCAGTGCTTTCCTTTGCCATTGCCGGTTTCATCATCCTTCTGGTGATGCGCATGATCTCCGAAATGGCGTTGGCTATTGAAGGCGTGCAGACATTCCCGGACTTTGCCCGAGCTGGCCTTGGCCATCTCGCTGGCTTCCTGTCCGGCTGGCTTTACTGGTATTTCTGGGTGGTCGTCGTCGCGATCGAGGCGATTGCCGGCGCACAAATCCTGCACAGCTGGTTTCCTGCTGTCCCCGAACTTGCCATCGGCATATTGTTGATGGCGTTGCTGACCGCTGTCAATTTGCTGTCCGCGCGTGCTTATGGCGAATTTGAATTCTGGTTTTCCTCGATCAAGGTTGCGGCCATCATCGTTTTCATCCTGCTCTGCGCGGCCTGGGCCTTTGGCATTACCTCAGGCAGCGGTCCAAGCTTTGCCAATCTGACCGCGCATAATGGCTTTGTCCCCAATGGCTGGGGCGTTGTGCTGGCCGCAGCCACCTCGACCATATTCAGCCTCGTCGGCGCGGAAATTGCGACCATCGCTGCCGCTGAATCCGAAGAACCATCAAAGGTCATCAGCCGCATGACAGTGTCGGTGACATTACGAATCCTGGTATTCTACATATTGTCGATATTCCTGATCGTGTCTGTCGTCCCGTGGACCGAGATCGTTCCGAAGGTGTCGCCCTTTGCAACCACGCTTGCCTATATGGGCCTTCCCGCAGGCAAGATCATCATGGAAGCCGTCGTGCTGGTCGCGGTATTGTCCTGCCTGAATTCCGGACTTTACGTCACCTCGCGCGCCTTGTTCGGGCTTGCCAAGCATAAGGACGCGCCGCAGTGGCTGGTGCAGGTCAACCGCCGCAAGGTCCCTGCCCGCGCCATCCTCATTGCTAGCCTGTTCAGCTATTTCGCGCTCGCGGCCGATGCGGTGTCGCGCGACGTGGTCTTCAGTTTCCTGCTCAACAGTTGCGGGGTAACGATGTTGCTGCTGTACCTGATGACCGCTGGTGCCCAACTCAGATTGCGCCGCAAATATGAAGCCGAGGACCCGGCGCGGTTGCAGATCAAGATGTGGTTCCACCCTTATGGAACCTATATCGCGATCGCCGCCATGCTGGTGATATTGGTGGCAAAGGGGCTTGATCCTGCAGCTTCGAAGGAATTGTGGTTGAGCCTCGTTGTGGCCGGCGGTTTCGCTGCGGCATTTTTCATGTTCCGGCGTGGAAAGGCGTAAAGCGCCACCGCGTCACCCTGAACTACTTTCAGCATGACGTGTCGTGAGGGTTTCCCTTTTTAGTCAGGGCGGTTATGGCCCAAATCCATGACTATCGACAAGACTTTCGACCCCGCCGCAATTGAGGCGAAATGGTATGCGCACTGGGAATCCACAGGCGCGTTCCGGCCCGACCGACCTGATGCCGAGCCATATACAATCGTCAATCCCCCGCCCAATGTGACGGGAAGCCTGCACATCGGCCATGCGCTGGACAACACATTACAGGATGTACTCATTCGCCATGCACGCTTGCAGGGCAAGGATGCATTGTGGGTCGTGGGCATGGACCATGCGGGCATTGCGACCCAGATGGTGGTCGAACGGCAGCTCAACGCGCGCCAGCAGAAACGCACCGATTTCACCCGCGAGGAATTTGTCGCGAAGGTGTGGGAGTGGAAAGAGGAAAGCGGCGGCGAAATCACCGGCCAGCTGCGCCGGCTTGGTTGTTCGATGGATTGGGGAAATGAACGCTTCACCATGGATGAGGGCTTTTCGAAGGCCGTCATCAAGGTGTTTGTCGATCTCTTCAATCAGGGCCTTCTTTATCGCGACAAAAGGCTCGTCAACTGGGACCCGCATTTCAAGTCCGCGATCTCCGACCTTGAGGTCGAAACGCGCGAAGTGAATGGCCATATGTGGCACTTCAAATATCCGCTCGCGGGCGGCGAAACCTATTCGTATGTCGAGCGCGATGCCCACGGCAATGTCACGCTTGAAGAGGAACGCGATTATATCGCGATCGCCACCACGCGGCCTGAAACAATGCTAGGCGACGGCGCGGTTGCGGTGCACCCGGACGATGAACGTTACAAGCCAATCGTCGGCAAGCTTTGCGAAATCCCCGTTGGCCCCAAGGAATATCGCCGGCTGATCCCGATTATCACCGACGAATATCCTGACCCGGACTTCGGTTCGGGCGCAGTGAAGATCACCGGCGCACATGACCAGAATGACTATGGCGTAGCGCAGCGCAACAATATTCCGATGTATCGCCTGATGGACGAGGTTGCCGCAATGCGCAGCGATGGCGCGCCTTATGCTGAAGTTGCTGCTCAGGCAAAAGCCATCGCCGGCGGTGGCCAGTGGACCGCTGCCGATATCGACGCGCTCAACCTTGTGCCCGACGCCTATCGCGGGCTTGACCGCTATGAAGCCCGCAAGCGTGTGGTTGCCGATATCGACGCCGATGGCCTCATGATTGCCGTCGAGAACAAGTCTATCCAGCAGCCTTTCGGCGACCGCTCGGGCGTTGTCATTGAGCCGATGCTGACTGACCAATGGTATGTCGATGCCAAGACGCTTGCGGGGCCTGCTATTGAAGCCGTGCGCTCAGGCGCGATCGATATCGTGCCGAAGTCGTGGGAGAAAACCTATTTCAACTGGATGGAAAATATCCAGCCATGGTGCGTCTCGCGGCAATTATGGTGGGGACATCAGATACCAGCATGGTTCGACGCAGATGGAAAATGCTACGTCGCAGAGACCGAGGAAGCAGCGCAAATACTTGCGGGACCTAACGTTGCACTCACACGCGACCCCGACGTCCTAGATACATGGTTCTCATCAGCGCTCTGGCCATTCGGCACATTGGGCTGGCCTGAACAGACAGGCGCGCTTAACCGCCATTACCCAAATGACGTGCTCATCTCCGGTTTCGACATCCTGTTCTTCTGGGATGCGCGCATGGCGATGCAGGGTATTCACTTCATGAAAGAAGTGCCTTGGAAGACATTGTACCTTCATGGTCTCGTCCGTGCGGCGGACGGAAGCAAGATGTCGAAGTCGAAGGGCAACACGGTAGACCCGCTTGGCCTGATTGACCAATATGGCGCCGATGCGCTGCGCTTCTTCATGGCGGCAATGGAAAGCCAGGGCCGCGACATCAAGATGGATGAAAGCCGCGTTGCGGGCTACCGCAATTTCGCGACCAAGCTTTGGAACGCAGCCCGCTTCGCGCAGTCGAACGGCATCGGTGGATCGCACTCGATCAGCGCGCCCAAGGCCGAGCTTGCGGTCAACCGCTGGATCATTGGCGAAGTCGTCAGCACCGTTGAAAAGCTGAACAAGGCTTTCGCCGAATTCCGCTTCGACGGCATGGCGGACGTGCTTTACCACATGGTCTTTGACCAGTTTTGCGACTGGTATCTCGAGCTCATCAAACCTGCATTTGTCGATGGCGAAAAAGGTGAGATGGACGGCGAATCCAAGATTGTTGCCGGTTGGGTGCTCGACCAGATATTGGTGATGCTCCATCCGTTCATGCCATTCATCACTGAAGAATTGTGGCATGCCTTGTCCGATCCTACCTTACCACGCAGCTATGATATCATCCACGCCAAATGGCCTGAGCCCAACGCCGCTATGGATGCAGACGCCATCGCGGAAATCAACTGGGTCGTCGACACGATCAGCAAGACGCGGTCTTTCAAGGCCGAACTGAACATAGCACCGGGCACGCGCCTGACCGCAAATATCGCCGATCCGCAACCGTCTACGGTTGCGATCATCAAACGCCAGGGGGCGGCATTGTCACGGCTTGGCCGCATCGACAGCTTTGTCTATGCCCCGGTCGTCACCAACAATGTTGCTCAGATCGTTGTAGGCGGGGACACCGTCATTTTTGCCCTCGACGGCGTCATTGACCTCGATGCCGAGCGCAGCCGAATCACAAAGTCAATCGAGGCGGCGGCAAAGGAGCGCGATGCGCTCGCCGGTCGCCTGTCTAACGCCGCCTTTGTTGAAAGGGCCAAGCCCGAGGCAGTTGAAAAGGCGCGCGCGGACCATGCCGAAAAGGCGGCAGAGGCAGAACGGCTGACCGCTGCACTGGCGCGGCTGGGGTGAGCAGCGCGCCAGCCCATCAGCGTGACCTTACGTCTGGACCAGTAGCAAAGACGCTCTTCGCATTTGCGTTACCGTCGCTTGGCGTGAACATATTGCAGTCAGTCAACAACTCGGTGAACTCGGTCTGGATCGGAAAATTTCTGGGCGAAGAGGCGCTTGCAGCGTCGGCCAATGCCGGGCTCATCATGTTCTTGATGTTTTCGACCTTGTTCGGCTTCACCATGGCGACGACAATCCTGATCGGCCAGAATATGGGCCGCCGCGACGTGGAATCGGTGCGCCGGATCATGGGCACGGCGTTTAGCGTGTTTTTTGTGGCTGGCCTTTTCTTTGCCGCAGCCGGCTGGATTTTTGCGCCGCAGATGCTGCACGCGATGGCGACGCCACAGGCCGCCTATCCGCTGGCCCTTGCCTATTTGCGGGTGATTTTCCTGACCATGCCGGCGTCATTCGTGATGGTGCTTATTTCCTCGTCGCTGCGCGGGGTGGGCGATTCGGTCACGCCGTTCTGGAACACGGTGCTGAATGTCGTTCTCGACATCATATTCAACCCGATTTTCATATTGGGCTTTGGCCCAATCCCGGCGATGGGCATTGCCGGGTCGGCGCTGGCGACCATCCTGGCAGGGCTCATCAGCCTCGCGCTGTTGCTGCGCAAGGTCTATGCGCTTGACCTCACCATCCGCTTGCGCGGCCACGAACTGAGCTGGCTGTGGCCGGATATGCGCTATCTCAAACCAATCGCGCGGATGGGCCTGCCCATGGGTCTCTCGATGATCATCATGTCGGGATCCGCCGTCGTGATGATCGGCCTTGTCAACAAGGAGGGCGTCGACACGACCGCGGCATTCGGCGTGATGAACCAACTTTGGAGCTATGTGCAGATGCCTGCCGTCGCCGTGGGCGGCGCAGTCAGCGCGATGGTTGCGCAGAATATCGGGGCGAACAAATGGGACCGTGTTGGCCGAATCGTGTGGTCGGGCATTGGCATCAATCTGCTGATGTCTGGCGTGCTCATCATGCTGCTGACCTTGTTTGCTACGCCAGTGCTTGGCTTGTTCCTGCCATTGGACAGCCCCGCCATCGATATCGCCATCCATATCAACCATATCGTTGGCTGGAGTTTCATCCTGATGGGTGTGTCGGTGGTGGTGACGTTCGCGGTCCGTGCCAACGGCGCGGTTCTGGCCCCGTTGCTCATCCTTGTTTTCAGCGCGGTCGTCGTACGCTTCAGCATTGGTTTTGGTCTGTACGACCGGTTCGGCGCGGATGCGATTTGGGCCGCATTCATTGCGACCTCGATTGCCTCCTGCATCCTGTCGATCAGCTATTATGTGCATGGGGGGTGGAAAAAGGCAAAGGCCATGCCCGCGATGACTGCTACACCCTTGCCAGCCATGGCTGAATAATCCTCTGTCCTACAGACAGTGCAATGTGCCATGACAAATCCATGAATCCACTTCTTGCCTTTCTGTCCATGTACGCTTCTGCCAAGCAACATGCCGCGCGCGTGATGCCGTTCTTGCTGATGTTGTTCGGTACGGCCGGTATTGCCTATGCACAGCCTGCTGCGTCTGCACCTCCCCAAAATGTCCGGGCATCGATGGAAGCAGAAACGCGCAGCCCCGCGCCCGGCGATCTGGTGACGGTCGCGATCATCATGGATCCAAAGCCTGGCTGGCATGATTATTGGGTGAACCCAGGCGACGCCGGAACGCCGCTCGAGCTTGAATGGAGATTGCCTGCTGGTGTGACCGCCGGCGCCTTGCGCGCACCCGTGCCCGGGACTTTGATGGTCAGCGGTTTCATGAACCATATCTACAAGTCCAGGCATGCATTCCTAGTAGACGTGCAAATTCCCGGAAGCGCGCGTGCCGGCGAGAAACTGGATATCAAGGTAGACGCACGCTGGTCAGCGTGTTCAGACCTCGTCTGCGTTCCTGAATCCGCGACACTGGTTGTGCCCATGACCATTGGCACGGGCGTCATCCGCAGTGCAGACCGCACGCGTTTCGATGTCTTGCGTAGCGCCTTGCCCGTCCCGCTGGACAGGGCAGCGCAATATGAAATCAACGGCACGCGCATCGACCTTGCCATTCCCTATCCCCGAAGCGCGGAGGCCAGCCGCGTCTGGTTTTTTGCCAAAAGCGATAACCTGTTCCGTTATTCCGCCCCGCAAAGTGCGCGGCGCGTGGGCGATTGGCTGATTGTCAGCGGCGAAGTCAAAAAGCCCTTTGCTGGGCAGATCGATGGCTTGCTGCGCTTCAATGACGCGCAGGGGCTGGAGGTCCGCGCACTGCGCGGCGCGGTGTCCGCAGGCGGCGACAGCGTATCGGTCCTGGACGAAGGCGCCCCTGCCCAGGCGCAGGAACCCCCGCTTGGCTTTGGCTGGATACTTGCCTTCTCGGTTCTTGGTGGGTTGTTGCTTAACCTCATGCCATGCGTGTTTCCGATATTGGGGCTAAAGGCTCTAAGCCTTGCCAAAATGGGCGGTGACGAGGGCGAGGCTCGCCGCGATGCAGTCGCATATGCTGTCGGTATCATCCTCAGCTGCCTGATCCTTGGCGGTATCATGCTTGCATTGCGCGCGGCTGGCGAGGAAGTGGGCTGGGCATTCCAGTTGCAGGATCCTGCCATAGTTTTGCTCCTCCTCTTGCTTATGGCGGCGGTGACCGCAAATCTTGCCGGGCTGTTTGAAATTGGCGGCATTGGCGCTGGCGAAAAACTGACACGCAAGGGCGGGATCGCGGGATCATTCTGGACCGGCGTGCTTGCAGCGGTTGTGGCCACGCCTTGCACCGGACCATTCATGGCTGCGGCCATGGGCGCAGCGTTGTTGTTGCCCGCTGGCCTTGCCTTGCTCATATTTGCAGGGCTTGGACTTGGTCTTGCATTGCCGTTCGTGGCCATCGCCTTCATCCCTGCGCTGCGCAAACGTATGCCGCGGCCTGGCGGATGGATGGTGCGCTTTCGCCAATGGATGGCGCTGCCCATGGCGCTCACGACATTGGCGTTGGTCTGGCTGCTCTATCAATTGGCTGGCCTCAACGGCCTAGTCATATCGGGTGTGGCGGAGTTGATCATATTGGCTGGATTGTTCGAACTTGGCCGAAGACAGAAAAGCGGAGCGCCGCGCAAAATGCTATGGGCAAGCGTAGCGGGCATTGCGCTCGCGGCTTTTCTCGTGCTGGATCAGGTGGGGCTTGCCCCTGCACCACAGATAGCGAGGAATGGCAATCTGGCGTTCGATGAAGCACGGCTTGCAGCGTTGCGGGCAGAAGGCAAGCCTGTATTTCTTTACTTTACCGCCGACTGGTGCGTCACCTGCAAAGTCAATGAAGCTGCGGCGATTGACCGCAGTGAAACGATCGATGCGCTGGCAAAGGCCGGTATCGTTACGATGGTCGGCGACTACACGCGCCGGGACCCCGAAATTACCCGTTTTCTGGCGAAATATGGTCGGTCAGGCGTACCTCTATACCTCTATTTCCCGAAAAATGGCGAAGCGCGTGCGCTGCCGCAGATCCTGACCGTGACTGACCTTACAGGACTATCTGAATAAGGCATGCCCTGATCTGGCCGTCAGTCAGGCTCAGAAATTTGCAGCACTCTCGACAAGGTCTATGCGCTGCACGCGATTGGCACCAACGACCGTAACGCCTAGCAAACCCGTAACGCCGACCAGCGGAATGGCACATTCAAACCGCGCGTTGGGTTCAGGGTCGGAATCGTTTGAACCGGCTGCCGAGCGGATCGCAACGACCTCTATCGCCCAATAATCGGGACGATCGGTATAATATCGCGGCGCCAGTCGGACATCCAGTTCGGGATCAGGCTGATGGCCGTTGACCCAAAGATAAAGGCTATCCTGAAAGGGAACGGTTCGGATTTCAGCTGACTCGAAATCGATTATGCGGCCGTTAGGCAGGCTCGAAAACGAGCCATTAGAGAGAGTTATCATGATTTTGCTTAATATTGTCGCGACGGAATGGGATATTGATATTATGTTTTGTTATTTTATTGCGCGTCTGTGATGACCTGAAACTGAACGGACAAGTAAAATCTTGTCTGGTTGCTGGACCCAGTTGAATCATTTGCGTTATATTTTTGAAACAGCCGCAAGCCGGCTTGGCCTAACCCAATTTGCCTCAGGCATTGGAGGGAACGACTCGGCAGCCATGCTCCCTGTTGTTCCGCCTAGACAACAAAAGCAGACCGTCAGCCGCTAAAAGCCTTTATTTGCGGACAAATTGGCTGTATTGGCGCAATTGAACATCACAAGGAGTATCGACTATCGCCACCCCGCCTACCCGGCGCGCCATGACCCCACCTGTTAAAAGTGGTCCGCGCTACAATAATCTTATCACCGTCGAAAAAGTGCGGGTCATTGACGATGACGGCGAAAATTTGGGTGTCATGTATACCCGCGAGGCGATTGCACAGGCTGCTGAAGTTGGGCTTGATCTGGTTGAGGTATCACCGAACGCTGATCCCCCCGTTTGCAAATTTCTGGACATCGGGAAGTTCAAATATGAGGCCCAGAAAAAGGCCAATCTTGCGCGCAAGAGCCAGAAAACTCAAGAAATCAAAGAAATCAAGATGCGCCCCAACATCGATGACCATGATTATATGGTGAAGATGAAGAAGGTTGCCGAGTTCATTGAAGAAGGTGACAAGGTCAAGATAACATTGCGGTTCCGCGGTCGTGAACTGGCCCACCAGCAACTTGGGATGCAGTTGCTGCAACGCGTTCAGGCGGACACGACAGAAACCGCTAAAATTGAGGCACATCCCCGTATGGAAGGCCGCCAGATGCTGATGGTGCTGTCACCCAAATAGGGGGCAGTCACCATATGGCTTGCCGAATCAATTCGGCGCCGATGATGACCATCAAAAGCTGGATGATAAGGTTGAACCGCTCGGGTGAAACCCGCTTTACCAATTTCACGCCCATGATTGTGCTTAAAATGGCGAGCGGCAAAAACAGTCCCGTGAGCCTCATGTTTTGTGCGTTAAACTGGCCGAGCGCAGCGTAAGCGGGCACCTTCATCCAGTTGATAATCGCAAAGAATATAGACGACGTGCCAACGAACACCAGATGGGGAAAATTGCGCGACAGCGCCCAAATCTGGAATGGTGGCCCACCGGCATGGGCAATCTGGCTCGTAAAGCCCGAAACGCCGCCCATGGTGGCCCCAACCCAGCTGGGGGCTGGACCAGAAAGCCTTGCCTGTATGCCCAGCATCGGCAGCAGCCGGTAGACGCCGAATGACAAGGCGATAACACCGACAAAGCCACGCACAGCATCCTCATTAATGGATGACGCCAACAACCACCCCAGAAATATGCCTACTACTGCCCCGGGCAGCGTCAGGATCAAAGTTGGCACATCAAAACTGCGGCGGAAGGCCCAGACGCTGACGACATCCTGAACCATGAGGATCGGCAGTAACATGCCTGCGGCAGCGACGGGGTCCATCACCAACGCCAGCAAGGGCATCGCCGCAGCGCCAAGCCCGGCAAAACCACCTTTGGCAAGCCCGACCAGAATAACGGCGGCACTTGCTACAATGTAGAAGCTGATGTCGGTCGGCAGGCTCAAAGCGTCTTGGTGCGCTTCCGCAAGGCGAGAATGTAGATAATCGTCGCAGCGGTGGCAAAAAGAAACCATTGCAGCGCGTAAAAACCATTGCTCGATACTTTGCGCTTTATTTTCTCCAGCGATGGCGGCTCGGCCGTGCGCAACCCTCCAAGCCCGGCATTCGATACCAGCATTGGGCGTAAGACGATGGATTTGCCGAACAGCTTGGCGGCCATGGATTGCCGATCAGGCTCAGTCGTGATTATCCCTTCAACCGCGCCACCGTTCCAGACAATCTTCTGGTTGGGCCGGTTGGATATGCCCGCCACAATCAAGGCACCTGGGCCCTCGGCGCCAGTCACGCATTCGGCGAGATAGCGAGTTCCCGTCTTGCCCGATATGTCAGTGCCTGAGTCTTCTTTCCATTCTGACACCCGCAGACAGTTGACTGCCGATTTGCGGTGCAAGGCTTGCAGACCGACAGGGCCTAACGCGGGGTAGGTGATCGCTGGCTTGCCGCTGTTCGCTGTCACTTGCTGCAGCAATAGCTCATTTTGCGTCTTGCGCTGTAACTGCCAAAAACCGAGGCCAATCATTGTGGCAACCGCGAGAGCGACAAATATCGTTGGAATGACTGGCCAGCGTGTCATGTCTCATCACCCTTTCAAGCTTCGTTCGTCCTACTGCGGTACTCCGCCGCCATTAACGCAGCTTTTGCCATGCGCAAGGTAACTACTGTAAGTGCGGCAGTGAATGGCACCCAAATAACCACATGTGCCCAGAATGGCGGACGGAACGCAGAATCGAGTATCAATGCAAGCACGATAATCACGGCGCCTATGGCCATGACGAGCAAGGCTGCCGGGCCATCGCCCACGTTGAAGCTGTCATAGTCCAGTCCACAATGGTCACATTGATGTGCGAACTGGCCAAGTCCCGCAAACAAGGTTTTGCACCCGCATTGGGGGCAGAGACCAAAAAGGGCAGCCCGCATGATGCTGGGCTGCCCTTCGTTAGATGGTTCTGATGTCATTTACGCGTGAACTGGTGCGCCCCAGCCGCCCCAGATATAAATGGTAATGAAGAGGAAAAGCCACACGACATCGACAAAGTGCCAATACCATGCCGCCGCTTCAAAACCGAAATGCTGCTTCGGCGTGAAATGGCCCTTGTAGCTGCGCGCAAGGCAAACAGCCAAAAAGATAGTGCCGACAATCACGTGGAAACCGTGAAATCCGGTCGCCATGTAAAATGCGGTGCCGTAGTTCAGCCCAGCAAACGGGAATGGCGCTTCGGCATATTCATAGGCCTGGATGCTGCTGAACAGCAGGCCAAGCAGGATGGTGAGCCACAGGCCCTTTTTCAGGCCGTCACGATCACCGTGAATAAGCGAATGGTGCGCCCATGTCACTGTCGTGCCCGAGCACAACAGGATCAGGGTATTCAGCAAGGGAAGTTTCATCGAGTCGAGAACTTCAAGACCCTTTGGCGGCCACTGCATCAATGCGGCGGCGCCATCCTGACCTATCAGGTTGGTGACGGTAAAGGCGTGCGTTTCGACGTCTTTGACGATCTCGAGCGGCACAGGGAACAAGGAATAGTCAAACCACGCCCAGAACCATGCCACGAAGAACATGACCTCCGAGGCGATGAACATGATCATCCCGTAGCGCAGGTGAAGCTGGACGACGGGTGTGTGGTCGCCGGCATGTGCCTCGCGGATGACATCGCCCCACCAAGCGTAGAAGGTATAGAGCACACCAATCAAGCCAAGACCGAATATCAGGCTGCCATAACCGAACTGTTCGGGATGCATCCACATCACGAGTCCAAAGAACATTGTCAGCGCTGAAAATGACCCCAGCAACGGCGTGATGCTTGGTGGTAAAATATGGTAATCGTGATTTTTGGCACCCGCCATTGTCAATTCCCTGTAGTCAGTCGTGTCGCGATTTGCCTTAGCTTCCGTTCGCCGTCTGGTCCACCGTCTTTGGCTTCTCGACGGGGTAGAAAGTGTAGCTAAGGGTTATTTCTTGAATGTCTTTGGTGTTGGGATCCGTCATGATCTTGGGATCGACATAATATAGCACGGGCATGCGGACTTCCTCGCCCGGTTTCAATGTCTGCTCCGTAAAGCAAAAGCACTGGATCTTGTTGAAATATTTGCCCGCAAGTTCAGGCGTTACGTTGAACGCAGCTGTCCCCGTGATAGATTCATTGGAAAGATTCTTGGCAAGAAAGATCGACATGTCCTTCGCACCAATAGTCACGGTGTCGGTGGGCCGTTCCGGTTTGAAGTCCCACGGCAGGTCGCTGCGATGGTTGGCATCGAATCTTATGACCATGGTCTTGTTTATTGCGGATACCGTCGCGGCCTGTGCGGCATCGACGCGCATCGTGGTTCCACCAAAGCCGGTCACCTGGCAGAAGATACGGTAAAGTGGAACGGCAGCAAACCCAACGCCGACCATGGACACCGCCAGACCAGCGGCGAGAAAACCCATTTTCGCATTCGATACAGCCATCAGTTTGCTCCCCCGACCTTTACGACGGTGATGAAGAAGAAAAGGATGCACAGTCCGACAAGCGCAACACCCATGACGCGGGACCGAGCAGCCTGCCGTTTGCGAATGATCGCGGTTTCTTCGACGGTGTATGGCGGGCGGTCAATTGGGGTCATGATATGAGCATCCGGTCAAACGCGAAGAGCGCAAAAAGAAGGAACAGGTAAAGGATTGAGAAAGCGAACAGTTGCTTTTCCGGCTTCATCGCCGCCGCCTCAATGGCGTCATTTTTCCATACCCGATACGCCAACACGAGAAACACAACGTTCAGCGCGATCGAGGTGCAGCCATAGAGCCAGCCCGTCTGGCCAATCACGAACGGCAATATGGCAGTTGCGGCCATCGGAAAGCTATAGGCGAAAATCTGGTTCCGCGTGACTTTCTGCCCCTTTACATTGGGCATCATCGGGATTCCCGCAGCGCCATAATCGGTCTTCATGAACAAGGCGAGCGCCCAGAAATGCGGCGGCGTCCACAAAAAGATAATGGCAAAAAGCAATATCGGCAAAAGCGTGACATCACCGGTAACAGCGGCCCAGCCAATGACTGGGGGAAATGCACCCGCAGCACCGCCGATAACGATATTTTGTGGTGTGTTTGGCTTAAGCCATATCGTGTAGACGATCGCATAAAAGAAGATCGAGAAGGCAAGCAGCCCAGCGGACAGCCAGTTGACGGCGACGCCCATGATACCGACCGAAAAAGCTGCAAGCCCAATGCCGAAATGCAGTGCAGATTGACGGTCCATCCTGCCCGCAGGCAGAGGCCGACGCGATGTGCGCGCCATTTTGGCGTCAATGTCCGCTTCGTAATACTGGTTCAGCGCACCACACGCACCTGCACCCAACGCAATGCACAGGATTGCGGTAAAGCCAATCACCGGGTGGATATTGCCCGGCGCCGCAAGCAAACCGCAAAGCGCGGTGAACACGACGAGCGACATAACCCTTGGCTTGGTCAAAGCCCAGAAATCACGCCATTCTGCCGGCAAAATGATGTCACGCGTTGCGGTAGTCATGCCTGTTCCTAAACGTACGAAACGTTCAAAGCGGCGAACCGCCGCCGGTTACTTGATAACCGGCAGCGTTTCGAACTGGTGATATGGAGGAGGGCTCGACAACGTCCACTCAAGCGTCGTTGCGCCTTCACCCCAATAATTGCCTTCTGCACGGGGTCCTGCGACCAGCGACCAGATGACATTGACGAAGAAAATCAAAACCCCGAACGCCATGATAACATATCCGGTCGAAGCAACGCCATTCCAATAGGCAAAGGCCTCTGGATAATCAGGATAACGACGCGGCATGCCCGAGTTTCCGAGGAAGTGCATCGGGAAGAACAGCACGTTCACACCGATGAAGAACACCCAGAAATGCAGATGGCCAAGGAATTCGTTGAGCCGGCGACCCGACATCTTGCCAAACCAGTAATAGAAACCGGCAAAGAGCGAGAACACTGCACCCAGCGACAACACATAGTGGAAATGCGCCACCACATAATATGTGTCGTGCAAGTTATCATCTAGGCCACCATTGGCCAGTACGACACCGGTCACGCCACCAACGGTGAACATGAAGATGAAGCCCATGGCCCAAACCATTGGTGTCTTGAAGCTGACCGAACCACCCCACATCGTAGCGATCCAGCTGAAAATCTTGATGCCCGTTGGCACCGCGATCACCATCGTCGCAGCAGTGAAGTACATCTTCATGTCAACGCTCATGCCCGTGGTGAACATGTGGTGCGCCCAGACGACGAAGCCAACCACGCCGATCGCGACCATGGCATAGGCCATGCCGAGATAACCAAACACTGGCTTGCGGCTGAAGGTTGCAACGATCTGGCTGATGATGCCGAAGCCCGGCAGGATCATGATGTACACTTCAGGGTGACCGAAGAACCAGAACAGATGTTGGTAGAGAACCGGATCACCGCCCGCCGACGCATCAAAGAATGCGCCGCCAAAGTTACGGTCAACAAGAAGCATGGTGATTGCAGCTGCCAGAACCGGCAAAGCCAGCAACAGCAGAAACGCAGTTACCAACACCGACCAGACAAACAGCGGCATTTTGTGCAAGGTCATACCCGGCGCACGCATGTTGAAAATGGTAGTGATGAAGTTGATGGCACCCAAAATCGAGGCCGCACCGGCAAGGTGAAGCGAGAAAATAGCCATGTCGACGGCCGGCCCGACTGAGCCAGAGGTCGACAGCGGGGCATAGACCGTCCAGCCCGTACCAGCGCCCAAACCTGTGCCGCCCGGGACAAAGCTTGAACCAAGCAACATGATAAACGCAACAACCGTCAGCCAGAAGCTGACATTGTTCATGCGCGGAAACGCCATATCAGGCGCACCAATCATGAGCGGAACGAACCAGTTGCCGAAACCGCCAATAATGGCTGGCATCACCATGAAGAACACCATGATCAGGCCATGTGCGGTGATAAGAACGTTCCACATATGATAGGCTTCGTCCATCGACGCTTCCTTGCCGGCCATCATAGATGCCCAGCCCTGCAGATATTGAATACCGGGCGCAGCAAGCTCCATGCGCATCAGGCCCGAAATGGCGCCACCGACAATCCCTGCGAAAATCGCAAAGATCAGATACAGCGTTCCGATATCCTTATGGTTGGTCGACATGAACCAGCGGGCAAAAAAGCCCGGCTTGTGGTCCGCGTCATGATGGTCATGCGCGTGAAGGTCTTTACCTGTGGCGGCAATGGTTGTCATCCGTCTGGCCTCTTTACTTGGTTGGCGCTGCAGGTGCAGCAACTGTGTCTGGGTTATTTGCGGTTCCGGCAGGAGCCACAGGAGCGGCTACGCTTTGCCCTGGAGCAGCAGCGGCCGCAGGTGCAGGCTTGTCCGCACTGGGCATCGTGCCGCCCTGGGCCTTGACCCATGCTTCAAACTGCGCAGGCGGAAGCGCCTCGACCACGATCGGCATGAACGCATGGCGCGCACCGCAAAGTTCGGAGCATTGGCCAAAGTAAACGCCAGGCTTCGTGATTGTCAGCGATTTTTCGTTTAGACGGCCCGGTACGGCATCCAGCTTGAACCACAATGAAGGTACGGCAAAGGCATGGATCACGTCCGCAGCAGTTGTCTGGATGCGCAATGGAACGCCCGCTGGCACGACCATGCGGTTGTCAGCAGCCATCAGCTTTGGTCCGTCATTTTCTGTACGGAAGCGCTCGCCCTTACCGACGTCGTCTTTTTCCTTCAGCATGTTCGATACGACTTCGAAACCACCATGATCAGGGTAGGTATAACCCCAATACCACTGATATCCGGTCGCTTTTATGGTCACCGCATTGGCCGGCGCTGGCTTGAATTGCTTCGCAAGAAGGTCAAGCGATGGATAGGCAATGCCCAACAAAATGAGCACGGGGACCAGAGTCCAGACCACCTCAATAAAGGTATTGTGCGTTGTTTTCGATGGCACAGGGTTAGCACGGCGATTGAACCGCAAGACTACCCAAAGCAGCAACCCAAGAACGAAAACCGAGATGACCGTTATGATCGGCAACAGGACAGCGTTATTGATCCATTTGGCATATTGGCCGTTGTCGCTGAACTGTTCTTGGAAATCGACTTCTTTGGGCTTTGGCATGCCTACGCTGTTTTTGTAGTCGGGACGCATTGGCGTGTAACCGGGCAATGATCCGTCCATGGACTTGGGCGCCGCTGCGGCGGCAGGTGCGCCGTCTGTAGCTGGGGTCGCGGCAGCAGGCGTTGCCACGACGGGCGCTGCGACTTCCTTCGCCACCGGCGCAGGAACCGGAGTCGCAGTCTGCGCCATCGCCAGAGTGGGCGTGGTCAGCACAGCCAGCAGTACCAAAACTTTCTTCAACATATTCATCAACTTGGCCCCGTATTCTTGGTGCGGCGCAGGAACATTGCGCGGGTCTAACCTGTCTCAAGACGGCCGGACTGGGGCGACCTATAGTCGCGCTAATCCGAAGCCTCAAGCGGTCGATTTAATATTTTTAGCATTTAATTGCTTCACTTTTCTACCTATTTGCGTTGCATTCCGCTAAACGGAACATGCAAAAGATAACATTCGCCAGCGAGGACACTTCTCCCCATCATGACTGAAGATGAAATACTGTCTGAATTCCGTAGCGTCGAGGCTTTATTAGAGGGGCATTTCCTGCTCTCTTCGGGGCGGCATAGCGCATATTATCTGCAATGTGCCCGCTTGCTGATGAATCCCGAACGCGCGGGACGCATTTCCCTTGCCATCACGCAAAAGATCCCGCGTGAAGTGCGAAGCGAGATCCAGGCTGTCATTTCGCCCGCAATGGGGGGAATCATCATCGGACATGAAATGGGCCGCGCGCTTGGCGTTGACGCCATGTTCGTTGAGCGGCCTGACGGCGTGTTCGGATTGCGCCGCGGCTTTTCGCTCGCCCCGGGCACTAAGGTGCTGATGGTTGAGGATGTTGTCACCACTGGTCTGTCTTCACGCGAAGCCATCGCGGCCATTGAGGCCGCTGGTGGAACCGTCGTTGCCGCTGCGGCTGTCGTGGACCGCTCGGCGGGCACAGTTGACCTCGGCGTGCCATTTTATCCGCTGATCGAACTGAACTTTCCGACATACGCTCCCGACGAACTGCCGCCAGAGCTGGCCGAGACGCCGGCGGTAAAGCCAGGTAGCCGTCAATAATGAAGCAATTCCTCTGCGTAATAAGCTGTCTATTTTTGCTCTGCGGACAAACGCCTGCGGCTGAAGCAGCCGCAGCGCCTTCGCCTCAAATTTCTGCGCAGAAAGTGGACAACATTCTAGAATCTGCCAATTTGGCAGGAACCGTCTTAATCGCACGCGGCGATGACATTGTTTATGAGCGCGCATTTGGGACGATTAGCCCCGATGGCGGCAAACGCCATCAATTGGGGCAGGTTTGGCGTTATGCCTCGGTTACCAAACAATGGGCCGCGACGATTGCCATGCAAGAGGTGGCTGCCGGCCGGCTTGACCTTGACACTCCAATTTCAAAATATTTGCCCGAAAGCAAAGCGCCTTTTGCCTCCAAAATTACCGCCCGCATGTTGATGCAGCATGTGTCCGGCCTTCCCCGTACGGAAGACGGTCCTTTAGGCGCTGACCAATGGGCGCAATTTTATATACTCCCGCAAGGCAGCCCTGGAACTGGCGTGTCATTTTGTGAAGGGCCAGCGAATAATGCTCCGCCAGCCCAATTTTATTATGGCGACTGCGATTTTGTCATGGTTGGCGCGCTGCTTGAGAAAATCACTGGCAAATCATTCGCCACGCTGGTGAAAGAACGCATCGGCCAGCCATTGCGTCTGAAAAGCGTGGGCATGTTCCCGCGGTCAAAACCAACTGTTGCAGGATTTGAAGCCGGCAAGCCTGAATCGCGCGTGTTTCGTCTGGAGAATTTTGGTGCTGCGGGCGCATTATATGGCACAACGCATGACTTGTTGCGCTTCGACCGCGCATTGATGACCGGCAAGCTTCTGCCAGACAAAGAGCGCGAAATCATGTGGAGTGGTGACCCGAAACTTGGCTTTGCGGCTTTTGGTCAATGGGCCTTTACCTCTCCCATCAGGGGTTGCGGGGAAACGCCCGTGCGCTTTATCGAGCGACGCGGTGCAATCGGCGGCGTTGTATTGCGCAACATCATCCTTCCCGAATGGGATATGGTCATCATCATGACTTCCAACCGCGCTGAGGCCGACGCAGGTTTTGGTGAAATCTGGCAGCAACAGGGCATATCCCACGACGTCATCTCTTCTGTATTATGCAAGGACCCATCTGCGTGAGTGCTCCCCTCCGTCTCGGCGTCAACATCGACCATGTGGCAACCATCCGCAATGCCCGTGGCGGGGAGCATCCCGACCCCGTTCGTGCAGCGCAGATCGTCGCAGAGGTGGGCGGTGACGGTATCACCGCCCACCTGCGCGAAGACCGGCGTCACATTCGCGATGCTGATATCGAGCGGATCATGGAGGCCACCAATTTGCCGCTCAATCTCGAAATGGCGGCAACCGAAGAAATGCTGGAAATCGCGCTTCGGCACAAACCGCATGCGGCATGTATCGTGCCCGAACGGCGCGAGGAGCGAACAACCGAAGGTGGTCTCGATGCCGCCGGGCAGCACAACCATCTTGCCCCGATTGTCACTCGGCTGCTGGATGCAGGGATCCGCGTCAGTCTGTTCATTGAGCCCGACGCCCGCCAATTAGAGGCCGCGATTCGATTACGCGCACAGATCGTCGAATTCCACACCGGCAAATATGCCCATTCGCAGGGCGAGGCGCGCGAAACAGAACTGCGCAGAATTGCCGATGCCGCGGCGCTTGCGTCGAAGAACGGTATCGAGCCGCATGCAGGCCACGGCCTGACGTTCGAAAATGTCCAGCCAATTGCCGCGATACCACAATTTGCCGAGCTCAACATCGGGCATTATCTGATTGGCGAGGCCATTTTCATTGGTCTTGAGGCAAGCGTGCGGAAAATGCGGACATTGATGGATCTTGCCCGGTGATCATCGGACTTGGCTCCGACCTGTGTAATATCGAACGCATTGCCCATTCGCTCGAGCGCTTTGGCGAGCGGTTCGAAAATCGCGTGTTTACCGATGTCGAGCGAGCAAAAGCCGCGCGCCGCCCATTCACCAAAGCAGGCACATATGCGAAAAGATTCGCCGCAAAAGAAGCTTTTTCGAAAGCTGTTGGAACGGGTTTCAAGCATGGCGTGTTCATGAAGGACATTGGCGTCGTCAATGCGCCTTCGGGCGCACCGACGCTTTCCCTTAAAGGCGGTGCAAAAGCGCGGCTCGACGCCATGATACCTTCGGGTTATGAAGCCCATATCCATCTGACCCTAACCGACGACCACCCGTGGGCGCAGGCTTTCGTCATTATAGAAGCATTGAGATTGCAAAAGGCATGAACAGTTTGACCACCGACACGACCAACCCCGCCCCGCCGCCCGCACCGACACCTGAAAAACGTGGTTGGGCTGCGTCTGTCTGGGCCGAGATCAAAGGTATGTTCTGGCTGCTCATGGCGGTTCTCGCCTTTCACAGCTTCATCGCGAAACCATTTTACATTCCATCGATTTCGATGATGCCTACACTGCTTGTCGGTGACCGGTTGTTTGTCAGCAAATATCCCTACGGATGGAGCCATGTTTCGCCCACCATTCCAAATCCGGTAGCAATTTTCCGCTGGCTTGTGCTGCGCGAAGACGTAGAGGCGCTGGCCGTGCCCTTGCCCGAGAGCAACACACGTGTCTGGGGCAAGATGCCCGAGCGCGGCGACATTGTGATTTTGACTCCAAAGGGCAAATATCAGGACTGGATCAAGCGCGTCATAGGATTGCCCGGCGACACCATATCGCTGCGCGAAGGACAGGTCTTCCTGAATGGCAAGCCCGTGCCGCAGGAAACCCAGCCCAATCTTTCGTTGCCAGTGGATGCCAACAACCCATGCAACGATTATGACTTTCCGGGCGCACTCACACGCAGCGATGATGGCGTTATGACCTGCAATCTGCCGATTATCCGCGAAACGCTGCCCAACGGGGCGCAATATGATACCATCGATGCCCGCAGAGGCGAGACCGATAACATGGACCCAGTGAAGATTCCTGCGCATCATGTTTTTCTGATGGGCGACAATCGCGACAACAGCTCTGATAGCCGCGTGCCGGCTGAATTGGGCGGCCTTGGCGGCCCGGTGTCCTGGGATCGCATTGGCGGGCGCGCCGAGATTATCACATTTTCGGTAGACGGCAGCACAAGCCTTAATCCCGCCACGTGGATCAGTTCGCTCCGGCCCGGCCGCGCCGGAACCAGCTTACGTCCGAAAAAAGGTCAGCCACGATGAATGATATGCCTGTCCCCGCCCCACGCAAGCCGCGCCGCGCGCGCAAAAAGCCCATGGTTCAGGAAGAGGCATTTCGGGAAGAAGTAGGGCCAACAGAACTGTACGACCCGGTCGTACGCTCTGAAGTCAAGCGGGCGGCAGTATGGATCGGCATGGCGAGCCTTGTCGTCGCTTTGGTCTGGCTCGCACAGCCCATACTTCTCATCATTGGCGGGCTCGTGCTGGCGGCCATGTTTGATGGCGGCGCGCGTTTGCTTGGGCGGATATTGCCCATTCCACGTGGCTTCCGCCTCACCATCGTTGTGCTTGCGGTCTTCGGATTCATTTACTGGACGTTTGTTTTCACCGGTTCGGAACTCGCGGCACAGGCAGCAAGCCTCCAAGCGATCGTCGAAACGCAGGTTGCATCGATTGGCAACCGCATGGAGGCCGCCGGATTCAACATTTCGGCTGAAGACATGAAGGGTATCGGTACGCAGATTTTGAACTCGGTAGGGCGAGTCACGGCCGCCGTATCATCAGCCGTCGGGGCCGTCACAAATATTGCCATGATGCTGGTGCTTGCTATTTTTATCGCTGCCGAACCGCGCATGTATGAACGCGGCGTTGCATGGATGCTGCCCTTGGCCGAGCGCGAACATTTTTATGTAACCGCCGAAAAAATAGGCAGTGTCTTGCGGCGGCTCATGGCCGGGCGGCTGCTTGGCATGGCGGTTGAAGGATTCGGCACCTGGATATTACTCAGCCTTGGCGGCGTTCCCATGGCAGCGTTGCTTGGCGTATTGACGGGCCTGCTGGCATTTTTGCCGAATATTGGTGCGATCGTGTCGGGCGCTCTCATCATTCTGGTCGGATTTTCAGCGGGCGTTGATGTCGGCCTATATGCCGTGTTCGTCTATTTCGTCGTCCAGATGGTCGATGGCTATTTGATTGTGCCTATGGTGGCGAAGCGTGCCGTTGATCTGGCACCCGCACTTGTCCTGGGCGCGCAGATTCTTTTTGGCGCATTGTTCGGCATTTTGGGGCTGGCACTGGCGGACCCGATCATCGCGATGATCAAGGTCGCGCTTGAGAGGCAATCGGCGCGCAATGAAGCCCGCGGCATCCGCGAGGGACCATGACTTCCGTTCCATGCTGCTGATTTTCGCGTTCTTCATGGGCATCGCAAATTTTGCGATGCACAAGGCAGTTGCGGAATCGGGCCATCCCATTGCTGAACAAGCCAAACAATTTCTGGGACCATATGGCAGTTACGTATTCGAGCTTGCTTTGCTGATCGGCGCGATGTCGTTTGTCAATGAAGGCGCACGCGCGATTGCGCTTATGTATACGGCCTATACCGCCGTGAATGGCTTCGCCAGTTGGATAGTTTTATCCGGCCGGGCATGATCGACATTTGTGATTTGCGTTAATCTTCCTATATGCCGCCTGTGCCACCATTAGCTCCCACCTCCGATAGCAAGCCCGATTTCGCGGTCATGCGGCGCTTTCTTCCCTATCTTTGGCCGAAGAACGAAACGGGTTTGCGCGCGCGCATCGTCTTTGCGCTTCTGCTGGTGGTGGTGTCCAAACTTATCCAACTAAGCATGGCTTGGGTTTATGGACGCGCGATAGACCGCATGGTTCCAGGCATGCAGGACAGCGTCGCAATCGCGATTGCATTGGTCGCCGCTTATGCCGGTGCACGCTTCGGCGGCGTATTGTTCGACAATTTGCGCAACGTGGTCTTCGAACGAGTCGGGCAAGAGGCAACCCGCCGACTGGCAGAAAATGTATTCAGCCATTTGCACAATCTGTCGATGCGGTTCCACATGAACCGGCGGACGGGCGCTGTCACCAAGGTGATCGAACGCGGCACGAAGAGCATCGACATCATGCTCTATTTCCTGCTGTTCAACATCGCCCCTACATTGCTCGAGCTCATTCTGGTCTCGACCTATTTCAAAGTCGAATTTGGCTGGGGCATGGTCGCGGCAACGCTGATCATGGTCGTCAGCTATATCGCATACACGGCGGTGATCACAAACTGGCGCAACAAATTGCGTGAGGAAATGAACGAACTGGATACGCAGACCGTAGCCAAATCGGTCGACAGCCTTTTGAATTACGAAACCGTCAAATATTTCAACGCCGAAAAGCGCGAGACTCGCCGCTACGCCGAGGTGGTGCATCATTATGCCAACGCCGCCGTCAAATCGGAAAATTCGCTTGCCGCGCTCAATATCGGCCAGTCGCTGATCACCAACCTGATGATGGCGGGCGCAATGGGCTATGTCGTCTGGGGCTGGTCGCGGGGACAGTTCACGACGGGCGATGTTGTCACGGTGAACACGCTGCTTGCCCAGCTTTTCCGTCCGCTGGACATGCTCGGAATGGTGTATCGCACGGTGCGTCAGGGCCTGACCGACATGGCCGCGATGTTTGAACTGATCGATACGCCGGCGGAGATCACCGACAAGCCTGATGCAGCCGCTTTGGCCATCCATGGCGGTGCAGTAGCCTTTGAAGGTGTCCGCTTTGGATATGACCCGGACCGACAGATCCTGAACGGGATCAGCTTCAGGATCGATCCTGGGCACACCCTTGCTATTGTCGGTCCCTCAGGCGCTGGCAAGTCGACAATCGCGCGACTGCTTTATCGCTTTTACGATGTCACTGGCGGGCGCATCGTTATTGATGGCCAGGATCTGCGTGATGTGACTCAGTCCAGCTTGCGCAGTTCCATCGGTATCGTTCCGCAGGACACCGTGTTATTCAACGACAGCATCGGCTATAATATCGGCTATGGCCGTGAAGGTGCAAGCCAGTCCGAAATCGAGGAAGCGGCACGTGGCGCATCGATCCACGGCTTTATCGCATCGCTGCCCGAGCAATATGCCGCCAAGGTCGGCGAGCGTGGCTTAAAGTTGTCCGGCGGCGAAAAGCAACGGGTGGCCATTGCCCGCACATTGTTGAAAAACCCGCCGATATTGATCTTGGATGAAGCCACGAGCGCCTTGGACAGCCGGACCGAATCGGAAATTCAGGCGACGCTCGAACGTATTTCGGAACGCCGCACGACAATCATTATCGCGCACCGGCTTTCAACGGTGGTCACTGCCGACCAGATCATTGTCCTTGAAGCTGGCCAGGTGGCCGAGCAGGGCACCCATGTGGAGCTTCTGCGCAAGAACGGCCTTTATGCCGACATGTGGACGCGCCAGCAAAGCGAGGCGGAAGACGAGGCTGTCACTGCAGCTTAAATAAAGCGGTGCCAGCTGCGCGGCCGGTGCGCTATCCACAAGCGACTTGCATCAAAAGCATGTGGACACTGTCATTGCCGATTCGGTCACGCTAGGGCGACGGGATGGCCTCCATTGCTTCCTCTCCAACGCCTGCCGATGTACTGCACCGCCTTTTCGGTTTCGCTGGCTTTCGCGGGCAACAGGAACAGGTGGTCTCGCGCGTCCTTGCTGGGCAACGCACGCTTGCGGTCATGCCGACAGGCGCGGGAAAGTCCTTATGCTATCAGTTGCCAGCAGTGATCATGGACGGCACCTGCATCGTCATCTCACCATTGATCGCATTGATGCACGACCAGATGCGTGCAGCCGATGCCGTTGGCATCCGCGCGGCCACACTGACATCGGCTGACGACAACCGCGCAGAGACAATTGCGCGATTCAGGGCTGGGGAACTCGATCTGTTATATGTTGCACCCGAACGGGCTTCGGGCCAGGAATTCCGCAGCTTGTTGCGCGAAACGAAGATATCGCTGTTCGCCATCGATGAAGCGCATTGCGTTTCCGAATGGGGCCATGATTTTCGTCCCGACTACCGCTTGCTTCGTCCCTTGCTGGATGATTTTGCCGATGTGCCAAGGATCGCGTTGACGGCGACGGCCGATAGCCACACGCGTGATGATATTGCCGGCCAGTTCGGCATACCAGCAGACGGGGTCATGGTTGCTGGTTTTGATCGGCCCAACATCCGTTACGCCGCCACACCTGCGCCAAACAGCGGCATAGCAACGTTGGTTAAGGGGTTTAACGGTGCTGGCATTGTCTATGCCCAGACGCGGGACGGAACGGAAAAAATTGCAGCGCAAATCTGCGCGACGGGGCGCAAGGCGTTATATTACCATGCCGGAATGGAGCCTCAGACACGGGCGCGGGCACAGGCGGAATTTGTGTCATCCGACGATATGGTGATGGTCGCAACCGTTGCGTTCGGCATGGGCATAGACAAGCCTGACGTCCGCTTTGTCGTCCACGCTGGCCTACCAAAGTCCATCGAATCCTATTATCAGGAAAGCGGCCGTGCCGGACGTGACGGGGACCCGGCCGTCGCGCATATGCTCTGGTCGGCAGGGGACTTTACCCGAGCCCGCGGGCGACTAAATGAACTGCCAACCGAGCGGCGCGCGGCCGAGCTTGCGCGCGTTGCCGCCTTGTCAAATTTGGTAGAGACACCCGGCTGCCGCCGCGCTGTACTGCTCCGGCATTTTGGCGAAAGCCCGCCCGAATTCTGCGGCAATTGCGACAGCAAGACGCAACCGAACCGAAGCCTGGAAGAACATCGCCGAAGGCGTCGATGTCGCCGCCCTCCAGCTGCTCGGGCGCCAGGTAGTGCGGCGAGCCGGCCACCAGGCCGTCCAGCGACGGCAGCACCGAGCGGTGCGCGACGCGTGCGATGCCGAAGTCCAGCACCTTGGGCTTGTCGCGCTTGGTGATGAAGATGTTGGCCGGCTTGATGTCGCAGTGCACGACGCCGCGGCCGTGCGCATAGGCCAGCGCATCGGCAACGCGCCGCACCAGCTGTGCCGACTGCGCCGGTGTCGGCTGCCAGCCAGCGGCCAGCGCCTGGCGCAGGTCGCGCCCGCGCAGGCGTTCCATCGCGATGTAGACGCCGTGGGCCGAGAGCCCGGCGTCGAAGATCGTGACGATGCAGGGGTGGTTCAGCCCGGCCGCTGCGCGGGCCTCGTTCAGGAACAGCCCGTCGAGCGACAGCCGCGTCGGTGTGTCGAGATTGAACTGCAGCGTCTTCACCGCCACCGTGCGCGACAGCAGCGGGTCCCAGGCCTCGTACACCGCGCCGAGCCCGCCCTGGCCGAGCTGCTGCTTCAGCGCATAACGGCCAATGTGAGACAGCGTGGGTGCGCTGGCAGCGGGCGGCGTGCTGTCGAGATCGGTCGCCGGATCGGCGGGCAGGGAGTCGGGCGCCAGCGTGTCGGCCGGCAGCGCGTCGGTGCGGCCTCGACCTCCGAGCGGCTGCCGGCAGGCCGGAGCCCGCGCCAGGCAGCGCGACGGTGGTGTCGGGGGCAGGCGCGAGCTCGGTGGCCGCGAAATCGGGCACCGGGGCGGACGCAGGGCCAGGCGACCCCGGGCGCTGGAAGAGGTCGTATCCCAGGCGCAGCTTACGGGGCTTGCGGCGCCAGAACACTGCAAAGCGTGGCTTCTGGACCTGCGGGTTGAGCGCGCTGTCACGCTTTCGAGAAAGCCTGTGCGGTTTCTTCTTCCACGTGAAGTTCGCGTCCGAGCGCCAGCGCGGGCACGGCTGACCTCGAGCTGCTCCATGGCGCTGGCGAACGACAGCCGCAGGTAGGTCTCGGCCGCCGCCGGGCCGAAGTCGCGCCCGGGTGTCAGCGCCACGTGGGCGCTGTCCATCAGCTCGAAGCAGAAGTCCCAGCTGCTCGGGCGCAAGCTCGACAGGTCGGCCCAGGCGAGAATGCGAGGATTGGCGCCACCGGCACCGGCAGGCCCAGGCGTTTAGGCCCTGTATGTCGTAGTCGCGGCGCCTGCGGGAATTCGCCGCGGCGCGCTCGTAGGCGGCGATGGCCTCGGGCTCGAAGCAGGCCAGCGCCGCCTGCTGCGCCAGCGTCGAAGCGCAGATGTACAGGTTCTGCGCCAGCTTCTCCACCGGCGCCACCAGCTCCGGCGGCACCACCATCCAGCCCAGGCGCCAGCCCGTCATGCTCGACTCGGAGAAGCTGTTGATCGAGATGACGTCGTCGCCCAGGCCGCCGGGCAGGCCGAGTGCGCTGTGGCCGTACGCGTCGTCGTAGCTCAGGCCGAGGTAGATCTCGTTGACGACGGCGACGCCGCCACGCGCACGCACTACCTCGGCGATATGGCCGCCATCTCGGCGCGTGCGATCGAGGCGCCGGTCGGTATGGCCGGTAGCGCGAGCAGCACGCCGCGCGTGGCCGGTGTCCAGCGCGCCGCCACCGATGCGGCGTCGAGCTGGAGCGGCTGGCGGCGCGGTCCGGCAGCCGCGCCTGCGCGCCATGCGCGAGCGAAGCGGCCTGGCGGTTGCAGGGAGCTGGTCGGCATCAGCACCTCGTCGCCGGCGTCGACGAACGCCAGGCAGGCCAGCACAGCGCGGCCGATGCGCCCGCGGTGACGATGATGCGCGAGGGCGTCACGTCGACTGCCGAACCGTCCTTGCGTACCAGCCGGCGATGGCTGGCGCAGCGCGGGCTAGGCCGGTGGCGTGCGGTGTACTGCCGGTGCGGCCCGCTGCGCAGCGCGGCTCGAGGGCGGCATGCACACCGGCGCGGGCGAGGCGGTGAAGTCGGGCTCGCCGATGCTCATGTAGACGATCTGCTCGCCGCCGAGGGCGGGGTCGCAGGCCGGGCTGCGCGCGATGGTGTCGTGGGTGCTGGCGCACTCCATCACGTAGAACGGCATCGATGCGAAGCGCAGGCGGTCGCGTCCCGCCGCGCTACGGCCGCCGCTAATCGGTCAGGCTCAGCAATAATCCGCGCAGAAATTCGCGCGTGCTCGCCTGCTCGCCGGCATTCGCCGAAATCCGCGCAACCTGGAAGTAACGGCTCACGTACTTGGACACGCTGGAGCGCGTGATGCAGGCCGAGCTCGCGCACAGCGGACGAAATGCGGCTCGCGAATTCGCGCACGGTCGCCTGGTCCGAGGCATGCGATAGCACTACAACTCATAGCGCCGCCATCCAACGATCAGTAGACAATATTATGCCAGAAAGACAACAAACATGTGATGTTGTATTAACTGTAGGACAATTGATAAAGCCTGTTGACGCTGTCAATGAATCAACTAGTTGCATTGATGTCTTAAAGATATTTCACGACAACAAGCATCTAGGTCTACACCGCCTGTGGTGAATGACAAGGACAGGCCCACAGGCATCGTGGTGAGCAATACGATGAATGAGTAAATAATGACATAACATAAACATTGCCTATTGGATATATATGATTGTATGTGTGTAAAGACCTTTATATTTTTTATATTTTGAATTGCAGGCCACGTGGCCCTAGAATATCGAGAATTTTTCAGAGAAGTGTACTGCTGATAAAGCCATTAATAAGTTACTTTTCACTTCATGCTAGGCTACTTTGACTACCTGCCCTGGGCTGAGCATTTTATGTCAGACCGCGCCAGCCTGACACAGAGTGAAATGTTTAAAAAAAAAATCAATGACAATTAAATAATATAATATAAAAAATATGTAAATGCACACCATAACTGTGATTAAACAAGATTTGTGTATTTATTTTATTTGTAAAATTTACTTTAAAATCTGGAAATGGTATCATAAGACTGCAGAAAACCTTTTCCTTGATAAGTGTTTCCGCTGAATAAATCTATAATTATAGATGTTTAGTTGTCCTTTACCTTATGCCCTGGCCATTCCCCAGGCCCAGTGTTGTTTTCAAGTAACCTCAATTTTCTGTAATTTGTAGTTGTTGTAGTTAAGACTATGAGAGAGTTGGTCTTTGTTGATGTAAGTGTTATAGCTAGTGTTGTTTCCTGTGTTAGCAAGTACTTGATGACTCTTGAGACCGATTGGTAGGTTAGTATGTAGAGTTGAGTTGAGTGACTGTTGTACATTTCAGTCTGAGGCAGAGACGGGCCCCCCCCCCCCCCCCCCCCCCCCCCCAAAAAAAAAAAAAAAAAAAAAACGTGGCGCGATTGCTCTACTGCCGCCTCGACCTCAGGGGCCACGTCGGCCAGATCGGGGTCGACCGGCATGTCGCCAGCACCATCGTCGCTCGCACCATCGGATCCGGCGTCGAACAGCGACGGCTCCGCAGCCCCCGCCGCGACCTCGGCGGCCTTGGCGGTGCGGGCCAGCCTGCGGGCCAGCCGATCGCCCCAGGCCGTCAGCTCGTCAGCAGAGAAGGCGTTGTCGAGCGACATCATCGGCACGCGGTGGACCACGGGCGAGAAGGTGGTCGATGGCGCGGCGCCGACGAGGGTGGTGGGCGAGCCGGGGACCGCGAGCTCGGGGAACCGCTCCTCGATGGCCCGCAGCTCGCGGACCAGCTCGTCGTAGTCGGCGTCGGAGATGGTCGGTGCGTCGTCGGCGTGGTAGCGGAGGTCGTGCTCGGCGATCTCGCCACGCAGCGCCGCCGCCCGGGCCTCGGGATCCTCGTTCGTCATCGCTGCGCACACTACCGGCGCCATATGACAACGTAGGAGGGCCGAAACCCCCGGAAACCGCTCTGCAGACGTAGGCCGAAAGCCTCAAGTCGGGGACGCTCACGCCGACGGTTCGGTATCGGTACCACACCACTGTTCAAGGGACGTGGATCCGGATGACGCTCAACGGCACACTCAGGACTTCTCCCCCGCCGGGATCCTCAAGGTCCTGTCTGCCGACGGGCGCACGGGCGCGGCGCGTCTTCGGCGGACCGGCCGGCTGCACGGTCTACCTGCACCGTGGGCAGCTCTACTTCGCCCGCAACGAGACCACCGACGAGGCCCTGGCCACGGCGTTGGTCCGCCCGGGCCGGCTCACCGCCGACGACTGGGACGTGCCATCGACGCCTCGGGCGAACGCCCCATGGTCGGCGAGCTGCTGGGCGCGAACGGCGCCATCGCGCCCGACCTGTTGGCCTCCGTCGTCTTGTCGGTCGTGTACGACCCGCTGATCGAGCTGTTCCGGCGACGGCACCGGCGAGTTCGACTTCGAGACCGACACCGTCCACTGGCTCGGCCCGTTCCGTGCGTTCCCGGTCGATGCGATCGTCGGCGAGGTCCGCAAGCGAGTCCGCGAGGCTCTGACGAGTGGTCGACCCACATCCCCAGCCTCGACTGCTGGGTCGAGGCCCGACGCACCCTGCCGGGCACCGTGGCCCAGGTCACCTTGCTCCGGCGCAAGGACTGGGAGCTGGTCACGGCGTCACGGCGCCGCGAGCATCGACGAACTGGCCACCGAGCTCGGCCGTGGGGGTATCCACCGCCCGGTCGTGCACCGCCTCCAGCAGGCCGGCCTGGTCGAGATCGTGTCCAACGACCTCGATGCCCAGGTCGTCCCGATCCGCAGGATCGAGCCCGAGATCGTGACCGCCGATCCGGTCGAGGAGCGCGACCCGCTGCTCGACATGGGCCTCCCGCACCGGCAACGTCACACGCCGGCGAACACCACCGATCCGCTGACCGTCACATCGGCGACACCATCGCCGAGGCGCTCGCCGGTGACGACGCACCCACCGTCGAGGTCCCCCCGCCAAGCGCCCGACGTTCCCGCCGGAGCCGTCGCCGACCTCGCCGAGGTCGACCACGCGGAGCCGTCCGAGACGAACAGCTGGGACGCCTCGGCGCCGGTGTGGCCGACGGCAACGCCCTGCACCACGAGGGCATCGAGCCCACGTCGCTCGACGAGCCCCGTCCCGCCGACCCGAACGTGGCCTGGCTCGCCGACCTCTACGCCCAGTTCATCGACGACCCCGAGATGGGTGGCGGCGGCGGTGGCGGCAAGAAGAAGAAGAACCGTGGCGACACCCAGGTGCTCGACGTGGCCTTCAAGGCCGACGAGGTCGACGGGCGAGGTGAAGGTCTCCACGCTCAAGCGCGACCTGAGCGCCCTCAAGAAGATCTGACCGCAGCCCGTCTGCGGGGACGGGTCAGCGAGGACGCAGCCGAGCGGCTGCCTCGGCGTCGTCGCGGCCTGCGCGGCTGCTGTCGCGGCTTGGCGCGCCACCTCGGCCTCGTGCTGGCGACCGCGGCCGCCTCGAGGTGGCCCGCGTCCGCCGTGCCTCGGTCGCCGCGTCGTCGAGGGCTGCCTGGCGTCGCCGCTGCCGCTCAGCCGCAGCCGCAGCCGCGGCCTCGAGGCGTGCCGCCTCGGCTCGGGCCTCGTCGTCGGCGCGACGACGAGCGACGTCGTCGTGCTTGGCCTTGCGTCGTCGATCGAGCTCAGCGGCCGAGGTGACCGTCGCCCGTGCCGGTGTCCCGACCCTGGGAGCCTTGGCCCGTCGTCCCGGCGGTGCCGACGGAGCCGTGGGTGCTCGTGACGGCGAGGTGAGCGACCCCGACCGTGCCGAAGCCGAGCTGCGGGGGCGGTGGTCGGCGACGAGCAGACCCGAGGAGGCTGCCGCACGTGATCGACCAGCACGGCCGCACGGATCGTGGCGACGAGGCGGTCGACGGTGCTCGGTGGTCGCCGTCGGCAGGTGCTCGCACGCTGCATCGATCAGCGTGGCGACCGCCGCCCGCTCGCCATCGGTCGCAGCCCGCAGGTTGGACGCATCGCCGCCGACCGTCTGGCTGGTGGCCTCACGAAGCAATACCGTACTCGATCAGTGTGCAGAAAAATTGGCGCTACGTATTGCTAGATTTTCATAATCACTGGTTCCTAAAACTGGGTATTCTATTAGGAGAGTGTAGCGTCGGTACCCCCACCATGTTTCGAGAGTGATGGCAGCATCAAGGATTTGCAGGATAAAAGATAATCGTCTCTAATTGAAGAATCCACTAACACCTGCGGACATCAACCAGCCGCTGAAAGCCTTGATCTTCACCGTACTGATCACCGGCGCACCAGGTAGAGGTCATGCAGATCGCGCAGCGCCTGGCGGGATACACGCTGGGCGAAGGCGACTCGTTGCGCCGCGCGATGGGCAAGAAGAAGGCCGAGGAGATGGCGAAGCAGCGCTCCATCTTTGTCACCGGCGCGAAGGAGCGGGGTGTCGACGAACGTCTCGCGACCTACATCTTCGATCTGATGGAGAAGTTCGCCGGCTACGGGTTCAACAAGTCGCACTCTGCCGCTTACGCCCTGGTGGCCTATCAGACGCTGTGGCTCAAGGCGCACTACCCGGCGGCCTATATGGCGGCCGTGCTGTCGTCGGACATGGACACGACCGACAAGCTGGCTGCCCTGAAGCGTGACTGTGAGCCCAAGGCCTCGACCTGTTGCCCCCGGATGTGAACCATTCCGGGTCGCGCTTTCCTCGAAGTGCGCGGCGATGCCGCGATTCGCTATGGGCTGGGCGCCATCAAGGGCCTCGGCGCGGGGCTGCGGACCGGATCGTCGAACTGCGCAGCTCGTCGCCCTTCGCCGGTCTCGACGATTTCTGTGCCCGGGTCTGAGTCACAGCGCCTCGGGCGACGGGCGATGGAGGCGCTGATCAAGTCCGGCGCGCTGGACGCTTTCGGGCCGAACCGACCCGCGCTACTGGCCGCCTTGCCCGCGGCGCTGGGCCGGGCGGAGCAAGCGGCGCGGGCCCGGGACTCGGGCCAGGTCGACCTGTTTGCCCTGGGCGATGCCGGCGCGGACGCCGACCACGAACCGGCCGTACCCTTTTGCGCGGACTTCGGCCTGGCAGAGCGGCTGGAGGCCTACGTGCAGAGTGGCTGGTGATCGAGGCGGGCATCCCTTGAGGCTCATAGATCGCCGACGGCCCCTTCGCTTCCTCCGGCAGTATTGCAGCGATCATCAATACGCGCCGCCCGGCGAGCAATGCCAATGGCAATGCCTGGGGTGGGCCGGACGGCGTCGGCGGCCGGCCTGGTGACCGGACTGCGCAAGCGGGGCAATCGCACCACGCCGCGCAAATGCAGTGGCGACGGGCGCGATCGTCTGGAGGTGAGCCTTTTCCAGGAGACCTTCGAGCGCTGTCGGCACCTGCTCGTTACGCAAAACATCGTCTGCGTCATCAAGGTATCTCGCCTCCGTGACGCCATCTCGATCATGGCTGGTCCTGCACCGGTGCAGAACGTCGTGGACATCGACCGGGTGATCGAGCAGCAAGAGTTTCGCCAACGGGCCAGTTCCGCTGGATCATCTACGGCAAGGGTTCAACCGCGCCAAGCCCCAGATCGGCGCTGCGAGCTGTTCCTGCCGGGCCGCCGCCAGCGCCAGCCGTGTCGACCAGCCGGCCCACGCGCAGGCCCACGTGCGCTTCGGCAGGACTGGACGGCTCGCCGAGCTGGCGAACTGCGCGAGCGACTGTCGGCGCTGGTTGGCCAGGATGGCTTCCGCTTCGGCGTAGATGAGAGCCCCGCGGGCTGACCGCGGCCCATGCTTGTGCCGATGCACGCCAGCGTTTACCGTTCGCGACCATGGACGCTGCAATTCCTGGAATTCGAACAGCCCATCGCCGAACTGGAGGCGAAGATCGAGGAGCTGCGATTCCTCGGCGACGACCCGAGAGTCAACGTCGCGCGAGGAGATCGCGCGTCTGCGAGGCGAAGAGCCAGTCGCTGACGACCAGCATCTTCGCCAGCCTGACGCCCTGGCAGGTCGCGCAGCTCGCGCGGCATCCGCAGCGGCCGTACACGCTCGACTACATGCCGATGGTCTTCACGGATTCCACGAACTGCACGGCGACCGGATGTATTCCGGACGATGCTGCCCTCGGTGCGCGCGCTTGGCGCGCCTCGACGGCGCGCCGGTGATGCTGATCGGCCAGCAGAAGGGACGCGACACCAAGGAGCGCGTCCGCGCAACTACGGCATGCCGAAGCCGGAGGGCTATCGCAAGGCGCTGCGGCTGATGAAGACTGGCCGAGCGTTCCAGCTGCCGGTCGTCACGCTGATCGACACGCCGGGCGCGTATCCCGGGCGTCGGTTCCGAGGAGCGCAACCAGAGCGAGGCGATTGCGCGCAACTCTGTTCGAGATGTCCCGCGTTGACGCGTCCGATCGTCAGCGCGTGATCGGCGAGGGCGGGTCGGGCGGCGCCCTCGCCATCGGCGTCTGCGACCGGCTGCTGATGCTGCAGTACAGCATCTACTCGGTGATCTCGCCGGAGGGCTGTGCGCGATCCTGTGGAAGAGCGCCGACCGGCGCGAGGTTGCCGCCGAGGCCATGGGCATCACCGCCGAGCGCCTCAGGAACTCGGCCTGGTCGACGAGGTCATCGACGAGCCGCTGGGCGGCGCGCATCGCGACCCGCCCGCGATGTTTCAGGCCCTGGAATACGCCTGGACGACGCACCTGGGAGTCTGGAGCGGGTGGACATCGCCGAGTTGGTGCGCCAGCGCCGGCGTCGCCTCGACAGCTTCGGGCGCTTCAAGGACGGCTGATTCGCCCTGTTCTGCCTGCCAGCGACAGGCCTGCCCTCGCCATGAGTTCTATCCTTGATTCCCTCGCGCAGGCGCTCCGTGCCGATGTGCCAGCCGAGGCCCGGCTTTGCGTGGCCTTCAGCGGCGGACTGGACTCGACGGTGCCGCTGTTCGTGCTGCGCCAGCCCGCGCGATGCCGGGCAGGCCGGGTAGCTGCCTGGCCGCGCATGTTGATCATGGTCTGCATGCACAATCGCAGGACTGGGAGGCCCATTGCCAGGCTGCCAGCCGCCACCTGGATGTTCCCTGTCTGTCATTGCGCGTTGACGTCACCGATCAGTCACGACTGGGGCCCGAAGCCGCCGCCCGTGCCGCCCGCTACCGCGCGCTCGCGATGGCCATGGGTCAGGACGAGGCCCCGCCACCGCCCATCAGCGTGACGATCAGGCAGAGACTTTCCTGTTGCACCTGCTCCGGGGGCAGCGGCCCGCTGGGGCTGGCCGGCATCCCGGCCGTCCAGCCTCGGTCGGCTGGCTCGGCGACCGCTGCTGGACTTGTCCCGCGCTGAATTGCGGGAGTACGCCCTGTTCCGAGGGCCTGAGCTGGATCGAGGATCCCAGCAATCGGGATACCGGCTTCGATCGCAACTTCCTGCGCCGCGATGTGGCCGGCGCTGCAGCGCCGCTGGCCGCAGGCAAGCCGTGGCTGGCGCGTAGCGCGGGTCTCGCCTTTGAGGCGGCCGGTCTGCTGGACGAACTGGCGGAGCAGGATCTGGCCTCGGTGGCGAATGTGGGACCCGCTGGACTGCGCCGGGCTGCGGCGGCTGTCGCCTGCGCGGGCGCGCAACCTGCTGCGGTGGTTTTTGCGCCAGCGGGGCCTCAGGCCGCCGGGATCATCACGACTGGCCGAAGGCCTCGATCAATTGCCTGAGCGCCCGCTCATGGTTTGCCGTGCTCAGCTCCAGGGGCCGAACTAAGTTACCAGGCTGCTTGTACCTGGTTCGCATGCCACGCGCGCCCGGACCGGTGACACCCCTGCATTGGGGACGGTGCCGAATCCGTCGACCTCGGCGACAACGGCGCCCTGTGTTTTGAGCGGACGCCGTCGGGCGGGCTCGACCGGCGGGATCATGCAGCAGCCACTGAGTATTCGTTATCGCGTCGGTGGCGAGCGCGTCCGCCGGGCCGGCCACAGGCATCATGAGGCGCTCGAAAAAGCTGCTGCAGTCCTCGTCCGTGCTGCCGTGGATGCGTGACCGCATTCCATTCGCCGAGGCCGCGGCAGCTCGCCGCGGTGGGTGATCTCTGGGTTGCTGACGAATGGGCGCAGCCCGCGGCGGGGCCGGGCCTGGTGGTTTGCTGGACGAATGACCCGGCGGTGCGCTGACAGGCCGCGCCACGGCTCACGCGTTGAGCTAACTGGGCCTATCTGGTAACTTCTCTTCAGTTTCTGAGCGCCAGTTTTCGGAGTCGGCAGAGGCTGAGTGAGCTTAACCCGTCCGCGCAACTCGGCCAGCGGAGCAGCCTCCGGCTGAGGCGTCCTGGGCCCATGGTGGCCGCGGGTCAGGGTTGCGGGCCTGGGTGGGTCCTGCACCATCGCGGAGGTATGGCGGGTACGTCCTCGATCCATTCGGCCACCGTACGCCTCCTTCCCTAGGCAAGGGCATTACGTCGGCCTCCCTCGGCGCCATACTCGAAGCGCGCGGTCTCAAGATCAGCATGATCAAGCTGGACCCGTACCTCAACGTCGATCCCGGTACGATGAGTCCGTTTCAGCACGGCGAGGTGTTCGTCACCGCGGATGGCACCGAGACCGACCTCGACCTTGGCCACTACGAGCGATTCGTCCGCACCATCACTGGCCGCAACAGCAACTTCACGACCGGCCGCATCCACGGCAGCGTGATCGCCAAGGAGCGTCGCGGCGATTACCTCGGTGCCACGGTGCAGGTCATCCCGCACGTGACGGACGAGATCGAGCGCTGCGTGAGGCTCGGCGCCGGTAAGGCGATGTTTGCATCGTCGATCTGTACCGCGGGCGAGAACATCCAGTCCCTGCTGTTCATGCAAAGTGATCGGCAATGGCGTGCACTCTGTCGGCCTACCTACGTGCACGATCTGTGCCGATATCGCCACGTCCGCCGACGAAGACCAGCCAGCCCAGCACCGCGAAAGAATTCCGCACGTTCCATCGTCACCTGAGCGTCGTGTGCCGTTCGAGATCACCGTATGGCGATGAACAGCGCAAGAAATCTGGGTTGTTCACCAACGTGCAGGAGCGCGCGGTGATTTCCGCCATGCGCAGGTGCATGTGCATCACCGACCGCCCATGGTATCCGTGACATGCTTGAGGTGACGATCGCGCAAGCTGGGGCTCGATGTACCGCCCGCCGACCTGTCCGACTGGAGGTGGTGGTGGCCGCAAGAATCTGCCGCCGAGGTCACGGTCTGCATGGTCGGCAAGTACGTCAGCTGGGCAGTCCGGCAACATCTCTTTGAGGAAGCCCATTCATGCGGCGACTGGAGCGCGAACATCAAGTACCTGGAATCCAGGAGCTGGAACGCACCGGACGCGCCTGCTGGAAGGCGCCGATGCCATCCTGGTGCCCGGCGGTTTTTGGCGACCCGGGTTTCGAAGGCAAGATCTCCGCGGTCCGCTACGCGCGGGAATGCTATACCCTACCTGGGCATCTGCCTGGGCCTGCAGGCCGCCGTGGTGGAGTTTGCCCGCCACGTCGCCGGATTCCCCGAGGCCAATAGCACGCAATTCCGCCGCGATACGCCGGACCCGGTCATCGCGCTGATCACCGAGCGCAAGACCTCTATGGCAGCAAACAGGCGCGGGATGAAGCCTCCGAGCCTGGTGGGCAGCATGCGTCTGGGTGCCCAGGAGTGCCAGCTGACGCCGTACTGGCCGAGGCGCAGCTACGGACACATGAAGGTCCTGGAAGCGGCACCGCCATCGAGGTGGTCAACAACCGGTATGTTGAACGACGAAGCCCGCTGGCCGGCCTCTGGGTGTCGACGGCCTGGTCCAGGCGGTCGAACTCGCGGATCATCCCCGTCCGCCCGCCAGTTCCACCCGGACTTCATGTCGATCCGCAAGGGGCATCCGCTCTTTACCGGTTTTCATCAGCGCCGCACGCGTCTACGGCGCACACGAGTTGCCGGCCGCCGCCCGGGTATGAAGCTGCTGGATTTCGAGGTTGGTCTCGATCAGCAGCTGTTCCTGATTGCCGGCCCTTGCGTGGCGCAAGGACGTCGAGCTACCTGCAGATTGCCGGAACTGCAGGCCATCAGCCAGCAGCCGATTTTCCATTGATCTTCAGGCGTCCTACGACAAGGCCAATCGCTCGTCGACGCGCAGCTACCCGGCCCGGGTATGGGAGGAGGGACTGCGGATCCTCGGCGAGGTCCGGCGCCAGCTGGGCCTGCCCGCGACCGATGTGCACGAGGATACGCCGATCGA
>CAVVRK010000001.1:0-278052 GCA_963750615.1 uncultured Alphaproteobacteria bacterium | reverse complement strand
AGCCTTTGGCAGCAGCCTCTGCGGCGTCGCTTGCCAGCCGGTCGGCGCGTTCGTTTTCGGGGTGGCCATTATGGCCTTTGACCCAGATCCATTCGACCTGGTGCCGGGCAACCGCTTCAATCAGATCGTGCCAAAGGTCTGCGTTGCGCACCGGCTGTTTTGACGCGTTTTTCCAGCCATTACGTTGCCAGCCATGAATCCATTTTGTAATGCCATCGAGGACATATTTGCTGTCGGTGTGCAATTTGACATGGCACGGCTCGATCAGAATCTTCAGCGCGTGGATTGCGGCGGATAGTTCCATCCGGTTGTTGGTGGTGTCAGGATCGCCGCCCGAAATTTCCTTTTCATGCTTGCCATAACGGATGACCGCGCCCCAGCCACCCGGGCCGGGATTGCCCTTGCACGCACCATCGGTAAAAATCTCAAGCTGCTTCACTGATCGTGCCTTAACATGTTTTTCACCTGACCTGCGTCGCTGTAGAAATCCAGCCTGCGCAGGAATGCCAGCGGATCCTTGCGCGTCACAAGCGCGCTGGCAGGCGTGTTGATCCAGTCATAACAGCGTGTGAGCAGAAAACGCAAACACGCGCCACGCAGGAGGACGGGCAAAGCATGGCGTGTTTCTGCGTCCATTGGCATCATCTTGCCATATCCCGACAGCAAGGCCGCACTAACCGCCGGATCGAAAACCGCGCCGTCGTTGGAAAAGCACCATGCGCTGTGCGTAACGGCCAGATCATAAGACTGGATATCGGTGCAGGCGAAATAGAAGTCGATCAGGCCAGTAACATTGTCCCCAAGCATGAGCACATTGTCTGGAAACAGGTCGGCGTGGATTGCGGCAACGGGCAAATGGCCTGGCCAATGCGTCTCCAGATAATCGCACTCCGACAAAATCCGGTAGGCCAATCCGGCGGAAATTGCGTTCAAACCATCCATGGTGCAGCGCATCCCCAACGGACGCCATGCTGAAACGCCAAGGCTGTTTGGCCGGGATAAGGCGAAATCGGCAAGCGCCTTGTGCATATGCCCCAAAGCGGCGCCCGTCGCATGCGCCTGCGGAGGCGTTGGTGTTGTCACCGACACTCCGTTCAGAAATTCGATAAGGCAGGCTGGCTTGCCCGCCACTGACTGAAGCCATTGGCCATCGCGGTCCGCCATGAATTGCGGGACTTTGCAGCCTGCATCGTGCAAATGTTTCAGCAGAGCATAGAAAAAGGGCAGGTCATCAGGATCCACGCGCGTCTCATAGACAGTGAGAATGAATCGGCTTTGCGTCGTTTCGACAAAAAAATTGCTGTTCTCGACGCCCTCGGCAATGCCCTTGAGCGCAATCAGTTCGCCCACATCATAATGCGCCAGGAACGCACTGACCTGTTCTGGACCAAGCTGCGTGTAAACTGCCAAATCAGCCCACCGCTCCAGCCAGTTCCCGCGGCAGTTTGAACGTGATGCTTTCTTCGGCCGTGGTGACCACTTGTTCGTCCAGATCGAAATGCAGCGCCAGTGCGTCGATGATTTCGCGCACCAAAACTTCAGGCGCTGAAGCGCCCGCCGTTAGGCCAAGCGTGTCGACATCGTCAAACCAGTTGAGGCTGATTTCCTCGGCGCGCTGCACAAGATAGGCCTTTGCGCCTGAGCGCGCGGCAACCTCGACAAGGCGAAGCGAATTGGAACTGTTCGGCGCGCCAATCACGAGTACGAGATCGCAATCTCGCGCAATTGCCTTCACTGACTCTTGCCGGTTGGATGTGGCGTAGCAGATATCCTCGCCCTTTGGCCCAACGATATTGGGAAACCGCTGTTGAAGGATCGAGACGATTTCCGATGTGTCATCAACCGACAGGGTGGTTTGAGTCAAAAACGCCAGATTATTCGCATCAGCTGGGTCAATCGCTTGCGCGTCTTCGGCGGTTTCAACGAGCGACATGGCACCTTGGGGCACTTGGCCAAAGGTGCCGATAACCTCGGGGTGCCCTGCATGGCCAACGAAAATGATATGGCGGCCCGCCTCAACTTGACGTTCGGCCTGCTTGTGGACCTTGGACACCAAGGGGCACGTCGCATCGAAATAGGCCAGCCCGCGCTTTTCTGCATTGGCGGGAACCGATTTGGGCACGCCATGTGCGGAGAAGACGACATGCCCGCCATCAGGCACTTCATCCAGCTCCTCGACAAAAATGGCGCCTTTGGCCTTCAAGCTGTCAACGACATAGCGATTGTGAACGATTTCATGGCGCACATAGACGGGCGCGCCGTGCTGTTGGAGCGCAAGCTCGACAATCTGGATGGCGCGGTCAACGCCAGCGCAAAATCCGCGCGGCGCGGCAAGCAGCAGCCGGAGCGATTTCTTCGGAATGTTTTGTTCAGTCATCGGCAATGACCTTTAGTTAAAGTCGGCGCATCCGCCAAGACCTTTCCCCTGTTGCGCAGGCCGCGATGGGCGGATAAGGACCAATGCACGTTTCGCACCCGCGACCCAAGCTATGAAATTCGAGGATTACCCTGTTATGAACTTCGCCGCCAAAGCCCTGACAATCGCACTTGCCGCAGCTACTTTGGCCGGTTGCTCGCGCGATGGCGAGCTCGACATTGCCACTGGCGTTGGCGTCAACGTGACGCGTTCGGGCTGCCCTAATGTTGCCATTCCCGATGGCACGGGCGACGTGACAATTTTCAACCCGACCAGCAGCCAGGATGCAAACGCCATCGACGTTGTTGCGAATATCACCAATGTCCGCCCTACCTGCAACGAAGGTGGCGAGAAAATCTACTCGCAGGCGGCCTTTGATGTGCAGGCGCGGCGCAGCGACGCGCGCGGAACCCGGACGGTGACCCTGCCTTATTTCACAACTGTTGTGCAGGGCGGCAGCGCCGTGGTGGCAAAGCGCGTCGGGCAGGTTACGCTTCAATTCGCCGATGGCCAGCAACGCGCGTCGGCAACCGGCCAAGCCGCAAGCTACATTGACAAGTCGTCGGCCAGCCTGCCTGCAGAAATCGTGCAAAAGATCACGAAAAAGCGTAAGCCTGGCGATGCCGATGCCGCGCTTGATCCAATGGCGGACCCCGAAGTGCGCGCGGCTGTCGTCCGATCAAGCTTTGAAATGCTTATCGGGTTCCAGCTGAGCGAAGATCAGCTGCGTTATAATGTCACGCGGTGATCCGCGTTCGTTTCAAGGCAAAGTCATGACTCTTTTTGAACAATATGCGGCGCATGTCGACCATGCGCTGGACGCACTTGTTGCGCAGGGCGTATTGCCCGGTGCTCTGGACCGGAGCAATGTGACCATTGAGCCGCCGCGCGATGCGTCGCACGGTGATATCTCGACCAATGCGGCGATGGTGCTTGCCAAGCCTGCCGGAACTAACCCGCGCCAGTTGGCCGAGGCCTTGTCCGCTGAGCTTGCATTGCTTGATGGTGTAACCGCGGTTGAAATTGCCGGCCCGGGGTTCCTGAACCTGCGGCTTGATGCATCGGTCTATCTCGATGAATTGCGTGCGATTGCCGAGGCTGCCGACGATTATGGCCGCTCGCATCTGGGCGATGGCAAGTCAGTGAATATCGAATATGTTTCTGCCAACCCGACTGGCCCAATGCATATGGGCCATTGCCGCGGGGCAGTGGTTGGCGATGCGCTGGCAAAATTGCTCGAATTTGCGGGTTACCGGGTCATTCGCGAATATTATATCAATGATGCCGGCGGGCAGGTCGATGTGCTCGCCCGTTCGGCGCATTTGCGCTATCGCGAGGCACTGGGCGAAAGCATCGAAATCGCCGAGGGGCTATATCCCGGCGATTATCTCATTCCTGTCGGACAGCGTTTGGCTGAGCGTTTTGGCGATGACTATGTAGCTGCGCCCGAAAGCGAATGGCTTGCCCTGTTCCGCAAGGCTGCGGTCGCCGAAATGATGGAGATGATCAAGGCGGACCTCGCGCTGCTTGGTATCCATCACGACCTGTTTTCCTCGGAAGCCGAACTGCATGAGGCCGGAAAGGCTGATGTCGCGGAGCGCGAGTTGCGCGCGCGAGGCCTTGTCTATGACGGCGAACTGGAAAAGCCAAAGGGCAAGGAAATCGAGGACTGGGAGCCAGTGACGCTGCCGCTCTTCCGCTCCACGCAATTTGGCGATGACCAGGACCGGCCGATCAAGAAATCCAATGGCAGCTGGACCTATTTTGGCGCTGACCTCGCTTATCATTTCCAGAAAAGCCAGGGCGTCGATGCCATGATCGACATCTGGGGTGCTGATCACGCCGGCACGGTCAAGCGCATCAAGGCGGCGGTCAACGCGCTGACAGGCGGCAAGGTCGCTTTTGACGTAAAGCTGGTGCAGATGGTGCGCCTGCTGCGTGGCGGCGAACCCGTCAAAATGTCCAAGCGTTCGGGCAGCTTTGTCACGCTTGCCGAAGTCATTGAAGAAGTCGGCAAGGATGTTGTCCGCTTTACGATGCTCACGCGCAAGTCCGACGCGCAAATGGATTTCGATTTTGCCAAGGTCGTCGAGGCGTCGAAGGACAATCCGGTATTCTATGTGCAATATGCGCATGCCCGCATTGCATCGACGCTGCGCAAGGCGGAGGCCGAGGGGCTTGGCCCCGACGGCGCGCACATTGCCTTGCTGGGCGACGCTGAAATCGGCCTCATCCGCGAAGCTGCGAATTTTCCGCGCATCGTCGAGGCCGCAGCGAAATCGGGCGAGCCGCACCGGATTGCGTTCTATCTCAACGACCTTGCGGCAGGCTTTCATGCCTATTGGAATTTAGGCAATGACCAGCCCGACAAACGTTTTATATTGGCACAGAATCCGGCGCTGACGGGTGCCCGGCTTTTCATGGCGACCAATATCGGCCAAGTGCTGCGCAATGGGCTGCGGTTGATGGGGGTCGAAGCCGCGTATAATATGTGATGATTGGGGATGGCGTGATGGACAGCAACGACAATGGGCTAAATCTCGACGACAATGATCGGCTACCATGGCTTGAAACAGCTGATGGATATGAAGTTGCCGACGGCGGATCGCCGATGAAAATTGCGTCGTTGGTGTTCGCTGGTCTTCTGCTCATCGCCGCCATCGTCGGCGGCGTATATTGGTTACAAAGTAACCCTAATGGCGGCGCAAATGGCACAGGCGAACTGATTGCCGCGCCAAAGGGCAGCTACAAGGAAAAGCCAGCGGATGCTGGTGGCAAAGTCTTTGAAGGTGAGGGCGATTCAGCCTTCGCTGCGTCCGAGGGGCAGAAAACGGGTGCAGTGTTGGCACCGCCACCGCCAACCCCCGCCGCTGCGCCGGCCACGACTGCTGCCAAGCCTGTAGCGGCCGGAAAGACCGACAGTGCGCCTGCCAACGCCGTGATGGTCCAGCTTGGCGCATATGGCGATACGGCCAAGGCGGAAACCGCTTGGGCAGGCCTTAACAAGCGCTTTGGCTTTCTTGTTGGCGTTAACCGCAAAATCGCCCAGGCGAGCGTTGAAGGCGGCCGAAGTGTGTTCCGATTGCAGGCCGTGACGCCGAGTTCAACGGCAGCGCAGCAATTATGCGCGAAGCTGAAAGCGGCCGGAGAAAACTGCCTGATCGTGCGGTAGCTGGTGTTGGCTGCGGTTTAACCAACCTAAAAGATGCGTAATTATCCTCCCCATCGCAAGTCGATGGGAAGGCACGATCAGTTTTTCGTATTGATTAGTTGCAATTTGCAACTTATATCAGGACTTCATTAAAGGGAGCCCGAAATGCCGGCATTATATGACGTATCCGTCCCCGCCTTTGTCCGCGGATTGCAAAACCTCTCCGCCATGCTTGAAAAGGCAAGAGCCTTTGCCGCCGAGCAGGGGCTGGATACAGCAGAATTGCTTGATGCGCGCCTTATCGCTGACATGGCGCCGCTCACCCGTCAAATCCAGATGGTGACTGACACGGCGAAATTTGTTGCGGTGCGTGTTGGCCAGGTGGAAAACGAGCCCTGGGCGGATGATGAAGCCAGCTTTGACGATGCTCAGGCCCGCGTGGCGAAGGCGATTGCATTTCTGCAAAAAACGCCAGCCGATGGCTTTGAAGGCCGCGAGGACGCAACGGTCGTGCTGACCACGCCAAGCGGCGATATTCCGTTTACGGGAAGCACCTATGTCTATGGCTTTGCCATTCCTAATTTCTATTTCCACCTCAGCATGGCTTATGCATTGCTGCGCATGAAAGGCGTGCCGCTAGGCAAGCTCGATTTCCTGGGGGCTATCCGGTAATTATACACAGATTTGGACGCTGGTGCCGCTGCTCTGCGCTTGCCTTGGGGCACCGGCGGCCTTAGCTTATGCCCCATGAAACCGGTAATTTTCGGCCTTTCGGGCCTGACCCTGACGGATGACGAGAAACGCCTGTTCCGCGATGTTGAGCCAGCAGGCTATATCCTGTTCAAGCGCAATATCGAAGATCGGGCGCAGGTCCGCGCGCTGACCGACAGCCTGCGTGCGCTGCACGGCCGCGACGACGTGCCGATCCTTATTGATCAGGAGGGCGGCCGTGTTGCTCGCATGCGCCCGCCTGTCTGGCCCGACTTTCCTGCTGGCGGCGCGTTCGATGCTCTGTACGACTTGGCGCCCATCACCGCGATGGAGGCCGCACGCTGCAATGCGGAGGCGATTGCGCTGTCGCTCAACGAGGTTGGCATCAACGTCAATTGCCTGCCGGTTCTGGACGTTCGTGTCCCTGAAACCCATTCAGCGATTGGCGACCGTGCGCTTGGCAGCGACCCGATGCGGGTGGCATCGCTTGGCCGTTCCATATTGGACGGGCTTGCTGCAGGCGGAGTTATTGGCGTGGTCAAGCATATGCCGGGGCAGGGGCGCGCCAGTGTGGACACGCATCACGACCTGCCGCATGTGACCGCAAGCGAGACAGATCTGGAGCAGGATCTTGCGCCGTTTCGCGCACTGAACACTGCGGCAATGGGCATGACTTGCCATGTCGTTTATGATGCCTGGGACGACCAGAACACCGCCACGATGTCATCCTTTGTCATTGAATCCATTATTCGCGGACGCGTGGGTTTCGACGGCCTGTTGATGAGCGACGATCTCGATATGAACGCGCTTCAGGGCGACGTCGCGAGCCGCGCGCTGCGCTGTGTCGAGGCAGGCTGCGACATTGCCCTCAATTGCTGGGGCCGGTTTGACGAGATGGTGGCGATTGCCGGCATGCTGCCTGATATCACCGGCGCGGCACGCGCGCGGCTTGATCGGGCCATGATCCTGCCGGCAACCGCCTTTGATGCAGACAGGCTGGCGAATGTGCTGGACAAGAGGGAACAGTTGCTCGCGCTCACCGATACCAAAGCAAAGCTGACCAGCGGGGCCACCGGCGCGGCATGACCGGGCAAATGCTCTTTGACGAGGAGGACGACCTTCGCGATCAGGGCGGCCAAGCGGCAGATGTGCTCACTATCGATATTGACGGCTGGGAAGGGCCACTTGACCTGTTGCTCGCGCTCGCCCGCAACCAGAAGGTCGATTTGCGGCAATTGTCGATCCTGGCTCTCGTCGAACAATATCTGGTTTTCATTGACGAGGCACGCGCGCTGAAGCTTGAGCTGGCCGCCGATTATCTGGTGATGGCGGCGTGGCTCGCTTATCTGAAGTCGGCGCTGCTGCTGCCCAAGGACCCGACGATTGATCCGTCGCCCGAGGAGCTTGCATTGCGGCTGCAATTACGGCTTGAGCGGCTCAATGCCATGCGCGAGGGCGGCGCGCGGCTGATGGCGCGTGACCGCATTGGCCGTGATGTCTTTCTGCGCGCAGCGCCTGAAGGTCTGCGCGTGGTCAAGGCGCGGGCCTGGGCGTGCGACTATTTCGAACTGATCACCGCTTATGGCCAGATCAACGCGCGCACCCAGCTAGCGATGCACATCGTTCACAAGCGGCAAATCATGACGCTTGAACAAGCGCTCGACAGGGTGTCAGCGATGATTGGCCGCGCGATTGACTGGACCGCGATCGAGGCGTTTCTGCCGCCCATGGCGAACCCGGCGTTGCGCAAATCGGCGCTAGCATCAAGCTTTGTCGCTGCGCTCGAGCTTGCGAAACGGGGCGTGGTGGATCTGCAGCAAGAGGCGACCTTCGCGCCGTTGATGTTAAGGTTGAAGGCCACATGACGGAACTGGATACCGATCTGCGCGCGGTTGAGGCCACCTTGTTCGCCAGCGAGCAGCCGATGACGATTGAGCAAATTCGCGGCTACGTCGGCGACGCTGTCGACATCGCGGCTGCGCTGAAACAGCTGGAGGCGCATTATGCCGGGCGCGGCATTGAGCTTGTCCAGCGCGGCAAGAGCTGGCATTTCCAAACTGCAGCTGACTTGGCCCATCTGCTCCGCCGCGATCGCGAGGAAAGCCGCAAGCTTAGCCGCGCCGCTGTCGAGACGCTCGCCATCATTGCCTATCATGAACCTGTCAGCCGCGCCGAGATTGAGGCCATTCGCGGCGTGCAGATTTCAAAGGGCACGCTCGATGTCCTGATGGAGGCAGGCTGGGTCCGTCCAGCAGGGCGGCGTGAAGTGCCCGGGCGGCCATTGATCTACGCCACGACCCCCGGTTTTCTGACGCATTTCGGGCTTGCCAGCCGAAAGGATCTGCCTGGCCTTGCTGACCTGAAAGCCGCCGGGTTGCTTGACCCGATCGATGAAGCGATGGGCGATATGCTGTTTAACGGTGAAGAAAGTGACGCCGAACTGGAAATTAACGAAAACAACGCTTAAATAGTGTATGAAAGCACTATAACAGGGTTCGCATCATCCGGGGGTCACCCCGTTAGGAGTTTGAAATGGGCGGTTTTAGCATCTGGCATTGGCTGATTGTCGGCATTTTGGTGTTGCTCTTGTTCGGCAAGGGACGTTTTTCCGATATGATGGGTGACGTCGCCAAAGGCATCAAAAGCTTTAAGAAGGGCATGTCCGAGGACGACGAAGCGCCAAAGGCGCCGCCGCAAATTGGTACGACTACGATCATCGAACCCGAAAAACAGACTGATAAAACGCAAGGCTAAGCCGTTGACAGTGACGCCAACTTTGCCCTCGCTGCCGGGGGCCTGACGTGTTTGATGTCGCTTCGTCGGAGCTGATGCTGGTTGTCCTCGTGGCGTTGCTGGTCATTGGGCCAAAGGATTTGCCACGTGTCTTGCGCGTGGTTGGCAAATGGGTCGGCAAGGCACGCGGTGTCGCGGCACATTTTCGGTCCGGGTTTGACGAGATGATCCGCCAGTCCGAACTCGAAGAACTTGAAAAAAAGTGGAAGGCAGAGAATGAGCGCATCATGCGCGAGCATCCGGCCGATCCCCCAGTCGATCCACGAGCCGAGGTCGTTAATGCTGACATGAGCGCCGAGATGACGCCGCAATACGCTGCTGACATACCCGCTCACAAGGCCGCTGACGTCGTGCCGTCACAGCCGGAACTTCCCATTGAATCACCAGTGACTGAAGCGGCGCCCAAGACATGAACGATCTCGACGACAGCAAAATGCCTTTGCTCGATCATCTGATCGAATTGCGTAGTCGTCTCCTCTGGAGCTTTTTCGCGCTTGCGGTCGCGTTTGGCGCAAGCCTGTATTTTGCGCGTCCGATATTCGGGTTTCTGGTGCAACCCTTGCTGGAATCGGGCCAGACGAAACTGATCTACACCGCAATATTCGAGGCATTTTTTGTCGAGATCAAGGTCGCCTTCTTTGCCGCGACATTCTTTTCCTTTCCGGTATTTGCCACGCAGTTGTGGCGTTTTGTCGCGCCAGGTTTGTACACCAAGGAAAAGAACGCATTTTTGCCATTCCTGCTCGCAACGCCGGTCCTGTTCATCATCGGCGCGGCTATGGCATATTATATGGCGATACCCGTCGCGCTAAAATATCTGCTTGGCTTTGGCGGCAATGTCGGCGGCGTGCAGCAAGAGGCGTTGCCAGGCGTCGACAATTATCTGAGCTTCGTGATGAAGTTCATTTTCGGCTTCGGCATATCGTTCCTGCTGCCTGTGCTGCTGATGCTGCTTGAGCGTGCCGGGATCGTGACGCTTGAGCAATTACGCGGCGCGCGGCGTTACGCCATTGTTGGCGTGTTCGCGATTGCTGCTGTGCTGACGCCGCCAGATATTGTCTCGCAGCTGCTGCTCGCCTTGCCCTTGTGCCTGTTATATGAATTGGCGCTGATCGCCATCTGGTTCACCCGCCGCCGCCGCAAGGCAGCGGAGGTCGTTGAAGAGCCGGCTTTATAGACTTTATTGCGTTTGCTCTTCCTCGCACTTCGGCTCCAGGGTGACGATGTGAGAGAAAGTTCGACCGTGACTTGCCCACGCTCCACGATGGACCCTGATCCCAACCCACCCCAAAACAAAAGGGCCGGAGTGTCACTCCAGCCCTTTTGTTTTGCTTGGCTAAACCGAGCAATTACATTGCCTTATCTGCGGCAGTGCCAACAGATTCAATGTCTTTGCCTGCACCCTTGACGGTGTTGCACGCTGCGGCAAGCAATGACGCCGAGAGCAGGATGACGGTTGCAATTTTGCGCATGTTTCTTCTCCTAGATTTTCGTCCTGACAATTCAGGTCCCGAAGAACAACGTGCGCGGGAAACGAAAGTTCCGCTGGCCTGCCAAGCTTAGGTGGCGCGGTCGCCAGCCTGTCCTACCGATTCAATATCGCGGCCAAGGCCCTTGACCGTGTTGCAGGCCGAAACCAGCAACGCCGCCGACATCAGGATGAAGATAGTGACTTTACGCATATTGTGCTCCTGCTTAATTGCAGCATCCCCCTGCAACCGTTTTCCTGAACCATTGCTGACAATCAGAAACTCAACCTTGCGGTGACGCGGAAATCGCGGCCGGACAAGGGCACGAAGTCCTTCGTAAACGACGCTGCGCGCCGTGCATCGACGTCGAAGATATTGTTCGCCGATGCGATGATGGCTATGTTCCGGTCCCGCCCAAAGGGCCGCCAGGTTGCCGACGCGTTGACCATGGTAAAGCCGTCTGTCGGCGTTTCAAAACTGGCAACGCGAGTCTGGCTGTCGGTCCATTCAACCTCGCCCCGAAGATCGAGGTTGGTGCTTTTCAGTTCGGCTCCGCCCAGCAAACGAAGCGGAGGGATGCGCGGAGCGGGCCCTGCGTCGCGGATCGTTGTCCGGACATAATCGGCCACGCCATCGACCATCACGCTGAAGTCGCCAATTGTCGCGAGCCGGGCGCTGGCCTCTGCTTCAACACCCCAGACCCGGGCACGGCGTTGAAAATATTGAAAGACGGGCAGGTCATCTTCAATCGCGCCCGTCTGTCCTTCGTAGATGAAGCTGGAAAATCGGTTGGCGAACACCGTCGTCGCTAAATCCAGTGCGTCGCCGTCATAGCGGGCATAGAGTTCGCCGTTCCAGCTTCTTTCGCTGCGTAAGTCGGGATCGCCTATCTCGTAGGATTGTGTGGCAAGATGCGGGCCATCGGAATATAATTCTTCTACCGCCGGCGCACGGCCAGTGTGCGACAGGTTTATGCCAAGCTTTAGCGCACCGATATTGTAACCGGCGCCAACCGCGGCGGATATATTGTTGAAGCCGCGCTGTAGGCCAATGGTTTTGGCATCCAGATCGGCGCGGTCGAAGCGAAGCGCTATCTCGGTATCAAGGTCACCAAAGGAAAATTCCTGAAGCGTGAAGATGCCCAAAGCTCTGGTTTGCGTGGGCGGGACAAAGGCTTCTGCGCCAATCGCGTCGAAATCGCGGGTGAGATATTGCACCCCCGATGCCCCGCGCCAGCCATTGCGGTCATTTTGAGTCAGCTCGGCGCGCGTTTCAATTGCCTTGCTCAGGAACAGGGTGCCGGCTTGTCCGCCCTCCACCTCGACATGGCGGTAATCGGCATAGCCTGAACGGACGCGCAACTTGTCGAACAGCCCATCACCCAGCTCGAGCTCGCCGCGAAGGTCAAAACGATATTGGCGAAGGTCGATGGCAACACCGCCAGCGGCGGGTGCAGTTCCAAGCTCTGGACGCTCGGCAATGCCGTAGTTCGTGTCGAAGACATTGAACGACACACCAAGATTTCCGCCGGTATCGATAAAGGCAGCACCTACGCCAGCGCTCCAGGTTTTGACGCCGCTATTTGGAAGACGGCCTCGGGTGTTTGCCAAATCGCGGGCAAAACCGGCCTCAGTTGTGTTGCCAAGAGCCTGCTGCTGCGTAGCAAAATCGAGCGCTTCGGCACGTGCAGGGCGCGAAAGCAGATAGCCGCCAATGCGCAGATCGTCGCTTTTGCGGTAGCTCGCATCGGTATGGACAACGAACCGATCGCCGAGGGGAACATCGACCGAAGCGCCGCCCGCATATTCATTCGAAGCGGTCGAATAGCTTGCAAGCGCATCTACATGCACTGGTTCGTCAGGCACCGAGCGGGGAATGCGCTTGTCAATTACGTTGACTGCGCCACCCACGGCCGAGCCGCCGAAGAGCAGCACTGCGGGGCCCCGGAGAACTTCGATCCGCTCGGTGGTCAGCGCATCGATCGTTACCGCATGGTCCGCTGATGTATTCGAGGCGTCGATATTGCCAATGCCATCGGTCAGCACCGCAACGCGATTGCCCTGGAACCCGCGCAACACTGGGCGTGATGCACCAGGCGCAAAGCTTGTCGCCGAAACGCCGGGCAATTGAGTCAGCACGTCACCAATTTGGGCGCGCGTTTTATCTGCAAGGATTTCGCCGCTCACCGTTGATGTGCCGGAAAGAATATCGAGCCGCTCGACATATGGTGCGGTCACGACAATTTCGTCGGTTTCGTGAAAATCATCGGCTTGGGCATCATCGCTTTTGGGCGTCGTTAAATCTTGCTGGGCATAGGCTGGGGCAGCCAACGCCAGCGATACGGCGGCTATGCTCACGGGGAGGGCACGATAGGATCTGGATTTCATAAAGCTGATGTCATTCCGAACAAGTTGCAGTGCGAATGCCTTCATTAGACCCAATGTAATAGTATAACAATACCTAAACAATTTTTTGCGGCCATCCCTCGATTTCGGGGATTCAGCGGACCCGCTTATGTTGGGCTGTGCGCCAGACTGGCTTGCGATTGACCATGAACACGCCTAGCTGTCGGCATTATGGATATGCGCGCATCTACACTGGATTTGATTGGCAACACCCCGCTCGTTCGTCTGAAAGGGCCAAGCGAGGCGGCGGGATGTGATATTTTTGGCAAATGCGAATATGTAAATCCCGGCGCCTCGGTAAAGGATCGCGCGGCTTTATATATAGTCCGCGATGCCGAACAGCAGGGGCAGTTAAAACCCGGCGGCACAATCGTTGAGGGCACCGCTGGCAATACCGGCATTGGCCTCGCGCTCGTCGCCAATGCCCTTGGCTACAAGACGATCATCGTCATGCCCGAAACGCAAAGTCAGGAGAAAAAGGACACGTTGCGCGCGCTTGGGGCAGAGCTTGTTCTTGTGCCTGCCGCACCTTATTCGAACCCCGGCCATTTCGTGCACACCTCGCGCCGCCTGGCCGAGGAAACCGAGAATGCGGTTTGGGCGAACCAGTTCGACAATATCGCCAACCGCCGTGCGCATATCGAAACCACGGCCGAGGAAATCTGGGCGCAGATGGACGGCAATATTGACGGCTTTATATGCGCTGCTGGCACAGGCGGGACCATCGCTGGCGTTGGCCTTGGCTTGAAGGCAAAGGATGATCGGGTGACCATCGCCTTGGCGGATCCGCATGGCGCGTCATTGTACAATTATTATGCGTGCGGAGAGTTAAGCTCCGAAGGCAGCTCGGTTGCCGAGGGCATCGGGCAGGGCAGGATTACTGCCAATCTCGACGGTGCGCCCATCGACACCCAGTTTCGCATATCGGATAAAGAAGGCCTGGTCTGGGTCGAGCGGCTCCTGGCGGAGGAAGGACTTTGCCTTGGCCTGTCGTCGGGGATCAATGTCGCCGGCGCCGTCGCGCTGGCGAAGCAATTAGGCCCAGGCAAGCGCATTGTAACGATACTGTGCGACACGGGCTTTCGCTATCTATCCACGCTTTATAATCCTGCGTGGATGCGCAGCAAAAACCTGCCCGCGATGCCTTGGCAACGCGACAGCTAAGCGCAATATCGGTTTCGTCGTTTCGGGAGAAAGCAGATGGTCGAACAGAGGCAATCCGCGGTTCAGCGTATTCAGGTCGGCGTCATCGGTCTGGTGGTTGTGCTGCTTTTCGTCACGCTGGCCAACATGGTTCTTGACCGGGTGAGCAGCGGTTCGCAAGGCGCTGGAACGCCGGGCGCTGCGCCGATTGCGACAGGGGGTGAGGCGACGCCGGACGAGCCTTTGGCAGAACTTGGCGTGACGCCTGTTGCAAAAGACGATGAACCGCGATCAAGCGGGTCCTTAAAGCCGCCGCGGTCATCCGCGCCCGCGCCGCAGCGGTAATAATGCAATGACCGATATGCTTGCCCGTTTCGGGGGCCGTCGGCGGCTGGGCGTTACGCTGCTGCTTTTGGTGACCGGCTGCCTTCTGGTCGCAAGCTATGCATATATGCGTCCGGACGACAGTCAGCCCAAGCCGGTCGTACTGATGATGACCACGCTGCCGCTCCAGTGGAGTGAAGGCGGCATCGAGGCCGACCTTGCTGAGGATGCAGCGCCCCATCCCGCCTTTGCGCATTTGCGCCAGCAATATGATTTGCAAGCGATTGATGATCTTCGAACATTGCCCGAAAAGCCTGGGCAGATGCTGCTGCTTGCTCAACCCCGGGCATTGCAGCCGTCAGAACTGGTGCGGCTGGACGATTGGGTCCGCGCCGGTGGGCATGTGCTGATATTGGCTGACCCCGCCTTGCAATGGGGCAGCCTGTACCCGCTGGGCGACAAGCGCCGGCCACTGTTCACGTCCATGCTCTCGCCCTTGTTTACGCATTGGGGGCTGGAACTTGTCCTTCCCATGACCGACGAAAAGCCCATGGCGATCCGCAAAATTGGGCCATTCCATATCCGCACGCAAACGCCGGGTGAATGGTTGCCCAGAACAGATACGGGCACGACATCCTGCGACATATTCGCGCAAGGGTTAGCTGCAGATTGTCGCCTTGGAAAAGGTCGTGCGCTGCTTGTGGCCGACGCGGACGTGCTCGACACGCGTTACTGGGAAGGCCAGGGGATGCGGATGATCACAGGTGGTGATGAATTCGCCAACATGGATTGGATTGAATCGCTGCTGGCCGCGTTGCAAAGCGGCAAGAGCGCCCACGGGGATTTTGTGGGAAAATGAGGAACGCTATCGTGTTTGCTTGGGAAATCGACCCAAAAATGGGCGATTCTCGCAGACAATCTGTCATCACCCATTATACATGGCGCATAATGTGTTTTGGAGGCGCAAAAAAATCCGCGTAAATTCAGCATTTTCGCTATTTGATATATTGCAATTCCACAAAATCCCTCTTTTCATCCATGAAATCCCTGTTATACACAATCTTCAAGGGGTGGATTCCTGATTCTATCGGTCGTTTCAACGTCCGCACGGCGAAGTGCTTCGCCGTGATCGGTGATCTGCGCCTTCTTCGAGGGGGGTGTTCAGGCAGTGTCAGCATTGGTGGTCTATGCAGGTTCGGGGGTGTCGAATGTCGACGCCAAAGGCCGCACGACCATTCCCGCCGAACTGCGTGACAGCGTCCAGCAATCGAGCGGAAGCAACAGCGTCTGCATTTCACGCCATTCCAGCCTTCCTTGCCTGATTGGTTTCGGCGGTTCCGAGCGTCTCAAGCTGCGCGCCGACATCGAAGCGCAATGGCAAAGCGCGGTTAACCGCGGAACCGACTTTGACCGGGAACTGGCCGGCGTTTCTGCTTCCTCCATTTTCGAGACCGCTTTTGAAGCCAGCGGCCGCTTCGTTCTGTCGCCCATGCTCAAGCATTTTGGCCGCATCGATGACCGCGCTTTCTTCTTTGGTGCGACGACGCACTTCATGCTTTGGAACCCTGACGTTTTCCTCAAGGAAGCGCCCGCAGCATTCAACCCAGTCAAGGACGAGCTGAACTATTGGCTGTCCCAAGGCAAGCGCGACAAATGAGTGCGCTCGCCCCCCATATTCCAGTGTTACTGGATGAAGTGATTCACGCTCTGGCCATCACCCCTGGCGCTGAGATTGTGGATGGCACCTTTGGTGCAGGTGGATACAGCCAAGCGATACTGGCTGGCGGTGCGCGCGTTTACGCATTCGACCGCGATCCCGATGCACTACAAGAAGGTGTGGACCTTGCAGGCCGCAGTGAAGGTGCTTTGCGCCTTTACTCGGCCTGTTTTTCTAACATGGACAATGTCCTGATCGCTGATGGCATATTATCGGTGGACGGCGTTGTGCTCGACATTGGCGTCTCGTCAATGCAACTTGACCGTGCCGAACGCGGTTTCTCGTTTCAAAAAGACGGCCCGCTCGATATGCGCATGGGGCAAGACGGCATGACTGCCGCAGACTTCGTCAACGAAGCCGAAGAAGCCGACATTGCCGACATCATCTATCGTTATGGCGAAGAGCATCGCTCGCGGCGGATTGCACGCGCCATTGTTGCCGCGCGCCCCATCGAAACGACGGCGCAACTTGCCGCCATCGTCCGCAAGGCCGTTGGCCACAAGCCCGGCGCGCCGAAGGACCCGGCAACCCGTGCGTTTCAGGCAATCCGCATTCACGTGAACCGCGAACTCGACGAGTTGACTGATGGCCTTGAAGCTGCCGAGCGCATGTTGAAGCCAGGCGGGCGGCTTGCGGTGGTGACCTTTCACAGCCTTGAAGACCGCATCGTGAAACAATTTCTGCGCCGCCGCAGCGGAGCAGAAGCGGCCGGATCCCGTCATGTTCCAATGGTCGGCAGCGATGGACCCGCGCCCACTTTTGACAAGGCTGACAAGGCAATTCGTCCCTCGGACGCCGAGCTGACCCGTAACCCCCGGTCGCGGTCAGCAACCTTACGTTCCGCAACCCGCACACATGCACCCGCTTGGGCAACAGGAGGACTGGCAGCATGAGTCTCGCCATGAAAAGACTAAAGAATCTCGGTTGGCTGGCGCTGGTATTCATGGTGGCCATCCTGCTGTATCCCTTGTCGCTGAATGTTGCAGCAACGCACAGCGACCTGGTGTCGGTGGATCGCGATATCCTGGAAACGAAGCGCGAGATCAGCTTTCTCCAGGCTGAAATCCGGACTCGTGCAAGCCTTCAGCAGCTTGAGGAATGGAACGAGCTTTTATACGGCTATCAGCCGCCAACGGCAGAGCAATTTGTCAATGGCGAAGCGGCGCTTGCCGAATTGGCCGGTGACCAGCAACAGACAAAGCCAGTCATGATGGCATCTGCAGACCTTGATGGTTCGCCAAGCGCAAACCAGGCCAATGAAACGCAGACTTTGGAAACTGTCGTGAAAACATCGGCCGAAATTGCAACGGCCGTTGCAAAACCAATCTTTGCCGAGCCTGCCAAATCATCGGCAAAGTCGCCTGAAGCGCCAAAGGTCGAACAGACCCGGACAGAACGCCTGGCACGGATGGACGAGAAGCTTCTCTCCGACGACCTATTGCGGGATATTTCGGCCAAGGCCGCAAGCGAACGCCGCCGTTAATGTCCCTCCAGGTCGCCCGCACCACAACTCGGAAAAGCGGCGTTAACCCACCGCCATTTGCGGCCCACGGCTTCTGGCGGATGCTTGTCTTGCTGGTCGCATTCGGGATGTTTGTCATCCTGCTGATTGGCCGTCTCACCACATTGGCATTGTTTGAAAGCTCGCGGGCTTATGGCGCGACAAATACCGATTATGTGCCCGAGCGTGGTGATATCGTCGACCGCAACGGCATACCACTGGCGCGCAGCATTTATGGCTATGCCATCTGGGTCAAACCATCAGAGCTTTTGGGTGACCGCAAGCAATTGGCGACTCAGCTTTCTGCGATATTTCCCGATACGCCTGTCGCTGAATTTTATGCGAAATTGACCGATGGAAAGCCCGGCTATTTGCGTAAACGCGCGCTGCCAGAGGAAGTCCGTCAGGTCCACAATCTTGGCGAAATCGCTATCGAGTTCCCGCGCGAGGCAACACGGCTGTATCCGCAGCATGATATGGCCGCGCATGTCCTTGGCTTTGTGAACCGCGACGGCAAAGGCGCGATGGGCATGGAGCGGGTGATGAACGATTATCTGCGCGACCCAGGCAAGCGTGCCGCGCCGTTGAATCTCGCCCTTGATGTCCGCGTGCAGGCGGCGCTTGAAAGCGAACTGGCATCCGGCATGTCCGCGACCGCCGCCAAGGGTGCCGCAGGTGTCATTCTGGATGTGCAAACCGGCGAAGTCATTGCAATGGCGACCTTGCCGTCGTTCAACCCCAACCGCCCTTCGTTCGCCAACATCCCGGACTTGGGTCAGAACATCGTCGACGGTCGCTACCCGATTTCGCGGCAGACCAACAATGTTACCAATCGCGTGTATGAACTTGGCTCCACCTTTAAACCTTTGACGGTCGCGGCTGCCCTTGATGCCGGAACCGTGCGTGACCTCTCGCTTCGCTACGATGCCACCAAGCCGCTTCAGGTCGGGCGGTTCAAGATCCGTGATTCCCATTCCTCGGGTCGCTGGCTCAATACGCCCGAGGCGCTCATTCACAGTTCGAACATCGTCACGGCGCAGATCGCTGACAATCTGGGCGCCGCTCGCATGGATGCCATGTTGCGGACGATGCACTTCAATGTGCGGCCGGATATTGAACTGGCCGAAAAGGCGATGCCGCTCTACCCGAAAACATGGGGGCGGCTGACTAACATGACCGTAGGTTTCGGACATGGCATCGCGGTTACGCCACTGCATCTGGCAAGCGCTTATGCCGCGATGGTCAACGGCGGCATTTATCGCCCCGCGACCATGTTCAAGACGAAAAATGGTGCCAAGATACCGGGCAAGCGCGTCTTCACTGCCGCAACGAGCGCCCGGATGCGTCAGTTGATGCGGATGATTGTCGTCGACGGCACAGGCACGCAAGCCAATGCTCTTGGATATCGCGTCGGGGGAAAGACTGGCTCCGCTGAGAAACCGGGCGTTGGCGGATATAGCCGCAATCTGGTTGTCGCGACCTTTGCAGCCGCATTCCCAATGGACAACCCGCGTTATGTGGTGGTCGCCATGCTTGACGAACCGCAGGGTACCGAGGCATCGAGCTTTCAGCGAACCGCCGGCTTCACTGCTGCGCCGGTTGTGCGCAAGACGATAACCCGCATTGGGCCGCTGATGGGAATTATACCTGACATGAAACGCGATGTTGATGTATCTGAACTGATGCCTTTATTGTGGAAGGCGAAGGGAGAGCAATAGTGAAGCTCGGGCAATTGGTGCGCCATGCCGATGCGGCATCCGCCGACAGAACAGTGACCGGCTTTGCCATCGACCATCGGAAAATTGCGCCCGGCACAGTTTTCGGCGCGTTCGAAGGCGCTGCATTTAACGGCGAAGATTTTATCGATGCCGCAATCGCCGCTGGCGCCATTGCCATCGTCGCGCGACCGGAGGCGGTGGTGCACGGCGCCGTGCACATTGCCGACGCCAACCCGCGTCGGGCATTTGCCGAACTCGCGGCAAAATTCTTTCGGCCATTTCCCCAGGTTGTCGCGGCGGTCACCGGAACGAATGGCAAGACTTCAACCGCTGAGCTTACGCGACAGCTCTGGCGCATGGCTGGCCACAATGCCGCGTCCATCGGAACTCTGGGCATTACCACCGCCAGTGACCAGGCGACGACTGGGCTAACCACCCCTGATATAGTCACCTTCCTAGCCAACATGTCGGGCCTTGCCCGCGAAGGCATCAGCCATGCAATATTCGAGGCATCAAGCCATGGCCTGTCCCAATATCGGAGCGAAGGCGTGCCCGTTTCGGTTGCTGCCTTCACCAACCTAAGCCGTGACCATCTCGATTATCACGGCACGATGGAAAATTATTTCGAGGCGAAGATGCGCCTTTTTGACGAAGTGGTGGATGCAAATGGCCGCGCGGTCATCTGGGCGGACGACGTCTGGTCGGACCAGGTCATTGCCCGTGCGCGCAAGCGTGACCTTGACCTGATTACTGTAGGCGAGAAGGGCAGGGGCATTCAGTTGCTTTCCCGCGAGGCAACACAGCTTGGGCAAACTCTGGAGCTGCGCATTCAGGGCGATGTGTACAAGGTCAAGCTGCCGCTGATTGGCGCCTATCAGGCCGCCAATACGCTCGTTGCGGCAGGGGTCGTGATGGCGAGCGGCGGCGATGTTGAAAACCTCCTGTCGCATATGGCGCGGTTGCAGCCTGTGCGCGGACGCCTCGAACGCGCCGTGATCACAAAAAGCGGTGCGCCAGTCTATGTCGACTATGCCCACACGCCCGATGGCCTACGTGCAGCGATTGCTGCGCTGCGCCCGCACACAAAGGGCCGGCTGATTACGGTATTTGGCGCTGGCGGCGATCGCGATACCGGCAAGCGTCCCGAAATGGGCGCGGTTGCCGTGGCGGATTCGGATATCGTCATTGTGACCGATGACAATCCGCGCAATGAGGATCCGGCCCTGATCCGGGCTGACGTCATGGCAGGCGCGCCTGGCGCACATGAAATCGGTGACCGCCATTATGCCATCGCCTTTGCTATCGAGCATGCCGAGCCCGACGATATCGTGCTCATTGCAGGCAAAGGTCATGAGCAAGGACAAATCATCATGGGCCGAGTCCTTCCGTTTGACGATGTTGAAGTCGCCCGGGAATGTGCCGCATGACGCCCTTGTGGACATTTGACGAATTGCTCGCGGCAACCGGTGGTACAGCTTCTGGGGCATTTGATGTTACTGGCGTTGCCTTTGACTCGCGTGAAATCGGCAGGGGTGACCTGTTTCTTGCGCTGAAAGGCGCGGAGACCGACGGGCATCTGTTCGTGGACAAGGCCTTTGCCAATGGCGCGGCTGGCGCCATCGTCTCGCAGCCAGTGGATTATCCGCATATCCTCGTCAGCGACACGATGCAGGCGCTTGAGGCACTTGGCCACGCGTCACGCGCACGGACCAAGGCAAAGATTATCGGCGTCACGGGTTCAGCCGGTAAAACTGGCACGAAAGAGGCGTTGTTTGCAGCGCTTGACCGCTGTTCGCGTGGCCGTGCCCACCGCTCGGTCAAAAGCTACAACAACCATGTCGGTGTGCCCTTAAGCCTTGCGCGGATGCCCGCTGACTGCGATTTCGGCGTCTTCGAAATGGGCATGAACCATGCAGGCGAAATGCGCGCGCTGAGCCAGATTGTCCGACCAGATGTGGCGATCATCACGACCATCGCGCCAGCGCATATCGAATTTTTCAAGGACGAGAGCGGCATTGCCGATGCCAAGGCGGAGATTTTCGAAGGGCTGGTCGAAGGCGGCACCGCCATCATTCCAGCCGACAATGTCCATTATCCACGCCTGCGCGCTGTAGCCGAATTTTACACACAATCGATCCTGTCCTTCGGCTTCAGCGCCGATGCCGATGTCCGTGTGGTCGACCATCTGGCCATCCCCAATAACGGCACGCATATCACCGCGAAGGTCGGTGATGCGATATTGGCCTTCACCTTGTCGCAGCCGGGCGATCACTGGATTTCCAACAGTATGGCGGTTTTGGCTGCAGTTCTGGCCGCGGGGGGCGATCTCGCTTCGGCTGGCCTCGCAATGGCGGAAATGGGCGGCCTTGCCGGTCGCGGTGCGCGGCATGACATTTCCATCGGCGATGGCACGGCGCATTTGATCGACGAAAGTTATAACGCCAATCCAGCATCAATGGCGGCGACAATCGGGCAATTGGGTCTGTCCAGCAGCGGACGGCGCATTGCGGTGCTCGGCGCGATGAAGGAACTGGGCGACAAAAGCGAACATTATCATCGCGCACTTGCCGCCCCTTTGGCAGATGCCAAGGTCGATTTTGCTATCCTCGTCGGTAAAGAGATGGAAATTCTCGCCGAAGGGTTGAAAGCAGGGGTTGAGGGACCGGCGGAATTCGCGCATTGCGCGACCGCACAAGACGCACTTGCTCTTTTGCAGAATTATCTTTGCGCATCGGACACGGTTTTGGTGAAAGGTTCCAACTCAATGGGACTTTCCACCATCGTCAGCGCGCTGACGGGTGGGAAAAACTGATGCTGTATATTTTGGCCGAATATCTTGGGTTCCCGGGTGTTTTAAACCTGATCCGCTATCTCAGCTTTCGTTCGGGGGCTGCGGTTGCAACCGCCCTTGTCATCGGTCTGCTTATTGGACCGCGTTTCATCAGCATGTTGCGCGTCCGGCAGGGCAAGGGGCAACCCATCCGCAGCGACGGGCCGCAGTCGCATCTAGCAAAGGTCGGGACGCCAACGATGGGCGGCCTGATGATATTGGTGTCGGTCGGCATTTCGATGCTACTTTGGATGGACCTGGCAAATGTCTACGTCTGGGCCTGTCTGCTGGTAACAGCAGGATTTGGCACGGTGGGCTTCCTCGACGACTATGACAAGGTCAAGAAGCGCAGCCACAAGGGCGTTTCAGGCAAAGTCCGTTTGTTGATGGAATTTGCCATTGCGGGCGTCGCGGTATCGCTGATCGTTTCGAAATCGGGCGGCATGCTGTATCTGCCGTTCGTGAACGGCCCAGTCGTTGATCTGGGCTGGTGGTATGTGCCTTTTGGTGCGTTTGTGATCGTCTCCTTTGGCAACGCGGTAAACCTGACCGATGGCTTGGACGGTCTTGCAACCATGCCAGTAATCATTGCCTCGATTGCGTTCATGCTCATCGTCTACATGGTCGGCAACGCCAAATATGCGGAATATCTGGGTATTCCCTTTTATCTGGGGGCTGGCGATCTGGCGATGTTGTGCGGGGCAATTGTTGGCGCTGGGCTTGCGTTTCTCTGGTTCAATGCGCCGCCTGCCGCCGTTTTCATGGGCGACACCGGAAGCCTTGCCCTGGGCGGGACGCTTGGCGCAATCGCCGTTGTCGCACATCATGAATTTGTGCTCGCCATCATTGGCGGGCTTTTCGTGGTCGAGGCGCTGTCGGTGATTATCCAGGTGTTCTGGTTCAAGCGGACCGGCAAGCGCATCTTTCGCATGGCGCCGATCCACCATCACTTTGAACAGCTTGGCTGGTCGGAACCGACGGTGGTTATCCGGTTCTGGATCGTCGCCTTCGTGCTTGCGCTTGCAGGGCTCTCGACCCTTAAGCTCAGATGATTACGACCCCTGCCTTTAAAGACCGGAAGTTCGCAATCCTTGGACTTGCGCGCTCTGGTCTTTCCGCGGCGCATGCGCTGGTGGCGGGCGGTGCGGAAATACTGGCCTGGGACAATGATGAAGGCGCGCGGGCAAGGGTTGCGGATATCGCTACGGTGGCCGACCCGTTGAAGAGCGATCTGTCGGGTTATGAAGCCATTGTCGTTTCGCCCGGCGTGCCCATCAACCGCCACCCGATTGCCGACAAGGCAAGGGCGGAAGGGCTACCGCTGATTGGGGACATGGAATTGTTCGCGATGGCGCGGTCCAACCTGCCGCGCCACCGTGTGGTTGGCATCACCGGCACCAACGGCAAATCCACGACCACCGCTTTGGTGCATCATTTACTCAAAAGCGCTGCGCTGCCGGTGCGCATGGGTGGCAATATCGGTTTGCCCATCTTGTCGCAGGCGCCATTGCCAGCAGGCGGCGTTTATGTGCTTGAGCTTTCCAGCTACCAGATCGACATTACCCATAGCCTCGCCTGCGATGCGGCCGCGCTGATCAACCTGTCGCCGGACCATCTTGACCGCTATGACGGCTATGAAGGCTATATGGCCTCGAAAGCCCGCCTGTTTTCCATGCAGAAAAACCAAGAATTCTCGGTCTTTGGCAAAGGCGATGCGGATACCGAGCGGATTTATCGCGAGGTGCTTGCCCGGCGCGGTGCAAAATATGTGACGTTGGCGGACCCGATTTCGGTTGAAGGGCAAGCGGAGTGGCCTTCGCTTCAGGGGCCACATAATCTGCAAAACATTGCCGTGGCAATTGCGCTGGTGGAATCGCTCGGTGTGACCGAAGCGCAATGGCGGCCTGCTATGCGCAGTTTCAAGGGCCTTGCCCACCGCATGGAAGTGGTGGCCGAACGCAATGGCGTGTTGTTCATCAACGACAGCAAGGCGACCAATGCAGCGTCGACGGCGCCAGCGCTTGCCGCCTACCCGCGAGTCCATTGGATCGTCGGCGGCCTGCCCAAGACCGACAATCTGGACGAATGTGTCCCCAATTTCGGGCATGTCGTGAAGGCTTATACCATCGGCGAGGCAGGACCGCTATTTTACGAGATACTGTCTCCCTTCATGCCGGTGGAGCGCAGCGAGATGATGGGCGCTGCGGTGCATTCGGCAGCGGCGCAGGCCAAGCCTGGTGATGTCATCATGCTGTCCCCGGCATGCGCCTCATTTGACCAGTTCAAAGATTTTGAAGCGCGCGGCGACGCATTCCGCGCGATTGTGGAAGCATTATGAGCGACCGTAAGGAAGTCCCCTGGGTCTTGGCGGCCAAGACGGGCAAGATCGGCTTTGCCAACCGGCTTGGCCGTGGCGACCGTTCGCCGCTTGGGGTCTGGTTCTGGGAACTGGACCGCGTTCTGTTGTCTCTCATGATGGTTCTGATTGCGATTGGCCTGCTTGCTGTCGCGGCTGCGTCTCCCGCCGGCGCGCAGCGACTGTCGTCCACGACATCCCAACTGACCCCGCTATACTTCTTTTACAAGCAACTGATGTGGGTCGTCGTTGGCGTCCCACTCATGCTCGTCGTGTCCATGTATCCGCGCGCGCAGGCCCGCCGTTTTGCCGTCTTTGGCTTTTGCGTGTTTTTCGTGCTGCTGGCGCTGGTGCCGCTGGTTGGGCGCGAAGTGAACGGGTCGCAACGCTGGATTGGTCCGGGCTTTGCGGGACTTCAGCCGTCTGAATTTCTCAAGCCATTTTACGCGGTCATGATGGCGTGGGTCATCAGCTGGCGGTTGAAAGACCCGTCATTGCCTGTCCTGATCATCAGCAGCGTCATGACGGGTTTTGTGTGCTTCCTGCTGTTGATTCAGCCTGATCTGGGGCAGACCATATTGTTCATGGGGACTTGGTTTGCGCTGATGATGGTCGCTGGCGTTCCCGCGAGCCGTCTCTGGGGTCTAGTCATCAGTGGCGTCGCGTTCATTGTCCTGGCCTATAATTTCTACCCCGTCGCGACACAGCGCATCGATGCGTGGATCTTTGGTACCGAGGGTCTGACGCATGACAAGATGGCGCTCGCGACGCTTACTAACGGCGGGTTCATTGGATTGGGACCCGGGCTTGGCGTGAAGAAATATTCGCTGCCCGAGGGGCATACCGACTATATCTTCTCCGTCATCGGTGAAGAATTCGGGCTGCTTGCCTGCATGGTCATCGCCATTTTGTATTTCGCGATACTGGTGCGCATCATCATTCGGTTGCTTGATGAAAAGGACCAGTTTGTCGTGATGGCCGTCACTGGGCTTGGTGCACAATTTTGCGGTCAGGCGATGATCAACATCGCCGTTAATCTGGGCGTTTTCCCTTCAAAGGGCATGACCTTGCCGTTCATCAGCTACGGCGGATCGTCCATATTGGCGCTTTCGATGACCTGCGGTTTGATACTCGCGTTGACAAAACGAAACCCGTATCTTGACCGGTCGCTGTATATGGTGAAGGGACAACGGTCATGACCATTTCTCGGCATTATGTGCTGGCTGCGGGCGGAACTGGGGGGCATCTCATCCCGGCTTTTGCGTTGGGCCAAGAGCTGTTGAACAGGGGGCATCATGTGGCCCTCATCACTGACGCGCGTGGCGCAAAAATCCCGGGTTGCCCCGACAGGATCGCAACCCATATGCTGCCCGCTGGCCGCATCACCAAAAACCCGGCAAGCTGGCTTCCCGGGGTAAAGGCGATTGCCGAAGGCCGGATGATGGCCCGGCGCCTTTACGACAGCTTTGAACCCAGCGCAGTGGTCGGCTTTGGCGGATATCCAGCCTTTCCTGCGTTATTGGGTGCGTTTGCCGAAAACATCCCCGCAATCATCCATGAACAAAATGCCGTGCTTGGCCGCGTGAACCGCTTTACCGCACGGCAAGTCAACGCCATTGCAACTGCGTATCCCGAAGTCCTTCGCCTGTCCCCGCGTTATGCAAACAAGGTGCATCTTGTTGGCAACCCCATTCGCGAAGAGGTGCTTGCGCTGCGCGACGAGCCTTACCCACCGCTCCTTGCAGACGGCATCTTTCGCGTGCTGGTGACGGGCGGAAGCCAGGGTGCAACTGTCCTTTCCGATGTGGTGCCTGACGGCCTGTCGCTGTTGCCGCTCAATCTGCGGCGGCGCTTGCAAGTGACTCAGCAATGCCGCGCCGAGGATATTGAAAAGGTGCGGGCCGCTTATGCCGCGCACAATATTCCGGCAGAACTCGCGACATATTTGCCGGATCTTCCCGAGAGGCTTGGCTGGGCTCATATCGTGATCGCGCGGGCAGGGGCTTCGACTATCTCCGAGCTTACCTGCGCCGGTCGCCCCGCCATTTTGGTGCCGCTGCCAAGCGCGACCGATGACCACCAAAGCTACAATGTAAAAGAAATGGTGCAGGCTGGCGGCGCACGCGCGATTGCGCAGCCGTCGTTCACGGCGGTTGAACTCGCCAAGCAGATCCAGAAAATCGCGCTTGAACCTGGTGCCCTGGAAAATGCGGCCAAGGCGGCAAAAGGATGTGGCCGGCCAAATGCCGTCGCCGATCTTGCGGACCTTGTGGAATCCTTTGGCCGCGCACCCATCATGCACACGATACATTCGACACCTGACTCGATGGGCGCGTTCAGTCCATCACCTGCACTTGCTCGAAAGAGCGTATCGTGAAGGGTGTCCCAACCGATATTGGTGTTGTCCATTTTGTCGGCATTGGCGGCATTGGCATGTCCGGCATTGCCGAGGTCATGCACAATCTTGGCTATCAGGTGCAGGGCAGCGATATTGCCGACAGCTATGTGATTGATGGGCTGCGCAAGCGCGGCATCAAGGTGATGATTGGTCATAGCGCTGACAATCTGGGCGATGCGGCGGTAGTCGTGACCTCGACCGCAGTGAAGAAGGGCAACCCCGAGCGCGACGCCGCGCTGGAGCGGCGAATCCCGCTGGTGCGCCGAGCGGAGATGCTGGCTGAACTGATGCGGCTGAAAAACACCGTGGCTGTGGCAGGGACGCACGGGAAGACCACGACGACCTCGCTCATTGCGGCCATGCTTGACCATGGCGGCATTGACCCTACTGTAATCAATGGCGGGATCATCAACAGCTATGGTTCGAACGCACGGCTTGGCGCGAGCGAATGGATGGTTGTCGAAGCAGACGAAAGCGACGGCAGCTTCCTGCGGCTCGACGGTACGCTGGCGGTAGTCACGAACATCGATCCAGAACATCTTGACCATTATGGTGACTTTGACGCGATCAAGAACGCATTTGTCGAATTTGTCGAAAATGTTCCCTTTTACGGCGCGGCGATCATGTGCCTCGACCATCCCGAAGTGCAGGCCATTTTGCCCAAGATCCGCGACCGTCGGATCATTACTTACGGCTTTTCGGCGCAAGCGGATATTCGCGGTGAAAATGTGACGCCGCATCCAGGCGGCAACCGATTCGATGTTGTCGTGCGTGCGCGCGACGGGTCGCAGCGCACGATCGAGGGTATCCAGCTGCCCATGCCCGGACGCCACAATGTGCAGAACGCGTTGGCCGCTGTCGCTGTTGGCCTCGAAATGGGTATGAGCGATGCCGATGTTGCGCATGGCTTTGACAAATTTGGTGGAGTGAAGCGTCGCTTTACCAAGGTTGGCGAGGTGGCCCTTCAGGATAAAGGGGTCGTGACCATCATCGACGATTACGGCCACCATCCCGTTGAAATCCGGGCCGTGCTGTCTGCCGCGCGTGAAGGCGCGCAGGGCCGGGTGATTGCCGTGGCGCAGCCGCACCGTTTCACGCGGCTGCGTGACCATATGGATGATTTCCAGCAAGCGTTTAACGACGCCGACATGGTATTTATCTCGCCGGTCTACGCGGCTGGCGAAGGGCCGATTGACGGCATTGATGCTGACGCGCTTGTGCTTGGCATAAAGGCGCGGGGCCATCGCTCCGCTTCGGTCGTCACCGATGCGCAGGATTTGGCGCAGAAGCTGGCTGAAATTGTCCAGGACAATGACATGGTCGTCTGCCTTGGCGCAGGCGATATCACCAAATGGGCTGCGGGCCTTGCTGATGCCATTCAGGCAGCGCGTGCATGACGACGCTGGTTATGCCGCATGTGGAGGGACGTTTGACCGAAGGCGCGCCATTGGCGCCTTTGGTATGGTTCAAATCGGGCGGCGATGCCGAATATCTCTTTGAACCGAAGGACATTGCCGACCTACAGGGATTTTTGCGGGAACTTGACCCTGTTGTACCCGTGATGGCGCTTGGTCTTGGATCCAATCTGATCGTGCGCGATGGCGGAGTTAAAGGGGTCGTGATCCGGCTCGGCAAGGCGTTCGCCAAGGTTACCTGCACCGACGCCGTCACGTTGGACACTGGTGCTGGGGCGTCGGGCATATTGGTGTCCTCGACCGCGCGCGACAATAGCATAGCTGGCCTTGAATTCCTGCGTTCAATTCCCGGCACCGTGGGGGGATTTGTGCGTATGAATGGCGGCGCTTATGGCGGCGAGGTGAAGGACATATTGCGCGATTGCGACGTCGTAACGCGTGATGGGTCACGCGCAACATTGTCGGTCGACGAACTTCATTACAGCTATCGTCACTCCGAGCTTCCCGACGGCGCCATCGTGGTGGCTGCGCGGTTCGTCGGGCATCCCGGCGAACCCGACGCCATTCAGGCCGAAATGGACCGGATTAGCGCATCGCGGGAGGCTTCGCAGCCCTTGCGGTCCAAAACCGGTGGCTCGACATTCAAAAACCCCGATGGGCACAAGGCATGGCAACTGGTTGACGCTGCCGGTTGCCGCGGCTTGCAAATCGGCGGTGCGCAGGTATCCGAGAAACATACCAATTTCCTGATCAATACCGGCGATGCGACAAGCGCCGATATCGAGGCGCTTGGCGAAGAAGTACGGGCCCGCGTAAAGGCACATTCGGGTGTTGATCTGACATGGGAAATCCAGCGCGTGGGTGAAGCAACATGAGCAAGCAGATTCACGTCGCAGTTCTGATGGGTGGATGGTCCAACGAACGGCCAGTGTCGTTGATGAGCGGCAACGGCGTGGCCGATGCTTTGGAAAAGGTAGGCTATCAGGTCAGCCGCGTCGACATGGACCGCAATGTCGCGCAAGTGCTGGCGGCTCTTCGGCCCGATGTGGTGTTCAATGCCCTTCACGGGGTTCCCGGCGAAGATGGATCTGTTCAGGGCATGCTTGATCTTATGGATATCCGGTATACCCATAGCGGCATGGTGACGTCGGTCATCGCCATCGACAAGGAATTGACGAAACAACGGCTCGTTCCCGCTGGCATCCCGATGCCCAAAGGCACGATGGTCGACAGCGAAAGCCTGTATGCTGCTGACCCGCTGCCACGGCCTTATGTGCTTAAGCCAGTCAATGAAGGCAGCTCGGTAGGCGTCGCGATCGTCACGGATGACAGCAATTACGGCAACCCGATTGCGCGTGATGCCAAGGGCCCATGGCAGGAATTTGAACGCTTGCTGGTCGAGCCGTTCATCAAGGGGCGCGAGCTGACCGTTGCGGTGCTTGGCGACAAGTCGCTTTGCGTGACCGAGCTTAAGCCCAAGAGCGGCTTTTACGATTTTGACGCAAAATATACCGACGGATTGACCGAGCACATCTGTCCTGCAGAAATCCCGGCAGATATTGCGCAGTTCATGCTCGACACCGCGCTCAATGCGCACCGGCTGCTTGGCTGCAAGGGCGCGTCGCGCACCGATTTTCGCTGGGACGACGAAGCTGGTTTGAATGGCGTATTCGTTCTGGAAACCAACACGCAGCCAGGCATGACACCGCTCAGTCTTGTCCCCGAACAGGCGCGGCATGTCGGGATAAGCTATGAACAGCTTGTCGACATGATCGTCAAAGAGGCACTGGCATAATGGCGACCGCAACACGCAAACCTGCTGCAAAGCGCAAGGCGGCTGCATCCAGCCCCCGTCAAAAGGTGCGCCAGATATCGTGGGTCGACAAGATCTTGCGCACATTGCCTTTTTCCGAAGAGGAAGTGCAACGCGTCTTTACCTGGATTTTTCTCGCGGCTTTGACCGTGTTGGCGTTTGCCGCCGCGCAATATACTGGCCTGACCGCCACTGCCTATCAGCAATATGCCGCTTTGGCTGCGAAGGCGGGTTTTCAGGTGCAGCGCGTTGAAGTGACCGGCATGGAGCGGGTGGACCAGTTGAAGGTGTATAAGCTCGTACTCGCCGAGAAAGACCGGGCAATGCCGCTGGTCGATATTGAAAAGGTGCGCTCAGATCTCCTGCAATATGGATGGATCAAGGACGCCCGTGTCGCCCGGCGCTTGCCCGACACGCTTGCAGTCGAAATCATTGAGCGTAAGCCCGCCGCCATCTGGCAGCGCGACGGCAAATATTCGCTTATCGATGCTGACGGCATCGTTCTGCAAAATGTTCGGGCCGGAGAAGGCGGCGAATTGCCAACATTGAACGGCAGTGATGCCAACCGGCAAACGGTCGCGCTCAATGCTTTACTTGATCAGGCTTCGGCGTTGAAGGCACAGGTTTCAGGTGCAACCTGGGTTGGCAACCGGCGTTGGGATCTGCAGTTCGACACCGGAGAAACATTGGCCTTGCCCGAGGGCGAGGCAGCGGCAGCAAAGGCGTTGCTGAATTTCGCGCGGATGGATGGCGTTCACCGCTTGCTTGGCCGCGACCTCATCCATTTTGACCTGCGCGATCCGGACCGTGCTTATTTTCGCAAGGCGCGAAAGGCGGAGCCGGCAAAAGCTGAAACCAATGAAATCACCTCGAAGACAAATGGCAAGACGGTATGAAAGCGGCACGTGTTGAAAAGCTGATTTCCGCCATCGACATAGGCTCGTCGAAGGTTTCGGCGCTGATCGCTGGCATCACCGACAGCGGCGAATTGCTGGTATTGGGTACGGGGCAACGCGAAAGCCGGGGCGTTACCCGCGGCTGCATTGCCGATGTCGAACAGGCCGAGCTTTCGGTCCGCCATGCCGTCGAACAGGCCGAGCGCATTGCCGGACTGAATATTGACCGCGTCTGGGTCGGCATGTCGTCAGGTGGCCTCGACAGCATGCTTGGTCCTGTCGAAATCGAGCTGGGCGGCGACCGTATCACGCAAGAGGATGTGGACGAGCTTCTGCAGGCTGGACGTGCCAATATCCAGACTGGCGGAAAAATTGCGCTGCATATCCAGCCCACCTTATATGCACTGGATGGCGTAGGTGGCGTCGCCAATCCGATTGGCCTGCATGCCGGGCGACTTGGTGTCGACGTGCATGTCATCCTTGCCGATCCATCGCCCGTGCGCAACATGGACATGGCAGTCCGTGCCGCGCATCTCGACGTGGAATCGCTGGTCGTGGGCCCAGTTGCCACGGGCCTTGCCTGTCTGACTTCCGAAGAGCGGGAATTGGGCGTGGCACTGGTCGAATTCGGTGCTGCGGTGACCAACGTATCGGTATTCATCGGTGGAATGCTGGTTGGCCTTGAGACAATCCAGAAAGGCGCATCCGACATTACCGATGACATCGCGTCGGTCTTCGGAATTCGCCGCGCGCAGGCAGAGCGGCTCAAATGCTTTCATGGATCAGCGTTAACCAGTCCGCGTGACCATCAGGAAGTGCTCGACATTGGCCCTGATGAAAATGGCAATGAGCCTGGCAATCAGGCCCCGCGGATCACCAAGGCGCAGCTCAATGCCGTGGTGTGCCAGCGCGTCGACAATATTGTGGGCAACATTGCGCAGGCGCTGAAGTCGCTCGGATTTTCGGGGCCTTCCGGGCATCAGGTGGTGCTTACCGGCGGCGGCGCGGAACTGAAAGGCATTGCCGAACATATGCAAAGCGCACTTGGGCGAACTGTTCGCATTGGTCGTCCGACAGGGCTTGCCAGCATCCCCGAGGCGCACTCCGGTCCGGCATTTTCCACGCTGGTCGGGTTGATTCATTATGCTGCGTCGGAACGGCTCGACATGAAATCAGGCTATGATTTGCGGGGCGAACAGTTGGGCGGAACCATGCCAAGTTTGATTGAACGTATAAAACGGGCTGTTCGTGAGAATTTTTGACAGAAAACTGTGCAAAAGGGTTAATTTTTAAGTGTGCGCCGTGTCCTTTTGTGTCACAGTCGTGAAAATTTCGAACAAGCCAAGATGGCTAGGGGGATAAAATTATGAGCATCAATATCGGTCCACCAGTGGTTGACGAGTTGAAGCCGAAAATCGCTGTTATTGGTGTTGGTGGTGCTGGCGGTAACGCTGTCGCCAATATGATTGCTGCAAAGGTTGAAGGCGTCGATTTCGTTGTTGCCAACACCGATGCACAGGCATTGAACGCTTCGCCAGCAGAATATCGCATTCAGCTTGGCCCCGAAATCACGCAAGGTCTTGGTGCAGGTTCTCGGCCTGAAGTTGGCCGCGCTGCTGCCGAAGAAACCATCGAGCAGGTGAAAGCAGCGTTGGCGGGATGCCACATGTGCTTCATCGCGGCTGGTATGGGCGGCGGTACTGGAACCGGCGCTGCGCCTGTTATTGCGCAGGCCGCGCGCGAAATGAACATCCTGACGGTCGGCGTCGTAACCAAGCCGTTCCTGTTCGAAGGTTCGCGCCGTATGCGTTCTGCGGATTCCGGCATCACCGAGCTGCAACAGCATGTTGATACCCTCATCGTTATTCCGAACCAGAATCTGTTTCTTGTCGCCAATCCCAACACGACCTTCAAGGAAGCTTTCCAGCTCGCCGATGAAGTGTTACAGCAGGGCGTTCGTGGCATCACCGACCTGATGGTCATGCCTGGTCTCATCAACCTTGATTTTGCTGACGTCCGTTCGGTCATGCACGAAATGGGCAAGGCCATGATGGGCACTGGCGAAGCCGAAGGCGACGGCCGCGCTTTGGAAGCTGCGGAAAAGGCGATTGCCAATCCGTTGCTCGACGGCGTGTCGATGCAAGGTGCAAAGGGTGTTATCGTCTCCATCACGGGTGGCGAAGACATGCGCCTGATGGAAGTCGACGAAGCGGCCAACCACATCCGCGAGCTGGTTGATCCAGACGCCAACATCATCTGGGGTTCGGCGTTCAACGAAAATCTGAACGGCAAGATCCGCGTGTCGGTCGTCGCCACCGGCATCGACAATGAGGGGCTTACGGCCTCGCCTGCGTCGCAATCACGCACGCCATTCTCGTTCAACCGTCCGGCCCCTCAGCCTGTGGTCAACATGTCGGCAGCATCAACATCTTTGTTTGAGCCTTCAACTGCTGCTCCTGCTGAAGCTGCAGACTTGTCTGCCGAAACCGCGACAGATGCCGAAGATGATAGCTTGGTCTTGGGTAGCGATTTTGAAGCCTCCGACACTGATGAAGGCGTTGAAGCGCCCTCCACAGATGCGGCACACGCGGCAACAGCGTCACCGAGTTCATGGGAAGGTGCAGACGCACTGGAATTGAACAGCCCAGCAGAATCTGAGGACGAAGCCGAAGAAATACCTGCTCCTGCTCAGGTTGACGTCACAGAGGCGCCTGAACGGGCTGCACCGCGTATTCCGACCGGCGGCACATTGTTTGAGCGTATGTCCAATCTGTCTCGCGGCCTTTCCCGGTCGGACGATGCTGATGCCAAGGAAAGCGAAAGCCCAAGCCCCATCAATATGCCGCGTTTCCTGGACAGACAGAATAACTCGTAAGCCGCAGGAACCACGCACAAAGTCATTTCGTCTTTTTTAGACAACCGTTTGTCGGAGCATTGCGCAATGGCGCTTTGCGACCGGCGGCGGACCCGCCATTTGAGGCGCATGAATGTGAAAATGTTACGCACTGCGGGCTTGTTGTGCACGTTGGCTTTCTCGTCCGCTGCTTTTGCGCAGGCTGTTGACGAAAGCGCGCTCGATGCGCTGGACAGGCAAGCGTCCCCCGTTGTGCCGGTTTCCGCGGAACCCGCTGGCGCTGTCGAATTGCGATCTGCGATGCGGCGGATTTCGTTCAGCCCAAGCGATGCCGACGCTTTGGCAGATGCTGGCAACGCTGCGCTCCAACTGGGCGATGCAAACGCCGCATTGAATTTCTTCACCCGCGCAAATGCGCTTCGTCCTGGCAACAGCCGGATTGTGTCCGGCCTTGCCAGTGCCACCGTGCGTACAGAAAATCCGTTCGAAGCGCTCCGCCTGTTCGATGATGCCGTTCGGCTTGGCGCAACCGAGCGGTCGATAGCGGTGGACCGCGCACTGGCGTTTGATCTGCTCGGCAATTTCGGCCGGGCGCAGCAGGATTATAATCTTGCCCGGACCGCGGCCACGTCGGATGATCTGGTCATGCGGCAGGCCGTTTCCTTGTCGCTCGCCGGGCAAAAGGAACAGGCCGATGCGATGCTCGTCCCGTTGCTCCAACGCAAAAATGCCGCCGCCTGGCGCGCCCGTGCCTTCATTCTTGCGGCACGCGGCGATTTGCGCGAATCCACAAAAGTGGCGCAGGGTTTCATGGACGCGGCATCGGCGCAACGCATGGAACGCTTCTTCCGCCTCATGCCAAATCTGACGGGTGCGCAGCAGGCAGCAGCCATTCATTTGGGCCATTTCCCGACCAGCCAATATGTCGGACGTGACAGCGAACAGGTACGCAGCATTGCGGCGACAATGCCACAGACCACAATTGCATCGTCCGAAAACCGGCTAATTCCTTCAGGCGAACCCTTGGGTCCAAAGGCCGGAAAGTCACGTGATTCAAAGCCGGCACAAAAGCCTGAAAGCAAGCGCGAAAGAAGGGCACGCGAACGAGCCGAAGTCCAGGTTGCGGTCGCCAGTATCCCTGAGTCACAGAAGCTGCCAAAGACCGATACCGCGCGGCTTGGCACACCCACAGCGCGCGCCAAGGTTGAAGAGGCGCAATCCTCGCGCATTACTAGCGCCAAGACCAATGCCTTGCCCGCGCCCGAAACCGCAAGGCCGTTGGTGCGCGCCCCACTGCCGCAGTCTTCCAACCCGCAAGCCACACCGCCCCGGCAGTCTGCTGCCATCGCGACATCGCCTCCCGGTCCGCGCGACCAGAGTGCTGTCACGCCTGCGACAACGCGAACGGTCTTGTCGCCTAGCGCGTCCTCGTCCCCGATGGGGGTCATTACGCCATTGCCTGTCCTGACAGGCCCGCCTGCGCCGCAGTCGAATGTGGCCTCCAATGTCGTTGCAACTCAGACTATGTCCACATCAGTCGTATCCCAGCCTCAGCCTCAGCCGCAAATGGCTGCATCAACGCCAACGCCAGTCGCGGTGCGCGCGGCATCTTCCGGATTTGATTTGGGGGCAATTGTCGGCTCGATTCAAATTCCCGAAAGCGAGCAACAGCGCGCTGAAGTTCCGGTAGACTTGAAAATGCTGCGTAAGGCGGTTGTAGCCAAACCTGCCGCCGCAGACGCCGCGAAAAATGCCAAGGTCGATCCAAAGGCCGCGGGTAAGGCAGATCCCAAGTCGGCTAAGGTTGATCCGAAAATTGCAGCTAAGGCCAAAGCCGAAAAGGACAATCCCGCGCGGTTCTGGGTCCAGGTCGCAGCTGGCGATGCTGGCGCTCTTGGGTTTGATTTCAAGAAATTCGCCAAGAAATATCCTGAATTGTTCAAGGGCAAAAATGGTTGGACGACCCCTTGGGGCAGGACCGACCGTCTGTTGATCGGCCCCTTTGCCGACCAGAAGGCCGCCAAGAAGTGGGATGGCGATTTCAAGAAAGCTGGCGGCGACAGTTTTATGTGGAAAAGCGAGATTGGGATTCCCGTGACTCAGTTGAAGGCGAAATAGCGGCTTCCCGTCAACGCCGCTTGGCGTCATAAGCGCGCGATGTCGCAACTTGCCCCTTATGCTTCGCATCCAGACCGCAGCCGTGGCAGGCTTCACGCCGAGCCGGTTCGCGACATTCGCGGGCCGCGCGATATATTCCAGCGCGACCGCGACAGGATTATCCATTCGATTGCGTTTCGACGCCTGCGCCACAAAACGCAGGTTTTTATCTCGCCCGATGGCGATCATTACCGCGTACGCCTGACTCACAGCCTTGAGGTGGCGCAGATCGGCCGGACAATCGCTCGCGCCTTGGGCCTCAACGAGGATTTGACCGAGGCGCTGTGCCTTGCGCATGACATAGGCCATCCACCCTTCGGCCATGCGGGCGAAGACGCACTTGAGGATGCCATGAAGCCCTATGGCGGTTTTGACCATAATGCACAGACCTTGCGCACGTTGACGTTGCTCGAATCCCCATATCCGTCATGGCCAGGTCTGAATCTCAGCTGGGAATTGCTTGAGGGCCTTGCGAAACATAACGGCCCAGTGACGACGCCAAGCTGGGCTCTGGCGGAGGTAAATGCAGCCTTTGACCTGAATTTGACCGATTGGCCATCGCTTGAGGCGCAGGTTGCGGCGATCAGTGACGACATCGCCTATGACAATCATGACATTGATGATGGCATCAGGGCCGGATTGCTGGATATTGACCAGTTGATTGAACTTCCCTTTGTAGCGAAGCGTTGGGAGGCCATATTGGCCCGCTATCGCGACGTCCGCCCGCGCAGGTTGATTGGCGAACTTACGCGCGAACAGATTGGCGTGATGGTCAATGATGTCATTGAATCAACGCGCGTCAGAATAGATGCGCTCGGTATCAGGGATGCCATTGATATCCGAAAGGCAGGGGTGATGATTGGTGGATTTTCCGACGAAATGAATGCCCTCGAACGCCAGTTGAAGGCGTTCATGTATGAAAAGCTTTATCACCATCCCACCCAAAATGCGGCAGCGGCCGACGCGACGAAGATCGTGAGTGACCTGTTTGCGGCCTATCGTCATGATATTGAACTGCTGCCACCCGAATGGCGGGAGAGTTTGCCTGAGCAAGAGCCCGAGCGCAGCCGGCATATCGGGGACTTTCTGGCTGGCATGACTGACCGTTACGCCACTGACCGGCACCGCGAAATCTGCGGAGGCCCGGCATGACGCGCAAGATCGTCCTTGCCGGTGGTTCGGGCCTAGTCGGTCGGCAAGCCGCGGAATTTCTGGCGCGGGACGGATATGAGGTCCATCTGGTTTTGCGTCGTCCTTCCGCTGCATCAAACCCTCTGATTCAGGAGCATATTGCGCCAAGCACCGATTGGCCTGCCATCGTGGAGGGCATCAAGGCTGATGTCGCAATTTCCTGCCTGGGGACAACCATCCGCAGTGCTGGGTCGCGCGACGCATTCCGGGCGGTTGACCTCGATCTCGTTCTCGCCTTTGCACAGGCCAGTTACCACGCAGGGGCGGGGCATTTCATCACGATATCCTCGGTTGGCGCCGTGCCCGCCAGCAGCAACTTCTATCTCAAAACCAAGGCGGAAATGGAGCAGGGGCTTCGTAACATTGGCTTTCAACGTGTTGATATCATGCGGCCAAGCTTGCTCACCGGCGGGCAGCGTGCTGACCATCGTCCCGGCGAAGCCTTGGGCATCCTTTTGTCGCCAATAACCGACATGTTGATGTTTGGTCCGCTGAAGAAATTTGCATCGACGCCGTCGGACAAATTGGCCAAGGCCATTGCCGCGCTCGCATACTGCCAGGGCGATGGCATTTTTATCCACGAAAATGATGCGATAGGCGCGCTGGCCGGTTGACTCTGATTAAACGTGCCGTCAATGCGGTCATGTCGCTGACGAAGCGGGAGAGCGTCCCTTAAAGGGGCCGCCGAAGGAGCAACCGCCCCGGAATCTCTCAGGCAAAAGGACCGCTTTGGCTCTTGCGACACTCTGGAAAGCGCGTGCTCCGGCTTATGCGGGAATATGCCACCGAAGGGGTAGCCTGTTTTTGGTGCTTCGCGGCAACATTGGCAGATAAAGCTCTCAGGTACCCGTGACAGAGGGGGCAGCAGGCTTGGCACCATCCGGTGTCTGTCGCTGCGACTCTTGAACGGACTGATATGAGCGAAGAAGAAGAATTCGAACTCGAACCCATCGAAATATTGAAGCTGCCGCTCGACGCATGGCATCGCGGCAAGGGCGCGCGCATGGTCGAATTTGCCGGCTATCACATGCCGATCCAATATGAAGGCATAATGGCCGAACATGTCTGGACGCGCGAAAATGCCGGGCTGTTCGATGTGAGCCATATGGGCCAGTTGATGTTGACCGGCGACGGCGCGGCGCAAGCACTTGAGGCACTGGTCCCTGGCGACATCTCCGCGCTCAGGGAAGGCAAGATGCGTTACTCGCTGTTGCTGGACGAGGGTGGCGGCGTGCTTGATGACATGATGATCACCGCTGCCCCCATGGGCCTCTACGTCGTTGTCAATGGCGCCGTGAAGTGGGACGACATGGGCTATCTGCGCGAGAATCTGCCCGACGACATCACCATCAACCACATGGACGACCGCGCCCTGCTGGCGTTGCAGGGACCAAAGGCGATCGACGCGTTGAAGCGTGTCGTGCCGGGCGTGGATGCGCTTTATTTCATGGAGGCAGGTTCGTTCTTCTGGGGACCAAAGACCGATCCTGAGCCGCTCTGGATCAGCCGCTCTGGCTACACCGGGGAGGATGGCTTCGAAATTTCGGTACCCGCCACGCATGCGCAGAAGCTGGCGGACGAGATTTGCGCGCAAGCGGAGGTCAAACCCATCGGCCTTGGCGCGCGCGACTCGCTTCGGCTTGAGGCTGGGCTGCCGCTTTATGGTCATGACATGAACCCTGAGGTGGAGCCGGTGGAAGCCAATGCCGCCTTCGCCATTTCCAAACGCCGCCGCGCCGAAGGTGGGTTTGCCGGAGCGGAGCGCATCCTGAACGCTCTGGCCAATGGCCCTGCGCGCAAGCTGGTCGGGCTTTCGGTCGATGGCAAGATGCCGGTTCGCGAAGGCGCCCCGATCTTTGCAGGCACCGCGCAAGTGGGTGTCATCACATCCGGTGGCTTTGGCCCAAGCGTCGGCGCGCCGATTGCCATGGGTTACGTCGCGGCCGGCCACAATGACGCAGGTACCGCGCTTGAGGCAGAGGTGCGCGGCAAGCGCGTCCCTGTCACCGTTTCTTCCTTACCCTTCGTCCCACATCATTATCATCGCAAAGGAGCCAGCACATGACGCGTTATTTCACTGAAGATCATGAGTGGATCGAAGTTGACGGCGACAGCGCCACGGTAGGCATCACCAATTACGCGCAGGGCCAGTTGGGCGACATCGTGTTCGCCGAAGTCCCAGCGGTTGGCGCTACCTTGAAAAAAGGCGGTGACGCAGCGGTTGTGGAATCGGTCAAGGCTGCATCCGACGTTTATGCACCCGTCAGCGGCACTGTTATCGAGGGCAATGACGCGCTCGAAGGCGACCCAGCGCTCGTGAACAGCGACCCCGAAGGCGAAGGCTGGTTCTTCAAGCTGACACTCAGCGATACCAGCGAACTCGACAGCCTCATGGATGCTTCGGCGTATCAGGCGTTTGTCGACGGGCTTTAGGTATATCAGTCCGCATTGCGCGGGCCATGGAGAATGAAATGCGTTATTTACCGCTAACCCCATCGGACAGGCAGGCGATGCTTGGCGTCATCGGGGCCAATTCTATTGATGATCTGTTCGTGGATGTACCTGTACAGGCGCAGTTGGACGGACCCATTCGCGGCCTGCCGAACCATGCCAGCGAAATGGCGGTCGAGCGGCATTTCTCCACGCTTGCGCGCAAGAACATGACGGCGTCGCACCATCCGTTCTTTCTGGGTGCTGGCGCGTACAAGCATCATGTGCCGGCAAGTGTCGACCATATCATACAGCGCGGCGAGTTCCTGACGGCCTATACGCCCTATCAGCCCGAAATCGCGCAGGGCACGCTGCAGATGCTGTTCGAATTCCAGACGCAGGTTGCAAGGCTGTTTGGCTGTGATGTCGCCAATGCATCGATGTATGATGGTTCTACCGCCTGCTGGGAAGCCATTGGCATGGCTGGCCGCATTACCAAGCGTAGCAAGGCGTTGCTGTCGTCCGGACTGCATCCGCATTATGTCAGCGTCGCAAAGACCATGGCGCAATATACTGGCGACGCGCTGGACACGGCATTGCCCGAATTGTCTGCCGCGACCGACAGTTCGCGCTTGCTCAGCGCCATTGACGGCGAAACAAGCTGCGTGGTTGTGCAATATCCCGATATATTGGGACGTATCGAAGACCTGTCTGCTATTGCTGCCAAGGCGCATGAGCATGGCGCCTTGCTCATCGCCGTCGTGACCGAGCCTGTTGCGTTGGGTGCGATCAAGGCACCTGGCGAAATGGGCGCGGATATTGTGGTGGGTGAGGGGCAATCGCTTGGCGTTGGTCTCCAATTTGGCGGGCCTTATGTCGGCCTGTTTGCCTGCAAGGAAAAGTTCGTCCGCCAGATGCCCGGTCGCTTGTGCGGGGAGACGGTTGATGCCGAAGGCAAGCGCGGCTTCGTCTTGACGCTGTCAACGCGCGAGCAGCATATCCGCCGCGAAAAGGCGACGTCAAATATCTGTACCAATTCAGGACTTTGTGCGCTGGCCTTCAGTGTACATATGACGTTGTTGGGCGAAAAAGGGCTGCGCGGTCTCGCGGATCTCAACCATGCGCTGGCGGTGCAAGCAGCCGACCGGCTTACAGAAATAGCCGGCGTCGAATTGGTCAATGACAGCTTCTTCAACGAATTCACTTTGAAATTGCCCAAGGAAGCAAGGCCTGTCGTTCGTGCGTTGGCGGACCGCAAGGTGCTGGGCGGCGTTTCGCTTGGGCGTTTATATCCCGGGGCAGATTCGCTTTCGAACGGACTAGTTGTCGCAGTGACTGAGGTAGCCACATCGGAGGATGTCGAAACATTCGCCGCTGCCTTGCAGGAGATTTTGGCATGAACACCATCAACCAAAGCGGCTGGAAGCCTGAAATGAACAAGGCGTCCGATACCGGCCCTGCGACCTTTACGGGCAACAAGGCCCTGATGCTGGAAGAGGCACTGATCTTCGAGATCGGCACGTCGGGCACGACCGGTGTTGACCTTGCCGATGCACCAAAAGTCGCGTCGCGCCTTGGCAATCTGGAACGGCATCGCGACATTGGCCTTCCGGGCCTGTCGGAGCCTGAGGCTGTTCGCCATTATACCCGCCTCAGCCGCCAGAATTACGCCATTGATCTGGGCTTTTTCCCGCTGGGAAGCTGCACGATGAAGCATAACCCGCGGCTGAATGAAAAGGTAGCGCGGATGGCAGGCTTTGCCGATGTGCATCCCTTGCAGCCAGTCGAGACCGTGCAGGGTGCGCTTGCCGTCATTCACGAGCTTGCGCACTGGCTGATCACACTGACAGGGATGAAAGCCGTAGCGATGTCGCCCAAGGCCGGTGCGCATGGCGAATTGTGCGGCATCCTTGCCATTCGTGCAGCGTTGACCGCACGTGGTGATGCCCGCTCGGTCATTCTTTGCCCCGAAAGCGCGCATGGTACCAACCCTGCGACTGCTGCCTTTGCTGGCTATGCCGTGGAGAATATTCCTGCGACATCGGAAGGCCGCGTTGACCTTGCGGCACTCAAGGCGCGGCTTGGGCCCGATGTGGCTGGCGTGATGATCACCAACCCCAACACCTGCGGCCTGTTCGAGCGTGACTTGCGCGAGATTTCGGACGCGGTGCATGCGGCGGGTGGATATGTCTATTGCGACGGCGCGAACTTCAATGCGATTGTTGGCCGCGTGCGCCCCGGCGACCTGGGTGTCGACGCGATGCACATCAACCTGCACAAGACTTTCTCAACGCCGCATGGTGGCGGCGGGCCAGGCTCTGGGCCAGTAGTGTTGTCGGAAGCGCTTGCGCCTTATGCGCCGTTACCTTTCGTTGACAAGGACGGCGACCATTATCTGTTGGTCGAAGAGGAGACCGCTGGCGAGCATCATGAATCGACCTTTGGTCGCATGGTCGCCTTTCACGGGCAAATGGGGATGTTCACGCGCGCATTGTCCTACATCATGTCGCATGGCGCGGACGGTCTGCGCCAAGTGGCCGAGGATGCTGTGCTGAACGCAAATTATATCCTGCGCAGTCTGGAAGATGTGCTTGAGGCGCCTTTTGCCGACAGCGGTCCGTGCATGCATGAGGCACTGTTCAGCGACAATGGAATGGCCGAAGGCTTCTCCACCCTGGATATTGCCAAGGGGCTGATTGACGAAGGCTATCACCCCATGACGGTCTATTTCCCGCTTGTTGTACATGGTGCGATGCTCGTCGAGCCTACCGAGACCGAAAGCAAGGCAACGCTTGACCAGTTCATCGGCGCCCTGCGCAGCGTTGCTGAGCGGGCAAAGGCCGGCGATCCGTCGCTCAAGTCCGCGCCGCATCACGCACCGCGCCGCCGCCTTGACGAAACGCAAGCGGCACGCAAACCAGTATTGGTCTGGCGCGAACCAGAACAGGCGGTCGCGGCAGAGTGAAAACGCCGCAGCCGTTCGTCTTTGAAAGCGGCGCAGAGGTAAAACGCCACGCGCCGGCAACCGAGCGAAACCGCGATGCGATTGCCAATGTTCTGGCGACATTGCTTCCACAGGCAGGGGCAGTGCTGGAGATCGCGAGCGGGACTGGCGAACATGTCGTGCATTTTGCAAAGCTGTTTCCGGGACTGACCTGGCAGCCAAGCGACCCCGACCCAATCGCCATTGCATCAATCGATGCGTGGCGCGCAGACTCGGACGCCCCGAACGTGCTGCCCGCGATGCTTTTAGACGCCACAGTTGATTGGCCTATAAACGAAGCGGACGCGATTATCTGTATCAACATGCTGCATATCAGTCCGTGGGAAGCCACCATTGGCCTTTTGCGCAATGCCGCGCGCGTCCTTACGCCATCGGGCATACTCTATATCTACGGACCTTTTCGGCAGCGCGACACGCCGCTCGCAGAAAGCAATGCCGCGTTCGATGCGTCGCTGCGCCAGCAAAATGCCGGATGGGGCCTGCGTTATGTCGAGGACGTGGTCGACGCGGCGCGTGACGCCGGTTTGCGCCTGGATGAGGTGACGCAGATGCCGGCAAACAATTTGTCGCTCATTTTCCGCCGTTAGCCCCTTAAGGCACTCGCCGGAGCTATCTATGCGACATGTTGACATGCTGCTATAATCTCCCGACAAAACACAAAAGGCCTCTGCGCATAACTGGCCAGTGTTGGGAGAGAATATGATGGCTGCGGCCGGTTTTGATATACTTACCTTCGACGGGTTTCTGACTCATTGGGCCACGGAACGCCCTTACTGTTCAGCGCTTTTGCAAGACGACCGCCATTTTACGTATGACGAATTGGAAGAGCGCACCGCAAAAATTGCGACATTGCTGCTTCAACTCGGGCTAAAGAAAGGCGACCGCATTGCCTGGATTGGCAAGAACAGCGACCTCTATTTCGCTTTATTCTACGGTGCAGCGCGGGCCGGCATCGTCATGGTACCCGTCGGCTGGCGTCTGGCGCCTGCGGAATGGGCCTATATTGCAAAGGACACCGGCGCACGCATAGTTTTCGCGGGACATGGTTTTGAAATCCCGGTGCTGGCTCTGGCGGACCAAACAGACACTGTTGACCGCGTCATTGGCGAAGACGAGGCGCGCCGATTGATAGAGGCGACACCACGCGGTCCTTTTGAACCCGCCGAACCCGATGACGCAGCGCTTCAACTCTATACGTCGGGCACCACGGGCAATCCGAAAGGCGCAGTGCTTTCCAACCGCAATCTTTTTGCTTTGCGCAAACACACGTCCGAAGACGACAATGCCTATAGCAAATGGGAGGATGACGAAGTCGTGCTCATCGCCATGCCGTGCGCGCATATTGGCGGGACCGGACTTGGTATCATGGCCATGGCATCGGGATTGCCCGGTCTGGTGCAGGCGGAGTTTTCACCGGATTCCGTCTTCGACGCCATTGAAAAGGGTGGGGCAACCCGATTGTTCATCGTGCCTGCGGCATTACAGATGATGGTCAACCACCCGAGATGCCGCAGTGTCGATTACAGCCGGCTAAAATATATCCTATATGGCGCAGCGCCCATCCCGCTGGAGCTGTTGCGCCAGTGCATGGATGTCTTCAGCGCCGAATTCATTCAGGTCTATGGCATGACGGAGACAACAGGCACTATCTGCATGTTGCCGCCCGAGGACCATGATCCCAATGGCAACAAGCGGATGCGGTCCGCCGGAAAGCCGCTTGCTGGCGTTGAGCTGCGTGTAGTGGACGGGGCAGGGAATGATGTCCCCACTGGCGACGTTGGCGAAATCTGGACGCGGTCATCAAACAATATGATTGGCTATTGGAACCTGCCAGATGCCACCAAAGGCACAGTCGCAGATGGCGGCTGGATCAAGACAGGCGATGCCGGATATCTCGACGAAGACGGTTATTTGTACATCCACGATCGGGTGAAGGACATGATCATCACGGGCGGGGAAAATGTCTATCCGGCAGAAGTCGAAAGCGCGATTTACGGTCACCCCGATATTCTTGAGGTCGCAGTCATCGGTGTTCCCGATGACAAATGGGGCGAGGCGGTAAAAGCCGTCTGTGTGCCAAAACCCGGCGCGCATGTAAATCCCGAGAGCGTCATCACCTGGACCCGTGAACGCATTGCCGGGTTCAAGGTGCCGCGTTCGGTCGATGTGATCGCAGCCTTACCACGAAATGCCTCGGGCAAGATCCTGCGCAAGGATCTGCGCGCACCTTATTGGGCAGGCTTTGACCGGCAGGTTAACTAGGCTCTCAAGGCGGCCATGATATCGGCGACCAGTTCTGGTCGGCAAATCAGCAGGTCAGGCAAATAGGGTTCAGGCGCATTGTAGCGCATCGGCGAGCCGTCGACCCGCGAACAGTGCAGGCCTGCGGCCTGTGCCACGGCAACGGGTGCACAATTGTCCCATTCATATTGTCCGCCTGTGTGCAGATAGATATCGGCTTCACCGCGCACGACCGCCATTGCTTTCGCGCCCGCCGATCCCATGGGCACGAGTTCAGCGCCAAGTATACCGGCAACTGCAATGGCCTCAGGTGCCGGGCGCGTGCGGCTTACGAGCATGCGCAGCGGGTCATGCGCGCTGCGCAACTCTGGTGGATGGGCCGAACTTAATGTGGTGCTAAGGCCGGGCAGGGAAACGGCGCCTGCTATCGCCACACCGCCTATGGCAAGCGCAACATGCACGGCCCAGTCGTTTCGGCCTTCGCGATATTCGCGCGTGCCATCCAACGGGTCGATGATCCACACCCGATCCACCGCGCAACGCAGCGTGCAGTTGACTTCCTCCTCGGAAAGCAGGGCATCATCGGGGCGTAACCGGTGCAGCGCCTCGCACAGAAACGCATTGGCACGCCGATCGCCTTCGTCCCCCAATTGCCCGTCTGCGAACGCGCGAGATTGCTGCAGAGCGTACAAAATCTTCCCCGTCTCATCCGCGAGAAAGGCACATAGATCCGCATCGTTCACAGGTCATAGCTCCACACGCCGATGACTCGCTCGACAATGGCCTCTGCTGCCTGTTCCGGCGACATTATCGTGGTGTCGATATGCATCCCCGGTGCTTCGGGGCGTTCGTAAGGACTGTCAATGCCGGTGAAGTTTTTCAAGGCGCCACTGCGGGCCTTTTTATAGAGGCCTTTTACGTCCCGCTTTTCCGCCTCGGCCAAAGGCGTATCGACAAATATCTCAATGAAATCGCCGGCGGGCATCAACGCACGGACCATGTCACGTTCCGCACGGAACGGGGAAATGAACGCGGTGAGTACGATGAGCCCGGCGTCGGTCATCAACTTTGCGACCTCACCAACGCGGCGGATATTCTCGATCCGGTCCGCGTCTGTGAAACCCAGATCCTTGTTCAAGCCGTGCCGCACATTATCGCCGTCCAAAAGGAAACTGTGCCGGCCAAGCGCGAACAGCTTCTTTTCTACCAAATTGGCGATGGTCGACTTGCCCGAGCCTGACAGGCCAGTGAACCACAACAGCTTGGGCGACTGGCCCTTTTGCTGCGCATGCGCGGCGCGGCTGATGTCGATAGCTTGCCAGTGTACATTCTGGGCACGACGCAGGCTGAAATTCAGCATGCCCGCCGCGACCGTGGCGTTGGTCATCTTGTCGATAAGGATGAATCCGCCAAGTGTCCGGTTGTCGGCATAAGCCTCAAATATCAATGGCCGGTCAGTCGTGACCTCAGCAACGCCAATGGCGTTGAGATCAAGCGTTTTTGCCGCAAGGCGCTCCATGCTGTTGACGTTGACCTGATATTTGGGCGGCTGCACCGTCGCCGAAACCAGCTGTGTTCCTAGTTTTAGCCAATAGGACCGGCCAGGGATCATCGCGTCTTCCGCCAGCCAGACAATATTTGCCTCGAACTGGTCGGCAAGCTCCGGCGGGTTGTCTGCGGCCGCAATGACATCGCCGCGCGAACAATCGACTTCGTCTGTCAGGCATAAGGTGATCGATTGTCCGGCGACGGCCGCATCCAGATCGCCATCAAGTGTCACGATGCGCGCCACATGGGAGGTCTTGCCGCTGGGCAAAATGCGGACTGGTGCACCGACAGCAATCGCCCCGCTTGCAATCTGCCCTGCAAAGCCACGAAAGTCGAGATTGGGGCGGTTGACCCACTGCACGGGCAAACGAAAGGGCTTTGCCTGATCGGCATGCACGTCGAGTTCGACGGACTCGAGATGATCGATAAGGGTTACGCCATGATACCATGATGTGTTCGGCGAACGGCTGGCGATATTGTCGCCCTTGAAACCAGAGATGGGAATCGCGGTGAAGTTTTTCACTCCAATACTTTCCGCAAATTTCTGATAATCGGTCACAATTTCGTCAAAACGTGCCTGGTCATAACCGACCAGATCCATCTTGTTCACCGCTAGGACAATGTTGCGGATACCCAGCAAATGAGCCAGATAGCTGTGCCGCCTTGTCTGCGTCAGCACCCCCTTGCGGGCATCGATCAGGATTACCGCAAGGTCAGCCGTCGATGCGCCCGTCACCATGTTGCGTGTATATTGCTCATGCCCCGGCGTGTCCGCGACGATGAACTTGCGTTTCTCGGTCGTGAAGAAACGATAGGCCACGTCAATCGTGATACCTTGCTCACGCTCGGCGCTCAGACCATCGACCAGCAACGCAAAATCGATATCCTGCCCTTGCGTGCCGATACGCTTGCTATCCGCCTCAAGCGCAGCAAGCTGGTCTTCGAAGATCATCTTGGAATCGTAGAGCAACCGCCCGATGAGTGTCGATTTACCATCATCGACCGATCCGCAGGTGATGAATCGCAACAGGCTCTTGTGCTGGTGCTGCGTTAGATAGGCTTCGATATCTTCGGCAATCAGCGTGTCGGTTTCATAAACCGAGGACATCAGAAATAGCCCTCCTGCTTTTTCTTTTCCATTGACCCGTCGCCCGCATCCTTGTCGATGACTCGTCCCTGCCGTTCGGACGATGTGGTGAGCAACATCTCCTGAATCACTTCATTCAATGTCGCCGCTTCGCTCTCGACCGCGCCGGTCAGCGGAAAACAGCCCAAAGTGCGGAACCGGACGGACCGTTCGATGATTTCGAGCTTTTGGCCAAGGACGCTTTCGATACGCGCAAGGTCGTCGGCCATGAACAACTGGCCGTCCCACTCATAGGTCGGGCGCGGCGCGCTGAAATAAAGCGGTACAATCTCGATCTTGTTCAACTGGATATACTGCCAGATATCGAGTTCGGTCCAATTCGAAATGGGAAAGACGCGCATGCTTTCGCCACGGTTCTTCTTGGCGTTGTAAAGGTTCCAGAGCTCTGGCCTTTGGTTTTTCGGGTCCCATCGATGGGCTTCCGAACGGAAGCTGAACACCCGTTCCTTGGCACGGCTTTTTTCTTCATCGCGCCGTGCACCACCGAATGCTGCGTCAAAACCATAATGGTTCAATGCCTGTTTCAGTCCTTCGGTTTTCCACATATCCGTGTGCAGCGGACCGTGGTCGAACGGGTTGATCTTTTGCTCCTTTGCATCGGGATTTTGCCAGATCAACAATTCCATACCAGCATCGCGTGCTGCCTTTTCCCGCAAGTCGTACATGGCCCGAAATTTCCAGGTCGTGTCGACATGCAGCAAGGGGAAGGGCGGCGGAGCTGGGTAAAAGGCCTTGCGCGCCAAATGCAGCATGACTGCGCTGTCTTTGCCAACCGAATACAGCATGACTGGCCGTTCTGCCTCGGCCACCACCTCACGCATGATGTGGATGCTCTCTGCTTCGAGCCGATCGAGGTGGGTAAGTTCGCGTAACATGGCCATGCTACTTAAGCATAGACCACAGCGCCGCAAGCAGCAAAGGCTTGCAACAACTCAAGTTCTGCTTTTGTCAGTCGCCGCCTTGTGCGCGTCTCAGCGGCCAACGCTCACATAATTGAAGCCAGCGGCCGCTGCCTCTTCGGGACGATAGATGTTGCGCAAATCCACCAGAACGTCGCCAGCCATCGCGGCATGGAGCTTTTTGAGGTCGAGTGCGCGGTAGGCGTCCCATTCGGTCACCAACGCCACGGCATGCGCGCCTTGTGCAGCTGCATAGGCACTTTCGGTCATGACCACATCCGGAAGCACTTTGGCCGCTTCCTCCATGCCTTCGGGGTCATGTGCATAGACGATGGCACCTGCGTCGAGCAAAGTCTGGACAATGGCAATCGACGGGGCGTCGCGCATATCGTCAGTGTTGGGCTTGAATGTCAGGCCAAATACGCCGACCTTCAGGCCACGCACATCACCGCCAAGCGCGGCGATAATCTTGCGGCCCATAGCGCGCTTTCTCAGGTCATTTGCCTGCACCACTGCCTCGACTACCCGAACGGGCGTTTCATTGTCCTGAGCGGTCTTGAGCAGCGCCAGCGTGTCCTTTGGAAAGCAGCTTCCGCCATAGCCAGGGCCGGCGTGAAGGAACTTTGATCCAATGCGGTTATCAAGTCCAATGCCGCGCGAAACGTCCTGCACATTTGCACCCAGCTTTTCGCACAGATCGGCCATTTCATTGATGAAGGTGATCTTGGTCGCCAAAAACGCATTGGCGGCATATTTGATCAGCTCCGAAGAACGACGGCTGGTAAACAGCAAAGGGGACTCGTTCAGGAACAGAGGCCGGTAGATGGCGCGCATGACGTCGCGTGCCCATTCTACATCGCTGCCGACGACAATGCGGTCGGGGCGCTTGAAATCGCCGATCGCTGCGCCTTCGCGCAGAAATTCAGGGTTGGAAACAACGGAAAATTCAAGATCAGGGCTGGTTTCGCGGATGATGCGTTCGACTTCATCACCCGTGCCCACGGGAACGGTCGATTTGGTGACAACGACGGTGCGCGGGTCCATGGCACGCGCCAACTCTTCGGCTGCGGCATGCACATAACTCAGATCGGCATGGCCATCACCACGGCGCGAAGGCGTTCCAACGGCAATGAAAACCGCATCGCAACCCTTGACCGACTGAGCAACGTCAGTGGAAAAGGTAAGGCGTCCTGCATCGACATTGGTTTTGACCAACGCATCGAGACCAGGTTCGTAAATCGGCATGATATTGGCGTGAAGCCGGGCAATCTTGGATTCATCCTTGTCGACACAAACAACTTCATGTCCAAAATCGGCAAAGCACGCGCCAGACACCAAGCCGACATAGCCAGAACCGATCATTGCAATTTTCATTGGGTATCCCTTTTAAGGCCGCTGCCGAATATGTGCGCCTTATGATGTTATTCGTGCAGGGACAAGTCTTGCGGCGTTCCCGCCCCGGCTTGGATGGTCGTCATGAAGCGTGCGCGCGCGTCAAAAGACGACTTTGGATCAACGATCGCGCGAATTTCCTGTCAAATGCGATCAACGCAATTGCCTTCGGGCACGCCAAATGACCTCTGCGATGCGCTGGCCCGCCAGGCCATCGCCAAACGGATTGCGCGCCCGCGTCATCGCGGCATGTGCTGTATCGTCGTCAAGCAGAACGCAGACCTCGGCGATGATCCTGTCTGGTGCGGTTCCGACCAGCTTTTCCGTGCCAGCCATCACGCCCTCCAGACGCTCGATGGAATCACGCGGCACGAGCATGGGTTTGCCAAAGGCCGGCGCCTCTTCCTGAACGCCGCCGCTATCGGTCAGCATAATATGGCAGATCTCCAAAAGCCGCACGAAGTTGGGATAATCCAGAGATATCATGACTGCGCAAACCGGCTTCGACATGGCTGACCGGAATTTTGCGGTGATAAGCCGCCAGCGCGCCCATCACCGCCGTGGCGGTGTCGCCGTGCACAATGATGCGGTCTGGCTTGGCCTTGTCCAGAACGTGGTCAATGGCGCCAAGCAAACTCCTTGCTAATTCATCGAGGGACTGTCCGTGCCGCATGAGGTTCAAGTCATAGTCCGGTAACATGCCGCTCATCTCAAGCACTTGATCGAGCATCTGCCGATGTTGTGCCGACACGAGAATCTGGGTCAGCATGTCTGGATATTTTGCAAGTGCACGAACGACGGGAAACATCTTGATAGCTTCCGGCCACGTGCTGAAAATAAGCATATTTTTGTGCAACTATGGTCTCCAGACATATACTGCGACTGGACCGCGCATTGACCTAACATACTATAACATAATGAAATTATTTCAAGAGTTGTTCCAAGGCGAGTCGGTGCGACGGAAATGATTCCGCCTGGCTCGCAATGAAACTGTCGATGTCTTCCAGATTTGCTAGATCGAGCCCATCCGATGGGGCGACCAGCTTTTCATCCGCAGGGAAGGTGCCATATCCGGCAAACAGGCAATGCCACGACAATGCACTGTAATAGCGACCAATGCCGAGACGATGGATTTCCGCGGTAAGGTCTTCGCCGCTGAACCATGCGGTCATCAGCGCTTTCAAATTGTCCGAGAGGGCATCATTGCGGGCATTGTCCAGCCAATAGGCCGAGTCATGTCGCTGGTTCATGCGGTAATGCGCAACGATATAATCGCGAATGCCCTCTATCCGGTCGGCTATGCTGGCATTGAGTTCATCCACAAACTGGTTCGTCGCTCGGCCTTTTTCGAAGGCGTCGATAAATCCTTCGACCGTAGCCTGGACGATGTGCAGCGCAGTTGCTTCCAATGGTTCAATGAACCCCTGCGACAGGCCGACCGCAAGGCAATTGCCGACCCAGCAACGGTTCAGACGACCGACATGCATTTTCAGATGCCGGGCAGGCACATCGCTGTCCAGCAGGCCCAGATGCCGCCTCAGCTCGGTTTCAGCGGCATCCGCATCAATATATTGCGACGCGTAGACATAGCCATTGCCCGCGCGGTTGGTCAGCGGGATGCGCCATGCCCAGCCGGCGGACAATGCAGTGGCTTTTGTTTCGCTGGGGATGTCGCCGTCATCATTGGGCGTGGGCATCGCGACCGCCGAATTGTTGAACAGATTTTCTCCGAACGAGACGAATTCCTCGTTCAGCGCCTTTTGGATGATCGTCCCGCCAAAACCGCTGCAATCGACAAAGAAATCGCCTGAAATGGGCTCATCATCTTGAGTTACAAGGCTCAGCACATGGCCAGCGTTGTCGATGTTTACATGTTTTATTGTGCGTTCGAGATGTGTGACACCCAGCCGTGCAACCGCATGATCACGCAGCGTCCGGCCAACCAAGGTCGCGTCAAAATGATAGCCATAGCCAATGGCATAAGGAAAGCCGGATGAAGGCACCGGCGCCCGTCTTTCGGCGGCCAGGCGTGCCGGTAGGAAGAACCGGTCGGGATGTGCCGCGACATCGCGTCCCGTGCGGCGCGCCCGTGTCTGGAAAAAGAATTTTTGATCAGTGAAGCTATCAAGCCCGGTGTGAAACGGGTGGAAATACTGCGCAGAGCCGGGGCGTTCGGACCAGTTGTGAAAGCTGATGCCAGCCTTGTACGTCGCATGGCATTTCGGCATCCATTCCGCTTCCGCCAGGCCAAGCGTTTCAAAAAATGCCTTTAGCTGCGGGGTAGAGCCCTCTCCAACGCCGATGATCCCGATGTCGGGTGACTCAACAACCACGATGTCATGCTGCGGCCATCGTTTGGCCAGCAGGCAGGCGGTCATCCAGCCCGCCGTGCCGCCCCCCAATATCACAAAGCGAAGTGCGCCTTCGGTCATCAATGCCCCTGAAGCAACCAACCAAAAATATCGTCCAGACGCGCGGCCCACGCGTTTTCCTCATGCGCGGCACCGGGATAAACGGTGCTCTGGAAATCGCGGCCTTTTTTCCAGCCATTGGCCAAAAGTGCGTTATCCAGATTGTCCTGATAGGGTTGGTAAAAGGCGTCCAGCGTCTCGGTGCCATGGTCAAACCAGATGCGGCGTCCCTTGAGGTTGCCGAGTTCCGAGTGCACAAATTTGCGCCAGCCAGCAAAAATGTCCTGACGCTCGGCCTCAGTCCAATTGGGATCGCCAAGCGGCAAATGGGTTGACACTGCTCCTGCGTTGCCAAACACCGAGGGATATTTGCTGATCGCATATAAAGATATCAGCCCGCCCATGCTTGAGCCTGCAATTGATGTATGCTTACGGTCACTTTTGGTGCGGTACATCCGGTCGATTTTGGGCTTCAGCTCGGTAACGATGAACTGGAGATAGGCGTCGGCGATGACCGGTTTCCCGTTGCTCTGTGCCTCCAATTTTGCGCGTGTTGACGACGATACGTAATCGCGCATTGGACGCGGAAAATATTGCCGTCCTCGGTCTGCTCCCGGTTGATCAATGCCGACAATGATAAATGGCGCGACTTTGTGCGATGCGATGAGGCGAAGCGCAGATTTGTCAGCGGCCCAGACTTTGTTGAAATTGGATCGTTTGGCATCGAACAGATTTTGGCCATCATGCATGTAGACGACGCCATAACGTTCCTTGCCGCCATCATAACCCGGCGGCAGCCAAACCACGACCTTGGGGGGCGCGATCACAGTAGCTGTGGCGATGGGCCCGTGATCTACAAAGCGGCCCTGATCCTGCGCCAGCAGCTGTGCAGGCAAGCCCAGCGACAGGCCCGACAGCAGCACAGCAGTGGCTGCCAATAAAGATCGGCGGCCAAGCATATTCACTTACCCTCGACAAGCCGGATGGCGAAACCGCCACCAGGCGCGATCCGTATCGTCAGCTTATCGCTGGACGTCAGCGTCTTGCGTTCGATCACGATCGCATGGCGCTTCTCGGTCCGGTAGTCCGCATCATCACCATCGCGATAAATCTCGGCTGTATACGTCTTGCCGGGCGAAAGAAAGTCGAGGTTGAAGCTAACGTTCCGCGCTTCTTCATCGCCGACCGCGCCGATATACCAGTTCTTGCCGCCACGTTCCTTTCGGGCGATCGTTACATAATCGCCGATCTCACCGTTCAGCACGCGCGTCTCTTCCCAGTCGGTTGGCACGTCGCGAATGAACTTCATCGGTTCCGGATATTTCGCATAATTTTCAGGCGTGTCGGCAACCATCTGTACGGGTGAATAGATCACGACGTAAAGCGCCAGCTGCTTGGCGATGGTCGACAATATGTCGCTGTCATTCTGACCCTTCAGGCTCAATATGCCGGGCGTAAAGTCCATTGGTCCTTCGAGCATGCGTGTGAACACTACATTCGCTTCATGCTCCGGCGGGTTTTTGCCGCCCCAAGCGTTATACTCCATGCCGCGCATGCCTTCGCGCGAGACCCAATTGGGATAGGTTCGCTGAAGGCCAGTCCCTTTGACCGGTTCGTGGCTGTCGATCCCGATCTTGTATTTGGCTGCAGCCTGTATCACGCGCAGCTGGTGATTTACCATCCACTGGCCCTGATGCCATTCGCGATATTTTTTACCGTCGGTATCCTCGCGCTCCATCTGGCCGGCGTCTGTCACATAGCCAGTCTTCACCACCATATAATTGTGGTCAGCGGCAAATTTGAACGCTTTGTCGAACTGGTTTTCATAATGGGTCGCGGCGCCGCCGGTCTCGTGATGGCCGATCAGGCGAACACCCTTTTTCTTGCCATAAGCTACGAGCATATCGACGTCGAAATCTTCTGTCGGTTTTGCAAAATCCATATCATGACCGTTTCCAAACCAGTCGCCGTCCCATCCTACATTCCAGCCTTCGACCAGCACATGCGGTATCTTGTTCTCCGCGGCAAAATCGATGTAACGTTTTACATTGGCATTGGTCGCCCCATGGTTGGGACCACGTGCCCAGCTCCATTCACCCTTGATCATGTTCCACCAGACACCGACAAATTTGCCTGGCTTGATCCAGCTGACGTCGCCAAGCTTATTGGGCTCGTTCAGGTTGAGCATCAGATGGCTTTGGTAAATGCCCGCTGCATTGTCAGCAATGATCAGCGTACGCCACGGTGTGTTCCAGTCGCCCTTTTTCTGCACCTTTGGTTCGCCAGCGCCGGGGTGAAGCGCCGCGCGCAGCGTGTTGCCCTCGGTGCGTGCAACAGCCATGCCGGAATAATCTACCAACGCTGCCTCATGCAGCGCGACATGTGTCCCATCCGCCAGCTTGATCGTTATGGGGGTATCTGCATTGCTTACCGCGGATAATGGCGTTTTGTTGTACAAATACTCTTCACGGTTCCACAGGAAAGCTGGCTTCCACCAGGCAGTGCCATCACTCGCAAAGGCGAACTCGGTTAACTCGTCGGCGATGTTCGCTTGGGCAAGAGCGGGCTGGTCGGGAAATTCGTAGCGGAAGCCGACGCCATCATCATAAAGACGGAACGTGACGGTGAAACCGCGCGCAAGTGTTGAGGTCTCCTTCAGCCGGACTTTCAACTCGCGATAATGGTTACGGATGTTTTTCCATTCACCCCATGGCTGAGTCCATGTCTCGTCAAACTCGCGCGTTTCCTGCCCGGTGAGCGCGAGCCGCCGATCAATCTTTGTGGTATCCGTAAACAGGAAACCGAGTTTCGAAGGCGCAAGAACCGGCTTGCCGTTGCGGTTTACAGCATAAGCGGCGCGGCCATCGCCGTCGATGCTGATTTCGACCTGCACCGAACCGTCAGGGGATGTTGCTGATGCAACCGGCTCCGCACGTGCCGCGACGGGCGCGAGCAAGACGCCAAGAGCGACCAGATGTAGAAACCCCCGACTGGCTGTGCGGTTATATTCTGTAGTCGTGGCGTATTTCATGCGATCTTCTCCATGATTTTTGCGGCGAAGGGGGGGAGGGACTGAGGTGTCGCTTCATTGACCGAAGCCAACATCCGCCATCGGTCCGGCTGTGCTGGCTGCCATGAAACGGGTTGACCCCCCATGTTGAACGCACAAACCAGATGCTGGTTTGAACTGCGCCGTTCAAACACCAGCAAATCGTTCTGCGCTTCAATGATTTTGAGATCGCCGCCTTGCAGAGCCTCATTGTTGTTGCGCGTTGCGAGTAGAGTTCTGGTCAAGGCCAGCATCGACTTTGGGTCGGCCTCTTCTACATCTACCGCCATCGCAACATGGTCGGCACCCAAAGGCAGCCAAGGCTCGCCGCTGCTGAAACCGCAATGTGGCGCGTGTGCGTTCCATGGCATAGGCGTGCGGGTGCCGTCGCGGCTAAGCGTCAAAGGCCAGTTGGCGATCGCCTCGGGATCCTGCAGCTTGTCAAACGGGATGTCGACCTGTGTGAGGCCTAATTCTTCCCCTTGCCACAGGATGACGTTGCCGCGCAGCGCAATGAACAGCATCATCACCATGGCTGCATAAGCTTCGCGTGCGTCTTCGGGCGCCCAGCGGCTAATCCAGCGCGGGGCGTCATGGTTCGAAAATGCCCAGCTTGGCCAACCTATGCCGTCTTCCTCTGGCCAGGCCTCCACCGCTTCACGGACAAGTGCTGGAGTCAGATGCTCCGCGTAAAGAAAATTGAATCCGTACGCGCTGTTGAAATGCTGGTCGCCTGCTGTGAATGCCTTCATTTCCCGGTCGGGCTCTGGCCCGCCGACCTCTGCCACGGAAAAGCGATCGGGATACCCGTCCATGAGCGTGCGCAGCCGCGCAATAAATGCCGGGATGTCGGGGTGCGACTGATTATGAATTTTAAGCTGGAAATCAAAGGGCCTTGTCCGCACGCCGTTGCCAGCAGGGGCAGGTGGATTGTCCTTCAAATCGGGATCATGCATCGCAAAATTGATTGCGTCGACCCGGAAACCGTCCACGCCGCGATCCAGCCAGAATTGCGCAACGCCTAGCATGGCGTCCTGCACCTTAGGATTGTGCATGTTGATCTGTGGCTGGCTGCTTAAAAAATTGTGCATATAATATTGGCCGCGCCGCGCGTCCCATGTCCAGGCGGGGCCGCCAAAAACCGATTGCCAGTTATTGGGCGGCGAGCCATCGGCCTTGGGATCAGCCCATACATACCAATCTGCACGGGCATTGTCGCGGGAAGACCGGCTTTCGGCAAACCAGGAATGCTGGTCTGATGTATGCGAATAGACTTGGTCGATGAGGATCTTGAGGCCAAGCCCGTGCGCCTTTTCAATCAGGTCATCGAAATCGGACAATATGCCGAAAATCGGGTCAACGCCGCAATAATCCGCCACATCATATCCGAAGTCTTTCATCGGTGATGTAAAGAATGGGGATATCCAGACGGCATCAACGCCCAACGACGCAATATATGCCAGCTTTGACGTGATGCCCGGCAAATCGCCGATGCCGTCACCGTTGGAATCGCAAAAACTGCGGGGGTAAACCTGATAAATGGTCGCGCCGCGCCACCATATTTGCCGAATGTCTTGAGCCGAAGAGAGATGCGTTTTTGTCATTTTACGTTGCAGATCACATAATCAAGAGGAGCCAAAGTTACAGATGCAGACCCGGGTGCATTCAAGACCGGGCAAATGCCGTGTAACGCTGAAAAGCTGGACGACTGCGGGTCCAATTCGAAATTCCCGCTGATCTTCTTGTTGCTTGTGTTGACCGCCACCAAAATCTCGGTCCCGCTGGCGTCATCTTTACGGCTGAACACGAACAGGCCAGGCTTTTCGCCATGGTTTCGTACAACGGTGTTGCCTCGCCGCAACGCAGGCGAACCCAGACGGATTTTCGACAGCATCGCGATCTGCTGGTACAGCGGATGATCCTGCGCGAAATTATCCTCAGCATGGCTTCTGTCCGTGCCGATCAGGTCATTGTCGAGATATGATTTCACCTTGGAGGCGAAGAGCGGCTCACGCGCATCCTGATCGCCACCATCGCCTACAAATCCCTGTTCGTCGCCTGAATAGATCGTTGGCACACCACGCATCGTAAACAACAACGCATGACCAAGCTGGACGCGCTTGAGCAGTTCGTCTTGGCTGACACCGGGCATGCGGCGGCGTAAATTGGTAGAGAACCGGGCGATATCATGATTGCCCAAAAAGGTCGGCATGCGTTTCGCCGAGCCGGGGCCATCGCGATACAGCACGTCATTTGCAATAAGGCGGCTGAGCGCTTCGGGACCATTCTCCCCGCTCAGCGCATCGACAACCGCCCAGGTAAACGCGAAATCAAGAATGTTGTACTTGTCAGAGCGGTTGTAGCGCGCGAGCGTTGCGGTATCGACGCCGTCCACCATGACTTCTGCAAATATGTGGAAGTTGGGAATGCCTCGCGCTGCTGCCCGTTTTTCCATCGCGGGTACAAATGCTTGCCAGAATTCCGAATTCACGTGCTTGGCGGTATCGATACGAAAGCCATCGACGCCAAAATCATCAATCCATTTCCCGAACACATCGATAAAGCCGCGCACGACGCGGGGATTTTCTGCCGCTATGTCATCAAGGCCAACAAAATCGCCATACACGACACTTTCGCCTTTCCAGTAGGAATTGCCGCGGTTGTGATAATAACGGATGTCATTCAGCCAGGCTGGAACTTTAACATTTGCCTCGCTCTTCGGGACAAAAGGTTGATAGGCGAAATTCATGTCGTTCAGCTGAGCGAAATTTTCGTCGGTCTGGACATGATCGCCTTGAAAACCCGAGTTGATGGCCGCGCCCTTCACGCCGCCTTTGCGCGAATAGGGGTAATCCGCGATACTCCGATAGGCGCAGTCGCCGGGGCAATCGCGATACTGGATGACGTCAGCGGTATGGTTGACGACGATGTCCATATAGACCTTCATCCCCCGGGCGTGGGCGGCATCGACAAATGTTTTGAATTCGGCATTTGTGCCGAAATGCGGATCAACCGAGGTAAAATCGGTAATCCAATAACCATGATAGCCAGCGCTTTCCTGACCGGGCCCGCCCTGAACCGGCTTATTCTTGAAGATGGGTGCAAACCAGATGGCGGTCATACCAAGAGACTGGATGTAATCGAGTTTCTGCGTCAGGCCCTTCAGGTCGCCGCCCTGATAAAAGCCCTTATGTGTGGGATCAAAACCGGTTTGCAACGGGCCACCTTTGATGCCGCCTTTATCATTGCTCGGGTCGCCATTCGCAAAACGATCGGGCAGGACAAAATAAATCACCTCATCCTCGGGTAACCGATCACGCAGCGATTGGGCCATGACTGGCGCTGCAAACGTCATGGCGAACAAGCTTGCGGCAAGGCAGAGCGACTTTGCTTTCATGGCATGGCTTTCTTGTTTTCCAGGGGGAGCGCGGCGCAGTTCGCCGCGATGAAATGTTGATGCGTCGGCATCTGCTCGGCAACGTGACGCGCATGGCGCGACGCAAGGTCGAGAAACTCCTGCAGTTGATCTGCGCTCAGGAGATCGGCGAGAGGACTACGGCCCCCCGGCTGCAACCCTTGGCCCATCATCACCTGAAGCCAGCCAAGCTCGGTGAAAAGCTCGTCGTTGAACCGCAATATCCTGCCGTTGGTCCGGAACAGTTCGATTTTTTCCGAGAGACTGTCGGGAATAGCCATTTCGCGGCATTGCTTCCAGAAGGCGCCGGGCCGGTCTGTTGCCTTGTAATGCAGGATGATGAAATCGCGGATCGAATGAAATTCGAAATCCATCCGGGCATTGAACGCATCAATGTCGGGCTGATGAAAACCCGCCGAAGGAAAAAACTCCAGAAGCTTGGCGATGCCGGTTTGGATCAGGTGAATGCTGGTCGATTCCAGCGGTTCCAGAAACCCGCTCGAAAGGCCAAGCGCGACGCAGTTTTTCTTCCAGATTTGCTGGCGCTTGCCAGTCACAAATTGCAATTGCCGTGGCTCAGCAAGCGGTTCACCATCAAGCGTCGACAGCAAATTGTCGGTGGCCTCGGCGTCGCTGACAAAGTCGTTGCAATAGACATAGCCATTGCCAGTCCTGTGCTGCAACGGAATGCGCCATTGCCAGCCAGCATCACGCGCGGTTGAGCGAGTATAGGGTGTGAGCGGGTCGACTGACGCACAAGGGACGGCCACGGCGCGGTTGCAGGGGAGGAAGTTCGACCAGTCTTCATATCCGCTTTGAAGTGTCTGTTCGATGAGCAGTCCACGAAAACCGGAACAATCGATAAACAGGTCGCCTTCGACTAATTCACCGGAGGCAAGTGTGATGCTCTCGATATGGCCCGACGTGGCGTTTAACGTAACATCGGCAATACGTCCCTCGGTTCGGAGGACGCCCCGTGCTTCGGCATATTTGCGCAAGAACGCCGCATATAAACCCGCATCGAAATGATAGGCATAGGCCACCCCGCTTGGAATGCTGCCGGGCTTTTCCTGCGGCCGGGCAAAGCGGTTTTGCGCTGCTGCAATCGCCGTTGGGGAAAAATCCCAGAGCGGCCGGGTGCCGCCTTCTTGTCTATGACGGAGCCAATATTGATGAAAGGGCAAGAGGCCAAGTGGACGGCCAATGCCGCCAAAGGCGTGGAGATAGCGGTGCCCGGGTTCGCGCCAATCGACAAATTCGATGCCCAGCTTGAATGAACCCTGTGTGGCACGGACAAATTCATTCTCGTCAATGCCAAGGCTTTGGTTGAAAAGCTGAATGGCGGGAATCGTGGCCTCGCCAACACCAACGGTGCCGATCTCTTCGGACTCGACCAGGCGAATGGCGTAGCTCGGGCCCAAGAAGCGGGCAAGCGCGGAGGCAGCCATCCATCCGGCAGTGCCGCCACCTGCGACGACAATTTTTTTGAGAGATCTCTCCATCATCCCCGCTCAAGACAAAAAAGCCCCCGCCACGTCAGGTGAATTCCTTCCGTGGCGGGGGCCTTTGTTAGTTCATTAGAACTTGTAGTTAAAGCCAGCCAGGAAGCGACGACCGTAGATTTGATAATCGATAACCTGATTACGGCTTGCACCAACCGACGCAAAGCGCTCGTCTGTCAGGTTCTGGCCCTGAAGGTAAAGCGACAAGCCATGCAAAGCGCTGCCATCCTGGAAGTCATAACCAATCTGGCCATCAACGATCATTTCGGCAAGTGCCGTACGGCGCGTTGGTGAGCCGCCGAAACCGGTGAAGTCACCCAAGAAGGTCGAACGGTAACGCACCGAGCCACGCGCATTGAAGCCCCATTTTTCGAAATAGGCGGTGCCGTTGGCGACCCACTTCGAATAGCCAGGGATCTGGTCGACATTTCCACCGGCATCCCTGACCTTTGTCTTGGTGTACCCAACACCGCCAGTGATGCCAAAACCATCAAGCGCTTCGCTGAAATTGCTGAACGGCAATGTTACAGCAACTTCGCCACCGTAAAGGCTGCCGCCGCCAGTGTTGAATGGCGCGTCAAGGCTACCGATCAAAGTTGCTGGCGGTAAACCGGTGGGCAAGGGCAGACCGGTATAGTCGAATGGCAGCCTTGTCTTGTCGATATAGCTCTTGATATCCTTGTAGAATAGTTGAAGCGACACGACGCCAGATTGACCGAAATATTTTTCAAAGTTCAGGTCGACAGCATTTGCGCGGTAAGGACGCAATTGCGGGTTACCACCACTGCCGGAGAGGCAAGGCAATGCCACTGGACAGTTATTCGCATTGGTCTGTTCCAATCCATAGGACAAAGCAACGCGTAGATCGTCGAGACGTGGGCGCTGAACTTCCCGTGCCGCAGCCAAACGGATGACGAAGTCGCTTGCGAAGCGCATTGACAGGTTCAAGCTTGGCAAGACGTCCCAATAGCTCGCGCCATCCTTTGCCGGGCCAGCTACGCCGCCAGCAAAGCGGATGCCCGATGAGCCTTGGTCGGTGTGGATCGCTTGGACGCCAATGTTACCCGTCAGCGTGCTGCTGCCCATTTCCTGCTCAATGTCAGCTTGCAGATAAGCGGTCATCAAATCTTCGGTCACGCGGAATGCTTTTGCAGGAATGTCCTGCGACGTGTTCCGCGCAAGCACCAGTGTGCCATCTGCAATTAAGCCACGCGCGTCATAGCTGACGATTGGTCCAAGGCCGAGATAGCCCAGATTGGTCGGACGGAGCAACGCGCCTGCAGGAATTGGAAGTTCCAAAGCACCGCCACGCAAACGCACCAGATATTCGTCAGGAGTCAGGCTTTTGTCGCGGTCGGTATAGTTCAGGCCGAACTTGATTGCCGAGAAGAAGCCTTCAACTTCTTTTTCAACGCCAACGCGATATTGCTTGAGCTCGTCTTCCACGATGCGGTTATTATAATAACCCGCTTGCGGAACAACGCCGCCGCCCCAGCCAAGTGGATCGGTCAGTCGAATGAGCGCTGGGTTGCTGTAATCAAGCGTTGGATCAAAAATTGTGCCCGTTGGACCAGATACAAATCCAATCGTGTCACGCGCACCAACACCGCCACCAAATCCGGTGCCTGAATAGCTTTCGATACTCAGCTCGTTGCGATCCGTTTTTGAATAGCCCAGGTCTAAAAAAGCCCTCCAGCCATCGTCGCCTTTATATTCCACATTGTAGCCGAACGAATAGAGGTCGGCCTTACGCTGGAAAATGTCGTTGCGGACGACGCCTTCCACGTTGTTAAATGTACCCGAGGTTACAAAACCGTCTTGTGCGGTCGTTGCTGTTGGCGCTGAGCTGAAACCAAGAGGCAGCTCAATACCGCGCTTCGACTGATCATCGTCAAAGTGCGAATAGAAGGCATCAAGTGTCATACGAACATTATCAGATGCCTGATATTGCAACGTGCCGTTGAGTCCGAGGCGCTTTAGCTGGGTCGAGGTAACATAAGATTTCGATCCACCGATTACCGCTGGTGACGCCGTTGTGCCGGAGCCGGCATAACCCCAGGCGTTAAACTCCTGAAGCTGGTAAGGCTCGTCCACATAAGAGGCCGACAGTGCGATACCGATGGTGTCATCTGCAAACTGGTCAACGAAGGTAGCGTTTGCACGATACCCATATTTCTTGGATCCGGCATTCAATGCGCCGAGATCGGCATAAGTCCCACGTGCGCCAACGGCGAGTACGGATTTGCCGTAATCCAGCGGGCGGACTGTGCGGATGTCGATGGTGCCGACAAGCCCCTGACCGACAAGCGATGCAGTAGGTGATTTATATACCACCACCTGACTGACGATTTCCGATGGATATTGGTCAAACTCGACGGCGCGGTTATCGCCAGTTGACGTTTGCTCGCGTCCGTTGAGCGTGGTCTGAGAAAAGTCAGGGCCGAAACCGCGGATCGAAATATTGTTCGAACGGCCATTCAGGCGCTGCGACGTGACACCGGGCAAACGCGCGATGGACTCACCGATCGACGCATCCGGCAGCTTGCCGATATCTTCGGCGGAAACAGATTCAATAATCTGGTCCTTATTCTTCTTTTCGTTGACTGCATTTTCCAGCGAAGCGCGGAAACCGGAAACGACGATGGCGTCTTCGTCTTCGGTCGCCGGTGCTGCGTCTTGTGCGAACGCAGGTGCGGCAAATGCGGCAACCATCGCTACGCCAAGTGCGATGCGGCTGGCGCCATGCCCGAATTGGCGTGCTGAATTAAAGTGGAACTTGCCCATTATTCACTCCCCTAAATGATTCCGTCCAACTTAAGCGAACGGTAACCTGCTTCGTTTTGCATCCAATGGAAATCGCGGATACTTTTATGACCGTGTCAAAATGCGCCGCATCCGCCGAATTGACCAGAAACTCACATACGTATTCAAAATATGCAGTGACGACTGTGGCGAATTGGCCACAGCGGCAACGCCTGGTTTCAAAGAAACCAAGGAGTTCTAGGCATTTGCGTTTGGTTGCGCTTGCCCTTCTTTCCCTTTAACTTGCGTTCGGGAGTAGGAAAGGCGCTGACCAGCAATGGCGGGTAAAGCCACATCGTTTGATATCGCACAGCTTGCGGGCGTATCGCAGCCGACAGTTTCCCGCGCCCTGCGTGGAAGCCCCACCGTGTCCGAACAAACCAGGTTGCGGATTGAGGCGATTGCCAAACAACTCAATTATAAAGTCGACAAAAATGCGTCCAACTTACGCTTGCAGGAGACTCGCACGCTTGCATTGCTCTTCTTCGAGGAGCCTTCGCCCGACGACACCGGCATCAACCCGTTCTTTCTGTCCATGCTTGGATCGCTTACGCGTACATGCGCTCAGCGCGGCTATGACCTGCTCATCTCGTTCCAGCAATTGTCGGCGAACTGGCACGTCGATTATGAGGACAGCCGCAAGGCCGATGGCATCATCTTGCTTGGCTATGGTGATTATGAATTATACCGGGCGAAGCTGGAGCAGCTTGTCGAGCAGGGCACACATTTTGTGCGCTGGGGCTTTGCGCAAGAAGGACAGCCTGGCACGACCATAGGCTGCGACAACTTTCGCGGTGGTATTGATGCGGCGCGGCATCTGTTGGAGCATGGGCGGCGGCATATTGCCTTTTTGGGCGATGCGAGCAGCCATTATCCCGAATTTCAGGACCGCTACCGGGGTCTGTGCGAGGCGCAGGGGGGAGAGGGAATCATTGCAAATCCCAAATTGCAGATCGACGCCCTGAATGCGCAAGAAGCCGGGTATGACGCAGCAATGCAGCTTATTGACAGCAAAGAGACCTTCGATGCCATTTTTGCCGCAAGCGACACCATAGCGATCGGCGCCATGCGGGCGTTGCGCGAACGCGGGTTTGATATCCCAGCGACGTCGCCATCATCGGTTTTGACGATATCCCGGCAGCTAGCCTTACTCACCCGCCACTGACAACCATCCAGCAGGATTACCGCCTGGCGGGTGAGATTCTGGTTGACGGGGTACTGAAGCAAATCCGGAATGAGCAAGCGCCCACCGCGGTTCTGCCAGCGAAGTTGATTGTCCGCAAATCCTGCGGGGCGCACTGAGAACGTCGGCGCCTTATACGTATGCGTAACGTCCAAAGGGCCGGCTTGGCATTGCGGCACCGTTCGTATTCTGTCAGCCTAAAACGATAAAGTTATACGGGAGAGAGTGATGGAGAAGCCGCGTCAGGGCTTTTGGGGGCTGTGGAATATCAGCTTTGGCTTTTTTGGAATCCAGATCGGTTTTGCGCTGCAGAACGCAAATATGTCGCGGATATTCCAATCACTGGGTGAAAGCCTCGATAACCTCACCGCTTTATGGATTGCCGCCCCTTTGACAGGACTTTTGGTTCAGCCAATCATTGGACATATGAGCGATAGGACATGGCTGGGTCGCCTTGGGCGCCGCCGGCCATATTTCTTGGCCGGAGCAATTTTGGCGTCCGCTGCGCTCTTCATAATGCCACTGTCGCCGGCGCTCTGGGTCGCTGCTGGTATGCTGTGGGTATTGGATGCATCCATTAACGTCTCGATGGAGCCATTCAGGGCGTTTGTCGGCGACATGCTGCGCAAGGATCAGCACACTGCCGGCTATTCGCTTCAAACCGCATTTATCGGTGCAGGCGCAGTCGTAGGATCCATCTTCCCTTGGGTTCTAGACCATCTTGGTGTCGCTAATGCGGTCGCAGGCGGCGGTATTCCCGACACCGTCAAATACAGCTTCTGGTTTGGCGGCATAGTCTATCTGATGTCCGTGTTGTGGACCGTGTTTACGACGCAGGAGTATAGCCCGGACGAACTGCGCGCATTTGACTCCGCTGAGCCGATTGACTACGCATTCCACCGTGCGTGCCTTGGCTGCACGCTCGACCAACGGTGCATTTGCCTGGATTGGAGCAGGCGCTGCTGTTTGCGCGCTTGTGTTACTGGCTGGTCTTGAAAAGGAAATGTACCTGCTCGGCGCGTTGCTGATTGCTTATGGAGTGGCAAGCATCATTGCTATTCGCCTTGCAAAAAGTGGCCGTGACAGCAACATGCTTAGTGACATTGTGGGCGACTTTTCCGGCATGCCCGACATCATGAAAAAACTCGCGCTAACGCAGTTTTTCAGCTGGTCCGCCTTGTTCATCATGTGGATCTATACCACGCCAGTGGTCGCACAATATGCCTTTGGCGCAAGTGATCCAGCATCTGCCGCCTATAATGCTGGTGGCAATTGGGTCGGAATATTGTTCGCGGTGTATAATGGTGTTGCTGCGCTGGCGGCATTGTTCCTGTTGCCCATCATGGCGCGGCGGGTTGGCAAGGTCCGCACACATATGATCTGCTTGCTCGCGGGTGCTGCCGGCTTTGCGGCATTTCTATTCATCAGAGACCCCCAACTGCTCCTCGTTGCAGAAATCGGCATCGGGATCGCTTGGGCATCGATATTGGCGATGCCTTATGCAATCCTGGCCTCAAGCCTTCCGCAGCAAAAACTGGGTATCTACATGGGACTGTTCAATGTGTTTATCGTGGTGCCCCAGCTTTTGGTCGCAACCGCCATGGGTACTATATTGAAGCTGTATTTTCCGACCGAACCCATTTGGACGATGGCGGTGGCGGCCGTGGTCATGGCGTTGGCTGCGCTTGCTATGTTGCGTGTCAAAGAGACATCAAGCTGACGGTTGCTCCTGGTTTTTGATTTCTTCTGCCAGACGGCGTGATACCGCTTCGGGCGAGCTGGTATATTTGGCAAGCCGTGAGTAGATGAGCGGGATGAGGACCAGCGTGATCAGCGTTGCGATGGTAACTCCAAAGACAATGACCACGCCGATGGCAGAGCGTGCAGCGCCGCCAGCACCACTGGCGATGGCCAGTGGGATCGCGCCAAATACCGTGGCGATAGAGGTCATCAAAATGGGACGCAGTCGGCGCGCTGCGGCCTGCTCAATGGCCTCGAGGATTTCCATGCCTTCATCGCGTAACTGGTTGGCAAATTCGACGATCAGAATGCCGTTCTTCGCCGCCAACCCGACGAGCATGACGATACCAATCTGGCTATAGAGGTTCAGCGTCGTTCCCGTGAGCGCAAGACCAATTATACCGCCGCCGACAGCCAACGGGACCGTAGTGATGATGGTGGCTGGGTGGACGAAGCTTTCAAACTGTGCCGCCAGAACCAAATACACCAACAGGATGGTCAGGAAGAAAACAATGAGAATGGACCCACCGGTTTCCTTGAACGCCTGGCTTTCGCCGCGATAGCCAACGGCCAGAACTTCAGGCGATGCAGCGGCTTGTTCTTCCAAAAAGGTAAGCGCTTGTCCCATGGAATAGCCCGGGGCCAGAGCGCCCGAAAGGGTAATGGCGCGCAGCTTGTTGTAACGGCCCAGATCACGCGCACCCGCGGTGTCGGTATATTTGATCACATTGGCCAAGGAAACCAGCGATCCATCACGTGTCCGCAACTGGATGGCGGCCAAGTTCTCCGCCGTAGCACGGTCTGCGGCATCAGCTTGAACGATCACCCGATATTCTTCGCCGCGGTCCACATATGTCGAGACCCTGCGCGAACCCAGCAATGATTGCAGCGCCTGGCTGACGTCGGCGACGGACACGCCTAGGTCACCTGCGCGCGCAGTATCGACCTGGATTTCCATTTGCGGCTTGGTTTCCTTATAATCGGAGTCGAGGTTCACGATGCCCGGATTTTCACTCGCTGCCGCCAATATGCGATCGCGCGCTATACTCAGCGATTCATAAGTGGAGCCAGCGATGACGAAGTTGAGCGGCTGACCACGACCCCGTCCGATGGACGACCGTGCAGCACCATTTCCGCGCACTGCTGGCAGGTCTGCCAGGATCTTGTTGACCTGCGCTACGACATCTTCGGTTTTCTCGGTGCGTTCTTCCCACGGCTTGAGGAAGATGACGAAAGTACCAGTGTTGAAATCATCACTGGCCGAGAACCCACCTGGCGTGCGTTGGATAACCGAACGGACGGTGCCTTTTTCAAGCAATTTCAGCAGGGGGTCGGATGCCTGCAACATATATTTGTCCATGGCTTGATAGCCAGTGCCTTCCGGCGCAGAAATATTTGCGTTCAGGATGCCGACATCTTCGGCAGGCGCGAGTTCTGACTGAATTGTTGTGAACAGGAACCCTGCTACGACGAGAAACGCCAGCACCCCCAACGATGCAACCAATGGTTTGGCTATGACGCGCGATAACAGGTTCGCATAACGTTTTTCAACGCGCTGGAACTTATCGTCGACCCATGATGCGACGCGGCCGCGCTTTTCCTGTTTAAGCAGTTTGGAGCAGAGCATCGGCGCAAGGCTGAGCGCAACAAAGCCCGAAAAGGCAATTGCCGCGATCATCGCTCCAGCCAATTCGCGGAAAAGCAGACCGGTTTGACCAGCCAGAAACATGACGGGCACAAACACCGCACACACGACGATGGTGGTTGATATGACGGCAAAGGCGACCTGACGCGTCCCGGTCACGGCCGCGACCAATGGCGGCTCCCCTTGTTCAATCCGGTGGTAGACATTTTCGAGGACGACAATGGCATCGTCGACTACCAGGCCGATGGCCAGCACCAGCGCCAGCAATGTCAAAAGATTGATGGAAAATCCGAACATCCATAGCACTGCAAAGGTTGCCAGTAGGCAAATCGGCACGGTCACGGCAGGAATGATCGTGGCGCGCCAGCTTCCCAGAAACAGGAAGATGACGAGCACAACCAGTGCAGCGGCCTCTGCCAAGGTTGTCCAAACGCCCCCAATTGCCTTGCTGATGAACTGCGAATCGTCAGATCCGACGGTAATCGTCATGCCGCGCGGCAATGAAGGTTTGATCTGTTCGGCCAGCGCCTTGGCGCTTTCGGCGACAGCCAATGTATTTGCGCCTGACTGACGGACAATGCCAAGGCCCAGTGCCGACTGACCGTTCAACCGGAAAGCGGCGTACGGGTTTTCGGGGCCAGTTTCGACACGGGCAACGTCGGAAAGCCGCGTGAGTGATCCATCAGCGCCACGCGCAACCACAAGCTGCCGGAACTCGGCTTCGTTACCAAAGGGACGACTGACCCGAAGCGTGACATTCTGGTCGGTAGATTCCAGGCGACCAGCGGGGAGTTCGACATTTTGGTTGCGCAACGCGTTTTCAATATCGAGCGGTGTTAATCCTAACGCGGCGAGGCGGTCGGGCTGAAGCCATATCCGCATGGATGGACGTGCTTCACCGCCGACAAATACGCGCGCAACGCCGTCTATCGCCGAGAAACGGTCAACCAGATTGCGGTCGACATAATCGCTGAGTTCCAAACGCGACCAGCCGGGTTTGGAGACAACAAGGAACAAGATCGGCGACGCATCGGCATCAACCTTGCGCACTTCGGGTGCCAAAACTTCTTCCGGTAAGTCATCCGCGACGCCGCCAACCCGGTCACGGACGTCGTTGGCCGCGCTGTCCACAGGACGGCCTGGTGCAAATTCTATTGTGATGTCCGACTGCCCATCGCGCGAGCGCGAAGTAATGGTTTGAATCCCTTCAATCCCGGCCAGGGCATTTTCGAGCACTTGCGTTACGCGTGTTTCCACGACGCTCGCTGCAGCGCCAGTGTACGCCGTGCCAACCGACACAATTGGGGGTTCCGTATCCGGATATTCGCGCACCGGCAGGTTCAAAAAGCCGACGATGCCTACGAGCACCATTAAAATCGCCAGTACGGCTGCGAAAACGGGGCGCCGGACCGAGATGTCGGAAATGCTCATGTCAGTTCCGGCTCACTGTGCTTTTTTGGATTTATCGTTGTCTTTGGCTTTGCCCGTGCGGACCGTTACGCCATCGGAGAGCTTTACAACGCCCTCTGTCACAATCCGGTCGCCCGCCTTCAGACCTTCAACCACCTCGACAAGATTTCCGTCACGCGCTCCCGTTTTCACCGGCATCCGCTTGGCCTTCAGATCTGACCCAATGACATAGACAAAACTTGTCTGCCCTTCACGCACGAGCGAGAGTTCGGGAACTGCTGGCGATACTCGGGTCTTTGACGTAATTGTCACTGAAAGCAGCATGCCGGGTTTCAGGAGCGCGTTGCGGTTCGGCAACACAGCCCGCAATGTAGCGGTGCGCGTTTGAGGATTGATCACGGGGTCGATTGCGACGATGTTGCCTGACGCTACATAATCGGGAAAAGCAGACGCCTTGGCGGTGATGCTTTGCCCGACCTGAACATTCGACAGCATCGTTTCAGGTATGGTGAAATCAAGTTTGATCGAACTTAGATCGCTAACGGCGGCAATTTCGTCGCCAGCGCTAACTACTGCGCCAACCGAAATGCGGCGTAGCGACACCTGACCGGAAAAAGGTGCACGCACAACCCGGTCACCGATGGAAGCGCGCGCTTCGTTCGCGGCTGCCTTTGCCGCTGCGGCCGAGGCTGTTTGGGCGTCAAGACTTGCGTTGGTTGCAAAACCGCGCCTGTGTAGTTCACTAACGCGCGAAAGCTGTTGTTCGGCCTGACGGGCTATCGCCTGAGCGCTGGCTAGGGATGCCGTTTCCTGGCCCTGTGCGAGTACCGCCAGCATTTGGCCTTGTTTGACATAATCTCCGTCGGAAAATCCAAGCTGCGTAATCCGTTCGGTCACTGGCGCACGCACGGATACCTGTTCATTCGCATTGGCAGTGCCAACGGCAACATAACGGTCTGAAAATTCATGCGATAGAGCGGGAGCGACCGTCACCAACGGGGTTGGCCGTCCGCGCTTTTCGTCACCTCCGCCACCACAGGCAGACACACAGAAAATCAAAGATAAAATGATTGGCTTACGCATTTTTCACCGGGGAAAGGGGAGGAGAATACCTCAGTCTACGTGTTGGCTGATCTTGCTTCAATCGCCTAATATTTTTCGACGAATGGCTTATTTCTTGAGAACAGTACATTGCGCGAGTGCAAACGCCGCATGGGTTACTCGGTTCCAATGCGTTCACACTTAATGCCGGATAATATGGTCGAATGCCGATAGCCCCGCCTTTGTCCCTTCGCCCATAGCGACGATAATCTGCTTGTAGGGGACAGTTGTCACGTCGCCTGCGGCAAACACACCCGGCAGGTTGGTTGCATTATGCGCGTCTACCTCGATCTCGCCGCGTGGCGACAAGTGCAGTGGACCCTTGAGCCATTCGGTATTCGGGACGAGCCCGATCTGAACGAAAATACCGTCAACATCGATGCGGTGGGAATCACTTGAAAGCCTGTCGGTGTAAACCAAGGCCTGAACCTTTTCGCCGTCACCAACCACCTCGGTGCTAAGCGCTGAGGTAATGATGTCCACATTTGACAGGCTGCGCAGCTTATTTTGCAGCACAGCGTCGGCGCGCAATTGTGAATCAAATTCGATCAATGTGACATGCGCAACAATCCCAGCAAGGTCGATTGCTGCCTCGACCCCGGAATTGCCACCACCGATTACTGCGGTGCGTTTTCCCTTGTACAATGGGCCGTCGCAATGTGGGCAGTAAGCGACGCCCTTGTTGCGATATTCCTCTTCGCCCGGGACACCCATCTGCCGCCAGCGGGCACCGGTGGAAAGGATAAGCGTGCGCGCCTTTAATGAAGCGCCGCTTTCAAGCTTGATTTCGTGCAAGCCGTCTGCGCCTGCAGGAACCAGTTCCGCCGCCGTCTGCAAGTTCATGATGTCGACATCATATTCGCGGACATGCTGTTCCAATTGCGCTGCCAGCTTTGGGCCTTCGGTGTGCTGAACCGAAATAAAGTTTTCAATGCCCATCGTGTCGAGCACCTGACCACCAAAACGTTCGGCCACCACGCCTGTCCGGATGCCCTTACGTGCGGCGTAAATGGCTGCGGCAGCGCCAGCGGGACCGCCGCCGACGACGAGGACTTCAAAAGGCTCCTTAGCGGCGATCTTTTCGGCTGCGCGCGCAACCGTGCCGGTGTCGAGCTTGGCCATGATCTGCGACAGGTCCATTCGGCCTTGGCCAAAAAGCTCTCCATTCAGATAAATCGCAGGCACTGCCATGACCTTGCGTGTTTCGACCTCGTCCCTGAACATCGCGCCGTCAATCGCGACGTGGCTAACGCTCGGGTTTAGTGCGGCCATGATGTTCAATGCCTGAATAACGTCGGGGCAGTTCTGGCACGACAGAGAGAAAAAAGTTTCGAAGCGGTAGTCGCCTTCAAGCGCCTTTACTGATTCAAGCAGTTCGGCTTCCTCTTTTGGAGGATGTCCACCCATGTGAAGTAGAGCAAGCACAAGCGATGTAAATTCATGGCCCAGCGGAAGCCCCGCAAAATGTGTTTCGGCTGTGCCATCTGCCCGTCGGATGGCAAAAGACGGAACGCGGTCGGCATGACCATCGAAACGTGCCGACAACAAGTGCGATTGTTCAGCAACGGTTTCGACCAGCGCACGCATTTCTGCCGACTTCGGCGTATCGTCCAGCGTAGCCACGAGTTCAACAGGCGTGCGCAGATTTGCCAGATAGGTTTTCAACTGGGCGGTTGTAGCAGCATCAAGCATGTTGGGTTTCTTTCAAACACCGACAAGAGCCCCGCGAATTTGCGTGGCACCGTATCTTAGGTAATGATTGGACGGATGCCGCGCCATGAGACGCGGCATCCTGAATTTACGTCAGATCTTGCCGACGAGGTCGATCGATGGCGCAAGCGTTTCGCCGCCTTCTTCCCACTTGGCAGGGCAGACCTGGCCGGGATGCTCACGCACATAGATCGCAGCCTTGATCTTCCGGACGAGTTCGACAGCGTTGCGGCCGACGCCTTCACAGGTGATTTCCATGACCTGAATGACGCCATCTGGGTCAACGACAAAAGTCGCGCGATCTGCGAGGCCCTGACCTTCGCGCAAGACACCGAAATTGTTGCTGATCACGTGGTTCTGATCACCCAGCATATGGAAATTGATCTTTCCGATGGCTGGCGAGCTGTCATGCCATGACTTGTGGCTGAAATGCGTATCAGTCGATACCGAATAGACTTCAACGCCCATCGCTTGCAGGTCGCCATATTGGTCAGCAAGGTCTTCCAACTCGGTTGGGCAGACAAACGTCCAGTCCGCAGGGTAGAAGAAGAATATGGCCCATTTGCCCTTTACGTCAGCGTCGGTAACTTCAACAAACTTGCCTGATTTGTATGATTGCGCCGCGAAAGGCTTCAGGCTTGACCCGATGATTCCCATATAATGTTCCTTTGTGGTGGAGAGAGGTTGTTGTTTTGCGTTCCAAGACAACAATATCCTTATTTAGTCCAGCAACTGATTTTTCAATGTCTAATCGGTTTTTTCAATAAGACGAAACGGAGGGCAGGCTTGCTGTGGCGGTCGTAAGGGAAGATCTTCAAACGTAGTGGTCCAACATGCTGCGCACATCGACGCGGGCTTTCAAACGGCTTGCGAGCAGGAATATGCCGCCAAGCTTGCGCTGGACGAACAATGGGTCAGATGGCGGAATATGCCAATTGCGCCGGTCCGCCGCGATTGTCATACCTTCGTCGCGCATGTCGGTGACAAAGTCAGTCCGGCTAAAGTCAAACGGGCCTTGAAGCTGAACCATATCAATTGCCGCTGCAACCAGTATGTCGATTTCGCGGCTGTTCTGTTTGACGGTCTGTGGATTCATAAACCCGATATCGAGCACGGCCGCCACCACCCCTTCCTTGTCGCCAGCCAGACCCATTTTAAGCAACGTTCGATACTGGGAAACGATGGTATCGGGCAAAGTACGCGTCGCGCCGAAGTCCAATAACACAACGCGCTGGGTTGCGGGATCATATCTGTAGTTTGCAAAATTGGGGTCGGTTTGCATGAGGCGAAATTCAAACAGTTCGCGTAGCACGAGCTCAATCAACAATGTCATGGCCCGGTCACGTTCTTCTTGTGGGGCTTCAATCAACGACTCGATCGGCACGCTCTCAACATAGGACATGACCAGTACATTCTTACCGCTCAACGGCGAGTATAGAGCGGGGACGATGTAATGCGGGTCATTTGTCAACAATGCGCCAAATTGTTTCAGACACTCGCCTTCGCGCACATAATCGGCTTCTTCGTGCAACTGTCGCTTGGCTTCGGCCAACAAGGACGTCAGATCCAGCGTGTTCGGCAACACATTGGAAAGCCGCAACAACGTCGCCACATTGTCCACGTCGCTATCAATGCTGCGCCGCACGCCGGGATATTGGACTTTGATTGCGACGTCCTCATTATCGATTGTCAATCCGCGGTGCACCTGCCCGATGGACGCCGCAGCGATCGGTTGCTCGTCAAAATGGAGGAATTGATCACGCCAGTTTTTTCCCCAATGCCGCGTCAGTACCATATTCAATTGCGCTTGGGGCATATGCTGGGCATCCGCACGCAGCCTTGCAAAAATGTCGGTCAGCTCGGGCGGAAGAAAATCTCCGGTGTCCATCGACACAAGCTGCCCCAGCTTCATCGCAGCGCCACGCATCTGGCCTAATTGCAGCGTCACGCGCAACGCATTGGCGGGCGTCATAAGCAATTCCCCGACGGTCGGCCGACGTCCACGCGCAAGCTGCCTGGCGCCGTCTAGCACCATGCTTCCAGCAATGCCGGTTGCCATATTGCCAAAGCGCGCAATACGGGAAATTCGCCCACTTGGGACTCGCAGCCCTTTGGGCGTAAACTGGTTAGAAGGCATAAAAACAGTACTCTGGGAAGACAGTCGCTTTTTGGTTGCGATGTCGGCGGCGGACCGACAAGTCAATGTAGGTTAAAACCCGGTAAGCCGTGGCTGTTAATTAGAGGTTCGGGAATGAAATGTCACTTGTGAGCAACAAGGCAGTTGTGCATCAAAGCTTGAACAATAAGATGCAAACATAAAAGGAACCGTAGCATGGGTCGCGCGCCACTAAAAAACATCGTACTCATTTTGGCGGCTGGTGTTTCGGCATGCGGCGGAGGTGGAGGTTCAGGGGGAGGTACCGTCACCGTACCGCCAACCGGTTCGTCGGCGCCTACATCGCCGCCGACATCAACTGGCTGCAGTCTCACCAGCCGCCAAAATTTCGCCGCCTCCGTCCTTAACGAATGGTATCTTTTCCCTGAAACGCTGCCCACCACATTGAGCCCTGCAAGCTACGCCAGCGTGCAGGCATATATCGACGCCTTAACCGCCACCGCGCGCGCCCAGGGCCGAGACCGCTTTTTTACATACGTAACCTCCATCCAGGAGGAAAATGCATTTTTCAACTCCGGCGCGTCCGCGGGATTCGGTATCCGCTTATCGTATCAGGGAAGCCGATTGTTTGTGATCGAGGCGTTTGAGGGTGCGCCTGCGCTCGCAGCGGGCCTTGACCGCGGGACCGAAATCATTGCGATAGGCAATGACGCCGCAAGCCTCACGCCAGTCGCCGACATCATAGCGGCACAAGGAACAGCTGGAGTCACAAATGCTCTGGGTCCCAGCACTGCCGGTACAAGCCGCGCTTTCCGCATTACCGACGCAACGGGCACACGAACCATCACTGTTGCCAAAGCGGACTATAATATTTCGCCATTATCCGCACGCTATGGCGTGAAAGTCATCAACGATAGCGGTGTGCGCGTTGGCTACATTAACATGCGCACGTTTATCTCGACTGCGGACAACCAGTTGCGCACGGCATTTGCCGACTTTAGAGCGCAGGGGATTACCAATTTTGTAATCGACTTCCGCTATAATGGCGGCGGTTTGGTCTCGACTGCGGAGTTGATGGGTGACTTGCTGGGCGGGAATCGCGCTGCCAGCGATATCTTCACTGTAACCCGTTTTCGCACCTCAAAAGCATCCAACAATGAAACCAAGCGTTTTACAGCGCAGTCGCAATCGGTATCACCTGTAAAAATCGCCTTCATTTCCACAAACGCAACAGCTTCGGCCAGCGAACTGGTCATGAACAGCTTTGTCCCATATCTTGGGGTCAACGCCGCTTTGATTGGAAGCAACAGTTTCGGTAAGCCAGTGGGCCAAATCGCGGTCGACCAAAGCGCATGCGACGATCGGATTCGTGTCGTTGCATTTGCGAAAGAGAATGCCGCAGGACAGGGCGATTATTATTCAGGACTTGCGGGCACTATGAAGACCACGTGCGCGGCAGCGGATGACATTGCGCGTCCGCTTGGGGACCCAACGGAGGCATCGTTGCGCACTGCGCTCGACTTCATCGCTGGACGCAGTTGCACGGCAGTCGCTGGTGGCCAAAGCGCACAAAGCACATCTTCACGCAACGAACGTCGCGTCTTGCCAGCGCCGGAAAACGCCAACACAGCGCAGCGCGAAGTGCCAGGCGCCTTTTAAACAAGCGGGCGCTTGACACGAAGGCGGGCTGTCTGTGCTGGCTAGCCCTTGGTGGCGTGTGCCTCCTGCGCCTGACATCCGATCAATAACCCCGGTGCAGGAAAGTATCGGTTGCACAGCTTTTCCATCGACAAGCAGCAAGCGGAATGTCACGGCTTTATCCCATATTGTTTTGAACACAGGCTATGATAGCCACTAGCAACTACTGAATGCAGAAAATCGAATTTTTCGCATTGCCGGGAAGGGAAGATGATGGACAGTGACATTTTTGAGCAATTTATTGGACAGCTGCAGCGCTATATTCGCGAGCGTTTGATTCCGGCTGAAAAGGAAATTCTTGAAACCGATATCATCCCCGAGCCCATCATCGCTGAAATGCGCGAGATGGGCCTGTTTGGCTTGACGATGCCCGAAGAATATGGCGGCGCGGGCATGAATATCCAGCAATATGTCCGCACAATCCGCGAACTGAGCTATGCCATGCCGTGCTACCGGTCAATCACCTCGATCAATATCGGCATGGTGTGTTCTGCTTTCAAAAATGGGGGCACCGAAGCACAAAAGGCAGAATGGCTTCCCCGGTTGGCAGCGGGCGAAATTGCCTCTTTTGGTCTGACCGAGCCAGGTTCGGGATCCGACTCCGCAGCGATGCAAACAATGGCTGTGAAATCAGGAAATGGCTGGGTTCTGAATGGCACCAAGCGCTATATCACCAACGCGCCATTTGCGAACATGGCGCTGATCATGGCACGGACCAGCAAGGAAGCATTGCCCAAAAACGCGCATGTTTCCGCGTTCATCGTACCGATGGACACGCCCGGCATCAGCGTTGGAAAGTCGGACAAGAAAATGGGCCAGGCAGGCAGCCACATTGCCGATATTGTTATGGACGACGTCAAATTGCCTGCGGATGCGATATTGGGCGGCGAAGAGGGCATGGGCTTTGCCTTTGCCATGAAGAGCCTGGACAATGGTCGCCTTTCAATTGGGGCAGCCGCCACGGGCTACGCGCGCCGGGCTCTCGACAGTGCATTACGTTATGCCAATGAACGCAAGGCGTTTGGCGAACCAATTGCCAACTTCCAGTTGATCCAGCAAATGCTGGCAGACAGCGACATCGAAATCTATGCCGCCGAAGCCATGCTTGAAGACGCCGCACGCCGCGCCGACGCTGGCGAGAATGTCCTGCGCAAGGCAGCTGCAGTGAAGGTGTTTGCCAGCGAGATGTGCGGCAGGGTCGTTGATCGTGTTGTTCAGATTTACGGCGGTGCTGGCTATCTGGCGGAATATGATGCCGAACGCTTCTATCGTGATGCACGCATTTACCGCATTTATGAAGGCACAACGCAAATTCTACAGCTGCAAATCGCCAAACATATGCTGCGGGAATGGGCTGCCACATCCTGATGTCAGGCAGCTATTTGCATGTATAACTTGCTGGACGGCCTGCAGATCATAGAGGCGTCGTCCTTTGTCGCGTCGCCCACAGCTGGTCTCTATTGTGCCCAGTTCGGAGCCGAGGTCATTCGCGTCGATCAGATAAATGGCGGCCCGGATTATCACCGATGGCCCGTGACCGAGGCGAATGACTCGCTTTATTGGGAAAATCTCAACCGCGCTAAAAAATCGGTTGCGCTTGATTTGTCCCGACCAGAGGGGCGCGCGTTGCTCCAGGCGCTGGTTCAGGCAAACGGCCAATTCATCACCAATTTTCCCTCCGAGGGTTTTTTGGCACATGAAAAGCTGGCCGAGGGGCGGGCTGACCTCGTCACCGTTCGCATCATGGGTTGGCCAGACGGCGCACCGGCACTCGACTATACGGTGAACAACGCCGTTGGTTATCCAATGATGACCGGGCCAGGACCTGAGCCCGTCAATCATGTTTTGCCTGCTTGGGATCTCTTAAGCGGCGCCTATGCGGCCTTTGCCATGCTCGCAGCCATCCGGCGGCGCGAGCAGACGGGTGAGGGAAGCGAAGTGCGCATTCCGTTGTCCGACGTTGCAATCGGCACCGTCTCCAATCTTGGCGGCATTGCGGAAGTGCTGCATGGCAACACAAACCGGCCCAGGCTGGGCAACGCGGTCTATGGCCTGTTTGGGCGTGATTTTGTTACGAAAGACGGCGTGCGCAGTATGATCGTCGTGGTGACTCATCGGCAATGGGCCGGATTATTAGCGGCTTTGGGCGTGAGTGAAGCGGTTCAACGGATTGAAGCCGAGCGGGGCGTCAGCTTCGCCAAAAACGATGGGTTGCGTTTTGAACATCGCGACGCGCTGTTCCCGATATTTGAACAGGCCATTGGCGCGCTTGATCACGCCAGTATGTCTGAAATGCTGAATGCAGAAGGCATAGTCCACTCGGCGTATAACACCATGTTGGACGCGGCCCATGACGCGCGTCTGGTCAGCAGCAATCCGATCTTCAGTGCGTTTGATACAAACCGTTCGGGTTTCGCCTATCCGGCGGCTGGCGCTTTCGGCACAATCCCGCAATTGTCTCGCGGCGATGCCAAGCCAGCACCGCGCAACGGACAGCACAGCGAAGAAGTTCTGAGCGCACAGCTCGGTCTATCCTCTGGCGAGATCGCCCGCCTCATCGATTCTGGAATAATAGGAATTGCCAAATGACCCCACTTCGCCGCGCAGCGATTGTTGCACCCATTCGCACAGCAGTTGGCAAATTTGGTGGGTCGCTTGCACCGCTGAACGCCGGTGATCTCGGCGGTATCATACTGAAGGCGCTGATGGAGCGGACGAAGATCGACCCCGCGCGCGTGGACGACGTGGTCTTCGCGCAAGGCTATGGCAGTGGCGAGGCACCGTGCATTGGCCACTGGTCGTGGCTTGCGGCTGGGCTTCCTATAGAAGTGCCTGGCTATCAGGTTGACCGTCGCTGCGGGTCGGGCCTTCAGGCCATCGTCAATGCTGCGATGATGGTGCAGACAGGTGCCAGTGACATTGTTGTGGCCGGGGGATGCGAGAGCATGTCCAATGTCGAACATTACACGACCGATATCCGCAAAGGTGTTCGCGCGGGCAATCTTACCTTGCATGACCGGCTAACGCGCGGCCGGTTGATGAGCCAGCCTGTGGAACGTTTTGGCGTGATTTCGGGAATGATCGAGACCGCCGAGAACCTCGCAAAAGACTTTGATATTACGCGTGAGGCCTGTGACGCCTATGCTGTGCGGTCGCATCAGCGCGCCGCCGCGGCCTGGAAAAACGGCCTGTTTGATGACGAACTGGTTCCCGTCCACATTGCCCAGAAAAAGGGCGACCCAATCGTCTTTGACCATGATGAAGGCTATCGTGCCGATGCAACGCCTGAAAGCATGGCTGCATTGCGTACGCTAGAAGGGGGCGTAGTAACGGCAGGCAATGCGAGCCAGCAAAATGACGCTAGCGCGGCTTGCCTGGTGGTTGCCGAGGACAAGCTTGAAGAGCTCGGGCTTGAGCCAATCGCCTATTTTCACAGCTGGGCAGCGGCGGGCTGCGACCCATCGCGGATGGGCTTTGGACCAGTGCCCGCCACCGAACGCCTGTTTGCACGCAACGGCCTCAGCTGGAACGACATCGGCCTGATCGAATTGAACGAGGCGTTCGCGCCGCAGGTGCTCGCCTGTCTTAAGGGCTGGGGCTGGTCGGATGATGACGGCCGCCACGACATACTCAATGTGAACGGTTCGGGCATTTCCCTGGGCCATCCCATCGGCGCTACGGGTGGACGTATACTGGCGAACTTGACGCGTGAATTGCAGCGCCGTGATGTCCGGTACGGACTAGAAACCATGTGCATTGGCGGCGGTCAGGGAATTGCAGCCGTGTTTGAGCGCGCATGACATTTGCGACCGCATTGCAATCTGCGATCAGCTATCGCGATGCTGCAAAGGCGGCGCTCACGTCGCGTTTGGAAACGCGAGCTATTGAAGCGGACCAGCGCGCGGCGCATGGCTTTGCCTGGGTGGCCACCAGCGTATCTGGACTTGAGGCGATCACCACCTGGCTGGACAGCAACGCGGGTGGATCAAAGCTGGACCAGCAGGTGGCGTCGATGATCTTTGCCGAAACCATAGGGCAGCTGACCGGCGGTCTGCCTATGAGCCAGAACGAGATTTTTCGTCCCGTAGACTTGGGGCTGACGCATGCGGCAAGCGTGCTTGCGCGGGAAACCGCTGGTTTGTTGTCTACCGACCACGCTGCAACGCGCGCCCAAGTCGCGCAGGCGTCGGCGGATCGGCAGATGCCGAGCGAGAACCTGCATGACGGCGAATTAGGCGCTATCCGCGAACAATATCGCCGGTTCACGGCTGCCGAGATATTGCCGCATGCCCACAAGTGGCACCTCTGCAACGAACTGATACCCGATGAAGTCATTGGCAAGATGGCGGCACTTGGAACCTTCGGCATTTGCATTCCCACCGAGTTTGGCGGGTTGGGCATGTCGAAGCTGGTGATGTGCGTTGTGACAGAGGAGCTGTCGCGCGGCTGGATCGGTGCTGGATCGCTCAGCACCCGATCGGAAATTGCAGGCGAGCTGATAACGATGAGCGGGACTGAAGCGCAAAAGGCCCTTTGGCTGCCAAAAATTGCGTCCGGTGAGACTCTGCCGACGGCGGTGTTTACGGAGCCCGACACCGGTTCGGATCTGGGGACGTTGCAGACGCGTGCCAAGCGCGCGAATGGCCACTGGGTCATATACGGTTCGAAAACATGGATCACCCATGCGAGCCGGTCTGATCTGATGACCATGCTCGTTCGCTCGTTACCGGATGTGAAGGGTTATGCCGGGCTTTCGATGCTTCTTGTCCCTAAGCCACGCGGGACTGAAGCCAATCCATTTCCTGCCGAAGGCATGTCGGGTAGTGAAATCGAAGTACTGGGTTACCGGGGGATGCGCGAATATACCCTGCAGTTTGACGGCATGGTTGCACCCGCTGATGCATTGCTTGGTGATGAGGAAGGTCAGGGTTTCAAGCAATTGATGCGCACTTTTGAAGGCGCACGGATCCAGACTGCGGCACGGGCGGTGGGTGTGGCCAGACGCGCGTTGGAGTTGGGCTTGGACTATGCGGTCAACCGCAAGCAATTTGGTAAGGCCATCATCGCGTTTCCACGCGTTGCCGATAAGATCGCGATGAGCGTTGCCGATTTCGTAATGGCGCGTGAGCTGACTTATTCGGCCGCCCGCGCAAAGGATTCAGGCAAAAGATGTGATATTGAGGCCGGCATGGCTAAGCTTCTTGCCGCGCGCGCCGCATGGAGCAACGCCGACGCCGCCCTGCAAATTCATGGTGGCAATGGCTATGCACTTGAATATGAAATTAGCCGTATATTGTGCGACGCGCGCATCTTGAACATTTTTGAAGGGGCAGCCGAAATTCAGGCACAGGTGATTGCCAAGGGCCTGATCGGGGGCGTGAACTGATGGGCGATTGGGATGCCTGGATCGGGCGCGCCGAAACGAGGACCGACCGGATCGACGAAGGGCTGGTCGCGCGATGGCTTGCCACCTTTGATCGCAACGCACCGTGTGACGGCACATTGCCGCAAGGGATTCACTGGTGCTTGGGCCTGCCCGATGCGCCGACTTCGCAGCTTGGCTCTGATGGCCATCCTGTGCGGGATGATAGGCCAGAGAGCTTCCTCCCGCCGGTCCCGCTGCCGCGCAGAATGTGGGCCTCAAGCAAAGTCGAATTCGTCGCGCCGCTAAAAATGGGAGAGATGGTTGCCCGCACTTCGCAGATCCAATCGATCACCGAAAAGACGGGTGGATCTGGCAAGCTTGTTTTTGTCGATGTGGCGCATGAGATGGTTGGGGAAAGCGGCCTTGCGATCTGCGAGGTGCAGAGCATCGTCTACCGCGAAACGGCTGCAGCCGATGCACCCTTAACGCCGCTTGTCCCTGCAGGAGAGAGCTTCGATGCAGCCGGATGGGACGCCCATCACGTAATTACGCCTAACACGCCGCTGCTGTTTCGCTTCTCTGCGCTCACGTTCAACAGCCATCGCATCCATTACGATCTGCCTTATGCCCAAAATGAGGAGCGTTATCGTGGGCCCGTCGTCCACGGCCCACTCATGGCGACATTGTTGCTTGACCTTGCGCGACAGCAATTCGGCGATAACACGTTGGGAAGCTTCGAATTCCGTGGTCTTTCGCCTGCCATCTGCGGCGAGCCTTTGCATTTGGTTATGCGAATAAGCAACGCTGAGCTTGAACTGGGGGCCTTCGCAACCGACGGACGGCACATCATGGCAGCTTTGGCGCGAAAGAAAGTTTGAAATGACCGATAGTGACAATATTGCCGAAATTCGCCACGCCGTGCAGGCCTTGTGCGCAGAATTCCCGGGGGGATATTGGCGCGAAAAGGACGCTGCACGCGCATATCCGGAAGAATTTGTAGATGCGTTGACAAAAAAAGGATTTTTGGCGGCGCTCATTCCGGAAAGCTATGGCGGGTCGGGTCTGACCCTTGATGCAGCGGCGGTGATCATGGAGGAGATCCAGGCGTCTGGCTGCAACGGTGCTTCCGCGCACGCGCAGATGTACATCATGAACACGCTGTTGAAATATGGCAGCGCGAAACAGAAGCAGGAATATTTGCCGCGTATCGCATCCGGAGAATTGCGTTTGCAGGCATTCGGTGTTTCGGAACCTACCAGCGGGACGGACACGCTTTCATTGCGGACTGTCGCTGTGCGCGATGGCGACGAATATATCATCAATGGGCAGAAGATTTGGACAAGCCGTGCTGAATATTCTGACCTGATGCTGTTGCTTGCCCGCACAACGCCGCGCGAAGATATCGCCAGCAAGACAGAAGGGCTTTCGATCTTCCTCGTCGACATGCGCAAAGTCGTGGGCAACGGAATGACCATCAAGCCCATCCGCACGATGATGAACCATTCCACGACCGAAATCTTCTTTGACGATTTGCGGATACCGGCATCAGCGTTGGTTGGCGAAGAGGGCAAGGGCTTTCGCTATATTCTTTCGGGCATGAATGCGGAGCGGATACTGATCGCTGCTGAATGCATCGGCGACGCCAAATGGTTCATCAAAAAGGCAACCGATTACGCCAAGCAACGCAATGTTTTTGGACGCGCTATCGGGCAGAACCAGGGCGTGCAGTTTCCGATCGCACGATGCTACGCCCAAATGTGCGCGGCTGAACTAATGGTGCATCACGCTGCGCATGTTTTCGACGCGGGCGGACACGGTGGAGCTGAGGCCAATATGGCCAAGTTGCTCGCCTCCGAAGCCAGCTGGGCAGCGGCGGATATGTGTGTGCAAACCCATGGCGGCTTTGGCTTTGCCGAAGAATATGATGTAGAGCGCAAGTTCCGCGAGGCACGCCTTTACACCGTCGCCCCGATCAGCACCAACCTGATTCTAAGCTATCTTGCCGAGCACGTCCTTGGCCTTCCGCGCAGCTATTGAGAGGATAAGCTATGAACTTCGAACTCGCTGAAGAACACCGGATGCTGAAAGATCTGGTGCGCAAATTTGTCGACGGGCAATTGATGCCGTTGGAAAGCCAGGTAATGGCACGCGATAGCGAAGGGCAAGGAAGCTATCTCACCAAAGAAGAGCAGGCCGGGGTGGATTTGGTGTCCAAGGACCTCGGCCTTTGGGGGCTGGATGCACCCGAAGAAGTTGGCGGAATGGACCTGCCAATGGTGGCGATGGTGGGTGTGGCGGAGGAACTGGGACGGACTGTTGCACCTTACACCTTGCCACCGGACTCGCCTAATTTGCGCATGATGATGGCTGCGGCCGACGAAAAGCAGCGGGCGCATTATCTTGCGCCTTATGTACGTGGCGAGACGATTTCCGCAATTGGCATCTCTGAACCCGGCGCCGGTGCCGATCCCCAATTAATGAAAACGACGGCTGTTCAGGATGGCGATGACTGGATTATCAACGGCCGCAAAATATGGATTACCAAGGCGGATGAAGCAGATTTCACCATCTTGATGGCAGTCACGGACAAAAATGCCAGCGGCCGCAATGGCATGTCGGCATTTCTCGTGGATCGCGATACACCGGGATTCAATGTGCTGCGCAAAGTTCCGATGATTGACGGGACGGCGACCTATGAAATAGCGCTTGATGACTGCCGCGTCCCGGGCTGGAAGTTGCTTGGCACGCGCGGGCAGGGCTTCCTGCCGATGCAGGTTCGGTTGGGCACAAGGCGGATTGAAATGGCGTCCTGGTCGATCGGAATGGCGCAGCGTGCGCTGGATATGATGGTCGAATATGCGCCACAGCGCGTGACTTTTGGCAAGCCCTTGTCATCACGCCAGACGGTGCAGAACTGGGTTGCTGACGCCGCCACGCGAATTCATGCGATGCGATTGATGACCTATGACTGCGCTTGGAAAATGGACGAGGGGTGCGACACGAGGCAAGAAATTTCCATGATCAAGTCTTATTGCACCGAGGCGGCCTACGATATCGTCGACCATGCGATGCAGATGTTTGGTGGCATGGGTATGACGCGCGAAATGCCGCTTTATTTGCTTTCCAACAAATTGCGCACCATGCGCATCTACGACGGGCCAAGCGAGATTCATAACTGGGTCGTCGCGCGCGATTTGCTGGGAACCCGGGATTAAGATAAGCGAATTTGAAAAGACACGCTATAGGAGAGAGCCGCATTTATGACCTATGAAACCATCATCGTGGACGTTGCTGATCGTATCGCCACGATTACCCTCAACCGCCCTGAACGCATGAATGCTTGCTCGCTCGATATGGCTGTCGAGATTAACGACGCACTTTCCAGTGGCCTCGGTGATGCACGATGTCTCGTGATTACCGGGGCAGGTCGCGGATTTTGTTCTGGTGCGGATTTGTCGGCACGTAGTGATCGGTCGGTCTCGCGCGGTGAGGGCAGTTATATCGCGCTTACCCGGCATTATAATCCACTGATGATGAATCTGGCGCGCCTCAACATGCCGATTATAACTGCCATTAATGGCGCGGCTGCTGGGGTCGGCTGTTCGATTGGACTATGCGGCGACTTTGTCATTGCCGGCAAGTCAGGCTATTTTCTTCAAGCGTTCGTCAACATTGGACTCGTGCCCGATGGTGGCGCCTCGTGGATGCTACCGCGCATGGTCGGCAAGGCCCGTGCGACCGAGATGATGATGCTTGGCGAAAAAATCAGTGCCGAAAAGGCTGCTGATTGGGGCATGATCTACAAAGTTGTTGATGATGACATGCTTCATTCGGAGGCTCGCCTGCTCGCTACCCGTTTAGCCAATGGCCCTACGATGGCCTATGCCGTAATGCGCAAGAACATACTGACTGCGCTTGAAAACTCCTATGCCGAACAGCTTCTGGCTGAAGCAGAGGGGCAGCGCATTGCCGGAAGTTCCGCCGATGCGGTGGAAGGCACCAAGGCTTTTGTCGAAAAGCGGAAGGCCGTTTTTAACGGGCAGTAAGAGTGCAGGCATTAGTGGTTCAAACTGTCGTGCGACGATCACTAGCACGTTGGCTCACTGGTGCCGGCCGTTTTGCTGTTGAAATTTCAGAACTATGGTGATCCTAACAAACAATTACGGGTCGTGAGCGGGCTTATCTATTGAGTCACCGTCAATGCAATTTGCTGCCCGGATACTGCCATTACGAGCAAGCTATTGGTTGTCCAAAGCTGGAACGGCCTTAGAAGCGCACAACTCAGGCCAACTGCCATAGTTGTCGCTTCCGACCCTGCAAAACCCAATGTCCGGTTGGCGTTAAGATTTAACCGTAATTTTTCGGCGATCGCAAAAGATGCCGATGCGCCGAGTTCAGCCCACTCATCGCTTTGCGCTGATACGTTGCGGGCTGCAACTATGCGGCTTGTAGCATTGGCGCCTGTGCCCGAGCGTGTGGAACTGCTGTTCGAGGTCGCTACAAAAGCAGTGGTGATTGCAATGCTGTGCGTCTGCTCGGTCCCAAACATTTTTTGCAACGACGCGCCCGCTGATCCGGTCACGCCATCCTCTTTAGACTTAACCGTCCGCGCGTCACCGTTTGGTAATATAATGAACCGACCAACATCCACCTTGTCATAATCGAGCGCGGCAAATGGCGCGACTGAAATGCCATCGGATAGCTGGAGTTCGTAGGTCAATGCGCCGCCGATTGCAAAGCTGCTACCGTTGGTGTTGACTGTGACGCGGCCGCCGGGCAGCGTTTCGGCTTTAAACCGCCTTTGACCGACCGAAGCATATCCGTCAAAGCTGACGTCGCCAAAGCTGCGTCCGCCGGCAAGCGTTACGGTTTCGCTTTTGACAGGAACTGCAGCCACAATTCCTTGGGTAACCGCACCATCAATTATCGAGATGCCAATCTGGACATAGCCCTGTTCAAAATCACGAGCGATCTGGATTGATGCAAAACGCGGGTCTTCATCGGCAGAATATAGCGTGACCCCGCTGTTCAATCCAATGCGCCAGCCATCCTCGGCGTGTGCTGCTGTACACGGCGCCAGCGTTATAAGCGACAACATGATTGCTTTTGAATATTTCATACATAGCCTCCCCTAAGCGACCATCAGGACCGGTCACAGCCTCAACGCACATCGCGCAAAAAACCTTCGAAATTTTTTTAGAAGGATTTTTACGCCTCATTCGTATGATGGGCGAACTGCGGTTTTTTTCTGGTGATATCATGATGCAGCAGGCGACCATTCTTGCCGGTGAAAGTGACGATGAACTGGTTGCGCGGATTGCTGCACGCGATCACGCTGCAATGCGTCGTGCCACGGAACTATACGCGCAGATGGCATGGCGCGTTGCGTACCGGATGCTCGGCGACGCCAGTGAAGCGGAGGATATTGCCCAGGAATCGTTGCTGCGCCTGTGGAACCATGCAGACCGCTGGAAAGCAGGCAGTGCGGGAATTGCGCCTTGGCTGAAAAAGGTCACGGTGAACCAATGTCTCGACCGGCTGCGCCGCAAGCGCTTTGTTAGTAGCGAGGAGGCACCCGAGCGGACAGACGAAGCTCCGCTCGCGGACCGCCAGATTGAATTAAGCGAAGTTGGACATGCAGTGAAGAACTGCATCGAAGCACTGCCAGACCGGCAGCGCGCCGCAGTAATTCTTACTTATTATGAAGAGCAGCAGAACAACAATGCTGCGGAAAGTTTGGACATGAAGTTAAAAGCCTTTGAATCGTTGCTGTTCCGCGCGCGTACTTCGCTGAAGGACTGCGTCGAGCGCAAAGGCATATCAGGGGCACGATGATGGCTGAGCCTCTATTTACCACAACTGTCCAAAAGGCGCTGGACGCCTACACAGTGCCGCCGGTCCCCCAGGGCTTTTCCGATCGTCTGATGGCGCGCATCGCGAACGGCGATACGGGCGTTGAAACCATGTCACTGGCAATACCCTTTGGACGCCCGCGCCACTCAAATCCGTGGCGACGGAGCAGCCGGATACTGGGTTCGCTGGCGTTCCTATCGCTGGCTACAGCCACCGCGGCAGCGACCGGCATTTTCGGAAACCCTGTGTATGTGCCCGGTGTCAGCGAGGTGCTGGTGAAGGCCAAGATAGTCGAAGCATCCAAGCTGGAGATGCCGCCGAAAATTCGAATGGTTGCGGGGTCGCAACCGGCGCTGGCGCCGATGGCATCGCAGCCCGAATTGCAGGGTAGCGCCGCGATCGTCGAGCGCGTGACCGAATTGCGTAACGATCCCGAAATTGCCAAACTCCCACCGCGCCAACGGTTAATTGCGGCAAGGCGCGAAGTGCGCGAAATGGTGCGCACGGGGCAAGCGAACCAGCAGGATGTCCGCGCGGCTGTCCGGGAGCTGGTCCAAAATGCTGATCCTGCGACAAAAGAAGCATGGCGCGCAGTGGCAACCGAACGGCGTACGGCGCGACGGGAAAGGATGCTGGAGCGCGATGCCGTGTTGCAAACAGACCCCCAAACCTTAACCGCTTCGCCCCCTGATGGATCAGAGCGCGCGACAGTTGAAGCTGAATTACCGAAGGTTGAATCGGATAAGCAGAGCCCCGAAGCCGTTGTTGCGCCGCGCGAACGCCCTCGTACGACTACCGTTGAGCAGCGTGCAGCCTTGCGTGCTGCCCTCCGCGAAAGGCGGCAGCTCCGCCTGCAACGTGCTGGCCAGTAATCAGGAATATCTGCGAAGGGTTTTATGGCGTTGTTCGTTTGGGCTTCAGGAGCAGGAAATTAACCCCCCTGCCACTTGAGGAGAATGAACATGAAGTATTTTATTGCCTTTCCACTGGCTGCAATGGCTTTAACGATGGCTGCAAACGCAGAGACGAAAACAACGACGGTTGAAAAGCCAAAAGGTACAGCAACGCGCACCGTAACGCGGGATGGCGGCAATTTGAATGTCGATGCCAGCGTCACGCGCGCTAGCGATCGTGCCACCGCCACGCGGCAGCGTGAGCGCACCAAAACGGAAATTGGTGTAAGTGGTAGCGGTTCGCAAACCGGCTTTGATGGCAAGACCCGCTCTTACGAGTATGACCGGGTCAAGGCCGAGGACGGTTTCACCACGACGGGTTCGGCTACTGATCGGCAAGGCCGCGAATATGCGTATGATGCCTTTGGCCGCAAGACAGAAAACGGCAGAGAGAGTGAGCGTAACGTCACTCGCGACGGCCAACAGGTATACAATCGTAAAGCCAGCGTCGCTCAGGTTGATGGTAAGATCAAGCGGGACGTTTCTGTAGTGCGCGACCCAAGCTTCCGCCCTGGCAGTCTGCAGCCACAGCGATCGGGTAAGGCCCCACGTCGCGGCCGCAACTGAACCAACCTCTTGCTGCGCGCAATCACATGATGGATTGCGCGCGGCATGTTGCCATCAGCATAGCTCTGAAATCGCCCGGAGACATTTGAGGCTGACGATAGCAAATATGCGTTTCTTGTAGCGTCCGTCACGCCTCACATAGTGCCAACAGCTGGTCAGCGCACGCGCCCCAGCCTTCTGCGAAACCCATTTCCATATGTCGGTTGCAATCTGCTTCGGTCCAGTGGCGACATGCTGCGGTATAGCGAGAGCCGGCGCCTTCCGGCGCGATCCTCCAGATGCCGATCATGAACGGCCCCGCTGGCATCAGGTCGCCGATCATTGCGTCGGTAAAGGCAAAGCGCTGCCCTTCATCCCATGCCAAAACGGTTCCGGGATGCGGATGCACTTCGCCCTCGGGCCCGTACATCGTGCAAGTTGACGCGCCGCCCGGGCGCCGCTCAAGCTGATCGAACACAGCGCGCCAGGGTTTTGGACACCACCATTCGTCGATACGATTGGCCATGACGTCCCAAACTTTTTCGGGCCGAGCAGTGATATAGCGGGTAACCGAAAGTTCCCAGCCATTTTCCGCAGTTGCAGTCATGTTGTCCTCCTCTTTTCTCAATCCTGATCTGTGGGGCCAAGCGTCCAATAATGCCGATAAGGCCTGCCACCATCGACGGCACGTGCTACGGATGGGCGGGCCAGTGCGCGGGCACGGTAGGCTTTAACCCTTGGACAATCATCGGGGATGGGATGCACCCAGTCTGCATAGAATAAGGCGGGCGCTCCGGCACAGTCAGCGAGTGTGAACGCGTCGCCGCATGCCCAGCTGTTTTCAGGCAGCTTGTCATCCAGCCATCGGTAGATCGTTGACAGTGCGCTCTTGGCGCGCTCGATCCGCATCGGATCGGGCTTTTCGGTTATGAAAGGAAGATGCTCGCCAACAACCGCCTGCATGTTCGCCATCACATGATTATCAAATACCCGGTCCATGAAGCGAACGTCGAGGGCTGCGGTGGGATCTTCTGGGATAAGCTGCACTGTTTCGGGATAGGCCAGATCGAGATGCTCTATGAGAATTGAGCTTTCGATGAGTATCGTGTCGTCGTTCTCGAGCACCGGGAATTTATTGGCTGGCCAGATTTGCGAGAGTCGTCCGCCATTTTCGGGATTGGCCGCCAGATCGTCTTCGACGCTTTGCAGGGTAAAGGGCAGATCCTTTTCGTACAGCGCTATCAGCGCTTTCCAAGTGTAGGAGGAAAAGGGATGGCCGTGGAGGATAAGTGTCATGCTGCCACCGCTGTTTCAATCTTAGCGATGTCGATTTTTTGCATCGCCATCATCGCTTCAAAGGCCCGTCTTGCGACTTCACCGCCCGCAGCTATAGCTTCGGTAAGGACACGCGTGGTAATCTGCCAGTTGACGCCCCATTTGTCTTTGCACCAGCCGCACGCACTTTTTTCTCCGTCATTGCCGACAATAGCATTCCAGTATCGGTCGGTCTCGGCCTGATCGTCGGTTGCGATCTGGAATGAGAATGCTTCGCTTTGCTTGAATGCGTTGCCCCCATTCAGACCGAGGCATGGGATGCCGCAAACGGTGAACTCGACCGTCAAGACGTCGTCCTTCTTGCCGCTTGGAAAATCACTCGGGGCCTTATGCACAGCAGTCACCGAGCTATCTGGAAAGGTCACGGCGTAGAAATTCGCAGCGGGTTCAGCATCCTTTTCATACCAGATGCAGATCGTGTTCTTGTTCATTTTCTCTCTCCTTTCGCTTTGTTTTCAGACAAGCCAACCCTTACGTTGCCAATGGCGCGATAATTGCCACTGGATAACCGCCATCACGACAATGAATATCGGGAAGACAAGAATGGCGATTTCGCTTTGTGCGCCTTGGCTAATAAGGAATGGGTAGCTGAACTGGATTATGATCGCGATCAGGCTTACTGCATAGGCGAGCGCCGCCCACCACTTGCGCAGGAGCAGGCCGATTGCGCCTAGGGTGCTGACACCGACGCCAATTGCATAAGCTGCCCACGCCCAACCAGGCATCGACATCCAGAGCTCACGCTGGATTGGCGGGAGTGCGGCAATGTCGGCGTTGGACATCATCCACTGGCTTGCAAAGGCACCGACGCCCATCAGGTTCCAGAACAGAAAAACGACGCCGACCCACGTCAACCAGCGCGGTGCGGTTAGGGCGGTCACTTGCGCGCTCCGACCAGTCCAAAAAGTGAGCCTTGTGGGTCCATGCCGACCATGCTGAAGTCGCCACCGGGGATTTCAATCGGCTCTTGCAAGATCGCTCCGCCTTTGGCGGCAATTGTCGCCGATGCCGCATCGATATCTTGCACACGGAAATAATATATCCACATTGGATCCGGCATATCCGTCATTTTGGGCATGACCGCACCAAGCGCGAAGCGGTCCTCTGCGTCCTTCAGAAATTCATATTTGCCAAGCGGTCCCATGTCCATCTCGCCATCCTGGACCCATCCGAAGAGCTTGCCGTAGAATGCTTTTGATGCCTCCGGATCGGTGCTCGAAAGCTCGTTCCACGCGCAGTGGCCAGCTATCGGTTCGGTCGCGGTAAAGCTTTTACTCTCCGCATAGGGCCTGTCGGCAGGCGGCATTGGTTTCATGATATAAAAGGTCACGCCCTGCGGATCAGCGATAAAAGCTACGCGGCCGACTACAGGAATATCCCAAGGTGGCATATTTACCGATCCGCCCGCTGCCGTCGCGGCACCCACCGTTGCATCAACATCATCGACCATGATATATCCGGCCCAGCACGGTCGCGTGCCGCTTGACTGCATTTCCGCAGTCAAAGGCAGCAATCCTGCCACAGGACCGACTGCTGCTGAGATCATTCGGTAATCGAGGTCGCCGCTTGGGTTTGACTCAATATCCCAACCTACAACAGAGGCATAAAAATCGCGCGCCCTTTCCGCATCATTGGTCATCAGTTCGTACCAAATGAAATCGCCATGTCTGTTTGCCATCTTCGCGCTCCTATTTGATGAGTTCCACCACTGGGGCGAAGCCACCGAAGATCATCCGCTTGCCGTCGAACGGCATGGGGTTCTTCACTGGATCCATGCGTGGGTTGGCCTTGGACGGATCGTTCATCCATTCAGCCATTGTCGCCATGGCGGCGTCGCGTGTCGTCCTGTCGGGCCATTCAATCCAGCTGAACAAGACAGCTTCGTCGGCCTCTGCCTTCACTGCCATGCGAAAGTCTGTGGTTTTGCCATCGGGAACGTCATCGCCCCAACATTCCACGACACGCAGCGCGCCCAGTTCCATGAATACGCTATCACCAAGCTTTGCATGCGCGATAAATTTCTCCTTGTTTGCCTGTGGACAGGCAATCACAAATCCGTCGACGTAACTCATTTCCTCTCTCCTTGCTTGTGTCCCCGCTTCTCTTTGCCTCCGGAATGTTGCTTCACCCCACTTTGGGAATTGCTGCGGGGTCCATCCAGAAAGGTCCCCAGACGTGGCCATCGGGATCGAGAATATCGCGCCCGTACATAAAGCCGTGGTCCTGCTCCGGATTGACATCGGCAATTCCGCCATGCGCCGCCGCCGCATCGGCCATCGCATCGACCTCGAATTTGCTGTCAAGTGAAAGTGCCAGCGAAACCTCACTGCTACCGGAAGGCGCGATCGGCCGATCGGTAAAGCTTTTCCATTTTTCATGTGTCAGAAGCATCAGCATGATTGCTTCGCTCCACACCATACACGCGGCAGTGTCGTCCGTGAAAGCCGCATGATTGGTGAAGCCCAGAGCCTCATAAAACGCCATTGACCGGGGCAAATCAGCCACTGGCAAGTTGACAAAAATGGCCTTGCTCATTCTGTCTCTCCGCCCTTTCCAAACACCATAATGACGTAGCGCTTCAAATGCGCGACGCTGTCGCGTGCTATTGCGGGGCCGCCTTGCGCTTTCGCGAGTATAAACGCCCCTTGCAGGACTGCCTGAATGTAAAAGGCAAGGCTGAGCGCATCCACTTCCGTGACGTTGTATTTATCAATTGCAGGTTGGATGTCTCGGGCCAGCCGCTCTGCATATGCAGAGATGCTGGCATCGCATGCGGCGCGAATGGGCGCGCTGCTGTTATAGCTTTCCTGCACTACGGTGCCCACGAAACAGGTAAAATCTTCCACAGGTCCATCGAGCATGGCCAGGCGAAAATCGATGTGACCGATCAGCCGGTCGAGCGGATCATCTATGCGGACCCAGCTGGGCTCAGTGAAGATCCGTTGTTCTGCGATGTTGGTCCATGCTCCTGCAGCGGCGACGGCCAAAGCCTCCTTGGTTGCGAAGTGGTGGAAGAAAGCGCCTTTGGTAACTCCAGCCGCCTGACAAATTTCGTCGACCGACGTTGCAGCGAAACCCTTGAATCGAACCGTTGCGATGGCAGCAATAATAAGCTTATCGCGCGCGCCGATTTTCGTAGTTTGAAGAGTTCGATTCGGTTTCATTGCAAAAACATACCAACTGGTTGGTATGTGTCAATCGTCTTCAGATCGGGCATCGCCAGTCGTCCAAATCGAGAGATCTGTTGTTTGGACAGTCATATTTGCGCGGCTTGCTGAGCGTTGAAGCTCAGGATTTTGCCAATGATGCCGGGTACACGCGCAATAGATGGCGACTTTGCCCTTGTCACCCTGCCACCATACTTTGCGGCGATGCCGGCTGTTTTTCAGACGCTGCCACAGTTTGATCGAAATAGCCTTGAGGGTTTAATCTCGGTGGCGATTAGCTTGCTGGACGCAGTCGACGGAGACCCCGACATTGAACCGACAGGTGACGAAGCAGACGCTGCTTGGATTGAATGGCACACACGGATGCTGCGACGCACCACAGGGCTGGTATTCGAGCAGTTCGCCGGTGAAGAAGACGACGAAAGCAGCGGTGCTGAAGATGATTTCGTGAAGCATCGCGGACACCACAGCCTTGGCTGTCCGGTTGGTGATCCTGATGCCGAACACGACGGCTGCGAGCATGAAGGCGGCTACTGAGGGTGGAATTGTGTCTGTTGCGACTTAAAGAAAAGCCCCACCGTTTCCGGCAGGGCTTTCACAAACGCGGTGTTGTTTCTGTTATGCGAAACGAACGCGCAGTGTTGTGTCTTTCTTACGGCGCATTGAGAAACCAACACCTGCCATACCAAGCATCATCAACATCCAGGCAGCTGGCTCAGGAACCGCCGCAACAGCCACATTGTCAAATTCAAATGCGTTTGATGTCGACTTAAACCGAAGGCCGGTAACGTTGCTCTGGTCTCCACCTGTGAACGTCAACTTCACGAGACGATTGGTTGCAGGGTCTGTTTGATCGCCATCGGCGGCTGCAATTACAGTTGTCCCAGTGAATGATGCAAGCACTGTTTTACCGCTTAACACTTCAAGGGTGTTATAATTATCTATTGAGCCCCAGATAAAGGAAATCCAGTCGATGTCGCCAAATGACGACAGGTCAAGGATACCTGGAGTGCCATCGCTTGGACCAACCGTTGCATAGCCTCCGGTGCTGCCGAAAGGCTGCGCACTGATACCAGATGGTGATGTGCTTCTTATAACGCCGCCGGTAAATTGAGGAGTTGGGGTGTCAAAGTTGTAAGTTGGTGTCGGACCGGAATATACAGCCGTACCGGGCGTGCTTGTGAGTGTAACCGCTGCCGAAGCTGGTGTCGCTGCTAACGCCACAATCCCAAGCGATGCCAAAAGCATTTTGTTTTTTAGTTTCTGCATTGTCGTGCCTTCCTGTTGCCGCTCGGGAGATTTTACATGGTTGAGCCAATTCCAGCGCCTGCCATTAACTCTTTGTAAACGATTCGCAAGAAATTGATTCTGCTGTGTCAACATGGGACAACTACGGGGCGGCAGCAATAAGGCGCTCGGTGAAAGCCTTTAGTTCGTGCCGCAATAGCTTGCGGCAATTTGTTACGCCATTATTTGGCTGGCGGTTTGGGTCGTTAAATGCATTCTGTGTGGACGTAATCCGGCGCAATAAGAATGCAGCATCCGGCCTGATTGTTATGTGATTGCTAGGCACTCGCGCGCGCGGCTCCCACTAAATAAGACAGCTAAGTAATTGATTTAGTGGTGAGCCCTGCTGGGTTCGAACCAGCGACCTACTGATTAAAAGTTAGCGACATATTGGCTCTTTACGCGGTGCAATTTCAAATATCCATTGTAATTATTTTATAAAATAATCCGCTGTCATCACATATTGTCGTAGCTTTGAATTGATCTGATGCCTATCTGATGCCTAGGCATATGTTGGGCATCATAGAGGCAGTATGGCAAACATCCGGATTAGCAAGGCGAGTGTAGAAGCCGCCGTGCCCGTCGCGTCGGGCGATGTGATCCTGTGGGACGACCGCATTGCGGGGTTCGGCCTGAAGGTCACGCTTGTCGGCCTGAAGGTTTATATCTACCGCTACCGTCTAGCGAAGCCCGGGCAGGCGTCTAAAACTGCGCCTCGCAAGTACACCATAGGGCGGCACGGCGACCTAACGCCTGATCAAGCGCGCAAGAGGGCGCAGGAGCTTGCGGCAATGGTCGCACAGGGGGTTGATCCCCGACAGCAGGATCTTGATTCCATGGCGGCCCGTGAAGCGTCTGTGCGGCTGGTGGAAGAGCAGGACCGCGTGGAGCGTGAGTTGGCATTCAGCCGCATTGCCAGTTTATGGCTCGAGCATTACCAGAACGACATCGAGCGACGCGCATCCAGCGTTGCCATGGCCAAACTGATCGTGAACCGGTACCTGACACCTGCATTGGGCGACATGCCCATACCGCATATTGGGCGTGTCCAGCTCCAGCCGGTCATTGACAGCATTCCCTCGCACAAGCGAGGAATACGGCGGGCGGTGTTCGCTTATTCGTCGGTACTGTGGGGCTGGGCGATGCGGCGAGGCTATATCGACGCAAACCCAATCCTCGCAATGGAAAAGCCGCCTGCACCACCCGCGCGCGAGCGTGTCCTCAACGATGACGAACTGAGGCGGGTATACCAAGCCGCAGAAACATCGCATCCCATCTGGGCGGCGTTCTTCAAGCTGTTGGTCTTGACAGGCCAGCGCCGTAGTGAGGTCGCCGGCATCATGTGGGAAGAACTTGACCGTGTCACAGCGACATGGACAATCCCGGCAAGCAGAGCGAAAAACGCAAAGGCTCACCTGGTACCGCTTGCGTCGGCAGCTGTGTGGTTGTTCGATGCGCAAGCTGGCGGGGCTGAATGGCCGCAGCGTGGGTACATCCTGACAACCACCGGCAGAACCCCTGTCTCGGGCATCAGCAAGGCGAAGGCTGCGCTGGATGCTGCAATATCCAACGAGGGTCGACAACTCGATCCATGGAGGCTGCACGACATTAGGCGGACTGTAGCCACCGGACTTCAAAGGTTGGGCGTACGGTTCGAGGTTACAGAGGCCGTGTTGAACCATGTCAGCGGCTCGAAGGGCGGAGTTGCCGGTGTGTATCAGCGGCATGACTGGGCGGACGAGAAGCGGATGGCGCTGGAAGCATGGGCAGGGCACGTCGACAGACTGATGACTGGGGTGGATACAAGTAACGTGGTTCGATTGGAGGGTGGACGATGACTGCAGAATATTGGCTATCCTCATTTGATGCCATGCGTCGCGCGCGAGCAGCCGGGTGCACTGAGGGAGATCTAGCCCAGTGGGCGGAAATGGGAAAGCTCAAGGCTAAGGCGACTAGAGGTCGATTTAGCGATGATGATTATCACGATTATGATCATGTGGATGGACGACTGTTTAAGCAACCCGCAGAAGCGCTTATGAACGACGGTCAGGATCAGCTGGAGTTAGCAAGTGGAGAGCCATGGCCATTCATACCATCGGAATTCTGGTTCTATCTGAACCTGAATGGGTCTGATGTCACGACCAATTGGGGTGCCGGCGTTTTTGGTACAAGTGTGCGAGACGAACCTACCCCAGATTGCCCTTCTGTCGTCAGCCAGTACATCAAACTCTCCGGCGTGGAATTTTACATTCCAGACCTAGACGCACTGTTGGACGATGGGCCCAAGGCTGATACCTTGGAAATCGAACCAAAACTGCCAGCGCACGCCAAACACATTAGCCGAAAGTACGAGATGCATGCCCATCTCGCGGCAAAACTCATTCGAGAACGCGGCTTAATTCGAGCAGAAGCTTGCCGAGCAGCCGTGAAGGAGAAGGGGGTTATCGGTATTGTGGCCGACCAAACAGCTGAAACTCAAGTTCGGCGGACCTTGGACATGATGTACAGTCCGGATGGTTTACCGATCAAAAAAGATCCGGAATGATCTTTCGATTTTTGTAAAACGTGACAGTATCTGGATGCCTTCTTACAACAAGGAAGGCAGCACGATATGCATAACGAAATCATGACAACGACTGAGGCCGCCCAGTATGTGCGCCTTGGCAAACCAACAATAGAACGCTTTCGCGTGACTGGCGAAGGGCCGCGTTACTGCAAGCTCGGCGGAGCCGTGCGATACCGGCGCGCCGACCTCGACACATGGCTCGAGGGTCGTCTGATCAATTCGACCAGCGCCAATTCACAATAAACAACACCCCCGGTTTTACGCCGAGGGTGTGCGTCTTCTTCGACACAAGACTTATACCTTACGGCAGCTGGCGGTTCAATAAAGGACTGACAATGTTTAATGATAAAATTCAGGTACCCAAGCCTCTGCGCCCGCTCCCAGCGTGGCTCTTGTGGCGTTTCGAGCACTTCGCCGGTGAGGCCAAGCCACGCAAAATACCCTTTTGGGCTGACGGTACGCGTCGCCACGGGCAACAAGGCGGTTCTATTGACCGCCAACGGCTGACGACGTTTGACGCTGCCGTAGAGGCCGCTGTGCGGCTTGGCATGGATGGCGTCGGCTTCGCACCACTGGCGAACTTCGGTTACGTCTTTCTCGACTTCGACAACTGCGTCGGCGAGGGGGGCGAGATCCCCGCAGACGTCCGCAAGATGGTCGACCGCACGTACGCCGAGCTAAGCCCCAGCGGCAAGGGCGTCCGTGCCGTTCTGCAGGGTTTCCTTGGCAACCATAAGTCCGGAACCAGCGCTGACAACTTCGGGTTTGAGACCTTCAGCTCAAGTGGCTTCGTGACCTTCACCGGCAATATCCTGCCAACATGCGAAGTGCTCGGATACGAAGATAAGATCGCAGTCGTGGACGACTTCACTTGCCAGTACTGCGAAAAGCGCTTTGGGTCCAGTTCGCAGGCCGTGTTCGATCCTGACGACTTCATGGCAGGGTACGAGCCGAAGCTCAACCTGACCATATCCGAGATGGAGGCCCTGCTGGCCAACCTCGACCCATCAATGGGTCGTGACCCATGGCTGCGCGTCGGCATGGGGCTGCACCACGAGACCCACGGTGACGACACCGGCTTTGAGCTGTGGGATGAGTGGTCGTCAGGTGGCCATACCTACCCCGGAACTGAAGCGCTACGCCACCAATGGGACAGTCTGAAGCTCACCAAGGGCAGGAAACTGGTAACTATGCGCTCGGTAATCAAGATGACCAAGGAAGCGGGGTTCAGTGTCGGTGAAGAAGAAACGCTGGCAGATGAGACTTCGCAAAGTGGCGAAATTGAATGGCCCAATCCTGTTTCACTTCCCGATGGCCTGCCTCCGGTTCCCGAATTAGACGAGGATTTGCTTCCGTTGGAACTCCGACCATACCTTGTCGACACCGCCAAAAGAATGTGTGTACCCCTAGATTTTGTGGGGAGCTCAGCATTATTAATGCTGGGCAGCATCATAGGAAGGAAAATAGCGATAAGACCAGAGCAATATAATAACTGGTCTGAGCCGGCGAATTTGTGGGGATGCATTGTGGCAGAACCGGGCGCGCTTAAAAGTCCGGCGATCCGAGAAGTGTTTGCCCCTCTAATGGAGCTTGAAGCGGAGGCGCACGAAGCAAACAGTCACAAGTTGAAAGATTATGAAATGGCGGTCGCCGTTTATAAGGTGAAGCAGGCCGATGCTGTGAAAAAAGCAAAGGAGCAGGGCGACCCGCTCGCTTTAATGCACGAGCTACAGGCCATCGGCGATGAACCACCCAAGCCGAAGCTGAAGAGGTTTGTTACAAGCAACGCTACGGTGGAAAAGTTGGGAGAAATCTGCGCCGACAACCCAGACGGCGTTCTGTATCATCGCGACGAGTTACTGTCTTTGCTGGCGGAACTTGACCGTAAGGAAAAAGCTGCAGACCGCGGATTTCTAATGACGGGCTGGAGTGGGCAAGACCGATATACTTTTGATAGAATTGGTCGAGGGACAACTACAGTAGCGGCCGTCACAGTTTCGCTGTTCGGTACTGCCCAGCCCAACCGGATCGCAAGCTACGTTGGATCATCTTTGGCAAACTTCGATGATGGAATGGTCCAACGCCTCCAAATTTTGGTGTGGCCGGATTGCGCACCAACATGGGAACCAATGGACCACCCGAGCAATAAGAATGCAGTTACTACAGCGTTCAGGTTGTGCCAGCGGCTGGCGCAGCTTAATCCTCACGATGTTGGTGCCATTTTCGAAGACGGCTCGGCCATACCATATCTACGTTTGTCAGACGACGCGCGAAGAGCGTTTGTGGAATACCGTGCGGGTCTCGAGGCCAAAGTGCGCAGCAACGGGATATCACCCGCGCTTGCCGCGCATCTGTCAAAATATCGTGGGCTGGTTCCCAGAATTGCCCTGATCCTGCATCTGGCGGCCGGCGGTACGGGCAGCGTGTCGGTCGAAGCGATTAATTTGGCCATTCGCTGGGCGCGCTATCTTGAAGCCCACGCGCGCCGCGTTTACGCGGCCGCTGAGGCCGCTCCAGCAGAGACGGCACGACTAATTTGGGATCTCATTGAGAGAGGAAGGCTGAAAGACGGGTTCACCGCGCGCGATATATATTCCCGCAACTGGTCAAATTTGGCCGATCGTAAGGACGTAGAGTTGGGGCTAGGAGCCCTGGCGGACGCAGGATGGATCGCGAAACGCGATGTTGACACGGGCGGAAGGCCTACTGCCCGCTATTATATCAACCCCAAAACCGCCTGCACAAGCAATTGACAGCATCTCAATTAACCGACCAAACCTCAAAAGACCCCTTTTGTAGGTTTTGTCGGTTCTTTCTTGGGCGCGAGTTCGATGAACCTTCATGGACTGGCGGGTTGCCCCACTTAGTTTTACCAGCCGGGCTAGGGCCCGCCGCTTGCTCCAAAATCGAACGAAGGCCGGCGCTATCATTCAACTAAGAGCGATTGCTGTCTTTGCAAAGCTCGCGCAGCCTAGGAGTTGAGTTTCGACTTGTGAGACCAAGCCAATCGACAGACTTCTCGGAAAAGGAAGCTGTTGCAGACGAGGCAGGAATTAGTGACATTGATGCAATGATTGATCGTGTCCGAACGGGCCGATTCGCTCAATCTTTGATATACAAATGTCCAGTCGCTCAAACCGCTGTTAGCAGCTCTATGAGAGCCGCGCGAGCCCTTGGCCGAGTTGTCAATTGACTTTTAACACAATAATTGTACATACGTGCTGTCTACGTGTTCCTTCATGCGACTCAGTGACACCTATTTTTAGGCATTGAATCGCCATAAGTGACCTGACGAAAAATCGGAAATATCGGCTAATGGGCTGTGATCTGATTGGACGCGGCTGTGAAGGAATAGGAGAACGCTAGACACCGGTCTTAGCAAAAAGGGCAGCCTACAAGCTGCCCTTTTTCATGTCAGATAAAGCCGTTTGGAAAAATGTTAAGGTGGCTTTGGCCATTGGCGGCAAAGATATCACCGTGACAGGTCGTGAAACTCCCACTCACTTTAGTAGGTTTAGAGCCATCATCAACGTTGTGGTGTAAGCGGTCGTCGTAGAGCCGACCGAAGCGAAACCGGCTTAAATGCCTGCATTTTTCACCGTGCGGCGGCATCACCGTCTGTACTATTTTGTGGCGCTCCGGACCGTATTGATAAAAGAGCGGACGGTCGTCCACCAGAAAGATTTTAGAATAACTGCCGCGCTTCGTTTTAGGCCGCCCACGCCGATTTACTGCCGCGATAAGGCGATCGATATCTTCGCCTAAACCAGGCGCCATCTTCCCAGTCGTCATACGTCCCCGCAGATCCGCTAAATCGTCGGCAATAAAAATGTCGAGAGGAAGCAATAAGACACGCAGATTTCGCTTATGATCGAACCTCTGTGAGTATGCGACGAAGTGACGCAGGATAGGCGCTAGCGCGGCGCGAACTTGATTCTGTGCTACTTTGCCTTTGTAGGGCGGAATATCAGTCACAAAGTATGCATCTTCAAAATCTTGCACGAGGAAGCGGTTGCTGGCGTCGATCAGCAAAATTAGCCCCTCAGCACCTTTGGAAAGGCGCTCCAACCAACAGCCAAGGTCGTCGGAAGTCGTGCCTTGGTTGATAGCTTGCAATTGTATGCTGAACCGAGAGCCTCGATCGCTCAAATGAGGATGACAGGCGATTTCCGGCGGAACAGCTCTATCACGATTCGACGCCAAGAAAGCACGCAATGAGGCGTCCGCCGTAGCAACGGCAATTACGATCCGCATCAATCACGCATAAGCTTTGTTAGAATGTTGGTCGGAATTTGCACTTGGGCTGAATCCGCGTCGTCCAGTTCAGATAAAAGCTGCAAGAAGTTCGAAACGATGTAGCGACGACGTGAAGACCTTGCCCTATCACTGGAAGGCGTCGCAGATGAATGCTTCGACTCTGTGACTGGCTCAGTGGAGAACTCGAATTCCTTATCGGTCGGAATCAGTCCAATCTTTGCTTTCTGAGTGGGGTGGGAAACCAATTTAACATAAGCATGGCCGGTTCGCATTAACTCGGCCAACCGCTGGTCGCCCAAAACCCCTTTGTAATTGATTCCTTCCATTAGCAAATCCGGGCTTAATCGAGACAAAAGATAAGGTTGACCATCCTTTGCCCACGCATCCTTTGCTCGCTCAGCGGCGAATGACAGAATGGATTCAGAGGTAGGTTCTAAAGTCATGTCATCTTCTCGTTTCCGACTATTGCACAGCACTTCATAATAATTCTAACGCGATCCGTCCAACCAATAGAAAAAGTTTTAATGACCTATCTCTCCGCCAGAAATAGCCAAAGGCAATTTTGCTTCTCCATCATCGAACAACACAACAGTTGCGCTGAAATCGAATGTTTATCCTTGCAGCCCCAGGCCATCGACCTGTAATGGCGCCGGGTTGAAGTATCGCTCAGTAGCGCGAGAAGGGTGCGCTTATACGCCGATGGTGCTATTGCCTACTCATGCGTTTCATTTCTGATGGCCCGGTAATCCCCTCTCACCTGCTAACTGAGAGAAATGAGGGCAATGTCATCTTCTTTTGCGGGGCGGGAATTTCCCGTCGCGCGGGACTTCCTGATTTCGGCGGGCTGACACAGGAGGTCGTGGAGAAGCTAGGCGCGGAGAAGGCGCTCGCCGCGATGGAGCGCGGGGATAGCTCGGATCGCGTCTTTAGCCTATTGGTTCTTGAGTTTGGCCAGTCTGAGATTGATCGAGAAATTCACTCTGCGTTGAAAGCGGCTAAAAAGCCCGACCTTTCCTGTCATCAGACGATACTTGATCTTTCCAGAGGTGTGGACGGACGTCCTCAGCTAGTCACCACGAACTTCGATCTTCTATTCGAAGCCGTCGAAAAGCGCATTTCAAGGGTTGTCCCTCCGGCCCTGCCTGACCTGTTGCTACAGCCATCTATTGACGGGGTGGTTTACCTGCATGGCCGCCTCTGCAGGCCAAAAGTCGGCGTGGCATCCGGCTATGTAATCAGCAGTGCGGACTTTGGTAGAGCATATTTGTCAGAAGGTTGGGCAACCCGCTTCGTGAAGGCCCTTCGCGAACGATATACGATCGTTTTGCTGGGCTATCGAGCAGAGGACCCGCCGATGCGCTACTTGCTTGAAGGCCTGAACGCTGCGGATGGTGTCAGCTACAATTCTCCAATCTATGCATTTACCCAAGGTGATGAGGGAGATGCGGAAGAAGAATGGCAGGATCGAGGTGTAACCCCAATCTGTTATCGGAAAAGCGACGATCATGCGGGGCTTTGGGACACGCTGTCCGCATGGGCAGAGGCTGTGCGAAATCCCGAGGAATGGGCTGCCACAGTAATTGGTATAGCCCAAAAGCGACCCATTGAGGTCACCCCGCATGAGCGCGGGCAAGTCGTGGAACTGGTAAGCAGCAAGCACGGAGCAAGGCGTTTCGCTGATGCAAAGCCAGCCCCGTCTGCGGAATGGATGTGCGTCTTTGACCCGAATGTCCGTTATGCCGAGCCGAGGAAGCGATCATGGAACGATGAAGAGGAAATCGACCCGCTGGACCTCTTTGGCTTGGATGATGATCCGCCTCGCCCTCTCAAAGAAGCCAATGGCCAGCGGACCATTCCCGGCTTTAACCCGCTTAATTGGAAGCACGGCGATGCCAGTTTCCCTGAAAGAACTGGGCTGAGAGGGTGGAATTCGAAGTGGGCAAACCCCCTGCCAGAACGCCTTCACCACATCGCCAGGTGGTTCGGTGATGTGATCCATGAACCCGTCGCGGTTTGGTGGGCAGCGGGCTGGAAGCAACTCAACCCGAATATGCTCTGGTTTGCTGTTAGACGGCTAGATCGCCGCGAAGGCGACATACCGCAAGAGGCGGTCACGTTCTGGCGCCTCTATCTCGAAAACTGCGATCACGGCGGGAATTCTGATCGCGAGTATGGCTGGTTCGAATTTCGGTCGATGGTTGGCAAAGAAGGCTGGTCAAGCGCCACTTTAAGGTTCTTTGAGCGCGTTTCCCAGCCACGCGTTGAGTTCAGCCGGGACAGTTTCGGATGCATTTATCCCGTCGAAGGAAGCTGGGATGGCTTGCCTCTCCGAAGATTGGTTGATGCCAAGGTCAAGGTGCTTGATCGGCACAATGAAAAGCTGGACATTCCCGACGAGCACCTGGCCACGGTCATTGCTATCGTGCGACGCAGCCTGCTCGCCGCTTCCTCCCTTCTCGACGAGATAGGCACACTGTGGTGGGACATGCCTACCCTTCACCCCACTGGAGAACGAGGGGAGTTTTTCCATCGACGAAAGACGATGTACTTCCTGTGGTTCCGAGACCTGTTTGATCGCCTCGTCATGCGTGACCCTGAGGGCGCTGCCCTCGAAGTGAGACAATGGCCCATCAATGACGGCTATTTCTTCGGGAAGCTGTCCATTTATGCGGCTATGTTTCCCGGCGTGGTGTCAGCAAGCCAAGCTACTGCGTTTCTGTCAGAATTGAATGATAAGATTTTCTGGGAGCCTCGCTGCCAACGGGAGTTACTGTTCACGTTGCGAGCGCGCTGGCCTGATTTTTCTAACAGGCAGCGTCGAGCAATTGAACGTAGGATTGCCAAAGGCCCCGCGAGATGGGGCGAAGAAAAGGCGTCAGATTTCCGGCGGCGCAAAGCCGTATATTCCGCTGAAAGACTGGCATGGCTGGAATTGAAGGGTTGCCCACTGACGCCTGCGACGGCGAAAAAGCTTGATACGCTGAAATGTGTCGATCCCGAATGGTGCGACGATTGGGCGGGCAATGCAGACCGCTCACTCGATTCACGCGGTGGGATGGTGGAAAGAGTAACTGACACTCGTGGAATTGAATCAGCCCCAATCGGCAAGATTCTTGGTGAAGCGCGAAGCAAGACCGAAAACCGTCACGGCGAACTGAGGGACTTCCGCCCGTTTGAGGGTTTAGTCGTAGCCCAGCCATTTCGCGCGCTAGCCGCACTGCGCTTCGCGCTGCGAATTGGCGATGTTCCAACCGACTTCTGGGAAGCATTGCTATCGAACTGGCCGGAGGAGACTTCCCTGAGGTTGCGCTGGCTCGTAGCCTATACCGTCTCCCAGCTTCCAAAAGATGCTTTGGAAGCGTTGAGATACTATGTTCCCAGATGGCTCCAAAAGCATCTGAAAGCCTTCACGGAAGCTGATCGCCCGCGCGCACTTGGCATTTTGGATAATATAATGGCCATCTATGTGGCGATGCCTGCTGAGCTAACTAAAAGCGGCATAGGACACACTTCGGTTGGCGGAGTAGTTCAGGATCGCTCTGAGGTATCTATCAACAAGGCAATCAATAGCCCGATAGGTGAGTTGGGTGAGGCGCTTTGGCGACTTCATGCCTGATAAGGCCACAAAACAAGGTCCAATGCCTGATGGACTTGGCGAACGCTTTGAAGCTCTGTTTGAAGCCAATGGCGACGGAGGCGGGCATGCCGCCTGTGTGGTAGCAGGACATTTTCCTTGGCTCGATTATTGGTTCCCGGAATGGACACATCGTGTTCTGCGGCCAATGTTCGCGATTGATCATCCGCTGTCGGAAGCAGTTTGGCATGGCTTTGCTCAAAGCCCTCAATGGCCGTCGGCCAAGACGCTAAAAATGCTCTGCCCCCATCTGCTTGCTTTGCTGAAAGGAAAACCGTCCTGGGAACTGGACGAATTGAAAAACGACATTGGGTTCAAAAAATGGTGGTTCTCACCAGGCCCGAAAATGATGGAGGCCCACCTATCTCATTCAAACAGGCCCGAGAAGTTCTGGTTTCATTGGGCGACAAAGAGAGAAGTGATGCCCTTTGGATATTGGCAGAAATCGGATCAGAACAGGGGAGATGGAATTCGTTTGTAAAGCCTTTCATCGAGCAAGCGTGGCCGCGTCAGGTGAAATACCGAACCGAAAGCGCATCTCGCAGATTTGCGCATTTGATCGAAAAGTCCGGCGAAAATTTCCCGGATGCTGTTCGGACCGTAGCCAGCCTGCTTAGGCCTGTGGCGCATCTCGACATGATAACTTACCGTCTTTCCAAAGAGCCTGAAGAGGGCACCAACGACTTTGCCCATAGGTTTCCGGCAGAAACGCTTCAACTGATAGATGCGTTGGTCGCGGATGACAGGTCGCAAATGCCGTATGAACTGGGCAAGGCCTTGGAGGTCATAGCGGAAGCAGACCCAGCGTTGCGACGTACAAGGGCATGGCGGCGACTTTACGATCTAACGGTATGAATTTAAAGTATTATTCCCACCTAGGCCACGTACCTTTTATCGCTCGTCGTCCAAGCTATGTCAGGCAGGGAAACAAATTGAAGATGGGCGACCTTAGCAAGAGCGTTCGGCTAATGAATGTTGGGTTTTGAGAGCGCTCGCAGCGTGTTTGATCGATTGGAATGTTGGCGAGTATAGTCGAACTAATCTCGCCTAACGCTGAAGTCTGCTCCAGTTCGGCTCAAGTCGTTTTCTGACCTGCACCAAAACTGCTGCTCTTGCGGAAACCCTTCAATCGCGCAACAGAGACCGGCCCGGCGACAGCTTGCCCCAAATGCAAACGTTCGCGTGCCTAACCTCGGATCATTATACGCTGCAGTTTGGCACTTGATATTGCTCCACCTATGGGCCGCTTTGTGGTCGCATGTGGGACGAATGATCCTCGTTGGTTCCCCAAAAAGGTGACACTGTCCGATGTTATGCCATTGACCGCGATCGCAAAAAGCGTGTCAGGCCGATTCACGAGCGCCGACCTAAGCCACTGGCACCTCCGTTAACGATGCCGTGCCACGATCGGCTTGAACCCGTGTGAGCAGCGCATGAGGATAATGGTCGGCCAGAAGATTCCGCATATCCGCTTCTAGCTCCGGGCTAGCCCGCAGCCCAAGGATTACTCGCTGAACTGCCGCTCGAGGAAAGTCGACAAGATGGATAGTGTCGGCGCAAACCACCAGTGTTTTTGACGCTTGATCGGCTTTCACGTAAAGCCGCCACTCGCGTTCGTATGCCCAGTCTTCCTGTTTGGAAATCAATGCGGCGTAAACGTCGTCCATCACCTCTGCGATCTGGCCATCGAAATAGGTGATTTTGTGCAGGCCTTGTCGCTCACCAGCGTCACCACGGCGAAAGAAAATGTTGTCGGTCTCGAACGCGATCACGAAGCCAGTCGAGTTACCTGCATAGTGGGCCCACATTGGAGAACTGTCGAAGCGTTCAGTTAGCGAAAGGCAGAGCAAATCACGGCCAAGCTTCGTCAGCAAATCGTCCACTATCTTTGGTGAGTTCAAATGCGGGAACACGGTGTCATTGAACACGACGCTCAATATTCCTTGTAAACTTGTCTCCAGATCTCCGCCCGTGGCTGTTTTGAAGAGCTGCTTCAAGGTGTCCGGCGACATGCCGGCAAGCGGCGTGTCTTTCACGGCGTCAACCAAGGAGGAGTTGATGTCGACCGCGGCGGCCTGTTGAGCGAACAACTCCTGCATCTTCGGTCCCGCCAGCATCTCGAAGGTTTGTCGCACTTCGAAGATATCGTTGGTATTCAACGGCGGGGTGAAGCGGATGCTGCCGTTGCGCAGCACGTCGACGCGCTCAGCGGCGACGTATTTGTAGACAATAGTCGGAGGAAGTGGGCGGTTGTCGTCTTGATTATCCAGCACTGGCGCTGTCTCCTTGAGTGTAGTCGATCGCCGGTCGGCTGAACATTCCCGAGCGCCCCCTAAGGTCGCCGCCCATTGAAAGCCAAGAAGCTTGTCAGGTGGTTGGGAAATCCTCTAGCCCTAACCGCACCACACCATCCCATTCTTGAGTGCTGTCCGGCCCCACCGCATGAACGGGATGCGTGAGTTGCCATATAAATGCGGCATGCGCGGCTGCGTCCGCATTCTCTTCTAGCCACCGTCGAATATCAGCGACCGTCGGATGATCGATGTTAGTTTCTCGCCTGACGAGCTCTGGCGTGGCCGTGAAGCGAACCTCGCCTACACCATTGTCGCGCGACACGACTGGCTCGAATTGTTTCTCCATTTTTATCTCCGCCCACGAATTAGCAGTTGCACCTCGCCCCTAACTTACGCCGAGCAACTGATGTGCTGCCTTACGTTGATCTTCGAGATGACGGGACAGAATTTCTTCGGGCTCTTGGAGCAGACCGGAGCATAAACGACAATAATTTTCATAGCATGTCAGGTGTGCCCCTCGTGAATTTCGCTCTAACGACAAGGCTGAGCGCGATTTCGATGCCGGTGAGTTATTTGTCAATTAACGGAGGTCAGCTTTCAGGGTGACGAAAGAGGCGCTGAACGACCGCAATGTTAGCGAGAACTGCCTCCAAGTGTCCCAGGCAGAACGTCTGGAATGCTCCCTTCGAACCAAAAAGCGGCCTGTCCGCTCACAGCCCAATAGTTGCCATAGATAGCTCGAAGAAAACGGACCGTACTTACAAAACCATCAAAAGGCCCGTTTGTGGGTTTTGATGGTTTGGTTGGCCTTCTGGGGTTCGCATAACGATCTTAACTAGTAATTTTCTGCATGTTAAAATTTACGTGTAAAAATCGATGCTAGTTCGATCTAGCAATATCGTTATCGACATAATCACTTAAATCATGTATTTAAACAGAGTATTTCGATTAATGCGGAGGCAAGCGTGGGCGGTTTTCGATCTGGGCGACGCAGCAACCGGCCGACGACCGATCAATGCCTCGGCATTAGCCTTTCGCACCTCAAGCAGCTCGGCATGCTGAAGCGGCATTGCCTTAGCCGCCGGGGCCTCTTTTGGACCCAACACGGTCAAACGGTGGCCGATTGACGTTTGTATCTGACACGGACTGTGAACCGCACCCGTACTTGAAAATCACTGGCTTCGCTTTCGGGCGATACATCGATTGCCTTGTCTGGCTGGAGGAGTATCGCCTACCTTATGGAGGCGAGCGTTGGTACGCTCTGTGCCCCAAAACGGGCAATCGCTGCGCCGCGCTGGTCTTGCCGCCGGGTAAGGCCTACTTCGCTTCTGTCAAGGGCTGGGACGTCGGCTACAGCTCGCAACGCGAGTGTCCTATACTCAGAGGTCACAGAGCGATCGCGAAGGGCAATCACCGCCTAAATGGTTTGTCCAAGTACACCCGCACCCCAACCCGCCAACGGTTGCGCGGTAGGTTGATAGAACGTGAGGTCTTCGTCGAGGCGGAACTCGACAAACTGGCGCAGCTAGTGTTTTAAATCAGATCTTGCGGCACGCCACGGCTACATCTCGGAGCCGAGGCGATAGCTGCTTTGTGCCTGTATTTCCGGTGATGTTCAAAAAGACTAATACCTCTACCTGCTCTGAGGCAATTTCAGGCGTCAGAGCCCGCTGTCGGAACGACCGTAATGTTGTCGTTTGCTGACCGGCGACTTTTGAGAATTGTCCTAGATACCTGGACGTCTTTATTATGGGTTTCTAGAACTTGTTATTCAAAGTCCGATTAAATGTGGTTAGCGGTCATCGACATCATGCACCAGCAACGTGTCGATCCTGAAGAACTTCCAAGCGGCAAAAGGTATCTGAGTTGGACTTCGTCGTGGACTACTTCTTTCTAGTCCGGGCATAAAGAGAGTGTCTCTCGTATCGACCTGAGTTTTGGTGCCTTATTCGATTAAGTTTTGCAAATAGCAGCCCTTTCCCATTTGATGGATTGACAGGCAAGAGTCATTTCGCCATTGCGCTGCTTCCTTTGTGGGACCGGCCTTTGTGCGCGAGCTCATTACCCGCAAAAGAAGTGGACAGGTGGCCGAGTGGTTAAAGGCAGCAGACTGTAAATCTGCCCGGTTTTCCGTACGCTGGTTCGAATCCAGCCCTGTCCACCAGATCACTCGGAAGCCCCAGCACAATATCGTTTGACGCTAGCTGGGGACATCTCGAAGTGCGCCGCCGTGACCGATATGCTGGCATTTTGAGCCTTGCGCCATGCAGCTATTGACGGGCCTACGTCTAACGGCTTCCTGCCCAGCCCGTGCTTACCGTTATGCGTCTTACCCGTGGCCGCCAACGCCTCTCGGGCTGCCTTACGTCCATTGTTGCAGCGTTCCGTTATCCGTCCCGTTCCATTTCAGCACCTGTGCTAGTACGGCAAGGATTAGCTTACCGATATCACCAGTGATCTGGCCTAGGCCGTTAATGTCCACAATGACGCCTCGGTCGAGCAGGCGCTTCACAGTGCTTTGTACGTTCAGGCCATCGCGGCCTAGGTGGTCAACAGCATATACGCATACCGTATCACCCTTGCGGACATTAGCGATCAGCTTGGCAAAACCCGGACGTTCCGCTGCCAGCGTTGCCCCGCTGATCCCTTCATCGCTGTATTCGTATTCCCAGCCTCAGCCGTTGAAGCCCGCTGGGCGTCAATGGATTGGTCCCCAGTTGATACGCGGTAGTATGCAATGCGGTGCTTCGTCATAGGATGGCTCACAAGTTAGGGCTACTAATAAGCGGCCGATAAAATGGCTCTTTTGTATTGTCAAGCTATGTTGTGGAGCCCAGACCGTAGCTTATAAGTTGTGAGCCAATGTATTCCGGCGTGGGGCTATGCACCCCCCATGGGGAGATATAGCCTTAGGTTTGATCGGAGTTGCCCTCTCGCATAATTATTCCAATTTTTGGTTTTCGTTTCTGGTTTGATTTGGCATTGAACATACCATCATGTAACCGATATGCTGTGTGACGCACCGGTTTTCAGAATGTGGGTTTTTCTTCGCGTTGCGTATTCAACCAGAAAACAAGTGTAAGATGAAAACATCGACCCGCGAAAGAATTTTGACATAGCGATGGCTGCAATCACCCAACAAGAACTTGAACGACATCTGTGGGGCGCGGCGGACATCCTGCGCGGCACGGTCGATGCCGGCGACTACAAGCAGTACATCTTCGGCCTGCTGTTCTATAAGCGGCTGTGCGACGTGTGGGATGAGGAGTACGAATCGCTGCTGGCCGAGACGGGTGACCGCGAAGAAGCTGCCGACCCTGACGAGCATCGGTTCCACATTCCCACCGAACACCGCTGGGAAGCTGTGCGGGAGCAATCCACGCAGATCGGGCAACGGCTTAACAATGCGCTGGCTGCCATCGAAGATGCCAACCTGCGGCTGCGCGGCGTGTTCGGCTCGGTGGACTTCGCCAATCAGGACCGTTTCTCTGACGCGCTGCTGGAGCAGCTGCTCACCCATTTTGAGAAGCACCGGCTTCGCAACGCCGATGCGCCAGCCGATATGCTGGGCGATGCCTACCTCTACCTCATCAAGATGTTTGCCGAGGGCGCGGGCAAGAAGGGCGGGGAGTTCTACACCCCTCGATCCATCGTCCGGCTGATGATCGAGATCCTCGACCCACGCCCCGGCATGTCCGTCTACGATCCGACCTGTGGCTCGGCGGGTATGTTGCTAGAGGCTGTCCAATATCTGAAGGACAAGGGGAAGATGCCCGCGGCCTGTCGCTCTATGGGCAGGAAAAGAACTTCGCCACGTGGGGCATCGCGCAGATCAACCTATTCCTGCACGATGTGGATGATGCCTTCATCGCCAAGGGCGACACGATCCTGTCACCCAAGCGGTATGACCCCAAGGCCCGCGAGTTCGTCGAAGGCATCGGGGCCTATGACCGGGTGCTGGCCAACCCGCCGTTCTCGGAGAAGGTGTGGGGCTACGAGGTCTGGCAGAACGGCGACCCTTTCGGGCGCGATGACTATGGCTGCCCGCCCAAGGGCTATGGCGACCTTGCCTTCGTCCAACACATGCTCGCCAGCCTCAAGGATGACGGGATGCTGGCGGTGGTGGTGCCGCATGGCGTGTTGTTCCGTGGCGGGGCCGAGGGGCGCATCAGGGAGGCCATGCTGGCCGCTGACGTGATCGAGGCGGTAGTCGGCCTTGCGCCCAACCTGTTCTACGGAGCGGGCATCCCTGCCGCCCTGCTGATCTGCCGCAAGAAGAAGCCAGCCGACCGGCGCGGCAAGGTGTTGATCGTCAATGGCGATACCACCTATCAGCCAGGCAAGGCGCAGAACTTCCTGACCGACGAGCACGTTCACGCGCTTGCGGACGCGGTGCATGGCTTTGCCGACATCGACAAGCTGGCCCGCGTTGTGCCGGTGGCCGAGATCGCCGCCAACGGCCATAACCTCAACATCAGCCGCTATGTCCAGACGGGCGCGGATGCCGAGACGATCGATGTCGCGGCGGAAGTGGCCAAACTGCAAGACCTGATCGCTCGGCGCAATGAGGCGGAAAGCCTAATGTTCGGGCATCTGCGGAGGCTCGGCTATGTTGAGTGATGCGCTAGACCTCGCCAACTTTGATCTGCCGGATGATGGCAGACCGTGCCGCTCTCAGACGTTGCAGACATCTCTCGTGGAACGAGCTGGGCCAGCGAGAACGAACGCCGTGAGCCGGTGGACGGTGCTTTGCCCGTCCTTGGGATCAAGAATGTTCAAACAAGGTTAGAGACAAGCGACCTGCTTTGGCTTCACGGCCTCAAACCTTCTGCCATCGCATCGAGCACAGTGCGGACTGGCGCATCTTGATGGTCGGTTCGAATGGCAACCCGGCCCGGATTGGCAATGCAGTGCAGATTGATGAACCGGGCCGATACCTCTTCGCTTCGCTCCTGTTTGGCTTGCGGCCTCGGTGCGAAAGCGTTGATCCTGATTTTCTCTATCAGGCCATCGTTGGACCCGGTGTGCAGACTGCCATTTCGGATGCCGTGCAGGGCACGACCGGCCTGTCAAATCTCAAGATCACCACACTTCGTGATCTGCCTGTTGACCTCCCACCTCTCGACGAGCAGCGGCGGATCGCCGAGGTGCTGCGGTCGGTGGATGAGGCGATTGCGGCAAAATCTGCTACAATCACGCAAGCAAAGCGCGTTCTATCGACTGTCCGAGAGACACTTCTTCAACCCCATGGACCGGGCTCTGATCAAGTTCCGGACAGATGGCAAAATACGCAGTTGGGTGATGTCTGTCGGCTGTGGAACGGCAGGGCCTACAAGAAGGAAGAGCTTCTTGAGGATGGGAAATATCTTGTTTTGCGGGTCGGGAACTTTTTCACCAATGATCGTTGGTATTATTCCGACCTTGAGCTTGAGGACGAAAAATACTGCGACGCTGGAGACCTGCTTTACGCGTGGTCTGCGTCATTCGGACCAAGGGTATGGGGTGGTGGCAAGGTCATCTATCACTATCACATTTGGAAGATCACAGTCGATGATCGCCTGATAGACAAGGACTTTCTGTTCCACTTCCTCGATTGGGACGCGGAGCAGATAAAGAGCAGCTTGGGCAGCGGATCAACGATGATCCACGTTACCAAAGGTGCAATGGAGCAACGGGCCATTAGCTTGCCACCGCTCGACGAGCAGCTGCGTATCGCCAACACTCTCGCGGCCATCCATAAAAGCATCAATCTGGCGAAGGCGGATTTGGAGAGAGCTTCACAAATGAAAGTCGCCCTCATGGCCGACCTTCTCTCCGGCCATGTCCGGGTGCCCGCATGAGCGAGTATCGCCTAGCCGAGAAGCCCGCGATGGAAGTGCTGGCGACTCTGGGCTACCAGCCGCTCGCTCCCGAGGCGGCGCTGGCGATGCGGGTGGAAGAAAACCGCGTCATCCTCAAGCCAGTGCTGATCGCGGCCTTGCAGGCGCTGAACGGTATCGGTGCTGGCGATGCCGAGGCGGTCTACAATGACCTTGCCACCCTGTCTGACAACGAGGACTGGCAGCGCAAGTTGCGGGGCGGCTACTCGCGCCGCCTGACCGGCGAGAACCGTGACCGGCCGATTGTGCTGATCGACTTCAAGAAGCCCACTAACAACAGCTTCCACGTCGTGCGCCAGTTGCGCGTTGCCGCCCAGCGCCCGCGCATCCCCGACATCGTGCTGTTCGTGAACGGCATCCCGCTGGTGGTGATCGAGGCCAAGTCGCCGCTGAAAGGCACCGCGACCGGCGACGAGGCGTTCGAGCAGATCAAGCAGTATGAGCGCGACATCCCGCGCCTGTTCTACCCCAACGCCTTCAACATCCTGACCGATGGGATGCGCACCGAATATGGCGCGACCGGCTCGCCATCGCAGTTCTATGCCCCGTGGCCCGACGCATGGCCGCGCACCCGCGCAGACTTCCCGGACGATCTCGCCAAAGACCTGTGGTGCCTGTGCGAGCCTTCGCGCTTGCTGGACATGCTGGCGCACTTCATGGTGTTCGAGATCGACCCGGAGACGGGCCGGAAGTTCAAGAAGGTCTGCCGCTACCAGCAGTTCCGTGCCGTCAACATGGCGGTGGAGCGGGTTGCGGGCGGGCAGCACCGGAAGGGCCTGATCTGGCACACGCAGGGGTCGGGCAAGAGCCTGACAATGGTGTTCCTCGCACTCAAGCTGAAAACCCACCTGACGCTCGACGCCCCGACGCTGGCCAACCCTAACATCCTAGTGCTGACCGACCGGATCGACCTCGACGATCAGATCAGCAAGACATTCGTCGCTTGCGGCTTGCCGAACCCAGCGCAATGCGGATCAGTGGCGATGCTGCGCGATGCGGTGAACCGGGGCGGCATTGGCCAAATACTGCTGTCCACGATCTTCAAGTTCGCCGGGTCCAAGGAACCGATCCCCAACTCCGGCAACTGGATCGTGCTGGTGGATGAGTGCCACCGCACGCAGGAGAAGGACTTGGGCGCGTTCCTGCAAGCCACGCTGCCCGATGCCCACTTCTACGGCTTCACCGGCACACCCATCAAATCAACCGACAAGGACACCTACGCCCGCTTCAGCGTGACGGGTGAGGGCTACCTCGACAAATATGGCATCGACGACGCCGTGCGGGACGGGGCGACCGTTCCTATCCTCTATGAAGGCCGCAAGGCCGACTGGTCTATCAACGAGGCGCAGATCGACATCCTGTTCGACCGTTGGTTCGTGGACCTGCCCGATGACAAGCGCGACGAGCTTAAACGCAAGGGGCTGACATTGGCGACAATCGCCAAGCACCCTGAGCGTATCGGGTTAATTGTTTATGACATATGGGAACACTTCAAGCAGGTGTGCCAACCAGACGGCTTCAAGGCGCAGATTGTGGTCGTGGATCGCGAAGCCATTGTGCTGTACCGCGCCGCGCTGTCTGGCGTGATCGCCGCCGATCTGGTGAAGGGTGGGATGGAAGCTGACGCCGCGCAGGTACAGGCCAACACGATGATCGCTTGCGTGTTCTCGAAAAGCCAAGAGGACAATAAGCCTAGCGAGAACGAGGATGTGCAATCCCTACGTGATGATTTGGAGGCGTTCTATCTCGACGCCGAAGGCGAGAAGGAAGCTAAGAAACGGTTCAAGGCATACGGGCAGGAGCCGAGCTTTCTGATCGTGTGCGACAAGCTGCTAACGGGGTTTGATGCGCCCATCGAACACGTCATGTATCTCGACAAACCGCTCAAGGAGCACAACCTGCTCCAAGCCATCGCCCGGACCAATCGCACCTGCTCAATCAAACTGCCCAATGGCGGCGAGATCGCCAAGCCTAATGGACGTATCGTGGACTATATCGGCGTGACCAACCATTTGGATGAAGCGCTCAAGTCTTACCGTGCCGATGACGTCCAAAACGCGCTGCGGGACATTGCTGTGTTGCGCAACGATCTCAAGGAAGCCTTCGCCCGCTACCGTTCGCAGAAGCGTGCAATGGGTCTGGAGGGCATGGACGAGAAGACCGCCGCCTATGCCGCCGCTGGCATCGCTGCCGATGGGCGTGAGGATGAATGGTTCGACCTCCAGCGGCTGACCCGGATTTTCATTAAGGTTTATGCCGACCTGTCACCCGATCCGGCAATCCTAGACTTCACCGCCGAGGTGAAATGGGCGGCAGCATTCCTGCGACTTGCCACGCAGGCCATCGCTAAGGACGAAAGCCTCGACCACCGCAGCTACAGCGGTAAAATCAGGGACATGCTGGAAGAGCACGTCCACGTCACTGGCCTGTCGACCACCATCAGGCTGCGCAACATCACCGACCCGAACTTTGCGGACGACTTCGCCACCGAACAAAAACCCGATGATGAGTTGCAAGAAGCATTCGTTCGTAAGTCGACAGAACTTCGGCGCATCACTCGCCAACTGGTGGACAAAAACCCTGCGCAATATGACCGGTTCTCGGAACGCGTTTTGGAGATCATCCGACGCTTTGAGGAGGGGCAGTTAGCTGCTGCCGACGGCCTGCATGACTTCGAGGACCTTACGGGCGAAATTCAAGCTGAACAGGGTGCACACGCAGAACTTGGGATGGATGAGAATGCATTCTCGATTTTGCGCATCATGGAAATTATTGTCCCGGACGCTGACCATAGCACCTTACAAACCGCAGCTGTTGCGATAGGCGGATTATATGCTGAGGCTGCCAACACTCAACCGGCCTTTGCGCACATGGACGCCTATCTCCGTAGCCTTCGCCAGCAGGTTAGGCGTGTACTTACAGAGCATAGCATCGGCGAGACTAAGGCTATCCGTGAAAAGGTCGAAGAGTTCGCCATCCACGCCTATGGCGGTCGCGCCTAATGCCTACGCTGCTGGTTGGTCGGACTGAGATACCTTACGAGTTACGCCGCTCCGCAACGGCTTCCGAACGCCGCATCACGGTTACGCCTGAGCGTGTTGAGGTCCTAGCACTAACAACTGACGATGAAGGAGACATTGCCACTTTCCTAGACCTTAAGCGGCAGTGGGTCTTCAATACGGTACGGGAAATGGAACGGGTTACTGCTAACCGCCATGCTGTTCCTCGTTTTATGACTGGTTCGAAGATACCTTATCGTGGTCGTAAGATGTCTTTAACCGTCCGGCGCACTGATGCTGACCGGGCATCTGTGCTTTACCGCAACGGCTTCTTTGTTGATCTGCCTTACTGGGTAGAAGGTGATGGAGACACGCTTGTTGCAAGCGAGTTGAAGCACTGGCTAAAGCAACAGGCGCGCCGAGATGTTGTACGCATCGCAGCCGATTATGGCCAAAGGTTTGGACTAACTCCTCGATCTATCCGTGCTGCTGACTTTAGCAACGGTTGGGGTTCGTGCGGCCCTGAAGGCAATGTATTGATCAACTGGCAATTGGTTTTTGCGCCATTGAAGGTGCTCGAGTATGTTGTGGCGCACGAACTAGTACATCTATTAATTCGTTCACATAACACGGATTTTTGGGATAAGTTATGCCAGGTATTGCCAGAATATATTGATGCGAAATCATGGTTGGATAAAAACGATGCAATTATTAGTAGCGACTTTTTAGCTTGATGAAAAAGATATGAAAAAATTTAAACTAATAGCAGCTAGGACATCCATCGATGTGAATGGACCGGGCTATAGCAGCAGATTAGCGGATGCCATGCCTGTCGTCGATTTCGCAATATCAAATAATCATCTTGTTAATTCAGAAGCTGAGGTAACCGTAGTTATTGGAAACAACGGAAGCGGAAAAACTAGATTATTAAGCAGCATAGCCAAAGCTTTTCTAGAAATAGACATCGCTCTTACATCAACAAAATACAAGCTAAATAGACATTTTTCGTTGTCTTACTTACACTATCAAATAGACAATGAAGACTTTGAAATACGAAACGAAACACAGACAAATCCAATCTGTCTTAGGAACGGCATAGTCTGTGAGCTTTACGATTTCATATTACCAAATAGAGTAGTTGGACTAACTGTAGCTACATTTGATCGATTTCCGCTTCAGCGAACACCGAAGTTCGGTGATGATAAATTGAACTGCTATCGCTATCTTGGATTACGCGATAGGACCGGAAGATCTTCAGTTCTTTCTTTTGTGTATACCGCGCTCGAAAATCTTTTGGAAGCGCGAAGAGATGCAGGAGAAAGGCGTGATCGCATCGCCGCAGTGTTCAAATTGCTGCGGTATAATCCGCTTTTTCATATTACTTACTCGTTGAGGTTTAGCCGAAGCGCTATCCAAGCGGCCATTCAATCTCCAGAGTTCATCGAAACACTGCCGCTGTTCCAAAAGCGGCGACTTCAATTATTATTTGAGCAATCTCATGGTTATGGAACCTTTCAGTTAGCCCTCAAGGATGCGCTTGACCGGTTCGGTAATGAACGGACATTGAAAGTTCCTGTATCTATTACGCACGCCTCCGATAGACTTGTTGAACAACTTCAGATGCTTAGGCGTACGGGCGTGCTTAGCATCCGTGCGGTGGAGATTGAGAGAAGCGACGGAGTGATTGTCGATTTGAAGGAAGCAAGTTCGGGTGAATTGAGTGTGGCGTCAGCCTTTATGGCATTAGCTGGGGTTTTAGATACAGGCAGTCTCATTTTAATTGATGAGCCTGAAATCAGTTTGCATCCTGAGTGGCAATCGAGATACGTAGATACGCTGCTGTCCGCTTTTCAGAGCTACTCGGGTTGCCACTATTTGATAGCCACTCATTCTCCGCTAGTTGTAAGCGACCTTTCTGAAGGTGCTTCTGTTTACTCACTTGATCGGCGCAAGGACATCGACGGAAGCGATGTTGCTGGAGGCTCGGTCGATCGATTACTCGCCCAGTTTTTTGGAACTTCAAATACTAACAACCTGTATGTGAAGGAGGAGTTAGTTAAGGCACTTCGCTTGGCAGCCGACGGGGAGCTATCGTCGCCGTCATATATCGATACAGTGAAAAATCTAGCAGTGATGACGAAAGGAACGTCGGCCGACGATCCAGTGCGTGAGGTAGTAGTTGCGTTACAACAAGCAGCACAATTGGAACAGCAATGATACCTAAGCCATTTCCCATGGACAATTCGGCGAAAGCAGTATCGATTGCATATGATGCACTGCCGTTAGAAAACCAAACCGGAGATTACTGGCAAGAAGCTGCTGTTGCGCCGTTTAAGACCGCAGCGAAAACATACTATATCGATGCCCAACTTAAACTCTGCTGCTATTGCCGTCGGGAGATACTAACGCAAAATCAAAGGGTGTGGGATTTGGAGCACATTCTACCTCGCGCAGTTTTTCCTCGTTACATGTTTGAGCCGCAAAATCTGGCCATAAGTTGTACCGATTGTAATTTGGCCAAGGGTGATAAAAATGCAGCAAACCAACTGAAATACAAAAACTTTCCAAAAAAGTCGGTCAACTATCAGATCATTCATCCTCATTTCGATAACTTTGATGACCATATTACGGTTATTGCGACATTGCTCTACATCCCGCGTAATGGCAGTTTGAAGGGAAAGAAAACAATCGAACTGTGCAATCTAATGCGATTTGCAGACACGTTTGATGGCAAGATGGGTCGCGTTTGTGATAAGCGTTATGAGCATGATGTTGCTGCTTTACTTTTCGCGGATAATAAAGATGACGCGCGTATCGCTGCCAAAAAAATACTAACTGCGTTTGAAGATGACGACGATTAACGCCTGCTCCAAGTGAATAAGTTTCCTAGTCCGCTCCTTATTACTGTTTTTTTAAGTCAGCGGGCGTTAAGTTCACAAACCGAAATAGCATCCGAGGGTTTTTGTATCAGCACTGCAATTGTGCCTCTCCACACATGACGGATACACTTCATAAAAGCTAACGCGCCAAAAAGATAGAACAACGCTTCTTTGAAAACCAATCAAGAAAACAGGTTTGCGGGAAAGCCTTTTGGCGATGATGGAGTTTCCGCCGCATCATCTGGTTTGCTCTCATGTATATCTTGGCTAAAAAGATCGATAGTTGAGCTTGTACTCGACTTTTCGGGTCGGGTAGCACTGAACCCTTTCAAGGTTTTTTGTCGCTGGTGTTCTCTGAGTTCTGTCACCGCAGCTTCAATGCCTTTATGAACGAAAACTGGTTCGCGATTAAGGATTGTCCTCACTTTTGCTACAGCTATCACAGCATCTAGCTCAAAATGTTCCTTTGCCATGCGGAAACGCGAGAGCTTGTCGTGTACTTTACGTTCGTCTTTGGTGGGATTGACCGAAGGAAATGCCGCCATAACAATAAAGTCGCCGGGTACGCCAGTGCCACTTATTTGTTTAGCGCGTTTAAATACGTCGTGCTGGGTCATACCGATCTTCACGCCACTGACTTTAGGGTGCGACAACACGTATACTACGCCGTCAAACCGCTTAGCCTTCAAGACTTTTGCGCCACAGCTATTGCAAATTGCCCCTGACACTCCATTGCTCAGGATCGCCCGTGTTTCATTTTTACAATGAGCACACGTCAGCGTGACTTGATAAACGTCCACTTTGTTCTCCCGGCAGATTTACATATGCCAAATATTAAATGCACCATGGCAAGCTACACGCTAGGCATTTTTAAGCCTGCCTTTTTCAGTAATCAATCAGCTTTACTATCAAATACCTAAATTAGGAAGTTCCCTCGGTAAAAACGGCGCTCCTGCGGTGGCTTTACACTGTGCGTGGCATTGCTTCCGGGGCTGTGTTTATGGCGAAAAATCGAACCGCAGTTTGGTTCAACGTTTGGAATTAGAACCAAGGTTCGATAATCCTTGCTTATTTAGTACACGCGGGTAGTATGCGCCGATCACAAGTGCTAAAAATAACTCTATTTATAAGTTAGATGTGGACGTTTGCGGATAGTCCAGCCCTGTCCACCATTTCTTCGCTCACCGATGGCGTAAAATTCTTATTGAACAGATTGTAAACTGGAACATCTCGCCAGCTCTACTTCCTGCGCGGTTCATCTCCGTATGCCATCGTCGCCAGCAACTTAGTGATATCACCTCGTCGCTTATATTTGCCGATTTTCATAGGCTTGGGATCATCGACTGACTGAAGGCGGTGCAATAACCAAAGTTTGTCTGCTGTCGGTGTCGCGCGATAGGTTCGACCGTTGATCCGGCAATACAGTTCTGTCGAACCGTCAAAAGGCGTCCACGGACAGTCAGCGCCCGCTTGAAATAGGGCTATGCGCATTTCGCGCTCTTCAGCCTGTTGCGTGCGCCATTTTTGTTGTCGTTCGGTCTTTAACCGTTCTTCTTCTCTTTCTACATGTGCTCGAATAGCACCAATTATTGCAGCCATTTCGGTGCCCATTGCCTTTTCCCTTGCGTACAGGGCAAGGCAACCTTCACGCAACTCGACGTTGGGACAGTTTTGTAACGACTCTTCCATGATCGCAAGCAAACGCTGCTCCACATCAGTTATCGTGAGTTTGCCACCGGGGAGCCGGCTTAATTCTTCGAGTAAGTCTTCACTCGGGATCCAACAAGTTACGGCTGCGTGAGCGAGATGTTCTCTTGCGCCTTCCCACTTTTGCCATACTGATGAACCGCGATCAAAGCTGCGGACAATTTTGCTGGCGAGCTTGGAAACCGCATAGGGATCACGGATGTGGCTAAGCGACGGGCTCTTGTTGTGTTCATTGATCAAGTGTCGAACAGTGTCGATGCGATCAGTATAGGGCACCTTTCAACCTTTCGCGATGGTGTTCGGCTTTGATTGAGAGATTCCGCCGACACATTGGTGTGCGAATAGAATATCGCACAACACCAATGCAACGCCCAACGCTTTGTGGATCATGTCGAGGCTCGCCTTGGGCAAAATGAAAAAAGATCTGGTGGCCAGACGCCGAAAAACTTGAATATCCATCCACAGAAGGCTGTCCGGATTGTTGTCGTAACCGGAACGTCAGCTTTTAAAATATTTGCCAAAAACCAGACCGTTGTCTCCCGGCCCAAAAGTTGCCGCTGCCCATATGCGGCAGCCTTAGCTCGTTCCTCAGGATGAAGACCACAAAACCTCTTGAAAAAATAAGCTATACCTGTGAATAAAGATACATCGTTCAGAAGGGCTTAGCGCCCTGCCAACCGACCAACTCCGGCACCGGTGGCAAAACAACGAGGCTCGCAAGAGCAAACATGGGAGGTAATCATGACAGATGGACGCGATGCTGTGAGCGATGAGCAGCTGTTTGCATTCAAGAATAGGCACATCGAGCTGGTTCGTGCATTGGACCTGACGAGCGTTCTGCTGGCAGAAGTTCGGTCCAAGCTGCTTACTGATTTCCCAGCGCTGGATAAGGTCGGGGCAGACGCACTGATGCTAAACGCTCTTGTTATCCGCGCCGGCCACCAGCGCTATTTCTGGCCGACACTGGAGTGGCTTGTTCAAGGTGCATACGATCGCGGCCATCGTCCTTATATGAACCCGATCGGCCGATCCATTGGCGCGGATACGGGGTTTTGCGGCTACAACCCTTTTGACTACCATCACCACTTTTTTCCCGAAGTGGACGAAGACTACTCTGACCCGCCGCCTGAATACGTCCGGCCGCTGCGATTTGTGCCCGAAGACTTGTACAAATGGGAGGCAGAGCTAGGCACCAACAATCAGGACACCCATCGGCTGTATCGCGGGGAGGACATCGATGGACCCGCTTCTTGAAGGCTTTGAGTGCTATCACTGGCGGGGATCACGGCGGAGCGTCATCCAGCCGGAGGAGATGATTGCCGACACCAAGGACGATCTTATCGGCTGCCTAGCGGCTAAGCTTCTCAATACGCCCGGTGGCTGGTCACCGACGAAAGAGCGCATGCGGCAGCACCTCGAGCGTCTTACATGCACGCACGGATACGAAGGCACCTTGCTCGACTATCGGGACTACCAGCTGACCCGCGTTGGCCAAACATTCCTATACGACGTGCCCATCGGCAAGAGAGGTATCCTCAACCAGTTTGCTGGGCAGCGCGTGCGACTGGTGTGCACATACAGCGGCCCGTTCCGGAAATGGGTTCGCGTCGGGCTGCTGAATGAGTAGTAGAAACGGTGGGCTTCGGACTTTAGGTGCCGCCGAACTGGCTCACCGCCTGCGGAAAGTTAAACAATGAAGATGCGCAACTGAGCCTGTGTGACAACTAATCTAACAATTCAAGCAGCGCCAGCTAATGGAGATAATGTGCGTAAATTACCACTCATATTGATCGTGCCGGCGTTTGTTTCGTCGCAAGGAACCAGCGCAGGACCAGTGCCAAGCAACCTCTCCGGCGTTATCGTGATGAGCTGTACAACGACGGATGCAGGCACCAAGGTCGATGAAGACACATACAAGATCGACCTCGTCAAAAGCCAAGTGAATAACGAGCCTGCAGAAATCGAAATAAGCGACATCTCGATCAGTTGGAGGCAGACTGTTAAAGAAGATGACCCATACAAAAATATTGCACAGTATCCATCGATCTCAATAAATCGAAATAGTGGTAAACTTGAATACAATGCTGCTAGAAAATCGAGAAAGCTCACCATTTGTCGCGTTTCAGACCGCCGGAAGTTTTGACCTAAAGTGTCAACGTTACCTACCATCCAATCTCTTCAACAGATTACCATGGTGGGTGCCGAACCACGATGGGAGCGCGGAATGCTATGACGCACTTCCTCGACACTTTGCCGACAGTAGAAAACCGATGGAGGGCGCTCATTCTGCTGGGACGCAATACTGCGTCTTATAAGTTCGCGCTTGGTAAGGCTCTCTTGAGCATGACGGCCGCGCCCGATGACCTTTTGCGCCTCGATGATCTAGCATTACCTTTTGCCTTGAGCCTGTGTGATCATCTGAAGGTCGCGCCGAAGCAGAGCGCGACTACGATCAACAAAGCACTTCTAAAAGGCTGTGAAAGCTTCAATCTTGGTGAGCTTGAGCGTGATACACTGCGGGAGATCACAGTTCGGCATGGCTTTGGGGACGTAATTGACGCTTTTCATATCCTTGGTGGTCGCAGCCTCGACCAACGTTTCTTTATTGACGAGCGCAAGGCAGCCAAAGGAATTAGGATAACAGAAGAATTCCGGCAGCTAGGTGAGCTATCCATTGTGGATGACCTAACGGCTGAAATTGAAGCGCGGTGGCGGGTCGTTGAGACCGGATGGGAATTGGGCGTCAATCCCGGGCTTGTCGAGTTCGAAGAAGAAACAGGAGGACTCTCGATCCGTAGTGCTGAACGGCGGATCGCTCTCAGCTCGTGCCGCCACACATTGAATGGATACCAGAAGGGACGCTGCTTTTATTGCTTCGGTCCTGTTTCAATTCATGGCAGCGACGAACTTGCGGACGTGGATCATTTTTTCCCGTGGTCACTGCGTAGGACAGTGCCAAACGTTGATGGAATTTGGAACCTCGTGCTCGCGTGCACTCAATGTAATCGAGGCGTTGCTGGAAAATTCGACCTTATTCCGTCACTTTATCTGCTTGATCGGCTGCATCGCCGCAACGAATTTTATATAGACAGTAAGCACCGGCTGGGTTCAACTCTGGCGGCTCAGACCGGTGCATCTGAAGCACTGCGTCGCTCATTTCTACAATACATGTATGCTGATACTACGATGGCAAGAATTCACCATTGGGAGCCTGACATGCAGGGGGAGGTAGCGTTCTAATGTCGGTCGGATACTACGACAAAAATGCACAATCGTATTTCGACAGCACCGTACAGGCTGACATGCAGGCCTTACGTGATGGCTTTTTGAAGCATGTTCGACAGGGTGGGGCAATCCTCGACGCTGGTTGTGGGTCAGGTCGCGATGCCAAAGCTTTTGCAGATGCAGGCTATGTTGTGACTGCCTTCGACGCATCTGCTGAAATGGTTCGACTAGCTCGACGGCATACACGTCTAGCCGTTCAACATATGACGTTCGAGCAAATGGAATGGAAGAGCCAGTTTGATGGCATTTGGGCGAGTGCTTGCCTATTGCATGTGCGCCGAAATGACCTTCTCGCCACTTTCTCTAAATTTGCACAAGCTCTAACTTTGGGCGGCGCATGGTGCTTATCAATGAAGCAAGGTGACACGACGCGGGAATTAGATGGCAGAGCCTTCACTGACGTAACAGAAGCTCAGTTGCGTGAACTTTTAGAAGCTGTAGGCCTCCAAGTCAGCGAAATTTGGCTCACCGCTGATGTACGTCCAGGCCGCGCGGATTGCTGGGTTAATGCTCTAGCAGTCAAAGCTTGATCGAGTTCTCTATGAGCTACGCGCAAGTGGCTCGTGTAAGTATCACTTGTTTATGCAGGCAAACCGAAACATCAAAAGCCTGTCCTCGAGACAGGGGTATGCAGGCTCGGTGTATGTCACCAGCTCCGAGCCCAGTGGCGTTAAGTAGATTGGCAGTCTGACGGGGTACCCCTTACGGCTATACGCTGAAGGGCCGGCGATATGGCTGCCGCATTGTCTGTCGTAAGACCCTGAGCCGGCTTTTAGTAACTTTTGATGCTAGAAAAGGGTAAACAACGATTATGCAGTGCTCATGAAAGATGCATATTTCGCGGCGGCGCTTGAAGACTTCCTTGCCACATCTGATGAGGCAATATTGGGTGAGCTAACCCAAGCGCATAACCATTCGCTTGAACATCAGCAGCGAGACGCGTGGCGGGATCAGGTTCTTTACCTCCGGTCTTCACTGTCCAACATCAAGGATGCGTTCGTTTTCTTTGAGTTTTCGATACCGCGGATGGGGAAGCGCGCAGACGCGTTGATACTGCATGGAGCCGTTATATTTGTTGTCGAGTTCAAAGTTAACTCGTCCACCTTTGACAGCTATGCGATCGATCAGGTGCATGACTACGCACTGGACCTGAAGAATTTCCATCTTGGTAGCCATGCACTGCCGATCGTTCCTGTCCTCGTCGCAACGAAAGCCTCCGGCGCAGCAATTGGGCAGCCGGAATGGGCGACAGACGATGTCGCCAAGCCGATCCTCGTTGGGCAGACCGGATTGGCTGAGGTGCTTGCCATGTGCAATCAAGCTAAGCCCGAGGCGCCGCGCGTCGACGTAGCTGCGTGGAGATCGTCTGGATATCGGCCGACGCCGACAATCATAGAAGCGGCGGAAGCGCTGTATCGCAGCCATGCTGTCGAAGAAATATCGCGTTCAGACGCGGGCGCTAAAAACCTGCAAACGACGTCCGATAAGATAGCTGCGATTATCGACCAATCGAAGTCGGAAGGTCGAAAGTCTATATGCTTTATCACGGGCGTACCCGGCGCCGGTAAAACGCTCGCGGGTTTGAACATCGCGGCGAAACGTTCCGAGAAGCATCGAGACGAGCATGCGGTTTTCCTGTCAGGAAATGGGCCTCTCGTGGACGTGTTGCGCGAAGCACTCGCCCGAGACCAAGTTGCTCGGGAAGGCAGCAAGAAGACCGACGCGCATCGGTCGGTCCGTGGGTTTGTTCAAAACATTCATCACTTCCGCGACCACTATGTTGGAAACGATGAGCAGCCTTTTGAAAAAGTGGTCGTGTTTGACGAAGCCCAGCGGGCGTGGACGAGCGATCAAGCTTCGAAATTCATGCAGACGAAGCGCGGTCATCACGACTTTAACATGTCTGAACCGGAATTCTTGATCAGCGTCATGGATCGTCACAACGACTGGTGCACAGTCATCTGCTTGATTGGGGGCGGGCAGGAAATCAATACAGGTGAAGCGGGTCTGTCCGAATGGTTGGCCGCTTTGCATCATCGGTTCGCAGACTGGGACGTGCACGCATCTTCACTACTCGATGACCATCAATATACGATTGATGCGAAAGCGACGGAGTTGCTCGATGCCAGCCACATTGAGAAACATCCAGATCTACACTTGTCGGTCTCGATGCGTTCATTTCGTGCAGAACGAGTGTCGTCATTTGTGAGTCTCTTGTTGGATGGCGACGCCGCAAAAGCGCGTGACGTGTTCAACGACTTGTCTGACCGCTATCCGATTACATTGACGCGTGACCTCTCTCGCGCCCGTGAGTGGCTGAGGGAGAAGGCAAGGGGAACCGAACGGTATGGCCTCGTAGCATCGGCAGGAGGCTACCGGTTGCGTCCGGAGGGTGTTCACGTAAAATCAAAGATCGACCCAACATCGTATTTTTTGAATGACCGATTTGATGTTCGCTCGTCCTACTACCTGGAGGATGTGGCTACACAGTTTGACATTCAGGGTTTGGAGTTGGATTGGGCAGGCGTCTGCTGGGATGCTGATTTGCGTCGAGCTGACGACGCATGGCAGCATTACGCCTTTAAAGGTACCAAATGGCAGCAGGTTCGCAACGAAACGAACCAGCTGTACCTACTGAACGCCTATCGGGTATTACTTACGCGGGCGAGGCAGGGGCTGATCGTGTTTGTGCCTCACGGCGACGCAAAGGACCCAACCCGGCCGCCACCGTTTTATGACGAGACCTACGCATTTATGGTTTCGTGCGGCATGCCCGAGATATGACGACGTGATGTTGCGTTTATTGACGCGCGTGATCCATCTGATGCCTATGTGATGCCTATGTGATGCCTAGCGCCACCATATTGACACCAACAAATCGATAAAAACTAGATAAGTTATTGAAATATATGGTGAGCCCTGCTGGGTTCGAACCAGCGACCTACTGATTAAAAGTCAGTTGCTCTACCGACTGAGCTAAGGGCCCCCGTGTTGAACCAGGTTTGGGTTCAAAGGAGAGCGCTCCCCCTAATGGCGGGAGGAGGTGCGGTCAAGCGCCTTTGGACGGTTAAATCGCGATTGCAGATGACGGATGCTAAGGCCAGTCATCGGGTCGCGCCAATCGGGCGCAATCGTCGCCGCTGGCGTAAGGACAAAACCCCGCGATCGCAGGCCAGGATGCGGGATAGAAAGCGCCGGATTATCTTCCGCCCATATGCCGCCGGACCACAAGAGTATGTCGAGGTCCAGCACGCGCGCTCGCCAGCTTTGGCCACGACGCACGCGGCCGAAGTGGTTTTCTATTTCGTGAAGGCGAGCAAGAAGGGCAGGTGGCTGAAGTGTGCTTGCCACGATAGCCGCAGCATTTGCAAAGCGGCGCGATGATGGCCCAAGCGGGGCTGATTGCATGATCGTTGATTGGGCAAACACGTCGATATCATCCATCTCGAGCGCGGCAATTGCCTGCGGGATGATGCGATTTGGCGCACCAATCACTGGATGCGGTTGATTCGAGCCAATACCAATCAGATAAAGGTACGGACAGATCAGACATCTTCTGCCAAACGGCCATAAAGATGTGGCCGGCGGTCGCGAAAAAAGCCCATGCTGGCACGGTGGGCACGCGCTTGATCCAGATCGAATGTCGACACCAGTATACCAGTTTCAGCGTCGTCCAAATCGCAGACGATGTCGCCCCATTCATTTGAAATGAAGCTGGTGCCATAAAATTTCTGTGCATCAAGGCCGTGATCGTCTTCGCTGCCGACCCTGTTTGCCGCGATCACTGGCATGGAATTGGCCACAGCATGTCCAACCATGGCCCGCCGCCACATATGCCGCGTATCCAGCGTTGCATCGTGCGGCTCGGCGCCAATTGCGGTGGGGTAGAATAAAAGCTCCGCGCCCATAAGCGCCATTGCGCGCGCGCACTCGGGGTACCATTGGTCCCAACAAATACCCACCCCGATGTGCGTGCCAAAAACATCCCAGACCTTGAATCCGGTGTTTCCCGGACGAAAATAGTATTTCTCCTGATAGCCAGGGCCGTCGGGAATATGGCTTTTGCGGTACACGCCCATGATTTCACCGTTCGGGTCAATCATCGCTACGCTGTTGTAGAAATGCGAACCATCGCGTTCAAAAAAGCTAGCCGGGATCGCGACGCCAAGGCGTTTTGCAAGCTTCGCCATCGCGCGCACTGCCGGATGCTCCGAAGTCGGATGCGCCAACGCAAAATGTGCTTCTTCTTGCGTTTTGCAGAAATAGGGCCCTGAAAAAAGTTCGGGCGGCAATATGATTTGTGCGCCAAGGTCGGATGCCTGTGCGACAAGATGGCTTACGGCATCAATATTTTCAGCTTCGCTTGCCGTCAGGGGAAGCTGCAACGCGGCAACGGTTATCTCTCGTGTCATGCCCGCTTCTATAGCCGCACCCCGAAACGCGCCGCAATCACGATTGTCGCCAAATACAATAATAAAGTGAGCGCGATCCCCGACGACAGCGCGAACCAGAAATTATACCCGCTGCGCAGAAGCCACGGCAATAGCAGGAACATTGGAAGGCTGGGCAGCACGTACCAGAATGTAGCCTCTGCATGATTGGCAAGGAGCAGGGGATCGGTTGTATCGCGCCACAGCCAGATCATCCCGACAACTGAGATAAGCGGCAGCGAGGCGATTAATGCGCCCGCTGCCGGTGCCTTGCGCCCAATGACAGCAATGAGAGCAATGATGATGCCTGAAAGAATGGCACGAACTGCAAATGCTGTCACGCCGACATCACGGGCGTTTTTTAAACAACAACGTCATGCGATCGGATTCACCAATCGCTTCATACTTTGCACGATCAACATCCTTCAAGCGCAGTGCAGGAGGCAAGGTCCAAACGCCGTCGGGCCAATTTGCACTGTCCTTGGGGTTCGCATTGATCTCGCTTTTGGCGACGAGTTCAAAGCCATTAACTTCCATGAATTTGATAATATCGGTCTCGCGCATATAGCCTTTGCTACCATCAGTGTAGCTAAACGGTGCGTCGGCTTTGGCGCGATGCTGTTCAATACCCAATAGGCCGTCGGGTTTCAGCAAGTCGCGCATCGCCTTAATTTCGGCATCAGCGATGTTCCAGTTCATCATGTTATGCATCATTCGCATTACCAGGATGCGGTCAAAAGTGCCCTTGGCCCCTTGGGGAATCTCGCTGAGCGAAAAGGCACTGAAATCAGTGGCCGGGCGTCCGGAAACAGCAGCAACATCGGATGGGAACTTTCCAATCGACGTTGTGATCCCTTGCTTTTGCTGGTCGCTAAAGAAGGATTTCGTTCCGAAAAACAGACCAACATATTTGCCGTTTTCGTTTACATAGCGCCCCAAAATTCTGGACACCCATTCTCCGCCCGGTGCATATTCGCCGACCACATGGTCGGGGTGCAGACGGAAGAAATCTAAAGTTTCGGCCGGATGACGATATTTGTCGCGCTTGGCATCATTTGCCCGTGCTGGGTCAGCAAGGATTTTAGCGAGACGCTCCTGATGCGCCTTATGCATTTTGTCGTGCTCGGCCTTATTTCCCATGTGGTGATCTGCCAACACAGGAACAGTCAAAGTTGCAGTAGCAAGTGCAAACAAAATCGCTTTTTTCATGGTCTATCCTCTCCAATATGACGAACGTGCAATGCTATATGCCTATGGGCGTGTTAAATTCCAATACAGCTAAACCGGAATTTGCTGGCTGGAGCAGTGAAAGCTGCCTCCTCCGGTTAAAACGGCATCTGCCACAATGCCGACGATCTGTCGATCAGGGAACAATTCTTTCAAAGTCGCAATTGCAGCTTCATCATTGTCCGCGTTATAAAGTGGTACAACCACGTTGCGGTTGGCAATATAGAAGTTCATGTAGCTTGCCGGAACGATCTCGCCGTTTTGGACGAAATGTCCGACGGATGGCATTTTTGTAACCTTACATCCAAACGCCTCGGCACGTTGGCGGGCGTCATCATACACCGCGATATTGGGATCGTCTGGACCGGTGCCTTGCGGAATGAGAATATGATTCTCGCCAACGAAGCGGGCAAGATTGTCGATATGGCCGTCGGTGTGGTCGTTGGCAAGGCCATCGCCTAACCACAACAACCTTTCTATACCTAGATCATTGCGCAATCGGGCTTCTATGTCAGCTTTGTCCAGATCGGGATTACGGTTGGGGTTCAAAAGGCAGTCGGTGGTTGTGGCTGCCAGCCCTGCGCCGTCCACATCGATGGAGCCGCCTTCCAATATCCAGTCGGATCTGCTGATTTCAAATCCGCTCGCTGAAGCGAGCTTGTACCCGATGCTCTGATCACCGGGATAATCGAAACGACCGCCCCAGCCATTGAAGCCAAAGTTACGCGCCATACGGCGCTTTCCATCCTTAACTATTATACAGCCTGTATCACGCAGCCATACATCGCCTATCGTGCGATGCTCGACGTGGATGCCGCTGTCGACAAGGTGAGCGGCTTTACTGGCAGCGTCCGCGTTTCCTGCAATCAGGTGGACGCGCTCGCCACGACCGGAATCGTGCACGGCGTTGGCGAAGGCTGCTATCTGTTGCTGCGCTTGCTTGAGCTGCGCACCCCAATACTCCACTGAGCTTGGAAAGCCAATCCAGACGGCCTCATGCGGTGCCCATTCCGCGGGCATTCGAAATGGCATGTCCTACTTCCCGCTGCGGCTCTTGTCGCGTACGGCACGGAATTCGTCGCCGTCGTTCCAATTGGGCCAGGCATCCGTCATCGCGAGCATGCGTCCGACACGGTAATAGAGCTTCAGATCGGACATGACGCCTGACCAATCCCATTTTTCGTCAAATTCATCGCCAGGCGCGTGATAGCGGTTCTTTTCATAATCTTCCGCCGCTGCATTGGCTGCAGCCTTACCGCCGTTGACCAGATCGTCGCCACCTTCGAAATAGACCATCGGCACACCAAGCTTCGCGAAGCTGAAATGGTCGGAGCGATAATAGAATCCCTTTTCCGGCGTAGGCTCCATTTCTGGGGCGCGACCTTCGGATTTCGCTGCCGCCTCTAGATAGTTATCCAGTTGCGACTTGCCCTTGCCGATAACGGTAAGGTTTTTGGCGGGGCCCGACATGGAAAACGCGTCCATATTTACGCCGCCTACAGTTTGCGAAAGGGGGAACACTGGATTTTCGGCGTAAAATTTTGATCCCAAAAGACCGCTTTCTTCTGCTGTAACAGCCAAGAACACGACAGATCGGTCAGGTGCTCCAGCTTTTTCAAAGCCTTCGGCCAATGCCACAAGTGCCGCCGTGCCAGTTGCGTTGTCAACTGCGCCATTGCAAATATCGTCGCCGTCGGCAGCCGCTGTGCAACGCCCGAGATGGTCCCAGTGCGCAGTGTATAATACATATTCGTCAGGCCGCTTCGCACCCTTCAAAACACCGATAACATTCTTGCTAGCCTTGCGTGCAATGTCATTGTCGAAGCTTAGCGATGCGGTCAGGTTTAACGGCACAGCCTTGAAACCTTTTTGCTTTGCTGCAGCCATTTGCTTTTCAAGATCTTGTCCGGCTGCTGCAAATATTTCCTTTGCTACCGATCTCTGAATCCAGCCGTTGGCTTGAGTCTGGCTTTTTCCGCCATCCTTTGATTGGGCGAGAAACTGCGTGCCAGTCCAACTGGAATTGACGACATTCCAGCCATAAGCGGCCGGCGCGGTATCATGGATGATAAGTACCGCTGCTGCGCCCTGACGGGCTGCCTCTTCATATTTGTATGTCCAACGGCCATAATAGGTCATGGCCTTGCCGCCGAAGGGGCCGTCAAGATTTGGGCTTTCAAAGTCGGGATCGTTGACCATAACGATGACGGTCTTGCCCTTGACGTCTATGCCCGCATAGTCGTTCCATCCTTTTTCAGGGGCGACGATGCCGTGACCGACAAAGACCATGTCACTTTGCTTGATTTCGGTTCTCGGCGCTTCACGATAGCTGCCGATGACATATTCGCTGCCATAGGCAAAGGACATCGCTTTGCCGCTTCTGTCTACTACACTTAACGCCGATACGTTTTTGGCGGTGATTTCGATAAGGGGAACGTCCTGAGTCCAGCTGCCAGTATTGCCAGGCTCAAGCCCTGCTGCTTTGAATTTTGATATCAGATAGGCAACAGTTTTAACTTCTCCTGGTGATCCAGGCGCGCGGCCTTCATAGCTGTCGAGCGACAGTTCGCGCGTTACGTCCTTCATCGTCTTTTCCGACAGAGTGGGGACGCCTACCTGCGGCAGCGCCGACGTCTCGACGCGAGGAGTGTCAGCCTTTTGACATGCGGTAGTCAAAGCAAGCACGGAAACGAGGGCCAAGGACATCAGGCGCATGAAATTCTCCTAAGAGGAAATATTATTGCGCGCCTTCTGCCAGACCCGCTGCTCTGGCTCAAACAAAAAAGGCGGCCACAAGGGCCGCCTTTTTCCAAAACTGTATTGCCTAATTAGCGCGAATAGAATTCGACGACCAAATTTGGCTCCATTTTTACAGGATAAGGCACTTCGTCCAGCGTCGGGACGCGCGCGAAAGTTACCTTGTCATTGCCGTCCACGGCCACATATTCAGGGATATCACGCTCTGCGAGGCCTTGGGCTTCGATAACAAGCGCCATTTCCTTAGCCTTTGCACCAAGGCTGATGACGTCGCCAACAGCAACCTGACGGCTTGCAATATTGCATTTCACGCCATTGACGCGAATGTGGCCATGGCTGACGATCTGACGTGCAGCAAAAATGGTGGGTGCGAATTTCGCGCGATATACGACCATGTCCAAGCGCCGCTCAAGCAGACCGATGAGGTTCTGCGACGTATCGCCCTTCATATTGCTGGCTTCTTGGTAGGCACGCTTGAACTGCTTTTCGGTTACGTCGCCATAATAGCCCTTGAGCTTTTGCTTGGCGCGCAGCTGGATGCCATAATCGGAAAGCTTGCCCTTGCGACGCTGACCATGTTGGCCTGGGCCGTATTCGCGCTTGTTTACAGGGGATTTCGGACGACCCCAGATGTTTTCACCCATCCGGCGGTCAAGTTTATATTTCGAGCTCGTACGCTTCGTCATTTGAAGACTCCAATTGCTAACAACGTTGTTTCCGGTCCCGCGCGACACATTGAAAATGGGCCGGACACCTGCTTCACCGGAATGCAGGGTCGATTGCGAAGCGGCGCCTATGGCCGCTGACGGGCATTATGTCAACATCTGGCTCGACTTTGCCGATGCTGATCCGTAAAGGCGCAGCCATGAGCAGCAAAGACTTTCCAATCCCCCCCGAAAAATGCGTCGACATGACGGAGGTCCGCGCCGGCGTCGATTCTGTCGATGCGCAGTTGGTGGAGCTGCTAGCACTGCGCTTCGCTTATATGGATGCTGCTGCTCGAATCAAAACCGACCGGGGCTCTGTCCGCGACGAAGCCCGCAAGCAACAGGTATTGATGCATGTACATGATGCAGCTGGCAATGTAGGCATTCCTGTCGAGATCGTTGCAGATCTCTGGGAGCGTCTGGTGGAGGCGTCCATTGCCTATGAATTTGCAAAATGGGATGCCAATCGCGCCTGAAGATTGGACTATAGGTTTGCCTTAGGGCTTCAATGTCATTCCTGACCTGCTTTTGTCTCCGGATTCGGACGTATTTTCCAGTTTGTCCCATTCTGTTTGAGTCTTGCATCGCTTACCCACGATCCGGCTACCGGTTGAATCGCCCATTCGGCAAATCTTCTTTTCCTTAACCTTTGCCGTTTGCGAAGGTGCATTATCGGAATTGCTTGATGCCGGTTCCGACGCGCCAGACGCCAACAGCAATATCCCCAAAATAAGTGTACCCGACATCAATAGGCTCCTTCAGCCAAAATTATTTCTTATTAAAGATTTGGTATTAATAGATTAATTTTCCATGTTCGCAACTCTGCCCAGCGTTCTCAATACCCCGCGCAAAGTCCGAACCTCAAAGCCGTTCCACGCTGGCTTGGTCAGTAAATTCCGCAATGTGCGTCGTGTCACCGGTGCCCGGTCAATTGGCGTGAAATAATTTAGCGGTTCAAGCATGGCTTCCAGTTGTGCGATCAGGCCATCAAGTTCGAATTGCGTAGCGGGCGGCTCAAGATCGGTTTTGGGTGGGCTGGCCAAGCTTTGCGTCTTTGACCATTCATAAGCACACAAGATTACCGCTTGCGCCAAGTTTAGTGAGCCAAAATCTGGATTTATTGGCACGGTGATGATGGCGCGTGCCACATTGACCTCATCGCTTTCAAGTCCTGATCGTTCCGCGCCGAACAATATCGCGCTTCTGCCAGAAACATTACCGAAAATTTCCCGGGCTGCCACCTCTGGCGTAACGACTGGCTTGGTAACGCCACGTTTGCGTACGGTGGTCGCATAAATGTGATTTATATCCGATGTTGCCTCCGCCAGCGTGGCATAAACTTGCGTACTGGCAAGAACGATGTCAGCGCCTGATGCTGCAGGGCCAGCGCTTGGGTTTGGCCATCCATCTCTTGGCGCCACGAGACGCATTTCGGTAAGACCGAAGTTAAGCATGGCGCGCGCGGCTTTGCCGATGTTTTCGCCCAATTGTGGGCGGACGAGAATGATGATTGGCGGAACGCTCATTTCTTTGCGGCTTCGACCACGCTTCCGGCGAAATCCTCAAAATCCTTGGCTTCACTGAAGTCCTTATAGACCGATGCAAACCGAATATATGCGACGCTATCCAGCGCCTTGAGTCCCTCCATCACGAACTCGCCAATGCGCTTCGACTCAATTTCACTTTCACCCAAGGTTTCAAGTTGCCGCTGAATTGCCGAAGCCAGTTTTTCAATTTGCGCATGGTCTACCGGACGCTTGCGACACGCAACTGAAAGGGATCGTTCAACCTTTTCACGGTCAAAAAGTTCGCGCTTACCTTCAGCCTTAATCACCAACAGCTCACGCAACTGAATACGTTCAAAGGTCGTAAACCGCCCGCCGCAACCTTCGCACTGTCGCCGGCGGCGGATGGCGCTATTGTCTTCGGTGGGACGGCTGTCCTTTACCTGGCTATCGTCATTTCCGCAAAATGGGCAACGCAATTATTTTTCCTGATTCTTTTTCTTATTAACGTGCCGGTACGCGACAATGCCTGCACCGATCAGCGCACCCGTTGCAAGCCCGATCGGTGCAATAATTCCAGCAGCAGCGCCAATGGCTGCTCCGCCAGCCACTTTTTTGACGGTGTCCTGGTCGGCCAGGTGCTTGCCGGTGTGAAACGCATCCTTGGTTGCGCCCCACAATTCGTCTGCGGCTTCGCCGACATAATGCCGTGCCTGATTAGGGATACTCTCAGCTGCACGTTGCTCGGGTGTCTTCGCACCACAATTGGGGCAGAATTTCGCGCCCTCGCCATATGCAGCATCACATTCGTTACAAAATCCCATGATCATTTCCCTTCTGTGTATTAGATGGGTAAGTCACCACAATAATTCAAGACGGGTAAATTGGGAAGCGATTGCACAATTCGCGCACCCGCAGCCGAACCTCTGCCTCGACCGCGGCGTCGCCATGCTCGCCCTTTTGCCGCAAACCGTCAAGCACGTCAGAAATCATGTGGCCAATCTCGCGGAATTCAGCCGGTCCAAAACCACGCGTCGTTCCGGCTGGCGAACCAACGCGGATTCCGCTTGTTTTCACCGGTGGAAGCGGATCGTTCGGGATACCATTTTTGTTGCAGGTGATGGCGGCACGCTCGAGCGCTTCGTCGGCATCACGTCCTGTAATGCCTAGGGGTGTCAAATCGACGAGCGCCAAGTGCGTGTCGGTTCCGCCCGAAACGAGGTTTGCGCCGCGTTCATGCAAAGTCGCAGCCAAAACCTTCGCGTTGGCAATTGTTGCGGCGGCATAGCTCTTAAAGTCCGGACGAAGTGCCTCGCCAAATGCCACCGCCTTTGCGGCGATGACATGCATCAATGGACCGCCTTGCAGGCCCGGGAAGACAGCAGAATTGATCTTCTTGGCGATTGCCTCGTCATTGGTCATGATCATGCCACCCCGAGGCCCACGGAGCGTTTTATGCGTAGTATTGGTGACCACATGCGCGTGCTCAAGCGGGTTGGGGTGGACACCTCCAGCGACTAGCCCGGCAAAGTGCGCCATGTCGACATGGAAGATTGCGCCAACTTCATCTGCGATCGCACGAAAGCGCGCAAAGTCTATAATGCGTGGATAGGCCGAGCCGCCGGCAATGATGATTTTCGGACGATGTTCTTTCGCCAGACGCTCGACCTCATCAAAATCAATCAAATGTGTTTCTGGGTGCACGCCAAATTGCACCGCGTTAAACCATTTGCCCGACATCGCCGCCTTCGCGCCATGGGTAAGATGACCGCCTGCATCGAGGCTCATGCCCAGGATCGTTTCCCCTGGCTTTACCAGCGCAAGCATGACCGCACCATTGGCTTGCGCACCGGAATGCGGTTGAACGTTGGCAAAACCTGCGTTGAACAACTTTTTGGCTCGTTCGATAGCGAGCGTTTCCACTTCGTCCGAAGGGGCACAGCCCTGATAATAACGTTTGCCCGGATAGCCTTCGGCATATTTGTTAGTGAAGACCGAACCTTGTGCTTCAAGAACAGCCTTCGACACGATATTTTCGGATGCGATCAGCTCGATCTGGTTCTGTTCGCGGTCTAGTTCATGCGCGAGACCAGCAAATACTTCGGCGTCAGTTTCAGCGAGGCCTCGGGTGAAGAAACCGTCTGGCTGAACATCGGAAAGGTCGTGTGCGGTGCGCGTGCTCATGCTGGTTCCTTGGTCGTGATTGGGTTGGATAATTTATCAACGCGGCGTTGGTGGCGGTTGCCGGCAAAATCGGTCGAGAGAAATGCGTCGATACATGCTTTGGCCATGTCGAGGCCAATCAGGCGTGCACCCATCGCAATGACGTTGGCGTTGTTATGTTCGCGCGCTAGCCGTGCCGACAATGGCTCTGACACTAAAGCAGCGCGTGCAGCAGGGTTGCGATTAACCGCAATTGAAATTCCAATGCCTGATCCGCAAAGCGCAACACCGCGATCCGCTGCGTCATCTGCAATCGCCGCGGCCAGCTTGTAACCATAATCGGGATAATCGACTGAACTATCATCAATTGGGCCAAGGTCGGTCACGTCATGGCCAGACTCGCGCAGATATTCAACAAGCGCTGATTTCAGCGCAAGAGCAGCATGATCTGAAGCGATGGCGATACGCATGGCACATCCTGTAGCAGCGTGAGTCGAACTATGCTTCCCCTATGGGACAGCGCGGCAAAAGGCCATGCCGAATTTGTCGGATTGCAGGGCTTATCCACCGTGTTTATGTGACGTGCATGCTCAACGCCATTTTGTCCCTCGCCATGCTGTCCGCTTTTCTGCTGCTCTTTGGGGCTTGGAAACGCTGGCGGCGCAACGGTTTGGGTCAACAAGTATGGCTCATGATCGCAGCGGCACTGGTCATCCTTACCAATGTCGCCATTTGGGTTGTGCCTGATAAACAAGGCAAAAGCCTTGTGACGGAAGCGCGCTAACTCATTTAATCGGTGAATTTGGGTCCAACCGGAAATCGAGATAGTTGTTCACCGACGCCATCAACATATCCATTTCATTCTCGAAAAAATGGTTCGCGCGGGGAATTTCGTCATGATGGATGGTGATGTGACGCTGCGTCCGCAGCTTATCTACCAGCTTCTGGACCGCATTCGGGTTGACGACTTCGTCGTTGACGCCCTGAATGATGATGCCCGATGATGGGCAAGGTGCCAAAAAGCTGAAGTCATACATATTTGCTGGTGGTGCAACAGAAATAAATCCACGGATTTCAGGGCGACGCATTAGTAGCTGCATGCCAATCCACGCTCCAAAGCTGAAACCGGCAATCCATGTTGTGGATGCCTCTGGGTGAAAGCTTTGCACCCAATCCAGCGCAGATGCTGCGTCGGACAATTCGCCGATGCCGTTGTCGAATTCGCCTTCGCTTCGGCCAACACCGCGAAAATTGAAACGCAAAACGCCGAATCCACGTGCAACAAAGGTCTTGTAGAGCTGCTGCGTGATCCGGTCATTCATCGTTCCGCCCGCTTGCGGGTGCGGATGCAATATCATTGCAATGGGTGCACGTGGACGAGGTGGTGGCGAAAAACGGGCTTCAAGGCGGCCTTCTGGACCGGGAATGGCAATGGCAGGCATATTATTGTTCGATTCTCAGAAATGGTGCCGGGCGTGCCCGAAGGTTCAGGCTTTGCATGAATGGGAAGCGCTATATAGAAGCAGTGACGATTTTCGCAACTGTCATGGAACGCATGCCCCGCCAAACGCGCATATATCTTGATCACGCTGCCACGACGCCGGTTATCCCAGCGGCCCGTGACGCAATGGTAGACGCAATGTCGTCTTGGGCGAACCCCTCGTCGCCGCATCAAGAGGGGCGAGCTGCCCGTGCGGCATTGGAAGATGCGCGCGCCCGGATTGCGACAGCGCTTGGTTGGGACGGAGACGTTTTATTCACAAGTGGGGCCAGCGAGGCCATCGCCATTGGACTTGGGCATACTGCGGCTGTGGCGAGTTCCGTGGAGCATGACGCCGTCCTTGCGGTGGCCGGCCCTGCACGCTTGCCAGTTACGCCCGACGGATATGTGGACATCAATGTCATTGATAACGCGGCGCGGTATGCCGTTCAGTCGGTTAGCAACGAAACGGGTGTTATCCAACGCATGCAGGATATCGCTGCTGCCGTACGAGACGCTGGCGGTATTATATTTGCGGATTGCTCGCAAAGTGCGGGCAAATTGCCTTTACCTGACGCCGATATGATAGCAGTTTCCGCACACAAATTGGGCGGGCCACCGGGCATAGGGGCATTGCTCACGCGGAACCTTGGACTGTTGACGCCGACAGGCGGACAAGAGCAAGGCTATCGGCGTGGTACTGAAAATTTGCCAGCGGCCATTGGGTTTGCTGTCGCGCTTGAAGCCGGGTTTTCCTGGATGGAAGAGGCCGACCGCCTGCGCAAAATGATAGATGGTGTAATAATTGCTTCGGGTGGCATGGTTGTGGCCTCAACAAGCGAAAGACTTGCGACGATTGGCAGCTACCGCATGCCGGGTGTTGCTGCATCAAGCCAGCTTATCAATTTCGATATGGCGGGGATTGCGGTTTCTGCCGGGAGCGCCTGCTCGTCGGGAACGCTCAAGACCAGCCATGTGCTGCGCGCGATGGGATGGGACGAACGCTCTGCCTCAGAGGTGATCCGCGTTAGCTTCGGCCGAGACACCAATGAAAGCGACGTCAACCGGTTTATCGAGGTTTGGCGCGGTATTGCGACGCGCGCCAAAACCACATGATCTATCTGGATTATCAAGCCACAACGCCGCTTGCGCCAGAGGCCTTTGCGGCCATGGAGCCCTGGCTTAAGAACGGGTTTGCCAATCCGCACAGTGCGCATGCTGCCGGCAGGGCTGCTGCTGCAGCGGTCGAGGTTGCGCGGGATCAGGTTGCGTCATTATTGCCAATCGGTGGACGGGTAATTTTTACCTCCAGCGCTACCGAAGCGATCAATCTGGCTATCATGGGCTGTGCTTTGCCCGTTTCAGCTGCCGCAACCGAGCATGCGGCGGTGCTAGATTGTGTAAATGCGCGGCACGGTCAGATTTTTGCGGTAGATGAAAGGGGTATCTTGTCGGACCCATTGGTCGCGAACGGTCAGGACGGACTTCTCGCCCTCATGCTAGTCAATAACGAAATTGGAACAATTCAGCCTGTAGCCGAATGTGCGTCTGCCGTGCACGCCGCCGGTGGTTTGCTATTGTGTGACGCCGTGCAAGCGTTTGGCCGGCTCCCCATACCCGATGGTCCCGATATGATCGCGATATCGGCGCATAAAATCTACGGACCAAAGGGCATTGGTGCCTTATGGGTGCGCGATGGTATTGCGCTAAATCCACAAATTCTCGGTGGCGGACAGGAACAGGGGATGCGTTCGGGGACACTGTCGCCAGCTTTATGTGCCGGATTTGGCGCGGCGGCGAAACTGGCTGCAGAACAGATGGACGCAGATAACGCGCACGTGCGCGGCCTTTGGGACCGTGCGATTGCGGCCTTCTCGGGTTGGACAATCAACGGATCGGTTGAGAATCGCTACAAAGGGAACCTCAATATTCGCCGCGATGGCGTGGACGCAGCGCGGTTGATTTCGGAATGCCGGCAAATTGCTTTCTCGGCGGGGAGCGCCTGCGCAAGCGGCTCGGGGCGCCCTAGTCATGTATTGCGGGCAATCGGCCTTGATGATGCGCAGGCAAAATCTTCTATCCGCCTTGGCTTTGGTCGCTATACGTCGGCGTCAGAGATTGATATTGCGGCCGAGGCAATCAATCAGGCAGCAGAGGCGATGTTATGATTAGAGTTACATTCATCAACGCCGATGGTGATGTTCAGGCCGTTGAAGCTGTATCGGGTCAAAACTTGCTTGAAGTCGCCCAGGCCGCTGGACAACCGCTGGAAGGAACATGTGAGGGGCAAATGGCGTGCTCAACATGTCATGTGATTATCGATAAGGACTGGTTCGATAAACTTCCTCCTTCGGTCGAGGACGAGGAGGACATGCTTGACCTTGCCAGCGGTGCGCGACGAACCAGTCGACTTTCCTGCCAGATCGTTCTGACGCCTGAACTGGATGGACTGGTTGTTCATATTCCCGCCGAGAGCCGAAATATGCAGGGGCTTTAGCCTCCTTCACTTCCCATTCACGAAAATACCCCTATATAGGTCGTTGCCGGGTTCGCTCGGCTATGGTGATAAATTGCGATGTGCAATAGATGCAGCGGACCCGGGGGCGGTACCCGGCAGCTCCACCAAAATCTCTGTTTGTCAGAGGTCTTGGAGGGGCTGAACTAGGATCGACGTGCGTTGAAAAGCATTGTTTTTGCCCGGCATGAATAAGCCGTGAAATGGTTCATAACCAATAGGTGCAAACGATAACGAAGCACTTGCTCTCGCAGCGTAATTTTGGGCCTCACGGTCTGAACTTACACTAAAAGAACGCGGCCGAACCGGCCGGGCAACAGAAAGGTTACAGCGGCTCCCCGGAGCCGGGCAACAGAATCCGGGGACCTTTTCCAAGCGTTTTGGTTGACTATGATGGGCTTTGCGGCGTCAGTCGACGCCATAGGCATCATCCAGCTCAACTGCTTCCAACATTTTTGCCCCTGCAATAAATACAGCGCCCGTGCACAGAAGGAAGAATACTTTTCCTATGTTTCCCGGATATTGAAGCAGATATTCCTGACCGCGCTTCACGGCGCCAAGGCCAAGCGCATAAGTGATCATGAAGACCTCCAATTTGGTCTTAATTGTGAACAGGCGCATGATCATTTTCATAGTTAACAATCAACGTTGCAATGGCTGTGCCAAGTCAGCATTCAGGCTGGTTTAGATAGTTAACGATGCGCCGTTTTGTAAAGATTTTCGACAGTTTAGGATAGCTCGCCAAGATCGCATGCGTGCAGCAACGCCAGACGGGCCGCGCGCACCTTGTCAATTAAGGTTGGATCACTCAGCTCATTCGGGGAGATGGACTCGGGCCAATGCGCGGTTACCGTGCGCGCAATCAAGTCCAGCTTTGTTTCGTCTGCCATAAAACGCGGATCAATCGTGTTAGGATCGGCAACGACGCGCAGCCGCAGGCAGGCCGGACCACCGCCATTGGCCATCGACTGGCGAACATCGACCGGCACGAGTTTGCGGATGGGACCATTGCCCGCCACCATTTCCTTTAGCCAGCCCCAAACTCGTGGATTTCCTTCAGCTTCGCTGGGCAGAATAAGCGCCATTCCGCCATCGGGGAGGGTGACGAGCTGGGCATTGAAAAGGTAGCTTTGAATGGCATCAGCCAGGCTTATGCGATCGGCTGGAACGATAATTATTTCCGCTTCCGGCATTAGTCGCTTAATGTCAGAGTAGGTCTGATCGGGGTGCTCGAACGCGTGTTCGTGCGTAAACAAAACCCTTTCGTTTGCGACGGCGACGACGTCATTGTGAAATGCGCCTGCGGCTATAGCCATTTCCGATTGTTGCACAAACAATGTTCGTGCTTGATCCAGCTTGTGCGCGCGCGCGATGGCCTGCGATGCTTCAAGATGCTGCCGTGCGGGGAAGGGGCCTCCCGCTTTTCCGTAAACAAAGATTTCGATGCCAGGTTTGTCATGTCGCGCGCATAAGCGCATGAAATTGGCAGCGCCCTCATCGCCAAATGGCGGGGGCACAGGGCCGTGCACCGCAAAATGCGCGTCATTGGCAAAGGCAAGTTTGAGCTGAGCTAGCGTGCCGGTCCACTCATGGCTCCGGTGCGGCATCGTGAGAAGATTGGCGGCGGACAAATGACATTTGCCATCACTTGTATCGGGCGCTGGTGACACTGTCGCTGCGTTCGCCGCCCACATCGCAGATGCCGAAAAAGCGGCTGAACGTATATGTGGTTCTGCTGATTGCATATCCGTCGCTAGAAGGGAAAGCCAGTTCAGGTTAGGCCGGTCAAGCGGCAAGAAAAAGCCCTGTGCCAGCCCAAGCCGAAGATTGGCTCGCATCTTTTCTATACCCTGCAACGCGGCGGATTTGGGATAAGAGGGCGCGCCGGCGTTATTGGACGAAGCGAGGTTGCCAAGGCTTAAGCCAGCATAATTGTGGCTTGGTCCAATAATTCCGTCAAAATTGATTTCCACCGTAGCCATATCAGGACCGTTCCACATAAGTAATCTGGTCACCGATAGAGATATTTAGCGCACGCGAAATGTCGGCATCAATGATTACGTCACCATTGCTATCATCTATCCAGCCATAGGCCGCTTTGAATGCATGAAGGCGACCGAGCGTAATCAATTTCTTGTCACCAGATTTATGCTCTCCGACCGCGTCGCTCACGCCGGTTATGGTCACGTCCTTTGCATCGCGGATGCTTTTGATCTGATCAGTCCGTGCTGTCATGGTTGGTCCGCCATCGAAAATATCAACATAATTTTCCCAGGCAAATCCCTCATTTTCAAGCATACGCATGGCGGCGCGGCCAGAAGGATGTGGCACACCAATGACCGTTTTTGCGCTTTCCTGAAGCATGGCGATATACACTGGATGTTTGGGCATAAGGTCAGCGATGAACTGGTTGCCAAATTTGGCATTGAACTCGTCAGCTTCCTGAAAGCTCATGCCAAAAAACCGTCCGGCGACACCGTCCCAGAATGGAGAACCACCCGCTTCGTCAATCACGCCGCGCAGTTCCGCAATCGTTCTGTCTGCAAAGCGTTGTCGGTGGTTGCGAATGAAAAGATAGCGGCTGCGCGCGATTAACATACCTAGCCCGCCGGCGCGTTCACCCGGGTGCAGGAAAAGCCCGCCCACCTCAGTTGTGCCCTCCAGATCGGTGGACAGGTTCAGAATGTCGGCACGAAAAGTACGTTCAAGTTCGACACTATGTTGAGTCAATGCTCCGATACGGTAGCTGTAAAATGGCCATCTTTGTCCGACCTTCCCGAAAATCTGGCATGTGCCGCGGACTTCACCGGTCAGGCTGTTCTGCAACACGAAGACATAGAGATCGTCAGCGACTTCATCGTCCACGCGGCTAAAGCCCGCTGCCGACCGTTCCAATTTCGCAGAGAGCGCTTTTTTGTCCGGTGGCAGATTGGTAAAACCACCACCTGTGCGTTTGGCCATTTCATATATCGGCTGAAGATCGTCCATATTTGCCGGACGGATAACGAAGGTCATAAAGCCCCTTTTTCTGATAAACGCATGATGGTCAGCGCTGACAATTGGGCGCGCTCCAATAGACTTTCGACGACAAGGAATTCGTCGGAACTGTGAATATTGCCGCCGCGCACGCCCATGGTGTCGACCACTGGCACGCCGCACGCTGCGATATTATTGCCATCGCAAACTCCGCCGCTTGCGCGCCAAGATATTGGAAGGCCAAGATCTTCGCCGCATTTCTTGACGAGATTGAATAGCTTGGCTGCATTGTCGTCAATCGGTTTCGGCGGGCGGCCAAAGCTGCCATGAAGATGCGCCTGCACGTCATGCTCGCGTTCAACGTCGGAGATGATTCGCTGCAAATTCTGTTCGGTTTGAACTACAATTTCCGGTGTGCGTGGTCGGAAATTCACACGCAAAATTGCGTAATCGGGCACAACATTATTCGGGCCCCCGCCATCGATTTTCGCAGGATTTACAGAAAGACCGTCGCGTGAAAGCCGCTTCAACCGAAGGGCAATATCCGCCGCGGCTAGGACCGCGTTGCGACCATCATCGGGATTTCGCCCCGCATGCGCGGCCTTGCCAGTAAAGATAATCGAGAAATTGCCGCTTCCGCCCCGTGCGCCCGCAAGCGTTCCATCAGCCAACGCTGGTTCGTAGGTGAGGGCCGCAAGTTTGCCCTTTGCCAGCTCTGCAATCAGTATTGCCGATGACGGTGAACCCACTTCCTCGTCGCTGTTGATGAGAATTTGGTAGCCACTATGCGCCAGGCTTCCAGAGTTCTCAGCGGCGTGTATTGCGGCGAGCATGACAGCGATTCCGCCCTTCATGTCGGCCACTCCTGGGCCGTTCAACGTGCCATCGTCGAGCCAGCGCAATTCCTGAAATTCATGGTCCACCGGAAAAACAGTATCCATATGACCAGTAAACAAAAGCTGCGTCGCCGATTCCGGACGAACCGTGACAAGCAAATGGTTGCCGTGAGTAACGGTCTCGATAGACCCGTTGTTCAGTACCCGATCGACTGGTTCAGGCGCAATCAGTTTCACCCCACCAGGCAACACCGAAAACGCGTCCGCAAGCATTCTGGCTGTGATAGCGAGTCCGTTCAGATTGCCCGATCCGCTGTTTATGGCAGCCCACGTCTGCACCTGATCAAGCAGGTGCTGGCGATCAATAGTATCAAGAGCGTTTTGTTCGCTGGTAGAAAGCGTGTGCATAACACGGTCTTAGCTATGGATGCGGCAAAGAACCACCCCCAGCGTGGCTACTAACCCACTTGTCGTGCCAGCGCGCACCATTCCGGGATGCTGACAGTCTCCGGTCGGCGGTCTTCGGCTATTCCTGCGTTTCTTAGCGCCTCCAACGCGCCGGGCACGCCTTTCAAGCTTTGTCGCAACATCTTGCGCCGCTGACCAAACGCCGCTGCAGTCAGCTGTTCGAGTACAGACATTCTGACGCCTTCGGGTGCCTCCTTCGGCGTTATGTGCACCACAGCGGACATCACCTTCGGCGGTGGTGTAAAAGCAGACCGATGGACTGTCATCGCAATCGACGCCTGCGCACGCCATTGTGCCAATATGGCAAGGCGGCCAAAGGCATCGGTGCTGTGCGACGATACGATCCTATCTGCCACCTCGCGCTGGAACATGAGTGTCAGACTTTTCCAATTGGGCGGCCAATCATCTCCACCAAGCCAGCCCACAGCCAGCGCTGTGCCCACATTGTAAGGCAGGTTGGAGACGACATGGAATGGTGCCCCGATTTCTACAACCGGATCGATTTTTAGCGCGTCACCCTCTATCAGGCGCAATTGGTCAGGAAATGCCTCGGCCAGTTCCGCCAGTGCAGGCAGGCAGCGTCTATCGCGTTCTACCGCTAAGACCTGCGCGCCAGCCCGCAACAGCGCGCGGGTCAGGCCACCGGGGCCAGGGCCAACTTCGTACACATGCGCGCCAGCCAACGGGCCAGGAACCGCGGCAATCCGGTCGAGCAGTTTTTCGTCAAAAAGAAAATTCTGTCCAAGCGCCTTGCTGGCGGACAAACCATGACGGGCAATCACCTCGCGAAGTGGCGGCAATGACACTGTCATCAGCCACAATCTGTGGCGGCAAGGCGATGCAATACAGCAAACTCAGCCATTTTTATCGCCGCTATCATAGAATTCGGTAGCGCTTTGTTTTGGCCCGCTATGCCGAAGGCGGTGCCATGGTCCGGCGAAGTCCTTACGACAGGCAAACCTAGTGTGATATTCACAGCGTCATGAAAATACAGCGTTTTCAGTGGGATGAGTGCCTGATCATGATAAGCGCACAGAGCTGCGTCGTAATGCGCGCGCGCCTCGGCATGAAACATTGTGTCAGCGGGCAGGGGACCAATGACGTTGAACCCTTCGCTTCGGATCTGGGCAATGGCCGGCTCGAATATATCCAATTCTTCGCGGCCCATATTGCCCGCTTCACCGGCATGCGGGTTGAAACCAGCCACGGCAAGCCTTGGATTGGCAATGCCGAAATTACGTTGCAATCCCTTTGCAGTGGCACGCAACCGCTGACGAATAAGTCGTCCATCCAGCTTTCCCGCCACATCAGCCAACGGGATATGTGTGGTCATGGGTACGACGCGCAGGTCAGGGCCAGCCAGCATCATCACAGCGTTGTTCTTCGACACGCCACATCGCTCGGCAATGAATTCAGTCTGCCCGGGATGGGTAAAGCCAACGGCATAAAGCTGCGATTTGGATACGGGGCCAGTGATCAGCGCGGCGCTGCTACCTGCGCGCGCAAAGCCTATGGCCATTTCGAGCGCTTGATATGCGCAATGCGCGCCATCGAGGTCAGGAATCCCGGGAACAACTGATATGCAATTGTGCAATTGAATCACAGGCAGCGCAGTGTCGAAATGCTTGAACGTATCCGCAGGATCCTCGATACGGACGACGGGTCCGTTCCAATGCGGTGCAAAGCTCGCAATATCGCCAATGGCAAAAAAAGGCGCCAAGCCCTCGGAGTGGCGCGTTTCCCATGCTTTTCCGATGATTTCTGGCCCTATGCCTGCTGGGTCACCGACCGAAACGGCCAGTGGCAGTTCCAGTCGGCCCTGTAACATCAGTTATATTCGATGACAGCGTCGCGGCGCAAATCCCGCAGATAGATTCGCGCGCGTTTGTTCACACGTTCGTCTTCCAGCCGGGACATGATTTCGTCGAAGCTTTCTGAAGCGGCCTCTTGAGGCGCGTCCCGTCCACAAAGCACGAACACGCGAACGCCATCCTCCAAAGAACCGTATGGCGGCGTGGATTGGCCAACCTGGAGATCAAGCATGACTTGCTGCAACGGAACGGGAAGATCGCGGATTTTGATCCCGTCGCGGTTTACGACGTCGGCGCCAAGCGTTCGAGCCATTTCATCCGCAGCGCCACAGCCAGTGATCTTCTGGGTTTCTTCGCTAAACCTCTTTATGAGAGGCGCGACTTGGGCCTCGGTCGTACCTTTCGGGAAGGTGATCGCAACTTGCTTGAGACTTAATATAGCATCGCGCGGGTCCGAGGTCGCAACCTGACGTTTGTCGATCAGGAGCAATATGGAGATACCCCCCGGCGATGCCACCGCCTGAACTTCGTTCGCGTTCATGCCTGCAGCAGCTGTCGCCAGCGATGGCGGCAACTGTCCAAGCGACAGCCAACCAAGATCACCACCTACGGACGCTGTGGAAGCTTCAGAAAACTGGCGCGCGTAAGCTACAAAATTGCCGCCCTGCCGAAGTTGATCGATAATTTTCTTCGCGTTGGCGGTGACGGCTGGCAGCGTTTCAGGCGTTGCCGCCAGATAGATTTCACCTAAGCGATACTCGGTTGTGCCTTTGGTCGCCTTGATGCGCTCGATAATTGCGTTGACCTCGTCGTCGCTGACATTGGCGGATGGACGCACATTGCGCGACAACAAACGGGTCCAGGAAAGCTCGCCTTTGATCTGGCGCTTCAGCGTTGCCACTGATGCACCAATGGAGGTCAGATATTTTTCAACTTCGCTCGCGGGACGCTTGAAATTCTGCTGGGCTACGCGGTCAAAATATTGATTCACTTCTGCGTCAGTTATTTCAATCTTATTGGCTGCAGCCTCTTGAATTTGCAGAGTTTCATCAATCAAATTGGTCAAAATCTGTGCACGAAAGCGGGCAATTTCTTCAGGCGGAAGCTTGTTATCATTTGCCGCCAAAATCAGTGCGAGGCGTTGATCGATATCGGTGCCAGTGATGACTTCACCATTTACCTGCGCCGTTGCACGCCGCAGGTTTGGATCATTCTTACCAAAAAGTTGCTGGCCCTCGGGTATGTCTATTTTCGCGTCAGGAGCGACCTCTTGCGGCGCCTGCTGGGCAATTAGCGGTGTCAGCGCCGTGGCGGAAACGAGCACGGCAGCAAGGGACAAACGCTTGAATAGCTTCATTGATAATAATCCAGTACACAGTCAGTTCAAGCAGCCCGATAGCCATTCGCTGCTGAACAGCAGATGAGCGGCAACAAGCCCATTTGGGAAGTGGTTAGCGTTCCCTTACACACCCAGATTGCGAAATGCCAGACGGAACAGGAAGCTGTTGCCGCGCTGCGAATCTCCAACTGGCTGATAGTCGCGGCGCCATGTCAGGCTGAGCGATAAGCAATCGTCATCATATGAAACGCCAAGTCGGTGGCGAATGGGGTCAAACCCATCCGAAAGGCTGGTGGGATCTTCGCTTGTATTGGTAAGGTCAATAATAGTTGAACCGAACACGGACCAATATCGCGCTACCCGAACGCGTCCGGCAAGACGGATTTCTTCGCGGTCTGACAAGTCTTCCACTGTCGGACCGATATTGCGGTTCAGTTTAAGATAACCAGCCTGAACATAGGTCCCGCGAGAGCCAATTGTGGCATCAATTTCGTTACGGCGAATGGCAAGATTGTCTTTATCCAAACGGAACCGGTGAGTCAGCTTGACGATATTTTTATAACGAAACTCGGAGCGACCGACAATATCCGACGCCTTATCCGATAAACCTGTGCCATCCGGAAAGATGGATACTTTGTTGGACAGCCGATAACTCTGACCCAGGTTTATGTCAGCGCTGAAATCGCTTTTTCGTAAGGCCCAATCAAAACCGTATGTAATGCGGTAATTATCTTCAAATCGGTCGTAGCCGGGAAACCGGTTGAGCGCGAACAGGTTGCTGTCTTCCAAATCTACCGCACGCGAATCTTCATTTGGAATGCTGAGATTCTTTATCGAGGGCGCTGCCACCAACTGCACGCGGGGCGTGAAGATTTGCGTGCCACCAAAGGCCTCTCCCACAAAAGGCCATTTTACATCGGCGGCTGCGGCAAAAACGCCGCGCCCTTGCCATCCTGAATCGCCCCGATAGATAGAGGTGAGAGTGCTCGCGTTTTCGTCGCTGTGATAGACATCACCGCGCGCAAGCATCGTAAAAGTGACCTCCTGCCCAAGACCAGTTATTTTGCGCAAATCCCATTTGGCGGAAGCAAATGCCCGCTGGGTATCTTGGCCTTCGGTGCGGCCAACGGCCAGACTATTTGCCTGAAGTTGGATAATGCCGCCTACGACAGGTGCGTCCATGCGCAATCGGTAGTCGATTTCAGGTAAAGCTATTGGCGCAAGGCCTTGCCGGTCCCCCGTGCGCAACGTCTGCACAGCCCAGCCAGCGAGAGAAAAATAGCTATTTTCGCCGATACGCTGCGCTGTAAAAGTCGAACGCAATCTGTCATCGCGGCTTATCCCATAGCGGCGAAGAAATGTCCGGTCAGTTGCATAGCGTCCGGAGGCAGAAACGGACCAATAAGGATCGAACTGGAATTTACCAACGCCTTCCAAATAGCCGCGGAAGACATTGGAGCCATCCGGGGTTACAGTTCCGCTGGTTCGAATACGGTTGCTGTAGGTTCCATAAGCACTGAGGTCGATTGCGCCTTTTTTCTCCAGCGATCGGAAATTAAGGCGGCCCAAGGGCGCGTCTCCAGAAAAAACGGTTACTGCAGCCGTCAAATCCCGATTTTCGGCCATACGCCAATAATAGGATTGCTCCAGCTCGGCGCCATTGTTCCGTGAGAAACCGACACTAGGCACCAGAAAGCCGCTTCCAGCCTTGGCGTCTACGGGATGCGACAAAAACGGCAATGGAATGACCGGTAGCCCGAAAAGTTCAATGCGTGCGCCCTTATACACCACTCGCTTTTTGGCTGGGTCATACACAACTTTGACGGCCTTGACTTCCCAACTCGGCTTTTTGGGACAGCCCTCGGCGGTTACCACCTTGCACGCTGTATAGGCTGCATAATCGAGAGTGTAGATCCCGTCTTTGCGGGAGCCCCTGTTTGCCGCTAGCCGGCTTTCGTCTGCAAGCACGACCAGCAAATTGTTTATGACGCCGTCCTTCAGTGCGTCAGTGAGTTCAATCTTGTCACCATAAGCGACATCGCCCTCTGGCCCGACCGCACGTACACTGCCTTCTGCGACCACTTGGCCAGTGGTGCGGTTCCAGACAACAGTGTCCGCGCGGACCGAATAGCCCTCACGATTGGCGATGACATCGCCCTTGGCCGTCACGATTTCCGTATTGGAATCATATTCAACAACAGCAGCAGAAAATGCGATCTGGTCGCTGGATTGTTCAGGCGTTGTGACCGGAGCGGCTTCGGTTTGAGCCATCGCTAAGGACGACACGGAACCTCCGCCGAGCAAAATCGGCATAAGCAGAACGCGGAACAAGAATGGCCGGGGGCAGGGGATAATCATAAAAACCGTTAAGCCCTTTATCGCTGGTATCGCCTTGGGTCCACCCATGTTGCCACCCCTGTCTGTATTTGCGGTAAATTGGTGGCATTTTAGTCGTATGTTTTGCTTTAAACCGATCGGCTAATAGGCCTATAGACGCCGAAAGACGAACGACCCCCAGCGGAAAGGCTGCTTAATTCCATGAAGATCAATTTTACCGATGTGCGCCCGCAAGACGCTGATGTGCTCGCATTCATTGTCACCAAAAGCACATTCGTTGATTTCAAATTTCCATTGGAGAAGTCCGATATCATCCATGCGACCGCAAAGCTCGCGCGTTTTGAAGGCGCCGCGGGGCAAAGCTTCCTGCTGATCAACGAGGAAGCTGGCAAGCTTGTCCGGATTATTCTGCTTGCTGTCGCTGACGGTGACACCGCGGATTACCAGAAGGCTGGCGGCGATATCATTGCGAAAGTGCAAACCTCGGGCGCGAAGCATATCGCTGTCCATGGTGCAAATCTAAGCGCTAAGGCAGCCGCCGAAGTTGCCTATGGTGCCACCTTGCGCAACTGGCGCATGGACAAATACCGGACCAAAATGCCAGAAACGTCGAGGCCGACCGTTGAGTCTTTCACCCTTGTTGCTGCGCCAGGCGACTCGACGGGGCATTGGAAAAGTTATCAAGCTGTCGCAAACGGCGTTGCGTTCACCAAGGAATTGGTCACAGAGCCAGCGAACATCATCTATCCTGAAAGTTTCGTTGAGCGTTGCCAGCATTTGAAAGATCTGGGCGTGGAGATCAGCGTGCTCGACGATAAGCAAATGGCGGCGCTTGGCATGGGTGCCTTGCTCGGTGTCGCTCAAGGCTCACGTCGGCCTGCGCGTTTGCTGGTGATGAAGTGGGATGGCACTGGCGGCACACAGGCGCGGCCGGTTGCCCTCGTAGGGAAGGGCGTAACGTTCGACACTGGCGGTATATCGATCAAGCCTGCAGCTGGCATGGAAGATATGAAATGGGATATGGGCGGCGCTGGCGCAGTCGCAGGTGCCATGAAAGCCTTGGCCGGCCGCAAGGCTAAGGCCTACGTGGTTGGCGTATGCGGACTTGTCGAAAATATGCCCGATGGCAACGCGCAGCGGCCGGGTGATATTGTGACATCCATGTCGGGACAGACGATCGAAGTGCTGAACACCGACGCTGAAGGCAGGCTTGTCCTGTGCGATGCGCTGCATTGGGTGCAGGAAAATTATAACCCTGAATATATCGTGGATCTGGCAACGCTGACAGGCGCGATCATCGTTTCACTCGGCAATGAATATGCTGGTTTGTTCTCAAACAGCGATGAGCTCGCGGACAAGCTGACCGCGGCAGGCAAGGCATCCGGTGACCCTTTATGGCGGTTTCCTTTGTCGAAGGCCTATGACAAGATGATCGACAGCCCGATCGCTGACATGAAGAATATTGGCGGAAAAGGCGCAGGCTCCATTACCGCAGCTCAGTTTCTCGGCCGGTTCATCAAGGATGGCGTGAAATGGGCACATCTTGATATTGCAGGTACGGTCTGGGCCGACAAGGCTGGTCCCGTATGGGAAAAGGGCGCAACTGGTTTTGGCGTACGGTTGCTCGACAAATTCGTCGCGGACAATTTCGAAGGCTGATGCAGCCATATCATGCAGGTCGATTTTTATCAGCTTACCCGCGATCCTGCTGAAAAAGTGATTCCCTTTATTGCCCAGCGCGTGCTGGACGAAAAAGGGCGGTTGCTGATTGTTAGCGAAGTTAGTGCTCAGCGCGACCTGATATCCGCATCCTTATGGACGGCAAGGCCGGACAGCTTTCTGGCACATGGCATGTCAGGTCTGGAAGACGACGGTTTTCAGCCGATTTTGCTGTCGGATCAGCTGCAGGCATCTAATGGCGCGAGGCTGCTGGCGATTGCCGATGGCAAATGGCGGCCTGCCGAAAGTCACTTTGACCGCATATTTTACCTGTTCCCGCCGGATAAGACAGAAGATGCCCGTGCTGCGTGGCGCGGCCTCGGCGAGGAGGTTGAGAAACGTTACTGGAAGCAGGACGGCGGTAAGTGGATGCAAGGGCCATAAGGCGTGCCGTCTTAATACTTGCACTCAAGCGCAACCATGGTTAGAGGCGCGCCCAATTCCCCCCTTAAGTAAATGGAGCTTCTCATGGCGATTACGCGCACCTTTTCAATCATCAAGCCCGACGCGACCCGCCGCAACCTGACCGGTGCCGTAACCAAGATGCTGGAAGAAGCCGGCCTGCGAGTTGTAGCGTCCAAGCGCATCCACATGTCTCGCGAGCAGGCAGAAGGCTTTTATGCCGTGCATAAGGAACGCCCTTTCTTCGGTGAGCTCGTTGAATTCATGATCAGCGGCCCTGTAGTCGTCCAGGTGCTTGAAGGCGAAGACGCCATGCAGCGCAACCGTGACGTCATGGGTGCAACAAACCCCGAAAATGCTGAACCAGGCACGATCCGCAAGGAACTCGCCGAGAGCATTGAAGCCAACACGGTACATGGTTCGGACAGCGACGAGAACGCCGCGATTGAAATCGCGTACTTCTTCAAACCAGAAGAAATCGTCGGCTGAATCTGATCAGTTCAAAGTAACTTGAAAGACAAGCGCGTAGCTCGCGCTTGTCGCCAGTGAACCGATATTCGCTATAACCGTGCTACCTGTGATGGAAGTCAGTGGCTCATTATTCGTTTCATCGGCGCATGTCGTTCCTTTGTTGAAGCGGTTTGCAACGATGCTGGTTTGGGCAGGCAAACTGTTGGTTAAAACAACATCTGTCGCGTCACCGCCCCAATTGTTCCGAATGACTATGCAACAACGTATTGTTGCACCTGGCAAAGATTTGAAATTTGATGCACTGATTGCGTCCGCAGCCACAGTGGAGGCTTTCTGCACTTCAAGAGGCCCTAGCATTATTGCGGTGGATCCATTGCTCCCGGCTGGCCCTGCCCTTGGAGCGCGGGTTGTTCTGCCCGTCGCGCCCGTGCCACCCGTTGCTGCGATGCTTATGGACGAAGTGTCCGTGGAATTGTGGTGGCAGCTGCGACCACCGCCGCCAGCAATTGCAGTAAAGAAATCACTAAAGCCTGAGCCGCCCGTGCCGGCTGTAAACCCGCCGCCACCTGCACCACTTCTGCTATAACCCAAGCCGGGGCAGTTTGCTGCCGCGCCATTGCCCCCACTGCCTCCCTTTGCACCGTCAGCAGCGCCTCCGCCCCGCCCCCGCCAGATACCTGCACCTGGACTTTCGTGACGCCGGCGGGAACGGTATAAGACCACGAACCTGGCGTGCTGAAAGTTTGCGCGTTGGCAGGGATGGAAAATGATCCGACGGCAAGAATGCCAATGAACCATAACCAAATCCTGGCACGCGCGGACATGCCCCACGACTGAAGCGCATGTAATATATCATTGAACGGGCGAAGAATACTGAACGTAGGCTTCGCGAAAGCTGAACGGTTATTGTTCAGAAAAGTTTATCGACGAAGAATTTAAGTATCTATAATAGTAATAATTTTAATTTTCTTGGAGCAACAGCATTCCAGCTTTCGCTAATCCGTTCGCCAATATGTGCCCAATCGGTGTCGCCCAGGTCAAGCCTGATTCCAATCCAGCCATCACCAAAATAAGCAGGCCGATAATAACGGTCCCGGTCACTTTCGATCAGCATAGCCTGTTCTTCGGCGCCGCTGATTTTGACCAGCAGGGCAATCTTGCCGTCATTGTGGTGATCGACGGACACATAGGCGAATTTTTTGCCACCAATAATTCCGAAGCACGGCATGCCATGGGAAAGCACTTCGTCCGACGCTGGCTGCGCAAGCGCAAGCTCGCGGACCTGTGCAATAATATAATCCGGATTTGAATCCCGGCTGACATAATCCCAGAGCGTTTTTGGGAATAACTGATGCTCCGACATCTGGACACGCGCCGTGAGGGTTTCTGCGGTGTCGCCGGGACATATGGCCACTTCCATCTGGGCCAGTACCGGTCCATCGTCGAGAGCCGGGGTAACCAAATGGACGCTGCAACCCGCAAAGCTGTCTTTCGCGTCTATTGCCTGCTGGTGGGTATTTAGCCCCTTGTATTTGGGCAAAAGCGATGGATGCATGTTCAACATCCGCCCATCCCATTGTTCGACGAAATCGGTTGTCAGCACACGCATATATCCGGCCAGCACAATATAATCCGCCCCGGCTTTAATGATCTGCGCGTGCATGATGGAATCATGGGCGGCGCGGTCCAGCCCTACATGTGATTTGGCGAAGGTTGTTATGCCCTCCGTTGCCGCGATTTTCAGACCCTCTGCATCCGGGTTGTTACTTGCAACGAGAACGATTTCGTACGGACAATCGGTAAGTTTTGCAGCGTATAACAACGCTGCCATGTTGGTACCTGCGCCGGATATGAGGACGGCGACCTTTGCTCTCATAACAAGGCCACAAAATCGTCATGCTGAACACGATTGAGAGCGGCGTACCTTGGCTCAGCCATTATGCGTCGCCGTCCAGTCGGATTGCGCGCTCCATGTTTCTATCGCGCCGGTAACGGTGCAGCCTTTGTCTCCCGCCGTAATATGCCCGATCGCGTGAACAGTCTCACCAGCGGCTTCAAGCGCCGCAGTCACATCTGCTGCGTCGGCCTTTGCCACAATGACGGCCATGCCGATGCCGCAATTGAAAGTGCGCGCCATTTCCTCAGGTTCGATATGTCCCTGTGCCTGCAAAAACGCCATGAGGCGGGGCTGCGCCCATGCATTGGCGTCGACATGCGCATGCAGGCCATCAGGCAGGATACGGGGGATATTTTCGAGCAAGCCGCCGCCCGTAATATGCGCCATGGCGTGGATTTTTCCGGTTCTGACCAACGGCAACAGCGATTTTACGTAAATCCGGGTGGGCGCCATGAGCGCATCGATGAGTATCACATTCTGGTCGAACAAAGCGGGGCGATCCAGTTTCCAACCTTTGTCTGTGGCCAGCCTGCGCACGAGCGAAAATCCGTTGGAATGCACACCTGAGGACGCAAGACCCAGTATGACATCGCCGTCGGCAACCTTGTCGGCCGTCAGCACCTGATCGCGCTCGACAGCGCCTACGCAAAAACCGGCGAGATCATAATCGCCGTCGGAATACATGCCGGGCATTTCCGCCGTTTCCCCGCCGATCAGGGCACAGCCAGCCAGCTTGCAACCATCCGCGATGCTAGCAACGACCGACGTCGCGACGTCATTATCCAGCTTGCCCGTTGCGTAGTAATCCAGAAAGAACAGCGGTTCAGCGCCTTGTACGATTAAATCATTCGCGCACATGGCGACGAGATCAATGCCGACGCCTGCGTGCCTTCCCGAACTCGATGGCGAGTTTCAATTTGGTGCCGACGCCATCATTGGCGGCAACCAGCAGCGGGTCGTTGAACCCAGCTGCTTTCAGGTCGAAAAACCCCCCAAAGCCGCCCAAGTCGGCATCTGCGCCCGCGCGACGCGTGGACTTTGCCAATGGTGCGATCGCGCGCACCAGGGCATTGCCGGTTTCAATGGAAACACCCGCCTTGGCATAAGTGTAGGATTCGGGTTGCTGATCTTTTGCGTCCATTTATCGCCGTTAGCGAGAACAGGCTTGGAATTCCACGCCTATGTCGCCTAAAGGTGCGGCAATGAAAAATTTGCGTGGAAAATGGTTTCGGGTCGCAGCAATCGGCTTGCCGCTGGCGTTGGTTGGCGGCGGGATTGTGTTGGCGCAGATCGAGGGACCTAAGCGCGGAATTGCGCCAATTGCCAGCGCCGGTGACTTCGAAGTGACTGGCGTATCGGTCAACGTCGTTGGCAATAACGCATTTGAGGCGCGTCAAAAGGGGTGGGAAGAGGCGCAACGCGTTGCTTGGTCTGCATTATGGCGCAAAACCCATGGCAGCGCCGGCGCTGGGCTGTCCGATTCGACTTTGGACGGAATTGTTGCCGCAATCGTCGTGGAACAGGAACAGATCGGGCCGCGGCGCTATGTCGCAAAACTTGGTGTCCTGTTTGACCGCGCACGGGCGGGGCAATTGCTGGGCGTCAGTGGCGTCAGGCGGCGTTCAGCGCCCTTGTTGTTATTACCGATAAGTTTTTCTGCTGGTGCGCCAACGGTGTTTGAACAACGCACCTCGTGGCAGCGCAGCTGGGCCAAATATCGCACCGCCGAAAGCACAATTGATTATGTCCGCCCAAGCGGCGCGGGCGGTGAGTCGCTCCTGCTCAATGCGGGGCAGCAAAGCCGCCGCAGCCGCATCTGGTGGCGCGCGATGCTTGATCAATTTGGTGCGGCCGATGTTGTGATCCCGATTGCCCGGATTGAGCGGCAATGGCCGGGCGGGCCAGTTGTTGGCCATTTTTCCGCACGCTACGGGCCAGATAACAAGTTTCTCGGCTCCTTTACGCTCCGGACAACAAGCAGTACGGGCATTCCGGCGATGATGGACCAGGCCGTGGTCAGAATGGATCAGCTGTTCCAGTCTGCCCTCGCGTCGGGAAGCCTGCGTGCAGACGCATCGCTCGTGCTTGAGCCCGAGGTTGTCGAGGACGAGGACCTTGCGAGCGAAGTTGAAGATGGTGCTGTCACAGACGATATCGAGGGCGCAATACCGCCCGACGATGCGCCCGCGCGGACACTTGATGACGTGGTACGATCCATTCAGCCAGAGGCTTCATCGCCGCGCGAACCGGCAACGGCGGCTCCGCCACCGCCGCAGCCCCGCCCATAATCTTATACAGCCATATTCATGCGTCAGATTGCCTTGCCCTTGGATGAGTTGCGTTCAGGCGCCTCCTCGAGCCTGATTATAACGGCATGTAACGCCACGGCGTTTGCTGGCCTTTCCAGCTCTGCGCATTGGGCAAAACGGTGTGCGATACTGACTGGACCGGCCCGGTCGGGCAAAACCTTGATGGCACGTTATTTCTCGGGGCAGGACGGCACCGTAATTGACGATGCCGAGGCGTGTTCTGACGAGGTCCTGTTCAACGCGTGGAACCGCGCGCAGGAGAGCGGCGTGCCGTTGCTGCTTATCTCGCGCTGGCAGCCTGCCGAGTGGAATATCTCCTTACCGGATTTGAAATCGCGACTGGGTGCAGCAGTGCTGCTCGACATTGCGCCGCCCGATGACGAGATGATTGAACAATTGCTGCAAAAGCAGCTTGTCGACCGCGGCGCCGCGATCAGCATCGATGCCTTAAGCTTTGTAAAGCGCCGGATTGAACGCAGCTATGCCGCACTCGAAAAATTTGCACGCGCCGCAAATGCGATGGCGATGGCTGACAATGCGCCTGTCAATCTGACTTTGGTGAAACGGGTTCTGGAAAGCTAGTTCAGGCGGCCGTTTCGCGCACCATGTCTTCTTCATGGGTATGCGTCATCTTAAGCTTGCCGTTCACGACGGCGAAGGCCAGCCGTCCTTCCACCAGATCGAGTGCATCGCGGCCGAACTGTTCAAAGCGCCAGCCGGTCAACACTTCAAGGTCGGTGCGTTCACCAGCAGCGAGGCGTTCAAGCTCTTCGGTGCGCACGATCAGGCGAGGCGCGACATTGATTTCGCGCGACCGGATCTTGAGCAGAAGCTTCAAAAGGTCGGCGACAAGTGAGCCATCCTTTCCGCCGCCTGGTGCGGAGCGACCACGGTCAGGCATGATATCGCGCGCCATTGGCTGGCTGCCTTCAATCACCGCAATCAGCCGCGCCCCGATTTCGTTGTCGCGCCATGCAGGCGACAGGCCGCGCACCTTTGGCAGGTCAGCCTGGCTTTTCGGTGGATGGGCGGCGATGTCGGCGAGCGTTTCGTCCTTCATGATCCGTCCGCGCGGGATATTCTTACGCTGAGCTTCCTTTTCACGCCAGGACGCCATGGCCTGAAGCCGGCCAAGAACCTCCGGTTTGCGTGATTGCACCTTGATTCGTGACCATGCATTCTCGGGATCGTTCCGATAATTGGCTGCGTCCGAAATACGCTCCATTTCATCGTTCAGCCATGCGCCACGGCCAGTGGTCTTGAGCTTTTCCAGCATCATCGGGAAAATGACGGACAAATGCGTTACGTCGGCAATCGCATAGTCGATTTGGCGTTTGTCCAGCGGACGGCGCGACCAGTCAGTAAAGCGGGCACCCTTGTCCAGCTGGATTCCCATCCAGAGGTCAACGAGGTTTGAATAGCCTATCTGTTCGCCTTGGCCCAGTGCCATGGCCGCAATCTGCGTGTCGAACATCGGATACGGCGTCTTGCCGGTCAGGTTGAAGAAAATCTCGATATCCTGGCCACCGGCGTGGAATACCTTCAGCACGTCCTCATTGTCGCACAGCAGTTCAAGCATGGGGGTCAGGTCAAGACCTTCGGCTTTTGGGTCAATCGCCGCTGCTTCGTTCGCGTCAGCAAGTTGCACCAGACACAGGTCGGGATAATAGGTATTTTCCCGCATGAATTCGGTGTCAACCGCAACAAAGGGCGATTGTGCAAGCCGGGCGCACAATTCGGCGAGACGTTTGCTGTCGGTGATTAAGGGATGAATCTGCATTGGGCGTTGCCCTAGCACCCATTCACGACTTGACAAAGTGCCGCTGCACTGTTGACAGGCGCGCTTTCCACAGCTTTTTTGAATTGAGTCAATAATGCACGCTTATCGTACGCACAAATGCGCCGAACTTCGCGATTCCCATGTGGGGGAAAAGGTCCGCCTGTCGGGCTGGGTCCACCGCAAGCGGGACCATGGCGGTGTTTTGTTCGTCGACCTGCGCGACCATTATGGCATGACCCAGATCGTCGCCGACAGTGACAGCCCTGCTTTGCCCATTCTTGAGGCCTTGCGGCTTGAGAGCGTCGTCACGATCGATGGCGAGGTGAAAGCGCGGAGCGCAGGCACGGTGAATGCGAATCTGCCGACGGGGCAGATTGAGGTTTTCGCACGCAGCGTAACGGTTCTCAGCAAATCGGAAGAGCTGCCCTTGCCCGTGGCGGGTGAGCAGGAATATCCCGAGGAAACGCGCCTCAAATACCGGTTCCTCGATTTGCGCCGCGAAACGCTGCACGCCAATATCGTCAAGCGCACGCAGATAATCCGCGAAACCCGCCGCCGGATGGAAGATATCGGATTTACCGAATATTCGACGCCAATCCTGACCGCTTCCAGCCCTGAAGGCGCGCGCGACTTTCTGGTGCCAAGCCGGATTCATCCCGGTAAATTCTTTGCGCTGCCGCAAGCGCCGCAGCAATATAAGCAATTGCTGATGGTCGCCGGTTTTGACCGCTATTTCCAGATCGCACCCTGTTTCCGCGATGAAGACCCGCGCGCTGACCGTTTGCCTGGCGAATTCTATCAGCTCGACCTGGAAATGAGCTTTGTCACGCAGGAAGAAATCTGGGACACGATGGAGCCCGTCATGGCAGGCGTGTTCGAGGCGTTTGCCGATGGCAAGACAGTGACGCCGGCAGGTGAGTTCCCGCGCATTCCCCATTCAAAGGCCATGCTGGATTACGGCACGGACAAGCCGGATTTGCGCAATCCGCTGATCATTCACGACGTCACTGACCATTTCAAGACATCGGGCTTTGGCCTGTTCGAGCGCATTGTTGAGGGCGGCGGCGTTGTCCGCGCTATTCCTGCACCAAACACTGCCGACAAGAGCCGCAAATTCTTCGACGACATGAATGAATGGGCGCGCAGCGAGGGCCATGCAGGTCTGGGCTATGTCACGCGCAAGGCCGGCGAATTTGGCGGTCCAATCGCCAAGAACCACGGCGAAGAGGGCATGGTCGCGCTTTACGAAGCGATGGGGCTTGGACCCGATGACGGCTGCTTCTTTGCCGCTGGCAAGGAGGAACAAGCCGCAAAGCTTGCCGGCGCCGCACGCACCCGCACGGGCGAACAGCTTGACCTGATTGAAAAAGATGCCTTCCGCTTTTGCTGGATTATCGACTTCCCGTTCTACGAATGGAGCGAAGAGGACAAGAAGGTCGACTTTGCACATAACCCGTTCTCGATGCCGCAGGGCGGCCTGGAGGCGCTTGAGACACAGGACCCTCTCACCATCAAGGCCTATCAATATGATATGGTCTGCAACGGCTATGAGCTTGCCTCTGGCTCGATCCGGAACCAGCATCCGGACCTGATGGTCAAGGCGTTCGAATTGACCGGTTTGACTCAGGCTGATGTCGAGGACCGCTTTGGCGGCATGTATCGCGCATTCCAATTTGGTGCACCGCCCCATGGTGGTATGGCTGCGGGTGTCGACCGCATGGTGATGCTGTTGTGTGGCGTGCAGAACCTGCGCGAAATAACACTATTCCCGATGAACCAGCGTGCGGAGGACCTGCTGATGGGGGCACCGTCACCTGCGATGGCCAAGCAACTGCGCGAGTTGAACATTCGCGTTGTCGAGCAACCGCCCAAAGCTTGATCCCAAGAAGGCATTTGCAGCCAATTTGTCCCTTTTAGGGACAGGGGCTTCGCTTTGGCTTGTTTGTGCGCGCAATTGATGCTGGAAGGCGGGGATGTCCATTGACCTTTCCCAATTTGAATCCGGCGCAAAATATAGCGGGAGCTATGACAAGGACCTGAAGGCGCTTCAGGACCGGCTGGCGACGCTCCAGGCGCTGCATATTCTGCATGGCGCGCGCACCCTGATTGTTATGGAAGGCTGGGATGCAGCCGGCAAAGGCGGCGCTATCAAGCGCATGACTGCCCCGCTTGATCCGCGATATTATCAGGTTTCCCCAATCTCGGCGCCGACGATCGAGGAAAAGGAAAAGCATTTTCTGTGGCGCTTCTGGAACAAATTGCCGGGCAAAAAGGAAATCAGCATTTGGGACCGAAGCCATTATGGCCGCGTGCTTGTCGAGCGCGTGGAAGGGTTCTGCAACGAGGCCGAATGGCGCCGCGGGTATGATGAAATCAATGAATTCGAATCGCGCCAGGGCGAAATAGGCACAAAGATCATCAAGATATTCCTGCATGTTACCGCAGAAACACAGGACAAGATTCTCGCTGAACGTCTTGATGACCCGGCGAAAAGGTGGAAGGTTACCAAAGAGGATTTTCGTAACCGCGCCAAGCGCGACCAGTATCTTGTTGCGTTAAAGGACATGTTCAAGCGCACGCACACCCATTGGGCCCCCTGGACCGTCATCGATGGCAATAATCAAAAGGCTGCGCGCATTGCGGTGCTGACTCATGTGATTGAAGAGTTGGAAAAAAGCGTACCGCAGGACTTTCCCGAGATTGACCCGCAAATCGTCGCTTTGGCCGAGCAAATGATGGGCTACTCTCCGAAGGGATAGTCGATCGCCAATATTTCCCATTCCTTGGGGCCAGTGGGCAGATTAACCGTTTTGACGTCGCCAATGCCCGCGCCCCTCAACGCACGGGACAATGGCGCATTCCAGCCAATCCGGCCAGCACTGGCGTCGGCTTCATCATCTCCCAGGATCGTCACCGTCCGTTCAACGTCATCGGTGTCCGCAATCGTGACGGTTGCGCCAAAGAAGATGCGGTTGCGATCCTGCTGCTTTGATGGATCAAGCACCTTTGCGGACTTCATCTTCTTTGAAAGCTGTCCCAGCTCACGGTCAATCGCCCGCAGCTTTTGGCGTCCGTAAATATAATCACCGTTTTCGCTGCGGTCCCCATTACCCGCGGCCCAGTGGACGATTTCAACGACAGCCGGCCGCTCAACGGCGAATAGTTGCTCATAACGCTGGCGCAGTGCTGCAAATCCTGCAGGTGTGATTGGGTTAACGCGTTCGGACATCCTTATGGTTTACCCAGTTAGGATGCATAAAGTCGATAGACCGACATGGAATTGGCAAATCAATATGTGTCGACGCCGCCAACGAGGCGACGTGATGCCCTTATCCCGGCGTTGATTTGCCCAAATAGCTATTCAGTGGCGTTGCCGACCGCACCCGCGCTTTTTCAGGGTGCAAATGGTCGTACATCACTGCATTTTCCAACACGCGATAGACATAATCGCGGGTTTCGCTGAGCGGGATTTTTTCGATCCATTCCATCATGTCGATGCTTCCGGTGCGCGGATCGCCATAAGCCTTAAGCCATTTGTTCACATTGCCCGGCCCGCCATTATAAGCCGCGATGGCAAGTGGATAGCTGCCTCCGAAATAATCAAGCATGCGTTCGATGTACGTGGCGCCAAGCGCGATATTGTAATCTGTATCAATGGTCAGCGCATCGGGACGATAGGCCATCGCAATCTTCCCCGATGTTTCGCGCGCCGTTCCGGGCATGAGCTGCATGAGGCCACGTGCGCCTGCATGGCTTACCGCTGCGCGGTCAAACTGGCTCTCTTGACGCATAATCGCATGTGCAAGGGTCCAGGTCTGGCTGTGCGCCGCTGGCACATTGACCGTGGGATAGCCGTTGCCAAGCAGATCAGGGATGCCTGCGGTCCGCGCGCTGCGACCCGCCATCACCGCAAGATCGGGACGCCCGAGTTTTTCGGAAAGTCCGATGGCCGCAACATAGTCGTTTTTACCGTTTGCGTTACGCGCGATTGCACGGAAAAAATTGCTCTGGTCTTTCCAGCTTCCGTATTTTGACGCGAGCGCAGCGGCCAGCTGTATGGTCGGCACGCGGCCCTCCGCAATCACGGGTGTAGCGGCAGCAACACGCGGAACCTGCGGCATTGGTCGCCGCAATTGTTCCAGCGCCAATTGGCCAAAAAAGCTTTCATAGAAAATAGCGGCTTGTTCATGGTAACGCGTCGCGGACGCTGCGTCGCCAGCGCGGGCCGCTGCTTTGCCCGCCCAGTAAAAGCCCTTTGATCGGGTCTGGGGCGTCTTTGCAGCGGCGGCATAGCGTTCAAACATCGCTACTGCCTCGCGCGGACGGTTCAGCTGCTGCAGGGCAACCGTTCCAGCAAGCCATGTGAGGCTTGTATAACGGTCACGCGTGGTAAGATCCTGGTCCGCCATATTGAGGCCAGCTGGCAACGCATCATCGACGCGCGATGCAATACGATATGCCAGGTCATATTGTCCGTCATTGGCTGCTGCTTGCGCGTGCGTCAGCAACAACTGGTACCAGTCTTTGATGACAGGAACCGGTGCCGCAAGTTTGCCGCGATTGGCCAACAGATCGCGAACGCCAGCACTGTTGCCTGAAGCGCGCATGGCGTCGGCACGTGCTGCAATCAGGCTCGCTTCGAAATTTGCACCTGCACCAGCATCCTGAACCTTCAGATCTGCATCGGGCGATTTGACTTTGACCGCCAAGGCGGCGCTGAACGCCGTTCGACGCTGTGTTGATGTGTAGGCAATCCAGCGTTCCGCTGCCCGTGTGGAACCTGTCCACAAAAGGCGGTCGACTCGCGCGTCATGATCCTCGGAGGTCAACCGGGACCCCGCGATGCGAAACATGTTTGCCTCGTCCTGATCATCCAGAGCACCGGCCCGCCAAGCTTCGCGCGCCTGCGCCACGGCGCGTGCTTTGTCGCCCGAAGAATCAAGTGCCAAGGCGAATTTTGCTCTGCCCGCGTTGGTAAGCGGAGGGAGGCGATCAAAATAGGCAACGACCTGACTTGGCGAATAGGAAAGCGGATTTATAGCCTGCTCGGCTTTTTTGCGCATGTCTTCCGTATTTGGCCAATCAGGATAGAGCATGAGAAACGAAGCATAGTCACCAAAACCGAAGGTCCCGGGACCGCTCAACATTTTCCATCGTTCCAGCGCTGCCGGGATTTTCCCCTCGCTGGGGTCATAGGCCACCGGCGCCGGCAACATTGTGCCGACCTGTGCGGAAGGCTGACCGGTGCCTGTGCCGGGCTGCCACGAAATGGCGTCGGGTTGCTGCGCGAAGGCGGAGGCCGTAAAAGGAATAAACAGCACTGACGCTGAAATGAGATGCTTTACCATGCTGGACATATTATGTGCCCCATCCTTATCAGGTCGTGAACGAACGTCTATATAAGCTATAGCAGCCCAAATGGCCTAGAATGAAAGTCATATACTATGTTTTCCGGATCAATACCGGCTCTGGTGACTCCTTTTTGCGACGGAGCGTTTAGCGAGAAGCATTTTCGCGCGTTGATCGACTGGCAAATCGATCAGGGATCAAGCGCGCTGGTTCCGGCTGGCACGACCGGCGAGGCGTCGACTCTGTCCAACGCAGAGCATCATCGCGTCATTGAGGTGTGTATCGAGCAGGCCGCCGGACGAGTCCCGGTGATTGCCGGGTGCGGGTCGAATGACACCAACAATGCCATCCTTCATCTCAACTTTTCCAAGAAAAGCGGAGCAGCAGCAGGACTGGTGGTCGCGCCTTATTATAATCGCCCCAATCAGGAAGGCATTTACGCGCATTTCGAGCATATGACGAAAAAGAACGATTTGCCGATCGTGCTCTACAATGTTCCCGCACGCACCGTGACGGATATCAAGCCTGAAACGGTTGCGCGCCTTGCGCAATTGCCCACGGTCATTGGCATCAAGGACGCGAGCGGCGACATGCCGCGGGTGACCGATCACCGGTTGGCATGCGGCCCAGATTTTTGTCTGTTGTCCGGCGTGGACGAACAATCGCTCGCGTTCAATGCCGCAGGCGGGAAGGGCTGCATTTCCGTGACGGCGAATGTCGCGCCGAAATTATGCGCTGAATTTCAGGCCGCCTGCGCATCCGGCGACTATGCATTGGCGCGCGAGCTGAATGACAAGCTGTATCCTTTGCATTTGGCGCTGTTTTCCGATGCATCGCCGGGTCCGATCAAATATGCCTTGTCGCGGGTGATTGAAGGTTTCCCCACCGAATTGCGCCTGCCCATGACACCCCCAAGCGAGGCAAGCCGGAGTCAGGTTGACGCCGCCTTGGAGAATGCAGGTCTCATCTGATGGCGCGTCCAAAACCAGAAGCGTTCAACAAGGTCAAAACGGTCGCCGAAAACCGGCGCGCCCGCTATGATTTTTTTATCGATGACAAATATGAAGCCGGCATTGTCCTGACTGGAACAGAAGTGAAATCGCTTCGATTCGGTGAAGGTTCAATTGCGGAGAGTTATGCTGAACTCCGCGATGATCAGGTCTGGCTGATCAACGCGAACATACCCGAATTCAGCCATGGCAACCGGAACAATCATGAGCCAAAACGCCCCCGGAAACTGCTTCTTAACGTACGTGAAATAAACAAGCTGCATGGCGCAGTCATGCGGCAGGGTATGACACTTGTTCCGCTATCGATTTATTTTAATGGACGGGGCAGGGCGAAGGTGGAATTGGCGTTGGCGAAGGGCAAGAAGGCCCCTGACAAGCGCGCGACCGAAAAAGAGCGCGATTGGAAGCGTGAACAAGGACGAATCATGCGGGATCGTGGATGAGCAAATTCAACGCCTGGCTGCACCGGCAAGCACCGACGCGCGACAGCTTTGAACGTAGCCGCTTCCTGCGGCCGTTTGCGCAGCGGGTTTTTCATCCAGCACTCTGGCGTTTTACGCGTCGTTCGGTGCCACGCGGGGCCGCGCTTGGATTGCTCGTCGGCATATTCCTTCTGATACCTGGTGTGCAGATTGCAGGCGTTGCGCTTCTGGCGCTCCCGTTTCGCGCAAACATACCCATTGGTGCTGCCATGACTTTTCTCAGCATGCCCGCAACGACACCCTTCATTCTGTTGGGATCGGTCTATGTCGGGGAGTCCGTGCTGCATTTGAACAACGGGTCAGGGCGATTTTATGAACTGATCGAGACCTCTGCGCCTTTATCAGCCTGGGTGGACTATGTCTGGACCGAAGCGCCGCTTGCACTTGTCCAGGGCATTGCCGGTCTTGCTATCATTTCGGTGGTCGCTGCTCTGCTTGGCTATTTCATTGCCGCGTGGTTTTGGCGGTGGCGGGTGAGCGTCAAATGGCGACGCCGGTCGAAGTCAGTTGCGTCTGGTGGATAAAACTTTGTCGGGCGCGCAAGTCCGGCCTTAGGCTCCCCTCGTCTGTTTCTGGGGATTATCAACATGAATTTTGCAACCAAACTGGCGCTCGTCGCCTCTGTTTCACTCGCGTCGTTATCGCTTCCTGCCTTTGCGCAAGAAGCGCCAAAGCCGTCGCAGGAAGCGGCCAAGGATGGCCCACAGCTAGGCACTTTTGGTTTCGACACCGCCGGAATGGACGCAAGTGTTTCCCCAGCGGACGATTTTTATCTGTTCGCCAATGGCAAATGGGCCGCGAAAACACCGATCCCTGCCGACAAGTCGAATTATGGCATGTTCACGGCGCTGGACGATTTGTCCAAGGAACGTGTCAAACTTGTATTGGACGCAGAAAAGGACCGCAAAGGGAGCAAGGCGGGCGACATTTACGCAAGCTATCTTGACCAGGCCACTGTCGAGAAAATGGGCCTCAAGCCAATCCAGCCCTGGCTGAAGACAGTGCGCGGCGTCAAATCCAAGGCGGCGTTTGAAAAACTGCTGCCAGTCGCCGCGCGCAACGGCGTTGGTGCCTTGTTCGGTGGCTATGTCGGGCAGGACGACAAGAATCCCGACGTCTACATCTTCCAGATTTATCAGGGCGGCACGGGCTTGCCTGACCGCGACATGTATCTCGTGAAAAACGACAAATTCGAAGGTATCCGAAAGGTTTACATCGAATATCTCGCAAAAATGCTCAGCTTGGCTGGCGAGAAGAACGCAGCTGCCCGCGCCGACGCAATCTTTGCAATGGAAAAGAAAATCGCCGCTGTGCAATGGACGCGCGAAGATTCGGGAGACGCGACCAAAACATATAACAAGATGACATTGCAGCAGCTGGACGCTCTGACGCCAGGCCTGAAAATGTCGCCCATCCTGACCAAGGCAAGCCCCAATATACGCGAAGTCATCGTGAGCCAGCCAAGCGCGCTGACGGGCATTGTCAAAATATATGCGGAAACCGATCTGGCGGTTCTGAAAGACCAGATGATCGTCAACAGTCTCTCTGGCTTTTCCAATGTGCTGCCCGATTCAGTGTCGGATACGGTTTTCGCTTTTTACGGCACCACCCTGCAAGGAACGCCGCAGCGTGAGCCACGCTGGAAGCGCGGTGTTGCCCTGACTGAGGGCACGGTCGGTGACGAAGTCGGCAAGGTTTATGCCGCCACATATTTTCCGCCGGAAACCAAGGCTGCGATGGACGTGCTGGTCAAAAACGTTCTGGCTGCCATGGGCCGCCGGATTGATAATCTGAGCTGGATGCAGCCGGAAACCAAAATCAAGGCGCGCGCGAAGCTGGCCAATTTCACCACCAAGATCGGTTATCCAGATCGCTGGAAAGATTATTCCAAGCTGAAAATCGTGCGCGGTGATCTGTTCGGTAATGATCTGCGGTCCAACCAATGGGGTTTTGACGATAATCTGTCGAAGCTGGGCGAGCCGATCCGTCGTTGGGAATGGGGAATGCTGCCCCAGACGGTCAACGCTTATGCCAATTTCGGCATGAACGAGGTCGTGTTCCCGGCCGCAATCCTGCAGCCGCCGTTCTTTGACGCCAAGGCGGATCCGGCAGTCAATTATGGCGGCATTGGCGCGGTGATCGGCCACGAAATCAGCCACCATTTCGACGATCAAGGTGCAAAATATGATGCAACTGGCAAGCTCGCCGACTGGTGGACCGAAAGCGATGTAAAGGCATTTGAAGCCGCGGGCAAAAAGCTAATTGCGCAATATGATGCGTACAAGATTTTCCCTGATGCATCGGTCAAAGGCGAGTTCACGCTTGGCGAGAATATTGGCGACCTTGCAGGACTGTCGATTGCCTATGACGCCTATCGCACGTCGTTGAATGGCAAGGAGCCAGCCGTCATTGATGGGATGAGCGGGGATCAGCGCTTTTTCCTGGGATGGGCGCAGGTCTGGCGGCGCAATTACCGCGAAGCGAATTTGCGGCAGAGGCTGATCACTGATCCGCACAGCCCTTCGGCCCAGCGTGCATGGGTGGTGCGCAATCTTGACAAATGGTACGATGCGTTCCAGCCGAAAGCGGACGGAAAATTATACCTCAAGCCTGAGGACCGTGTTCGTATCTGGTAAGGAGCCGTTTTGAACAAGATATCCCCGCCAACTGAGTTTCAGATAGCTGGCGGGGATGTCGATATGTCTCCTAAGCCGGACATCAAACAGATTGCGGTGCTATCGCTGGCGACAGTGCTGTCGCTCGCGATATTGTGGTTTGCTACGGAAAACCTTGCCCTTTTGGGAGCCACGGCAGCGGCGATCATTGCCGCCGCCGGGCTTGTCCACTATTTTCGAAACAACCATTCGGTTGAAACCTCTACCGAATTGGCAATGCCCGATTGGTCCATCACGCACGCCGCGACTCAGATGAGCAATGCGGCTATTGCGATCAGCGACCGTGCCGGGCGCCTCGTATGCGCAAATGACCATTTCACGTTCGCCTTTCCCGGGATGAAGGCACCACCGGATCTGGGCGTTGATGACATAAACAGATCCTTGCTCGTGGCAGCAGGTCGGGCGGCCTGGCGCGATGGAAGCACCGAAATTGCGGAAATTGCCAAGGACGGACGAAGCTTCAGCGTAAAGGTCGCGCGTGCTGGCGGAGCCGACGAATATCTTCTGTGGCGGTTTGCCAAAATAGAACAGCTCGCGATTGAAAGCCGGGCGCTTGAACTCATCAAAGGGCGAATCGGGCGTGCAATGTCCAGCAGCGGGGTCATGGCGGTCGCGCTTGACAAAGACGGCCGCGTGCAGGCTGCCAACGCGGCTTTCGAATTGCGTGCGACCGGCACCGATTTTGAACCCGTTACGGGCCAGCTGTTTGCAGACTTTGTGCGCATGGATGAAAAAGGCAGCGTCTTTTTTGAACGTGAGGGACGCCGCGGCTTACCGATAAGATTGCTTCACGTGCCACTGAACGAAGGTGATGCGGATGGCGCTGCGTTGCTGCTCGCGGTTGATGAAGAAGGCGCGAAAGTGGACCGCGGCTTAGCTTTGGCACATGTCGAGCAATTGCTGTCGACATTGCCGCTTGGACTTGCACTTGTGGACCGCGACGGGCGGTTTCTGTTTGCCAATGACGCATTTGCCCGCGTGCTGGATGTTGAGCCGACCAAATTGCCACCTTATCCCGGCGATCTCGTCATCAGCGAGGACAAGGGCGCGGTGCTTGACAGCATCAGGCGCTATGGAAGCGGTGCCATGACTTCGGGCGACATCGCCATTCGTCTCAAGGAGAGGCCCGATGAAGTCATCGCCTTGTCCATTGCTGGTGTCCGCGGGCTTGGCGAAGCGGCCGTGTTGCTCGGACTAAAGGATAATAGCGAAGAAATTACATTGAAGCGGCAGGTGGCCCAACAGACCAAGATGGAGTCCATCGGCCAGTTGGCGGGCGGTGTCGCGCATGATTTCAATAATATTCTGACAGCCATTATTGGCTATTGCGATCTGATGCTGCTGCGGCATCAGCCCGGAGACAGCGATTATGACGATATTCAGCAGATAAAGAACAATTCCAACCGCGCGGCCAGCCTCACTCGGCAGCTGTTGGCCTTTTCGCGACAGCAGACGTTGCGCCCCCAAATCCTTCAACTGGCAAATGTCGTTGCCGATGTCTCCAGTTTGCTGAAGCGGCTGCTGGGCGAAACGGTCCGGCTCGAGGTCCATCACGGACGCGGGGTAGGGGCCGTGCGTGCTGACCCGGGGCAACTTGAGCAGGTCATCATCAATCTGGGCGTCAACGCGCGCGACGCCATGCCAAAGGGCGGCGTTGTGCATATCAGCACCGCATCGGTCAGCCAAAGCGAAGTTTCCGCAATGGGCAGCGAGTTCCTGCCCATTGGCGATTATGTGCAATTGTCGGTTGAAGACAGCGGCGTTGGTATTCCCAAGGAAAATCTGGCTAAGATATTCGAACCATTTTTCACCACCAAGGAAATGGGCAAGGGCACCGGTCTTGGCCTGTCGACAGTCTATGGTATCGTCAAGCAATCTGGCGGCTTCATATTTGCAAACTCAAAACCTGGTGAAGGCACGCGGTTTGATATTTTCCTGCCCGTGCACAGGGGAGAAGTGCCCGCGCCTGAAGTTGCCAAGCGCGACCTTTACAAGCCGAAGGATCTTTGGGGCAGTGGACGGATATTGATCGTCGAGGACGAGGACATGGTGCGCGCGGTCGCCGAGCGGGCACTCGTCAGACAGGGCTATGTGGTCGAGACTGCAAGCGATGGCGAACAAGCGCTTGAGCTTTTTGCCGATGGCAAGCGGTATGACCTGGTGGTGTCGGACGTCGTTATGCCCAATCTGGACGGCCCGTCGATGGCGCGGCAATTACGCGAAACCTATGGTGAAATCCGGCTCTTGTTCATGTCGGGCTATGCCGAGGAACAGCTGCGCGAAACGATCAGCCTCGACAATGTATCGTTTTTGGCCAAGCCATTTTCCGTGCAACAGATTGCGGAAGCGGTGCACGACGCGCTTGCGAAGGGGGAGTAGTCTAGTTATTGAAAATAAACATATAATTTTATTTGTTCCGCTCTTGTTCTTTTGGAACAGAAGGTGTACATAATGAATGTTCCGGATGGTAATCCGAATCGGACATGACGCTAAGGAGTGGAAAAATGGCAGCAAGTCTCAAGATAATTGATGGGAATCAGGCAAACGGTATGAAAAGTTCGGAACGTGAAAAGGCGCTTGAAGCCGCCTTGGCGCAGATTGATAGGGCATTTGGCAAGGGTTCGGCGATGAAGCTGGGCAGCCGCGAGGCCATCAGCATTGATGCTGTGTCGACAGGTTCGCTCGGGTTGGACATTGCGCTTGGCATTGGCGGCTTGCCGAAGGGCCGCGTGATTGAAATTTATGGCCCTGAAAGCTCAGGGAAAACGACGTTGACCTTGCATGTCATTGCAGAGGCACAGAAGGCAGGCGGCACGGCAGCCTTTATCGATGCCGAGCATGCGCTTGACCCCGGTTATGCGAAGAAGCTCGGCGTTGATGTCGACAATCTGATTGTGTCGCAGCCTGATACAGGTGAGCAGGCGCTTGAAATCGCTGATACCCTGGTGCGTTCGAACGCGGTGGATATCATCGTGATCGACTCGGTTGCCGCGCTCGTACCACGTGCGGAAATCGAAGGCGAAATGGGCGACAGCCATGTCGGCTTGCAGGCGCGGTTGATGAGCCAGGCGCTGCGCAAGATTACAGGTTCGATCAGCCGGTCGAATTGCATGGTTATTTTTATCAACCAGATTCGTATGAAAATTGGTGTGATGTATGGTTCGCCTGAAACCACGACGGGCGGCAATGCCTTGAAATTCTATGCCTCTGTCCGCCTCGACATTCGTCGCACGGGCCAGATCAAGGCGGGTGAAGATATTGTTGGCAACACGACCCGCGTGAAGGTGGTGAAGAACAAGGTAGCGCCGCCGTTCAAGCAGGTCGAATTTGACATCATGTACGGACAGGGCATCTCCAAGACCGGAGAATTGCTTGATCTGGGTGTGAAGGCCGGCCTGGTTGAAAAATCGGGCAGCTGGTTCAGCTATGACTCGATCCGGATTGGCCAAGGCCGCGAGAATTCGAAAAACTATCTGACCGAGAATCCTGAAGTCGCAGCGCGGCTGGAAGCAGCCATTCGCGGAAAGACCGAGGAAGTTGCCGAGGTCCTGATGACAGGTCCCGACGCGGACGACGATCTCTAAGAAGATTGGTTCGGCTTATAAGAACAAGCGTGGCCTTGCCTGAGGCTGCTGCTTTCGACCCGTCCTGGTCCACCCCGGGGCGGGTCATTTGCGTCCTATGCAAGCGGGGAAAGCTCCGTGGCGTTATCGGCATCCTTGCGTCTGCCGTCGCTGGGCCTTGACAGGCGCAATGGCTGCGGCGCAACTGCTTGCATGAAGCCGCTTGTTCATCTCATAGGATTGCCCACCGACCAGAACAGCTCGTTCGAGCGCGGCGCAGCCTTGGCGCCAGCGGCAATCCGGGCCGCCTTGTGGAGCGACCGGGGCAATCTTTCCGCCCAATCCGGTGACGAGATTGGCACTGACATCGCCTTTGAGGACCAAGGCGATTTGCCGCTATCAGACATAGATTGCGCCGCCGATGATGCGTTGATCGCGCAGGCTGTCACGAAAAGCATCGATGCGGGAGCCATTCCGATATTCCTCGGCGGAGACCACGCCGTGACCTATCCCGTCGTTGCCGCCCTGGCCAAGATCCACGGGCCAATCAACATCCTGCATTTTGACGCCCATCCCGATCTCTATGCCGATTTCGAGGGCAACCCGCGCAGCCATGCATCGCCCTTTGCCCGCATTCTTGAAGGCGGCCATGCCAGGCATATTGTGCAGGTCGGGATACGCACGCTTAACCGGCATTGCCGCGAACAGGCTGAGCGATATGGCGTGCAGATCCTGCCCATGCTGGACTTCCAGTCCGATCAGGTACCGCTGCTTGAAGCGCCTCTATACATCAGCATCGACCTCGACGGCATCGACCCTTCACAAGCACCTGGGGTTGCGCATCCCGAGCCAGGCGGCCTTTCGGTGCGCGAAGTGCTCTCCATTTTGGCGCGGCAGAAAGCCCACATCGTTGGCGCAGATATTGTCGAGCTGAACCCGGCCCGCGATATCAACGACCTCACCGCCATAGTTGCCGCAAAGCTGGTGCGCGAGCTGGCTTCCCATATCCATCACAACAACAATCACCAATAAGGGTAACCACCATGACCATCATCGTGCATCATCTCAACAATTCCCGTTCGCAGCGCATATTGTGGCTGCTTGAGGAGCTGGAACTTCCGTATGAAATTCGCCATTATCAGCGCGATCCAGTCACGAACCTCGCGCCCGAGGCTCTTTTGAGCGTCCATCCCTTGGGCAAATCCCCGCTTATCGAAGACGACGGACATGTGATTTTTGAATCGGGCGCCATCGTCGAATATCTGTGCGAGCGCCTCGGCGGAGATTCCCTGATTCCGGAGCGCGGTACCGACGCGCATGTCCGCTATCTTGAATTTCTGCATTTTGCTGAAGGGTCCGCGATGACGCCGATCCTCCTGAATCTATATACTGCGCGTCTCGGCGAAGCCGCAGCGCCCTTGCACGCGCGCATCAGCCAGCAACTCGATAGCCATTTTGCGTTCATGGAAGACAGCCTGGCCGCCACCGGTTGGTTTGTCGGCGACAGCCTGACCGCGGCGGATATCATGATGAGCTTTCCCGCCGAAGCCGCCGTGAAAATGGGGCAGGCGGCCAACCGCCCGCATCTCACCGCTTATGTCGAGAAAATCCATGCGCGCCCGGCCTATCAGACTGCGCTCGAAAAGGGCGGGCCTTATGCATATGCCTAAGCGAAGCGGAAACTGTATATCCGGCTTGCAGCAAGGCCAGTCGTTCCCTAAGTCGCGGATATTATGACATCAACAAATGACATCCGCCGTGGCTTCCTCGATTATTTCGGTAACGCCGGCCATGACGTAGTTCAGTCTGCGCCACTCGTGCCTTATAACGACCCGACATTGATGTTCGTCAATGCCGGGATGGTGCCGTTCAAAAATGTGTTCACTGGCCTTGAAAGCCGTGAAACCCCGCGCGCTGCATCGAGCCAGAAATGCGTGCGTGCGGGCGGCAAGCACAATGACCTCGACAATGTCGGATACACCGCGCGGCATCATACATTTTTCGAGATGCTCGGGAATTTCTCCTTCGGTGACTATTTCAAAGAGCAGGCGATTACCCATGCGTGGACGCTGCTGACCAAGGAATGGGGGCTTGATCCGTCGAGGTTGACGACAACCGTCTACCACACAGATGACGAGGCATTCGACCTGTGGCGCAAAATTGCTGGCCTGCCCGAGGAGCGTATCATCCGCATCGCAACGACGGACAATTTCTGGTCGATGGGTGACACGGGGCCTTGCGGGCCATGCAGTGAAATCTTCTATGATCATGGCGACCATATTTTTGGTGGTCCGCCGGGAAGCCTGGATGAAGATGGCGACCGTTTTGTCGAAATCTGGAACCTCGTGTTCATGCAGTTCGAACGTCAGGATGACGGATCGGACGTGCCCTTGCCAAAGCCATCGATCGACACCGGCATGGGGCTTGAGCGTATCGCTGCGGTTATGCAGGGCGTGCACGACAATTATGACACCGACACGTTCAAGGCGCTGATCAACGCGTCGCAAGAATTGACGGGTACAAAGGCAGAAGGCGAACAAAAGGCCAGCCACCGCGTGATCGCCGACCATTTGCGGTCGACCAGCTTCCTTTTGGCGGATGGCGTGATGCCTTCCAACGAAGGGCGCGGCTATGTCTTGCGCCGCATCATGCGCCGCGCGATGCGCCATGCGCATATCCTGGGTGCAAAAGAGCCGTTGATGCACCGTCTCGTGAATAGCCTTGTTGCTGAAATGGGCGCCGCTTATCCCGAATTGCTGCGTGCGCAGCCGTTGATCGAGGCGACACTTCGCCAGGAAGAAACCCAGTTCCGCCGGACGCTGGACAAGGGAATCAAGCTGCTTGACGAAGCGACAGCTGGCATGGCGCCTGGTGCCGTGTTGGCGGGCGATACTGCCTTCAAATTGTACGACACATATGGTTTTCCATATGACCTGACCGAGGACGCATTGCGTGCGCAGGGCTTTGGCATTGATCAGGCCGGTTTCGAAACCGCGATGAACAACCAGAAAGCCATGGCGCGTGCCGCCTGGAAGGGTTCAGGCGCGAAGGCGTCGGACGACGTATGGTTCGACATTGCCGAGCGTGTCGGCGCGACCGAGTTCACAGGCTATGCTGCAAGCGAAGGCGAGGGGCAGGTTGTAGCGCTCGTCAATGAGGGCATTGAAGTGCAGTCGGCTGTCGGCAGCGATACGGTCACCGTCATCACGAACCAGACGCCCTTTTATGGCGAAAGCGGCGGCCAGATGGGCGACGCCGGGGTCATCTCAAGCACCAACATGGTTGGCGAAGTCACCGATACGGCCAAGCCTCTGGGGCGGCTGCACGCGCATCAGGTCACGATTGAATCCGGCGAGATCAAGGTCGGCGATTTTGTAACCCTGAAAATCGATACTGCACGCCGCGACTCGCTGCGCGCCAACCATAGCGCCACGCATCTGCTGCATGCGTCGCTGCGCCACCGCCTTGGCGGGCATGTGACCCAAAAGGGCAGCCTTGTCGCGCCTGACCGCCTGCGTTTCGATTTCTCGCACAACCAGGCGCTTAATGCCGAAGAAATTGCCCAGGTCGAAGCGGATGTAAATTCGCAAATTCGCGGCAATCAGCCGGTGTCGACGCGTTTGATGACTCCGGACGATGCCGTTGCCGCTGGCGCACTGGCGTTGTTCGGCGAAAAATATGGCGATGAAGTGCGCGTATTGTCGATGGGCAGCACGGACGGTGCGAATTATTCGGTTGAACTGTGCGGTGGCACGCACGTGAATGCTCTGGGCGACATCGCGTTGTTCACCATCGTCTCCGAAGGCGCGGTCGCAAGCGGAATCCGCCGGATCGAGGCATTGACCGGGGAGGCCGCGCGCCTGTGGCTGGTTGGCCGCGAAACCCAGTTGAAGAATATCGCCGCGTTGCTGAAGACGGCGCCGGATGAAGTCGGTGCGCGCATCGAAACATTGATGGCCGAACGCAAGCGGATGGAAAAGGATCTGTCCGAGGCGAAGAATGCGCTGGCGCTCTCCGGCGGCGGCGGCCCGAAGGCAGAGGCCGAACAGATTGGCGATGTAACCTTCATGGGGCAAGTCATCGCTGGAATCGAACCCAAGGCATTGCGCGGTCTGGCCGATGACCAGATGAAGGCAATTGGTTCTGGCGTGGTCGCGATTATTGCCGCCAATGAAAACAGCAACACGGTTGTTGTCGCTGTTTCACCCGCACTGCACGGCACAGTGACGGCGCCTGATCTTGTTCGCGCGGCGACCGAGGCAATGGGCGCGCAAGGTGGCGGCGGTCGACCTGATATGGCACAGGGCGGCGGCCCCGCTGGCGCTGAGCTCGCGCAGGCGGCGCTTGATGCGATCAAGGCAAAGCTCGCAGGTTAAGTTGTCAGTTTTAGCTTGGGGGCCTCGTCGAGGCCTCCGGCTTCCTTGATCTGGCGCCGGAACTCGTCGCGCTTTTCGTGGATTGATGCGATCACTGGTCCCATGGCCACGCCCAGGTCAACCAGAACAGCTTCCGACAATTGCAGCGAGCTTTCGAGCGTTTCTGGCACCGCGTCGCTTGCGCCGGCCTGATAGAGCCGCGCGGCATGGTCCGGGTCGCGTGCGCGCGCCACGATCGTGATCTCGGGCAACCACGACCGCACGCGCTTGACAATATGTTCGGCCAGGACAGGCTGATCCATGGTGAGGATGAGAGCGCGGGCATTGCCCAGATTCAGCCTGTCGAGCGTCTCGGGTCGCGAAATGTCGCCGAACAATATTTTATACCCCTTGCGCCGGGCAGCGGCCACCGAGTCAATATCAGATTCTACGGCGATATAGGGTTGGCCATGGGTGACCAGCATGTCGGCGACCAGCTTGCCGACACGGCCGAAGCCAATGATGACGGTGCGCGGGTCAGTAGCTACGTCATTTTCATATGACGGATCATCGGTTTCGCGCATTTCGAGCCGTGTCGCCATGTCATGTCCGATGCGTGCCAATATCGGTGTAATCGTCAGGCCAATCGCAGTGGCAACCTGCCAGAAGTTCATCGTCGCATTGTCGATGATTTGTGCAGCACCGGCAGCGCCAAGCACAATGAGCGTTGTTTCGGACGGGCTGCCCATCAGCACGCCCGTCTCGGTCGCCGTACCTGTACGCGCACCGTTCAGTTTTAGAAGCGCGGCCGTGACCAGCGCCTTGATAATAACCACCCCAGCGACCGTTCCGACCAAGGCAGGCCAGTTATTGGCCACAAATCCAAGGTCTATCTGCATGCCTACGCTGATCAGGAATACCCCAAGCGCCAGGCCCTTGAAGGGGGCCGTCATAACCTCGACTTCATTCTGGTAATCGGTCTCCGCGATCAACAAGCCAGCAATGATGGCGCCCACAATCGGCGAAAGGCCGACTGCGCCAGTTGCAAGGCTGGCCACGATCACCACGAGCAAGCTTACCGACACGAACAACTCGGGGCTTTTCGTGCGCGCAGCCTGGCCAAATAAGCGCGGCAGAAGAAACCTTCCGATTACCAGCATCGCTACGATGACGAGGCCGCCCTGCCATAAGACTGTAAACAGCCCTTCCCATGAGCTGTCCCCCGCTTTTGGTGCGAGTGCGCCCAAAACGAAGATGATCGGGACAATAGCGAGATCCTCGAACAGCAACATCGCCAGCGCCGATTTGCCAACCGCGGAATGTGTCCCGGCAATGGGAAGCACCAACGCTGTTGACGAAAGCGCCAGCGCAATCCCTATGCCGATGGAGGCCGTTGCACCATAGCCAAATTGGTAAAGACCAGCGGCGATGATCAGGCCAGCCCCAAATAACTGGGCTGCACCTACACCGAAGACCAGACGGCGCATCTTCCAAAGGCGGCGAAATGACAGTTCAAGACCAATCGAAAACAGCAGCAGGATGATGCCATATTCGCCAATCGGGTGAATGCTGTCTGGCTGGGAAATGGTGACCCATTGCAGTGGCGGATATTGGTCGACCAATGCGCCAAGTCCCATGGGGCCGACAAGGATACCGACCAGAATAAAGCCGATAACGGGCGTCACGCGGAAACGTGCAAACGCAGGAATGACGACACCGGCGGCGCCAAGAATAACGATTAGGTCGCTTAAGCCGTCGGAATAAATTTCGGCTGCCATGCTTCCTTTTACGCACATGCAGCATAAGAAGGGAAGGGCGGCGCAACAAAAAAGCGCGGGAGTTTCCCCCCGCGCTTCAATCTGCCGGAAAGCGTCGGCTTACTGCCAGCTGCCCATTTTGACTTCGAGGTTCGCGCGAACCTGTTCAAAAAACTGTTCAGTCGTCATCCATGCCTGGTCCGGACCAATAAGGATGGCAAGGTCCTTGGTCATGTGGCCATCTTCAACAGTCTGGATGCAGACTTCCTCAAGCGTCTCTGCGAAACGGGTGACTTCAGGGGTTTCGTCGAACTTGCCGCGGAATTTCAGTCCGCCGGTCCATGCGAAAATCGATGCGATCGGGTTGGTCGAGGTTGCCTTGCCCTGCTGATGCTGGCGGAAGTGACGGGTAACCGTGCCATGCGCTGCTTCGGCTTCAACGGTCTTGCCGTCGGGCGTCATCAGGATGGATGTCATCAGGCCAAGCGATCCAAAGCCCTGAGCAACCTGATCAGACTGAACATCGCCGTCATAATTCTTGCATGCCCAGATGAACTTGCCCGACCATTTGAGCGCGGACGCCACCATGTCGTCAATCAGACGGTGTTCGTAAACAATGCCCAATTCCTTGAATTTTTCAGCAAACTCGGCTTCGAAAATTTCCTGGAACAGGTCTTTGAACCGGCCGTCATAATATTTCAGGATCGTATTCTTGGTCGACAGATAGACGGGCCATTCGCGGGTCACGCCATAATTCAACGATGCACGGGCAAAATCGCGAATGGAATCGTCCAGATTGTACATCGCGAGCGCGACGCCGGGCGAGGGGTAACGGAACACTTCCTCGTCAATAGTGCGGCCGTCATCACCATCCCAAACGAGGCGAAGTGTGCCTGGGCCCGGGACCAGGAAATCGGTTGCGCGATATTGGTCCCCAAAAGCGTGCCGGCCAATGACGATTGGGTCAGTCCAGCCAGGAATCAGGCGCGGGACGTTGTTGATCACAATCGGCTCGCGAAAAACAACGCCACCCAATATGTTGCGGATTGTGCCATTTGGCGACTTCCACATTTTCTGCAGGCCAAATTCTTCCACGCGGGCTTCGTCGGGGGTGATTGTGGCGCATTTGACACCGACACCGAATTCACGAATCGCGTTGGCAGATTCGACTGTAACCTTGTCATTGGTCTTATCGCGATATTCCATGCCAAGGTCGTAATATTTCAGGTCAATGTCGAGATATGGCAAAATAAGACGCTCGCGTATCCACTCCCAGATAATGCGAGTCATTTCGTCTCCATCGAGTTCAACGACCGGGTTTTTGACCTTAATTTTTGCCATGGCTGAAAGCACTTTCCGTGAGGGAGGTGGTATGTTGTGCGGAGCCATAGCAAAGTCTGCCATATGTTCAACTACTCCCCGCAATTGTCGGAAAATGGCGGAATTGGCATCTAAGGTTGTAAGATTGGCATGTATCCCCTAGCTAGGCGCTATGAGCAGACAAGAATTGACAAACCGGGGTACCGGGGTCGCGAAATGGTCGTTTCCACCCATCCATCCTGAAGGCCGCAAGTTCGGCCTTATCGCCGCAGGCATCACCCTGTTTTTTGCATTCATGGCTTGGGAAACGCTTGCGTGGCCAATGGCTGCGGTAACGGCATGGACGCTGGCTTTCTTCAGGGACCCTGTCCGGGCCACACCCATTGAAGACCGCTTTGTCGTCGCACCAGCCGACGGATTAGTGACATTGATTGAAAAAGTCCCGCCGCCGGCTGAATTACGCGGTGCTGACGGACTTGGCGATCAACCCATGACACGCGTATCCATTTTTATGAGTGTGTTTGACGTGCATATCAACCGGACGCCCATTCGTGGGACGATCAAGCGGGTTGTGTATATTGCTGGCAAGTTCCTGAATGCTGATCTTGATAAGGCCAGTGAAGAAAACGAACGCCAGCATTTCCTCGTGGAACGCAGCGATGGTGTCCGCATCGGCTTCACCCAGATCGCCGGTTTGGTCGCACGCCGGATCGTTGCCTTTGTGAAAGAGGGTGACAGCGTTGCCAATGGCCAGCGAGTTGGCCTGATCCGCTTTGGTAGCCGGGTCGACGTATATCTGCCGCATGGCACGTCGTCGCGCGTTATAAAGGGGCAGCGTTGCGTTGCGGGCGAAACGGTTCTCGCTGAACTGGGCGTGGACCAGGATCTCTTAGCCGTCGCGCATTGATGGACACCCATAGCTCTCGTCCCGGAATTTCCTTGCGGGCTCTCGCGCCTAATGCCGTCACGGCGCTGGCCTTGTGCACCGGATTGTCAGGGGCATGGTTTGCCATGCAAGGTCGCTGGGAAAATGCCGTGGCGATGATCGTCATAGCTGGCGTGCTTGACGCGCTGGACGGACGCATCGCGCGCATGTTGAATGGCGAAAGCCGCTTTGGCGCAGAACTGGATTCGCTTTCGGACGTCATCGCCTTCGGCGCAACACCCGCGCTCGTTGTCTATATGTGGGTGATGCAGGAAATGCCTCGCTTTGGCTGGACCATATCGGTGTTTTTCGTGCTGTGCGCCGCGCTTCGTTTGGCGCGATTCAATGCGCGGATCGATACCGACAATCAACCGCACAAGTCCGCCGGGTTCAATACGGGCGTTCCGTCCCCTCCGGGCGCGGCGCTTGCTTTGCTACCCATGATGATCTGGTTTGAAACCGGGGCAGAATGGGTACGCGACTATCGCCTGATGGCGCCTTGGCTGTTGCTCTGTGCGCTGTTGATGATTTCCAATGTCGCAACCTATAGCTGGTCATCGATCAAGGTGCGGCGGAGCCTGCGGTTCATGGCGCTTGCCGCAGTTGGTCTTTTCGCTGCGACTTTGGTGGCCGCGCCTTGGGTGGCGCTGATTGGCGCAGGGGTCCTGTATGCAGGATTATTGCCGTTCAGCATGATGAGCTATGCCCGCGTCAAAAAGACGCAACGGAACTCAACTCCCACCGCTTGACCTAGCTCACCTGAGCTAAGGCCACTTGACCTGCGGCGTCTGCGGTCTATGTTCCGCATTCGTTCTATGTTGGAGATTATTGTTGGAGCCATTGCTTGTCGTTGTCATCGTCGTGTTTGCTTTGCTGGCGGGGCTTGGGCTTGGCTGGTTTGCAGGCGGCCGCGCAAGCAGGGGCGGGCTTGAGACCACCGCGCAGTTGCGCGCCATGCTCGACGAAGTCGTCGTCGAACGTGACAACGCCAAGGACCGTCTCGCGCGGCTCGAAACAAGCCTGGAAGAACGCGAGCGCGGCTTTCGCGAGCAAATCGCTGCCTTGAGGGATGCCAAGGAAACATTGTCGGCGCAATTTGGCGAGATTGGCCAAAAGTTGCTGGGTGAGGCGCAGGCCGCCTTCTTGCAGCGCGCCGATGAACGTTTCCATCAGGCTGGCGAGAAAAATGAGGAACGGCTGAAGCAACTGCTGGGGCCAGTGGGTGAAAAGCTGAAGGCCTATGAAGAGCAAGTGGGCAAGATCGAAAAGGACCGTACGGAAGCTTATGGCGATCTGAAGGGTCTGATCGGCGAAATGCGCCTTGGTCAGGAACGTGTTTCGAGCGTGGCGTCGGGCCTGATGAACTCGTTGCGCAACGCACCCAAGGCGCGAGGTCGCTGGGGCGAGCAGCAGTTGAAGAACGTCCTCGAAAGCTGCGGCTTGTCGGAGCATGTCGACTTCGATCTGGAAACGAGCATTGACGTCGGCGACGGTCTGCGGCTGCGCCCCGATGCGATCATCCATGTGCCGGGCGGACGGACGCTGGTTATCGATGCCAAGGTATCGCTGAATGACTATCAGGACGCGTTTGACTCGGTGGACGATGATGTCCGCGCCGTGGCCATGACACGGCACACGCAGTCGATGAAGAACCATATTGATGGGCTATCCCGTAAAGCCTATTGGGACCAGTTTTCGGACGCGCCCGATTATGTGATCATGTTCGTTCCGGGCGAGCATTTCCTTGCAGCGGCGTTGGAGCATGAACCCCAATTGTGGGATTTCGCCTTTGACAAAAAGGTGCTTTTGGCGACGCCAACCAATCTTGTAGCGATTGCGCGAACCGTAGCCAGCGTCTGGCGGCAAGAGGGGCTGGCACGCGAGGCCAAGCAGATCGGCGCGTTGGGCAAGGAAATGTATGACCGCATCGCCGTTGCTGCCCATCATCTCAAATCGGTTGGCAGCGGGCTGTCGTCTGCAGTGAACAATTACAACAAATTTGTCGGCAGCTTTGAACGCAATGTGATGTCTACGGGCCGGAAATTTGCAGATCTGAACATCGAAACCGGCAAGCGCGAACTTGAGGACATTCCTCTGGTAGAGGCCTTGCCGCGGCATAGCGAAGCCGAAGTGGCGGCCACGCTTGCTGTTGAGCGCGATAGCCAGGATTAATGCTGGCTGCGGCGCTTCATCGCGTCACTTTGCGGGTGCGCGCCTGAACTGGTTGAGCACTTCATAGGCCATGACCGCCGTCGCCACGGCTGCGTTCAAACTGTCAGCCTTGCCCTGCATGGGCATTTTTACGAGCAGATCGCACTGGCTTTCATAGTCTTCGGGAAGGCCCTGTGCCTCATTACCGGTGAGGATGAAGCACGGGGCACGATATGCCGCCGCCTGATAATCGGTTTGCGTCTGCAGGCTTGTCCCAACCAGCTGACCCTCGCCGTCCCGTAACCAGGCAGTGAATTCTTCCCAGCGGCATTGCACAACCTTCTGCGTGAAAATTGCGCCCATGCTTGCGCGCACCGATTCAACGGAAAAAGGATCAGTGCAGTCGTCGATGAGGATCAATCCGCCCGCACCCACGGCATCTCCCGTCCGCAACATCGTACCGAGATTTCCCGGATCGCGCATCGATTGCGCCACAAGCCATATGGGCGCTGAATTGCGGTCCAGATCGGCCAAAGGGGTGGCGTGATCGCGATAGACGCCTACAACGGTCTGCGCATTATCCTTGCCTGACAATTTTGCCATGATGTCTGCGCTGGTTTCGATGACGTCGCCTTGGTTATTGAGGACCTCTGCCTCCAAAATCACTTCAAGTTCGTGTACGGGCCGGTCCTTCACGCGGAAGAGCATGTCGGGCAGGAAGCCGGCTTCGCGTGCTTCAGTCATGATGCGGAGGCCTTCGGCAAGGAAAAGCCCGGCGCGTTTACGCAGTTTCTTTTCCCGCAGACCGCGAATTTCCTTCAGCAGCGGATTGGAAAATCCGGTGATTTCGCGGCGCATCAGTCTTCGCCGAAGCCGTCAACAACTAGTCCGACCAGCTTGTCGATGGCGAGTTCGGCCTGGTCGCCTTCTACGTGGATGATGATCTCGCTGCCTTTGGCGGCGCCAAGCATCATTAGCCCCATGATTGAGGTACCCGTTACCGACTGGCCGTCTTTTTCGACCTCTACCTTGATACCCTCGGGCAAGCGGCTCACGAAGGTAACAAATTTGGCGCTCGCTCGCGCATGCAGGCCTTTTTGGTTTACGATTGTCGCGGTTTTGCTGACGCGCGTCATCGCGACGCCTCAAGCACCTCGGAGGCAACGCTGATATATTTGCGGCCAGCTTCGCGGGCTGCGGCCACCGCTTCTTTCACGTCCATGTTCTTGCGTGCACTGTCGAGCCGGATCAGCATGGGCAGATTGACGCCTGCAATGACCTCGACGCGGCCGCTATCCAGCAACGAGATTGCAAGGTTGGACGGCGTCCCGCCGAACAGGTCGGACAGGATGATCACACCTTTGCCGGTGTCCACCGACTTAATGGCCGTCGCAATCTCGTTTCTGCGCGCTTCCATGTCGTCATGTGGCCCGATACAGATTGTGGCCACATCCTTTTGTGGGCCGACAACATGTTCAAGCGCGACAAGAAACTCGTTCGCAAGTTTGCCATGCGTGACTAAAATCAAACCGATCATGTGCTTTTACTGCCCTGTCGCGACTTATCTCTGTTTGCGCCGTTAACAGGCTCCTCCAGCGCGTCAATCGGTCTTGACGTCAGATCGCGGTGCGACACGGTGAGCGTGAACCCATCTTCGCGCAACCAGGTCCCGAATTTTTCGGCAACATGCACCGATCGGTGACGTCCGCCCGTGCATCCAAACGCAATGTTTATATATGCCTTACCCTGCGCATCGTACAACGGCAGGAGAAAGCGCAGCAGGTCGCGGATCTTGTCCATCGCCGCGTCATATTGCGGATCAGCGGTGACATATTCCGAAACCTGGGCATCCATTCCCGTCATGGGTCGTAATGTGCTGTCCCAATGGGGATTACGTAAAAAGCGCAGGTCAAACACCAGATCGGCGTTGTGGGGGACGCCGCGGGAATAGCCAAAGCTTGTGACGGTGATAGTGGAGTGTGGCGATGTTTCACTTATAAATCGCTCGCGGATCGTCTGCTGCAGATCATGCGCCGACATCTTGCTGGTATCGATGACCGTCTCGGCCCAGCGGCGAAACGGCTCCATCAGGTTCCGGTCAATGGCAATGCCATCCATTGCAGGACGATCTGGCGCCATGGGATGACGGCGCCGGGTTTCGGCGTAACGCCGCTCGATTTCCGCGCCCGCACAATCCAAGAAAAGCGTCATGATTTGAAGACTGGGTTGGCTCTGTAATCGCGTGATTTGAGCGATCAATGCCTCTGCATCAAAACCCCGCGTCCGGCTGTCGAATCCAAGCGCCAAAGGGATATTTGGCCGGTCTTCGCCGCCCGATACGGGAATTTTAAGCAATTGCCCCGCCAAGTTGATCGGAAAATTGTCAACGGCTTCCCAACCCAGATCTTCCAACGTCTTGAGCACAGTCGTCTTGCCCGCCCCGGAGACGCCGGTCACCAGCAATATTTTCTGGGGCTCGGAAGATGTCGCTCGGTTCAAAATCCTGTGCTTTCATTTGCGTCCATGGATTGCTTTGCCATCGGCAGCAGTCCGGCGTCAATCACAGAGCGGAGCGCCAGCTCTACCTTCAACGCACTGCTGTGCTGAAATGGGTCAAGCATAACCAGCGGAACCGAAAAATCTTCGACTGATGTACGTACCTCGTCCGGCGGCATCCTCTCTATGTCGCGGGCGAATTCCACAACCAGACGCATCGGCGCCGTATGCACAAAATCTACGGTGCATATGCCCACGCCGCGGACCTCAATCTTGCCTGCAATATTGGGGACCGACCACAATGTAGGGATTCCGTCGGCAGTTTCGAAGCGCACGCCATCATCGCTGATCAGCTTTGCACCTCGATCAATCAAGCGCAACGCAAGGTCGGACTTGCCGCTTCCGGAATGGCCGCGCAACAGCACGGCATGGCCATCAATGGCGACAGCCGTGCCGTGCAATATCACAGCCATCAGCTTGTTGCTGTCGCAGCGCAGGGAAGGGCGATTTCAAAACATGCTCCGGCTTTTCCATCAACCCTGTCGCGCACCGCAATACGTCCATGATGCCCTTCGATGATGGTACGGGCGATCGCCAGGCCCAATCCGCTATGTTTTCCGAAATTTTCGCTTGCTGGCCGTTCGCTGTGAAACCGGCGAAAAATAGCTTCGCGTTCCTGCGCCGGGACACCTGGTCCTTCGTCACTAATGCGGACGATAACTTCTTCCTCTGCCAAAGTTGCCGAGATTTCGACGACGGATTCAGGCGGGGAAAAGGATACGGCATTATCGATTAAATTGGTCAGCATACGTTCAAGGCGGACATCCTCACCCATGACGGTAGCGATCGTCCTGCGAGGTCTTGCAAAGGCGATGGTAACGTCCTTGTCGCTTCCCCGGTCTTCGCGCGCCTGAAGCAGCTGTTCGATCATGTCACCCAAATCAATAGGTTCGAATTTCGCCTTCGCCAGTTGGGAGTTTACCCGGCTTGCGTCTGAAATATCGCTGATCAGCCTGTCCATGCGCTGCACATCGGCCTTTGCGACATCCATCAACTGTTTACGCAATTTCGGGTCATCGATGCGCTCTGCACCATCCAGCGCCGACCGCAGCGATGCAAGCGGGTTTTTGATTTCATGTGCGACGTCCGCGGCAAAGGCTTCCGTCGCATCGATGCGTTGGCGAAGCGCTATGCTCATGTCGGACAGTGCCCGCGCCAACAGGCCGATCTCGTCGCGGCGCGAGGGCAGGCGTGGGACAGTAACCTCCTGCGCACGCCCAAGCCGGACCTTCACTGCGGCGCGGGCAAGATGACGCAAGGGGCGCACAATAGTCCGCGCAAGGAACACCGAAAGTAAGACGCCTATGCCAAGTGCAAAGAGGAAAAACATGCCCACGCTGAACCGTTCTGCCCTGACAAACAGACGGATATCGCGCTCGTTTGAGGTGGTGAGCACCGTGTAGCTGCCGTCGCTGGATTGCGCCGCGGCGCTAACGACATGCGTGAGGTCAGGCGCAAAACGTACCGCCGAAACGGGTTGGCTTGGTGTCGCCTCGGCTGCTTCCTGCCATGCCTGCTTGTTATCCGATCTGGGCTCTGCAAATGGCTGAAGCGCTTGAGCGCCCACAAGAAAGTCGAAGAGCCTGTCAATCCCGCGCGCGGCAACTTTACGCCATGGTTCGCTATCTGGGTCCCGAAAAACATATGTAGGCCGATGATTGGCAAAGCTGTCTTGAACCTTGATTCCCAAGGCGTCGTAGATACGAATGCGGGATTGGTTTTGCTCGCCAAATTTGACGATATAGGCCGACCGGTTTTCCGGCGAGACTAATGGCAAGCTGCGCGCAAGAAACGTGGCTTGGTTGCGTGCGGCATGCTCACGTTCCGCAATTAGACGGACACGGTAGCTGTCGAGAAAGAATAGCCCGGCACCGAGCAAAGCCAGGACAAACAGGTTCACGGCAAGAATGCGAGCGGTCAGTGATAACCCCCGGCTCCATCCCAACTGCAGTTCAGCGGGCTCAGCTGTCGGCGAAGCGATATCCGGCTCCATAAAGCGTGTCGATGGCAGTAAATTCCGGATCGATCTCGCGAAACTTCCGGCGAAGACGCTTGATATGGCTGTCGATCGTCCGATCATCGACATAGACATCGTCCTGATATGCGGCGTCCATCAACTGGTCGCGCGTGCGCACGACGCCGGGCCGGTTGGCCAATGCCTCAAGGATCATGAATTCGGTTACGGTCAAGGTAAGCGCCTTTCCGTTCCATTTTACGTGGTGGCGGGCAGGGTCCATCTCCAGTTTTCCGCGGATCATGGGTTCGGGCTCGACCTCCGCCGTTCCGCCTACAACCGCCTTGTCATATGTCGCACGCCTCAAGATGGCCTTCACCCGCGCAATCAGCAGACGTTGAGAGAATGGCTTTGTGATATAATCATCGGCACCCATTGCAAGGCCAAGCGCTTCGTCCAGCTCTTCGTCCTTTGAGGTCAGGAATATGACGGGCATATCGCTTTTCTCGCGCAGCCGGCGAAGCAGCTCAAGCCCGTCCATGCGCGGCATCTTTATATCGAAAATTCCCAGATCAGCGGGATTTTCGAGAAGCGCTTTCAACGCAGCTTCGCCGTCTGAATAAATGCGCGTAACATATCCTTCAGCCTGCATCGCGATAGATACAGAGGTCAGGATATTGCGGTCATCGTCGACCAAGGCGATTTGGGCACTCATGTCGTGACTATAGGGGGGCAACGCCTGTGGTTCAATGTATTGCTATTTATGGGCAAAGTCAGCGGTGGATAACGACGATATGCGAAAATCATGCTTACCGTATTTGACGTTGCTTGGCGCTTCGTATACCGGCGGCGGCATTAGCAGTGCATACGTATGCCTTTAGATTCGCAATTTTGCCGGAGCCGCCAATGTCGACACCACTGAATATCTCGCTTTCGCAACAGGGTTTTGACACAGATGCCATGTTGTATTGCAATCTGGGTACTGCCCCACTGGTAGAGGCTGCCCTTGCCAACAATGAAGGCATCTTGGCCAAAGACGGCCCGCTCGTCGTCAAAACCGGTGCGCATACAGGCCGGTCAGCCAAGGACAAATACATCGTCCGCGATGCGGAAACCGAAGACAGCATCTGGTGGGGCAAGACCAATGTGCCGATGGAACCGGCCCATTTTGCGGCGCTGAAAGAAGATTTCATCGCTGCACTCGGGCAAAAGGACAAGCTTTATGTGGCCGACCTCTTCGGCGGATCGCAGCCGGAGCACCGCGTAAACGTTCGCGTCATTAACCAATTTGCATGGCATAACCTGTTCATTCGCACGTTGCTCGTCCGGCCAACGCAGCACGAACTGGCCGACTTTGTTCCGGAATATACCATCATCGATTTGCCGAGCTTCCGCGCCGACCCTGCGCGCCATGGTTGCCGCAGCGAAACCGTGATCGCCGTCAACTTCACCGAGAAGCTGATCCTGATTGGCGGGACCGCATATGCAGGCGAAATGAAGAAGTCGGTTTTCGGCATTCTTAATTACTTGCTGCCGGTCAAGGGCGTGATGCCGATGCATTGTTCCGCGAACATCGGTCCTGATGGTGACACTGCTGTGTTCTTCGGACTTTCGGGCACGGGCAAGACGACCCTGTCCGCTGACGCCAGCCGCACGCTTATCGGCGATGACGAGCATGGCTGGTCCGACACCGCCGTGTTCAATTTCGAGGGCGGCTGCTACGCCAAGATGATCCGCCTATCGCCCGAAGCTGAACCCGAGATATTCGCCACAACGAAGCGTTTTGGCACTGTTCTGGAAAATGTCGTTATCGACCCCGAAACCCGCGAGCTGGATTTCAACGACAGCAGCCTGGCTGAAAACAGCCGTGGTTCGTACCCGATCGAATTCATTCCGAACACGTCGGAAAAGAATATGGGGCCAGTGCCCAACAATATCATTTTCCTGACAGCTGACGCTTATGGCGTCCTGCCGCCAATCGCGCGTCTGACGCCGGATCAGGCGATGTACCATTTCCTCTCAGGCTACACCGCACGTGTTGCTGGGACCGAAATTGGCGTGACTGAGCCTGAGGCGACTTTCTCGACCTGCTTTGGTGCACCGTTCATGCCGCGCCATCCAAGCATCTATGGCAATTTGCTGAAGGAGCGCATTGCCAAGGGGAATGTGGTTTGCTGGTTGGTCAACACAGGCTGGACCGGCGGCATGGCGACGACGCCCGGTATCAGCCGGATGCCAATCAAGGCTACCCGCGCCTTGTTGAATGCGGCGCTCGACGGCAGTCTGAACAATGCCGAATTCCGCAAGGACCCCAATTTCGGCTTTGAATTCCCGGTTGCCGTACCTGGTGTGGACAGTGGCATTCTTGACCCACGCGCCGCTTGGGACGACACTGCGGAATATGACATAACCGCGCAAAAGCTGGTACAACAATTTATCGACAATTTCGCGCAATTTGCCGATCATGTCGACGAAGGTGTGCGTCAGTCAGCACCAAAAGCCGCGTAACCCGTCCGGACATTTCCGGACTTATTTGGAAGTCCGGGATGTCCGAGCACGAAGTCCGATTATTCAACGACGACGCGTCGATAGTCAAAATCGGCGAAGGGCTGCTTGCGCGTACCTTGCCGCGGGCCGAATGGACGCATGAAGCGCATCTGGCGGCCTGCACATGGATCACGCGCTGCCGGCCCGACATTGATCCGGTGACAGACATGGCCGGGATCATTTCGGCCTATAACGTCGCGGTTGGCGGGGTGAATGACGAAAGCCAGGGCTACCACGAAACGATCACACAGGTGTATATCGCTGGGGTAAGGGCGCATCTGGCGGAAGCCGAGCCGTCCGCTGCTTTATATGAGGTGGTCAACGCGTTGTTGCTGTCGGCGCGTGGCCGTCGCGACCTGCCGTTGAGATTTTACGCGAAAGAGCGCTTGTTTTCGGTCGAGGCGCGGCGGGCGTTTGTAGCACCCGACCGCGCCCCGCTCGAAAGTATCTAAAACGAAACGGCGCGAAACTTAATCCAGCAAATCTGCTGGCACGTGTCCGCCATTTTTCGCCAATTCGCGCATCACGGCTTTGTGCAGCTAGATATTCATTTCGGCGCTGCCCTCAAGCGTGCCAGTATAGCCAAGCTCCATCGCGAGATCTTTGCGCTCCTGAAGCGAGCTTTCCATGCCGAGCATTTTCATCAGGTCGACAATGGACGTCCGCCAGTTCAGGTTGCGTCCGTCGCTTGCATCAATGGATTCCAAAGTTGCAATGACGTCGACTTCGCTGATCTGCTGGCTTTCGACGGGTTGAGGCGCGGCTGCGACTATTTCGGTTGGAGTAACGGTTGGTGCCGTTGGCGTGGCAGCAACTGCCTTTTTGCCAAAAATCGCGTCTTTAATGCTGCTGAATATGCTCATTATATCCTCCTCATTTGGTGCCCACAAGCAACTGAAGCCGGGCAGGCCAATGCGCACTGCGAAGCTGTCGCAGCGACACAATGAGAACTTCTGGAAATTGAAGCTGTTCCGTGAGGCCACAAAATTGGCGGAATTGCGTGAAAGGTCACACTAAGGTCTCACCCGAACAGGCTGGTGGCGGGTTCAGGGACCGCCGAAAAAGCATCTGAACGTTGCGGATTGCGCCGATGACCTGGACACATAAGGATATTCAGATTTCAAAGAACGCCGCCGACACTTTTCAGCGTCAGCGCACGATTCTCTCAAAACAAATCCTACATTGCAAGAAGTGAAGTGCGTTGTGCCTAGGCCGTTTCGACCAGCAGCACCGCGCCGTCTGCGCCAACGACCTTCACCCGCGCACCAATTTCGGCATCAACGCCGCGGGCGGACCAGACGCTGTCGCCGACCTTCACGCGGCCATGGCCGTTCACGATGGCCTCGGCCACAGTCACGATTTCGCCGGTAAGACGCGCACCGCGGTTGTTGAGGTCGGCGTCCTCGGTTGCAATGGGATTGTCATGCAGGAATTTCTTTCCGGCAAAGACCGTCACGACGGACAGGGTGGCAAACATGGCAACCTGATAGGCAACGGTGATGGGCAGGAAATAATCGAGGCCGCCGACAATCAACGCAGCAAGACCCAGCCACATCAGAAAGAAGCCCGGCGCAACCATTTCGGCAACGCCAAGCACGAGCCCGAGCGAAAGCCAGAACCAGTGAGTTGAAACCGTATCGAGCCATTCTGCCATGCTGTTTACCTCAATCCAAACTCAGCGCGGCTTTGAACCGCATTCCGCGCCCCCAATGCGCTTACTTTTCTCTGGACGCCAGCGCCTCTTTCGCAAGCTCGCCAATTCCACCCAATGTGCCGATCAATTGCGTTGCTTCGACAGGGAAAAGGATGGTTTTGGCATTGGGCGACGTTGCAAACTGGCTAATGGCTTCGGTATATTTCTGCGCAATAAAGTAATTCAGCGCTTGCGTGCCAGACGTCGCGATGGAATCCGACACCATCACCGTTGCCCTGGCTTCGGCCTCTGCTTCGCGTTCACGAGCTTCGGCATCGCGGAAGGCAGCTTCCTTGCGGCCTTCGGCCTGCAAGATCTGGCTTTGTTTTTCACCTTCGGCGCGCAGGATTTCGGCAGCGCGAAGTCCTTCTGCCTCAAGAATCTGGGCACGTTTTTCGCGCTCCGCCTTCATCTGGCGTGCCATGGCGTTGGAAATGTCGGCGGGTGGACGAATATCCTTCACCTCAACGCGGGTGATCTTGACGCCCCACGGGCTGGTTGCGTGATCGACCACCGCAAGCAAGCGGCCGTTGATATCGTCGCGCTTGGACAAGGTTTCATCAAGGTCCATGCTGCCCATGACGGTGCGCAGGTTGGTCGTCGTGATCTGCATGATGGCGTTATAAAGGTCTGAAACTTCATAAGCCGCCTTGGCCGCGTCGAGCACCTGGAAAAAGACCACTGCATCGACCCCGACCATGGCATTGTCCTTGGTGATGATTTCCTGCCCCGGAATGTCGAGAACCTGTTCCATGACATTCACCTTGCGGCCGACGCGATCAAAAAACGGGATGATGATCGTCAGCCCCGGCTGCGCTGCATAAGTGAAGCGGCCAAAGCGTTCAATTGTGTAAACAAAACCCTGTTGGACCACTGTCACGCCCATCATCACAAAGATGATGACCAGCAGTGCAAGCAGGCCGAAAAAATATTCCATGGAAACTCTCCCGTTTAACGTGAAGCAGATTTTGGTTGTCTACCGGCGAGTTGCAAGCAAAATCGGACAGAATTGATAGCGTTACTATGTGTCAGATGATGTTTCATTCCGGCAAGTGACATTGCAAGCCTCTATGGCTATCAAATAGGGATTAAAAATGAATGTATTTCAGCAGTTAGGGTTTGTCCGTTCCGCTTTATATGTGCCCGCAACAAATGCGCGCGCGCTCGAAAAGGCACTCGGCCTTGATGTCGACATGCTCATCATCGACCTTGAGGATGCCGTGTCCGACGAGAACAAGGCCGCTGCCCGGGCTTCAGCATTGGACTATGTCACTCTTGGCGTGGCGGGCAAGGTAGTGGCGATCCGGGCGAACGGAATGGAAAGCCCGCACCACGCGGCAGACATGGCTGCGCTTGAAACGAGCGGAGCCGATCTGGTTGTTCTGCCAAAGATTGAAAGCCCGGGCGACATTCCGGATTGCATCAAGCCAGTGCTTGCCATGATCGAGACCCCGGCTGGTTTATATGCCGCGCGCGATATTGCGGCGCATGCCGCAGTGGCCGGGCTCATTGCGGGGACCAACGATATTGCAGCCGAAATGGCCATCCGTCCCGGCGCGAATCGCGAGGGGCTGGAATTGGCGTTGCAAAGCATCGTGCTCGCCGCTGCGGCTGCGGGCAAACCGCGCTTTGATGGCGTGTGCAACCGGCTTGATGACCTGCATGGCTTTGATTCCGAATGTCGTCAGGGCGTTCGTTACGGTTTCACCGGCAAGACATTGATTCATCCAAACCAGATTTTGGTTGCAAACCAGATATTTGGGCCAAGCCCAGATGATGTTGCCGAGGCGATGGAGTTGATTGCGGCAAGCAGGGGAGGGGCACAGCGATTTAAGGGTCGCATGATTGAATTGATGCATGTAGAGGAGGCAAAATTGACGATAGAACGTTCGCGACATGCGACGGGTGACGTCTTGCCTTAGTCCGGAGCGAAATTTCATGCGTCTTGCCAAAACAGCAGTCCTTGTCGGTCTCATTGGATTGGTTTCGAGCCCGGCGCTTTCGAAAGCAGTCACTGAAACCGATTTGCGTGCGCATATCGAGATCCTTGCGAGCGACGATTTTGAAGGTCGTAAACCAGGCACCGAAGGCGAAGCAAAAACGGTGAAATATATCGCTGACCAATGGGCTAAGGCTGGCCTGAAGCCGGCTGCAGCCGATGGCAGCTGGTTTGAGCCTGTGCCTTTGATTCAACGCGGGCAGGGCAGCGCAAGCTACAGCTTCACGGCAAAGGGACGCAAGCTGCGGGTCGGTTCCGAAGACATCATCCTGATCGGCAAGCAGGCCGATTATGCGCGGGATGGATTGCCATTGGTGTTTACAGGTGTTGGCGTCAAATCTGACGGCACCGTTGCTGCTGACGTCTCGGGCAAGGCGGCGCTTGTCCTGTTCGATGCAGAAAATGCGCCCAATAACATGAAGTCACCGCGTGCCCGGCGTGAGGCCTTGATTGCGGCTGGAGCCGAAGCGGTCATCTTTGTCGGCGACAGCAAGGGCAACTGGCCTGTCTTGCGTCGTACGCTCCTGTCGCGGCCGATTGGTCTTGAGGGCAGCGAAAAGCGCGCAGCACTTGAAGGCGCCATCAGCACTGAGTTCGCGGTGGGTTTGGTCACGGCTGCTGGCAAGGACTGGGACAAGTTGCGCGCGCATGCACAGCAAGCGGATTATGCAGGCGAGGCATTGGGCATTGACGGCGACTTTAACGTCAAGACCGACGTGTATCGTTTCAACAGCTCAAATGTGATTGGCAAGATTGCCGGCCGCAAAAAGGACAACGGCGCTGTGCTGTATATGGGGCATTGGGACCATTTGGGCATTTGCGCGCCTGAAGGTGCGCCAGACCGCATCTGCAATGGCGCAGTCGATAACGCCAGCGGTATCGCGGTGCTGAATGAAGTCGCCAAGGCCCTGGCCAGGAAAAAGAACGACCGCGACATCTATTTCGTTGCGACAACTGCTGAAGAAAGCGGCCTTCTTGGCGCTTATGCCTTTGCCGACAAGCCAGTTATGCCACTGGACCAGATCGTTGTATTGCTGAATGTCGATACCATTGCCATTGCGCCGCGCGGGTCCAAAGTTGCGATTATCGGGCGTGGTACGACCCCGTTTGATGCCGCAGTGGAATCGGTTGCCAAAAAGGCAGGCCGAACAATTGAAAGCTCAACCGATGCAAACGCCTTCATTCAGCGGCAGGATGGATGGGCGCTGGCGCAAAAAGGCGTTCCGGCATTGATGGTGGGCGGCTCGTTTGCAGATATGGACCTTTTGCAGAAGTTCCTGGGCAGCGCATATCATGGCCCCGATGACGAGCTCACGGACACGACCGAACTGGGCGGCGCAGCGGAGGATGCAGAACTGCACATCGCGCTCGGCCGTTACTTTGCCAACGCGCGAAAATATAAATTCAAGAAGGCTGGCGAATAAAGGGGTTACTGTTTACATGGGCCGCCACGAATCAAAGCTAGAAGCGGTGGCGCCATGAAAGAAATTCCCCTCGGACTGACATTTGACGACGTGCTCCTGCAGCCCGGGGCGTCGGACATTTTGCCCAGCCAAGCCGATACGCGTACGCGGCTGACCAAGACCATATCTTTGAACATTCCTGTGCTGTCGTCGGCAATGGATACGGTGACCGAAGCGCGCATGGCCATTGTGATGGCGCAGCTCGGCGGCATTGGCGTTTTGCACCGCAACCTCAGCATCGAGGAACAATGCGCTGCTGTGCGTCAGGTCAAACGCTTTGAAAGCGGCATGGTCGTTAACCCGATAACGATCGCGCCCGATGCCACCTTGGCCGAGGCGCAGGCGTTGATGCTGGCCAATGCGATTTCCGGCATTCCTGTGGTCGAGGCGAGCGGCAAGCTGGCGGGAATTTTGACCAACCGCGACGTGCGCTTTGCCGAAAATCCGATGCAGCCTGTGTCCGAGCTAATGACGCACGAGAACCTGGCAACGGTTTCCGCGTCGGTCACGCAGGAAGAGGCGCGGCGCCTGCTGCACCAGCGCCGGATCGAAAAGCTGCTGGTCGTCGACGATGCCTATCATTGTATTGGTTTGATCACTGTGAAGGACATCGAAAAGGCAGTCCTGTACCCCAACGCCACCAAGGACAGCTCGGGCCGCTTGCGCGTTGCCGCAGCGACCACTGTGGGTGAAAAGGGCCTGGCCTATACCAAGGCATTGATCGACGCCGAATGTGACCTGATTGTTGTTGATACAGCGCATGGCCACAGCGCGATGGTTGCTGCGGCGGTTGCCGAAATCAAGCGCATGGCGCCAGAGGTTCAGGTGGTTGCCGGCAATGTCGCCACCGCCGCTGCTACCCGTGCGCTGATCGATGCGGGCGCCGATGGCATCAAGGTAGGCATTGGTCCCGGATCGATCTGCACCACCCGCGTGGTCGCAGGGGTAGGCGTGCCGCAATTGACGGCGGTCATGGAATCCGCAGCTGAGGCGGCCAAATCGGGTATCCCGGTCATCGCCGATGGCGGCTTGCGCACGTCGGGCGACCTTGCCAAGGCACTTGCGGCTGGGGCATCGTCGGTGATGGTCGGGTCGCTCTTGGCGGGAACCGAGGAAGCGCCGGGTGAAACATTTCTCTATCAGGGCCGCGCTTATAAAAGCTATCGCGGCATGGGCAGCGTGGGTGCAATGGCGCGCGGCTCGGCAGATCGCTATTTTCAACAGGATATCAAGGACCAGCTCAAGCTGGTTCCGGAAGGCATTGAAGGGCAGGTGCCATTCAAGGGACCAGCACGCGATGTCATCCACCAGCTTGTGGGCGGTGTAAAGGCGGCCATGGGTTACACAGGTTCGCGCACGATTGCCGACCTTCAGGAGCGCGCGCAATTTGTGCGCATTACCAATGCCGGATTACGGGAAAGCCATGTTCATGACGTTACAATTACGCGCGAAGCACCCAATTACCCGACGCGTTAAGATATGAGGCCCGCTGCGCGCCTGCAATCGGCCATTGAGCTGGTTGATCAAATCATCCTTGCCGCACGCGATGGTGGTGCTTCTGCCGACCAGATCGCCAAGCGCTTCTTTGCCGAGCGGCGCTATGCCGGGTCGAAGGACCGCCGCGCGGTGCGTGACCTGGCATGGGGCGCAATAAGGCGCTTTGGCAAACGGCCAGCGACGGCGCGTTCCGCCTTCGCCGCAATGGCCGATGCCGATCCTGAACTCGCCGCCTTGTTCGACGGCAGCGACTATGGCCCCGCAGCAATCGATCCAGCCGAAGCCCGGTCGACCGGCGGCGCATTGCCAAAATGGCTGAAACCCCTGTTTTCCGCGCATATTGACGAGACAGAGCAAGCGTCCTTGCTTGACCGCGCGCCCATGGACCTGCGCGTGAACGCGTTGAAGGCCCGCCGCGAAGAGGTGGCGTCATTGTTGCCCGAAGCGGAGATCATATCCGGGCTTGAATTTGCGCTTCGGCTTCCGGGCGGAACGGCGATCGACAGCCATCCTGCGGTGGAAACCGGGCAGGTGGAAATTCAGGATCTGGGTAGCCAGCTTATTGTCGAGGCCTGTCAGGCAAAGCGGCTTGGCACTGTGCTTGATCTTTGCGCCGGTGCCGGGGGCAAGACGCTTGCTCTGGCCGCAGCCATGCGAAACCAGGGCCGACTGATTGCAACCGACACCAACCGCAACAGGCTCGACCAGCTCAAGCCGCGTGCGGCGCGGGCAGGGGCGACCAATATAGAAACGCGCTTGCTTAATCCCGGGAAGGAAAAGGACATGTTGTCCGACCTCGCCGGTGGCTGCGACCTTGTCCTGATTGATGCGCCTTGCTCGGGTAGCGGGACATGGCGGCGAAACCCCGAGACCCGCTGGCGTCTGGACGCAGCGCGTTTGAAGCGCGTCATCGACGAGCAGGCCAAGCTGTTGGACATTGGTTCGGAAATGGTCGCACGCGGCGGACATTTGGTATATGCGGTATGCTCGCTCATCGAAAATGAGGGTAAGGGGCAAGTGGCGGCATTTTTGAAATCACACCATGGCTGGCGGGCCGTTGAAACGGGTATATCCATGGGGCGTCCCGACGGCGACGGGGTGTTGCTGACGCCTTTACATGACGGCAGCGACGGATTTTTCTTCGCGAGGCTCCAAAAGCTGTGATAGCGTCGCGCTTTGAACAGATTTGGATATTGTTTATGCGCTTTTCGCCTGCAGCTATTGCCCTTTCCCTCACGCTTGCGGTCATGTCGAGCGCCAGCATTGGCAGCCGGGCAGATAAAGAGGTCAACGCGCAGTCCGTCGCTTTGCTGAAAACCGGCGATCAGGAAGCGCGCGCTGGCCGCATGGATGATGCGATTGGCTGGTATGAAAGCGCCTTGGCGGTCGACCCGCGCAACCGTGGGGCTTATGTCGCCATGGCACGCGCCGTTAAAGCGCAAGGATTGAACGGCAAGGCGATTGGCTTCTACAAACAGGCGCTTGAGCTTGAGCCAGACGACCAGATCGCCTTGGCGGAACAGGCCGATGCGCTGCTTTCCAAAGGTGCAATCGAGATGGCGCGCAAAAACATCGCACGGCTGAAAACATTGTGCCGTACCGATTGTACCGCAGCCACAAGGCTGTCGCTCGCTGCAGATACCGCATCACAAAAACAACAGGCGCAAGCGAGCGCGGTTGACCTGAAAGCAACGCTTGGCGCGCCGCCGGAGCCAATGGCCAACTGATAACAGCGGCCTGTTCAAATCAGGTCGGTAAATTCCGCGAGAATATTTTCGTAAAGCCGTTTTTTGAACGGCACGATGAGCTGCGGCAATTCCGGCGCTTCCACCCATTGCCAGCGCGTAAATTCCTGATGCTCGGTTTCGATGTTGATATCGGCGTCAGTGCCCTTGAAACGCATCAGGAACCACATTTGCCGCTGTCCGCGATACTTGCCCTTCCAGATCCGTCCGATCATCTCGTCGGGCAGGTCGTAGAAATGTTCGTCGCGGCTGCGCGCGAGAATATCGACCAGGTCGGCGCGCACACCCGTTTCTTCAAAAAGCTCGCGTAGTGCGGCTGTCTCTGCGTCTTCGCCCTCGTCAATGCCACCCTGCGGCATTTGCCATGCATCGGTGCCCTCGGGACGGTCCAAACGCTGCCCGACAAATATTTTTCCCTGCATATTGGCAAGCATGATGCCGGCACAGGGCCTATAAGGAAGTTCTTCCGGTGCCAGGGTCATGTCGTTTTCGTCACATCTGCAAGCATGGCCTTTAACGCGGCAATGTTGCCCTCGATGTCGGCTTGAACGGAAGGAATGGCTTGCCGGATGTTGATATGGCCATGAATATTGCCTTCAGCGCTTCGATGTTCCACGCGGACGCCAGCTTGCTTCAGTTTCTCCGCATAAGCGAGGCCCTGATCACGCAGCGGGTCAAGGCTTGCGGTGGTGACAAGGCTTGGCGGCATGCCTTCTTGCGGAAAATTCAACGGTTCTGATCGATAATCATCGGGCGATGCAGCATGTCCTTCACTAAAATAGGCCATGGCTTCGTCGGTGAGCAAATAGCCACTGGCAAATTCGCGCATGCTTGGCCAATCGGGGTCAAGCGTGACAACCGGGTATATAGGGTGCTGTACCAGAACCGGAACCGCCGCTGGATTATCACGTAGCGCCATGGTGGTCACAATTGCCAGATTTCCGCCAGCGCTATCGCCTGAAGTGATGAGGCCAGTCACTTGTAATCCAAGCTCAGCCGGGCTGCCAGCGATCCAGCGGGTTGCGGCTTCGCAATCCTCGGCAGGTGCGGGAAAAGGAAATTCAGGCGACAGACGATAGTCGATCGAAATGACGGGCAGGTCAAGCAGACGCGCAACCTCTGCACAATAAGGCTCATAGGTATAGAGGCTGCCAATCACGAACCCGCCACCGTGGTAAAACACCATGACTGGGCCAGGACCACGATCCGTGCGGCTGTCGTAGATGCGTGCAGGAATGCTGCCCGCTGGACCGGGGATTGCGATATCGCGGATAACCGCAAGCTCACCTACAGGCGCGTCAGCGACATCACGCATCGCTGCGGTCATGGTCCGTGCGTCTTCGGCAGCAACTTCCCAGAATCTCGGCCCGGGAACCGCGTTCAAAAATTGCAGGAACAATGCCACATCTGGCCGGACAAAAGGGGGGGTATCAGACATCTCATTCTCCATCTTGTCTGCCTGATAGGGCCGCGCGCGGGACAGGTCCAGCATATTGGATAGTTAATCGGTCTGGTGTTAGTGCATCGCTTTTTGAACGTTGCAGTACGCCCCGAATGGGATTAGTCGAATTTGAAATATAAAAGCGTTTACAGGCGGGTTGAGGCAAATGGCTACGGCATTCAAAAGCGAAAATTCGGCTAACCACAGCCCTGTACACAGCGATGCGGTTGTTGTCCGTTTTGCTGGCGACAGCGGCGACGGGATGCAGTTGACGGGTGGCCAATTTACCTTGTCATCGGCGCTGGCCGGAAATGATTTTGCGACATTCCCTGATTTTCCTGCGGAAATCCGCGCGCCTATCGGGACGCTGTTTGGCGTATCTGCGTTCCAGATCAATTTCGGCTCGCAGGCGATCGATACTGCTGGAGATCAGCCCGATGTGCTGATCGCAATGAACCCTGCGGCGCTCAAGACCAATGTCGGCAGTTTGCGCGCGGGCGGCTTGATCATTGCTGATACCGGCGAGTTTACGCAGCGCAATCTCGACAAGGCGAAATATTCGGCCAACCCGTTCGAGGATGGCAGCCTTGCCAAATGGCAGGTGCTTGCCTTTGACATCAGCGCGCTGACGCTGGAAGCCGTCAAGCCATTCGGCATGGGCAACAAGGACGCGCTGCGCTGCAAGAATATGTGGACGCTGGGGCTTGCCTTGTGGATGTTCGACCGGGACCGTCAGCCGATCATCGACTGGCTGAACGCCAAATTTGAGAAAAATCCCATTTTGGCACAGGCCAATATTGCGGCGCTCAATGCAGGGCACGCTTATGGCGAAACCGCCGAGCTTGCTGGACCTTTGAAGCAATATCATGTCGATGCGGCACCCGCACCCGCAGGTCTGTATCGGACAGTTACGGGTGCAGAATCGATCTCTTATGGCCTGGTTGCAGGGGCGCAGCTGGCTGGATTGAAGATGTTCTTTGGCGGCTATCCCATAACGCCAGCCTCGGCGATTTTGCACCATCTGAGCCGCCTCAAGGAATATGGCATAACCACATTCCAGGCCGAAGACGAAATTGCCGCGATCTGTTCAGCAATCGGCGCAAGCTATGCCGGACAATTGGGGGTCACAAGTTCATCCGGTCCGGGCATTGCGTTGAAGGGTGAGGCGATGGGCCTTGCCATCATGACCGAGCTTCCCCTCGTGATCGTCAACAGCCAGCGTGGCGGGCCGTCGACGGGTCTCCCGACCAAGACCGAGCAATCCGACCTGTATCAGGCGGTATATGGCCGTAACGGCGATGCACCCATGCCCGTGATTGCGGTTCGCTCGCCCGTCGACGCGTTCGATTGCGCGATTGAGGCGGTGCGCATTGCGGTGGAATATATGACGCCAGTGATGTTGTTGACCGACGGCTATATTGCCAATGCGGCCGAGCCTTGGAAGGTGCCCGATCTCTCGGAATATACGCCGTTCCCGGTCGAGTTTCTCGAAAGCGTGCCGGAGGGTGGGTTCAAGCCGTTTGCCCGCGACTACAAGTTGAAGCGGCCATGGGTAATACCTGGAACGCCCGGGCTGCTGCACCGCATTGGCGGGATCGAGAAAGAAGTCGACACCGGCCATATCAATTATGCGCCTTCAAACCATCAGGCGATGACCGACATCCGCGCGGCCAAGGTGAACAATGTGGCAGACAGCATTCCCGACCAGGTTGTCGAACAGGGCGCAGCGGGGGCAAAGCTGGCCGTCGTCGGTTGGGGGTCTACCTACGGCCCGATCAAGCAAGCCGTTCGCCGCAAGCGCGCCGAGGGTGCCGACATCGCGCATATCCATATCCGCCATATCTGGCCCATGCCCAAGAATATGGGTGAACTGCTGAAAAGCTTTGACCGCGTCATCGTCCCTGAAATGAATACGGGGCAGTTGAAAACCATTTTGCGCGACCAGTTTCTGGTCGATGCCCGGCCCGTAAACAAGGTATCCGGCCAACCCTTTACCATCGCCGAAATCGAAGCCGCGATTGAGAGTGCTTTGGGCTGACGCGCAAGCGTTGTTGCCTTATTAAGGAAACGCCATGAACGATATGACTCCCGTTAAAGCAACCACACCAAAGGATTGGGAGACCGATCAAGAGGTTCGCTGGTGCCCAGGCTGCGGCGATTATGCGATTCTGAAGGCGGTGCAGCGCACGATGCCCGAAATTGGCGCAACGCCCGAAAACACCGTGTTCATCAGCGGTATCGGCTGCTCTTCGCGCTTTCCTTATTATATGGAAACCTACGGCTTCCACACGATTCACGGCCGTGCGCCTGCAGTGGCAACGGGCGTGAAACTGGCCAATCCCGATCTTGATGTCTGGATCATCACAGGCGATGGTGATGCCTTGTCGATTGGCGGCAACCATACGATGCACTTGTTGCGTCGCAACCTGGATTGCCAGATCATGCTGTTCAACAACGAGATTTACGGCCTGACCAAGGGTCAATATTCACCCACAAGCCGCGTGGGCACACACAGCCCGTCGACGCCTTATGGCTCGGTCGACCGGCCAGCGACGCCGTGCGCATTTGCTTTGGGCGCGGGCGCGCGCTTCGTGGCGCGCGGCTTTGACGTGTCCAAGAACCTGCCTGAAGTACTTAAGGCGGCGCATGCCCATCGCGGCGCTGCGTTCATCGAAATCTTCCAGAACTGCATCGTCTACAACAAGGACGTGTTTGAAGAATTTGCGGCGCCGAAAGGTGCCGATGGCCATCAATTGTGGCTCCGCAATGGGGAGCCGATGCTGTTCGGCAGCGACAAGTCAGGCGGCACCAAGGGCATTGCCCTCGACAGCGCCGCATTGACGCTGAAGGTCGTTGATGTCGTCGATGGTGACTGGCAAAAGGCTGGCGTGCTCGTCCATGATATCACCAACCGATCGCTTGCGCATATGCTTGTGGAAATGCCGTTTGGTGACTTTCCCATGGCGCTTGGCGTACTATACGACGACCCGCGTCCAACGTTCAATGATGTGGTCATCGCACAGAATATCTCCGCCAGCGCAGGCAAGACCGCTGACCTCGGCAAGTTGCTCGCCAAGGGCCAGACCTGGACCGTCGAAGAGGGCCATCCGGAGATTTAAACCTGGTCTGCGCGATTTGACTGTATTGCAAAGCGGCGCCTGCTGCGTCACCTAAAGCACATGGATAACCTTACCCACAGCCTCGTCGGCGCACTGATCGGCCAGATGGGCCTGAAGCGTAAAACCGGCCTTGCAATGCCCACTTTGATCATCGCGGCGAACATACCCGATATTGATGCGGTGGCGACATTGCTTGGTGGGCAACAGCATCTAGCGATCCGGCGCGGGATCACCCATGGCCCCATTGCCATGCTGCTTTTGCCATTGCTGCTTTGGGCCATCATGCTGTGGTTTGACCAATGGCAGGCCAAGCGCGGCAAGCGTCCGGATAAGCGGTTGCCTGTGCACAAGGGCTGGCTCCTTGCGCTGGCCTATATCGGGTGCTTCAGCCATCCCTTGTTCGACTGGTTCAACAGCTACGGCATCCGGCTGCTTGAGCCATTTTCCAGCCAGTGGTTTTATGGCGACACGTTGTTTATCATCGACATCTGGTTGCTCGCGGCGTTGATATCGGGGGTATGGTTATCGCAGCGACGCGAACGGCGTGCCAGTCCGCTTTGGGTGAAACCGGCACGCATGGCGGCCTCTTCCATCGCGGCCTATATCGGGTTCAACGCGGCGCTGACCTGGATGGTCGAAACCACGGCAAAGGGCGATCCGCCTTATCCCGTTATGGCGGTGGCCAGTGAAGTGCCGGTCGCATTTTGGCGGCGAGACTTGCTTATTCGCACGGCGAATGACCAATATGATTCGGTCCAATGCACGCTTCTGTCATGCAACAGGCGTCCGCTCGAATTGAAAACCACCAACATGTCGGATCCGAGAATAAATTCGTGGTCAAAGGGTAATCCAGACGCCGAGGCGTTTCTTTTCTGGAGCCGGATGCCTGTCGCGGAACTTCATGCGGATCGGATCATTCTTCGCGATCAAAGATTTACCGACCCGATGGTGATGGACAGGTTTGCCGTAACCTTGAGGCCGCCAGAATGACCGCGCCAGTCATCCTGTGGTTCCGCCGCGACCTGCGGCTGGCCGATCAACCGGCGCTTGCCGCTGCCATCGCCAGCGGCGCGCCCATCATCCCTGTTTACATCCTCGATGATGACACGCCCAAACACCGCATCATGGGCCCGGCTTCACGCTGGTGGTTGCTCCACAGCCTGACAGCACTTGATAGCGAACTGCGTGCGCTTGGTTCGCGGCTCATCTTGCGGTCAGGAAAATCAGACGCAATTTTGTCCGCTATGGCCGAACAGACCGGTGCATCGGCAATTCACTGCATTCGCCATTACGAACCCTGGTGGCGCAATGCCGAAAAAGCGGTCGTCAACGTCTTGCCTAAAGGTTGCGAACTGGTCTGCCACGACGGCAATTATCTTCTCCCTGCTGGGAGCGTGACGACTGGTACGGGCGGGCAGTACAAGATCTACACACCGTTCATGCGCGCCCTTTGGCAGCATATGCCCCCGCCAGAACCAAGCCCCCTTCCGGGGAAGCCGCTCACTGCACCTGCAGTCTGGCCGGACAGCGAAAGTCTTGAGGACTGGAACCTTTTGCCGACAAAGCCTGACTGGTCTGGCGAAATGGCGAAGATGTGGACCCCTGGGGAGAAGGGCGCACATGCGCGGCTTGAGGCATTTGCCGACAAAGCAAAGTTTTACGATGAGAAACGCAATCTGCCGTCGGTCGAGGGTTCATCCTTTTTGTCCCCGCATCTGCATTTCGGGGAAATTTCGCCTGCCGCCTGCTGGCATGCAACGATGCATGCAGGCGGTTCGGTCGATGTGTTTCTAAAGGAACTGGTCTGGCGCGACTATGCGCAAAACGTCATTCTCCAGATGCCCGAATATGGCACGAAGAACGCGCGCGATGCCTTTGACAAATTGCCATGGCGTGATCTTTCGGACCCTGCGGTCAAGGCCGACTTTGTCGCCTGGACCAAAGGGCGGACCGGCTATCCCATTGTCGATGCTGGCATGCGGCAATTATGGGCGACGGGCTGGATGCATAACCGGGTGCGCATGATCGCTGCGTCTTTCCTGATCAAACATCTGCTGATTGACTGGCGGGAGGGCGAGAAGTGGTTTTGGGACACGCTTGTCGACGCCGATTATGGTAGTAACAGCGTCAATTGGCAGTGGACCGCAGGCACAGGCGTTGACAGCAACATGTTCGTCCGAATCATGGCACCTTTGTCGCAATCTGAAAAATTCGACGCTGCCCGCTACATCCGCGAATGGGTGCCGGAACTCGCTTCGTTGCAAGAGCCCGCCATTCATGACCCTGACGAATTTGGTGCACGCCCGAAAAGCTATCCGCGCAAGATCATCGGCCACAAGGCCGCCCGCGAACGGGCTCTAAAGGCGCATCAGGCAGTGAAGGGGTAGATTTCGGCACATTTGGTCATCCTGAGACAAGTTCGGGATGAAGCAGGGCTGTTTAACCCTCGACCACCAGACGATGCCCTGTCGCAAATTCGGTCTGCAGCATCGCCAAGATCGCCTCGGCGACGACTGCGGGTTCCTTGACCGTTGCGGGATCTTCGCCAGGATAGGCTTTGGCGCGCATCGCCGTGCGAGTTCGGCCCGGATCGACGATGGCCGATCGCACTTGCGAGAGGTTTTTGACCTCTTCGCTATAGCTGTCGACCAGATTTTCCAAAGCTGCCTTTGATGCACCATAGGCGCCCCAATATGCGCGCGGCGTTGCACCAACCGACGATGTCAGTGCCACCAGTCGTCCAGCGTCGCTTTTGCGCAAGAGTGCATCAAACGATGCGATCATCACTTGCTGCGCTGTGACATTTAACGTGAACAGCTTGGCAAATTCCGCGCCATCAATGGCTGGCACCGGGGTGAGCGTTCCGAGCATCGCTGCATTGAGGATAAGTATATCGAGCTTTCCCCAACGCTCGGTGATAGCGGCCGCGAGGCGCGATATGCTGTCACCATCTGTCAGGTCGAGCGGAGCAATCGTCGCGCTTCCGCCCGCATCGAAAATCGCGTCTTCGACGGCTTCAAGGTCCTTTGCTGTCCGCGCTGTCAGAATGACATGCGCGCCTTGACCAGCTAGCGCCTGCGCCGTTGCTGCGCCAATGCCGCGACTTGCGCCCGTTACCAGCGCAATCTTGCCCTCAAATGTCTTCGTCATATTTTATGCAAGCTTCCGTTCGCCCAGCATGATGAGGTCACTGGCCTCATGCTCTTCATGGTCGGTAAGGGTGGTAGGATAATCGCCCGTAAAACACGCGTCGCAATATTGCGGACGGTTCATGTGGCGCGAATCTTCGCCCAACGCGCGATAAAGGCCGTCAATTGAGAGGAACGCCAGGCTATCGGCCTGAATAAACTGCCGCATTTCCTCCACGTCCATCCGGCTGGCCAGCAGCTTTGAGCGTTCCGGCGTATCGACGCCGTAAAAGCAGCTGTTCATCGTCGGCGGACTGGCAATGCGCATATGCACTTCAGCCGCTCCGGCCTCGCGCATCATTTGCACGATCTTCAGCGATGTCGTGCCGCGCACGATGGAGTCGTCGATGAGGACGATCCGTTTGCCTGCCACCAGATTCTTGTTGGCATTATGTTTTAATTTGACGCCAAGATGGCGAACGCCGTCACCGGGTTGAATGAACGTGCGTCCGACATAATGCGACCGGATGATGCCAAGTTCGAAGGGGATTTTTGCTGCCTCGGCATAGCCGATCGCTGCTGGCGTTCCGCTGTCAGGAACGGGGATCACATAATCCACATCAACGCCATTTTCGCGGGCCAGTTCGGCACCAATGGCCTTGCGCACCGAATAGACGCTTATGCCCTCGACAATCGAATCCGGACGCGAGAAATACACATGTTCGAAAATGCAGGGCCTTTGCGACACGGGGATAAAGGGCTTGTGCGACTGAATTTCTGTTCCGCGCACAACCACTAATTCGCCCGGTTCGACCGACCGGATATATTCCGCGCCAACAATATCGAGAGCGACGGTTTCCGATGCAAAGATGATCGTGTCGCCAAGCTTGCCCATGACCAGCGGTCGGATCCCCAGCGGGTCGCGGCACGCAATCATCCCTTCTGTCGTCAGGCAAAGCAGGGAATAGGCGCCTTCCACGCGTTTCAGGGCATCAATCAAACGGTCCAGCAACGTCCGGTATCCAGAGGTTGCAACGAGGTGTATAATGACTTCGGTATCGGACGTGGACTGAAAGATCGATCCGCGCCGGACCAGGTCGCGGCGCACCGTCATGGCGTTGGAGATGTTTCCGTTATGCGCGATTGCAAATCCGCCGGTGGCCAGATCCGCATATAATGGCTGAACATTACGCAGCGACGTTTCGCCAGTGGTCGAATAGCGGACATGGCCAATTGCGCAGCGCCCGACCAAGCCGCCGATAATTTCCTCGCGATCGAAATTTCCTGCAACATGGCCCATGGCGCGGTGCGTGTGGAAATCATGTTCGTCGAAACTCGTGATGCCTGCAGCTTCTTGTCCGCGGTGTTGCAAGGCGTGGAGACCAAGCGCGACCATCGCAGACGCGCCTTCTGTGTCATAGACACCGAATATCCCGCACTCCTCCCGAAGTTTGTCGTCATCAAAAGGGTCGGTGGTCAGCATATATCGAATCCCGCTGCGCTTCGTTTGGTCGCCTATAGGCATAGCAGGGCCCGTTGTCTTCCCCCATGTCGCGCAATTGTCATAAAGAAATTGTTGGCGACGGTTTTGTGCTTGGTTTAGGCATAAGAAATGCAGGATGAACAAGAAACCGGATTGACGCTTAATCCCAAATATGACGCCAATGGATTGTTGACGGCAGTCATCACTGACGCGGCGGATGGCGCGGTATTAATGGTGGGGCATATGAATGGGGAGGCCCTTGCAAAAAGCATCGAAAGCCAGACCGTGTGTTTCTTCTCGCGCAGCCGACAACGGTTGTGGCAAAAGGGCGAAACTAGCGGTAATATTCTGCATATCGTCGAAATGCGGATTGATTGCGATCAAGATGCGATTTGGGTCATCGCAAGGCCACAGGGACCGACATGTCACACCGGCGCACGCAGTTGTTTTTACCGGCGTGTCACCGATACCGGGCTGGAAACCGTTTGAAGGTCCGAGCATTTTTGACCGGGGCAATATGTTGCCTTTTGCTTGGGTGCGGAGATGGCCTTCCTGCATTGCCTGGGGGCAGCAACGAAGCCGGCGCGGCGCTGGATTCGAAAGCGATTGCGGCAGGTATACTTCCGGACCCGGATACAACTGAGTTTGCCGGACGTTATGAAGCCAGGGGCGATCTCGGCATAGACAAGCTCTGCGCTGTCAAAACAGCAGCCAACAGCTTCAACGTAGGTTTTCTTTCGGTTTATGGCCCTGAAAGCAAGTGTGAGGGCGTGGGGACTGCTCAAGTCGATGGCGAGAAGGTCAACATTAGCCTGACCGGAAAAGGAAATTGCCGGTTTACCGCCCGCTATGACGGGTTCGAACTGCGTTTCCCAGCAGTCGTCGAAAGCAGTTGCGCGCAATATTGCTCGGAACGCGCAAGCCTATCGGGCACACATTATTTCATGGTCGAACCGGGCAGCATTGCCGCACGCAATACGCTTGGACGTGACATTGCGCGACTTTGCAGTTGAGGTTTTCCACGTCGCGTCAATTGGTCCGCACGATAAGACATTGACGTCCAGCCGCTTTGACCCGGGCACAAATTTCCGTGGCCTCCGTTTTGGTGGCAAAGGGACCTGCTTGCAATCGAGTGACCTTGCCTTGGCTGTTTAGCAGGGGCGTAAGCTTCGACAGTTCCTGGATTGATTTCGACATGGTGTTCCAAAGCTTCTGGGCATTTGCAGCATTGGCAAACGCACCCAACTGGACAAGCCATGCGCCTTTTGCCGGCACGATGGCTTCGATGGGTGCAGGTTCAATGACCCTTGTGGGTGCAGGGGTATCAGGTTGGGCAGGTCCAGCCGCAACGGTAACGGGCATGTCTGCTATTGTGGATGGCACTGCTTGCGCAACAGCCGTCGGGCTGCTTACAGATATGTCTGCGGCGGCAGGGGACGCCACCTGCGGCAAGTCTGGCGTAAACGGCCTGGTATTGATCGGTATGCCTGCAGAAGGGGGAGGGGAGGCTTTCCCGAAATCAGGCACGAATGGACGGGTATTAATGGGAATACCGGCAGGCTGGGCGGTTGCTTGGCTTTTTGCTTGCTGTTCAAGCTCCGCAACGATTGCAGTTGCAGCTTTGCGCTGCTCAGGCGGAATATATTGGTCCATTTGCTCGAGACTTCGGGCTGCTGGTGCCACACCGGCTGACAACGCCCGAGTCATCAACACATAAGCGCGCACCCAATCCCTGGCGATGTGCGTTCCATTGAACAATTCTGTCGCGAGCAGATATTGCGCGCGCGGCTCGCCGCGATCAGACGAAGCAGTTAGATACGGCAACGCCTCAGGAACGCGCTGCAAATAATGCAGCAGGTGACCGCAGCTGTCTGCTGCCTGCACATGTCCTTGCGCTGCAGCCTTGAGATACCAATCAAGGGCGAGATTCAGATCGATCTGTACACCGCGTCCCAGCTTGTACGCTTGGCCAAGGTTGAACTGCGCTTCGGGATCGCCGGCCATCGCCGGCTCCTGCCATTCCTTGACGGCCACATCATATGCACCGCGCGACCATGCATCGAGCCCGGCCACAGTGTCCGCGCATGCGGGGACTGCGCCAGCCGTCAATGTAAGCGCTGCAAACGCCAGTTTCATTGTTCGGAACCGCAAAGCCATTATCTCGCACTCCAATCACGCTGCCAATTTTTTCAATTGTGAATTTATCGCTTAAAAACTGAGATTTGGTAAATTTTTGATGGAAATTATTAACGATATTTTTTCTCTTCATGCCAGATCGCCTGTTTCACGTTTGTTACAAAATTCCCTCCAAATTTAAGCAGAGCCGCTATTTCATATTGGTAACGACGTTAACCTATTTTTAGCCCTGTTCTGTCAGACCCCAATTGAAACATTTACAAAGGGGAATGATGTGAGGGTTCTCGCATTGGCATCACAGAAGGGCGGCTCGGGTAAAACCACCCTGTCCGGCCATTTGGCGGTTCAGGCGCAACTTGCAGGCGCAGGGCCAGTCGTGCTCATCGATATCGACCCGCAAGGGTCACTATCCGACTGGTGGAACGAACGCGAGGCCGATCTACCTGCCTTTGCCCAGACCACCGTCGCGCGACTGGCTGCCGACCTGGCAATTTTGCGTCAGCAAGGCTTTAAGCTCGCCGTGATCGACACGCCGCCTGCTATTACGATGGCGATTCAAAGCGTGATTTCGGTGGCTGAACTCATTGTTGTCCCTACACGCCCAAGCCCGCATGACTTGCGGGCGGTCGGCGCGACTGTCGACCTGTGTGAGCGTGCCGGAAAGCCGCTCATTTTCGTCGTGAACGGCGCGACACCAAAAGCAAAGATTACGTCCGAAGCCGCGGTCGCGCTCTCACAGCATGGCACAGTCGCACCAATCACTCTCCATCATCGCACCGATTTCGCCGCCTCGATGATCGATGGCCGCACGGTTATGGAAATTGACCCCAACGGCCGGTCTTCTCAAGAAGTCATCCAGCTTTGGTCATATATTTCAGACCGTCTGGAAAAGAATTTCCGCCGAACTGTTTTCAGTGCCCCTGCCGCGACAAGTCAGCAGGTATCCGCCGCACGTCCCATGGGTGGCTTCGGCCGCCGGGTCGTTGGTTAAACGAAGGAGGGCATGAAAATGGGTGAACCAAAGCCAATCGCCTCTCTTTCTGGCATATTGCTGGCACGCAAAGGGCTGGCGCGTCCAGCAATGCGCCGTCCGTCGATGTTAAGTGGAGACGGTAGCCCTGCAATGACACAGGACGATCTTGGGTGGAATGACATGGGATATGATGTCGACCCGCATCCCTCGACGCCAATGGACTATGATCATAATTTTCATGGTGCAAACCCGCTTGCGGCGGCTGTTCCTGAAGTGAAGAATCAGCAGGACCGTCTGGCCCGCGCAATTGAGGCCGTCAACGATATAGATGCTGGTTTCGATAGCATTGCAGTCGAGCCAGAATCCGTTGCCGAAGCCCTCACGATCATCACTGTGACGCCAGAGCCGGTCACGCGGCCTATCGCCCGCCGTGGCAAGGCCGACGCGCCACGATCACGGGCGCGTGCAAAGCCAGGCTTGAAAGAGAAAGCGGCATTCACCCTGCGTCTCGATACCGACCGGCACCTGAAACTTCGGCTGGCCTGTGCCGTCCGTCACCAGTCTGCGCAACAACTTGTGACCGATGCCTTGGACGCGCTGCTCGAATCGATGCCTGAAATTGGCCATCTTGCATCGCACGTGCCGGGACAAAGACATTGAGTTTTGAATTTACACTTTTTGAGGTGATGCCATGAATAGCAATTTTGTTGTAAAGTTGGCCTTGTCCACTGCCATCGTTGCGGTGCCGGCTATGACAGCAACGTCTGCCGGAGCCGGCAGCACCAGCAAGGAATTTGCCAAGAAAGCAAGTCCTGCAAAGGCATTTCAATGGGCGCGGCAAGCCGAAAAGGCAGTTTCAAAAGGCAAAAACGACCGGGCATTACAATTCGCGGAACTGGCAGTTGAAGCTGAACCGCAGAACGGCGATTACCGAGCACTTTTGGCTCGGATTTATATTGCCAAGGGACGATTTGTTTCGGCCGAACGGACATTGATGGACGTCATGGAACTGGGTCAGGTCAACCCTCGCACAGTTGTCAGTCTTGCGCTGTGCCACATTGCGCAAGGCAACACGGAATTGGCCATTTCCCTCGTTGAAGAAAATCGTTCGATCTTGCCAGTAAGCGACTATGGTTTAACGTTGGCGCTGGCCGGACGTTCGTCGGATGCCGTCAGCATTCTGACAGACGCGATCCGTGCAGATAGCGCGACGTCGCGCACCCGGCAAAATCTCGCTTTGGCCTATGCGCTTGATGGACGGTGGCGCGAAGCACGCATCATGGCCTCGCAGGACATGGGCCAAGACAGCGTGAATGAACGCATCTCCGAATGGGCCCAATTTGCGCGCCCTGGAGCGCATACGTTGCGTGTTGCCGGGCTGTTGAAAGTTCGCCCTGACATGGCCGACTCGGGCCAGCCCGTTCGCCTTGCGCTAAACAGCGCCGGTCCGTCAGCATTGGCCATGGCGGACACTACTCCGGCTGCGGCATCACCTGAGGCGCTTCCAACTGCGCCGCTGACCACGGAATTGGCGGCCGTCGAGCCAACACCAGCTGCTCAGAGCAATGGCTTTGCTGCGGTTGAAGCTGCTGTGCAGATGGCTCAGGATAGCCCCGCCAATGCGAGCTATGAAGCCCCATTGATCCGGGCATCGTCAGTACCGACGAAACTGGCTCAAGTTGATTTGCCCAAATCGTCGACAGCAGCAACCGTTGGGAGCCATATGGTTCAACTGGGTGCTTTTTCTTCGGCTGCAAGCGCCCAGGCTGCCTGGAACAAGTATACGGCGCGTTTTGGCGCGCTCCGCGGACTTAAATCAACCAGCTCTACTGTAACGGTAAATGGCCGGAAATTGACTCGGCTCGCAGCGATAGGATTTGGCAACGCGAGCAGCGCAAGTGCGACCTGCAGCAAAATCAAAACACAAGGCGGCGCTTGCTTTGTGGTGCCTAACAAGGGATCGCAGCCATTCCGCATGGCACAAAAACCCGGCACAAAAATCGCCGCGCGCTAACTAAACAATCAAATCTTCGTTAAGGGGGCGGCGGGTTATATGGCCTTGCCGCCCTTTAACATATGGCGCACGCGGCCCTGAACCGGCAGCCGGTCAAAGGGGGTATTGCCAGCAAGTGCGGCCATTCGGTCACCGTCCACCTGCCATGGCGCGTCGGGATCAATCAGGATCAGGTCAGCTTCCAGTCCTTCAGCGATGCTTCCTGCGTTCAGGCCGAGAATCTGAGCAGGATTTGACGCGAGCAATTCAAACAAGCGTCCTGTCGAGATGACATTTTCGCGGACGAGGTTCAGGGCAAGCGCCAATAATGTTTCCGCTCCGGCCATGCCGGGGGCGCTTTCGGAAAAAGGCAGGCGTTTGTCTTCCGGGCCGCGCGGGTCATGCCCTGACGCGATGACGTCAATGGTTCCGTCTGCCACTGCTGCAATGCAGGCCAGCCGGTCGTTTTCGGACCGCAAGGGCGGAGACAGGCGAGCAAATGTCCGGAAATCCGAAATAGCATTGTCCGAAAGAAACAGATGCGCAGGGGTAATGCCGCATGTGATGGGCAGACCCTTCGCCTTCGCCGCACGGATGAGATCAAGCCCGCGCGCCGTGGTCATTTGCCGGAAATGAACATGCGCGCCGCTTTCTTCTGCCAGCATGATGTCACGGGCAATCGCCAGCGTTTCTGCCACGATCGGTGCGCTAGAGAGGCCAAGCAAGGTCGCTGTTTCCCCCTCGGTTGCAACGGCGTGGCCAGCTATGCCCGAATCTTCGCAATGGACGATGACCGGTAGATTAAGCGCTGCGCAATAGCGCATTATACGCAACATAACCCCGCTGTCGGAAATCCATTTGCGGCCAGTTGCGACGCCGACGGCACCCGCTTCTTTCATCAACGCTATTTCTGCCATCCTGAGCCCGTCAAGACCTTGCGTAGCCGCAGCCAAGGGGTGAACCCAAAAATCCGGCTTACCCTTCAGTGCGGCAAAGCGCACAGTGGCTGGATCGTCATGTACTGGAGACTGATCAGGCATGAGTGCAGCGCGGGTGATACCGCCGAAACGGAAGGCTGGTTTGTCTGTTTTGAACACGCCCAGATCGATAATGCCTGGTGCGATAATCAAGCCACTGGCATCGATTTGGTCAGCAATCGGCGCTGCTTTGCCTACCGACGCGATTTTTCCATTTTCAACATGCAGATGCAGCGGCGTTGCTTTGTCTGCACCCGGCAAAATGACATGGCCGTGTAAAATGCTCACACCGGTCATGCCCAGCCCTCCTGGCCACGCGCTCTTCGCGTCAATATATCAAGGCAAGCCATGCGCACCGCAACACCCATTTCGACTTGCTCGGTGATGGCAGAGCGTTCGACATGGTCAGCAACGCTGCTCGCAATTTCGACGCCGCGGTTCATGGGACCGGGATGCATGACAAGCGCATCGGGCTTAGCGAGTGCAAGTCGCCGTTCGTCGAGCCCGTAAAGGTAAAAATATTCCCGTGGCGAAGGAATGAAATCCCCCTGCATGCGTTCATTTTGAAGGCGGAGCATCATTACGACATCTGCGCCGTTTAAGGCGGTGTCGAAATTCGAAAAAGGTACAGCACCAAATGCCTCAATACCGCTTGGCATCAGGGCAGGGGGCGCTACGACACGCACTTCGGCGCCGAGTGACTTCAGGCAGAACAAATTGGAGCGCGCCACCCGGCTGTGCAGGACATCGCCGCAGATAACGACAATTTGGCCCTCCACGCTGCCCTTGCGTCGCATGATCGTGAGTGCGTCAAGCAAGGCTTGAGTCGGGTGTTCGTGGCTACCGTCGCCAGCATTGAGGACCGGGCAGTCTACTTTGCTGGAAATCAGTTGCACCGCGCCCGAACTGCCATGGCGAATGACGATAGCATCAGCGCGCATGGCGTTGAGCGTCATTGCGGTATCGATCAGGGTTTCACCCTTTTTGACGCTTGATTGCGCCGCGTGCATATTGACCACGTCAGCGCCGAGCCGTTTTCCAGCAATTTCGAAAGACAATAATGTGCGCGTCGAATTTTCGAAGAAAGCGTTAATAATCGTCATGCCAGACAGGCTGTCGTCATGTTTTGCAGGGCCGGACCGATTCAATGCCACCCATTGCTGTGCCTCTTTTAGAATATAGAGTATTTCCCATTTCTGAAGTCCGGATATACCGAGTAAATGCTTATGCGGAAAGGCATCCGACCCGCTTGGAAAGCTGTCGGCGGCAAAAGGCTGTGTCCATGTCATTAAAGGCATGCCCTTAATGTGATTGAACGAAAGACTCAATCTATTTGTCGGATTGGGCCGTGTCCGCTTAGGGCCGTATAGATATCGTCCCCATCAACTTAAAAAACAGCTTATCCACTCGTCAGTGCATCAATCGCGCCTTGAAGGATGAATGCGGCCGCGCCGCTGTCGATCTTCTCGGCACGTTTCGCGCGGCTCATGTCGGCGGCGATCATGTCGCGTTCAACCGCTTGCGTGGACCATCGTTCGTCGCGGAGCAATACTGGAAGCCCAAGATCTGCGATGTTGCGCGCAAAGGCGCGGCTTGACTGACTGCGGGGGCTTTCGCTGCTATCCATGTTCAGCGGCAAACCGATGACAATGCCGCGCGTTGCGCGCGTTGCGATGGCGGCCTGTAAAGCAATTTTGTCCTTCGTAAATTTGCTGCGCTTAATCAGGTCGCCGGGTGATGCGAATGTCCAACCGGCGTCGCAAAATGCTGTTCCAATTGTTTTGCTACCGACATCAAGCCCGATCAAAACGCCGCCATCCGGTAGCAGGTCACGAAAATCGGCGACCGACTCGAAAATCATCTCTGCAGAAACTTCTGCAACCGCCACGCCGCGTCGGCGCGGACATTCGCCCAAAATAGCGGAAAGTCGTATACATGGTAATTGTTGCCCGGCAGGACATAAGGCCCGATCTCAGGCGGATCTCCAATCAAGAGAAAGCCTGTGTCATCGCAACGTGCCGGAACAGCACCAACGACGAGTTCGCCGGTTTCCAACTTCGCATCCGGCTTCAACGTGCCCAGATTTGCTTTCATTTCTGCCAATGGTGCAGCCCCGCCATTCAGCGGATTGGTGCACAGCATCGGCGTATCCTTCCGCGGCTCACCGCTAAAGCCAGTTGTCTCATTATACACTTTGACAATCCGGTCATATTCGGCCGGTTCGGCAAAGCTCTGCCACGCCATGATGCAGCCCGTATCGTCGGGCCCAGCGCAAGCAGGGAGACCCATGGCAGGCAGGTCAGTCGTGACGGAAATGGGCCAGCCCACGACATAAGCGGCGACTATCCGTTTCGCGACGGGTTTGCCAGCCACACGGTCCTTCAACAAATGCGTCAAATGCAGCGCACCTTGGCTGTGGCCGGCCAGAATGATGGGGCGGTCTTTTTGAACTTTTGCGACAAACTCGTCAAAGGCGAGAAGGACGTCCTGATAGGCGGCATCCAGCGCCTGCTGGCCCTCCGGCTTAGTGGTCAAAAAGGCGCCGATGGCGGCCTGGCGATAGCGAGGGGCCCACATTTCACCCGAATCAGAAAATGGAGATGCAAGGCCACGCAGAAACAGCCGGGCGCGATCCTGCGATTCAGGGTCGTCAAGCGGCGCGTTCCAGTGATCCTTGCCAATATAGGATGTGGGGTGAACAAAGAAGATCGCAGCTGACCCGGGAACCTCGGCTTTTGCTGCGCCAGTCGGCAACCAGACCGCAGGGTTGCCGTTTTTGCCTGGCCGCGCAAACCACATGTCGTTGCCGGCATATTTATTGGGTGCAAATGCAGCCTGCTTCTCGAATTTTGCGGTAGGGACAAAGGCAAGCGCAGTGAGCTCGCTTTCGTAGATGCGAATGACAAAGCCTCCCGCAATCACAAGGACAATCAGCGCTGCAACGATATAGAGAAATTTACGAGCCAAGTTTGAATCCTGAAATTTTGAGGGGATTTAACCGATTGCGCGAAAATAGCACCGGAAATTTGAATGGCGGCTGAAAGATTAGGTCTTTACCCAAGCTTTTCCGTTGAAGCGTGACAGGTGCAATGCTAGCGGCTGGGGCATGTCTGTAGATAAAGATACCGTGAACAAAATCGCACGGCTTTCGCGCATCGCGATTAGCGATGCTGAGGCTGACAAGATGGTCGGCGAACTCAATGGCATTCTTGCCTGGGTGGAGCAATTGGGAGAAGTCGATGTCACTGGCGTTGAGCCAATGACTGCGGTCATCCCCAATAAGCTGCGCCTGCGCGACGACGTCGTCACCGACGGCGATGTGCGCGATAAGGTGCTGGCCAACGCTCCGGCTAAGGAAGGCAGCTTTTTTGGCGTGCCCAAGGTGATTGAATAATGACTGATTTTTCAAGATTGGGTGTGGCCGCCATCCGTGATGGCGTAGCCAAGGGCGAATTTAAGGCGGTCGAAGTTGCCGAGGCGCTGAACACACGTGTAGCGGCCGCAAAAGCGTTGAATGCGTTCATTGTCGAAACACCGGAAAAGGCAATCGAGGCGGCTAAGGCAGTCGATGCCGACCGCGCTGCGGGCAAGGCTCTCAGCAAAATGGCGGGTGTTCCCATTGGCATGAAGGACCTTTTCTGCACCGAAGGCGTCCAGACAACCGCTGCAAGTCATATTTTAGAGGGCTTTGTGCCGACCTATGAGTCCACCGTGTCGGCCAACCTTTGGAAAGCCGGCGCAGGGATGCTCGGCAAGCTTAACATGGACCAGTTCGCCATGGGCTCGTCGAATGAGACCAGCTATTTCGGCAATGTTATTTCGCCATGGCGCCGCAATGACGGCGGCAATGCCGCACTTGCGCCCGGTGGTTCGTCGGGCGGTTCGTCCTCTGCTATCGCTGCACGCTTGTGCCCTGCGGCGACTGGAACGGACACAGGCGGTTCGATTCGCCAACCAGCGGCCTTTGTCGGCATCAGCGGGATCAAGCCCACTTATGGCCGCTGCTCGCGTTGGGGCGTAGTGGCCTTTGCCAGCTCGCTGGACCAGGCGGGGCCAATGGCGCGCGACGTGCGGGACTGTGCGATCATGCTCGAGGCAATGGCCGGTTTTGACCCTAAGGATTCGACCTCGCTCGATTTGCCCGTGCCGGCGTGGGAGGCTAGCCTGAATAGCGACCTGCGTGGCAAGAAGATCGGCATCCCCAAGGAATATCGCCTTGACGGGATAGATGAAGATATCGCCAAAATGTGGGACAATGGCATCGCCTGGTTGAAGGATGCAGGCGCGGAGATCGTCGAGATCAGCCTGCCGCATACCAAATATGCGTTGCCCGCATATTATATCATCGCCCCTGCGGAAGCTTCGTCGAACCTTGCGCGCTATGACGGCGTGCGTTTCGGATTGCGCGAATTGCCCGAGGGTGCCGGCTTGCAGGACATGTACGCCGCCACCCGTGCAGCAGGCTTTGGCGAAGAAGTCCGGCGCCGCATCATGATCGGTACCTACGTCCTCAGCGCTGGTTTTTACGACGCGTATTACACGCAGGCCCAAAAGGTCCGCGCTTTGATCGCGCGCGATTTCGAAAACGCGTGGTGCCAATGCGACCTCATCCTCGCCCCAACTGCGCCAAGTGCGGCATTTGGCCTCGGCGAAAAGAATGCAGATCCCTTGTCAATGTATCTGAACGACGTGTTCGCAGTGCCAGCTTCATTGGCTGGCCTGCCCGCCATGTCGGTTCCGGGCGGCCTAAGCAAAGAGGGCCTGCCTTTGGGGCTCCAGATTATCGGTAAAGCGCTTGACGAGCAGTCCGTGCTCAATGCCGGCCTCGCCATCGAGCAGCGTTCAGGATTTACGGCGGAAGCCGGAGAGTGGTGGTAATATGAGTGAATACCGCATCCAGGGAAACACTGGTGAGTGGGAGGTCGTGATTGGCCTTGAAGTCCATGCGCAGGTTACGTCAAACGCGAAGCTGTTTTCAGGCGCATCTGCGGCTTATGGTGGTGAACCCAACAGCCATGTGAGCTTGGTGGACGCCGCGATGCCTGGCATGCTGCCAGTGCCTAACCGCGAATGTCTGCGGCAGGCCGTGCGCACGGGCATGGCGATCAATGCGCAGATCAACCGCTGGTCGCGCTTTGACCGGAAGAATTATTTCTACGCCGATTTGCCGCAGGGCTACCAGATTTCGCAGCTTTATCACCCGATTGTGGGTGAGGGCGAAATCGAGGTGACCCTGAACGAAAAAGACCCCGACAGCCCAGTCAAAAAGATCGGCATCGAACGAATCCATGTTGAGCAGGATGCGGGTAAGCTGATGCATGACCAGCATCCAACGATGTCCTTTGTCGATTTGAACCGTTCAGGCGTCGCGTTGATGGAAATTGTTTCGCGACCAGACATGAACTCGCCGCAAGAGGCGGGTGCCTATCTCAAGAAGCTGCGCTCGATCCTGCGATATGTGGGCTCGTGCGATGGCAATATGGAACAAGGCTCGATGCGCGCGGACGTCAACGTGTCGGTACGTAAACCCGGCGGCGAGCTTGGCACACGCACTGAGACCAAGAATGTCAATTCGATCCGCTTCATGATGCAGGCGATTGAATATGAGGCGCAGCGCCAGGTTGACCTGATCGAAAGCGGCGGCGCAGTGGTACAGGAAACACGCCTCTTTGACCCCAACAAGATGGAAACACGGTCCATGCGGTCGAAGGAAGATGCGCATGACTATCGCTATTTTCCAGACCCCGACTTGCTCCCAGTCGAACTTGATGATGCGTTTCTGGAAGAATGCCGTGCATCTTTGCCCGAGCTGCCCGATGCCAAGCGCGCCCGCTACGAAGCAATGGGCCTGACCGCCTATAACGCCGCCGTTCTGACCGCCGAGGCAGAAACCGCATTCTGGTTTGAGGATTTGCTCGCAGAAGGCGTAGACGCCAAACAGGGATCGAACTGGCTCATGTCCGAATTGTTTGGCGCGCTGAACAAGCTGGGCAAGACGTTGGACGAAAGCCCTGTCAGCCCCAAGCAGGCAGCCGAATTGCTTCGTCTTGTCGCCGACGGCACAATCAGCGGTAGCATAGCCAAGCAGGTCTTCGAAATCATGCTGGAAACACAGCAGGGCGCCGCAGACATCGTCGAGGAAAAGGGCCTGAAGCAAACCAGCGACACCGGCGCGATTGAGGCAGAGATCGCCAAGATCATGGCCGCGAACGAAGACAAGGTCGCCGAATACCGCTCCGGCAAAGACAAGCTGTTCGGTTTTTTTGTCGGGCAAACAATGAAGGCGATGCAAGGCAAAGCAAACCCGCAAGTCATCAACGAATTGCTCAAAAAGCTGCTTGCCTGACACGGGCAGGAGGCGGCAGCGGGGCATTCACCGCTTCTCCCCTTGCCCCGCCGCGGCTTTCCCGTTAGAGGCTCCCGTCGTTTGTGAAACGGCGGCTTTCGTAAGCGGGCGTGGCGGAATTGGTAGACGCACCAGATTTAGGTTCTGGCATCGCAAGGTGTGGGGGTTCGAGTCCCTTCGCCCGCACCACGAAAAAGGGACACCCGTCCCTTGGCTGTCGTTGAACCCGAAAGCCTTTTAACGTTTAAGGTGAGGCCAGCCGCCCCGCCTGCAGATAGAGAAGATATTATGCAAACCGTCGAGACACAGAATGAAGGCCTGAAGCGCGCTTATCGCATGACGATTTCCGCAAAGGATGTTGAATCCCGCATTGACGCCGAGGTGAAGAAAATCGCTCCTCAAGTGCGGATGCCCGGTTTCCGTCCAGGCAAGGTTCCAGCCAATCTGGTCAAGAAGATGCACAAAGATTCGCTGCTTCAAGACGCACTAAACAGTTCGATCCAGGAAGGTGTGCAAAAGGCTATTTCCGACAACAAGTTGCGTCCAGCGACTCAGCCCCATGTGCATTTGGGTGATGATTATGCCCCCGGCAAAGATGCAGTTGTTGATTTCCACCTGGAAATCCTGCCTGCGATAGCAGCGCCATCGATCGACGGCATCACTCTTGAGCGTTTAATTGTTGAAGTCAGCGACGCGCAAGTTGATGAATCGATCCTGAAGCTTGCTGAAGGCCAGAAAAGCTTTGAGGCCGCCGACAAGAAATATGCCGCCAAAATGGGCGACAGCGTTGTTATCGATTTTGAAGGCAAGGTCGATGGCGTTCCTTTCGAAGGCGGCAAGGGCGAAGGCATGGCAGTCGAGCTTGGCTCAGGCCAGTTGATCCCCGGTTTTGAAGACCAGCTGGTCGGCGTGAAAGCCAATGACGAGAAGGTACTGAACGTTACCTTCCCTGACGACTACAATGCCGAAAATCTGAAGGGCAAAGCTGCAACGTTTGACATCGTCGTCAACGAAGTGCGCAAGCCCGTCGAAGCAAAAGCCGATGACAATCTTGCAAAGATGTTCGGACTTGAAGGTATCGACAAGTTGCGTGAGCTGATGAAGGTTCAGGTTGAGCAAGAGCATAATGGCCTGACGCGCACCTACATGAAACGCCAGTTGCTTGACCAGCTTGCTGCAGACCATGATTTCGAAGTTCCACCATCCATGGTGGAAGCTGAATTCGAACAGATCTGGGCGCAATTGGAGCAGGAAGCTGCCCGCGAGGAAGATCCGGAAGCTGCAAAGAAGGAAATGGAAGCCGAACGAGAAGAGTATCGCGATATCGCGGTCCGCCGCGTACGTCTTGGACTCTTGCTTTCCGAAATCGGTCAAGCCAATGGCGTGGAAGTGAGTTCGCAGGAAATGAACATGTTGGTGCAGCAAGCTGCCCAGCAATACCGCCCTGAAGATCGTCAACGTTTTGTCCAGTATCTGCAAGAAAACCCGATGGCAGCTGCCCAATTGCGTGCGCCAATGTTTGAGGATAAGGTTGTCGACTTCCTGTTCGACAAAGCAACCGTCACCGAGAAGACTGTGACCAAGGACGTGCTCGAAGCGGCGATTGAGGCCGAGCCTGATGCAAAGCCAGTCGCCAAGAAGAAGGCACCAGCCAAGAAGGCCGCAGCGAAAGCCGATGTGAAAGAAGAAGCTCCTGCAAAGGAAGCCAAGCCTGCTGCAAAGAAGGCCGCTGCAAAGAAGGATGCCGAAGAAGCACCAGCGAAGAAGGCGCCCGCTAAAAAGGCAGCGCCAAAGAAATAATCTTCCCGTTTTGGACAAAAAAGAAGGCCCCGGAAATTCCGGGGCCTTTCTTGTTTCAGTGTGCTCGACTTACTTCAGATCGAACCGGTCGGCGTTCATGACCTTGACCCAGGCTTTGACAAAGTCGCGCACGAACTTTTCTTCATGGCCGCGTTCGGCATAGACTTCGGCGGTTGCGCGAAGCTGGCTGTTTGAGCCGAAGATAAGGTCTGTGCGCGTTGCACGCCATTTTTCGACGCGGCCACCACGGGTATAGCCGATGAACTCTTCGTCGCTCGCAGTATCGACCAGATCCCAGAAGGTTTCATTGTCGAACAAATTCACGAAGAAGTCGTTGGTCAACACGCCCTTGCGGGTTGTGAACACGCCTTCGGGAATGTCTTTGTGGTTTGCTCCGAGAACGCGCAGGCCGCCAAGTAGCACGGTCATTTCCGGCCCAGAAAGGCCAAGCAATGATGCCTTGTCGAGGAGCAATTCCTCGGTTTTGACGGGTTGGCGGGTTTTGAGATAGTTGCGGAACCCATCGGCCTGCGGCTCCATCCATACAAAGCTGTCGACATCCGTCCAATCCTGTGTCGCATCTCCGCGCCCGCCGGTAAACGGCACAGCGACTTCGAAACCGCCTTCCTTAGCCGCGTGTTCGACCGCCGCCGAACCCGCAAGCACTATTGCGTCCGCAAGGCTCATCGACCCGCGAAGATCATTCAAGACCGCAAGCACCTTAGCAAGTTCTTCCGGTTCATTGACTGCCCAGTCCTTTTGCGGTGCAAGCGCAATGCGTGCGCCGTTGGCACCGCCCCTTTTGTCCGACTTGCGATAGGTAGATGCCGATGCCCATGCCGTCTTGACCAATTGCGACACCGTCAGGCCGCTTGAGAGCACAGCGGATTTGAAGGCAGCCACCTGAGCATCCGAAGGCGCAGTGCCAGCAGGGACGGGATCTTGCCAGATCAGAAGTCTCTTCCGGGACTTCCGGCCCGAGATACAGGCTCTTTGGCCCCATGTCCCGGTGACACAGCTTGAACCACGCGCGCGCAAATGCATCGTCTAGCGCCGCCTGGTCGTCACGAAACCGCTCGGATATCGCACGGAATTCCGGGTCCATCTTCAACGCCATGTCCGCTGTTGTCATCATGGTTGGCACACGCTTCGATGGGTCACGCGCATCGGGTGCCATATCTTCGGGATCGGGGTTGATTGGCTGCCATTGCTTTGCACCCGCAGGGCTTTCAACCAGTTCAAAATCATATTTGAAAAGAATGCGGAAATAGTCGCCACCCCATGTGGTTGGATTGTTGGACCAGGCACCTTCGATACCCGAGGTCGTAATGTGGCCTTTTCCGATTTCATCCACGTCGGTCAGCCAGCCAAAGCCCTGCTGATGAATGGCTCCGCCTGCAGGCGCGTGACCAAAGGTTGCACCGGGCTTTGCACCATGGGCCTTCCCAAAGGCATGGCCACCGGCGGTAAGCGCGACCGTCTCCTCGGAATTCATCGCCATGCGCAAAAAGGTCGCTTTCATGTCACGCGCCGATAGCAAAGGATCAGGGTTTCCGCCCGGCCCTTCGGGGTTGACGTAAATCAGGCCCATCTGAATGGCGGCCAATGGCCCTTCGAGTTCGAGATTTTCTTCGTCGAGGCGCGTTTTAGCTCCTTGGTCGACCCAGATTTCCTCAGCGCCCCAAAAGGTATCGCCTTCAGACTGGTAGACATCCTTGCGTCCGCCACCAAAGCCGAACACGGGTCCACCCATGCTTTCAATCGCGACATTGCCGGCAAGAATGAACAGGTCGGCCCAGCTGATCGACGAACCGTATTTTTGTTTGATAGGCCATAAGAGGCGGCGCGCCTTATCCAGGTTGCCATTGTCAGGCCAGCTGTTGAGTGGCTCGAACCGCTGCTGTCCGCTGCCAGCGCCGCCGCGACCATCCGTCACGCGATAGGTTCCAGCCGAGTGCCACGCCATCCGGATCATAAATGGACCATAATGCCCATAATCCGCTGGCCACCATGGCTTGCTGTCGGTCATCAATGCGGTGAGGTCTTCTTTCAACGCCTTATAATCGAGTTTCTTGAACGCTTCGGCATAATCGAAATCTTTACCCATCGGGTCGGGCGAGACACCATGCTGGTGCAGCATGTCGACTGGCAGCGCATCAGGCCACCAATCCTTATTCTGTCGCCCAAGCAAAGAGCGCATTTTGATTTCACCGCCCGAGCGCATTGGGCAACCGTCGCGGGGATCTGCATCTGCCATAATATACTCCTCCGATTAAGTGACTTGGTAATTTTGGTACGGTAAGTTTTGCATCAGAATTTTCATCGGTCAAATCAATGAATGCTTACAGACTAATCGTTTTTAGCGTTTTGTAATGCGATGGTGTCAACTCATTGTTTTTTGCCAACAACGAAACTTAACCTTTTCCTGCTTGAATCTTTGCTTGCCCACGCCGATGTAGGCAATGAAGCAAAAACATAACATCTTAGAGGTATTCTATGCACGTTCCTTTTGATCCTGTCCAAGCGCTGGTCCCTGTTGTTATCGAGCAATCGAACCGGGGGGAGCGCAGTTGGGACATTTTTTCGCGCCTGCTGCGCGAACGGATCATTTTTGTGACTGGTGAAGTCGAAGACAATATGGCGTCGGTGATCACCGCACAATTGTTGTTTCTGGAATCGGACAATCCAAAGAAAGACATTTGGATGTATATTAACTCGCCAGGCGGTGTCGTGACCGCGGGGATGGCCATTCATGATACCATGCAATATATCCGTCCACGCGTTGGCACGGTTTGCATTGGGCAAGCTGCGTCGATGGGAAGCTTCCTGCTTGCTGCTGGCGAACCAGGGATGCGCGTTGCGCTTACCAATGCACGCATCATGGTGCATCAGCCATCTGGCGGCGCCCGCGGGATGGCGTCAGACATTCAAATTCAGGCGAATGAAATCCTGCGCATCCGCAAGCGCATGAACGACCTATATGCAAAGTATACCGGCAAACCACTGAAAGATATCGAAAAGGCGATGGATCGCGACACGTTCCTCGAAGCGGACGAAGCAAAGGCGTTCGGTATCGTCGATGAAGTGTTCGATAAGCGGCCATCAAACGCGGATGCGGACGCTGGCTAAATTGCAGTCGCGATTTAGCGTGGAGGCTTTGCCGCAATGGGAATGTCCCTTTTTGGGCTATTGCCAAATCGGAACGCATCTTTAGGATGCTGGTTACATAAAGCGCGTCCACAAACGGCGTGTAAGCAGGACATATTATGACGAAGTTGAGCGGATCAGATACCAAGAGCACGTTATACTGCTCATTCTGCGGGAAATCGCAGCACGAAGTCCGCAAGTTGATCGCTGGCCCTACCGTGTTCATCTGTGATGAGTGCGTTGAATTGTGTAACGATATTATTCGTGAAGAGACCAAGGGCGCGTTGAACGGCCGCAAGGAAGGCGAAGTTCCAACGCCGCAGGAAATCTGCGAAGTTCTCGATGACTATGTGATCGGCCAGCCACAGGCGAAGCGGGTATTGTCGGTCGCCGTTCACAACCACTACAAGCGGCTCAACCATGGCGGGAAGGGCGCGGATGTCGAGCTTGCGAAGTCAAATATCCTGCTTGTTGGCCCAACTGGCTGTGGCAAGACATTGTTGGCGCAGACGCTTGCCAAGACCTTTGATGTTCCGTTCACCATGGCCGATGCGACAACTCTGACTGAGGCGGGCTATGTTGGGGAAGATGTCGAGAACATCATCCTCAAGCTGTTACAGGCATCGGACTATAACGTCGAAAAGGCGCAGCGCGGGATCGTCTACATTGACGAAATCGACAAGATTAGCCGTAAGGCCGAAAATCCATCGATCACGCGCGACGTAAGCGGCGAGGGCGTTCAGCAGGCTTTGCTGAAGCTCATGGAAGGCACGACCGCCAGCGTTCCACCCCAGGGTGGCCGCAAGCATCCGCAGCAGGAGTTCCTGCAGGTCGACACCACGAACATCCTTTTCATCTGCGGCGGCGCCTTCGCTGGTCTTGAAAAGATCATCTCCAACCGTCTGGAGGGCAAATCGATAGGATTTGGTGCACATGTTGCGGATCCTGACGAGCGTCGGACCGGTGAGATTCTGAAGCAGATCGAGCCTGAGGATCTCTTGAAATACGGCCTGATCCCTGAATTTGTTGGCCGTTTGCCAGTTACCGCGACACTTGAAGATCTTGATATCGCGGCGCTGGTAAAGATTCTGTCAGAGCCGAAAAATGCGTTGGTAAAGCAATATCGCAAGCTTTTCGAAATGGAAGACGTTGGTCTTAGCTTTACCGATGACGCGCTTGAAGCAGTTGCGAAAAAGGCGATCGAACGTAAAACCGGCGCGCGTGGACTGCGATCCATCCTTGAAGCGATCTTGCTGGACACGATGTTTGACCTGCCAACCTATGACGGCGTCGACGAAGTGGTTGTCGACAAAGACGTTGTTGAAGGTCGGAAGACGCCAGTGCTGGTTTACGCCAAGTCTGCCAAGGCGGATAAAGAGGACGCTGCGTAAAGTCGCTTGAAACTGTGATAATCCAGCCACAGTTAGTAAAAAAATATTAAAAAATGCTGCTTTGCACAATTTGCTGCAACGCATAACTTTGCCTGCGCAGGACAGTCGGTTAAGGGCGACTCGTCTGCGGAGCCGACTGTCATTTAACTGACATTTACTGGCCCCAAGGGGATCGCACGGTCCATTTTTAGACGTGATTCGGGCAAAACCGACATCTGTTCTGTGAATGGCAGGTTGAAATCATAGGGGTGTTTAAGATGAAAATTCGTTACCAGCTTGCGGCGAGTGCAGTGGCACTTACCATTTGCAGCTTCTCTAGCGCTGCGTTCGCACAGTCGACGGGTTCGGTCGACTTCGAAGAGGACGTCATTATCGTCTCTGGCTCGCGTACGCAGGACGTCGTTGGAATTCAGGCACCTGACTCAACCAAGGCAAAAGCTGTTCTGACGCAGGAACTGATCGAGCGTCAAAACCCTGGCCAAACCATTCTAGACACAATCAACGTCATTCCAGGTGTAAGCTTCCAGAATAACGACGCTTATGGTTCGTCAGGCGGCACGCTAACGATCCGTGGATTTGATGCCTCGCGCATCTCGCTGACAATCGATGGCATTCCGCTGAACGACTCGGGCAACTACGCCATCTATTCCAACCAGCAACTCGACCCTGAATTGATCGACCAAGTTAATGTTAACCTTGGAACGACCGATGTCGATAGCCCAACCGCTTCAGCGGTCGGCGGTACTGTAAATTACCGTACCATTGTTCCTACCGAAGACTTCGGTGTGAAGGTGTCGGGTTCGATTGGCGAATACAACTTCATGCGCGTTTTCGGTCTGATCAATACGGGCAACCTGACGTCAGTTGGGACGCGTGCATGGTTCTCGGCCTCGAAAACAAGCAATGATAACCCATTCAACAACTATGGCGTGGTGGACAAACAGCAGTTCAATGCGCGTATTTATCAGCCGCTCGCTGGCGATGACTTCATCTCGATCATCGGTAGCTGGAACGAAAACCGCAATAACTTCTTCGGTTCGTTGCCATTGCGCCAGGATCTCATTCAAGGTCCAGGTGCGACAGTACCAGGTAACCCGCGCATTGTTGGTTCAGGCAGCGCAAACCGCTTTCCGCGTAACAGTGACGAGCGGGAATATCTGATCAACTACCCATGCTTGAACACTGTAACGCCAGTGGCGGGAACCGCCCAGGCTGCAACGACCTGCGGAAATGAATTCGACCGTCGCTACAACCCGTCGGATACGGGTAACATCCGTGGCTCATCGCGTTTCAGCTTTGGCGACAAGGTGGTCCTTTCGATTGATCCAAGCTATCAATATGTGAAGGCAAATGGCGGCGGAACGGTTTCTGCGCGTGAAGCGGCTCGCGATATTGATCCGCGTTTACAAACTCCTACACTGCCATCAAGTGCAACCAATCCAGCAAACTCCAATTGCACGACAGTGACGTCAAGCGTCGCTGGAACAGTCAATTGTCAGCCTGGATATTACGGCGGATCACCTTTTGTTGGTCGTGACCTGAATGGCGACGGTGACATTCTCGACCAAGTTTTGGTATTGGCACCAAGCCAGACCCAAACACATCGCATCGGCGTAATCGCGAACCTTCGCTATGAGATCAATGACGCTAACTCGGTCCGCTTGTCCTACACATATGATCGCGCACGTCACCGTCAGACTGGTGAAGTTGGCTTGCTCGACCTGAATGGCGAACCACTGGACGTGTTTCCTGTCAATGATCCTCTCAAGGATTCAAGCGGCACCATTTTGCAAAAGCGTGACCGTTTGTCTTACGCCATCCTGCACCAGGTTGCTGCGGAATATCGCGGTGAATTCATGGACGATACACTGGTCGTGAACGCTGGTGTCCGTGCTCCGTTTTTCCGCCGTAATCTGACCAACTATTGCTTCGCCAGCTCGGCAAGCGGTTTTGTCGAATGCAGCGGCCAAAACGCCGCGACCAACGCACTGGCACAGGCTCAGAACCCATATGTCGCAACGACCAACGCGTCAGGCTCGCTTATTGTAAGCGGCTGGGCACCACCGCAGAACCGCGTGTTCAACTACAACAAGGTACTTCCAAACGTAGGATTCCTGTATCGCTTCACTCCGGAAGTGAGCGTATTCGGAAGCTTTGCTCAGGGTCTTTCAGTCCCTGGTACTGACAGCCTTTACAATGCGTTCTATTTCCCATTGTCGACGGCTCAGGCAAAGCCAGCACCAGAAACGACAGACTCATTTGACGTTGGCGTTCGCTACCGCTCTGGCAAAATCCAGGCGCAGGCAGGTGCGTTCCTGACCAAGTTCCAAAACCGTTTGGCGACTGCCTACGATCCAGAACTCGACCAGAACGTGTATCGTAACCTTGGAAATGTCGATAAGCGCGGCGTCGATGGATCGATTGCAGTCCAGCCGATCCCTGAACTGGCGTTCTACTTCTTTGGTTCCTACATCAAGACCAAGATCAAGGACGATGTCGTTGTTGGTGAATGTACCGCAGTGGTTGCCGGTTGTTCAGCCATCGGCGCACCAATTCTTGCGCCAACAGCGGGCAAAGAAGAATCCGGTGCTCCACGTTGGAGCTATGGTGCCACGGTACGTGCGACATTGGGTCCGGTTGACTTCGGCTTCTCAGGCAAGCGGACTGGTACACGGTTCGTTTATGACACGAACTTGCCGGTATATGCCGGGCCTGCCGGAACACTCCAAGCCCCGAACCGCACCTATCAGGTGTTCGGTGCCAAGACCCCAGCTTACTGGTTGGTTAACCTGGATGCCCGGATCAATCTCGAGTTCGTTGGTCTGAACGACAAAACGTACCTTCAGCTTAACGTCTACAACCTGATGGATAATTTCTATCAAGGTGGTTTCGGCGGCGGCGTTTCGCAAGCTGTCTCGGGCGGAAACTACTCCATTCCAAACGTACAAATCGGTGCGCCACGCACAGTGAGTGCGACGTTCACAATGGGCTTCTAACCCTAATCATACATCGTTTAAATAAGGGCGGGGCTTCGGCTCCGCCCTTTTTATTTGTAGATGCAGCTATCGAGATCGTCGCGCTGGACGACGCGAATGCGCGCAAAGATGCTGTTGCCGTAACGCCGCGTAAAGCCACCGACTCCATTCACGGCGCGTTTCTTCGGCAATGGCAATATTGCTGCCAACCTCGCGGCTTCAACGCGCGTGAGGTTCTTGGCGGATTTCCGGAAATATCGTTGCGCGCCGGTTTCGGCACCATATGTGCCAATACCTGTCTCGGCGACATTTAGATAAACTTCCATAATCCGGCGTTTGCCCCAGATTTTTTCGATCAGAAATGTGAAGTACACTTCCGGAACCTTGCGTACATAGCGAGTCCAGCCCGAGCCCTGCCAGAGGAAAACATTTTTTGCCGTCTGCTGGCTAATTGTCGAACCGCCACGCATGCGGCCGCCTTGCTTGTTCCGATTAAGCGCTTTCTCGATAGCGTCGCGGTCGAAACCGTCATGGCTACAGAACTTGCCGTCCTCGGCAGCAATGACGGCGCGCACAAGATTTGGGGAAATCTCCGAAAGCGGCGTCCAGTCGCGTTTGGCTCCGTTGCTGTCGAACAACATGGTCAACGTGGTCGGAACCGGGACAACCGCATAAACCGCAGTCAGCGCGATGCTTCCGCCTACAAAATAAAGTCCCGCCTTAATCGTGGATCGAAAAAAACGGGCGGAAAGCGAGCGCTTGGTTTTTGTCATCAACAAAAACTAGCGCAGCGCCTTTCGCCCGTCACCTATTTTTCGGCTATTTAGTGAGCCAGCAGAAGCCGCTTTTCACCAGCGATGCGCAACATTGCCTTTTGCAGCTTTTCAAAGGCACGCACTTCGATCTGGCGCACACGCTCACGGCTAACGCTATAAGTCTGGCTCAGTTCTTCTAGTGTCTGTGGTTCTTCAATCAAACGGCGCTGAGTCAGGATATGCTTTTCGCGCTCATTCAAACTGTCCATAGCTTCGGAAAGCAGGGCATGGCGCATGTCACCTTCCTGTGCATCGGCAACGCGCTCGTCCTGCAGTGGCGTGTCATCGACCAGCCAATCCTGCCATTGACCGTCACCATCTTCGCGCATCGGCACGTTGAGCGATGTGTCACCGCCCATCGCCATGCGGCGATTCATGTTATTCACTTCTTCTTCGGACACACCGAGATCGGTCGCGATCTTACGCAAAGCTTCCTGGTTCAGATCGCCGTCCTCAAACGCCTGCAAGTTGTTTTTCATGCGGCGGAGGTTAAAGAACAGCTTCTTCTGAGCAGCGGTTGTACCGATTTTGACAAGGCTCCAGCTGCGCAGGATAAATTCCTGCATCGATGCACGAATCCACCACATCGCGTAGGTCGCGAGGCGGAAACCGCGGTCGGGATCAAATTTTTTCACACCCTGCATCAATCCAATATTACCTTCGGAAATCAGCTCGGACACCGGCAAGCCGTAGCCGCGATAGCCCATTGCGATTTTTGATACGAGGCGAAGGTGCGATGTCACCAGCTGCTCGGCAGCTTTCGTGTCACCGTGTTCCTGAAAGCGTTTGGCAAGCATATATTCTTGCTCTGGCTTCAGGACCGGAAATTTCCGGATCTCACTTAAATATCGATTAAGGCTTGCGTCCCCCCCAAGAGCAGGAATTGTAGCCGGAACATTCTTTTTAACAGACATGTCTTCCTCTTTCATTGTGCGTACCGCCGGGCCTCATCAAGCACCCGATGGCAAAGCGTTCCCATCGAAACCCCTATAATTGAAGCTGAGTTAACAGAAGCTGCATGTCTTCTGGAATACCGCATTCAAACCGTAAAGTTTCGCCGGTGATGGGATGAATAAACCCCAACGAGGCCGCATGCAAGGCCTGCCTATCGAATTTGGCTTGATCCGGCCCGATTCTGTAATGGTTTTGTCGATTAGAATAAACGCTATCACCAATGAGCGGATGGCCGATATGTGCCATATGCACGCGGACCTGATGCGTGCGACCTGTCTCCAATGTGCATTCCACCAATGCGGTTTTGGCAAAGGCCTGAGCCATTCGGTAATGGGTCACGGCATGACGGCCTTTTCCCTCTGGCAAAACTGCCATTTTCTTTCGGTTTGTGGTTGATCGCCCGATTTGCGTACGCACAGTGCCGGCAGGCGGAGCTGGAGTGCCGCTGACCAAGGCAAGATATTTGCGTTCAATGTCATGGACTGCGAAGAGTTTTGCCAGGCCTTCATGGGCGGCATCGCTCTTTGCCACCACCAGAAGCCCTGAGGTGTCCTTGTCGATGCGGTGAACGATGCCGGGGCGTTGCACACCGCCAATACCTGACAAATTGCCATGGCAGTGATGCAGGAGCGCGTTTACCAACGTTCCATCGCTATGCCCCGCGGCGGGATGAACGACGAGACCTGCCGGCTTGTTGATTACGATCAAATGCGGGTCTTCGAAAACAACGTCCAGGGCAATATCCTGCGCCGCAGCCTTGTCCGGTCTTGGCGAAGGTACGCGAAGCTCAAAGCTGTGGCCCGTCATTTTTTTGCTCGCAGCGTCCGTGAAGCTTTCGCCGTTGATCCGCAAGGCGGCATCTGCGATCAGCGCCTGAATACGCGCGCGAGAAAATTGCGGCAACGCAGCCGCGAGGGCACTGTCCAGTCGTCCTTCGCCTAACACACCTGTAAATGTGGTATTTTCTTCAACCATCGCATAGACATGGGTGATGGAACTGCATTTATCAAGCAATGACCAGCAACAACTACTTTGCTGGGCGGAAGCCGCCGGCGCGCATGAATGCTGTGGCCTGCTTCGGGGAAGCGGTAACCGGATCGCTGCGGTCGAATTGACACGGAATGTAGCTGCCGACCCCGCTCGGCATTTTGAATTGGATCCCGCCGCGCTCGTTGCAGTCCATAAAGACATAAGAGCAGGGGGTTTGCCTCTGCTTGGATATTTCCACTCTCACCCCAACGGACTTGCCCAACCTTCTGAGATTGATGTGGCACAAGCGCCGCCTGACAACCTTTATTGGCTGATTATTGCCAATCTTCTTGTCACAGCCTGGCAACCCGTAGTGACCGGCGCTCGGGTTACCGGATTTACGCGCGCTACGTTGGTACTGGAGGGTTGAAACACCTGCCAACTCAGTCCATGAGCCCCATCAGCACGTCCGTCACCTTCAGGAAATGTTTTTAATGTCCGAGACCGAAATAGATTTTGCAAGTTTGCTGTGTTCGCGCCTGTGCCACGATCTTTTGAGTCCGGTGGGTGCAATGAACAATGGTCTTGAGCTGTTGGCAGACGAACATGATCCGGAAATGCGAAAGCGTTGTATGGATTTACTCGCCGAAAGCGCAAAGGCGGCTGCGGACAAGCTCAAATTTTTTCGGTTGGCCTTTGGTGCCGCGGGCGGTTTCGGCACGGAAGTCGATCCGAAGGAAGCACGGATGGTAATTGAACCTCTGGTGACTTCAAGCGGTCGCACGGTGCTTGAATGGGCGGTTCCTGCCCAATTGATGCCAAAGCGGGCTGTCAAAATCCTGTTGAATCTTGTCCTACTAGCAAACGAAGCGTTGGTGCGCGGCGGAACATTGTTTGTCGGCGCAGAGTCGCGCGGGGGCGAGCAGGAGATCGTCATTAGAGCGAGTGGACCCAAAATCGTCATGGATTCAGCCATCAGACTTGCTTTGACCGGCCAAATTGATCCAGCTGTCGTTGACTCTCGGACAGCGGCGGCGTGGATGGCCCATACGCTGGCGCTTCAGGGCGGAGGCATGATTCAATTGGCCGAACCCGATGCAGAGCATCTGGTAATGGGAGCAGTCGTCCGTACCTAGTTAAAGGGCCATCTCAACGTCTTTTTAACCATATGTCTCCAACAGTCGGTGCCTGTATTTAAGGGCGGAAACAATGGACGACTTGCTGGACGACTTTATCGCGGAAACGCGTGAGACGCTCGAATCCCTGGCAAACCAGCTCGTAGAGTGGGAACGCAGCCCCGAAGACCGAGGACTGCTTGATAGCGCCTTTCGATTTGTTCACACGGTAAAGGGAAGCTGCGGCTTCCTAGAATTGCCAAGATTGTTACGTCTTAGCCATGCAGCCGAAGATGTATTAAGTGCTGCGCGGGCAGGCGATGTTGCTGTGTCAACGAATTTGGTCACCTCGGCACTCGCGATCATTGACCGGATCGCGGCACTGACTGAAGCCTTGGAAAAGGGCGAAGCCATTTTTGACAATGACGGCGACCTAATTGATGCGATGCTGGCACATTTGGAGCAAGGTGATGATATTGTCCCTGATGTGACGCACATTCCAGCTACGCAGGAACTGCTCACCGAGCCAGACATCGTCGAGCGCGCTACACCGGGGAAGTCGCGCACGGTGCGCGTGTCGTTATCGCTTCTGGATAAATTGATGAGCGGCGTGTCAGATATGGTGCTGGCGCGCAATGAGGTATCACGGCAACTGCGAAGAGCTGGAACCGATGGCGATCTGGCGCTGTCTTTTGCGCGTCTGTCGGCATCTGTGGCAGAATTGCGTGACGCCGTCGGTATGATGCGTATGCAGCATATTGATAAGCTGTTTTCATCGCTTCCACGGCTCGTGCGCGATCTGTCCATTGAGCTGGGTAAGCAAATTGAATTGCGCATTGTTGGCAGTGAAGTTGAAGTAGACCGGGAAATGGTAGAAGCATTGCGCGACCCGCTTACGCATATTCTGCGCAATGCGGCTGATCATGGCATTGAATCTGCCGAAGAACGACGTGCCGCGGGCAAAAGCGCGACGGGCCACATATCGGTTTCGGCGCGCCAATCCGGCAACCAGATATTGATTGAGATTGTCGATGACGGCCGTGGCATAAATACGGAAAAACTGGGAATGCGGGCCATCGCCGCAAAAGCGGTAACAATGTCGGAATGGCAACAGATGTCAGTCCGCGCCCAGTTGAATATGATATTCACACCCGGTCTTTCCACTGCAGATAAGGTGACCTCGATTTCGGGTCGGGGCGTTGGCATGGATGTGGTTCGGAGCAACCTTCAGGCCATTAGCGGCACGATCGAACTCGAGAACCACGAAGGCCAAGGTCTAAAGATAGTTTTGCGGTTACCGCTTACGCTGTCGATTATCGCTGGTTTGTCCGTCCGGGCAGGGGGCCAGATATTCGGAATCGCGCGCAGTTCTGTCGTTGAATTGCTGTCAGTTTCGAATGGCAATGTGAAATTCGAAGAACTGGGCGGCCAGAAAATCGTATCTATCCGCGGTCGGCGATACCCGTTTCAGACGCTCGAGGATATTCTGGGCATTGCATCAGGCGGCGCTGCGCTCGGTGAAACCCGCACGCTGATCGTCGTTCGACCAGCAGTAGGGAGCACCTTCGCACTTGAGGTGGCGGCGGTCATTGATAATGAGGAACTGGTGGTAAAGCCAGGTGCACCATTGGTGATGGCGAACGGACTATTTGCCGGGACTTCGTTGCCTGATAATGGTCGTCCCATGCTGTTGCTTGACGCAAGCGGCATAGCGGCAGCGATGGGGCTTGCCGCTATTCAGCCTGAAGAGATCGGCCCTGCCAGCATCGATGAGGAAGCGGCAGTCAGCGGTCCGTCCGCTCTGCTTTTCATCGCAACCGATGGCCGAAAACAGGCTATACGCTTATCCGCTATCGACCGGATGGAAGACGTTGACGTCGCCTGGATACAGTTCGTTGGAGGCAGAACGCGTGTCTCCATTGACGGCAAGCTATACGATCTGTGGGAATGCGATGAAAAACCCCATGACGGTTTTATAAATGTTCTGAAACTGAGTGACGGCGAAAGCTGCTGCTATCTCGCCGTACGCGAGGTGCTTGATATATTCAGTATCTCAGGCGACATTGTTCCAAGTGCACAGCCTGAATTGCATGAAGGTGTCGTCACGGTTTCTGGTGAAGCTGTGGAACTGCGTAACATGTTTGCCTTTTTCGAAACGTCGGACCGGCGCCGAAGGAACAGGGGTGCAGACCCGCTTTGCTTCATCGCCTGTGAGGAACATAGCCAGTGGGAGCGCACAATCTTGGCGCCATTGCTGACGGCTTCTGGCTATAATGTCAGTTTCGACCGTGATGACGAAGCCGATGCCGCGGTTGTTTTACATCGCGACAGTACGATCGCCGCCAATGCCTCGGACGATCCCCGGATCTTGCACCTCCGGGACTCACGTCTTGGGACGCATGACAGCGTAGCGAGTGTGTATAGATATGACCGCATTGGGTTGCTTTCAGCTATTGAAGCGAAATTGGCGGTGCACGCATGACCAATGCTCTGTATCTCATTGCTGACCTCGCTGGATCCCGCGTTGCCATCGAAAGTGGTCTGGTCGAATCCGTAGTGCACGTGCCCGAGATTGTCCCTGCACCGATGAGTGATCCGTCAATTGCAGGCATATTTGCGCTGCGAAGCCGCGTGCTGACATTGATTGATACGCAATATCTTGTAACAGGCATTCAGCAGCGTGTGGAAAAAGGCGCGCTGTCCGTAGTCACTGAAATTGCCGGCCACCAATACGGCCTTTTGGTCGATAAGGTTCATGATGTTGTCGCCATCGACACGCAGCAAGCAGAAACATCCATCACAGCACCTGCCGCGTGGGCACGCTATGTTGACCATATTTCGAGCATTGACGGCTCGCTGGTCATGATATTGAACACCGCTGCTCTGGTCGCTGGGCAAGTTGCTTCGGTCGAATAATTCGGCAGGGCTGTCGCCTTCATTAACGTGTCGATAAGAACAGCGCGATACTGTCACCAATTCGGATACACTAATAGGTGAGAGCAAATGAAGTCCTGTTTGATCGTTGATGACAGCAAGGTCATTCGCAAGGTTGCACGCCATATTCTGGAAACCATGGCGTTTTTTGTTTCCGAAGCAGCGGATGGGCAGGAAGCCCTCGAACGTGTCACCCACGAAAAGCCTGATGTTATTTTATTGGACTGGAATATGCCAGTCATGAGCGGGATGGACTTTTTGCGCACTTACCGCTCCACAATTGAAACGCCGTCAGCAAAGGTAATTTTCTGTACCACCGAAAACGGCATTGGCCATATTCAGGCGGCCATCGAGGCGGGTGCCGACGAATATGTTATGAAGCCCTTTGACCGCGAAACACTTGAGTCGAAGCTGCAAATCGTTGGTTGCCTTTAGTCACTGATGATGTCCGCGCTCCACGCCATCGATGCCCCGCCGCCCAAGCGGGTTTTGGCACCCATCAGGGTCATGCTTGTCGATGACAGTATTGTTGCACGTTCGATATTCGCACGCGTTCTAGGTGATCAGCCCGGGATCGAAATTTTGTGCGAGGCTACCGACGCCGAGAGCGCGGTCGCCAATCTGGACGATATAGTTGTCGATATCATCTTGCTCGATATCGAAATGCCAAAACGATCCGGTCTTGAAGCGTTACCTGATATCATCGCCAAGGCCAGAGGCGCGCGCATATTGGTCGTTTCCGCTTTTGCCGAAGAAAATGGGCCCGCCGCCCTTCAGGCACTGTCAAATGGTGCATGTGACACTCTTGCAAAGCCCGGCCGCGCAGGATTTTCCGGCCGATTTACAGAGATTCTGGTCGACAAGGTTATGCGCCTTGGCCGGTCAGCAGATAACACACATGAAATTCCTGCTGTCCCTCGACCAGTGCTGGACACATGTGCAATTTCGAAGCCGCGCTGCATCGCGATCGGTTCGTCGACCGGCGGCATTCCAGCAATTCACACACTTTTGCGCAATCTTGACCCAGACCTTGATTGCCCGATATTCATCACGCAACATCTGCCGGCTGCATTTATGACATTCTTTGCGCGCCAATTGGGCGGCTTAACCCGACGCACGGTAAAGGTTGCTGAAGTAGGCGAGCGCGTCATGCCCGGGCATATCTACGTTGCACCCGGACATGCGCATCTGATTTGCAGGGCGGAGCGGAATGACGTGTTTATCGACCATCAGTCTAGCTACACCGGTAGCCGCTATTGCCCGTCGGTCGATGCAATGCTGGAATCGGTAGCGCGCACATATGGACGGGACGCCCTGGGCATCATATTCAGCGGTATGGGAAATGACGGGTTGAATGGCGCAAGGGCCATGCGGCAACTAAACGCGCCTGTTCTGGTGCAGGATATGCAGAGTTCCGTCGTTTGGGGAATGCCTGGTGCCATTGCGAAGGAAGGACTGGCCTCGGCCATTTTACCAGCAGAGCAGATCTCAGAGTTGTTAGGCCACATGGCAACATTGTCATGAACAGCGCAGAAGCCCAAGCTTACAGCATTCTCTCCGACATATTAGAAAAGCACACTGGACAAACGGTATTGGCAAACCGGCATTGGCGGATCGATATGGCGCTAAAGCCATTGATGCGCCAGAACTCCATACCCGATCTTCAAACGCTTGCCGCGCTTATTGAAATCGAAGCGGACTCGAAACTGACGCGTGCCTGCGTGGATGCGATGGTCAATAATGAAACGAGTTTTTTCCGGGACCAACCCAATTTTGCGTTACTGACCGGGCCCGTATTGGACAATATTCGAGAACACCGGATGGACAGCAAGCGATTGCGTATATGGTCGGCGGCGTGTTCGACGGGGCAGGAGCCCTACTCGCTGGCAATCTCCATACTGGAAAACGCCGAAAAATGGCGTGGCTGGACAATCCAGATTTTGGCAACTGACGTTTCCTCCGCAGCCTTGGCGCAGGCGCGAGAAGGGCGATATTCGCAGTTTGAAATCCAGCGTGGTCTCCCTGTCGTGCAGATGCTTCGCCATTTTGAACAGCGTGGCGACGAATGGATCGCAAAGGACGCCCTCCGCAAAATGGTCACATTTGCTGAACATAATATGTTGACCCCGGCCAGACATTTTGGCCGTTTCGACGTCATCTGTTGCCGCAATGTGTTGATGTATCTCAGCGATGACAAAAGGTCCAAAATTCTGGAGACCATTGCGCCTTTGTTGGAACAGGACGGCCTGCTAATGCTGGGGGCAGCAGAAACCGTGATTGGTCAAACAAAGAAGTTTCAAGCGAGTAAGGGATTTCGCGGATTTTATGAAACCGCACCCGTGATAGAACGATCAAGAGAAGCCGCGCAATCGTTGGCGGGGTGATATTGCGTGTGACATTCTATTTACCTATGGTCCCGTCATGACCATGATATGGAACCCATCGCCCAATTTTGGCGAACGCACCTTGCCAGTTACTATGCTGGTCCTACATTATACCGGGATGCAAACGGGTGCGGCTGCGATTGACTGGCTGGCTAACCCTGAGTCCAAGGTTTCGGCGCATTATGTCGTCGACGAGGACGGCCAGCTGGTACACATGGTGCGCGAAGAGCAAAGGGCGCAACATGCCGGTCTGTCGTACTGGCGCGGTGTCACCGATTGTAACAGCGCAAGTATCGGTGTCGAGATCGTGAATCCCGGACACGAATTCGGCTATCGTCCTTTCCCGGAAGCACAAATGGATACGGTAACGTTGTTGGTCGCAGAGTTGGTCAGAACTTACGGAGTTGAGCCACGAAATGTGGTTGGGCATAGCGATGTTGCACCGACCCGCAAAGAGGATCCGGGCGAGCTTTTTGACTGGGAGCGGCTTGCAAAATTGGGACTTGCTGTCCAGCGTCCCAAGGCAAATTTAGTGGATCCCGGTTGGCCAGATGCTGCCTTTATTCTCGCTCTCGAGCGTTATGGTTATGGCATTTCAGATGGACGCGCCGCCACAATCGCGTTTCAGCGCCGGTTCCGTCCTGAAAATATCGACGGCGTAATCGATGGTGAATGCCGCGCGATCCTGCTCAGCTTACTCTTGGAGTATGAGGGCGGACCTGCTATCTGACCTGCGCCAGAGGGTTGGGCGACCGCCGCTTAGTGGGTAACTGCTAAGGGGAGGAAAGTCCGGGCTCCAGCGAGGAACGGTGCCGGATAACGTCCGGCGAAAGCGATTTTAGGGAAAGTGCCACAGAAAATAGTCCACCGCATTTCGATGCGGCCAGGTCGAAACGGTGCGGTAAGAGCGCACCGCGTTTTTGGTAACAGAAACGGCAAGGCAAACCCCACCGGGAGCAAAACCGAATAGGGGCGGCATATGGCATCCTCCTGCCAGTCGCCCGGGTTGGTTGCATGAGTGGCGCAGCAATGCGTCGCCTAGATGAATGGTCGCACAGTGCTTTAGGGCACGGACAGAACCCGGCTTACAAACCCTCTGGCTTTTTCCTCCACACGCGATACGTCGCGCATAACAGGGCGAGGACAATCGCTTCAATAACCATGGGTGGCCCGACACGGGCGCTGTAGCCGTCAATCACAACGCTTACGAAGCGTCCCATAAGTGTTGCGGCAAGCAAGGCAGCCGTGGCCATAAGTGCGCTCCGGTCTTGCCGGGCAGCGGCAAAAAGTGAAAGGCAACCGATCCCAAGGAACAGACCGCCGACATCGGCGCGCAAATTGGCGCGGCCAATCGCACCTATCGCCTGCATTCCGCGTTCGGCCGCGACGGCGTCGAGGCTAAACCAGTGCTGACTGACCCCCAGCAACGCAAACAGTCCAATGATCGCGATCAAGATCCTAGAAAAAACTATCATATACCCCCTCATTGACGCGAACGTCAGCATTTACATGTGATTGTCATTATGTTCTGTTCGCTGAGAACGAATTTCCAAGGGGTAAGTCAATGTCAATTGCCGATCGCGCCAAGAATATCATCTTGAAACCCAGTGAGGAATGGAATGTCATTGCCAGCGAACCCGCAACAGTAGGCAGCATTTTTACAGGCTATGCAATGATACTCGCCGCTATCCCATTGATCACTGGGATCATATTCACTGGGGCGCTTGGCTTGAGTGCCGCGACTTTTGGTGGGATGGGCGGCGCCGGGATGGCGCTGGGCTTCAGCGGAATTGCTGGAATGACGGTGATAGGATATGTGCTTTCACTGATCATTCTCTATATTATGTCGATTATCGTCAATGCCGTGTCCCCGAGTTTCAACGGGAAATCGGACATGGTGCAAGCGACCAAACTCATGGCATATGCGTCCACGCCCACATGGGTTGCTGGGCTCGTCAGTTGGATACCTATTTTGGGTGGCCTGATATCATTCGCTGCGATCGCTTATGTGGTGTATCTGATCTATCTCGGGTTGCAGCCTGTTCTGGGCGTACCCAAGGAAAAAGTTGCAGGTTTCACGGTCGTCATTGTGCTCGCCTATATCGTGCTTTCAGTGATCGTGTCTGGCATCATCGCCGGGCTGGTCTTTTCGACATTTTTTGGAACCGGAATGATGACGGGCGGCCTACCGGGCGCTTAGGTCGTGCATGAGCCATTGGCCAAAGCCCTATTTGGTCATTGTGAAGCTATTGGCGCACTTAATTTAGTTTTCAGTAATAATTTTTAAAATTCAATATGTTCTGACCCGCTATGGCCCAATTTTTGCGGGGGGAATTCAATGTCAGTCGTGGAGCGAGCGTATAGCATAATTTTAGGGCCGAGTTAGGAGTGGGCTGTCATAGCGAATAGACCAACTTCTGTTGGCGGCATTTTTATTTGCTATGCAATGATCTTTACCGGGCTCTTTGTGCTCATTTATGTCGCGGTCTGGTTTCTTTCAAAAACCATCAATGCGGTGCTTTTGATGATGGTATTAGGATTGGAAATCACTAAGTCGCTCCCTTAAATGTGTATGGGCCACTAGCAAAATGGACATGCCATCGCTAAGTCGGCGGCATGGTGCGTACTACTCGAAGAAATGACTGGGGATTCCCTCGCTGGCGCGGCTACGGCAGCAGCAGCGAGGCACAGCAGGTGCGCCTGTGCGATCGCTATGGCTGTAACAAGGCGGGCAACTGCCCCGCGCCTAAATCGCCCAACAATCCCGAACGGTGGATGTTCTGCGAGGAACATGCCGGTGAGTATAATCGGGGATATGATTATTTTGAAGGGCTGACCAAAGAAGAGGCCGATGAACGCGAAGCCAACGAGCGCCGTGACTCATCGGGCTATAAGGAGTCTGCCCATTATGGCTGGGCGGGTTCCGGAGACGGCAGCCGCAGCCGCGACGAGATGCACGCGCTCGACATATTGGGGCTTGAAAGCGATTCCACATTTGAAGACGCGAAAAAAGCCTGGCGCAAAATTGCCAAAGAGACGCATCCTGACGTGAACCCTGGAAACGCCGACGCAGCCAAGGCGTTTCAGGCGGGGCAGGCGGCCTATGATGTTCTTCGCGTCGCCGAAGAGCGCCGAGAGTGGAAGGGTTAGATTTTCCCCTGATCAGCCAGAATAGCGCGCTGCGGTTGCGCGGATCAGTGCAATCATGTTGGGTATGCCTTGCGTGCGATTTGAACTCAGCTGGTTCTTGAGATCAAATGGTTCCAAGGCGGCCTCGATATCGGTGCGCAGAATTTCAGCTGCGTTTTTTCCGTCGATGGTTTTTAGCACCAGGGCAATAATCCCTTTCGTGATTGCGGCATTACTATCAGCCAAAAAAGCGAGGTGTCCGTTCTCTTCCACCGGATAAACCCAAACATTTGCCGAGCATCCTCTGACGAGTGTGGCATCTGTTTTTAATGCATCGGGCATTGGCTGGAGTTCCCGGCCCAAGTCGATCAACAATCGGTACCGGTCGTCAGCCTCAAGAAATCCGTACTCTTCTTCGATGTCGGTGAGTGTGCTCATCCAACCGCGCATATGGCGGCAGGGTTCAGATATCAATCCCTGCCGCGATGGCTTCGAGCCTTTTGACGCGTTCTTTCAAATCAGCCACCTCGATCCGCGCGTTGGCTGATGGCACCGGCGCGTCACTCCCACGGCGCACAACGTCCAGTTCAGCGTGCTTCAACGCAATCCAGTCGCGCCATCCGCGTAGCCCAAGCGAGGATATAATCCCCACGGTCAGCACGGCGAAAGCACCGATGATGATATAGAAGTTGGGATCCTGTTCCATGGTTCCTTCCTTTCCGACTGGCTGCCGTTATCGGCCGCGCAGTTCTTCGATCTGACGGTTGATGTCACTTGCACTGTTGTTATCCGTGGCAATGCGCTCAAGAACCTGAATTCGCTCTTTCAGCGCACGAATTTCATCCTGCATCTGCTGGGTCTCGGCATTGTTCATGAGACGATGCGTTTTGGTGCCCATGAAGTCCTGATCTTCGACAATGCCGTGCTTTGCCTTTTGCTTGGTCTGAATGATTTTTCCGATTGTGACGATGGCGATGATCGCGACGACCATTTCAAACGGGCCCATGATATACTCCTTAGATTAGATAAGTTCTGGTTGCGGTTTTACTTGCTGCGGAGGCAGACTGCGGAGCTCTTCGATCTCCTTTGCAAGGCTGTAGCCTTGATCGGTTATGATCCGTTCGAGAACAGCAACTCGTTCTTCGAGACGCCCTTTATCAGCCGCATATTGCGCGGCTTTTTCGGCTATATTGTTGGCATTCAATTCCATTTGGCGCTCTTTGAGTTTCAGCCATGGCCGAACAATCGCGCCCGAAAAAATGGCCAGCAGTCCGCAGCTGATGCCGAGGATTGGAATGAGAAGCGGGTTAATATCCATTATCTGTTCCTCAGTTCGATGGTCCGCGAAGGGCTTCTATTTCAGCTGTCAGCCGGTGGCTGTCATCCACCACGATCTTCTCGATATTGGCCAGACGATCTTTGACTGACCCAAGTTCGGCGCGCAGCTGGGCATTTTCCTGGCTCAACAGCTTGACGCGTTCCACCGCTTCTAGGTCATGTTTGGGATAAACCGCCTGTCCCCAAGCGCCATCCAACGGATAGCCATTTTTTATACGCATCCACGTGGTCAAAACCCATCCGGCCGAAATGGATGCAATGCCGACGCCAATGATTGGTCCAATAGCTGATATTAAGGCAAGTTTGTCAGGATCCATTTTTCCTCCACGGCGCGTCAGCGCAATTTCTCAATTTCTTCTGACAGCCGCCCAGCTTTATCGGTGACAATGCGCTCCAACACCGCGATGCGTTCTTCCAGATGACCGATCTTTCCGTTCATCGCTTCGTTCTCGCTGCTCAACAGCGCGATTAAACGTTCTTCGGCAGGATTTTTGTCCGCTTTGTATGTTTTACCGCTCCATTCGTCCTCAAGCGCATAGCCATGTTTCGCACGGATCCAATTGTTGATGATCCAGCCAACTGTTGCGATTAGGACGATTGCTACGACGAATGATGGTCCTCCAAAAATCACGTCAAATCCCTCCAGGGCAGGCGGCGTGTTACTGGCCGGATTGGGGTGTCGCGGAAATCAACGCTCCAGTTGCGGCGATCGGCTTGGCGCTTTTTATTTGCGAGATGGCGGTATGCGAACCAACCAATGACGCCCAGGACGATTAAAGTTACCACGTTATGTTCCCTCCAAAATGTCGCGCTTTAGCGAAGGCTTTCGATTTCTTCAGCCAGCTGCTTGTTGTTGCTGACATAATAGGTTTCCATTTCGGCCAACCTGTGATCGATCTCACGAAAGCGTGAGCGGATGTCGCGGGTGGTGCGGGCAGGTGATTGACGCACGCCTTGCCAGAATTTCTGCTCTTCACGGTCGTCGGTGTAGAGATGGATGGGCTTCCGATTGGCCATCCAAGCCGTGATCACATAAGCTATCAGCGTCCAGGGGAAGCCGCCCATCAACGTGAGCATTACGGCACCCAAGCGGACCCAAAGAACGTCAACGCCTGTGTAATCGGCAATCCCCGCGCAAACGCCTTTCCATTTGGCATTCTGCTTGTCGAGATAGAATTTGGTGTGAGTCCCTGACATTTCAGCGGTTCCTTTCCAGCTTGCGCACATTTTCGGGGTCAAAATCTGGGGTATCAAGGTCAATGCGGCGTGGCTGCCATTCGGGATTTTCCTGGGCCACTAGCCGCTCAACAGTTTCGAGACGATCTTCGAGCCGGCGGGCAAGTTCGTGCATATCGCCGAGCATCCGCTCATCGTCATTTGTCAGTGTCGCTGCAGTTTTCCACCGCGTGACATAATGCAGTACAAGCCACGGGAGTGCGACAAACAACATCCCTACAACCATAATCGGAACGAACACATCTTCCATGGCTTAGCCTTCCTTCTTGTCGTCGGCCTTCATGGCCTTTTTCATTGCTTCCAGCTCGGCATCGACCACATCGAATGATTCCAGAGCAGCGATCTCGTCACCCAAGGTCCGCGGGGCCTCCGAGCCGATGGAAAGCGAGTTTGCATAACCTTGCGCTTCGTCTACCCGGCGTTCCAGAACATCGAAGCGTGAAAATGCCTCTCGGACCTTGTCGCCATTGTACATCGTACGTAGCTTGACCTGATTTTCTGCGCTTTCGAGACGAGTCATCAGCGCGTTTTGACGGCTGCGGGCATCGGCTAGCTTCTTCTGGAGCTTGTGAATGTCCTGTTCTGACGCTTTGAGCGCATCGTTCAGAACGTCGACTTCAGACGTCAGTTGCTCTTTCATGTCGGTCGCCTTGCGCTTTTCGAGCAACGCAGCTTTGGCAAGATCTTCACGGCCCTTCGAAAGCGCCAGATGGGCTTTGTCAGTCCAGTCCGCTTCCAGCGTGTTTAGCTTGTCGATGTGCCGGCGCAGTTCTTTTTGGTCAGCAATCGTGCGAGCCGCGGAGGCCCGGACTTCAACAAGTGTCTCTTCCATTTCCAGGATGATCATGCGGATCATCTTCGCCGGGTCTTGAGACTTGTCGAGCAGGTCGGTGACATTGGCGGCGATGATATCGCGGGTTCGTGAAAATATGCCCATTGGGTAACTCCGTAAATGTTTGTTGGCAACTCTATCTAAAAAGGGTGCGACCGGGTGCCTTGGGGAGGTAGGGGGGGAGCTGGGGCACTCCGGTCGCAGGCTTTCGAACTCAGGCAAGATAGCTGACCACGAAAGGCCTATGGGTATAGGTTTGTGCATTCAAATCACCACCATCGTGATGATTCAGTACCGATACGGCATAGCTGGTGAAGATCATCGAGATGGACAAGGCGACAGCAAGCCAGAGACGGCTTTCTGACCCGTTTGGGTTGTTGCTGGTTTCGATATCTTTGCGCATGTCGTTTCTTCCCTTTAACAAAGACCGGTCGTGCCGGGTTGTAGGGTGCACTGCAGGGAGCGTGCCAATTTGTCTATTTTCGCACATTTGCGCCATTTGTGTAAAATTATGCGGATGGCATGCTAGTAATTATTGCCACTCTATGGTGAAATATGCCAATGTTTGAAAATGGACAGGGATAGCGTTCAATTTATTGGTCAATCATCAGCATTTCTCGATGCCGTGGAGCGTGCAAGCCGTGCGGCACCGCTCAACCGGCCAGTCCTGGTGGTGGGGGAACGAGGAACGGGCAAGGAACTGATCGCCGAGCGCCTTCACCGGCTCAGCGGCCGTTGGGACGGGCCGCTTGTGACGATGAACTGCGCGGCACTGCCCGAAACGCTGATAGAGGCCGAGCTGTTCGGGCATGAGGCAGGCGCCTTCACCGGCGCAACGCGCGCGCGTGAAGGGCGCTTCGAGGAGGCTGACGGCGGCACATTGTTCCTGGATGAACTTGGTACGTTAAGCATGGGCGCGCAGGAGCGACTATTGCGCGCAGTGGAATATGGCGAAGTTACGCGCATTGGCTCGTCGCGCCCAATGCGGGTCGACGTGCGCATTGTTGCGGCCACCAACGAGCATTTGCCCAACATGGTTGAAAAAGGGCGGTTCCGGGCAGATTTGCTTGATCGGCTTTGCTTTGAGGTGGTGACTTTTCCACCCTTGCGAGTGCGCGAAGGCGACGTCGAGGTTTTGTCCGAATATTATGGACGCAAGATGGCCGCAGAGCTTGGCTGGGACGGCTGGCCCGGATTTGGCGAGGTCGCAACCCGCGCGCTAGAGAACCATCTATGGCCAGGCAATGTCCGCGAACTGCGCAATGTCGTGGAGCGCGCGGTGTATCGGTGGGCCGATCCGTCGCAACCCGTCGACTATATCCAGTTTGATCCGTTTGACAGCCCATGGCGGGGCGGAGTCGCAGCTTCGGCGCCGGCACAGGTCCAGTCGGACAATCAGGCCAAGGACAGTGAACCGCGTTATTCAACCGATCTGAGCCAGGCGGTGGATGTGACCGACTTTCGCGAGGCGACGGAGAAATTTGAAAAAGCGGTTCTTGAGCAGGCGTTGGCCAAGTGCCGTTATAACCAGCGTCAGACCGCCAAGTCGCTTAACCTCAGCTACGACCAACTGCGCCACACTCTGAAGAAGCACGATCTTCTTGGATAAAAAAAGGGGGTAGCCACAGCCGCCCCCCTTTTCGTTATTTCATCTCGTCCAGCGGATTAGCCGCCGTTGAAGCTGACCATGGCGTAGAGCATGGGAATCGACAGCATCGTGTTGATGCGTGACGTGATCATTGCGGTCGTCGCAGCTTTTGCTTTGGAAGCATCGTCTGCTTCAACGATGCCAAGCGCCTTCTTCTGGTTCGGCCAGATGATGAACCAGACATTGAATGCCATGATCAGGGCAAGCCACATGCCAATGCCGATAAGGTCATAACCTTGTTGAAACGTCAGCGCCTGCACCAAATAGGACGGCGAGCCTTCGCCGGGCTGACCTGCAATTGCCAGGCCGAACAATACCGTCAAAGCGGCTGCCCAACGGAAAAAGAACAACGCGGCCGGAGCAATATGCTTCGATATGCCAGGCTTAAGTTCTGCGGGGATTTTCGGCATCTAAGCAAGACGAAACTGAACCAAGTAAAACACGACAGAACATTTCGGCGAGCCGTCCCCGGCTGGCCGGCCGCAGTTGGGCTCAGACGACCGCCGGTTGGGCGTCGTTCAGCGCTGCGACCACGACCAGATCGCGTTCGTAGGTGAGTAGGTCGCCGACCCGTTCGACGGGCAGCCAACGGATTTCGTCGACCTCCCGGTTGCGCGCGAACTGGCCACTCTGTGCCGTCATCGTCCAATACCGAACGGTCTTCGGTCGTCCCTTCCGGTCGAGGTACTGGGTGCCCGGCAGTTCGCTCCCGAGTTCGCATTCGAGCCCGGTTTCTTCGAGCACTTCGCGCAGCGCACATTGTTCGATCGACTCAGAACGCCGACGTTTGCCCTTCGGAAGGGTCCAGTCGTCCCGGTGAGGCCGGTGAACGAGAAGCACTTCGACCTGGTTCGGTTGCGCCGATCGAAAGACGACCCCGCCTGCAGCTTCGATCATGAATGCAACGGTAGGTCGCAGACCCATGCCGAGCGCGGACCTCGCGGGCTCGCGACCACTCGTCACAACCGCGCCCGTCGCCCCAGAACATGTCGTGCACCGGCACGATGTAGGCGCCGCCGTCGCTCAGGAGCGCGGCTCAGACTCCGGCGGATGCTCGTGCGCGCTCTCGGGTCTGGCGCCACAGCACGGTCGCCGCACCGACACACGCGAGGGCGACGACCCCACCGAACACGTGCACCCACGCCAGCCCGTCTCGAATCGCGTCGAGCGTCGCCGGCGACGCAGTGACATCCTCGCCTCCCAGGGCGTCACGTACGACCTCGACATCGCCGATCTGGTTTCCGACCACGAGCAGGAGGATTGCGCCGCCGATCGCGACTCCGTAGGTGATACAGATCGTGCGGACGAACTGGTGCGCACTGTTGACCCGGCCCATCTCGCTGTCGTCAGCGCTGGACTGCATCAGCGTGAGCCCTGACGTCGACACGAGCCCGATCGACGCACCCATCACGAAGAAGCCGCCGAAGATGACCGGTATCGGCCAGGTCAGGGCCACGCCGATGCCTGCAATCGCAACCGCAGGAACCATGAGGTACGAGCCCAGAAGGATGGCATCGGCCTCGTTCCAGCGCTCGAGCAGTCGACTCACGAGGAATGCTGCCGATGACCAGCCCACGGTGAGGAACAACACCGAGAACGCGGCGAACGATTCAGATCGCCCGCGTGTGGTCTGCATGTAGAGCGGTAGGTAGTTGTCGGCGGCGAGCCCGGCGGTCAGCACCAGGCCGGACGTGACGTGGATGCGCTTGAGCGGGAACCGTGTGATGTGGGACCGATCGACGAGCGGTTCGGCGGCACGACCGGTGTGCGTCCAGAAGGCGCTCCCGAAAGCGATCGCGGCTGCGGCGCCGGTGCCGGCCAGCCACCATCGCACGCCGATCTGCGACACGGCCAACAGCGAAGCAGCGACGAGGCCTGAGATGAGGGAGATGCCACGGCCGTCCATGACGATCCGCTGCGGCTTCTCCCTCGTGCTCGGAAGCGTGCGCCATCCTGCGGCCAGGGCGAGCGCCGTGATCGGCAGTTGCACGATGAAGATCATCCGCCACCCGGCGAATGCGAGCAGACCGGCGGTGATCACCGGTCCGCCGAAACCCAGGGTTCCCCAAACCATCGAATTGGCTGCGAACGCCCGCGGCCGAAGTCGGTTCGGGTACGCGAGGCCGACTGCGGCCAGTGCAACCGAGATCACCAGCCCGCCGCCGATGCCCTGCAACGCCCGCGCAGCCACCAGCATCGGCATGTTCGGCGCCGCCGCCGCGGCGGCGCTCGCGAACAGGAACCACAAGCCGGTGACGCGAAATGTTCGGCGCACGCCGACGGCATCGATGATCGGACCGGCGGTGATGCCGGCGACCGCGGACGTCGCCAGGAACGCGGTGATGACCCATGGCAGCAACGCCACGTCACCGAGGTCGTCCGCAATAGACGGCAGCGCAGCGATCAGCGCGAGTCCGTCGTAGGCCGCGATGGCGACGATGGTCAGGTTGGCGAGCGTGACCGGCAGGTACTCGGGTGACCAGATTCCTCCCGTCGCGTCTCGCTCTTCGGTCGATGCCACTCGGGCACGCTACTGGTGATGACGCTGTGGAGACGGTGCACGACGTGGTCTTCGATATGACACGTCCGCTCTTGACGGAGGTTCGAGCGACGCCTAATGTACAACCACATGGTTGTACATTTAGCTCTGTCCGACGACGAGGTCGACCGCTTGTTCCGAGCACTTGCCGATGCGACGCGGCGCGACATCGTGCGCCGAACTCTGGTCGGCCAGGCGTCGGTCAGCGAGCTCGCTGCCGATTACGACATGAGCTTCGCCGCAGTGCAGAAGCACGTCGCCGTGCTGGAGGAGGCACGTCTCGTGTCGAAACAACAACGCGGTCGCGAGCGGATCGTTCGGGCCAACCCTGAGCAGATCGGACGAGCTCGGGCACTCCTCGTCCAGCTCGAAGACCTGTGGCGCTCGCGCTTCAGCCAAATCGACGATGTGCTCGCCGAGACCTCGTCCCACTCCGAATCCACCCCGAATCCCGACTCACTCCCGAGGAGTAGCAATGCCCATCACCGATATCACGTCCGACCCGGAGGCGCTCACCCTCACAGTCGTCGGCGAATACGCCGTGCCCGTGGAACGACTCTGGCAGGCCTGGACCGATCCACGCCAGATCGAGCGGTTCTGGGGACCACCCGAGTGGCCCGCCAGCTTCACCCGCCACGACATGACCGAGGGCGGCCGATCGGAGTACTTCATGACCGGCCCCGACGGCGAGCATGCGGCCGGCTACTGGATGTTCCAGACGGTCGACGCGGGCCGGGCGTTCAGCGTTGTCGATGGTTTCGCGGCTGACGACGGCTCGCCGAACGACGAGATGCCGTCGATGACGATCGTGGTCCGGTTCGAGGCGACGGAGTCCGGTTCGAGATTCGTCAGCACCACGACGTTCCCCGACGCCCAGTCCATGCAACAACTCGTCGAGATGGGGATGCTCGAAGGTTTGGAAGGCGCGCTCGGACAGATGGAGAGCGTGCTCGCCGATCTGACATCGTTCGCGCACGGACGTGGCACCGAGTCGAGGCTGTTGACCGACACGATGGTCCGGTTCAGCCGGGTCGTCAGGGGATCGATCGACCAGGTGTGGCGTGCCCATCACGACGCTGCGCTGGTGCAGCAGTGGATGCTCGGCCCGGACGGCTGGTCGCTGCCCGTCTGTGAGGTCGGCCACCAGGTCGGCGACTCGTATCGGTACGAGTGGGCGTCGGACGATGGGGAGCAACGATTCGGATTCGAAGGTGAGGTGCTCGAATCGGCTGCACCTCGTCGTTCCGTGACGACCGAGCGGATGATCGGTACCGACGGCCCCTCGACTCGCAACGAGATGACGCTGACCCCGGCGGAGGGAGGCACGCTGCTCGCGATCGTGGTGACCTACCCGAGCCGCGAGCTGCGCGACGAGATCATGGCGACGGGCATGATCGACGGGATGGAGGCGTCGTACGCCCGCATGGAGTCGACGCTGGCCGAGGCCTGGGTCTGACGGCGTGCAGCGCTGATCGTTCTCGTCGGCCGGCGCTACGACGCGGGGTTCGCCTCGTCCCGGAGCGCGACCGGCAGGCGATCACGCTCGCAGCATTCCGGTTCTGGCGCAGGCTCGAACACGCGTCAGGATGAACCATGATCGAGTGCGTGGTGTCGGCCAACGGCTTCGACTTCCGAGTCCACGAAGAGGGAAGTGGTGACCGATTGGCCCTGTGCCTGCACGGATTCCCCGAGCTCGGCTACAGCTGGCGCCACCAACTTCCGTTGCTCGCCGATCACGGGTACCGGGCATGGGCCCCCGACCTGCGCGGGTACGGCGCGACTCGACCGCGCCCTCGCCGCCGCCGCGACTACCGAACCGAGTTGTTGCTCGACGACGTGGCCGCGCTGATCGATGCTGCCGCTCCGCGGGAGACGGTTCTCATCGGACACGATTGGGGTGCGGCGCTGGCCTGGTACATCGCGATGCATCGGATTCGTCCGCTCGATCGGCTCGTGATCATGAACGTCCCGCACCCCGTGCCGTTCCAACGTGAGCTCCGAACGCTCAGCCAGCTGCGCAAATCGTGGTACTTCTTGTTCTTCCAGCTGCCGTGGCTGCCCGAGCGTGCGATCGGGCGCAACGACGCCGAGGCGATCGTCGGCATCTTTCGGGATTCGGCCGTACACGCCGACCGATTCGGTGACGACGTGGTCGACCGGTACCGGCGCGCCGCCGCCGAACCCGGCGCGTTGCGGGCGATGATCAACTGGTATCGGGGAGCGGTGTTCAGTGCGCGGCGTCTGCGTGGCATGGGATACCCGATGATCGAAACGCCGACGCTGATGGTCTGGGGTGAGCAGGACGTCGCGCTCGGCACGGCAACGACCTACGGCACCGGCGACAGCGTGACCGACCTCACGCTGCGGTACCTGCCGAACGCGAGCCACTGGGTACAACAGGACCAGCCCGACGTCGTCAACTCGATGCTCGAAGCCTTCCTTCGCGGCGAGCAGGTCCCGGAAGCGGGCGATATCAGCGACTGACGGGCGCTCGACGCACGGCTGCTCCTCCCGGCGCTGTTGCGGTGCGTCGGATCAGTTGTCGATCCGGATGATCACCTTGCCGCGGGCGTGACCCTCGGCAAGGTAGCGGACGGCGTCGGCGGCATCGCTGAGTGGGTAGGTGCGATCGATCACCGACCGGAGTCGACCATCCCGCGCCATGTCGACCAGGGCGAGCAGCTCGGCGCGGGTTTCGTCCGCCGTGAACGATTTCACCCGCTGCGCGCTGCGCAGCATCCGCAGCTTTGCCTTGATCGGTTGGATGAACGGACCGATCCACTTGCCCGTCTTGTCGACCGTGACCATGACGAGTACCCCTTCAGGTGCGAGTACCCGGCGGAGATCGTCGAGCGATCGATTCGCGACAATGTCGAAGATCACGTCGTACCGGCGGTCGGTCGCGGTGAAGTCGTCGCTCGTGTAGTCGACCACGTGGTCGGCGCCGATCGAACGGACGAGCTCGACGTTGCGGGTGCTGGTCACGGCGGTCACGTCGGCGCCCATCGCCTTTGCGATCTGGACGGCATAGGTGCCCACTCCGCCGGCGGCGCCGTTGATCAACACCGATTGGCCGGATTCGAGCAGGGCCTGATCGCGCAGGCCCTGAAGTGCGGTGATCGCGGCGACGGGAATGGCGGCGGCCTGGTCGAAATCGAGTTCGTCGGGTATGTGGGCAAGTCGCTGCTCGCTCGCCGCGGCGAGCTCTGCGAAGCTGCCTCTGGCGCCGCCGAAGACGCGGTCGCCCGGCTGGAACGTGGTGACCTTGGCGCCGACCGCCTCGACCGTGCCGGCGACATCGACGCCACGGATCGGGCGCTTCGGGCGCCGCAGACCGGCGACGAGACGGATCAGGTACGGCGTTCCCGTCATGAAGTGCCAGTCCAGCGGGTTCACGGCGGCGGCGTGTACACGAATGAGCACCTCGTCGTCGCCGACCTCGGGTTCGGCGACGTCGGCGAACTCGAGCACGTCGGGTGACCCGTAGGTGTGGTGGAGGAGTGCTTTCATCGTCATCTCGGCTCCCTGTCAATCGTCGGTCGATCGCCGGCCAGTGGGTACGTACACAGTACGTCCAGTACTGCGCGAGACTCGGCCGATGAGCGATACATCAGCCGATCCGGTGACGGGATCCGCCACGACGATCATCGAAGCACCGATCGGTGACGTGTTCGCTGCGGTGACCGATGTGACGAGGATGGGGGAGTGGAGCCCGGAGTGCGTCAGGTGCCGGTGGATCGACGGTGCCGGAGGTCCGGCGGTCGGCGCGCGATTCGAGGGTGACAACGTCGCCCGCGTCGGCCCGATCACCGTGAAGCGTTGGACGACGACGTCGAAGGTGGTCGGCTACGAACCGAACGAACTGTTCGAGTTCGTCGCCGAGGGATACACGGTGTGGCGATACGAGTTGGCCGAACGCGACGGGGCCACGGTGGTGACCGAGTCGTTCAGCCATCCGCCGTACGTCGGCTGGCAGAAGTGGGTCTATGGTCGGCTGGCGAATCGACGTAAGGCGATGACCGCCGGATTGCGGGCCACACTCGGCCGCATCAAGCGGTCGCTCGAAGGCTGAACCTCCGGTCGAGGGCATCCGGATGCCGTCGACCTGACGTGACCGGATCGGCCCCGGCGAAGCGCGCCGAGTTGCGTCGGCGGTATCCACCACATCCGGTCTTCGACACCTTCACTCGATTCGTCTCGTCGCCCGGTTCACGCGCCGGGCCGGTTGGCGTCGTGGCCGACCGATCGCCACGTGCTCGACGTCGTCGCCGACGCTGAGCGCGCCGTTGGTGTCGACGGACGTTCGCTCGTTCCACGCCGCGTCGGTGTCGATGCCGTACGCGGCGAATCGACGCTGCCACACGCGATGGAACGTGGTGTCGAGGATCTCGGCGTACTCCTGTCGTGGTGCGAGCCCCCACGAGCGATCGGCGTCGGGGAAGGTGGGCGCAGTGGGGGCGCCCTGGTTTCCGTATGCGCGCTCGAGTCCCCGGAATCCCTCCCCGAGTGTGTGTTGCACGCGTTCCTCACGACCAGTGCACGGACCGTCGAGCAGCCAGTCGAGAAGATCCCACCCGAACGAGCTGTGCCTCGGCTCGTCCTTCACGATGCGATCGAGGACGGAGCGCGGGACGGCGACGTCGCAACCCGACCGCAACTTCCGGAACAGCGGTACGGCGACCGTCTCGCCGAGGCAGAACACGGTGACGGCGGCGTCGAGCACCAGCAGTTCGAGCGGTTCGTCGCTGCCCGCGTTCGTCAGTCTCGGTCGGTCGAGCGACACCGATCCGGTCCCGCCGGCCGCTCGATAGACGTCGTAGCTTTCGCGGGCGTGGTCCAATTCGTCGTGGGCGATGCGGAGGCCGGATTCGATCAGGTCGGGCGACGCGCCGATCTGAGTGAGCCACAACGTGAGCTGCTGCGCGAGCGCAGACCACCGGTAGTCGGCCGAGACCTGACGCGCCCATTGCGACCGCACCGCATCAGATGCGAGGGTCGTCATCGTCGTGTCACCCGTCCTGTGGTGGCGCCGGGTTCGATATCACCATGGTCCCGGTCGGGGCCGGCTCCGGCTGGAGCGCTGGGTCGGGCTCGGCCGGATTGGAGATCGTCTCCACGTGAGTCGGCGCGGTGTCGAGTCAGGCTCGGCCGGGTTCGAGATGACGTCACTGGTCGCCTCGGTTCGACCACCGATCGGCACCGTCAAGGTGTCGGTGCCGCACGCCGCGCCGGCGGCAACGATCGTGACCACGAATGGCACGGCGAGCGCCCGCCGGCGTGTGCGGGTGAACTGTGGATTGGTGGAACGCTTCATGGCAACTCCCTCCCGACGGCTGCCGGCGTCTCCAGCAGATACGTATCTCGATTGGACGTTCCGGTCGAAGCTTCGGTTCCTTCGTGAGATCCATATTCGACCGGTGGCGGCTGATTGACAAGGGTTCCGAATTCTTCGGGCGTTCGATGGTCGACAACGATGCCGCGATCGAAGGATCGACGCGACAACGGCCGCTCCGGGAAACCGGAGCGGCCGTTGCCGTCTGCAATCGACTGGTCGTCGCAGCGTCAGGGAGCAGCGACGACGACCTGAGCGCTCTGCGCGACGAACGGCACCGGGAGCAGCGGCGTGAGGGTGACCTCGACGGCGATCTCGTCGAGCCCGTTCGGATCCTCGTCGAGGTCCGCCCACGGAATCGTCGCAATCTTGGTCCTGCTGGTGGACGTCGTGCCGTTGGCGCTCACCCCGCCGAGTAGGACCGGTCCGATGTAGAGGACGTCGGTCGTGGCCGGATCGACACCGACCAGCTTCCACACCTCGCTGTAGCGCATGTTCGTCAGAACGTCGAAATCGCTCCAGTTGATCGTGTACGTCGCCTCGATCTCGGCGTTGGCGACGTCCTTCGTGACCGACAATTGAAGGTTGTCGATCATTGGCTTCTTGATGACGGCCATGGTGGTCGTTCCTTTCGGGTTGTGATGATGCGGTGGGAACCGCCACATCGTGTTTGATGTGGCGTCATGACCCGATGATCCGGCACCGGATACAAGAAATCGACGGCGCCGAACCGCAGTTCCCGACCGTCGCCGGTTTCGGCGATATTGCTGCTGCAGCGCGACGACGGACGTTCTACGCTCGCGTCGTGGACACCTTGGCCGAAAAGGCCGGGCTGGCCGACCTGGCCGCCGGGATCGAACGTGACCCAGCCGAGGTCGCTCGACGAGCACGCGAGTTGGCTCGCGCCTTTCGTGCCGATGGGGACTGGGCGAACCTCTGTCGTGCGCAAGCCGTCCTCGGTCGGGCGTGGCGGATCCTCGGTGAGGTCGACCTCGCGCAGCACGCGTTGACCGAGGCGATCTCCGTTGCCGTCCGGGTCGAAGACGACGAACTCGCGGCCGACGCGCACCTCGCTCTCGCCGGGGTGCTGTCGCTCGGGGCCGCGTCGACCGACGCCTTCGAGCATCTCGACGAGGTCGAGCGGCTCGGATCTGCGGCGATGCGTGCGAGTGCGTCTCTGCAACGCGCGGTGCTCTGCCTCCGGTCGGGCCGAACAGCGGAAGCACTCGAGTTGTTCGACGCCGCAGTCCCGCGGCTGCGCAGCGAGAAATCGACCATCGACCTGGCCCGCGTGCTGGCCAATCGGGGCGGCATCCTGCTGCGCCGCGGTGACGTGGTCGACGCCATCGCCGACTTCCGGGAGGCCGAGGACCTGTTCGGCGTGCTCGGCCAACGGTTCGCCGCATTGCAGGTACATCACAATCTCGCCTGCGCCGTCGCGGCCCGAGGTGACCTTCCGGCAGCGCTTCAGATGTTCGACGAAACCACGTCAGGATTCGCCGAACTTGGTCACGACGATTCGGTCCCGTTGCTGTCCCGAGCCGAAGCGCTCCTGGCGAACGGACTCAGCTCGGACGCATTCGGCGTCGCTCAGGAGGCGGTTGCGCGGCTCGAGGCGGAAGGGAACCACTCGGCTGCTGCTGAATCATTGATCGTGCTCGCCGAGGCGGCGCGCCAGGAAGGTGCCACGACGGTCGCACTCGCCGCTGCCCGCCGCGCCGAGCAATGGTTCGAGTCGGCAGACTCCGAGGGATGGCGACGTGCAGCTCTGATGCTGGTCTCGAGGATCCGGCTCGACGCGGGGCGTTTCGACCGGTCACTGATCCACGACCTGGAGATGCTCGCAGTAGCGGCCGCCGAGGACGGTGACGCTCGCGGTGAGGTGACCGCGTGGGCGATGGCGGCCAACGCGCACGTCTCGACTGGTGACATCCGCGCCGCAACATCGAGCGCATCGTCGGCAAGTGCGGCAGCGCGACGCTCACGGCTCATCCAGACTCGTCTCGCTGCCCTCCATGCTCGTGCGGCGGTGTGCCTGGCCATTGACGATCGAGCCGGCGCTCGACGCAGCCTCCGGACAGCGCTCGATCTGCTCGGGAGCGCAGTGCTTCCGGGGGTCGGCCTGTCTGGCGGCGATGTTGGTGTGAACGCCCACGACATCGCCCGCCTCGCCGCTCGCGTTGCCACATCGGAACGGCGTCCCGTCAGTGCGCTCACCTGGATGGAACGGGCGCGTCTGGCGGTGCCGGCGGCGCATCCGGTGCTGCCACCCGAATCAGACGAAGTGGCCGAGCTGCTCGCGCGAATGCGGGTTGCCTCCGCCGATCTCCGACGCGCCGAGGTCGAGGATCGTCCCACCGCTGAACCCCGGCACCAGCTCCGTGAGCTCGAGAACCAGGTCCGGCGAAGCGCGCTGACGATGGCTTCGAACGACAGCGGCGGTCCCTGGGGGTTCCGTCGCCGCGCCACCGGCGACGCGTCCGGCGATCCGGCCGATGTACGTGACCTTCCGAACATCCTCGATCGGCGCGAGATGGTCTCGATCGGCGTCGCCGGGAATCGCCTGATGGCGGTCGTCGTCGGTCGCGACGGCTTTCGGATCTGCGAACTCGGGACCATGCATGACGTGACTGCGCACGCATCACGTGCCCGGGCGGCACTCAATGGTCTTGCGCGCACCGATCTCTCGCAGACCGTCGCCGAAACCCATCGCACCGCCTTACGAGCTGCGGCAGCCGGGCTGGACCTCGACCTCGTCGCGCCGCTCGGGCTCCGATCCGACGAGGTCGTCCTGATCGTGCCGCCGATACTGCACTCGATCCCCTGGGCGGCGCTGCCGACGCTCCGGTCCCGTGCGTTCAACCTGGCGCCCTCGGCTTCGTGGTGGATGGGCGCAGGGCGCGCCGTGCCCGTGGTGATCGACCGAGTTCTGGTGGTCGCCGGGCCGAGGCTGGACGAAGCCGTGGCGGAGGCGACCCAGGTGGCGCAATGCCACGACGCTGCCGTGCTGCTACGCGGAGCATCGGCGTCGGTCGATCGTGTGTGCCATGCCATCGGCGACGCCGACCTCGTACACGTCGTCGCACACGGGCGATTTCGACACGACAATTCACTGTGGTCGACGATCGAACTCGCCGACGGCATGCTCACCGTGTACGAACTCGAGCGGATCGGGTCGGTGCCGTCGACGATCGTCCTCGCCACGTGTGAGTCCGGGCTCGACGCGGCGTCGGGACCGCATGCCGACGCGGCCAGCCTGCACGGCCTGGCGGCGACGCTGGTCTCGATGGGAGCTCGCACGGTCGTCGCATCCGTTGGTGCGCTTCCCGACACCGCCGAGACCCGGCGGGTGATGGTGGCGTTGCACCGTGGGATGGTCAGCGGAGCGACGGCCGCGCAGGCACTTGCCGCCGTGCGCACCAGCGAGGCCGAGGACCGCAATGGCGGCGACGTGGGCGTGGCGTCGGCCGGCCTGATCACACTGGGAGTCGGGTGAACGATGGCCGCAGACGTCGAGCGTGCCGCCGGACGGTCCGACGTGGAGTTGATCGATCAGATTCGCGCGAATGGTCCGGAGCGGGCATCCGCCTGGAACGAGTTGCTCGAGCGGTACACGCCCAAGATGTTCGGCGTGGCTCGGTCCTTTGCCGTCGACAAAGCGACGGCCGAAGACCTCGTGCAAACGGCCTGGCTGCGGTTCCTCGAGCGATCGGATCAGTTGCGCGAGGCGTCGGCGGTGGGACCGTGGTTGTGCATGATCGTGCGCAACGAGGCACGGCGGTTGGTGACGCGGCAGCGGACGATTCCGGTCGCCGATGGATGGGAGCGCAGACCTGCCGACCTCGGCTCGCCGGTGGCCGGCCTCGTCGCGGACGAGCAGGCGTCGGCGATCCGCAGTGCCTTCACCCGACTCGGCGAAGATTGCCGGCACCTCCTGCGGTTGATGCTGGTCGATCCACCGCTGTCGTACGACGAGATCGCGATCACCCTCGATCGGCCACGCGGCTCATTGGGACCGACCAGACGGCGGTGCCTCGATCGGCTGCGTCAGTTGCTCCCGCCAGGAATGGAGATCGAACCATGAGCGTCCACCACGTCGACGCCTTCACGATTTGCATGACCCAACTCGATACATCGCTCATCCGTGTCTGTTCGTTTCACGTTTCACCATTTCATGTATCTCCGCTCGGCCGGCTGGTTCTGGTTGGTTGTCCCGGATTACCAGTTGAAGGAGGGACAGGAGGGCTGTGAGCAATGCAGACGACGACATGTCGCCATTGGACCGCGCAACGATGCGGGCGCTGGCGGACGCCATCGGTGAACCCGGCGATACCCGAGACCTCGTCGAACGGTCTCAGGGGCTCCTCTCCTGGATCGACGTCGATGCAGAGTTGGCGGCCCTGCTCGACCGATCGGCCGACGAGCTGGCAGGTACTCGCGGCACTCGATCGGCAACAGTCCTCGAGTTCACGATCGCCGATCGCAGTTGTGTCATCGAGGTCACGACGTCGGACGACACGCTGCGAGGCCAAGTGCTCGGCGCACGAGCGGACGAGATCTTCGTCCGCTCGACCGATGGCACCACGTCGTCGACACCGGTCGATGACCACGGATTCTTCTCGTTCTCCAATCCACCACACGGCACGATCCGCCTGGAGTGTGCGCTCGTCGACGATCGACGGGTCCACTCGGACTGGTTCGTGTTCTGACCGTTCCCAACACCTTTCGTCGGAGATGTCAACATGAACTCGAACACAGCAACGTCACAACCGTCCGGCACCCGCACCAGCGTCCGAGCCCATCCCGTCCGTCGCAGGCGCTGGGGTCGACGGTCGGGCCTCGCAACGCTCACGATGGCAGCACTTGCCGCGAGCGGCAGCGTCGGCGCCGGCACCAGCACCGAGGTCGACGTCATGGATTGGCTCGCGGACGTGAGCCCGGCAGTCACCGTCGATCAATCGAACGAGTGCATGGTGGGCGCCACCGATCCGGTCGCATATCGCAACGACCGAATCGTGCTCCGGTCGTCGACTTCGAACGCGAACGTTACCGTCCTCGTCAACGCCCGCCTCAACGCGATGTACGGCACGGTTGGAACGCCCTACGTCGACGCCGTCGAGCGGATCACGTTCCCCAAGACCCCGCCCGCGAACGCGTCGGTCGTACCGGTGCTGTCGGTGTCGCTGAATGCCCGTCCCGGCGGCGCCGCGCATCAGATCGTCAGGATGGCGCGCCTGATTCGTGAGCAGGACGGCATTCCCACCGCGCCCGACTACGTCATGACGCCATCGGGCCCGTACAACTTCTTCTGGCCAAACGGGTATCCGCAGAAGATCGCGGCATTGACACCGCCCCGAACGAACCTCACGACTGTCGGCCAACCCGTTGGAAGCGGCGTCAAGGTCGAGGTTCTCGACACGGGTCTGGCGCCGCTCGCAGCCGGTGAGCTCCCGACCACCTACGCGCTCACGACCGCTGATCAGGAGATGATCGACATCGTCGCCAACGGTTCGCGCATGATCGATTATCCACACGGCGGTCACGGCAAGGCGATTGCAGGGATCATCTTCACGATCGCTCCTGGTGCGTCGATCGAGCAGGTCCGAATCTCCGACCGCAACGGACTCGCTACCGATGTCTCGGCCGCGCGAGGGACCGCCAACTCGCTGCGCACCCAGGCGCGCCAGAACTATCCGGATCTCCTCGTGAATGCATTCGGGTCGGCGGTGTGCGACCTCGAACTCGGCGTAGCCGGACCGGCGCTCGAACCGATCGGCCTCCAGGCCGTGGTCGAGGTCGTCGACAAGTTCGATCCGCACCAGCCCGACGGCATGCTGATCGTCGCCTCGGCGGGGAACATGGCGACCTCACGTCCGCACTATCCGGCGGCGTTCGACACGGTGCTCGGCGTCGGTGCCCTCGACGGCAACGTCGACAACGACCAGAGCCCGTGGACCGCGCCGGCTCGCACCGCGCCGGTTTCGAACTTCTCGAACCGCGGCCCCTGGATCGACGCTTGGGCACCGGGTGAGGATCTCCCGACCAACCACGTGAGCGGCGTTCGTTTCGAATACGGCGGTGTCATCATGAACGGCAAGGCGTCGGTCGACGGCACATCGTTCTCGGGTCCGCTCGTGGCCGCTCTGATCGCGGAACAGATCTCGATGTCGGGCGACGACGCCAGGTCGTCGTGGAGCGACATTGCAGCACGCGGCGCCCCGCCGCTTCCGCAATGTGGCACGTCACAGGTCGAATCCGGCGTGGCGGTCGCACTCTCATCGCTCACGGGTCGTGCCGACGGGCAGCCGACCGGCCCGCCCATCACCTGCTGACGAAGGCACTTCGCTGGGGCGCGCTGACGACGGCGCCCGTCGCGAATGGCTGTCGCCGAGGACGGCTCCGCTCGACTCCGAGCGGGGCCGTCGCTCGCGTCGGGACACGATGTATCCAGCGACCTGGAACGGGGTCGTGACGTGCATGAGCTACATCCCACACGTCATTGCCGCTCGTCTCATGATGGACATGTCGAGGGGTTCCACCGGCGGGCAGCGTCCCGCGGCAGAAGGCGCGCCGATCGGCGCATCGAACGAAGGTGAACCGTGGATGGCGCAGCCGTCTGCGGTTGCGCCGATCCGCGCCGCCGCCGGACCGGAATCGGATCGCGATCGCGAAGGCCCGACGCGTGCGGGGCGAGGTCACGTAACCGATCTCGGGTCGCGACCTCGACCGGGTGACGCCGCAAGCGAGCGCAGTCGGTCACCCGGCGACGAATGGAGATCGCGCAGGCTTGGTGCGTCGGGCGCCGTCGGCAGGGCGGTTCGGGTCGCGATCGCCGTTGCGCGCTGGGCCTCATCCCAGAACCGGCCAGCCATCACAATCGCCTGGCCGGTGGGTGTGCTGGCGGAGTGGGTTCGGGCCGCGATCGCGATCGCGATCGCCTGAGCGGGCAGAGTGCTGTGCCGGAACTGGCGCCGCATCTCGATTGTGATTGCCCGGCAGACGGAGCTCGGGTCGCGATCAAACGGCGCAGGCAGCGCGCCGTGGCCGTGCTGGGCGTCGGTCGCTACCCAGACGTCGCGACGGCACCACCCCACGACGCCGACGGACGCTGCTCGAGCAGTGGTGTTGCGAGCGCGGCATCGTGACGACGTTCCGTCGGCCGAACGATTAAGTCAGGCCCACCTGCGGAACGTGTCGCGTGCAGGTCCCAGCAGCTCGTGGAGCGTGCCCCAAGGTCGCGATCCGATCGCCTCCCGAATGTCTGCGGCGCCGTCTGCGAGGTGCGTCCGGGCAAGGTCAGCAGCCGGTCGATGACCGCTCGAAGGGGCGACCAGATGGGCCGGGGTCGACGCAGGTCGCTGCTTGGTCACGAACTGGCGCCGCGCCCCGTCGAACCCGTTGCGGTCGTCGAACATGTCGAGATTCATCTCGGCGAGCTCCGACGCGCGATAGGTGGCGATTGGTCGGCGTCGCTCGTGGGCTGCTCGCCGGCGGCGTTTCTCGTCGAGTAGGTACTCGTAGTCGTCACAGGCTGCGAGCCGGCCGGCGTGGTCGACGACCGATCGGTTGAATTCGGCGAGACATCCCGGCAGCACGGCGTCTGCGAGCCCCATCGCCACAGCTTGGTCGGCGCCGACCGGAAGACACTGCTGCGTCAGACGGACGGCCTCGCACTCACCGACGCGCGTCGGAAGCACGTAGGTCCAGTACTCCGAGCCGAACAAACCCATCGTGCGGTAGTGCGGGTTCAGGACGACGCCGTCGCGCACGAGTACCTGGTCGGCGCCGAGTGCCAGCATCACGCCGCCGGCACCGGCGTTGCCGCCGACCGACATGATGATGAGCTGGCTCGTGCACGTGATGACCTGCTCGCACACGTCGTCGATCGCGTTGATGTTTCGCCAAGCCTCGAGTGCCGGTTCGTCGGACACCCCGATGACGTTGAGGTGGATGCCGTTCGAGAACGTGTCGCCACCCTCGACGACGAGGACGCGGGTGTCCTGGAGCACAGCGCAGCGAAGCGCGGTCTCCAGTCGTCGGCACTGCGCCGTCGACATCGCACCGTTGTAGAAGTCGAATCGCAGGATCCCGACGTCGCGGGTGCGGCGGTAGCTGATCTCGTGATCGCACTCGCTGCCATCCTCGACGCCTGGTGCGTGCATCGTTCTTGGCGAAGGCGCCGGATCGTCCGCCGGTTGGTCGGCCACTTCGAGGGCGAGTTGGTCGGCGAGGCACAGCGCGGCACGCAGCTTCACGTTGGCCGTACCGATGTTCTCGGCCCGACGCGCGTGTCCGATCCAGACCGAACCATCGCCGGTTCGCACCAAAACCGCGCCGTGTCGGCATCGTTCGACGGTGCCGGGGCACCCTGGCTCCGTGAGGGCCGGGCCCGGCCGCGCGTCGAACACGAACAGCTCGACGCCGCAGAGTTCGGTCCGCACGCCGGGCGAACCGTCCGCCGCCCGGATCCGACGCACGATCGTGTTCGTTTCGTCCGACCACGCGAAGGCTCGGTCCGTTTGGCACATCCTCGGCCGGAGTCGGCCTCGGACGCTGCTCCGGATGCCGGCGAACGGGGTGGGCACGAATGCGGGATCGCCTGCCTTGCGGACGACCTCGTGGATCACGTCGATCGCAGCCTCGGTCACCGCACCGTTGTAGAGAGTGCTCTTCCGTGGTGGCTCCACCGGCATCGTGAAGGTGCGGTATGCCCAGATCGGCCCGCCGTCCATCTCTTCGACGGCCTGGAGCGCAGTGACGCCCCAGGCCGGCGCGGCCTCCGAGATCGCCCAGTCGAGCGACGATGGTCCGCGATCGCCCGGCGGGCCGGGATGCACGATGATCGTCCGGAACTGCGCCCAGACCTTGTGGGGGACACGCTCGCGAAGGAACGGACAGATGATGATGTCAGGATCGTTCCGGGTGGCGGCCGATCGCATCGCGTCGGCGTCGCTCGACAACCTGACGACGACGTCGTGACCGGACGCGCTGAGCTCGATCCAGGCGCGCTGGCTCAGGCCGTTGAATGCCGAGCAAAGCAGCAAGATCTTCATCGGATACCTCCTGTGTAGATGCATCACAGGAGTCCGACGGGCCGTCCGAGATACACAACGGCGCGATCCGGGTACCGGGCCTGAAAGCGCGTTGTCGAAGTCGGTGCGGCGTTCTGCTGCGCCGCCGGACGTGACGGAGCGTGCAGCGGTCGCAGCTGGTCAGGTGCCGGGTTCAGGTGCCGGGTTCAGGTGCCGGTGACGGCGACCAGTGCCGGCCTATCCGTTGGTCGCCGGGACCTTTGGTGCGCGGCCGGCGAGGAACCCGCGGCGGAGGCGGTCGAGATGCTTGGCGTGGGGCGGGAATCGGACCGGTGAGTCTGCGAGGGCAGCCGATCCGCTGCCGATCCCGAACAGCAGAACACCAGCGAGCAGCGCGGTCGGGCGCGGCCAGTCGACGACGACGTGGTCGGCGGCACCGACGGTGGCGACAACCACGGAACCGATCAGCCAGACCCCGACGACGGGCCAGCGCACGGCGGACCACGCAGAGCGACCGTCCAGTCGGTCGACGAGCAGTCGCGACAACGTGACGATCAGCAGCCCCAGCCCAACCGAGCCCATGATGCCGCCGATCGTGACCGATGCGCCGTCGGTGTCACCCGTGAGCGCCGATATCCCGATCGCTGCCCCGGCCATGGCGACGGTCATCGTGGCGAGTCGAACCATGAACGAGCGCATCCACGCCGGTATGCGGTTCTCGTCCGCCGCGAGTCGAGCGGCGAGTTCGCCCGGCGTGCCGAACTCGGCAACGGGGTCAGCGTCACTGTCGTCGAGGTGTTGGGCGATCTCGGCGACGTGGTCACCGATTCGGGCGCCGCGCACTCCGTATTGGCGAAGTGCCACGACGAGTTGGGCGAGGTAGTGCCACGTGGCTTCGCTCATGTCAGTGCTCTTTCTGTTCGATCGGGCAGTCCCATCAGTTCGGCGGCCGAGTCGGCGAGGGCCTGCCAGCCCGCCGATTCGAGATTCAGGAAGGTCGTGCCGGCCCGGGTGATTCGGTAGTACTTGCGGTTGGGGCCACCGTCGCCTTCCCGCCATGTGGCGATGACGTGACCGTCGTCTTCGAGCTTGGCGAGCGCCGGGTAGAGCGTGCCGCCCTTGACCTCGCCGATGCCCTGCTCGGCGAGCCGTCCGGCGATCTCGTAGCCGTACGCCTCACCGTCGACCAGGATCCCCAGCACGCACAGGTCGAGGATGCCCTTGAGCCACTGACTGCGCTTGTCGCTGTGTGGCGCCACCTGATCGTCCCTTCTGGCGACGCCGTCGTCGCCGCTATACAGTTTCCCGATGTAGTCAGCGAGGACGATACACGCGACTAGTCAGTTTGTCGAGCTAGTCGAGTGGATCGACCCAGGGTGTTGGGCAGTCCGTACCGATGCTGCATCGGCTGCTGCATCGGCACGGACTGCCTCAGATCGAATCGCCCGCTGCGTGACGGCAGGTCACCTCGGCGCCACCCTGATACTGGGCACTGTCTCGTTGACGAGGTGCAGAGACGTCGTCGCCGTTGCTCGCGAAGATCGCGGCCCGATGAACTCGTCGTTGTGCCCGAGAGCACCTCTGAAGCCGCTCGCCGCAATCAGCTCGATCGTTCGTCCGACAAGTCCGACCCGCGCTGAGCGACGCTATGGGCAGGTGATGCTGATGATGCCGTCGCCGACGTCGATCGGTGGCGGGTTGCTCCCGTCGTTGCGTGGCTGCTTCCGCATCGGGCCGGAGTAGGAGAGGCTGTCGCCGCCGATCACCAGTTTGTCGGAGTTGACCGCGAGGTCGGGGAAGTAGGCCACCGGACCCTCCTCGCCGTCGGGGTACGCGACCGTGACGTTGATGCTGCCGAACCATTGGTCGTCGGCCCGGTTTGCGCCACCGCCGAGAGTGACCTCGTTGTCGCCGATGCGGAACGAGAAGGTGATCGAGTCGTCGGCGAGGGTGCAGTCGAGAGCGCCGGGTTCGGTGAGGGTGAACTCTTTCCCGTCGACCGAGACCGTCGCCTGGCCGGGAGGTTGTGGGTTCACGACGTCGCCACCCGCCGTTGCGCCATTGCTGCCGCCGGAGTCGCCATCGCCGTTCCCGTCCCCGTCGCCGGACTCGGTCGACTCGCCGCCGGCCGAGGCGGTACCGGACTCGACATCGGAGTTCTCGTCATCACCGCCACACGCGGCGAGTGCGAGCAGCAGGGCGAGCCCGAGGAGACGTGTCGTCTGCATGAGTCCATACTTCCACGCTCGGGCGATCTGGTCTCCCGGCGCCGGCGGTTGCTCAGTCTCCGATCGGGCTCAGGCTCTGCAAAGTGGTGGGGACGAGTTCGGCGACGGTGGGGTGGATGTGCATCGCCCTCGTGATGGTGGTGTACGGGGCCTTGGCATACATCACGTCGAGCAAGGTGTGGATGACCTCGTCGCCGTTGATGCCGAAGATCGCTCCGCCGAGGAGTTCGTCGGTGTCGGCGTCGACCAGGAACTTCATGAAACCGGAGGTCTCGCTCATCTCGACTGCTCGACCGACGTGCTTCATCGCCCGGGTCCCGACGAGCACGTTGCGGCCGCTCTGTCTGGCCTGCGCTTCGGTCATGCCGACGCGGCCGAGGGGTGGGTCGATGAACAGTCCGTAGCAGGGAATCCGGTCGGACAGTCGGCGGGCGTCGTCGTCGAACAGGTTGGCGACCACGATCTCGTGATCGTTGTAGGACGTGTGGGTGAACGCTCCCTGTCCGTTGCAGTCGCCGAGCGCCCAGATGCCGTCGACGTTGGTGCGGAGCTGGTCGTCGACGGTGACGAAGCCGCGCTTGTCGGTGGCGACGCCGGCGGTGTCGAGGCCGAGGTCGTCGGTATTGGGGACACGGCCGACGGCGAGCAGCAGGTGCGAACCGACGATTTGCGGTGGTCCCTCTCCGCACTCGACATCTGCCGCGATGCCATCGGCGAGGCGGGCGAACCCGACACATTCGGCATTCAGCCGGATCTGGATCCCGTCGGCTTCGAGCACTTCTCGCACGGCGTCGGACACGTCGGGGTCGTCGCGCCCGATCAGGCGCGGACCCTGTTCGATCACGGTGACCTCGGCGCCGAGGCGACGATGGATCTGGGCGAACTCGAGACCGATGTAGCTGCCACCGATGATGATCAGATGATCGGGCACCTTGTCGAGTTCCATCACGCTGGTACTCGTGAGGATGTGGACGTCGCCGATTCCCGGCATGTCGGGGATGCGGGGCCGTGCGCCGACGTTGAGGAAGATCCGTTCGGCCTCGAGCACCCGATCGCCGACGATCACCCGCTTGGGTCCGTCGAGCGTGGCGTGACCACGGACGAGGTCGACCTCGTCGATCGAGTCGATCCACTTGCCGACGCCCTCGTTCGACTTCTGCGAGATCGCTTTCATTCGAGCCTTGACTCGCCCCATGTCGACGACCGGCCCGTCGCCGACGTCGAACCCGAACTCGGCGCCTCGCCGTGCCATCTGGATCGCTCGGGCACTGGCCACGAGCGCCTTGGTGGGGACGCAGCCAGCATTCACGCAGGTGCCCCCGAGCAGATGCCGCTCGACGATCGCCACCCGCCAACCCGCTTCGGCCGCCCTGGCAGCGAGTGGTGGCCCCGCCTGCCCGGTACCGATCACCACAGCGTCGTAGGTGTCTGACATTCACAACCCCCTGGAGTAGGCAATCGAGACTACGGCCTTCTGAACTGGTCGGCCGTCAGCGCAGCGACGCGCGCGATCGCTCCGACTGGGGGCAACCTTCAGCGCCCACCCGTTGAGCGGCGAGCCGGAACTGAACCACATCATGCGGCCTGTCGGTTTGGCGGGCCGGTGTTGTGAATGGAGCCATCGGGGAAGCTGATCGTCAGCTCGCGATTCGGCGCCAAACGCAGGTTCCAACCGCCGTCGTGCACTTTCGTGTGGTGGTGGCTGCAAAGTGGCAGCAGATTTGCCAGATCGGTGCGGCCGCCGTGCCGCCACCAGCGGACGTGGTGCAGTTTGCAGCGGTCGTACGGAACCGAGCAGCCGGGAACCGCGCAGCACGAGTAGAGCGCGCGAAGTGCCCGGCGTTGCGCCTTGTTGGCCAGCCGTGAGCTTCGCCCGAGATCGAGCGTGCCCGGAGCGTGTATCACCACGCCGTTGCGGACGACCACCGCATGCACATCGGCGGTGCCTGCCAACTCGGCGAGCACCCGCCCTGGAACGTCGACCGGGATGCCCCAATCGACGTGCGGACCGCCAGCCCCGTCACTCACCGACGCGTCGATGACCACGACGAACTCAGGCCGACCCGTCCGGCCGACGGGCGCACATTCGTCGGACACCAGGCGTGCGAAGGCGAGCGCTCGCAGGTGGTGCTGCTTCTCGATCGGGTCGGTTGGACAGGTGTCGGGAACGGACTCGGCGAACATCGCCTGCATCGCGGCGTCGAGCCGGGCGGCGATCTTCACGCCGGTGATCGGGTCGAACTGGCCGGCGAAACGCCACATGCCCTCGTGGTCGGTCCAGGTTCGGAGCCGCGTGTTGCGGCGTTGACGCTCGAGGCGGGCCATGCCGTCGTCACGCTGGATCGCTTTCACCTCGAGGCTGAGCCGCCGACGGAATTCCTCGACGGTCGCGGCCGTGGCCACATCGACCAGGGAGGCGACCCGATCGAACAACTCGGTGCGCTGCTCACTGTCGTCGAGTGATTTCCCGGCTCGCGTGACTACAACGACGTGAGCCGCCGTGATGGCCGCGTCGTCCAACGCATGGGCGAACGACGGCACTGCTCCCAACGTGTCGGATCGCTCCTTTGCCTGTGCGCCCTCGTTCACCGACGAGCGGGTGCAGTCGGCGATCGTCTTCTCGGGAAAGGAAACTTGCGGGGCCAGGCGCGAGGCCAGGACCGCATCGGACGATGCCAGCCACGACCGCAACTGCGACGACGCCCGCAACGCCGACTCGATCGTGCCCGGGTCGGCGCCGGAGTCGGCGCGCACCGCCGCTACCTCCTGCACCCGCTCGACGACCGCACCGATTTCCATGTCGCCATCTTGACGAGGGGGTGTGACAGGGTATCGAACGTTCGTTCGATCTTCAGGCTTCCGCTACGACGAACCCTGAGTCTCCGCCCGCTCCATCGGTTGGGCCCCGTCAGGCGTCGCCGTGGTATCGCGCCGAGGGGGTGCCCGGCGGGTTGATCCTGCCGGCGACGGCGTCGGGATTGGCGACGCACACCTCGAGCTCGAGGCCCTCGGGGTCGCGGAAGAACACGCTCAGCACCTGGCCGAAGTCGGTGACGAATCCGTCGCTGCACCCGCGCCGCATCAGCTCGTCGCGCGAACTCGTCGAACTGATCGATCGACGTCGCCCGGAAGGCGAAGTGGTCGAGCCGGCCGCGTCCGAAGATCGGTGTCTGTCTGCGCGGCCTCGTCGTTGCCGTCGATCTGGAACACGTTGATCTCCGAGCGTCGGCCCGATCCGCAAGACGACCATCTCGAGGCCCGTCGTCGCTGAGCCGGCCCTCGACCTCGGCGCCGAACACGTCGGAGTAGAACTCGACGAACCGCTCGAGGTCGGCGGTCAGCACCGCCACGTGATCGAATCCGGCGAGCATCTCAGGTGTCCTCCCAGAAGATCGACAGCTGCCACTCCGTCGGGATCTGCGAAGTTCAAGATCGCACCCGACGGGATCGAGATCGCACCGGAGTGCTCCACGCCTGCGTCGTCGAGCCGTGTCACCCATGCGTCCATGTCGGCAGCGTGAGGCCACTGCGAAGGCGGCGTGATCGAGACCGGTCCGATCGGGACGGAACGCCGAACCGTCGTTGCCGGCGTGTTGAACCAGACCGAGCATCGCCGAAACGTATCGCGACTTCGACCGCTGCTCGCGCCAGCACGTCCCGTCGAAAACCGCCAGGGGGCCGGCAGGCGCCGACACGGATCAGGGTTCGAGGACGAGTTTGCCGACGAAGTCCTTGGCGACGAAGCGGGCTTGTGCGGTGGCGATGTCGGGGAGTGGGTAGGTGGCTGCCACGAGCGGCTCGACACTGCCGGCGACGGCGATCGCGGCGAGTTCGGCGAAGTCGGTCGGTGTGTGCATCGTCGACCCGATCAACGTGCGCTGGTGGAGGTAGAGCCGTCGGATGTCGAACTGCACCACCGGCCCGGCGATCGCGCCGGCCGTGACGATGCGGCCGCCGTCGCGCAGCCGGTCGATGATGGGACCGAACTCGTCGCCGCCAACCACGTCGACCACGGCATCGACGTGACGCAACTGCGACACATCGTCGACTCCGCGGACCGACACCTCGGCAACGCCCAGCTCGGCGACCAGACTCCGTTTCGAGGCGCTCGTTCGGGCGACCACCTCGCAGCCACGAGCGAGTAGCAGTTGGACCGCGGCCATCCCGACGCCTCCCGACGCCCCGGTGACCAGCACCCGTTCGCCGGTCGCGCAGACGGCCCGGTTCAACATCCCGAGCGCCGTGCCGTAGGCGGTCGGCAGGCACGACAACTGGACATCGGTCAGCGGCGACGCCGTGACGTCGTGGAGTTGGCGCTCGGCGCAGACGTGGTACTGGGCGAACCCGCCGTCGACCTCGCTGCCGACGATGTGGGTCGGGTAGTCGCCGTCGTATTCGGCGGCCGGGTCGACGATGACTCGCTTGCCGACCCACGTCTCGTCGACATCGGCTCCGACGGCGGCGACCTCACCGGCGATGTCGATCCCCTGGATTCGTGGGAAGTCGAGCGGCACACCTTTCCATCCGACGATTGCGTCAGGGTCGGAGGTCGTTCCGTATGCGCCTTCGCGCGACCAGATGTCGGTGTTGTTGACAGCCGCCGCAGTGACTCGCACCAACGCCTGGCCCGGCCCGACCCGGGGGCGCGGCCAGTCGTGGCGCACCTCGATCTGTTCGGGCCCGCCATGGCCCAAGGTCACCGCCGCAGTCATGGTGGCGTTCTCGGTCACAGCAACACAATGTCAGACGTGATCACCATCAACGGCCTGTCGCGCCCTTGTCGACGCGCAAAGAAGCGTTCTTGCCACGTTCCGGCCGACCATGATGACCGATCGGAGGGACTATCCGATCGTCGTGGCGATGGAGATCGTCTGCCACCCGATCACGGCCGCACCGAGCAGTCGTCGCCATGGATTCACGCCGCGCACGAGTTCGTCGGTACCCCAAACGAGCCAGAGCCCACGCATGGCCCAACCGATGACGTCGTGCGGGGTCGAGCCGTTCGCAAGGGTCAGCTGGGCGAGCCAGCCTGCACCGATGCCCCAGATCGGCCAGTTCGGGAATTGGGCGATCGTGATCTCACCCGTCTCGCGATTCTCGAACCACCAACGCCACGAGCCCGTCGCCATGACCCGGAGTCTGGCACGACGTTGACCGCAGTCGACCAGAAGCGGCGCTGCCGCAAGCCCCGGGACCGCCCTCACCTCGCGGTGCCGTGTGAAGCTTGCTTCGGAGCGACCCGGATCGCGGTGGGGGAGCGCAAGTGTGTCGAGAATGCACGACAATCGTGGGAGAATGCCCGAATGCAATGTCCCTCGTGTTCGGACGACATGGTCGAAGGCATCATCGTTGGCCGATCCCCAGGCGTCAAGTTCAAACGTCGCCGCAATATCGCCGGCGATCTCGGTGGGGTTCGAATCACGAGTGGAATCTTCAACCACAGTTCCGACGCTCTTCGATGCGACTCGTGTGGCACGGTGGTCGTGCTTCCGAGAGACACGACATAGCCCACCGCGGCGATCACGATCGGGCGTTTCACCGCGAGTACAACGCACGCCGCCTTGGTGATTCAGTCCTGGAGTGCGTCGACCGCGAACTTGGCGACGTGAGCTCCGTCGAGGTCGACCCATGACACCAACAAGCGATCGCGGTGGGCGATCGTCGAGGGTGCGCGTCGCAGGCCACTGTCCGGCGTGTTGGGCACGAGGATGGTCGGCGCGGTGAAGTGCGTGCCCCGGTCGTGAGAGGAGCTGTACGACATGCCGCCGTCGGTGGCCTGTGTCTCCCAGATCAGGTGCAGGGTGTCGTCGTCACCAACCGTGAGCGACGGCCATCGGTGGATCCCGCCGTCCGTGATCGCAAGGGGAAGGTCGCACCGTCGTCGTCAGTCGTCGTGACGAACACGTCTCTGATCACGCCGTGAGCGGTTCGCTCCTGGTTGCGCTATGCCACCGCCACTCGGTCGCCGAGGCGGAGCGGGACCGGGTTGCAGCAGTCGCACGTGAAGTCGTCGACGTTCTCGATCTCGACTGGTTGCCCATTGGACTGCAGCGCGACCGACAACGTGGAGTCCTCCAGCCACGCCAGTGCCGGTGAATCGTCGGCTGGGGTGATGTGGACGAGATTGGTCTCGGGTCGGGGCCGGCCGCTGATCTGGATGGGCGCTGATGGTCGGTCGCCGACGACGTCGACGTACTGAACCGTGCCGTTCTCACCGACGAGGCTCGTGAACGCGACGTGCACGATGTCGTCGGATCCGACCGAGATCGCCGGGCGCTCGATCGGGTGCCCGACGGGGACGACGCCGGCGCTGACCTCGACCGGTGGTTTCAGCGCGAACGATTCGAGGTCGAGAACGCGCGACTTGGACCGCGTCGGCACCGACCCACGCCACGACGGGATCGCTCGACCCGTTGGAGGCGAGACTGACCGATTTCGCCGCACCGATCTCGATGACCGGGCCACCGCTGTCCGTCGACACGAGCGGCATGACGGTGGTCCCGCTCGGGTCCGCCGCCGGCGGGTACCGTCGTGCGATGGATGCTCGCGATGCGCTCACCATGTGGGTGCGCGACGGGCTGCTCCCAGCTGAGCTGGCCGAACAGCTCACCGTCACGCTGGGCGAGCCCGAACCCGTCGAGTCGCGTCCCGACGGCAACAAGTTGACCCGTCTGCTCGTCTTCGTCGGTGCACTCCTCATCGGTGGCGGGCTGCTGCTGTTCATCGGAAGCCAGTGGGGCGAGAGCTCACCGTCTCGCCGGCTGCTCCTGCTGTTCGGGGTGTACCTCGTGGTCGTGGCATCAGCGGCCTTGGCCCAGCGACAACGGCTCAACACCACTGCGAGAGCGATGTGGTTCCTGTCGTCGATCGCAGTCGGCGTCAACATCTTCCTCATCGGCCAGATCTACAACCTGACGCTCAACTACTGGCAGGGAACGCTGCTGTGGATGGTGGCGTGCCTGGCGATGGGGTGGGCCGCGCCGTCGACCGCCCAAGGGTGGCTCGCGGTTCCGCTCGGGCTGCTGACGCTGGCGTGGCTGTCGGTGCCGTCGACGATGTTCTTCGAGCAGGCCTCCTTCGTGGCCGATGCAGGCGGCATCCGCCCGCTGCTCCCACTGCTCGGCGTCGCGATGATCGCCGGCGCCGTCTTGACCCCAGGCACCGAGTTCGCGTGGCTGAGGCGACCGCTGCAGGCGTTCGGCGCGATCCTCGTGGCCGTGCCGCTGACCATCTCGACATTCCATCCGCTGGTCTTCGCAGCCGTGTTCGAGATCGACTTCCGGCTCCTTCACGTGATCGTCGGTGCCGCCTCGCTCGCAGCGATCGCGGCACCGACGATCACGTGGAAGGACCGGAAGTCGATCTCGAACACGGCTGCGAAGACCAGCGGATGGAATGTCGAGATGGTCAACGGCACGGCCACGAGGAGCGCCCCGAACGCCCGCAGCGGTTGCCTCGGCCACGAACTCGGGTGCCTGCTGGTGGAGCGCGCCGCACCGGCGATCGTGGCGACGCCCCGAGCAGGGAGCAGCGGCCGGATTCCACCATCGACGAGGAAGGCCGCCTGCTCGAAGAACATCGTCAACAGCACGAGCAGGCCATCGTTGAGCAGCCCGAGCGGACCCGCAAGCCACCCTTGGGCGCTCGACGGCGCGGCCCAGCCCATGGCCAGGCACGCCACCATCCACAACAGGGTTCCCTGCCAGTAGTTGAGCGTCAGCTTGTAGATCTGGCCGATGGGAGGTCCTTGACGCCGACTGCGATCGACGACAGGAACCACATCGCTCTCGCAGTGGTGTTGAGCCGTTGTCGCTGGGCCAATGCCGCTGATGCCACGACCACGAGGTACACCCCGAACAGCAGGAGCAGCCGGCGAGAGCGTGAGCTCTCGCCCCACTGGCTTCCGATGAACAGCAGCAGCCCGCCACCGATGAGGAGTGCACCGACGAAGACGAGCGGACAGTTGCAACTTGTTGCCGTCGGAGCGCGACCTCAACGGGTTCGGGCTCGCCCAGCGTGACGGTGAGCTGTTCGGCCAGCTCAGCTGGGAGCAGCCGTCGCGCACCCACATGGTGAGCGCATCGCGAGCATCCATCACACAACGGGTACCCGCCGGCGGCGGACCCGAGCGGGACCACCGTCATGCCGCTCGTGCTCGACGGACAGCGGTGGCCCGGTCATCGAGATCGGTGCGGCGAAATCGGTCAGTCTCGCCTCCAACGGGTCGAGCGATCCCGCCGTGGCGTGGGTCGGTGCCGACGCGGTCCAAGTCGCGCGTCTCGACTCGAATCGTTCGCGCTGAAACCACCGGTCGAGGTCAGCACCAGCGGCGTCCCCGTCGGGCACCCGATCGAGCGCACGATGTCGGTCGGATCCGACGACATCGTGCACGTCGCCTTCACGGCCCTTCGTCGGTGAGAACGGCACGGTTCAGTACGTCGACGTCGTCGGCGACCGAGCAGCACGCCCATCCAGATCAGCGGCCGGCCCAACCGGACCAATCTCGTCCACATCAGCCCCAGCCGACGATTCACCGGCACTGGCGTGGCTGAAGGATTCCACGTTGTCGGTCGCGCTGCAGTCCAATGGGCAACCAGTCGAGATCGAGAACGTCGACGACTTCCACGTGAGCTGCTCAACCCGGTCCCGCTCGCCTCCTCGGCGACCGAGTGGGGCGGTGGCATCCGCAACCAGGAGCAAACCGCTCACGGCGTGATCGAAGACGTGTTCGTCACGACGACTGACGACGACGGTGCGACCTTCCCCTTGGACGGCGGATCCACCGATGGCCGTCGCTCACGGTTGGTGACAACGACACCCTGATCTGGGAGACGCAGGCCACCGACAGCAGCATGTCGTACAGCTCCTCTCACGACCGGGGCACACACTTCACCGCGCCAACCATGCTGCGTGCCCGACGCGCCGGACGTGGCCTGCGACGCGCACCCTCGACGATCGCCCACCGCGATCGCTTGTTGGTGTCATGGGTCGACCGCGACGGAGCTCACGTCGCCGAGCCCGCGGTCGACGCACTCCAGGACTGAATCACCAAGCAGCGTGCGTTGTACTTCCGCGGTGAAACGCCCAATCGTGATCGCCACGGTGGGCTATGCCGTGTCTCTCGGAAGCACGACCACCGTGCCGCACGAGTGCGCCATGGAGCGTCGGAACTGTGGTTGAAGATTCCACTCGTGATTCGAACCCCACCGAGATGGCCGGCGAATGTGGCGACGTTTGAACTTGACGCCTGGGGATCGGCCAACGATGACGCCTTCGACCGTGCTCGTCCCGAACACGAGGGACACTGCATTCGGGCATTCTCCCACGAGATTGTCGTGCATTCTCGACACACTTGCGCTCCCCCCACCACGAATCAGGGTCGCTCCGAAGCAAGCTTAGCACGCACCGCGAGGTGAGGGCAGTCCGGGTTTGCGGCAGCGCCGCTTCTGCGACTGCGATCAACGTCGTGCCAGACTCCGGGTCATGGCGACGGGCTCGTGGCATTGTGGCTCGAGAATTGCGCGAGAACGGTGAGATCGCGATCGCCCAAATTCCGAACTCGCGAATCTGGGGCATCGGTGCAGGCTGGCTCGCCCAGCTGACCCTCGAAACGGCTCGACCCCGCACGACGTCATCGTCCTGGCCATGCGTGGGCTCTGGCTCGTTTGGTCTCAGACGAACTCGTACAGCGGCGTGAATCCATGGCGACGACTGCTCGGTGCGGCCCATGATCGGGTGGCAGATGATCTCCATCGCCACGACGATCGGATAGTCCCTCCGATCGGTCATCACAGTCGGCCGGAACGTGGCAAGAACGCTTCTTTACACGTGTCGACGAGGCCGCGACGGGCCCTTTGATAGTGCGATCACGTCTGACATTGTGTTGCTGTGACCGAGAACGCCACCATGATTCGGCCGTGACCTTGGGCCATGGCGGGCCCGAACAGATCGAGGTGCGCCACGACTGGCCGCGCCCCGGGTCGGGCCGGGCCAGGTGCTGGTCCGTCACCGCGGCGGCTGTCAACAACACCAACATCTGGTTCATCGCGAAGGCGCGTCCAAAGACCCTCCGACCCTGACACCACAATGGTCGGAGAAGGTGTGCCGCTCGACTTCCCCCGAATCCAGGGACTCGACATCGCCGGTGAGGTCGCCGCCGTCGGAGCGGATGTCGACGAGACGTGGGTCGGCAGAGCGAGTCATCGTCGACCCGGCCGCCGAATACGACGGCGACTACCCGACCCACATCGTCGGCAGCGAGGTCGACGGCGGGTTCGCCCAATACCACCTCTGTGCCGAGGGCCGACTCCACGACGTCACGGCGTCGCCGCTGACCGATGTCGGCTTGTCGTGCCTCCGACCGCCTACCGCACGGCGCTCGGGATGTTGAACCGGGCGATCTGCGAGACCGGCGAGCGGGTGTTGGTCACCGGGGCATCGGGAGGCGTCGGGATGGCCGCTGTCCACTTGCCTACTCGCTCGTGGCTGTGAGGTGGTGCACCGAACGAGCGCCTCGAAACGAAGGAGTTGGTCGCCGAGCTGGGCGTTGCCGAGGTGTCGGTCCGCGAGACGACGATGTGTCGCAGCTGCGTCACGTCGATGCCGTGGTCGACGTGGTCGGCGGCGACGAGTTCGGTCCCATCATCGACCGGCTGCGACGCGGCGGCCGCGCATGGCCCACACCGCGATCGCCGGGCCGGTGGTGCAGTTCGACATCCGACAGCTCTGCCCTCCACCAGCGCACGTTGACGATGCACACACCGACCGACTTCGCAGAACCGCCGCGATCGCCGTCGCCGGCAGTGTCGAGCCGCTCGTGGCAGCAACCTACCCACTCCCCGACATCGCCACCGCGCGAGCCCGCTTCGTCGCCAAGGACTTCGTCGGCAAACTGGTCCTCGAACCCTGACCCGCGTGTCGGCGCCCTGCCGGACATGCTGGGTGGGTTCCGACGGAACGTGCTGGCACGAGCAGCGGTCGAAGTCGCGATACGTTTCGGCGATGCTCGGTCTGGTTCAACACAGCGGCAACGATGACGGTTGGCGTTTTCGTCCGATCGGACCGGTCTGCGCCGCTTCCGCGGTGAGCTCAGCGGCTCCGACGTGGACGCATGGGTGACTCGGCTCGACGAAGCACGTGTGGAGCACTCCATGTCCATCCCCTCGGCGCCCATGTTGAACTTTGCAGATCCGACGGAGTGCAGCTGTGGAGTACTTCTGGGAGAACACCTGAATGTTCGCCAGGTTGCATTGGCGGTGCTGACCGCGACCTCGAACAGGTTCGTCGGTCTACTCCGATGTCTTCAGCACCGAGGTCGATGGGCCTATGGCGACGAGCGGCTCGAAGATGGTGCATCTTGCGGATCGGGCCGACCTCGGAGATCAACGTGTTTCCAGATCGACGGCAACGACGAGGCCGCGAAGCAGACACCGATCTTCAAGGACACGGCCGCCTCGACCACTTTTAGCCGTTCCGGGCAACGACGTCGATCGACCAGTTCGACGGTTTGCGTCACGAGCTGATGCGGCACGGTCTGTACCGGCGGTTTCGTCACCGATTTCGGCCACGTGCTCAGTGTGTTCTTCCGCGACCCCGAGCTGGAGCTGAAGGTGTGTGTCGGCCAATCCCGACGCCGCCGGCAGCCCGCCCGCACCCCATCCGCACGATGCCGCACGGCGACGCCCTGAGCGGGGCCCGACCGATGGAGCGGGCGGAGACTCAGGGTTCGTCGTAGCGGAAGCCTGAACAAACGAACGTTGATACCCTGTCACACCCCCTCGGTGGAGATTGGCGAAGTGGAAATCGGTGCGGTCGTCGAGCGGGTGCAGGAGGTAGCGGCAGTTGCCCGCCGAGCTGCTCCAGACCCCGGGCACGATCAAGTCGGCGTTGCGGGCGTCGTCCGCAGTTGCAGTCGTAGGCATCGTCCGATGCGGTCCTCGCCGCCTGGCCCCGCAGCCTTCCGAGAAGACGATCGCCGAGTGCACCCACTCGTCGGTGAACAGAGGCGCGCGGGCGAAGGAGCGATCCGACACGTTGGGAGCAGTGTCGTCGTTCGCCCATGCGTTGAACGAACTACAGGGCCATCACGGCGGCTCACGTCGTTGTAGTCACGCGAGCCGGAAATCGCTCGACGACAGTGAGCAGCGCACCGAGTTGTTCGATCAGGGGTCGCCTCCCTGGTCGATGTGGCCACCGCCGCGACCGTCAAGGAATTCCGTCGGCGGCTCACCTCAAAGGTGAAAGCGATCCAGCGTGACAGCGCAGTAGCCACCTCAAGCGTCAACGCCGCAGCACGCGGCTCCGAACCTGGACCGACCACGAGGGCATGTGGCGTTTCACCGGCCGGTTCGACCCGATCACCGGCGTGAAGATCGCCGCCCGGCTCAACGCCGCGATGCCGGCGATGCTCGCCGAGACCCGTTCCCGACACCTGTCCAACCGACCCGATCGAGAAGCAGCACCACCTGCGAGCGCTCGCCTTCGCACGCCTGGTGTCCGACGATGCTGGGTCGGCCTGAGTTCGTCGTGGTCATCGACACGTCGGTGAGTGACGGGGCTGGCGGTCCCGCGTCGATTGGGGCATCCGCAGGGCGGGTGCTCGCCGAGTTGGCAGGCACCGCCGATGTGCATGCGGTGGTCGTCCGCAACGGCGTGGTGATACACGCTCCCAGGGCACGCTCGATATTCGGGCGAAGCTCACGGCTGGCCAACAAGGCGCAACGCCGCGGAAACCGCGCGCTCTACTCGTGCTGCACGGTTCCCGGCTGCTCGGTTCCGTACA